>NZ_JARMFC010000014.1:0-220072 GCF_036213205.1 Fictibacillus nanhaiensis
CAATTGGGGTGCAGTTCAAAAAGGGACGTTTTTACTTCCATATGTATATGGATTAGTTTTTTCCAGGACGATCGTTATAGCCTGCTGTAAAGATGGCAGTCAGGAAGGCGAGCATCACGAGTAGGATGAGGATAAAATCCATTTGAACTCCTCCTTTGAAAGTAGTATTATTCTTTCCAGTATCTTTCCTCATTATAAATGAAAACGGTTTTCATGGGAATGTATTTCTGCTGAAATTTAACAATTCGAGGGGATTCGTGCAAGCATAAATGAAGAAAAACGTATATATGACAGGGTATCTTCCCTTGTTTTCTATTATTCTGTTCAGTTCGGGGTTTGCCATTTACTTTGAAAGACTTTTAATTGATAAGCTTACATACTTTGGTGTTTACCAGGGAATGCAAGAATTATTTGATGATCATGTGATTCACCTATCGATCGGCTTTTGTTTGTTTTTGCTGTTCTTTATGGTGTTTGCTGCTCTAAAGCTGCTGTCTGACACGTTAACGCACCTCAGTTTGTTCTTTTTTTCGAGTGATTCACAAGGGACGCTGCTTCAGCACGGAAAAGGCGGGAGCTGGTACTTTTTTGTAGGCGGTATGCTTGCGATCGGATTGAACCATTCCGTGCTGCTGATAGGTGTTGTGTTCATTGTCGCATCTCTTTTGTACTTTTTTCAATTCTTATTGCGGATCAGCTCGAGCTTATCAACCAAAGGTATCATGGGAATGGTATTTCTACACTTATTCTTCTGGACAGGTTTCGGGCTGCTTGTTGTTTATACAGTGATGCGTTTGTATAATGCGTTCGTGGCAGCTATTACCTAGAAAGTTAAGTAGGTAGAAAAAGTGAGTATTGTCGAATTTTGAAATCTCGCCGTATTTTTTATGAATCTCGCCGTATTATCATGAATATACTTCTTGTCATTAGCTCCACAGTTCCTAATACACAGCTAAAAAACCCTGCCACTACTAAGTGACAGGGTTTATTCTCAATTTTGATATGCTTTTATCATTATATCCCGCCAAATCATGACTTCTGGAGACGAACTCTCAATGGACCGAAGACTGCTTGGTGTATCACGTCCTACCCAAACGCCTGCTGTGTAACGATCAGTCAGACCGATAAACCACAGGTCGCGCACGTCATTTGTTGTTCCTGTCTTTCCGCCAATATACGTTGATCCCCTGAACCGAGCATCTTTTGCAGTACCTGAAATCGTTACAGCCTGGAGCATCTCACGCATCACGCTATTTGTTTTTTCACTCCACACAGAAACAGGTTGCTCTTTCCAAGCATATAACACCTTTCCGTTCTTATCTTTAACAGAAGTGATCAACCTAGGTTTTACAAATGTACCTCCAGAACTAAAAGTCGTATACGCACTTGTGAGTTCTAGCGGCGAAAAGCCTTTAGAAAATCCACCGAGTGCGCTTGCAAGTTGATAATCTTCACGTGTTAAAGACGAAAATCCAAAGGGCTTTAAATAAGAAAACGCCTTATTCACTCCTGTTTTCCTTAGTGCTCTGACAGCCGCTGTGTTGATTGAGCTCGCCATCGCTTTTTTCAAAGAGACAGTTCCGTAAGAAGCTCCTCCATAGTTGTTAGGACAATAGTTGCCTTCACAAATTCTTGTTGCAGAAATGAGGGAGTGTGATTTTGCGTCAAATACTTCAACATAAGGAGCATAGACGAGTAGCGGTTTTATTGAAGATCCTGGCTGTCTTTTCGCTTGGTAGGCACGGTTGAATTCTTCTAATCCAACATTCTTTCCGCCAACTATAGATACGATCTGTTTTGAAACATGATCGACAACAACGACAGATCCTTCTACATCGTTATAGGGTAACCTGCTATTCACAGCACGCACTGCTTCTTTTTGTAGCTTAGGATTTAATGCAGTCTCGACAACAACACCGCTTTTTAATAGCTGATCTCTCTTTAGCAGAAGCTCTTCGGTTGTCAGTCCATTATTAGCAGGAGCGGTTCTTATTAAACTTAGAAGCTCTTCTTTTACATATCCTACAATTTCAGGATAGAGAACGACAGGCTGAGAAACGTTTAATTTAATATGTTGTTTAAGCGATGCTTCATAAGTAGCTTCGTTTAAATAACCTTGCTCTTTCATCTTCAATAAAATCCACTTTTGCCGTTTTAGCGTGTTCTCGAAGTTTGTTAGAGGATCATACAGCTTTGGATTGTTTGGAATGGCCGCGAGCAGTGCTGTTTCAGCTACTGAAAGTGAACCCACAGGCTTACTGAAGTAATATCGACTAGCCTTTTCAATGCCATACACACCATTTTGAAAATAGATCGAGTTGATATAAAGCTCTAAGATTTTCTCTTTTGACAATTGTTGTTCGATTCTGTAGGAGATTAATAGCTCTTTTAATTTTCGGTCATATGTACGTTCGTGTGTTAAGAATAGATTGCGTGAGAGCTGCTGTGTGATCGTACTGCCGCCCTGCTGAACAGATCCTGCTGTAGAATTTGTAATAAAAGCTCGGGCGATCGCTTTTCCATCGATTCCATGATGCTGTATGAAATCTTGATCTTCCGTAGCGATGAATGCTTGGCGCATAGGTTCAGGGATTTTGTTGTAATCAAGATAAATGCGGCTCTCATTACTCTTGAACTCATACAGAAGATCTCCATTTCCATCAAGAAGGCGACTGTTTTCAGCTAGTTTCATATTCTCCACTTGAGCAAGTGACGAAATCGCTTTTTGAAAAGGAATATAGTTTTCGTGTTCAGTTCTTAAACCCATAAATGAAAAGAACACGATACAGAGGAGTAAGAGTACTGTCATAAGGCCAAGCTTTTGATTCATAAGGCTTTCTCCGTTTCAAAACATAAGGATAAACATATTTTACCATGACTATGCAAATGGAGATTCCAACTTTTTTAAATAAAAATCGCTATACAAACAGAATGATTACGGACATCCCCGCATAGAGTAGATTAACACTTGATGGAGCCAATACAATCAAGGAGGTACTCATGGATATTTTATCGAGAATCCAACTGCATCGTGAAGAAGAACAGCGTTTAGCCTGGGAAGGTACCTTCGCTGAATACCTTGATATTTTACGTGATCGGCCATTTGTTGCCCAGTCTGCGCATTCAAGAGTATACAACATGATCAAAGATGCTGGCATTTCAGAAAAGAATGGTCAAAAGGTGTATCATTTTTTCAGCGATCAGATTTTTGGATTAGAAGAATCAATCGAACGACTTGTTGAGGAGTATTTTCATCCTGCCGCTAAACGCCTTGATGTTCGTAAACGTATTTTATTGTTAATGGGACCAGTATCCGGTGGTAAATCCACTTTAGTTACAATGCTTAAACGAGGATTAGAGCAATACACGAAAACACCTGCAGGAGCGGTCTATGCGATCAAAGGCTGTCCGATGCACGAAGATCCACTGCATCTAATTCCACAGCACTTAAGAAAAGAGTTTTTTAATGATTATGGCATTCGAGTGGAGGGAAGTTTATCTCCTCTTAACACGATGAGGCTTGAACACGAATATGACAATCGCATTGAAGATGTTATGGTAGAACGCGTCTTCTTCTCAGAGGATAAGCGAACAGGGATTGGAACATTCAGCCCATCCGATCCTAAGTCACAAGATATCGCTGACTTAACGGGTAGTATCGACTTCTCCACGATTGCAGAGTATGGTTCAGAATCAGATCCACGTGCGTATCGCTTTGATGGAGAACTCAATAAGGCTAACCGAGGAATGATGGAGTTTCAGGAAATGCTGAAGTGTGATGAAAAATTCTTATGGCATCTCCTTTCTCTTACACAAGAAGGTAACTTTAAAGCGGGAAGATTTGCACTGATCTCAGCGGATGAATTAATTGTCGCGCATACGAATGAATCAGAATACAGGTCGTTCATTGCGAATAAGAAAAACGAAGCCCTGCACTCAAGGATTATCGTGATGGGCGTACCTTATAACTTAAAAGTTTCAGAGGAAGAAAAAATATACGCCAAGATGATCTCAGAGAGTGATATGTCTCATGTTCATATTGCACCGCACGCATTAAGAGTGGCCGCAACATTCTCTGTGCTAACACGATTGAAGGATTCAAAGAAACAAGGTATGGATCTATTGAAGAAGATGCGGTTGTATGATGGAGAGATCGTAGAAGGATTCAACCATGTTGACCTTGAGGAATTGAAGAAAGAGTTTGCAGATGAAGGTATGTCTGGTATCGACCCGCGTTATGTTATTAACCGAATATCATCAGCGATCATCCGCAAAGAAACACCTTCTATCAACGCGCTCGATGTTCTGCGTTCATTAAAAGACGGGCTTGATCATCATGCATCCATATCAAAGGAAGATAAAGAGAGGTTTATTAACTTTATCTCAGCTGCTCGCAAAGAATACGATGATATTGCGAAGAAAGAAGTTCAAAAAGCGTTTGTTTACTCGTACGAAGAGTCTGCGAAAACGCTCATGGACAATTATCTCGATAACGTGGAGGCGTATTGTAATAAAAATAAACTGCGCGATCCGCTTACTGGTGAAGAGATGAGTCCAGATGAGAAATTGATGAGATCGATTGAAGAGCAAATCGGAATCTCTGAGAATGCAAAAAAAGCATTCCGTGAAGAAATTCTCATTAGAATCTCTGCTTATGCAAGAAAAGGAAAGAAATTTGATTATAATTCTCATGAGAGGTTAAGAGAAGCGATTCAAAAGAAATTATTCGCGGACCTTAAAGATGTTGTAAAAATCACCACATCATCTAAAACTCCTGATGAGTCACAACTGAAGAAGATAAACGAAGTCATCGCACGGCTAGTAGATGAACACGGCTATAATACAACTAGTGCCAACGAACTACTAAGATACGTAGGAAGTCTATTGAACCGATAAAATATCGAAACACACCCAGGACACGATTGAGGTTGTCAGGGTGTGTTTTTTTACAAAAAAATAGGGAAAACTAAACAAATTACAGAGTAGAATTTACAATCGTATTTATGATAAAAATAATTGAACTTGTTTTTACTTACTTAAAAATGGTAAATTGATACTAATAAGCTAACTAAAGGAAGTGAGCCCGATGAGCTCGACTAAAAAAGAAAGAAACGGATTAATGGATTGGATAAAAGCTATTGGTGTTGCACTTATTCTAGCTATTATCATAAAAAAGTTTTTGATTGAGCAATATGTGGTTTACGGTGAGTCGATGATGCCGACCATCCAAAACGGCAACCGTCTGATTGTAAATAAGATCGGATATGAAATAAGTCAGCCTGAACGATTTGATCTGATCGTCTTTAAGGCAAATCCTGAAGAGGATTATATTAAGCGAGTGATTGGTCTACCGGGAGATCATATTGCTTATCAAGACGATAAGTTATATATCAATAACAAACCAGTGTCAGAACCTTATCTAAAAGAATTTAAGCAATTTGCTGGTGACCGGACACTCACAGGTAATTTCACACTAGAAGAGATCACAGGGCTCGATACGGTGCCTAAAGGAAAGATCTTTGTACTTGGTGACAACAGGCTTCACAGTATCGACAGCCGCCATATTGGTTTTGTTGAGATGACTGATATCGTGGGTGAAGCTAACATTCGTTATTGGCCGATGGATGAGTTAAAAGTTTTTAATGGTTTTAAAAAGGAGTAAATGGGGAAAATTTCAATAAGAGGTGAATCCCTATGACAAAACAAAATAAAGAACCTAAACGTAAAAACAGTTCAATGGCATCTAACTTTGAAGAAATGAAAGAACACGGAAAAGTAATGGAACATGTTTCTACAAATGAAGAAGTCCGTAAAAGCGGGAAAACGCCAGATCCACAGCAGCACGACAAGAAAGAATATAATAAATAACGTACACAACAAAGCCGTCTTTTCTTTTTTAGAAAAGACGGTTTTTTTATCATGAAAGTTTAGCAATTCTAAGAAGTACGTGCATATGATAATGTAACCAACCCTTTTTTTCTGATAATAGCTGATTGTATAAAGCAAGTTATGCCCCGGGTTGATCAAGAAAAGCAGCATTGACTCTTGCTGCTCTGGAGGGGAAAACAATGAGTGAGCCGGAAAAGAACAATTTTGTTGTGTCTCAGGAAAACTGGTCCCTCCACCGAAAAGGATATCAAGATCATCAAAGGCATATGGAAAAAGTGCAGGAAGCCATTAAAAACAACTTGCCGGATTTGATAAGTGAAGAGAATATCATTTTATCCAACGGACGTGATGTAATTAAAATCCCAATCCGTTCAATGGATGAATACAAAATCCGATACAACTACGACAAAAACAAGCACGTAGGCCAAGGTGATGGAGATAGTCAGGTGGGGGATGTAGTAGCCAGAGATGGACGTGCCGGACAAAGCGGGGCCGGAAAAGGAAAAGGACCTGCAGGTGACAAACCAGGTGTCGATTATGCAGAAGCCGAGGTTTCAATCTTAGAATTGGAAGAGATGTTGTTTAAAGAACTAGAACTGCCTAACTTAAAACAAAAAGAGCAAGACCAAATCGTGCTTGAAAAGATTGAATTTAATGATGTTCGTAAAAAAGGGCTCATGGGGAACGTGGATAAAAAGAGAACGATTCTTACTGCGTTCAAACGAAATGCTTTAATAGGAAAGCCAAGTGTTGCTCCTATCCATAATGACGACCTTCGCTTCAAAACATGGAACGAAGTCATCAAACCTGAATCAAAAGCAGTGGTATTAGCCATGATGGATACTTCAGGTTCGATGGGAATCTGGGAAAAGTATATGGCGAGAAGCTTCTTCTTCTGGATGACACGATTCTTGCGGTCAAAGTATGAAAAAGTAGAGATTGAATTTATTGCGCATCACACGGAGGCAAAAGTTGTATCTGAGGAAGATTTCTTTAACAAGGGTGAAAGTGGTGGAACCATCTGTTCGTCTGCATATCGCAAAGCGCTTGAGTTAATCGAGACGAAATACTCATCGAGCCGTTATAACATTTATCCGTTCCATTTCTCTGATGGAGATAACCTTACGAGTGATAATGCACGATGTGTGAAACTGGTTCAGCAAATCATGGAGCATTCTAATATGTTTGGTTATGGTGAAGTGAATGCTTATAACCGTCATTCCACTTTGATGAGTGTGTATAAGAATATGGATAATCCGAAGTTTAGTCATTATATTCTAAAAGAAAAAGCTGATGTGTATCATGCTATGAAGAGCTTTTTTAAGAAGAATGAAGTGAACGCATAAGGCCAGTTGTATTCATTGATGTACTTGAAAGTGGTTGATCTCCGTTTCAGATGCTCGCTTTCCGCGGGGCAGGCGGTGAGCCCCTTGCCACTTTGTGCCTTTAAGGGTCTCACCTGACCGCTTGTCCCGCAGGAGTCTCGCATCTTACACTCCGATCAACTTGTCGATGAAGAAAAAAATTCGATAGCAGCATTCTATTAGAAGAGAACATTATAGATATAATTCCAGACAATATTCAATTAGGAATGAGCTTTTAGAAAACGAATATTCATAAAAAACCAAATCGCCCGCATCCATGTATTGGATGGCGGGTTTTGTTGTTGAATTCAACAAAATTACATATAACTAAGGTTACGTATTATGGACGAAAAAATGGATGTAAAGGGGTGTGAGATTTGAAGACCATTAACAAGTTTGCCGTTTTCTGTTTGAGCTTGATGCTCATGTTAACTATTGTTCCTCATAAAGCTCGAGCGGACTGGTTTGATCCGTTGACGATTCACTTTTTAGACGTTGGTCAGGCTGATTGTATTCTGATAAAAGCACCAAACGGACAAACGATGCTAATCGATGGTGGAGATGAACATGACAGTGATAGAATCATCTCTTATCTAGAAAAAGAAGGAGTTACACATCTCGATATCGTGGTGGCTACTCATCCTCATCACGATCATATTGGATCATTAGATGATGTAATCAGGGCGTTTCCAGTGAGTGTATTGTACATGCCCAATCTACCATACGATACCAAATATTATCATGACCTTTTTCGAGTGATCAACGAAAAACAAATTCCCGTAGATCGCGCAAAAGCGGGTGTGAATTTTAAGATGGGCTTCTCTGTAAAAGTAGAAATGTTAGCACCTAAAGGATCTTATTATAAACACATCAATGATTACTCAGCTGTGATCAAGATTAAGCATGGCAAAAAGAATTTTCTTCTCATGGCAGATGCAGGTGCTGAAGAAGAAAAAGAGATATTAAAACGTGGTGGCGTTAAAGCAGATGTAATTAAATTGGGTCATCATGGAGCTAATACGGGAACAACGATGGAATTTTTGAAAAAAGTAAAAGCAAAAACAGCTGTGATTTCGGTCGGAAGGAATAATCCTTATCAGTTTCCATCAAAAGAGGTGTTGTATCGTTTAGACAATAGAAAGATGACAGTCTATCGGACAGATCAGCTCGGGGCAATTATCGCCACAAGCAATGGGAAGAAGATTATGTTTAGAACAAATGTCCTTCATTAAAAATCGGTTTTCTTGCGTCTTTTATAAATATTTAAGAAAATAGTATAAAACGCATAAGATGGGATTGGTTAACCGTGATCAAGGCTTTGATATTTGATTTTGATGGAACGATTCTAGATACGGAAACGCAGCATTATAACGCTTTTCAAGAACTGTATCAGGAACATGGAAGCGATCTGCCGCTAGAGGTTTGGGGAGAATGCATCGGTACCCATTCTGATTTTAATCCTTACGAATATTTAGAAAGACAGATCGATAAAAAGCTTGATCATAATGTGTTAAGAGCAAAAAAGACAGAGCGTGCACTTGCCTTAATTGCTGAGCAACGGGAACTTCCAGGTATTCTTGATTACCTTGAAGCTGCTAAGGAACTTGGATTAAAGGTTGGCCTCGCATCAAGTTCTTCACGAAAATGGGTAGAAGAGCATTTAGAAAGAATCGGTTTGATGCACTACTTTGAAGTGATAAAAACAGCAGACGATGTGGAAAAAGTTAAACCTGATCCTGCTCTTTATCTTGAAGCGGTTAAAGCCTTGAATATAAAACCTCATGAAGCTATCGCGTTTGAAGACTCTGTAAACGGATCGATGGCAGCTAAAAAAGCAGGACTATATTGTGTAGCCATTCCTAATCCTGTGACAAGACATATGACGTTTAGCGATGTTGATCATCAGATGGAAACCTTAGCAGAGTTGAGCCTCGCATCACTTATTAAACAGGCAGAGAATAAGGGTTAAAAAATATGTTTAAAGTTCAAGGTATAAATCATATTACCATCAGAGTTTCAAACTTAGAGGAATCTATCACATTTTATAAGAACGTGCTAGGTGCTAGAATCCTTCATAAAGGGAATACAGATATATACCTAGACGTAGGGGGAGTGTGGCTGTGTTTATTAGAAATTATAGATGCAAAACCTATCTGTAAGAATCAAATAGGTGTTGATCATTTTGCATTTACAGTTTCTAAAGAACATTTTCCTAAAGCGGTTCTGTTGCTGAATGAACAAAACGTTAGAATCACAAGAGGTCCGCTACAAAGAGGCGGTGGAAACACAGTTAGCTTTGAAGACCCGGATGGTAATGAAATAGAACTTTTCACAGGCAGTCTCAAAGAGCGGATGAAGGATTGGAAATAAGATAAGCAAGGTAGAGGAGCGGATAACATGAGTGAGATCGACGTTTCAAAATTCGAGAAAAAAATAGAACTACGCAACATTGAGTTTGAAGATATTGAGGAAATCTTAGAGCTTCAACAGATTTGTTTTCCAGGAAACATGGAACCTTGGAAGAGGGAACAGCTCGAAAGCCATCTTCGTATCTTTCCAGAAGGACAATTTTGTGTAACGTATGAAGGAAAGATTGTTGGAAGCTGCTCAAGTTTAATGGTTAATTTTGATGAATATGATGATAAGCATACGTGGGATGAAATCACAGATAAAGGCTATATCACGAACCATGATCCAGAAGGTTTTAACTTGTATGGTATCGAAGTAATGGTACACCCAGAATACCGACGAATGAAGATTGGGGCTCGTCTTTATGAAGCACGAAAAGAGCTAGCTGAGCAAAAGAATTTAAAAAGTATTATTCTAGGCGGAAGAATTCCAAACTACCATAAGCACGCTAAGGAAATGACTCCTCGAGAATATGTAAGAGAAGTCATTCAGCACAACATTTACGATCCTGTCTTAACCTTTCAATTGATGAATGGTTTTACTGTGATGCGATTAAACAAGAGCTATCTGCCTGATGATAAGCAATCAAATGCGTATGCGACATTAATGGAATGGAACAATGTTGATTATATTCCTAATAAAACGAAAAAGTATTTTAAAACGAGTGAGCCTGTTCGAATTACGACAATTCAATATATGATGAAAACCATAAGTTCTTTCGAAGATTTTGCGACACAGGTCGAGTATTATACAGATGTTGCATCTGATCAAGGATCAGATTTTGCTGTATTCCCTGAGCTTCTTACTACTCAGTTGTTATCGTTTTGTGAAGAGAAGAGTCCTAGCTTAGCCATTCGTAAGTTAACAGAATTTACAGAGCAATACATCGAACTCTTTACGAATCTTGCCGTTCGTTACAATGTGAACATCATAGGTGGCTCCCACTTTGTTGAAGAAGACGGAGATATCTACAATGTTGCATATCTATTCCGAAGAGACGGGACAATTGATAAACAATACAAAATTCATATCACACCGAACGAAAGAAAATGGTGGGGAATTACGGCTGGTGATAAAGTACAAGTATTTGATACAGATTGCGGAAAAATAGCGATTTTGATCTGCTATGATATCGAATTCCCTGAACTTTCACGTATCGTAACCGATCAAGGGGCGAAGATCATCTTCACACCTTTCTGTACGGAAGATCGTCAAGGCTATCTGCGCGTTCGATATTGTTCGCAGGCTCGTGCGATTGAAAATGAGATTTATACAGCGATCGCAGGTACTGTTGGAAACCTATCACAAGTGGAGAACATGGATATTCAGTATGCTCAGTCCGGTATCTTTACACCATCTGATTTTTCATTCCCAAGAGACGGAATCGTTGGGGAATGTCACCCGAATATTGAAACAGTTGTAGTAGGTGATGTGGATCTAGAAATTTTACGAAGACAACGTAAAACAGGAAGTGTAACCCTTCTACGGGATAGAAGGTTAGATCTGTATAGCGTTGTTCAAAAAGATAAAAGCAAATAACGGTATGGAAAGCGGTAAGCATATATAGCTTGCCGCTTTTTTTCTATTCCTCGGGAAATATCACGAACCTTGTCAATGTGTAAGAGTGCTTTCCTACGGTATTTTATTTTTTGTGCTGAAAGCGGTATAATAAAGGCCGTATTTAATAGAAATGGCAGGAATAACTCGATTCATATCGAAACTAACAAAAAAACAAATACATTCATTACATATAACATAAGGAGGCAGTACTATGTCCTGGGAGACAACATATGAGAAATGGGTAGGGAACGAAAAGCTCGAACAACCATTAAAGGCTGCATTAGAGGAAATCAAGGAGAACAGGACAGCACTTGAAGACTGCTTTTATAAAAATTTAGAATTTGGCACAGGTGGTATGCGTGGTGAAATAGGTCCGGGTACAAATAGAATGAACACGTACACGGTTCGGAAAGCTTCTTTAGGTTTGGCTCATTTTATTGAAGAGCAAGGGGAGAAGGCTAAAAAGCGCGGTGTTGCAATTGCATACGATTCTCGTCATCAATCACCTGAATTTGCGATGGAAGCAGCGAAAACATTAGCATCTCAGGGGATTCAAGCTTACGTATTCGAGAGCTTAAGACCTACACCTGAGTTATCATTCGCTGTAAGATACCTGAAAGCTTATAGTGGTATCGTTATTACAGCAAGCCATAATCCACCAGAATACAACGGATACAAAGTATATGGTCCAGATGGCGGCCAGCTTCCGCCAAAAGAAGCTGATGAAGTAATCGGAAAAGTAAATGCCGTTGAAGATGAACTTTCTATTGCAGTGAGATCTGAAGAGGAACTCAAAAGCGAAGGGTTGATTCAAGTTGTTGGTGAAGAAATCGACAAAGCTTACATGGATCAACTAATAAAGATTAGTTTAAACCGTGAAGTGATCAAAGAGATGCAGGACTTAAGCATCGTTTTCACGCCTCTTCACGGGACTGCAAATATTCCCGTAAGAGAAGGACTTCAACAGTTAGGTTTTACAAATGTTACAGTCGTTAAAGAACAAGAACAGCCGGACCCTAACTTTTCTACAGTGAAGTCACCTAATCCGGAAGAGCACGCTGCGTTCGAATTGGCGATTCGATATGGACAAGAAACCGATGCAGATCTTTTAATGGCAACTGACCCTGACGCAGACCGAGTAGGAATTGCCGCTAAGAACAGCAAAGGTGAATATGAGATTCTTACAGGTAATCAGACTGGAGCTCTAATGATTGAATATATCCTTTCTCAACGTGAAGAAAAAGGAAGCTTATGCTCTAAAGGGATTATCTTTAAAACGATCGTAACTTCAGAACTTGGTCGAGTAATCTCAGAATCATACGGTTTGACGTGTGAAGATACCCTCACAGGTTTTAAATTTATTGGTGAAAAGATTAAAGAATACGAAAAAAGCGGAAAACATACGTTTATTTTCGGTTATGAAGAAAGCTACGGTTCTTTAATTGGGGATTTCGTTCGTGACAAGGACGCCGTGCAGGCTTGTTTAATGGGCGCTGAAATGGCTGCATATTATAAAAAACAAGGGAAAACTCTTTTTGATGCTTTAGATGATGTTTACAAAAAACATGGGTTTTATAAAGAAGGTCTCGAGTCATTAACATTAAAAGGTAAGTCTGGGGCAGAGCAAATAGAAAATTTATTAGCAGGCTTTAGAGCAGATATGCCGCTCGAAGTGAATGGTCAAAAATTAGTGATTTCTGAAGACTATAAGTCGAGCGTTCATTACGATGTTATGAAAGATGAAAAGAGTGACATCCATCTCCCTAAATCAAATGTACTTAAATACCAATTAGAAGATGGTTCTTGGTTCTGCGTAAGACCATCTGGGACAGAACCAAAAGTGAAGTTTTATTTTGGTGTTAACGCTGATTCACATAATAAAGCAGACGAAGCTTTAGTAAACCTCAAACAATCAGTGATGGATTTGGTTCATGAAAGAATGCAAAAAGTGGTACAATAACAGGAACAGAGGCTGCAAGTTATATACTTGCAGCCATATAAATTCATGGGGTTGACATCAATATTAAAGAGATGTAATATACCCCTATAGGTATTTTGATTTTAAGAAGGAGGTGCTGAAATGGAATACACACAAGAGATGAAAAATCGTTTGAAAAGAATTGAGGGGCAAATACGTGGCGTATTGCGTATGCTAGAAGAAGAACAAGATTGTAAATCCGTTATTACTCAATTATCCGCATCTCGTACAGCGATTGATCGTACGATTGGATTAATCGTAGGCACCAACCTTGAACAATGCTTACGTGAACAAATGGAAAATGGAGAAGAAATGAATTCCGATATTGTTAAAGAAGCTGTGCAACTTTTAGTGAAAAGCCGATAAATATCTGTCAGTAGTTAGGCTGTTGACAGATTTCCTTTTATCAATTATTATACCCCTATGGGTATAATATCATTCTTAAAAAGCGTGTAATCCGGTATTAGTTATATATTTTTTTATCATTGTATATACCTATACGGGTATAAGTATTTGTTTTAGAAGGGAGATAATAATTGTGTCTATTAAGACGATTGAACCAAAAGAAGTAGAAAGATTATTAGAAACCGATAATACATTAAACATCATTGACGTTCGTGAAAACGATGAAGTTGCTCAAGGAATGATTCAGACAGCTACACATATTCCACTGGGAGAAATTTCTGACCGAATAAATGGGCTTGATCGGGATAAAGAGTATGTCATGGTTTGCCGGTCTGGAAAAAGAAGCGAAAAAGCGTGTGCGATTTTAGCTTCACATAATATTAATGTGATTAACATGTCAGGCGGAATGCTTTCTTGGAAAGGTAAAACAACTATTAAATAAGCGGAGGTTTCAAAAATGAGTATTAAAGTAGATCACGTATTAGACTGCAAAGGATTATCATGTCCGTTGCCTATTGTTCGCACGAAGAAAGCGATGGATCAGCTCGAGGCAGGTCAAGTTATTGAAGTTCAGGCGACAGATAAAGGCTCATTGGCTGATATTCAAGGATGGGCAAGAAACACAGGAAATCAATATTTAGGCACAAAAGAAGAAGGAGATGTTCTTAAGCATTATTTAAGAAAATCAAATCCTGGTGAAGTTAAAGAAGCAGCAAAGTTCGAGCATACGATTGCAAACGACGAATTAGAAAAAGTTTTAGCTGAAAATAAAGAAGATATGCTACTTCTAGATGTTAGAGAGCCGGCAGAGTATGAGTTCAAACGTATACCTGGGGCAGTATCTATTCCATTGGGAGAACTTGAAAGCAAATTAGACACACTTGATAAAAATAAAGAAATCCATGTTATTTGCCGTACAGGATCTAGAAGTGATATGGCAGCACAAATGCTAGCTGAAAATGGATTCCAACGTGTTAAGAATGTATTACCTGGTATGGTTGAATGGGATGGGCCAACAGAATAAAAAATTTTAATTAAAAATATACCTAGGGAGGTATTTCTGAAATGATAAAAGCATTATCAGCTAAAGAAGTGGCAAAACGAGTTGTTGAAGGAAGCATGTTCATTCTAGATGTTCGTAACGAAGGGGATTATAAAGATTGGAGAATTGAAGGGAAAGGAATTAAATCTATTAACCGCCCTTACTTTGATCTGATCGATGGCGTTGAAGATGTTTTAGAACATCTTCCGAAAGAAGAGGTTCTCGTTGTCTGTGCAAAAGAAGGATCTTCTGTCATGGTAGCAGAGATGCTGGATGAGGCAGGCGTTAAAGACGTTTATTACCTTGAAGGTGGTATGAAGTCTTGGAGTGAGTACTTGATGCCAGTAAAGCTTGGGGATTTGAAAGATGGAGGTTCGATCTATCAATTCAACCGTATCGGTAAGGGATGTCTTTCTTACCTTGTAGAATCAAACGGAGAAGCGGCAATTATTGACTCTGCTCGTACGATTGAAGCGTATGAAGATTTTGCAAAAGAAAACAACCTTGAAATCAAGCACATGATCGATACACACCTTCATGCTGACCATATTTCAGGCGGACGCAAACTTGCAGAAAAGACTGGAGCAACATACTGGTTACCACCAAAAGATGCTGAAGAAGTAACATTCTCATTCGCTGAATTAGAAGAAGGAAACGATATTACGATCGGAAACACGAAGATTGAGATTCAACCTTTATACACGCCTGGTCATACGATTGGAAGTACTTCTATGATCGTTGACGGACAATTCTTGCTTTCTGGAGATATTCTGTTCGTTGATTCAATCGGACGTCCAGACCTTGCGGGTAAAGCAGAAGACTGGGTTAGTGACTTACGTGATTCTTTGTATAACAAATACAACAACCTGTCTAAAGATCTAGTTGTGTTACCTGCTCACTTTGGTAAGATCAGTGAACTAGATGAAAAAGGTGCAGTCTCAGCTCCACTTGGAGAACTTTTTGAAAAGAACGATGGATTGAACATTAAGAATGAAGATGAGTTTCGAAGAGCTGTAACGGAAAACTTACCGCCACAGCCAAACGCTTATCAAGAAATTCGTCAAACCAATATGGGTAAAATCGACCCAACAAACGATGAACAGCGCGAGATGGAAATTGGTCCAAACCGCTGTGCAATCACTGAATAACTGAAAAAAATAAAAAACTATCTGGAGGTTTTACAAATGAACGTAACTCAAACTTTAGACACAAAAGGATTATCTTGCCCAATGCCGATCGTTAAAACAAAGAAAGCGATGGATACACTTGCAAGTGGAGACATCTTAGAAGTATTAGCAACGGATAAGGGTGCTGTTAATGACCTTTCTGCTTGGTCTAAGTCTTCTGGTCATGAATTGCTAGAGCATAAAGAAGAAGACGGCGTATTTAAGTTTTATATTCAAAAAGGTTAATAAAAAAATTTGAGAAACCAGATACCTATATGGGTATCTGGTTCAAAAGGAGCGTTCAATAATGGAACAAACACAAGATAAATCAACAATGGTCGTATTTAGTGGTGACCTTGATAAAGCGATGGCAAGTTTTATTATCGCAACAGGTGCTGCAGCAATGGGGAAACAAGTTACGATGTTCTTTACATTCTGGGGACTAAACATCTTAAGAAAAGAAGAGTACGTGAACGTAAAGAAAACATTCATGGATAAGATGTTTGCAAAAATGATGCCCCAAGGACCTGAAAAGTTAGGCATCTCCAAAATGAACTATGGTGGCTTAGGCGCGAAGATGATGAAGTATACGATGAAGAAGAAAAACATCGTAACGTTAAAAGAATTAATCGAAATGGCTCAAGACTTAGATGTAAAGATGGTTGCTTGTACGATGTCGATGGATGTAATGGGTATTACGAAAGAGGAACTAATTGATGGACTGGACTACGCAGGAGTTGCTTCATACCTAGCTGATGCAGATGAGTCTAAGATCAACTTATTTATTTAAGAAACATCAGTTTTAAGGAGGTGAAGTCATGGAATTAGGGTTCATTATTACAATATTTCTAATCGGCTTTATAGGTTCTTTTATCTCTGGAATGGTAGGTATCGGCGGATCCATCATCAAATATCCAATGCTTCTCTATATTCCAGCGATGCTCGGCTTCACAGCATATTCTGCTCATGAGGTATCAGGTATTAGTGCCGTTCAAGTATTCTTTGCAACGATAGGTGGGGTTTGGGCGTATCGTAAAGGCGGTTATCTGAACAAGACATTAATCATCTATATGGGTAGTGCCATCCTAATAGGAAGTTTTATTGGTGGATTTGGGTCAGAAGCCATGTCAGAAGGGCAAATTAATATTGTTTATGCTGTTTTAGCTACGTTAGCTGCTATTATGATGTTGATTCCTAAGAAAGGAATCGATGACATTCCGTTAGATCAAGTTAAGTATAATAAATGGCTTGCTGCAGTTCTAGCATTTGTTGTAGGTGTGGCAGCGGGTATCGTAGGTGCAGCAGGTGCATTTATCCTTGTACCGATCATGTTAGTCGTCCTAAAGATACCAACGAGAATGACGATTGCTACATCACTTGCCATTACGTTTATTTCGTCAATCGGTGCAACAGTTGGTAAGATTACGACAGGTCAAGTTTTATTATGGCCAGCTGTGATCATGGTAGTAGCAAGCTTGATCGCGTCTCCACTTGGGGCTCAGTTTGGTAAAAAAGTGAATACCAAAATACTTCAATTTATCTTAGCAGCACTTATAATCGCTACGTCGATCAAGATTTGGTTAGATATTCTTGGATAAAGTTAAATTAAATTTAGTTGAGTAGAACAAGGATCCGAAGTACTTTATTGATACTTCGGGTCCTTGTTTTTCATTAAAGTTGTAGGAAATAGTGTGATTGACTCTCCTTTCAAAGTGAAAGCAATGACAACAACTATATAATATTAAGCAAATGGATAGGTGCCGAAGAGTAAAATGAAGTGGGAAATAAATTGTAAGGGGTCAGTCCCCCTATATGCTTCTATAGAAATTGATCGACCTGATCAGTGTCATTGTCATGGTTGCGAATCCAACGGAGAGGATTGTTACTAGTGAATAGAATAGAATGCCTTCTCCCATTACATACAGTCCAGCAATGATGACTGCAGCATCAATCAAAAAGATAACCATCCCAACATTAATAGAAAACCATCTAGAAAGGAAAAGAGCGATCAAATCTGTTCCTCCTGTACTCGTTTCATGACGCAGCATCCAACCGATTCCTGTTCCGATGAACAACCCTCCGATCACAGAACCTTCCATGACGGAGACAGAAAACATTCCTCTTAGCGGAGATAACAAATCAATGATTAATGACGATACGAGTAAACCATGTATGCTATTTATGAAGTATCGACGCTCGAGTTTCCAAGCTATCAGATAGATAGGGATGCTCAGAATAATAATCGTTAGCCCTACTTTATAACCCCATACATATTTTACGAGCAGACTAATGCCGATCATTCCTCCATCGAGAAGATGAAAGGGAACGATGAAACCATTAATGCCTATGCCAAGTAATACGCTTCCTAAGAATATCGCTATTGTTCGTTCAAACATGGCATTCATCCCTGTCTAAGATTATTTCTACATAATATGCCTCGTTGTACAAGAATAGTCATGTGCACAGGGTGTATGTCCGTGTCTCTTTTTTCTTTTTTGCATGTAATAGTATAGAAAGCCCCTTGCTTGCAGTGCAAAATAGGGAAGGTGATTGGTGTTGAAGAACTTCAGAAGAGAAGCAAAATGTCTTTTGGAGAGGCAGGTTGTGGTGGATACAACAAATCATTCTTACGAAGGCAGACTAAGAGCTGTAGAAAGAGATTATATTACACTATGTGTGATGAGCGATAGCCATAACTATTGGGATCAAATCATTATTCGTATTGATGAGATTGTTGCTATATCTACCATTTGATTATAAAAAAATCCCTGGTACCTAAGATGGTACAGAGGGATTTTCTTTCATTTTTTTGTGAAACCTAGCGTGATCGGTTGAGGTTGCTGAGGGGGTGCACAGCATAGAGACAAATCTCGTGCATCACCAGCAGATTCAAATTCAGAGTCTTCTTTAGTATAGAAAATCTCCCAAGCGTTGCCGTCTGGATCATATACCCAAACCTTATCCTGAACGGCGTAACAGCAAGTTGTATCCATCTCGTCGATTAACAGCAATCCTGATTTTCTAAGTCTTTCTCCCATAGCCAGAACATCTTCCGTGTTGTTAACCTGGAAACCGAGATGATTTAGGACTCCGTCTTTTGAAAAGGGACGTGCATTCAATGAAAAGTGAAGAGCGGGTTGATCAAGCTCAAATTTCGCGTAGTTCTCTTTTACCTTTGTCGGTTCCGTGCCGAAAAAGCTTTTATAGAACGCTAGAGATTTTTCTAAGTCTGAACAGTTGACTGCAACATGAATGCGTTGAATCATCAAGATCTCTCCTTCTTTTTAAGATAGTAGCAATAACCATAAGTAAAGGCCGGTAAGCGTTATGAAAAGTGTTGGGACAGTCAAGATGATTCCGATTTTGAAATAATAGCCCCATGTGATCTTCACACCTTTTTTCGATAAGACGTGCAGCCATAATAGAGTGGCTAGTGAACCGATCGGAGTGATTTTTGGTCCTAAATCTGAACCAATGACATTCGCATAGATCAATGCTTCCCGAATAACTCCTGATGTTTCCGTTCCCTGTATAGCTAGTGCATCGATCATAACAGTTGGCATGTTGTTCATAATAGATGATAATATAGCAGCCAAAAAACCCATCCCGATTGTAGCAGCGAACAACCCTCCATCAGCGATCACTTGAATCCAGCTGCCGAGCATATCAGTAAGTCCTGCATTACGAAGACCATAAACGACTACATACATACCAATTGAAAAGACAACAACAGTCCATGGTGCATCTTTGATTACTTTTTTTGTTTGAATAGCAGGACTTTTACGAGCAGCGATGATAAAGAAAAGAGCTGCAGCTCCTGCAATGAATGAGACAGGAACACCAATAAACTCACTCGTTAAGTATCCGATTAATAGAACAGCTAGTATAATCCATGAAAGCTTAAACATCTTCTCATCTCGAATGGCTTCTTTTGGTCGCTTAAGTTGAGATAGATCATAGTTCTTCGGTATATCTTTTCTGAAAAAGAGGAACAAAACAAGCATGCTAGCGAACAGTGAAAAGAAGTTCGGCACGATCATTCGGCTTGCGTATTCAACGAATCCGATGTTAAAGAAATCGGCAGACACGATATTTACTAAGTTTGAGACGACAAGTGGTAATGAAGTGGTATCTGCAATAAACCCACTTGCCATAATAAACGGTAATATCATGGCTTCTTTTAATTTCAAGGCCCGAACTTGAGCAAGTACGATAGGAGTAAGAATTAATGCTGCCCCATCATTTGCAAAAAATGCTGAAACTGCAGCTCCAAGAAGAATCACATAGGCAAACATCTTTTTACCGTTTCCACCTGCAAGTCGCGCCATATGTAAGGCGGACCATTCGAAGAAACCGATCTCATCTAAAATAATCGATATGAGTATGATCGCTACAAACGCTAATGTAGCATTCCAAACAATCCCCGTAACCGTCCACACATCAGCGAGTGAAACCACGCCAAGAAGAAGTGCAATGATGGCTCCAATGGTAGCAGACCAACCGATGGAAAGCCCGCGTGGCTGCCAGATAACAAAAATAATTGTAACCAAAAATACAGCTACGGCCATTAACGCCATGCTGTTCATAAAAATCCCCCCATTTATGTAATTCTAAGTTAGCAACAAACTTTTCCGCCTGAAGCTTTTAACTCTTCAATCTTAGCTGACATATCAGGCAGAGAATCTAAATTGGCTTTAATGAATGGATAGATTTCTCCATCAATGGAGTAGAAGATCCATTGACTGTTACGTCGTTCTTTAACGAGTTTAGCTTGCTTTAATTTTCTTAAATGCTGTGAAATACTAGGCTGTGTCATCTTTAAGATATCAACTAACTCACATACACATAATTCTTCGTGGCGGAGTAAAGCTAAAATATTTAATCGTGTTTTATCTGCCATTGCTTTATAACACTCTGTTAACTGATCAAGTTCCATAATTGACTTCACCTCATTAGTATATAACCATATGTTTATATAAAATGTCAAAGAATATATAAATAAATATTGATATAAGGATATACTTATATTATGATGTTCTCGAAAGAAGTTCTTTACTACAGGAGGTTTTACACATGGCTAAACCAATCATCTATTTCCTTTGCACAGGTAATTCTTGTCGTTCTCAGATGGCAGAAGGATTTGGACACCACTACCTTGGTGATAAATATGACGTATATTCAGCTGGCATCGAAGCACATGGTGTTAATCCAAACGCGATCAAAGCGATGAAAGAAGTGGATATTGACATTACGAATCAAACATCAGATGTAATCGACAAAGACATTCTAGAAAAAGCAGACTTAGTAGTAACGTTATGCGGTCATGCAAACGATGTATGTCCAGCAACACCACCTCACAAAACACGTGAACATTGGGGATTCGATGATCCAGCAGGAAAAGAGTGGAGTGAATTCCAACGCGTTCGTGACGAAATCGCAGCACGTATCAAGCGCTTTGCTGAAACAGGAGAATAAGGTTATACCAAGCTCAGGAACTTAATAGTTCCTGAGCTTTTTTTAGTATGATTTTCTTTATTTCGCTCATGTTACTAATGAGGTGATCATGTGAAACGTCTTCTTTTATTCATATTGATTTTTAGTAGTGTGTTTATAAACACAAACTTAGCAGAAGCTGCTGATAGAAGAGCAGTATTTATTAGAAATGACGGTCTATGGCTTAAAGAAGGTGAATTAGAAAGAAAGCTTGTAGAAGGTTCAAATCTAACTCATCCAACGTTCTCAAGCAACGGAACCTATATTAGTTACATTGCGCGTAAAGGGAAAGAGCTATGGGTGTATAACCGTGTAACGCGTTTAAAAAGAAAAGTATTCGATGGCGATGTGAGTTTAACTAGATGGTCTCCGACAGAATCCAAACTTGCATGGAAAAGCGGGGGTGTGCTCAATGTAATCGACCTAACGAGACCTGCTTCATCCTTTCAAAATGTCATCCTGGGCACAGGTAACTACAGTTGGGCACCTGACGGGAGAGGATTTGTTGTCTCATCTTCTGCAAATCTAGAGCCTGATGGCTGGAGTCCAGTTCGACTTTTCTACGTTCCTGTAAATGCAAACGGTGATTTGAACAAAGTACAGAACATTACGACGCTGCCTAAGATGAGTGAAACGTTCTTTGCTATAGGTACAACAGAATTCAAGTGGGGGATGGATGATCAGTGGTTTGCCTTCATCGCATGTCCAACAGCATCCATGTCAGCAGACAGCAACACTTTATTGGTTGTTTCTTTAGACGGATCAAGAACTCGAATGATAGGAAACATGTTGGATCAGCCGAACTGGTTCCACTGGTCGCCGAATACGAAACAGCTCGGCTTTATAAAAGGAATCGGAAGGCTAATCTCTGAAAATAAACGATTAACGGTTTGGGATCCTAAGGGCGGTAACGAGATAAATCTAGGATACACGGGTTTTGCCGACGGCGATTTTACTTGGTTGAATGATAAGAACATGATTGTGAGCAGACAGATTGAATGGGGTTATGAGGTACCACAGGAAAAAAGAGCAAAACCCTTTTTAGTCAGTGTGAAAATTAAAGACGGAAGTGCAAAGAGATTAACGAATCCAGCTTCTGGGGAAGCGGATGTTTATCCAAAAACATTACCAGGTGAACAACTAACATGGATTCGTACAAATAGCCAGAGTGCAAAAGTAATGGTAAAAGAAGATTTAGGTGCACCTGAAACGTTATGGATAAATAATCTCCGAACTCCACAAGACTGTTCTGGGTGGTCGTGCATGTTAGATATATATGAAGCTAGATGAAAATTTGGTGAATCCGTGAAACTGGATTCACTTTTTTATTTTTGAACAAAGAAGTTTTTAAAACCCGTCCAATATTTCACTTGTTTTCTCATGAATGCCTGTTTTGTTTCATACAGTTAAAAGTAAGGAAATAGCAGGAGGGGGAAAATATGAACTGGGACTTGCAAAATAAGGAGCTAGAAAAAGCAATAGCTGAAATTACCGAGATTGCTGACCACTTTGGCCTTGATTTTTACCCGATGCGGTATGAGATATGTCCTGCAGATATTATTTATACATTTGGTGCATACGGAATGCCAACTCGTTTCTCTCATTGGAGCTTCGGAAAACAGTTTCATAAAATGAAGCTTCAGTATGACTTAGGACTGAGTAAAATTTATGAGCTTGTTATCAACTCAGATCCGTGTTACGCGTTCTTACTTGATACGAATTCGCTTATTCAGAATAAATTGATCATTGCCCATGTTCTGGGGCACTGTGATTTCTTCAAAAACAATGTTCGATTTTCAAATACGAGAAGAGACATGGTTGAATGCATGACGGCTACAGCTGAACGAGTAGCTCAATATGAACATCTATACGGTAAAAAAGAGGTCGAACAGTTCTTAGACGCTGTTCTGGCCATACAAGAACATATCGATCCATCACTTGTGCGAAATAAATTAAATTATGTATTTGAAGAGGAAGAAATTCTTACGCCTAAGAAGGAAACTCCGTACGATGACCTGTGGAAACTCGACGACAAAAAAGGTCCAAAACCAGCGTTGAAAAAGAAAAAATCATTTCCACCGCAGCCTGAAAAGGACATATTATTATTTATTGAACAATACAGTCGTGAGCTGGAAGAGTGGCAGCGCGACATCTTATCCATGATGCGAGAAGAAATGCTCTATTTCTGGCCACAGCTTGAAACGAAAATCATGAACGAAGGCTGGGCATCTTATTGGCACGCAAAGATCCTGCAAGAGATGGATTTGACTTCTCACGAAACAATTGAGTTCGCGAAACTGAACGCAGGAGTTGTGCAACCTTCAAAGACATCGATAAATCCATATTATTTGGGACTGCAGATCTTCAAAGACATCGAAGACCGCTACAACAACCCTGATGAAGAGTTAATCAGACAAGGCGTGAAACCTGGATCTGGACGTGAGAAAATGTTTGAAGTCCGTGAACTAGAATCTGATATGTCTTTCATCCGGAACTATTTAACGAAAGATCTTGCCCAGCGGGAAGACATGTACCTGTTTCAAAAGCAGGGTAAGGAATATAAGGTTGTTGATAAGCAGTGGGAAGAAGTACGTGACCAGCTCGTGAGTATGAGAGTAAACGGAGGATTTCCATATATCACAGTCAATGACGCCGATTATATGAAGAACGGAGAGCTCTACCTCAATCATAGCTTTGAAGATATGGAACTGGATGTGAAATACCTTGAAAAAGTACTTCCTCATCTTCATTATCTTTGGGGCCGTCCTGTTCATATGGAGACGAAAATTGAACAGAAACCAGTTCTGTTCACGTTTGATGGGAAGACAGTGCATCGGAAGTATCTATAAAATTAAACAAGTGTTTAAAAAACATTCCTTTTTAGAGGGATGTTTTTTTATTAAATAGGATATTTTTGTATGAAGTGAATGATAATTTTCTTTTCAAATGTCTTACTAGTAATTTGTTTAGAGAGGATGTTTATATAAATAACGGCATCACTGAAAATAGTTACTTTTAAACTCTTCTCCTTTAACTTTTGACCTCGAGGGGCTAGCCACTGCAACTAGACAGTCCGAAAAGTGGCCGTACAAATGTGGCTCACCGCTTGCCCCGCGGAAAGCGAGTATCTGAAACGGAAATCAACTTCTTTCACACAAGAAAGTTTACGAAACAGCCATTCTTTTTTGAACGTTTCGTGACATGTAAAACTGTCCAGTTGACTGTATGGTTTTCTCTATTGTACATTGTATTTAATTATCAAGAGGAAGAGGTGAGGATATTGGGAAGGCGTATCGTATTGGTGAACTAGCAGAGGTAACAAATGTATCTAAAAGAACCATCGACTATTATTCCCAGATTGGTTTACTCCAGCCTCTTCGAACGGATTCGAATTATCGATTATATGACGAAGAGACGATTCATGTATTAGGGTTGATCGAACATTATAAGAAACTTAACATGCCCTTACATGAAATCAAGTCTGTGATCGAACTAGTCAAATTGAAAAGTACAGAAAATGAACAGGTTGAGAAGTACGTGGACCAGATTGCTGATCTCATGAAGCATCTTGAGGCGGAAATTAGAGAAATCAAGCCAATCATGGAAAGCCTAAATGATAAGCAAAGAGAGCTTCTCTTAAATAAAGTCTCTCCTCAAGGCATGACTTTAGCACATTCATTACTTTTACTTTTCGGGTAAATAATAGTTGAGAGATATTTTTCGTGTTAATCGATCGAAACTATTTATACAACCTGGGAGGTGTATTCCTTGTGGTTCATGTAACCATAAGGAGAACATTTGGAGATTATTAACTTAATTATGGTAGCTATTTTAATCGCTTTGACTGCTTTTTTTGTAGCTACCGAATTCGCGATTGTAAAGATTCGTACAACAAGACTTGATCAACTCGTTGCAGAGGGCAATACAAAAGCAGTAGCTGCTAGAAAGGTTGTTGGAAACCTCGACGAATACCTTTCAGCCTGTCAACTTGGAATAACTATTACGGCACTAGGATTAGGGTGGTTAGGAGAGCCGACGGTTGAGCATTTGCTTCATCCTCTTTTTGTAGAGCTTGATCTGTCTGAGTCTGTTTCAAGTATCTTATCGTTTATTATCGCCTTTGCTTTAATTACATTCTTACACGTAGTTATTGGTGAGCTTGCACCGAAAACACTTGCTATTCAAAAGGCAGAAGCGGTTACGTTAAGAATCGCAAAACCAATCATGTTTTTCTATAAGATCATGTATCCGTTTATTAAAACGTTGAACGGATCTGCACGTATTTTTACAGGCTGGTTTGGTTTAAAGCCTGCATCTGAACATGAACTTGCTCACTCGGAGGAAGAGTTGAGACTCATCCTATCTGAGAGCTATAAAAGTGGTGAGATCAACCAATCAGAGTTTAAATATGTGAATAATATCTTTCAATTTGATGATCGTACAGCGAAAGAGATTATGGTACCTCGCGTTGATATGGTAACACTTGATCAATCTGAAACAGTAAAAGAAAGTATTGCTGTTGTAACAGAAGAGAACTATACCCGATATCCAATCGTAGATGGAGATAAAGACAGTGTTGTTGGTATGGTAAATATGAAGCAAGTATTAACAGACTTTGTTAACGGAAAGAATTCAGATGCTTCACTCGAAGAGTATGTAAGACCTGTTATTCAGGTTTTCGAAACTACACCTATACATGATCTTTTGTTAAAAATGCAAAAAGAGCGTGTTCACATGGCGATCTTGATCGATGAATATGGCGGCACATCGGGACTTGTAACCGTCGAAGATATCCTTGAAGAAATCGTAGGCGAAATTCGAGATGAATTTGACGATGATGAAGTACCAGATATTAAGAAGGTTGATGAAAATAGAACAATCCTTGATGGGAAAGTGTTGATCTCAGAAGTAAACGACCTTTTTGGCCTAAATATTAATGATGAAGATGTTGATACAATTGGTGGATGGATTTTATCTGAAAAGATGGAGATTCACATGGGCGATGAAGTTTCAGTAGAGAACTATCGTTTTAAGATATTGGAAATCGATGGATATCACGTTAAATCACTTGAGGTAATGAAAGTAAGGGACCAAGAGTCTTTAGCTTAATCAAAAAAAGACGTGCAAGTTTTGCACGTCTTTTTTATAAATAGAAGTAGATGCTCATAGAAGTTTTAGTTAAGAAGACAAAGGAGTTAGTTATGGAGAATTGGTTAATCAATATTATGAACGAATTTGGATATTGGGGGATTCTATTGTTAATCGCTTTAGAAAACGTTTTTCCTCCAATCCCATCTGAAATCATCTTAACCTTTGGAGGGTTCATGACGAACTCTTCAGATTTAAATATAGTAGGAGTTATTTTAGCTGCAACAGTGGGTTCTGTTTTAGGAGCAGTGATTCTATATGGGGTAGGACTGCAGTTAGATGTTGAACGTATGGAAAAGATCATAGATAGGTGGGGACATATTCTTCGATTAACGAAAAAGGATATTCATAAAGCAGATGCATGGTTTGATAAATATGGCCCATGGACGGTAT
This sequence comes from Fictibacillus nanhaiensis, assembly GCF_036213205.1. Classification (GTDB taxonomy): domain Bacteria; phylum Bacillota; class Bacilli; order Bacillales; family Fictibacillaceae; genus Fictibacillus; species Fictibacillus nanhaiensis_E. The sequence goes on from NZ_JARMFC010000014.1 coordinate 26,848, forward strand.
TCTTTTGCCGTTTCATTCCGTTGATCCGAAGCTTAATCTCTATTCCGGCAGGCATGTCCAATATGAATTTTGGTTTGTTCCTTGTTCTTACAACGTTCGGAACGCTAATCTGGAACATCGCTCTCGTTAATTTGGGTGCGTATTTTGGAGCTTCATGGGAAGTGATTGTAGGATATATGGACGTTTACTCCAAAATCATCTATGCTGTTTTGGCGTTACTCTTTATATCTGTTGTCATTCTTTATGTACGAAAGCGCAGACGAAATAGCTAACTTTACTCTAAAAAACATAATTGGACGTTTTGAAGAATCTCCTAGTAATAGGGGATTCTTTTTTTGGAGGTGAAAAAGATGTGGAGTAGGCTGTTTTCAATGATATCGAATTCTTCAAGGGGGATAGGTTTGCGAATAAAGGAAACGAAAGTGACCTTTACAGATGAGAATAATATGTATACGAAAGAACGGGAAGCTCTGCATCACAAAATTATGGCTACACTCATTAAACAATCAAAAATGGATAGCCTTCAACCTCCTGTTGCCTTCTTAGTTGGGGGAGGAAGTGCATCAGGCAAAACATCTTTGTGTGAAACGATTGTGAAACAAGACTTAAAAAAGAAAAAGAGAAAGCTGATCACAATAGATCCGGATGAAATTAAGAAGCTTATCCCTGAATATCAAGCATTTCAAAAAACATTTCCTAGCTCAGCGGCCGCACTTGTGCATAAGGAATCAGTGGATATCTCCGAAAAATTAGTAAACACAATGATTGAATCAGAAAGGTCGTTCCTGTTAGAGGGGACGATGGCCAAAACAGGTAAATATGTTTCCCTAGTGAACAGATTACAAAAAAGAAGTTATAAAGTTGTCGTGTATATAGTCGATGTGCCCCTTCAAGTTGCAATCGAGAGAGAAGCAATCAGGGCTAAAAAAACAGGACGTTCTATACCTAGACATGTTATTGAACATACACATCAGCATATTCCAAAAACTTTTTTAGCTATTAAAGAGGATGTGAATTTTTTTGAGGGATATGACAATCAATATGGTTTAAAACTTTTTATTTCTAACCATTTTATTGATGAAAAAAGATATAAAGAATTTTTGAGGAAGAGCATTATTAGAGTGGAGTAATGGTATCAAGACAGCGTTCGTATTCGTCAATCCATATTCTTTTGGATTGATAGAAGATAGAAAATGCCCAGTAGAGTGCTGTTTCATGGGTATGACTGTTGGAGATTGAATGAGTCTTCAAGTATTTTTGAATGAAGTGATAGGCTTGCTTTTCTTTCATTGTACTTATTTTCATAAGGCTTTTGGCGATCTCAGATAGGAACAAATCATAATCATGATTTGTATGTTCCGGACTTGACATCCATTTTTTTGGTGGAAGTTTGATAATCATCGGACTTGATAAACAATGTAGAGCCTTTCTATTATGAAACGAGAGTTGTTCTTTAAATGGAGATGCTTTTATTTCACCTGTACTGTTAAAGTGTCCACTCCAAACAGGACCGTATACAAAGTCATAGTCATGTTTCATTCCTTTACGAGAATTTTTAACAAAGTCCTTCCAAGCCTCCTTATTAAATGACCACTTCTCATCGTGTGGTAAAGGGAAAATCCTACCCTGTAATCTTTGCAGGGAATGCAAATCCGCTGTGAATGCTAAATAAGCGGGAATATTTGTGTCAGGGTGATTTAAATAATCTGACTCAGTAAGGTTTAATAGGTCTAGTATACGGGGGGAAAGCTGCTTGTTCTTCGCTCTAAAATAAGACCATGATTTTGCCTGTGCTCTGTTGAAGGTTACGTAAAAGCCTTGACCAAAATCAGTTCTCAATCTTTGTGCTTCTAACCAGATACCGTTTTGTTGGATGAGCTTAGCGGCAAATAATGTAGTACCATGATAAACCGTACGATATCCATCGTTTGAAAGCAAAGTAATCTCCTCCTTATACATGTAATATGTAAAATAGAATAGAAGGTTACTTGTAGAATGTTGATTATTAAACAATTGTTTAAAACACTCTTGTCGGGGTGTTTTTTGTTAAATATTACAATATAGTGAATAACTCTTTGAATGCATTCTAATTTATGTAAAAAAATGTATAATATAATTAGAACGAACGTTCAATTTAAGAAAGGAAAAATTTCATTGAATAAAAGAAGATACAACAGTGAAACAGCAAAACAAGAAATCATGGAAAAAGCCTTTTTACTCTTTTCACAAAAAGGTTACACACAAACATCTGTCTCTGATATCTCAAAAGCTTCTGGTTATAGCAAAGGACACATCTATTATCATTTTGAGAATAAAGAAAAGTTGTTTGTGTTATTAGCTCAACAGACAATGAAGGAGTGGTATATCAAGTGGATGAACAAAGATAATGAATTTACTTGTGCAGCTGAGAAACTTTATGGAATGGCTATGCATGTTCTTTATCATTACCAAACTCCGTTATTAAAAGGGGGGCAAGAACTTGCTTCAAACCCTGAATCAAGTCCTGAATCTGTTAAGCAGTTATATGAATTAGCCGTTATTCCTATGGGTGCATATCGTGCAATTCTCGTTCAAGGGATAGAAGAAGGAGAATTTAAGAAAGGCAACGTAGAAGAATGGACGGTATTGATCGGCACATGGCTTGGTGGACTATGTCAACTTACCAATACTCAAGATCCTTATAGCTTAGAGCCACTTTTCAAAAAAGCTGTTAGCATGTTTTTAGAGTCCATTCAAAAATAAGGAGGAAATGTTATGAGAATCGGATTGATCTGTGACAGTCTGACAGAAGGACGACCTGGTGTTTCTTTCCTTCACCTCTTACAAGAACAGTATCCCCAAATGAAGTTTGTGAACATGGGAAAACCGGGCGAGTCTGTTAAAAGTTTGCAACGCCGTCTAGCTAAAACAAAACTAGAAAACTTTGATCTTATTTTCCTTTGGATTGGAGTTAATGACGTTTATTCAAAACTACTCAGTGTTCAAGCACAGCCTATTGCAAAAGATCATGAAGAGTTTAGAGATTACTATCAAAAAGTATTAGAGTGCGTTTCATCTTCCTCAAAAAGTGTAATCACTGTCACCCCAGCAATAGTCGGTGAGAACATGAATAATGTTCCAAACAAAGAACTTAAGCAATTAAATACTCTCATCACATCCATCACGAACAAATATGGAAATGCTACCACACTAAATCTACATTCCGTTTTTGAACAACACCTGTCTACAGTAAATAGTTCCGATTACATCAGCACAAAAGTATTAAGAGTTATGAAAGATGTCCTTTTTTATAAAAAACCTTCAAGGATCGATAAGTTGTCAAAGAAACGTGGATTGCACCTGACACTAGATGGTATTCATTTGAACAGTATAGGAGCTCAAATTGTTGTAGATGAATATGCCAAAATGATCGATCAACATCAATCTACCCATAAGAACGCCATACAGTAAACATGGATTAAAGAGAATAAAATAGAGGCGGTTAAACTAATGGATAAACGGAAGGTTGCAATTGTAACAGGTGGAGCATCAGGAATCGGTCATGCACTTTGTAAGGAGCTCGTCGCACAACATGTTTTTGTTATCATCATGGACATAAATAATGAGTTAGGCAGACAAGTTGAAGAGGAGTTAAACAGAGAGTCTATAAATGCAAGATTTCAATATTTAAATGTAACTGATTTAGAAAGTGTAGAGAATAGAATCAAGGAGGTATTCTGGGAGTTTGGAAGGTTAGACTATCTTTTTAATAATGCTGGCATCGCGATGTATGGTGAATTGTTTGATACAACGCTAGATGACTGGAAAAAAATTTTGGATATAAACCTTTGGGGAGTCATCTATGGAACAAACGTCGGTTATCGATTAATGAAACAGCAAGGATTTGGTCACATTGTAAACACGGCTTCAGCAGCAGGGCTTGGTCCTTCTCCCGTCTCTGCAGCTTACGGAACGACTAAACATGCAGTTGTTGGATTAACAACTTCTCTTCATTATGAGGCAGAAGAATTTGGTATTAAGGTAAGCACACTTTGCCCAACGTTTGTGGATACACCCATTTTTGAAAAAGCAAAAGCTATTCAAATAAATAAAGATCTGATCATGGAACAATTAAAAAAACAAAAGATGATGACTCCAGAAAAACTAGCAAAAATTACATTAGACGGTATACATAAAAACAAACCTATAATATGCCCAATGCCATTGAGAAGAACGATGGACATTTTCTTCACATTATTTCCTTTAGCACATAGAGCATTAATGAGGTTGATTTGCAGAGTAAGCAGAAAAGCAAGGCCAACTTAAAACGTACTTAAAGTGAACTGCTAATTCTTAAGAGCAGTTCACTTTTGTTATTTAACCATAAATCATTCGTTATAATACAAGTACTATACCTTTTGGAGGAGTCACCGTGAAAACCATTTTGATCGTAGAGGACGAGCCGAAGCTATTGGAGGTTGTTTCTTCTTATCTAAAGAAGGAAGGGTTTAACACTCTAGAAGCCCTAACTGCTAAGGAAGCTTTGAAGCATATAAATAATAACACTGTGGATTTTTTGATCCTTGATCTTATGCTGCCAGATATGAGCGGAGAAGCACTCTGTCAGAGAATAAGGCAGACACTTACATTGCCCATTTTGATGTTGACCGCCAAGGTGAGTGAAGAAGAACGAATTAACGGATTAACATTAGGTGCTGATGATTATATGGTGAAACCTTTTAGCCCGCGAGAACTTGTATTACGAGTTAAAACGATCCTGCGCCGTTCAGTAGTAGAAGGTTTGCTGGCTGAGCAGATTACATATAACGGGGGAGAACTTAAAGTAGATGCTCATAAACAACAAGTATATGTACAGGGAAATTCCGTAAATCTAACCCCTAATGAATACAAGCTATTGATAACATTTGCGAGACATCCAAATCGTGTTTTTTCAAGAGAGGAATTAGTGGAGAAGATATTAGGTTTTGATTTTGATGGTGACACCAGGACCATAGATCAACACGTGAAAAATTTAAGGTCTAAACTCGAGACAGATTCTAAGAACCCACGATATATCGTTACAGTGTTTGGGGTTGGATATAAGTTTACTGGAGGCAGTCATGCTTAGAGGCCTGCATGCAAGGCTGACACTCATTTTTATTTTGGCTGCGTCATCGATCCTCATCATTGCCGGTCTTATCATCATGTATGAAGTTCATTATCACTTTGCGATGTTTCAAAGAGATGTACCTGAATTTCAAAGTATAAAGCCTTTAACCCATCACTTTGAAAAGGCTTTGTTAAGTTCAGTTCTTTGGACGTCGATCGGAGCTATTCTTTTAGTCTGTATCATTAGTTATTTTGTTGCGAAGAACTTATCAAAACCTATGGTAGAGATGAGAAAGGCGGCAGAAAAGATGGCTAAGGGAGAGCTTCAAGTCAGAGTGAAGGCACTTGGAGATGATGAGCTCAATGACCTTGGTAATTCTTTAAATCAGCTTGCACATAAACTACAATTACAGGAAATCTACCGTAAGAATATGACTTCAGATATTGCACATGAGCTAAGAACACCTTTAGCGACGATAAAAAGTCATTTAGAGGCATTTGAAGATGGTGTTTTTAAGCCTACTACAGCTCGCATACAGTCATTAAAAGGTGAAATTGATCGACTAATTTTAATCGTGCAAGATCTTGAGTATTTAACAGCCATGGAGGCACCTGAGTTCACATTAAATAAAAAAGCCCAACAATTAAACCATATCATCATAAAAAGTATAGATGCATTTTCGGGAGCATTTGTTCAAAAGGGCATCACACTAACAAGTGAACTGGCAGAGAACGTTGTAATAAATGTAGATGCAAAACGAATTAGCCAAGTGTTCATAAATCTGTTTAGCAATGCTTTAAGGTATACACAAAGAGGAGGGGAAGTGGTGGTTCACTCTTATGTCGATAACGAATCAGTTATTATTTCGATACGAGATACCGGAATCGGCATTTCTGAAGAAGAGATTAAACAAGTGTTTGAACGCTTTTATCGTGGAGAAAAATCAAGAAACAGGGAACATGGCGGAAGCGGAATAGGTTTGACGATTGTAAAAAGAATCGTTGAAGCTCACGATGGACAGATTTGGATAAATGAGGAGTACAAGCAAGGTACTGAGGTGAAAATAAAATTTTTCAGATAAGGAAGCCGGCGTGATTTGGGACGCCGGCTGTTTTTCGATATTCATGCGTGCTTTTGTCGAAAAGCCTATAAACTTATTTGAAGGACTATAAATGGAGATTTCGGGCTTATAATTGCAGATTAAGGGTCTATAAAATATTTCTAAGGCCCATAAATCCAAATAAAGGGCCCATAAAAAATTATTTGTCCTTAGATAGCTCACTTTCTGTCACCCATTTGTGGTTCTTAATACGTTCTCCCCCTGTTGTAGGCGTATAGTCGACCATATAGACGGTAGTTTGTTCTGCAGAATCTATTGTAGCTTTTGCGCCTTTCATACCTTTCATATGATCTGTCTCAAGGACAACTTCTGTTCCTGGAATGAGTGGTTTATCACCCGAATTTTTAATCTCTTCGTGAATAACCCACTTATGATCATTTACTTTTTTTCCGCCAGTTGTAGGTGTGTAACTTACTGTATAAACAGTCGTATCGTATGCACCTGCGATTGTAGCTTCTGCACCGTTCATACCTTTCATATGATCCGCATTGATCACTGCTTTATCTCCAACTTTAAATGTTGGAGTTTCTGCCTTCTTAAGCCCTTCAGGTACTTCACCAGAACCTGAATGATTCATTTCTCCGTGATCTGCATGACCTTGACTATCTTCTTTCTTTTTTGTGGTCTCATCGTTTCCGCATGCTGTAAGAGCGAGTGTGAATGAAAGCAACAGCATGACAAACAGTTTGTTTTTTGTCATTAATAAATCCTCCTTTTCGGACTAGTGTTAGTATTCTTCTTCAAGAGAAGTTTATGAATATATGACTAGCATAAGGGACAATTATGTAGAAGTTGTGAAGAGAACTACAAGAAAATAAAAAAGAAACTGCTGGGCTCAATTAGAACTCAGGCAGTTTCGTTAAACAAACGTTTAATTCATTATAAGAATGACATCAGCAAACCACCAAGAGCACCTGTGACAACAATCACCCACGGAGGAAGCTTCCAATATACCAACATGCTGAACAATACAGCTGCAAACGCAAAGTCGATTGGTTTTATAATCGTACTTGTCCAAATAGGCTGATAGAAAGCAGATATTAAAATTCCAACCACAGCAGCGTTTACTCCCATTAAAGCACCTTTGATTTTAGCGTTCTGTCTAAGCATGTTCCAAAAGGGAAGAGAGCCTAAAATTAATAGAAAAGCAGGCAAGAAGATTGCGGCTGTTGCTAGTAATCCACCTTGCCATCCGTTCATTACAGCTCCAATATAGGCTGCAAACGTGAACAGAGGACCCGGTACGGCTTGTGCTGCTCCGTAACCAGCCAAAAATGCTTCTTCACTAATCCAGCCTGTCGGCACAAATTCTCGCTCAAGTAACGGAAGAACCACATGTCCGCCCCCAAATACAAGCGATCCTGAGCGATAGAAGCTATCAAAAATCGCGATCCAGCTGTTAGAAGTCGCATCTCTTAAGAACGGCAACAGGAGAAGTAACGCAAAGAATAAACTCAAACAGATTACAGCAAACTTTTTAGAGATAGGAAATTCATATTTTGTTTCATCGTTATCTGTTTGGTCCCTGTATAATAAGAATCCTAACAAACCTGCTAATAGGATGACACCTACCTGAGAGAAAGCGGTGTGCCACATTAGCGTTCCAATTAGTGCTAGCAATGCGATGGTTTTCCTTTTTACATCCGGTGTTAGCTTTTCAGCCATCCCTAGAATTGCGTGTGCCACAACGGCAACGGCGACAAGCTTTAATCCATGAATCCAGCTTAGATCAGTAACATTTAACCCTTGAAGGATAAGTGCAAAAACAATAAGCGCGATCACGGAAGGGAAGGTAAACCCGATAAAGGATGCTATTCCTCCAAGTACGCCTCCTCGCATAACACCAATCCCGATGCCCACTTGACTACTAGCAGGACCAGGGAGAAACTGACATAGAGCTACAAGGTCTGCGTAGCTTTTTTCATCCATCCATTTGCGCTTTCTTACGTATTCTTCATGAAAATAACCTAAATGTGCAATTGGTCCACCAAAAGAAGTGAGACCTAGCCTCGTTGAAACAATCAGAATTTCTATTAGTGTTTTAAGTAAACTTTTGTTTTGTGTCATTTATGATCACCTACTCTTTAATTTCTTTAAACAGTTCATAAGCTTTTGCTCTTGCTTCAGTTAAGATTTTCTGTCCTTTTTCAGTTGCGGTGTAGTACTTTCTAATCTTTCCATCCACATTTTTCTCTTCTCTTATTAAAAGACCATCGGCTTCCATAGAATGAAGAATGGGGTACAGTGTACCAGTGCTGATGTTGTAACCATGTTCTTTAAGCTCTTCTAGCATCCATACCCCATAGATCGGATGATCAAGTGCGTGATGCAGAATGTGTATGTGAATAAATCCTAGAAACAATTTACGCAGTACCTTATCTTCCAAAGTTGAAAGCACCCCTCACATTTAATGATATCGGTATTCAATATCGGATTTCGATATCAAATTAACATGTTTAGCTTATCCTAACAACCCTCTATAAATAAGCTTTACAAAATCTTAATAATTCTCCCAATCGTTATTATTTTAATAATTTCACAGTTTAGGCATTTACTGTTTTTTTAATGTTACAATTGTTGAAAGAGGTGTAACTCGATATAAAAGGTGAGATGGAGTGAAAAAAAGTGAAATCTACATTAACGGTTGCTCATTACTTAAATGAAAACGCTGAATATTTGGCTAATAAAATCGTTGATGAAATTGTATCCAAATTCGGTTTTCAAGTAAGTAAGGAAGATATTGAACAAGCTAGACAAATGTATGTAGAATTCTTAACGTTTTTAAGTGACTCGATCGATTGTGATGAAGGATCTATCCCTGAAGAGTTATTGAATTGGAGCAGACAGAACGGTGAGAGGTCTGCCGCTAAACATCATCGAATCTCAGAAATATTAATTCGATATCCTGATACTCGGATGGTGTTCGCTGATTTCATTCTCCAGATTAGTTTAGATCACGAACTTTCAACAGAGGATGTTGTTTTAATCCTGAAGCGGGTTCATCACATGTTAGATGTAAGTATTAATGAAACCGTTCTTGCCTTTGAGCGAAAGTCAGAGGAAATCTTAGAGAAAACTAGATCAGAACTCCGAGAGCTTTCTACACCAGTAGTCCCTATTGAAAATGGACTAGCTGTACTACCCTTGATTGGTTCGATCGACGCTGACCGTACAGAACACCTCATGAATTTTGTGCTTCCAAAGATTCCAGAACTTCAAGTTGAATGCTTGATCATGGACTTTTCAGGAATCGTAGCAATGGATACTGAGGTAGCGAATCATATCTTCAATGTGTACCGAGTTCTAGGTTTACTTGGTATTGAAGTTCTAGTAACAGGTTTACGTCCAGAACTTGCTATAAGTGCAGTGTCAGAAGGAATCGACTTCTCTTCTATAAAAACGTTCGCGAATGTTAAACAGGCGATCGAGAGCGTAAAGCAAACAACCTAGCATCAACACATGCTAGGTTATTTTTTATACTTCTGACTTCCTGAGTGAACGATTTGAACAGCTACTTTTACTGAGTCCAATGAGTCGCGTTCTAAAGCATACTTTTTAACAAGTGACGGTGATTTTCGATAAGTAGAGCGGGTTAAATTATATAGATCACTTTTAATGGATAGACCGTTTGCGTACGTTTCTTTAATATCTTTTTTCATCAATTCCACAATTTGTTTCTCCAGTTCTTTACGTGGTACAACATTTAAATTTTCATCTATTTTGGCTTTGGCTTGAACTTCTATTGTGTATTTAAGTTCACTTTTGACAGGCTCTTTAAGCTTAATTTTATATCCTTTTATTTCAATCTCTACTACGGTATTGCCTGCTGTAACCTCAAGCTTGTTTTCTTTTTCGCGTTTCGATAACCATTCTAAACCACGAAGTTTTTCATAGCTAAGTTTTCCTTTTGCTTGCATGTCTTCTATCACATAGCCGCCACCTGTAATAGGGAAAGTAGGTTTCTCTTTATCTTCTAACCATTTTCCTTTAACTAATTTTATATTGGGAATGATGGTGGATCCGAATGGTTCATTTCCATCTCTTAACAGCATCTGCATAGATAGCGGGTTAACTGCATGGTTACGTTGCAGCATCTTATCGGGATGAAACAGTACCTTATAAGTAGGTGCTTGCTTAAAAAGAGATTTGGCAACTAAAACTTTGTGTATTTCTTCGGATGTGCCAAAGATCCAAGATGTAAATCGGATCAGTGGATCATGAGCGAGGTGGGAAATGACCTCATCTAACTTCTCTTTTATAACTCTTTCGCTTAACAAAATTACTTGTACATGCCCGTAGTAAAGAGGAAATTGGGAGGATTTCTCTAGCTTTCTAAAAGCCATAGTGAGTGTCTCACCTTCTGCAACTCCTACTAGTACGGGAGAATCAGCGGTCTGAGCGCCTCCTCCTTCTTGTTTAGCAATCGATGAAAAAATGGCTGATTCGGTATACACAATATACTTTCCATCTTTATAATCCACGCCTAAAGCTTCGATATAGAGCTGCTCGTTAATTCCAGATGCTCCCCAACAGCCTGTTAGCAAAAAACATAGAATAGAAATACTGAAAAAAAATTTCACATTAGCTCTCATTATTATCACCTTGACGTGTGGAGTCATTCGGATGCAGGTACGACGATCTCTTCTTCATGAGAGGGAAGGGTGCTTTTAAAAATGATTTGAACGTATCAGCTGCATTCATTGAAGCAAGAGATTCGATATAAGGATAGTCAAATGAGCGCAAGGATCCTACTAGTAAAAATATGCTGAGCATGCTGATAAAAAAGCCAAAGAGACCGAACATGGCACACATGAGTAAGGTGTAAATTCTCAAAAAAAGAAGATTTCCACTAAGTGATTGGTTTACGAATGTATAACTTGCAATCATGGTTATGGCTACTACAACAAGGGTGGTTGGTGACGTTAATCCTGCTCGGATGGCAGCATCACCAACGATTAAACCACCTAGAACTGCTACCGTCTGACCAACTGCTCTCGGCAGTCTTGCACCAGCTTCTTTAAATAGTTCAAAAAGCACTACCATAATTATCATTTCAAGTGGCAATGATAACGGTAACCCAGTTCGAGAAAGGGTTAATGTCGCAAGGAGCGGGTAGGGAAGCTGATCTGGGTGGAATGTAGTCAAGGCTACCCATAGCCCAGGTAATGTAACGGTGGTAAACAGTCCTGTGAAGCGTAAAAATCGTTCAAACGAAACCATGTAAAAACTGGCATGAGCATCTTCAGGTGATTTTAGAGTTATAGCTAGAGAAGCTGGACCAATGAGCACAGTAGGCGAGCCATCAACAATGATAACAAACCGTCCTTGCAGTAACGATTGGACAGCAAAGTCAGGACGACCGGTGTTATCAAGTAATGGGAAGATTGAAAAAACACTATCAGCTAATGCTTCTTCTAGCTCACTGCTTGAAACAATTGCATCTACATCAATATTTGTAAGACGTTTATCAACTCGTTTGACAAGATCTGGATCGATAATATCATCTATAAAAAGTAAAGATACAGCAGTTTGGCTTCTTTTACCGATCGTGAAGGATTTGCTGTTGAGTGATGTTGTTTTTAGACGTTTGCGAATCAGGGCAAAATTTATTTCTAAGTCTTCAATAAAACCATCTCGTGCCCCGCGTATAGATATTTCCGTATTCGATTCTTCTGGTGTCCTACTCGGCTTTTTTGAAAGATTAATGGCATATAGAGTCTTGTTCTTTTCAGTAAGCAGTAACACTTGTCCTGAGAATAAACAATGCTCTATTTTCATTTTGTTTTCAGAATCGATATTGATTTCGTGGACTACAAAACGATTATTTAAAGAGCTTCGCATTGTATCATCGTCTTTTTCAACAATTTCATTCAAGAAAGGAAGTAGCGTTTTTTCTAACAAATCAGTATCTATAAGTCCTTTGCAAAAAACTAGAGTGTAGGGATAAGGGACTTTTTCAGCAAATAAATTCTTTTTAACTAAGACGTCTGTTAGGTGGTTGAACGAGTTAAGAAGTTCTTGGATATTTGTATTCTCTTTCCGATGCAGAAACTTCATCTAAAGACTCCTCATTTCTTAATTAAGACATAGATACAGATGATCGATACTAATGGTAAAATGACATACATCTGTATAGGGAAAAAGAAATCATACAAAAAATTGAAGATAGATATGTTTGAAATAGGAGCAAGTGTGTAGACGATTAATAAGATGTATAAAGAAGCTACCAGCCATGTTCTGTGCTTCTTAACTCCTGTAAGTTTTGCAACTAGAAAAATTAACAAGCTGACTCTGATAAAAGCACCTGAAATCCACTGGAAAATGGAAAGGAAGTCCATTCTTGTGATCTCTTTACTAATCGTTAATAGTTTCCATTGTTCAAACGCAGGATATCTTAATTTATTTGCTTCATAAGGGCCAAATTCTGCAATAGCTGCCATCGTTGGCCCTATCATGAGTCCAACCAAGATAAACTCTACAATAAAAACATGCTTCCATTTCAATGTTTTTTTTGTATGCTGAACCAGAAATAAGAGTGTGCACAACTCTGTTAATCCGGACAGTACATAAACACAGCCATTTAATACCGGAGACCAACCGTGTTCTGTGATCGGTAACAGCATAGAATAATCTTTATGCTGTATATTTCCAAACGCAATAAATAATCCAAAAGATACAACTAACGGTAAGGCAATCATCGCCACAATACTTAATTCTTGTAAACCTTTATTGGTTCCAAAAAAACAAAGAACTCCTAAAAGCAAACCCAAAGCTAGTGAAGGGGTATCCATTAAATAATTTGTTTGTGTCCAAGTAATGGTATCTCTAAACGTTATGCCTGCATTGAAAAAAAAGTAAATAATGAAAACTCCACTAAGCAGATAGTAAGGAATAGGACCTAGTCGTATTTTTAAGTAATCTAAAAAGTTCTGGTTTCCCAATTTTTTTAAAACTGAACCAATCAGCAGAATAAAAACGATGTAAGGGAGTACAGATAGCATAATACTTACCCAAGCATCTCTTCCTGAAGCTGATAGAATTACGGGAATGATCAGAACATGATTGATTAGGCCGGATGATAGGATAATAAGAAAATATATATGTAAAGGCGAAATACCAGATTGAATTCTCATTTGTTCCTCCGGTTCCTTAAATATGAGTTAGTATGACGTAATTTCAAAGTCATTATTCTAAAGTTTTTATGATGAAGCTATTTATCCTTTCTACCAAAAATATAAAATAAACATACAAAAAAAATCAAAAGTGATTTCCACTTTTGACTTTTCGCTACTTCGTCTTATCTTTTATATATCGTATGAATCCTTCGCGGTGACCAGCGTGATCTATAATTTTTTGAACATAATAGGGATCCTTCAATAATCCATTCTTTTTATCCACATCAATCCATCTAGCTGTCTCTGGTTGGATCGTCAATTCTTTATACCAATCCTGTTTCTCTAGAGCAGCCCAAAGTGGTCGAATATCTGGAGCCTTCATCTTTAAAACATGTTTTTGAAAAACTTCGATAAAGAAGCCTCCAGTTAATAAACATAGCAATAAAAATAGTAGCATCTTTACCTAAACCTCCACCTTGTTTAACATATCAGAAGAAATCTCGAAAAAATAGTACGCGTATTTGCGTACTATTTTCGATCGCTATGTTTTTCGATAATTTTCTTTAGTTCAGACCAATTTGTTAAGCGAGGCATGTCCAAATGTTTGTTGTAATTCTGATGTCTAACATATAGCTGAACAGGCTCTTCGGTTAGAGTATTTAAGACATTTGGTTTATCATCAAAGTAAAAGTCAAGCTTCAAATCTTTGATCGTATGAATTTTTTCCTCATCTTTCATCCCACAGAAAAAGCGTCCTTCTTGAACAGGAAATCCAGCATTCTCGACCCATTTTTTCGTTTCCTCACAATGCTTAGCAGGCCTTGCTGTAATGTAATAAATTTCATGCCCTTCTTTATCGAGTTCTTGTAGTACTTCAATCGCATCTGGATAAGCAGGACAATCTGTGAAATAGATCTCTTCCATAGAATCAATCCACATCTGATTTCCTTCTTTTGTTGATAATCCAAACGGTTCATGAATCTCAAGCGTTTCAATCGTGTCAAAAACATCGATCGGTACATCTTGTTTTAACTTTCTATTGTAGATATGAAAAGCATGTTGTCGAAGATTAATCAATGTATCATCAATGTCAAAACCAAATCTCATTTATATATACCTCTTATTCGTATTTAGGATAACTTGTAAACTTAAAGTCAGGTCCAATTTGTGTAATTGTAAGGTCTTGTAGCTGGATGGCATCAGACATCTTCTCGATGCCAGTCCCACCAAAAAATGAAGGTGAATGCTGTCCGCCGATTAATTTAGGTGCGATATAGAAAACAGCTTTATCAACAAGCTTGTTTTCTAAAAAAGCTGCGTTAATCGTACCTCCACCTTCGATCAAAAGGGAAGAGATCAGATTACTTCCTAGCGTTTTTAAAACTTCGAGTGGGTCTACTCGTGATTCACCAGTAATAAACACTTTTACACCGTGAGCTTCAAGTTGTAGCTTTTTTTGCTTGTTGTATTTTTCGGTAGTGAATACCCAGGTCTCAGCTTGATTGTCTGTTACCACTTTAGCTTCCAAAGGGATCTTAAGCGTCGAATCCATAATCACTCGAAGTGGGTTTCGTCCGTTTGGGATTCTAGTTGTTAGTTCAGGATCATCATGAATAACTGTATTAACGCCTACGAGTATTGCACGATTCTCATTTCGCAACTTATGAACATCTTCACGTGCTTCTGGTGAGGTGATCCATTTACTGTTGTTCGTATGGCTTGCAATTTTTCCATCAAGTGTGATGCCTGATTTTAAAGTTACAAAAGGAATTCTTTGAACGATAAACTTGTTGAATACTTCATTCATCTTTTCTGACTCTTTTTGAAGCACTCCAGTCTCCACTTCAATTCCAGCATCTTTTAAAATCTGAACGCCTTTTCCAGCGACAAGAGGGTTCGGATCTAATGCAGCGATTACTACTTTTTTAATTCCTGCTTCTACGATCGCTACAGCACAAGGTCCCGTTCTTCCATGGTGAGAGCAGGGCTCTAGTGTAACATAAATCGTACCGCCTTTCGCCTTCTCTCCAGCCATTCGAATAGCGTGAACTTCTGCATGTGGTTCCCCAGCTTTCAAATGAGAACCTACTCCAACAATTTCGTTATGATTAACAATAACAGACCCAACTAACGGGTTAGGGTCTGTTTGGCCTTTCATCGCCTTAGCATTGCTTAGAGCTAGCTGCATATAAAATTCATGACTACTCATTCGTGAATACTCCTTCATCTAGGTGGCCAGATCGTTTAATCTTTGTTTGCAAATACTTCTCGTTGTATTCAGACACATCACCCCAGATTGGAGCTCGTGCTGTAACAGAAAGGCCAGCCTGATAGAGTGCTTCTAATTTTTTCGGATTGTTTGTAATAAGTGTAACAGGCTTTGAACGTAATGCTTTTAATACCTCGATGGCATCTTCATAATTTCTAGAATCATCAACAAATCCAAGACTTTCATTAGCCTCTACTGTATCTTGTCCACTTTCTTGGAGAAGATAAGCCATTGCTTTACTAAATAGACCGATTCCACGACCTTCATGATTTGCCAGATAAAAGAGTGCACCTGTACCATGTTCTACAATCATTTTCATCGACTGCTTCAGCTGATAACCACAGTCACATCGCTTGCTGCCAAAAATATCACCTGTGTGACAAATCGAGTGCATTCGAATAAGAGCTTCATCATTGTACGCAAAGTCACCATAAACTAAAACACTGGATTGCTGATATTCGGCCAAGTTGGCAGAGGAAAGCTTGTCGATCACTTCTTCAAAGTCTTCGGTCTGCTCACAGCCTTCAAGCCAGCAGTACCAATTGAAAACAACAGTTTCTCCATATAGATTAACAGGTAGACGGATGGGACCAACTAAATAGATTGCACCCTCGTCTTTTTTAATAAGTTGTATTTTATCTTCAAGTATGGAAAGAACTTTTTGTTTTAAGTTTTTACTTTGTAACATACTTATACCCCTTTTGTCGTTCATACGTATTTTGTCGGTTACTTCGGTGAATATGTTTATTTTATACTAGATAATTCGATTGAAAGAAGTGTTTTGCTCTCAATGGAAAAAAAAAGCATGAAAGCCTTTAAAACAAGGGATAATCCATCCAATAAATAAACTATAACTGAACAACAGTTTGTTCACTTTTTGAGTACTAAGTTAATTTCTATTCCTATTTTATGACGAAGTACAAGGAAAGATTGGATGTTAGACTAAGTCAGTTAAAAAGATACGGATACTGCGAATTACAGCAGATGTCTGGTGTATCGTTCTATAAACTTACATAAGTTCAAACAAAAAAGATACACCATGAAGTGTATCTTTTAAGAAGTCAATGAGCGATAATATTGGATTCTGGCTTGTCGTAAATTGCTAACTTTTTCACCAGTTTGTTACTTGAAGCATCAAGACCAGTAATCTGAACGTCTGTTTGGTTTTGTCGATATTTTAGAACAACTTTATCAATAGCACCTACGGCAGAATCATCCCATACATGAGATTGTGACAGATCGATTGTAACAAGATCTACATGTTCTGAA
The DNA here is from genome assembly GCF_036213205.1 of Fictibacillus nanhaiensis. Taxonomy (GTDB): domain Bacteria; phylum Bacillota; class Bacilli; order Bacillales; family Fictibacillaceae; genus Fictibacillus; species Fictibacillus nanhaiensis_E. The sequence goes on from NZ_JARMFC010000014.1 coordinate 43,710, forward strand.
AAATCAAACTTTGAAATAAAATCTGTTACAGATGCAAAGAATAACTGTCCTTTTACTGTATATACTTTGTTCTTGTTATCAATCTCAGAAGATATGTCAACTTTTGAGATTTTGGAGGCAAAGAACAGAGCACTTAAGATAACACCTGCTAGAACTCCTTTTGAAAGATCATGAGTAAGTACCACTGTAACGACGGTAACGATCATAACAGCAGCATCAGTCTTAGGCATTTTATGAAGCTTTGTTAAAGAAGACCAATCAAAAGTTCCGATGGATACCATGATCATAACTCCGACCAATGCTGCCATTGGAATCATCGAGAGCAGGTCGTTGAGCAGGATAATTAGTATCATTAAGAATGCTCCAGCAACAAATGTGGATAGTCTGCCTCTACCTCCAGATTTAACGTTGATAACCGATTGACCGATCATCGCACAGCCTGCCATACCTCCAAAGAATCCTGCAACAATGTTTGCGATTCCTTGTCCTCTTGCTTCTCTATTTTTATCGCTTTCTGTATCTGTCATATCATCTACAATCTGAGCGGTAAGTAGAGACTCTAAAAGACCAACTAGAGCTAAAGCAAATGAGTAAGGAAAAATAACCTGTAACGTTTCAAATGTTAACGGAATATCAGGTATTAAGAACATTGGAAGAGCTTGTGTTAATTCACCCATGTCACCTACAGTTCGAACGGTTGAACCAGACATAATAGCAATGACCGTAATTACGATTATAGCGACTAGTGGTGATGGCACAGCTTTTGTGATTCTCGGAAATAGATATATGATTGCTAAAGCTCCTGCCACCATCGCATACATCAACCATGATTCTCCTACAAAGTGAGGAAGTTGGGCACTGAAAATTAGAATGGCTAGTGCATTAACAAAACCGACCATCACTGAACGAGGGATGAATTTCATGTATTTTCCGAGCTTTAAAACTCCGATTATAATTTGGATTACACCTGTAAGGACGGTAGCTGCTAGAAGGTATTGCAGTCCGTGTTCTGCAACAAGTGTGACCATAACAAGAGCCATAGCACCAGTTGCAGCTGAAATCATTCCAGGTCTTCCGCCTAAAAAGGCGATTACAACGGCAATACAAAATGAGGCGTATAATCCAACCATAGGGTCTACACCTGCAATGATGGAGAAAGCAATCGCCTCTGGAATAAGAGCCAATCCAACTACAAGGCCTGCAAGAACATCTCCGCGAATGTTCCCAAACCACTCCTGTTTAATTTTATTTAGATCCAACTAAAACACACCTCTTTCTTATGATAAAAACTGTTTTTGACTTTCAACTCTCATGAAAGTCGGGTCCGATGTCAACGGGTTTGATTATAACATGGATAGTAGAAATGAAATAACGGAATGTAAGCGTATAAAAAGGGTTTTTTCTAGTATTTATAGCGAATTTCTTGTCTTTTCATAGCATTAGTAGAAAAATACAAATGTATGATTTACATAAAAGTGAGAGAGGAATGAGATCGATATGGAAGAGATTTCTGCAGGGTATGAGTATGCTGAGTATTACAAAACATATGTAAACTTAGTGCCTGAAGGGGATATCGTTCAATTATTAACAGATCAAATGAAAGAAACAGTGGGAATCATAAGCATGTTAAATGATGAACAGCTTTCCTATCGATATGCAAAAGGGAAGTGGAGTATTAAAGAGGTAATCGGTCATATTACTGATACGGAGAGAATCATGAGCTTTCGATTATTATCAATTGCGCGAGGGGAAAAAACCTCACTTCCAGGGTATGATGAAAATGCTTATGTAGAGGAAGCAAACTTTGATGACATTCCTGTGAGAGATTTGCTTGAACACTTTGTTGCAGTGCGTCTAGCGACGATTCAACTCATTAAAGGGATGAGCAGCGAGGCTTTAGTAAGAAAAGGAACAGCCAATGGTTATCCCGTTACCACTCGTGCTCTAATGATGATCATAGCAGGTCATGAGATACACCATCGTCATATCATAGTGGAGCGTTATTTAACCAAAAATTAAACACATAATTAAAAACGAGTCGATCTCATAAAGAGAAAGGCTCGTTTCTATACGTCTGGATTTATCCGTTATATGTTGTTCATTTCAATAGCAGCTCTGATGCCTGACTCCACAGCCCCTTCAACCCATCCGTGCTTGAGTGTAGTATGTTCACCTGCAAAATGCAGTCTACCTTCCGGAGTTTTAATTGCTTCAAACAGCTCTAATTCCTGGTAAGGCTTAAACATCGTAAAGCATCCACCTGCATTCGGATCGGTAGACCAATCATGGCTAAATCCAGTAACAAAATGTTGATAAATATCTTCACCGTGAAACTGTGCGATATATTTTAATGTTTCTTTAATTTTCATCTCATTAGAAGAACTTCTCCAAGGAAATGTATCATCTTCCCACGTATAACTTCCGATCAAAACACCTGAGGGGATGTCTTGTCTAATACGGCTCGGATAGTGAGTGAAACGTGATGCCATGTCTGTAACTGTTTTCCCGCCAGATAGACCGTTTCTTTCCCAAAATCGATGTTTAAATTCAATTCCAATCTTAATAGATGGCACATAATGAAGTTCCCGTATAGCTTTTCTTTTAAGGTAGGAAAGAGAATTGAACGGTTCAAATTCAACAAAATTAAGGACAGAGAATGGGAGGGTAATTAAAACTTTGTCCGCTTTAAAAGAAAACCGATGTAAGGTTTGCGGACTTTCTGTATAAAGTTTAACCGACGAATCAGTCTGTACAATTCTTGTCAACTTCTGACCAAAATAGATGTGATGCCGTAATTCATGAAGAAAAGCGCGAGGCAGCTGATCATAACCCCCTGTTACTTCAAAATACTTGAGTGGAGGTTTTTTGAAAATGATTAAGATGTCACGTAGCATCTCTAAAAGAGAGAGTTCTGGAAGTCCTTCTAGTGATAGAAGAACTTTGATCTTATCTATGGCTCCAGCAGATAATGATCTTCCATAAGGATTGTTGCGCAAATAATTATCTAAAGAGTATGATTGAAAATTTTGAATGATAATCGGCCAGTTATTATCAGGATCACGATCTATAAAATCTGCTATCGGCTGGACAGCATAAGCGATCAGCTCTTCAGCTGTTCTTCCTTTTTCATTTTCTAAGACAGGAAAACCTAATATATCCGGATTTTTTTCATAAGCATCATAAGTGGTTCGAATGCCATTCACCAAAAGAAGGTCATGAGGATTGCTGTTAATAAATTCATTTATAGAAAGGTTATATTTATTGATGTACGCTAAAACAAGTTTATGCATCTCAGGGATACGCATAGCGCCTGCCTCAAAATAGTTACCATGTGTAAAGGGTGATCTAACTGTGTAAATGCGTCCTCCGACTCTGTGGGTAGATTCTAGGAGGATAACGTTGTGTCCAGCATTTTTTAAAAGAGTGGAGGCAACGAGTCCAGCCATACCTGCACCAATGACAATGATTTTTTGAGGATCGTTCGTCATGGGTAAACCGTTCTTAATAGCATCCAGCATTTGTTCAACTGTTAGATGATTAATATTCATGACAGGTCCCCCCATATGAACGTTCATAGCTTCTAATAATGTATTAACTATTATTAAAGAATATTATTTTGTATATAAAACTAAAAATGACAGCCAATAATGGCTGCCCTTTTTTCGATCTATACTAACTCTTCTGTTTGAACCAAAACATCCTCTTTATTCGGGTAGGTCTTCTCAATATGCTGCTCACCCCATGCGCAGAGTGAGTCTAAGATTCCTTTTAACGACCAACCATAATCGGTTAGAGAATATTCAACTCGTGGAGGAACTTGATTATATACTTCGCGAAGGATAACGCCGTCGTCTTCCAGTTCTCGAAGCTGCTGTGTAAGCATCTTTTGTGTTATTCCTGGCATTAAGCGTTTCAATTCGCCAGTTCTTCTTCTATCTTTTATAAGATGGCAGAGGATGACGACTTTCCACTTTCCTCCGATCACTTCTAGTGCTGCTTCTACAGGTATGTTGTATTTTTTCATCCCAAAATCACCTCTATATCGTAATTGTTACTTAAAAGTGCCTACATTACTTCAAAGTGCGTACTTACTTTTAGTTTGCGTATATTTCATAATAACATCAAGTCATCACAATGACTAGTTCATTCACCAACAAAAATCAATGGAGGGATTTATAGATGAATTCAACAGCCGTTCAAACGGAAAATACGTCAAAGTCAAAAGGTGGTTTTCCGGCATTATTAGCATTAGCCATTTCGGCATTTGGTATTGGTACCACTGAGTTTGTGCCTGTAGGACTTTTATCTTCACTAGCATCTGATTTGAATATATCGATCACATTAGCAGGATTACTCATATCGGGATATGCAATGGGTGTCGCATTTGGGGCACCGGTTCTTACAGCGTTAACGAATAAAATGAATAGAAAGACGCTGTTGCTTCTGTTAATGGTCGTTTTTATTGCAGGTAACATGGTTGCTGCAATATCAACAAGTTTTACGTTACTTTTGATCGCGCGATTCATTACAGCATTTTCTCATGGTGTGTTCTTTTCAATAGGTGCAACGATTGCTGCAGATCTTGTACCCGAACATAAACGTGCAAGTGCGATCGCATTTATGTTTACAGGGCTTACCGTTGCAACAGTAACAGGGGTCCCGCTCGGAACATTTATCGGACAAACCTTCGGATGGAGAGCTACTTTTTGGGCAGTTGCACTCCTAGGTGTTGTTGCCATCATCGCTAGTGCCATCTTAGTTCCGAAGAATTTGAAAGAAGCACCACCATCAAGTTTAAAAGATCAACTCAAGATTATTAAAAACGGTCGATTATTATTAGCATTTGCGATCACAGCTCTTGGTTACGGTGGAACGTTTGTAGCATTTACGTATTTAGCACCGATTTTAGAGAATGTAACAGGCTACGCTCCTAAAGCAGTCAGCTGGATTTTGTTAGGATACGGAATTGCTGTTGCGATCGGGAATACGGTTGGAGGCAAAGCGGCAGATAAAAACCCGATAAAAGCTTTGTTTTGGATGTTCGTTATTCAAGCAATTATTTTAGTGATTTTAACATTTACAGCACCTTTTAAAATTGCTGGAACGATTACCATTTTCATGTTGGGTCTTTTAGCGTTCATGAATGTTCCAGGTCTACAGGTTTATGTTGTGAAGCTTGCGGAAAGATATGTACCGTCTGCGGTAAATGTTGCATCAGCCATCAATATTGCCGCATTTAACTTAGGTATAGCCATTGGTGCATTTGTTGGGGGAATTATTGTCGACTCGATCGGTATTATTCATACACCGTGGATCGGGGGAGTCATGGTATTTGGTGCCGTTCTTTTAACAGCATGGAGCGCATCACTTGAAAAAAGAACAGTTTAAAGTTGAAGAAGGCAGCCATTTTGGTCTGCCTTCTTTTTAGGCTGTTTTTTTATTTTTTTTTACTTTAGCTACAATAACCACAAGTAAAAGGGGCAAGAAACCAAAGAAAAACGTAACTGGTGTTTGCAAGAAAGATCCAGATTCGCTTAGTTCAATCTCGTTTTTGTACATCGTAAGAGACAGTAGAAGTACAACCGCTGAGATAATATAAATAAAATGCGTAGCTCTTACTTTAAATAGAGTGGAGAGAGCTTGATCAAGTATAAACAATAATAAAGAGATCTTCATGTACGTTCCTAGAATTAATGCGATGCCAAAGATTGCTTCTACCCTTTCAACAATCTCACCAATACTAATCAGCTGGGCAAGTACATGCAGGGGGAATTTTTTTAAAAATACTAAAGGACCGAGCCCCATTAATGAACAGAGAATTGTTAAAGTAAGTACGATTCCATTGATAAATAAACCTAAATATAGCCATTTATCGATGGACTGCCCAGGCTTTTGCTTTACAAGATAGAGAATCATGGCAAAGAAGAGAACATCCATGTAAGGAAAACCAAAACCGACATAAACGCCGTGTAAGATAGGCTTAAAGCCAAGTGGAGCTAATGGAAGCAGATTGGTGATCTCATACGTGTTGTAAGGCAGGATTAACATGATGATAAAAATGAATAACAGAATATACATCATGAGGTGAAACATGCGCCCCATAACTTCTATTCCAGCTTTTGCGGTTAGACTGGATGTGATTAAGATGAGTAGATGAAAGATAAAGAGCGGCGTTTCTCTCATCATGGATGTCGTAAAATACTGCCCCATTCCATATACAATGTTTGCTGTGATATACATTATTATTAAGAATAGCGGGATGATGATTAGATAAGTCATCACGTTTCCGACTGTTAGACGAACTTGATTAACATAACATTGATCAGGATATTCGTTGTGTAAATTTAAAGCGAGATATAAGATGATAAAACCAACCAAGTTGGCGAGGAGCATGGCGATCCAAGCACTGTTTTGTGAAGCAGCCAGCATCGGCCCTTGGATATTAATAAGGGCTGAACCTGTCATATACACTTGAAATAAGACTGCCATCTGCCAATAACTAATTTTTCCTGTGTGCATAACGGTACTCCTTACTATTTTACTTGCAGCCAAGAGGTAATTGCTTCAGCTATAGGACCGACTATTACTTGAAAAACCTCATCTAAGTTGGGGAGGTTCCGTCCTGAAAGGTAAGAATAGAGCATATATCCTGCAGGGATAGCTATCATCAAATATATTTTTTTTGTCTTGTTATCTTGTTTTAAGGTTTGATAGTCAAAGTACAACAATACGACCACAATACCTATAATGAGTTTTTCAATCATCGTGATTCCTCATCATTCTACTATTTTTTACGAAAAGGTTTGCTTACATCAGTACCTGTGTTCAATATGTTAACCTCTGACTTCACATGAATAACGGTTTCTTTGTAATAAGGTATTTTTTCTTTTTTTATTCTCTGCCATTCTTTAGGATTCGTGCGGTAGATATGATTTCCTATTCCGATAATATCTAGATCATTTTTTTGCGATTGTTTTAATAATGACATTAAGTTACTGTTCACTTGTTTTTCTAATTTTTTATGAAGTTTCTCAAGTTGTGGTTTTGTTTTGATTGAAGAACATTCTAATTCTCCTATGCTAGCTTGCAGTTTGGGTTTTATGTAGAAATGTATGGCATTTTTTTTGAATTCTAAAGATGTATTTGTGTGAGACTCTGTAATTTCAAAGGACTCCTGCAGTTTACTTCCTTTACAAGAAACACCAATAATTCCATATTGGAAATCATTAAGTGCTAGCATGAGCGACTTTGTTTGTTTATTGCTAATGATCGTCTCTAGCTTTCCACGTTGAAAGATTGAAAGACCATCTACAAAGATGCTGTTCTCTTTTTCTTTTTCCTTTTTAAGATACGGAACATATACCGTATCCACTTCGCTGTGAAGCTGTTTACCAATCGTGTACAAGTTAGCGGGATAGGTCTTTGCACTAAACTTACTTCCGGTTTTTGTCACCTCATTTAACTGTTCACTTACTGTATTTTCAACATGAGGCTTTTCTTTTAAATAGGAAGCCGCTGATCCTTCAGTAACAGCAACTCCTGTTAAGAGTCTTGGTTCATGATCACGGTAAAAAAAGTCTAGAACTGAGCCAAGGTACTGCTTTTTAGCAGCTTTCTCACTAATGACGATAAATCGAACATGACCCCAGTTTGCTTTTCTCCCCAAATGGATAGTCACATCTCTTATCGCATCGAAAACAGATTGCGCTTCTGTTTCAAGATTGAAATATGATTCTCCACCACCTCCTGCTGAAGCAATCTTAGGAGCTGGCTTATAAAATTGAGTGGTAAGTTTAATCTTTCCATCTTTCTTTTGATCGATAGCAAGAGATTGAACGAAAACATATTCAGTAAGTTCAGCATGGTCCCAGCATCCTGATAAAAAAAGGAGGGAGGATGCAACGATGTATTTGATTAGCTTTTGCATGTTTAACCCACCTTTTTTTGAGTAATCGTTCTAAATGCCTTTTCCTGTACTTCGATGTTTTAATAATTTTTTCAATGATAGACGTAAGAACCCGTCCTTAAGTAGTGAGGTACTGTTAAGTGTAAATGTCCCAAGATAAGGTTCTTTCAAAACATGTAATTTGGAAAGATGCAGGAATATAAGAATAAATCCTAAAAATAGACCAAAACCTCCCATAACTGCAGCCAGGAACATTAAAGGTACTCGCAACAAACGTGCAGCAAAGCCGAAATCATAATAAGGGATCGAGAAAGAAGCAATTCCCGTTAATCCAACAACAACGATCATGATTGGTGAGGCGAGTCCAGCGTTAATAGATGCTTCTCCGATAATCAACGCACCAACGATACTTACTGTTGATCCAATTGGTTTCGGCAGCCGAACACCTGCTTCTTGTAAAAGTTCGAAAAAAAACAGCATGATTAAAGCTTCTATAATGGCGGGAAAGGGAATACCTTCGCGTGTATCTAAAAGAGCGATCAACAAGACGGTCGGTATCAGTTCAGAATGAAAAGTAGTCAAAGCGATATAAATGCTAGGTAAGGCCAAGCTCAAAATAAAGCCAATAAACCTAACCATCCTGATAATCGATGAAAAAATAGATCGTTGATAATAGTCTGAAGCGGATTGGAAAAATTCATTAAACAATCCAGGACAGATTACGATGGTTCCTGTTCCTTCCATTAAGATAATGATCTTGCCTTCTAACAACGAGGCTGAGGCAACATCAGGTCTTTCGGTAAATCGATATTGAGGGAAGGGAGTAACCGACGACTCTTCAATTAATTCAGCAATATAGGTTGTTTCTAGAATCTCTTCATTTTTTATTTTGTTGATTCTAGATTCAAACTCTTCAAGCATTTCTTTTTTTACAGTTCCATCTAAATAGCCATAAACAAATTTTGTGTTAGACTTGCTATCTGTTTGTTTAAAGATAAATTTAAGATCGGGTGTTTTTAAACGAGAACGAATTAACCCGAGGTTCTTTTGAAGGTTTTCGATCGTTCCTTCCCTTGGGCCAACAACGACTACTTCGTTCTGTGGTTCTGCAACACTTCTTTTTTCAACTGAAGAAGCATCAAAGCTTAGAGCTAAGTCCCATTTGTCAAAAAGTAAGACAATATGACCATTCACGATGTTTGCATTTAATTCATGGTAGTTTTTAAGAAGCATGATGGGCCTTGATGAGACTCCTTTATTCTCAAAAAAGACCTTTATTTGTTGTACAGAAATAGCAAGTGAAAGGGCTGCTTCAAAGTCAGGCATATCCTTTATTACTTGGTGAAGTAGGTTAGACTTTTCTTCTTGGACGAGAGAATCACAATGTACAACAAGGGCTTCTTGTTTATAATCTAAACCAAATTGAAAATGCCTGATCTTGATATCATCACAGTTTTTATAGAGACTACGCATATATTCATCATTTGCTTGAAGGTCTTTATTTATAGGAACTTCTACATTTGTTGTATCTATTGGTAACACCTGCCTTATCCTATAATGTTTGATGAAGGATAGAAATCTATACATTATTTACCATGGGGAGGATGAAAGGAGGATGAATGATGTTGATTTCCGTTTCAGGTGCATCGCTTTACGCGGGGCGTTAGGTAATCTCCTGGGAAAATGGAGACTTTCAAAAAGATTTGTGTTTGATTCTCTTTTTTATTTTCTTCTATGAACGTTGATTGGATGGCATGGAAAGCAACTACTATTCAAACAATACAACACCAAACAAAAAAAGCTACCGAGCGAGGTGGTAGCTTTAAAAAATATATAAGGATTTTATTTAAATCTTTTCCTGTGTTCCCACTTTAGCGTCGGGATTGACCTCTAAACTTGTTTTATATTCGATCCTTTTTATATCACAGCCTGGACCGATTTCTATCGTGTTTCCGCGCACAACTTCAGCATGTGTATGTTCGAGGTACAAGTTGTCGCCTTCGATCACCTCTACCGTTAGTTGATCTGTGTGGTTGCTCATGAAAAATTTAATCAACTTTTTGAAGCCAGATGCATCGCGAGTCTTTTTAACTGTGATGTTCTCGCCACCAATTTCTTTTGCTTCACAATGACGTAAAAGTTCTACGTCGATCGTGCCTGCATTTAAGAGACCATCTATTTTAAAATTACCTCGAGCTTCAAAAGACTCAGCTGCACAATCTCCCTTTATTTTCACTTGTCCTTTTACATCTATTTCGTCACTTGATACATTTCCTTGTACAGAAGCAGATCCACGGACGATAATTTCTTTTCCTTTAACATCTCCTTTAATCGTAGAAGAGCCTTGAACTTTTAATTCGTCGCAAAGAAGATGACCATCGATGTCTGAGCTGCCGTTAATCGTTATTTCCTTCACTTCTACATCGCCTTCAAAATGGGTAGACCCATTGATTTTGGCCGTATCGGTAGTGATGTTTCCCTCTAAATGGGCACTACCGTTACATTTAAACTCTTCACATATAACATCGCCATATATATGCGCACTTCCATTAACCTTTACTTGATTAAATTCGCCACCAGAAGAAGTTCCGGATCCGGAAATACTAATGTTCTTTAACTGCGTTCGTTCCATTGCTATTCCTCCTTCAATGATTAAGAAAGCTTTAATTTTAGTTCTTCAATGCACTGACTTAATTTGTAGTGAGCGATTTTTTTTGCTTGAGGTTCTAAGAAAAGATTGGCGGGTTCAGGTGTGAGTATAAAAAAGGAAACGCCCATCTTTCTGATAAAGAATAATTCACTTCCAGCGCTCTTAACGGTTAGTGCCTGTTCATGAAAGAGCTTTAACAAGTCAATCCCTTCTGCTCGATTTACATCGCCCGTTTGCAGCAATGAATTTAATACATATAGCGTTAATACTTGAGTAAAAGAAAATGATTGATTGGATCCATGAAAGTTGTTAAACATGTCTAAAGCTGTCTGTGAAACAATGTTACGATTGGTGAGCTCTTCTGCTGACAATGAAGTAAGTGTCGGGGAAGGAGAGAACATATCAGCAAGTTCATCGAGTGAAAGGTCATCTTTTAACGTTTTAATTTTTTCAATGCGAAGCAATATATCATCTTTAGGAAAGAATGTTTCTTGCCCTGTAAAGGTAGATTTTCGTATGAACCAGTTTTCAGGAATCAGGTTCTTTCTTTTCCATCTGTATAGCTGGCCGTAAGAGATATTCGCTTCTTCTAATAAATCCTTTTTTGAGATTAGATTTTCCATGATTAACCTCCTTATAGTCAATGTAACATAACACTGTTATGTTATGCAATAAAATTAATCCTCTTTCTAAACGCTCTTTTTCTAAAAGATTGTTGCTTTGAATGTTTTCTTCTTTCTTCTTATGCAAGTTGATTGAAGCGCAAAGTGGTGAGTCTCGTAATGGCGCAAAGCGGGCAGGAGGCTCACCGCACGCCCCATGGAAAGCGAGCGAATTACTTTCGGGGCAACAATGTATACGAAACAGCTACATTTTTTAATACAAAGGAAAGTGCACTAAGACTTTTGAATATTATTAGGTAGAAGGTGGAGGATTTAAATGGAGAGTTGGTTTAGTGCAGGAACTTCGGGTTTTAGGATGTTTCAGTGGGAGCATGTTCTAGTATTGGTTATTATTTTCTTTGTGAGTATTGTCATGTACGGCTACCGTACTCGGATAAGAAAGATGCACATATGGAAGAAAATCTTGATCGCGGGGCTTGTAGTTTCGGAAACTACGTATCACATATGGGCTATCCATAATGATTTATGGGATGTTCATATTTTCCTTCCTTTGCAGCTATGTAGTTTTAATATTTTGTTATCTGTATTGTTACTCTTAACAGATAATCAGAGACTGTTTGCTTTTGTCTATCTTTTTGGTTTAACAGGTGCCATACAAGGATTACTTACACCAGAGTTATTTCATGAACCTTGGCATTTTCGATTCATCCAATATTTTATGGCACATGCTTTTATTGTATGGACAGCTCTATATTATGCGATTATAAGGTCTTACACCATTAGCTGGCGGCTTTTTTTTCAGTCATTTTTATGGCTGAACATTTATGCTATAGGTGTGTATGTTGTAGATGTAGCAATTGATGCAAATTATATGTTTTTGATAGAGAAACCATCGAATGCATCAATAATGGATTACTTGGGACCGTATCCGTGGTATATCCTTTCACTAGAGTTAGTTGCTTTATGTTTATGTCTGCTTGTTTTTCTTCCGGTTAATGAAAAACTAAATCACAAGAAGAAGGGCCATCCTCCTTTTGAGGCGTAGGTCCTTTTTTTGTACCTTTTGTGACAAAGCCATGAAAAAGAAGAAAATAATGGAATTTATTGTATAATTGAAGTAAGGAGGGATTTTATGATTGAAACCATGAACAGGCCGATTAGGTGGTTACCTTATCTATTTCTTAGTACATTGGTCATTGGAAGCAATCTAATTCTTTATCAGACGACTTATTTCCAACCAGTGCCTACTTCTGTGCTCATTGGCTCGATGTTTGATTTTCTTTTGGTTATTCCTCTCCTGACCTACTACTTTATTATTCGAAAAAGGTATTCATGGAAGCTGACACTGCTTGTTGCATTAGTGAGTTATGCTTTCGCTTCATATATTATTCCAGATGATTTGCTGAAATCTGTATCGTTTATTCCGAAAGCTCTTCTTTTTTTAGAAGCGGGTTTTATCTCTATTGAACTTTATTTGTTGTTTATCGTGTGCAGAAAGTTTCCTAAAGTAAAGAAGACGTATAGTGAATTAGCTGTTGAACTACCATTTTTATTGAGAATCAAACAGGCTGTTAACGTTCATTTTGCACAAAGTCGCTTGATTGATTCTCTCGTCAGTGAAGTAACCATGTTCTATTATGCATTCTTTTCGTGGCGAAAAGCACCTATGCTGACTGAACAAACATTTACTTATCATAAGAATACAAGTTATGTAGCTCTCCAGCTCATGTTGATCCACGCGCTTATCATCGAATCAGTCGGTCTGCATTATTTCTTCAGCCAGTGGAACCATACAGTTTCTATCATTTTATTATTCATAAACATCTACTCTATCCTTTTTCTTATCGGCCAGATGCAAGCTGTAAAAAAAGTCCCTTTGATCGTTACGGAGCATTCGTTGATATTAAGTATAGGATTTATTAAAAGCCTTGATCTGCCGTTTAAATACATCCAAGAATGGAGAACGTATGAAGGACCAGATGAATTGAGTGCAGCTGAAATGAAGTATACGTTTGAAGCGCGAGTAAGTGATTTTATTCCGGAGAAACCGAATATTGAGTTGCTGCTGAAAAAACCTGTAAGATCAGATATCATATATGGATTTAAGAAGAACGTGACAAGGGTAGTTATTAAAGTAGATCATCCAGCTGAATTAATGAGGCTTATTGAAAAGAGAATGGCTGAGGAAGAATGTAATTTAGAAGATTGACAGTCTTTTTTTAGCAAATGTTCAATTTCACCTTGTTAAATGGAAATGCTATTGTTAAGATTTCAGAAGGTTACAGAAAAATCCTTTCGACAGGTGAAAATATATGTTTAAAAATACAGCAACTTCACAACATAAAAAATCATTTCTAACTTCTGTTCAACTAATCGTAATCTTTTATTTATTGTCAGTATTAGTAGCGACTATTCTGTTAAGTTTGCCGGTCGGCCATAACGAAGGAGTAGAGTTGAAATTTATTGATGCGCTGTTTACAGCGGTGAGTGCAGTGAGTGTAACAGGCTTAACGTCTGTTAATATTTCAGAAACGTTCAACCAAGTTGGAGTCGTCCTTCTTGCCATCATCGTACAGATTGGTGGAATCGGCGTTATGACACTTGGTACAGCCATTTGGCTTTTAATCGGCAAGCGTATTGGAATGAGAGAACGTCAATTGATCATGACAGACCAAAACCAGTCGACACTGGCAGGGCTTGTACAATTGATGAAGCAAATACTAACACTCATTATTGGGATTGAAATCGTAGGAACAGTATTGTTCTTTATCCTATTTCAGCCTTATTATGACACAGAAGTAGAAGTACTCTATCACGCATTTTTTGCAGCAGTTACAGCAACAACGAACGCAGGTTTTGATATAACGGGAAGCTCACTCATCCCATTTCGTCATGATTATCTCGTTCAGATTGTTACAATGTTTCTGATCACATCTGGTGCTATTGGTTTTCCCGTATTAGTAGAGATCAATAACTTTATTAAAGAGCGTAAGTATTTAGAGCGTTACACGTTCACTCTTTTTACGAAAGTAACTACAACTACATTTGCACTATTAGTTATTACAGGTGCAATAGGGATTTATGTTCTAGAGATGAATGCATTCTTCGAAGGTAAGTCTTGGCATGAAACAATCTTTTATTCGTTATTTCAGTCGGTTACCACGCGAAGTGGGGGGCTATCAACGATGGATGTCTCTGAGTTCACGGTACCAACTCTTCTCTTTTTAGGAGTAATGATGTTTATTGGTGCTTCTCCAAGTTCAGTTGGAGGGGGAATTCGCACGACGACATTTGCTGTGGCATTGTTAGCGACCCTCTTTTATGCGAAGGGAAGAAACACGATTAAAATCTTTAAGCGGGAGATTTACCCGGAAGATATTCACAAATCGTTCATTGTTATTATCGTTGCGATGGTTCTCTGTACAACTTCCACAATTATCTTAGCGATTACAGATCCTATGCCGATCGAGTACTTATTCTTTGAAGTTTGTTCAGCTTTTGGAACGACAGGGCTTTCCACTGGAATTACAGGTCAGTTGAGCTCAACGGGTAAAGTGATCCTAATGCTTCTAATGTTTATTGGAAGGATTGGCGTATTGTCATTCTTGTTCATCATTCGAGGAAAAGTGGTAACAGAGCACATTCATTACCCGAAAGAAAAATTAATAATTGGTCAATAAAAGTGATTCACGTTTGAATTCACGCTTCTGTTTACTTATAATGAACGTAAGTAAATAAGTCCTTCGGGGTCGGGTGAAATTCCCAACCGGCGGTGATGAGGCTCTAGCCTCTTAGTCCGTGACCCGGTTTTGCTTCTAGCAGAAACGGTGGATTCGGTGTAATTCCGAAGCCGACAGTATAGTCTGGATGGGAGAAGGAACGTGAACACTTTTAGAATACCTGTGTTTGAAATGGGTATAGTTAAAGGTTTATTTCGTTATATTCTTAACATTCAAAACCCCGGAAGCTTTGTTTCCGGGGTTATTTGTATTAAGAAAAAAGGACTCCTGCTTATGCATATTTACGATGATACTAACGTCATACGAGGGGAGGGAAAGCTTTTTGTTTACAGGCATTATCGAAGAAAATGGTACGATAAAATCAATTTCTAAAGGAAATGAAACAATCGTTCTTACGGTTAAAGCTGAAGAAATATTAAAAGATGTAAACCTTGGAGACAGTATCGCAGTTAACGGTGTTTGTTTAACGGTGACATCATTTAATAAAAGAGAGTTCACAGTGGATGTAATGCCAGAAACGTTTCGTTCTTCCACATTGAGAATGTTGAACAATCGTGATCCAGTCAACCTAGAACGAGCGATGGCAGCTGGTGGCCGGTTCGGTGGACATTTTGTTTCAGGACATGTTGATGGAACGGGAACAATCCTTGAAAAGCGTCCAGAGAAAAATGCCATTTATTATAAAATTGAGTTACCTAAGCATCTGATGCGTTATTTTATGTTGAAAGGCTCTGTATGTGTAGATGGGACGAGTCTCACTATATTTGAAGTAACCGAAAGTACAATTACTGTTTCATTGATACCTCATACAGCAGAGCATACGATTTTAGGATCAAAAGGAACGGGTGACATCGTGAACATTGAATGCGACATGCTCGCAAAATATGTACACAATATGTTGTCGCCGAAAGAAGAAACTACACAAAAGTCGAAGCTGTCTCTTGATTTCTTACAAGAGCACGGATTTTAGGAGGAGAGTTCATGTTTCACTCCATAGAAGAAGCAGTTGCAGATCTTAAAGAAGGAAAAATTGTGATCGTAGTAGATGACGAAGACCGTGAAAACGAGGGTGACTTTGTCGCACTCGCTGAAGGGATCACTCCTGAAACGATCAATTTTATGGTAACACACGGCAGGGGCCTAGTATGTACACCAATCTCAGAGGAAATTGCTGTAAAGCTTGATCTATCGCCGATGGTAGTTGCTAACACAGATTCGCATGGCACGGCTTTTACGATAAGTGTGGATCATATTTCAACAACAACGGGTATCTCAGCTCAAGAGAGAGCAGCCACAGTACGTGAACTAGTGAATGCAGATTCCGTACCTTCTGATTTTAAGCGCCCTGGTCATATTTTTCCGCTGATCGGAAAAAACGGCGGTGTGTTGCGAAGAGCAGGGCATACGGAAGCAGCAATTGATCTCGCCGAAATGGCAGGCAGCAAATCGGCTGGTGTTATCTGTGAAATCATGAAAGAGGATGGAACGATGGCTCGTGTCCCAGAACTCGTTGAGCTGGCGAAACAACACAATATGAAACTGATCACGATTAAAGACCTTATTACGTACCGAAACAAAACAGAGCAGATGGTTAAGCGTGAAGTAGAAATTAATCTACCGACTGAGTTCGGTGATTTTAAAGCGATCGGTTTTTCAAATGTATTAGACGAGAAAGAACATGTTGCACTTGTAAAAGGTGATGTAGAAAACGGTGAACCAGTTTTAGTACGCGTCCATTCTGAATGTTTAACAGGTGATGTATTCGGCTCAGCTCGCTGTGATTGTGGATCACAGCTACACGCAGCTCTTTCTCAGATCGAAAAAGAAGGTCGTGGCGTTTTACTATACATGAGACAAGAAGGCCGCGGCATCGGACTTATCAACAAGATGAAAGCTTATAAACTTCAAGAAGAGGGTCTGGATACAGTTGAGGCAAATGAACAGCTTGGGTTCGCACCAGATCTGCGGGACTATGGAATAGGAGCACAGATTTTAAAGGATCTTGGCATCAGTAAAATGAAACTGTTGACTAACAATCCAAGAAAGATTGCTGGATTAAAAGGTTATGACTTAGAAGTGATCGATCGTGTGGCGCTTCAGATGCCTCATAACAAGAACAACGAAGATTATCTAAAAACAAAAAAGAGTAAATTGGGGCATATGCTTCATTTCTAATCAGGAGGAATAGTCATGGCAAAATTATTTGAAGGACATTTAGTTGGTACAGGATTAAAAGTAGGTATTGTAGCAGGACGTTTTAATGATTTTATTTCAGATAAATTAGTTTCAGGTGCACAGGATGCATTCAAAAGACACGGTATTTCTGAAGATGATGTAGACATCGCTTGGGTTCCTGGAGCGTTTGAGATTCCATTGATCGCTAAAAAGATGGCAGATAGCGGTAACTATGATGCAGTGATTACCTTAGGAGCGGTAATCCGCGGATCAACGCCTCACTTTGATTATGTATGTAATGAGGCAGCGAAAGGAGTCGCTCAAGCATCTATGTCGAGTGGCGTTCCAGTAATCTTTGGCGTTTTGACAGTGGATTCAATCGAACAAGCGATCGAACGTGCAGGAACGAAAGCAGGAAACAAAGGCTGGGAAGCTGCTGTGTCTGCTATTGAAATGGCAAACTTAACGCGTCAGTTAGGATAAATTGTAAGTGTGTGAAAGCCCGTCACTTTTGAAGTGGCGGGTTTTTTTGTTTGTTTTAGAAACCGATGGTGTACGAGTTTGTCGAGGGGTGTCGACTCGTGGATAACTTTTGGATTTAAAGCCAAAACTCGTGGATTGATAGCCAAAACTCGTCGATTGAGAGCCAAAACTCGTCGATTGAAAGCCAAAACTCGTGGATTGAGAGCCAAAACTCGTGGATTGAAAGCCAAAACTCGTGGATTGAAAGTAAATTATGATGGGATCATGCGAAAACGCTGTAGATTGAAGCGGCAACCTCACTTCAAGCACCTTTCTAAAGCACAAATTAACAGCATTTTAAATAATTTTAAGCATATCTAAAAGCAATTGACATAGTTATTAGAATAGTGTTAAGATTACCAAAGTTACAAACTACAAAATTATGGAAAGGATGGTTGTGTCATGGTGAAAGAAATGATTGTTACTCAAATTGCGGTCACTGTTGTAATCAACGATGACTCTACAATTTCATACCATGACCTGCCGGAAGAGATGTATTAGAATTTTACTCTATATATCCACCTTTTCTACATACATGTTTGTACGCAGGTCATCCCAGTCGTGACGTGTGTTTTTTTATGATTTCAAAGCATACCGAGTTCGAATGGTATGCTTTTTTTATTTTTGTTTGCTTAGAAGAGATCATTCTTCTTTTTGCAATAGATTCACTAAATATGAGGAGGAGAACAAATGAAAAGAAAATCATTGAACGTGTGGCTAGAACGTAAGGATCATACACTTTTCGGGTAGCTTCGTTAAACAACTGTTTAAAAGAATGGTAGATCGAGAGGAGAGACATTATGTTTTCAGTTTTAGGAAAATTAGCTTGGTTCTTTAAGAAACATTGGATACGATACACGGTTGCAGTAGTGTTACTGACTGGCGTTGGGATTATCGAGATCATCCCACCGAAACTCATCGGTAACATCATTGACTCCATTCACATGGGCACGATCACAAAAGAAGACATGATGCGGACTCTTGGAATCTTTGTTGCTGTTATTGTTTCAATGTACATTACGATGTACATATGGATGTATCAGCTTTTTGGAGGAGCATTTATCATCGAACGCTCGATGCGTTCAAGTTTTATGAGGCACTTATTAAAGATGACTCCTACGTTCTTTGAGAAGAATAGAACGGGAGATTTGATGGCACGTGCGACAAATGATTTAAAAGCCATCTCTATGACTGCAGGATTTGGAATTTTAACACTCGTGGATTCAAGTCTGTTCATGTTAACGATCTTGTTCGTGATGGGATTCATGATCAGTTGGAAATTGACATTTGCAGCGCTCATTCCACTTCCGATTATCGCTTTTATCATTAAAAAATACGGAAAAAAAGTACATCAGCGTTTTACCGTTGCGCAAGACGCGTTTGGAGAAATGAACGATTCAGTTCTTGAAAGCATTCAAGGGGTACGTGTTATTCGTGCTTATGTTCAAGAAGAAGAGGATGTACAGCGCTTCAATAAAGTAACCGAGGATGTATTTGAAAAGAACTTAGCTGTATCAAGAATCGATGCATTGTTTGAACCAACGATCAAAGTATTAGTAGGAATCAGCTATTTGATCGGTTTAGGTTATGGAGCATATATGGTCTTTCATAAGACGATCACACTTGGTGAACTTGTTACGTTTAATGTTTACTTAGGTATGCTGATCTGGCCGATGATTGCGATCGGTGAGCTAATTAACATTATGGAACGTGGAAGTGCATCGCTTGATCGTGTTAATGAAACGCTTAGCTATGAGCCCGATGTTAAGAATGCAGAAGATCTTGTTCCATTAAAGGATCCGGGGACAATCGCTTTCGAAAATGTGACATTCAAATATCCCTCTTCTGAAACAGATAACTTAAGAAACATCAACGTTAAGGTGGAAAAAGGAGCGACGCTTGGAATCGTTGGTCGAACAGGAAGCGGAAAAACAACACTTCTTAAACAGCTTTTAAGAGAGTATCCAGCTGGAAAAGGGAACATCACATTCTCTGGTGTAGGAATTGAGGATATTGCTTTAGAGGACCTGCAAGGGTGGATCGGATACGTACCGCAGGATGCTATTCTTTTCTCCAAAACAGTGGAGGAAAATATCTTGTTTGGGAACAGCACAGCAGGTGTTGATAAGTTGAATCATGTTATGGAGATGGCATCATTCAGAAAAGATGTTCAGCACCTTCCTGAAGGGTTGAACACGCTCGTCGGTGAAAAAGGTGTGGCGTTATCAGGAGGACAGAAGCAGCGTGTGTCTATTGCACGAGCATTATGTGTAGATCCAGAAATCTTAATCCTAGATGACGCGCTTTCTGCTGTAGATGCGAAAACGGAGACAGCAATCATCGGTAACATCCGTAAAGAGCGCGCTGGGAAAACAACATTTATTACAACACACCGACTGTCAGCTGTTGAACACGCAGATTGGATTATCGTTATTGATGACGGCGCGATCGTGGATGAAGGCAGACATGAGGATTTAATCGCTAGAGACGGCTGGTATAAAGAGCAGCACGAACGTCAGCAGATCGAACAAAATTTAAATGATAATAAGGCGGTGTAGCCATGAACGTAGGAAAACGCCTGTTTCAATACGCACTTCACTATAAAAAGAACTTTATTCTCGGGCTTTTGATGCTGACCGTTGCCATTGGGGCGGAGCTGACTGGACCGTTTATCGCAAAGACGATGATCGATGACCATATACTTGGGATCGAGAGGCCGTGGCATCAAGTAGATAATGAAGAAAAAGCAGCAGTGAAATACGATGGAAACTGGTATAAGCGAAGCGATCATTTTGATCCAGGAGAAGATAAAGGAAAAGAAATTCGAGTTATACAAGTTAAACGCGACTACTTCGTTGTACCTAATAAAATAGCTTTTGATGGTGAGCGAAAAGTGGTTAAGGGTGAGGTGACGATTTCGTTTAAAGGTAAATCCGAAACCTATTCGGCAGATAAACTGAGTACGAGTGAAACATTTGCTTTTTATAAGCCAGAAATCAGAGGAATCATGAAATTGACCATGATCTACTTAAGCCTTCTCGTTTTTGCGGCATTCTTTCAATATGGTCAACGCTATATGCTGCAGCGCTCTTCTAATCTGGTTATCAAAAAAATTCGTCAAGATGTGTTTGCCCACGTTCAGCGCGTAGCGATCACATATTTTGATAATCAGCCTGCTGGGAAAATCGTTTCTCGTATTACGAATGATACGGAAGCGATCAAAGAATTATTTATTAACGTACTAGCTAACTTTTTTACAGGAATCATCTATCTGACGGGTATTTTCATCGCATTGTTCTTACTCGATGTGAAGCTTGCAACGATCTGTTTGATTCTTGTACCAATCTTAGTAGTTTGGATTATCGTTTACAGAAAGTTTGCTTCTAAATACAATCATAGAATTCGTTCAACGCTAAGTGACATTAACGGCATGATAAATGAATCGATCAATGGTATGACAATCATTCAAGCTTTTAAGCGCCAAAAAGAGACTTCAGAAGAATTTGAAGCGATGAATAAAGAATACTTCACCTTCCAAAATAAGCTCTTAAGTCTTAATGCAATGACGGGACATAACCTCGTATTGTTATTAAAGAACCTTGCGTTCATGGCATTCATCTGGCACTTTGGTGGGCAGGCACTTGGTGTAGGTTCAGTTATTTCGATCGGTGTTCTGTACGCCTTTGTAGATTATTTAAACCGTATGTTTCACCCGGTAACAGGTATGGTTAACCAGCTAGCACAGCTTGAGCAGGCACTTGTATCTGCAGAGCGAGTATTCGTTCTGATGGATGAGCCAGGACAGAAAGTAACTGAAACTGAGATTGAACGCTACAAAGGTAATGTTGAGTTTCAAGATGTGACGTTTAGTTATGTAGAAGGGGAGCCAGTCCTTAAAAATATAGCTTTCGAAGCAAACCAAGGTGAGACGGTGGCACTTGTCGGTCACACTGGTTCTGGTAAAAGCTCTATCATGAATCTATTATTCCGTTTCTATGACATCAAACAGGGAAAAATCATGATCGATGGCCAAGACATTATGAAGCTATCTAAACAGGAGCTTCGACAGCATATGGGTATCGTCTTGCAAGATCCTTTCTTGTTCACAGGAACGATTGCATCCAACGTGAGCTTGGATAATCCTGAAATCACGCGGGAACAAGTTGAAAAGGCACTCACCGATGTAGGTGCGATGCCATTTATCAACAACTTGCCTAAAGGATTAGATGAGCCGGTTATTGAAAAAGGAAGTACCCTTTCATCCGGTCAGAGACAATTAATTTCTTTTGCAAGAGCGCTAGCTTACAATCCAGCTATCTTAATACTTGATGAAGCAACGGCAAGTATTGATACTGAAACAGAAGCTGTGATTCAAGAGGCACTAGATGTCCTGAAGAGAGGAAGGACCACTTTCATTATTGCTCATAGACTTTCTACGATTAAGAGTGCGGATCAAATTCTCGTTCTCGACCGTGGTGTGATCGTAGAACGTGGCAGTCATGATGAATTGATGAAAGAAAAGGGACGATACTTCCAAATGTACCAGCTACAACAAGGAAAAACAGAAACACGAGCAGTAAGTTAAACGCTAAAAGGAGCCTATATGGGCTCCTTTTTCGCATTTGTTATTTTCAGAAGGAGGCTTATCACCCTTCTTCTTTATTTTTTTCATCCATTTCATCGTTTTGTTCGCCATCGTCCACACCGTTGTCTTGATCTACACCGTCACCGCAAGCAGTTAATCCACCTAAAGTTAACATCGCTGCCAAAGTTCCAGCTGCCCATCTCTTTCTCCACATGTGAATCACTCCTCTTTTCATTTTTTTGAAAATAATTTTGTTTAGTGAAAGATTCCCTTAAAGAAGTCGATAAAACATATGAATCTATAAAATGAGCGTTTAGTCACATGTAATTGCATCATATTGGATGAAATGTAACTGATTATTAAGGAAGAAGGAAATTAAATTGGCATCTATACTAAGCATTTTAACAAAAAAGAAAAGTACGGCAGCAGTGCTTGATCCAACTGAGAATTTCAAAGAAGACGTGAAAATTTTAGTATCTCCTAACAGTGAGTGGCAAAAGCAATTGAACATGATTTCATTAACAGTTGATGACTTAGCAATCATTCGCTCGATCAAACCGTTGCTCTCTGAGAATATTGAAGAGATCGTGAACCAATTTTATAAAAACATTGAACATGTTCCTGGCTTGATGGAAATTATTCAAAAACACAGTTCAGTTAATAAGCTTCAAGTGACGTTGATCAAACATATACAAGAAATGTTTGATGGGGTTATCGATACAGCCTATATAGAGCAAAGAAAAGTGATTGCTAGAATACACTTTAAAATCGGATTGCAGCCGAAATGGTACATCTGTTCTTTTCAGGATATGCTTCTTTCCTTATTATCTATATTGGACAAACATATTCAGGATAAAAATGAGTATCAGCTTGCTGTTAAAGCATTAACGAAGATTTTAAACTTTGAACAGCAAATTGTTCTAGAAGCATTTGAATTAGAGCAAGTAAAACAAAGAGAGCAGCATGAAGAGCAAAAAAGGCAGATTGCGGTTTCAGTTGGTGATTCTGTGGAAGAACTAGCGAGTATCTCAGAAGAGACGAGTGCAGCTCTAGAAGAGTTAACATCAAAAGCGGATGAAGTGGTTGTTTTTGCAAAAAACACAGCAGAATCAGCTGTAGAGGTATCCAATAATTCGTTGGCAGGTAAGAACAAACTAGACGATCATCAGCATATGATTCTGAAAGTAAAAGAACAATCAGAGCAAATCACAGCTGAATTGATCAATTTAGAACAAGCAACTGTAAAAATTAACGATGTTGTAGATATCGTAACAGCGATTGCGGAACAGACGAACCTTCTTTCCCTTAACGCAGCGATAGAAGCAGCTAGAGCTGGGGAAGCTGGAAAAGGATTCTCTGTCGTTGCTCATGAAGTTCGAAAGTTAGCTGATCAAACAAAGACATCTGTTTCTGGTGTATCAGAACTTGTGAAAAATACGCATAAACGTATAGAAGCTGTAACTACATCTGTTGAAAGTATTCATCATTATATAAATGATAGTGTAAGTGAAGCTACGGAAATATCAGATTTCTTTGTAGCGATTCTCTCCAAGATGGATGAGAGTACGGATCGAAGCGGAAAGCTAGAAAAAGAAGTAGAAGTGATGGCTGAAGTTATAGAAGAACTAAGTCATGCTGTTGGTCAGATCGCCGTTTCAGCAGATTCGTTAACAGATGTTACAAAAAGCATGCAACAAGAATAAAGAAGAGATCCCGTGGGGATCTCTTCTTTATTTATTGATAACATATTGTGCTCTATTGGTTTCGAATGAAACGATGTTATCGTCTGTTCGAATATCATTAATCCCATCAATTGGTATTTCGTACGTAATTGTCGGCAGCTCTACTTGTGAACCTTCCTCAGCTGCATAAGCTGTACCGTGTAAAAACAATATGTGGTCACCTAAATAGTCGTCGTGTGCATCTCTTTGTTCAAAGGTTGCTTTATCCAATGAGATTCTGATTTGATCTAGATCTCCTGCTTCTTCTTTACGAATAGAAATCTGGTTACCAGCCCACCCATTTAGTACATCTTTTAGTTCGATAATTTTAGTATCTGACATTGTTTTCACCTCATTATTCAATTTTCCCGTAATCGCTAAACTTAAACCGGAGAATAATGAGTAATTAGATATAAATAATTGTATGTAAAAGTTTTTTAGCTCACGACGCTATAGTAGGGATGCTGTAGTATGTGTGTGCAGGACATTATGAAATGAAATGTCCATAAGAGGAGGACAGAGGCACTCATTACGAGGTAATCTCTTTTTATTACGAGGTAAACTGATTTTTATACGAGGTAATCCTCAATAATTCCGTAGATAAGATTATTTATCCGATTTTAAGACAAACACCGTACATTTTTACAAATAAAAAAACTCATAAAAAGCCTTTCAGCTCTTTATGAGTCAATCATCATTTAAGGATTCAGCTCAACGATCTTATGAGCTCCCCAAGGTGCAACACTTATAATTACATCCATGTCTTTTGCTTGTTGTTCAAGTTTTTTTCCTGTGTTTTCTTGCACATAATAGCGCTCAAACCCGTAGGTAAGCTGAATATTATCAATAGAACCTGCACCCCAGACTTTTTCAGCTCTTGCAGTTAACACAACCTGATCACCCGTGACATCTGGTTTTTCTGTATAAACATTCTTAACCACATAATAACCATCACTGTTAGGCTGAAGAACAACATAAGCCTTTTGCTCACCTCGATCGAGTTCAGCTGTATCTCCCCTATAGCTTTTGAGGGGAGCTGTACTGATATCATAGCGAAGTGTCACATAATCACCATACAAAAGATCTCGAGGATCTACGGGGACGGTCTTAATCTTTATCTCTTTTCCAAAATAATCGATGCTATAATAGCTTCCTGCGATAAGTAGAAGAAACAATACTTGTAGAAGGGCAGCGATCATCCAACCTCTTTTATTAATCATGATGCGGACCTCCGTTCTTTAATATCTGCTTTTTCTTACGTTGGAGAAACGCATTTAGCATGAATAAAAGAACTCCACCAAATAAGAAGAATATGGACTTTGGCATAAAGGACCACGCAAGATTGAAGTATCCCATTAAGCAAACTAGTAAAAACAGTACGATTCCAAAATTAATTTGCGAACGACTTTCGTTACGATAGCCTTCAGCAAGCTTGAATCCTGAAAATACGAACATGATGATCAAATAAAGGATGCCTACTATTAATGGATCCGTCACTTTGACCAAGTAAAAGAACGGCAGGAAAATCAATAGTTCCCATGCATGCAAGTATAAATTCTCCTGACGTTTTCCGATGATTGATAAAGCGAATATGACCACTAATACAGGGAGGAACATATAAGGATTGGGTAGCTCAAAATCAGAAGAAAATTCATTCGTTAGCAAGAAATATAATCCGTAAGCATATCCGAAGCCTATGAGTGTTCCTAGGCGATTAAACGGTTGTTTAAATACCTTCTTATTAACCCATAATCCGCTTGTGAATAAGGCGAATCCGAATAAGAAAAACCAGAGTAGATTAACATCTTTAACCATGATAAACATCAGGACTTGAATGCTGAATCCAATCGTAAGAATCCAAGACTTTAGAATGGTTGGATATAAGAAAACAAAGCCTCCAACAGCTATTGTAAAAAGAATAAATAAAAGATAACTAAAGCTTTGAAACTCACTTATACTGTATAGTTGGCCGCCGACTGTTAATAGTCCAAGAAGGAAAAAATAGAGTTTGTTTCGATCCCTAAATAAATAAAAAACGGCAGGTAAGCTCCAAAAAACGAATAAACGAGCATCAACAGCATTTAAGTGAAAAGTCTGACCTAAAAGAATGATGCTTGCACCAAATGTAATGATCCCTAGAAGATTAAGAGAAGTACCTAAAGAATGATGGCCAGCTTTCAAATAACGTTCACCTGTAAAATAAAAACCGAGCATAAACACGATAAGTAAGGATAGTCTGGCAATTGGTGAGATTTCTCCCCAATTTGAAGCGATGAAAGATAGGATACCAATGCCGATTAGGATACTTGCTAGAATGGGTAATACTCCAGTAACTTTTCGCTTGTCTTCGGCATCAGGATATCTTGCCAGAATCAAACCTAACTGATCTTCAGTGATGATATTGTCAGCGATCCATTTTTGACCTTCTTTTCTCATCCATTGTTTGTTCATGTTATACCACCTCAATTCAAGTATATGTAAAGTTCTTTTAAAACAGGACGATGCACACAAATTCTCTTTTAGTGTAATATTACACAATGAAAAACGTGTTATCAAGCAATAAATTGAAAAGAATATACGAATTCTTATGATAGATAGTGTAAAAAAAGAGAACAGCTATAATGCTGTTCTCAAGATTATTACATTTATTTTTTGTCTTGTACATAATGAACGATTTTTAAAACGGTCTTTCGAGGCAAGAATCGAACGATGTTCGCTAATGCTTTATTTTTAAATCCAGGAACCGCTAATGACTCTTTAGACATCAAGGCATTGTAGCCTGACCGTGCAACGTCGCTTGCATCCATCGCACCGGATTGAAACAAACGAGAAGATTCAAGGCTTGCACGCTTTTCGAAGTTAGTAGCTGTAGCTCCTGGGCAAAGAGCAGTAACACTAACATCTGTATGACGTAGTTCATAGTTGATCGCTTCTGAGAAGGAAAGAACATAAGCTTTTGTTGCATAATACACCGCCATTAAAGGTCCAGGTTGGAAAGCTGCGGTTGAAGCTACGTTTAAGATCTTTCCACGATTACGCTTAATCATTCCAGGAAGGAGCTGTTTAGTCAGTGTTGTTAGAGCGGTAATGTTAACTTGAATCATATCTTTTTCTTCATTCCATGATGTTTCGTTAAATGGTCCGTAAGCGGCAAATCCTGCATTGTTGATGAGAACATCAATCTCTATACCTTTTGCAATAATTTCTGCTGTCAGTTCTTCTGCAGCATCGGTTTGGCTTAAATCTTTTGCAAATACCGTAATTTTCACACCATACTTTTTAGTCAGCTGTTCGGCAATCTCATTAAGCTTCGTCTCATTTCTAGCTGTAAGCACCAAATGATAGCCGTCTTTTGCAAAGAGGTTGGCAAATTCAAGACCAATTCCGCTTGAGGCACCTGTAATCAATACAATTTTATTATTTATCATAAGTAACATCCTTCCATAATCGCGTTTATATGTTTAAGAATATCAACATGATATCATACCTTAAAAAATAAATAAACATTAGTGAAATAAAAAGGTATGATAAAAGAAATATGAATATTTTGACAAAGGAGGTGCGCATCATGAAAAATGTAATGATTGCAAAACACCCTGCAACAGGAGAAACCATTGATCAATGGCTTGAAACGGGAGAAAATCAAGTGCCTGAAATGTATGAGAAAGCTTCTGCTGCTTTTCAATATTGGTCCACCCGTTCTTTAGAAACTCGATTATCGTTTGTAAGAAAAATTAAACAGCATCTACTCGAAAACATGGATGAAATTGTAGATGAAATTTGTGCTGCAACTGGAAAAGTAAGAACAGAAGCGCTTACAGCGGATCTTATGCCTGTAATTGACATTATTGGTCATTATGAAAAGCGCGCACCAAAAATTTTAAAGCGGAAAAAAGTTCCCACACCGCTTCTTTTTTTAGGTAAATCTTCATATGTAGATTATTTTCCTCTTGGAACAGTACTAGTCATCTCACCATGGAACTATCCTTTTCAACTATCGATGACACCTGTAATCTCGGCACTGATCGCAGGGAATTCTGTTATTGTAAAACCTTCTGAGGTCACACCTACGATCGGGTTGTTGATTGAAAAAATTGCGAGAGAAGTGAATCTGCCGAAAAATGTTCTTCAAGTTGCGCATGGCGGAAAAGAATTGGGACAAGCTTTGGTTTCTGGAACGCCAGATGGCATTTTCTTCACAGGATCTGTTGAGACAGGACGGAATATTGGTATTGAAGCGAGCAAGAGATTTATTCCTTATACTCTGGAGCTTGGCGGAAAAGACCCAATGATTGTATTTGAAGATGCTCACATGATAAGAGCAGTGAACGGTGCAGTTTGGGGAGCATTCACGAATGCAGGACAAGTATGTATGTCGATCGAAAGAGTGTATGTGCAGCATACCATTCATGGAGAATTTATCGACCGGCTTGTAGAAGAAACGAAGAAACTGAAGCTTGGTGAAGATATTGGCTCTTTAACTTTTCCTCATCAAAAAGAGATCATAAAAAATCATGTGGAGGATGCATTAGAGAAAGGAGCTCTTCTGCTTACTGGCAAAGACCCAGATCAGTGGGGAGAAAGCATGTATTTGGAACCAATGATCTTAACGAATGTTACGGAAGATATGAAAATCGTTAAAGAAGAAACGTTTGGACCAGTACTGCCTGTGATATCCTTCTCAACAGAGGAAGAAGCGATCGAAAAAGCGAATAGCACTGAGTTTGGTTTGAACGCAAGTGTATGGACAAAGGATGCTAAAAAGGCGAACCGTGTGACATCAAAGCTTGTAACAGGCAGTGCGGTGATTAATGATGTACTCGTGTCAGTAGCAAATCCGCATCTTCCATTTGGTGGAGTAAAAAGCAGCGGGATAGGCAGGTATCATGGAGACGAAGGCTTGTTCACTTTTACACGTCAGATGTCAGTGATGAAAGATGCGGGAATCAAAAAACGGGAGATAAACTGGTACCCGTATGAAAAGAAGTACTCAAAAATAAGAACATTGATCAAAGCCTATTTCTCAAACAGCAAACAAAGGGTGGAATTGATGCGTTCAAGCATTAAACAACTTCGGAAAAAATAAGAGCTGTTTTAGCTTTGCAGAGTTGTTTTTGAAGTAGTTGATTTACGTTACAGTTGCTCGCTTTCCATCTTTTATTTACTGTTTATTCAAAACAAAAAGCGATTCAGCAATAACAACCATGCTGAATCGCTTTTTTTTTAGCCTTTCTCATTAGGCTGTTTTCTAAAGGTTAGTTACTTTGAATGTTTTTTCTCACTTCTATGCAGGTTGATTGGAGTGTAAGGTGCGAGACTCCTATGGGACGAGCGGTCAGGTGAGACCCTTAAGGGCGCGGAGTGGCAAGGGGCTCACCGGTCGCCCCATGGAAAGCGTGCAACCTGTAGCGGAAATCAACTACTATCAAGTACAACAGTGAATAAAAATAAAAAATCTAAAGAATACATTCCTCTTCAATAATGTGTATGAGCTGTTTGAGTTGAACCACGGTTTGATCAAGCGTTAAGAAATAAAAAATCTCTTTCCCTTTTTTCTCGGTGCCCACAATTCCAGCTTCTCGTAATATTTTTAAGTGATGGGATACTGTTGGCCGTGACATAGGGGATTGACTGGCAATATCCGTTACATTCATTTTATCTGTTTCCGCTAAAAGCAGTACAAGGTCTTGTCTAACAGGATCACCTAATGCTTGAAACAAAGGTATGGTTTTTCTGAA
Source organism: Fictibacillus nanhaiensis (assembly GCF_036213205.1). Classification (GTDB taxonomy): domain Bacteria; phylum Bacillota; class Bacilli; order Bacillales; family Fictibacillaceae; genus Fictibacillus; species Fictibacillus nanhaiensis_E. The sequence goes on from NZ_JARMFC010000014.1 coordinate 73,370, forward strand.
CATCTCAACTGCATATTCATTTGACATATTATTTCACCAACTTTTTCATAATCATCACATGATTTTTTTCTTACTATAATTCAGTATAAACCAATTAGACAACCTTTTTGAATCATTCACTGATTTACAGTGGGAACAACGCTATAAATTGCCAATGACCTTTGCGAATATAGAACACAGTGAGATACACAATAAGTGCAAGGGGGTGAAACACATGGCAAGAAGAAACAAATTGGTTGTCCCAGGAGCGCAGCAAGCAATTGATCAAATGAAATATGAGATCGCATCTGAGTTCGGTGTTACACTTGGCCCAGATACAACTGCTCGTGCGAATGGCTCGGTTGGTGGGGAAATGACGAAACGTTTAGTCGCAATGGGTCAGCAACAGTTAAGTGGCGGTAATCGCTAACTAAGACCGTAGCTGAAAAAAAGGGGGGTGGAGTAATCCACTCTCTTTTTAAATCAAACAGGAGTTGATAGTGATGGCGATGTGTCCGATCTGTAATAACTTTCAAGCCATAAACGTTCGCTGTCCGGAATGTGGAAGAGCGGTTCAAGATCAGGGAAGAGTGAGTGACTTTTTTGATGATTACAGCCCATATATGGAAGTGGATGAACTGAAGCTTGAAGATGGCTATCCAAATAACTTTTCAGATAGTCAGTGTCCGCACGTGTTCTATTGTGATGCATGTCATCAGGAAGTTCTTTTTTTCATTGGTGAGTGGGAATAAAAAAACCTTCACATCTAAGTGAGACGCGAAGGGTTATTGGCTGATTTTAATTCTTCTTTCAAGCAATACTCGAAGACCATCCAAAAGAGAAGTTAAAATCCAATAGATGACTGCAGCTTCTAATAGAACCGGCAGTACGATGAGTTGGGACGCGCTGATCTGATCTGCCATCAAGGTTAGCTCTGGAACAGTAATAACAGACGCTAATGATGAGGCTTTAACGATATCAATCAAAGAATTCCAAACTGATGGAATAGAAATTCTCCATGCTTGAGGGAGAATTACTTCTTTATACGTAAGGTATCTGTTCATTCCAAGTGAAAAGGCGGCTTCCCATTGTCCTTTTTCAATCGATTGAATGGCACCACGATAAGATTCGGCAATATAGGCACTAAAATGAAGTATAAGTCCTGCGAGAGCTGCCTGCCATCCTTCAGGTACATAAATAAACGTAAAACCGTTATAAAGAATTAATAATTGAATTAATAATGGCGTTCCTCTAAAGAATGAAATATACCCCTTAGCGATCCCAGACAAGAATTTATTAGATGACATCCTGCATAAAGCGACGACCAATCCAAAAATAAGCGCTCCGATAATCGAGACAAGGCTTATGACAATAGTAAAAACAGCTCCCTCCAATAAATAGGGGAGGGAGTTGATCAGAATTTCTGATAAATTATTCACTTACGTTTTCTCCAAAATATTTTTCGGAGAGCTTTTTCAGTGTACCGTCATTCTTCATTTCTTCAAGCGCTTTGTTTACATCTTTAATGAGATCTTTATCATCTTTTCGGAATGCAAATGCCATTTCGTTCTCGTTAAAAGGCTCACCAACAGCTTTTACGTTATAATCTGTTTTCTTTAATTCTGTCAGGATAAAAAGTTGATCATTCATCGCCGCATCAACTCGATTAACATCAAGATCTGTTAATACTTGAGCAGCACCTTTATAGAACTTAGTTTTTGCGCCAGCTTTTTCAGCTTCAGCAGCGTAGTTACTTCCTTGTGTTGTACCGACTACTTTGCCTTTTAAGTCTTCAATCCCTTTAATATCTTTGTTGTCTTTGTTGACAATAACTTGTCCGCCAGAAACAGTATAAGGAGTAGAGAAATCATATTTAGCTTTTCTCTCATCTGTAATCGTTACTTGATTCGCAACAAGATCAAATCGTTTGGAGTCAAGAGACGTAAACATGTTCTTCCATTCTGTTGCTACAAACTTTGGCTCTATCTCAAGACGTTTAGCTACTTCCTTAGCTACTTCAACGTCATAGCCTGTGATTTCATTTGTTTTTTTATCACGGTATGAGAAAGGTGGGTATGTAGCTTCTGTACCAATAGTAAGTACTTTTTTATCTGAATCTGAACCTGATTTTGACTTCTCTGAATTTCCGCATGCTGACAAAAGTATGACAGAAAGTGCGAGAGCTGACAGGAATTTAAATGTGTTTTTCAAATGAAGTCCTCCTCGTCAGGATAATCCCGACAATTTTTATAGAATTTATTGTATAAACGAAAGACGATTTCGTCAATCATTTAACATTTTCCCCGATAAAGAAAAAAATAACAGGGGATTTTTTTTGGGGGACACATTATCACATAAAAAGGAAGTATGATCACATAATTTTAGAGTACTATCATTATAAAAAGGCTGTTTTCGTATTATTTGTTGCTTTTGGAAGTGTCTATTCACCTTTTGCTTGTCGGGGCTGGAAAAAGCCACTTCCACTTTTCGGACTGCCAGCCTTTATAGGTCCCTTGCTCCTGCGTCTACAAGTTTATGCTACCGTAGTAAGCTTCCTCGTCGCATACCTGCAAGAAGTGTCTCATGTGGTAGGCACGCACCTTCTACTCCAATCAACAGTCAAAGAAGTAAATAAAAAGATTTAAAAGCAACAATCTTTTAGAAAGTAGCCTATAAAAGATAAAAATATAATTACAGCACAAGAAAATGCAATATTTTGATGCTAAGTAGTCGTATAAAGGACAAAAAAAGCTCTGCTTAATTAAGCAGAGCTTTTGTAACATATGAATTAGCGAATACGTAGCTCCGTTTCTTTATCAAAGAAATGTGCTTTGTTCATGTCAAACGCTAAAGAGATGTTCTGGCCGTTGCGAATGTCTGTACGAGAATCTACACGTGCGATGAAATCTTGTCCGCTAACCGTAGAGTACAAGAATGTTTCAGCACCCATTAGTTCAGCTACGTCGATCTTCGCTTCAATCTTCGTGTTTGAAGATGATTCTAAGAATACTGGCTCATCATGAATATCTTCAGGGCGAATACCTAAAATGACATCCTTGTTATTGTAGCCTTTTTCTTGTAGAATCTTCATTTTTCCACCAGGAACTGCAATCTTCGTGTCACCTACTTTAAAGAATCCATCTTCAAGCGTACCGTTCAAGAAGTTCATTGCAGGGCTTCCAATAAATCCACCAACAAAAACGTTCTCAGGAGTATCGTATACTTCTTTCGGCGACCCAACTTGTTGGATGCGTCCATCTTTCATAACAACGATACGTGTTGCCATCGTCATTGCTTCTGTTTGGTCATGTGTTACGTAGATTGTAGTGGTTTGCAGACGTTGGTGAAGCTTTGTGATCTCTGCACGCATCTGAACACGAAGTTTTGCATCAAGGTTTGATAACGGCTCATCCATTAAGAAGACTTTTGCATCACGAACGATCGCACGTCCTAGTGCAACACGCTGACGCTGACCACCTGAAAGTGCTTTTGGTTTACGGTCCAAGTATTGCTCAAGACCAAGGATACGTGCTGCTTCTTTAACACGCTTTTCGATTTCTTCTTTACTGAACTTTCTTAGTTTAAGTCCGAATGCCATGTTGTCATAAACGTTCATGTGAGGATATAGGGCATAGTTTTGGAAAACCATCGCGATGTCACGATCTTTCGGAGCTACATCGTTTACAACGCGCTCATCGATGATCAGGTCACCTTCAGAAATCTCTTCTAGACCAGCGATCATACGAAGAGTTGTTGATTTACCGCAACCTGATGGTCCTACGAATACGATGAATTCTTTATCTGAAATATCAAGATTGAAATCATGTACAGCTGTTACTTTGTTATCATATCTTTTTACGATGTTATTTAACTTAATACCTGCCATTGTAATTATTCCCCTTCCGATGTAAACGTTTTCTTAATGTTTTAAGTTTACGCTTTCATATCGGTAATCGTAAATGGACGACATGACTAAAATAAAAAAACCTCTTTATGCAATGTGCACAAAGAGGCTTTATACGTTTAACGTGGGTCTAATTTACGAATAAGCAGGCTGCCCGTTGCAAAAAGAATAAAAAAGGGAAGAAAGATAGCGATCAGGCAGATGGCTGCAAGGTGAGGGTTCTCTACACCATAATTAGCTATAAAGCGCATGATGCCGTAAATGTTAAAAATAATCTCAAGGATCAGTAGGTTTGACAAGAGTATCCAAAATATGGTCTTCGATTGTCCAAATAAAGAAGGAGCAGTATTTTTCAACATATAAACAATGATTAGATAAATGCTCTTTAAACCCTTTCCTTTTGCGAATTCAATATAATTTTTATTTGCTTCATCTTCCATGCTTAAGATTAAGTATTTCGTTACATATAGAGTAGGCAGAATGGAAATCGTTAATATGGGCAAAAAGTATGCCTCTGTTTTGTATACATTTACGATGTTAAACATAAGTAACCCGGTCTTTTTATAAAACCAAATTACTGTCAGCTGTACTAAGATGATGATAAAGACATCTGGCAATGTTTCAATCGCAAGTATGACTTTTTTGATGATGGACCTGATTTGGAATGGAAAGATCATATAGATAACGGTAAAACATATTCCCACTAAGAGACTGGCTAAAAGCCCTCCCATAAAAAACGATAATGATTGGGGATACACCTCTAAAAAGGCAGGTAAAAGCGGATAGTCATTTCCATTAGAGTAATAGGTGGTTTGTGTAAAATCCATAATTTGCTGAACTGAAAATTTAATTTGTTCCCAATAAGCTACTGGTTCAAACTCAATGCTATTCGTTAAAAAAGAATTGTTATCGAGTTGACCGGTGTCAATTAATCTTGTGTTATTCATCAGCACTGCATAGTCATAAATTAAGACAGGCAGTGAGGTGAAAAGAAGAATTCCTACTAGTGATAACAAAAGGAATGATAGTAGTTTTCCTGCTGTTCTGATCATGCGTTCAGCCTCTCTTTCTTCACTGGCAGAAATGAAGCTGCTGGAATAGTCTCTTCAGTGAAAGTTTTCTTTTCCTTCTGTTTTTTGAAAGAAAAATTATCACTTTTAGTCATGCCTGAGACCATTAAATTTATGGCGATGGAACATAGAACAAAACAGCATACAGGAGCGATCACGAGTCTTGGAGCTCCATAATAAAAGTCCCAGTTCTGAACGATCAAACCACCCCATTCATGAGAATCTGAGAACGTTCTTTCATACGTTACTGGTGTTCCTGAAACACCAGGAAGTGTGTACGTAATCTTTGAGAATCCGCCAACAAAGATCTTTAAAAAGGCAAGGTGGGCAAGAATAGCCAAGGTTTGGCCGGCTTGCTGCACGGTTAGGAGCAGAAGCTTAGGTGATAGACAGGGAAGGATATGCTTCATAAAGACGTGGATTTTTCCTCCTCCTAAAAGAGGTGCATGCTGAATAAATTCTTCCTTTGATAAGATAGAGATCTCATTCGCGATCTGAACGGATAAGACGGGCACAGTCAACACGACGAGTACACATGTAGTAATCATAAATTGTGTTAAGTCAGAATAGCTCCAACTGAAAGCAATTAGAGCTGGTGCGATAAGAAGGTAAGCAAAAATTGACAATGGTGCGAAGTAAAAAATATCTGAGATTCGATTGATCAACTTTTTGATAAAGCTTGGAACCACGAGAAGAATAAATGATACTAACATCGATAAGATCATTCTACATATCGTGATCAACACTACAAAACCAAGCGTGTATTTTGCTCCTTCAAGCAGGACGAAAACGTAATTGTTTCCAAATTGATCTGAACCAAGTGGGTATTTCGCACTTCGCTCAAAAGGTGCGTGGTCAATTATTTTTCCTTTGTCACCATAAAGAATGTTTGAAGGAGCACTCTCATCTTTCATTAGTGAATAAGCAAAACTCCCACTAAGAAGTAAGACTAGGATCGTTAATCCGACTATAAAAGAAGGTTGTTTAAGATACTTCATAAGATTTGACCCCCCTGTTATTCACGTTCTCTCTATTTTTAGAAATAATTCGACATAAGGAGGTTTATTCCTTTATTTGTAAATTTCGGTTTTCCATCTTTGTTTGTTTTAAAAATGTAGTGAATTTACATTTGTAATAATTAAAAAGCTGCTTCCGAAAATGGAAGCAGCTTTTACATATTTCTCTCTTTTTGTTCGATAAGAAGAATCGCTAAGTACACGGTGAGGGCGTTCTTCAGTTGTTTAACATCTATGCCTGTTTTGTCATAAAATTTTTCCACACGATATTGAAGGCTGTTTCGGTGAATATATAATTGTTTCGCTGCTAATGAAACGTTAAGGTTGCATTCAACAAAAACTTTGATGCTTTTTAAAGTTTCTTCGTCTTCTTCTCGCCACTCTTCTACTAATGCAGTTAATGTTTGATCGGCCATTGGACTGGCAGTCTGAAGAAGGATATATGGAACGATATCAGCTATTGTATATACGGATTTCGGCATCAAACGATTCCGAACGTCTAAGAATTGCTGCTGCTCTCTAACATAGGTTTCTTTTGCGCGCTTCAGTTGGTTGTTATAGCACCCTATATAAATAGAAATATCCATATAAAAGTCAGTTGAAAGCATATCTTTTAACGCTTCATAGGGTGTTTCACTAAAATCCTGTTTCGATGTTTCAATAATGACGCCACTCTTAAGATCTCTGTTCAGAAGGAGAACAGCATCTTCAGGAAAAAGTCCATTTACCGCTTCTGAAAAAGAAGCATAATCGGTGATAGGCTGTTTGCTAAAGAAGTGGACAAATCGGTAGAATCCTTCTTCAGTAGTTATTTCATCATCAAAAAGGAATGATTTCCATTTTAACTGATGTGACGAAAAAACATTTGCAAGATTATCATATTCATATGCGTTAAACATCGATTGAAGTAATGTAAGTTCGGGTTCAGAAACTGCAGATTTAGCAATGCCAAACGGTTCGCTATCATCAGTAAGGAACCAGTAAAAGCCTGACTGCTGTGAGACGTCTGTTGTGAATAAATTTTTATAGTGCTTCTTTAGCTTATCAAGCATCCTTTTTCATATCCTTTCAACGAAAAGCTTGCTATTATTATAGCAATGTTAAGTGGTTAACTAAACTTACAGATTTCCAAGAGGAGGAGACACCATAAATCATGCAGAGGATGTTTCTATTATCTTGCTGCTTAATCGAAAGTAAACGGTGACAACCTTAGACGAATTAATTTCTGAATTAAAACTAGAAGGCTATGAGTTCGTATTGCCTCCTAAATAGTTAAATATGGAGGGATCTAATATGAAGAAAAAAATTGTAGTTTCATTTAGCGGGGGAAAAGATTCTATTTTAGCACTATATCGATTGCAGCAGTCTGAGGAATGGGAGGTCGATTCCTTACTAACAACGTTGACAGAGGGCTATGAGCGGACAACCATGCACGGCGTACGCAATGAACTTCTAGAGATGCAGGCACAATCAATTGGTTTACCGCTTCGAATTGTTTGGATCCCTAAAGATTGTTCGAATGAGATATATCAACAAAGAATGAAGAAAGCCGTTGATGATATTAAAGCTGATGGTATACAGTACATCATGTTTGGCGATATTTTTTTAGAAGATGTAAAAAAGTACCGCGAAAAAATGTTAGAAGGTACAGGGATTACACCTGTATTTCCAATATGGGGCGAGAGTTCAGAGCATATTATAGATGAATTTTTACATAAGGGGTTTAAGACAGTTATATGCTGCTCGGATACATTAAAAATAGATCACTCCTTTACTGGCCGGGTCATAGATGAGAAGTTTAAAATGGACTACCCAAAGAAGCATGACATTTGTGGCGAGAACGGAGAATTTCACACATTTGTTTTTGATGGACCGAACTTTTCCTTTCCTATTACGTATACGTTAGGTAATACTCGCATCGTAAAGGATATGATCAGTAATGAAGACCGCTTTTATTATGTAGACATCCTCCCAATCGTGTAGTGCAAATTGCTAGCCCAATTCAAAATGACGTATACTAGGAAAATAGAATCTAGAGTAATGGAGATAAAATTATGAACGTATGGATTTCAATTTCAATCATGGCGATCGTCGGTGCGTTTATTGGAGGATTAACAAACTCCATTGCAATCCGAATGTTATTTAGACCATTTAATACATTATACATCGGTAAATATAGAGTTCCGTTTACACCTGGACTTATACCTAAGCGAAGAAAACAGCTCGCTGTTCAGCTTGGTGAGACCGTAACTAATCACCTTTTGACCGCAGAAGGTGTGCAGGCAAAAATTAACGATGCCGACTTTCGCAAAGAAATGACCGAGCTCGTTCAGGTTGAAGTAAAACGCTTTTTAAAAAGTGACATGACGATCAGTGAACTGCTTAAGAAGGATTTTGGAGTAGACGATGTTCAGAACAGAATCCAAACGACAACCGAAGCATGGCTCAGCACTCGCATGAAAAACATGCTTCAGGAATCAAACGACAAAGAAATGAAAGACATTCTACCAGAAAAGTTTGTTGCTAGAGGGGAAGAAAAGCTGCCAGAGGTCGTAGATTGGCTCTTGAACAAAGGCGTTCTTTATTTAGAGAGCGAAGAAGGCCGAAAATCACTAGCAAGTGGCATCGATGCTTTTCTAATGGACAAAGGGATGCTTGTAAATATGGTGTCTATGTTCTTTGGAAATGTTAGTATCGCTGAAAAAGTACAACCAGAGTTGATCAAGTTCATGAAACATGAAAATACACGTGACACGGTGCTAAATCTGCTTCAGCAGGAGTATCGCAGCTTTATGGATAAACGGATGGATGAAGCGCTTGGATTGTTGAACATGCCTGAAATGACGACAGGGTTAGCAAAAGAAATCACGGCTAGACTTCCAATTGAAGAGTATTTAAATACACCTGTTTCTTCGTTAGCTAGTTCAGTTGAAGACTGGATTGTAGATAATCTAACTCCAAAAGCAGTGGCTGCGGGACTTGACCTATTTGTAGCACGATTAGAAATGCTGCTTGAAAAGATGCATCTTGCAAAAATTGTGGAGGAACAAGTTGAGACCTTTTCTCTAGAGCGTCTAGAGGAAATCATCATATCGATCGCCAAAAGCGAGCTTAAGATGATCACATGGCTAGGAGCTTTGTTAGGTGGAATTATCGGTGTATTTCAAGGTATTCTTGTACTATTTTTGTAGAGTCTGTTATAGTGGGTACCGTAGTTAATCAATAGGAGGTATTTTACCAATGTCAAACGTATACGATGTTGCTTACGACTTAGAAAAAGCACTACGCAATAGTGAGGACTTTACAGCTTTAAAACAAAGCTATGATGAAGTAAATAACAATCCGGAAACGAAAGAGCTTTTCGGTAAATTCCGTGATATTCAAGTAAATCTTCAGCAAAAACAAATGAACGGTCAAGAAGTGACGCCTGAAGAGATTGAAGAAGCTCAAAAGCTTTTTGCTGATGTACAGCAGAACGAAACGATCTCAAAGCTTATGGCAGCAGAGCAACGCATGAGCATGATCATTAACGATCTGAATAAAGTGATCACTAAGCCACTGGAAGAGCTTTATGGACCAATGGTTGAAGAAAACGGACAACAGCAATAACAATGTGCTGATGTTACCCCCTGTTACATTTGTAGCAGGGGGTTTTCTTTTTGTATTGTATTTCTTATGTTTGTCCTCGTTCTAAAGCATGTTTCAAGGTCATAAACTTAACACGAGTTCTTATACTATATTTTCGCGAAATGGGGGGAGCGCATCATGGTATACCGTTTACTAGCGATTGACATCGACGGAACCCTACTTCGAAGCAATTTCCGTATCGATAAAGAAACGAAAGAAGCCATTGATTATGTGCAGCAAAAAGGGGTCTACGTCACACTCGCTTCGGGTAGGAGTTTTCCATCTACACAAAAAATCGCCAAAGCTTTAAAAATCGATAGTTATTTAATCAGTCATAATGGTGGATTCATTGCTTCATCACTTGATGAACCTCTTCAAGAAAAAAGGTTATCGGTTGAGGATACTTACAGATTAGTAGAAGTGCTAGGGAATTACGAATGCCACATGCGGGTAGTCCATGAGCGCTTCTCCGTTGGAAATCAGCTCAAGCAAAAAAGTCAGCTCGTCGCCAAGTTAACTTTAAGTACGGGAGATCCATTATTCTATCCTGTTTCTTTCACAGAGAATCTAGGAGATTATGTTCTCACGCAAGAAGTCGCACCGCCAAAGATGGATGTACAGTTTTTTGATGAAAAAGAATGCGAATCTGCTATGAATTATCTAAAAGAGCATATGCCAGACTTTGAATATTCTTCTTCAGCCAAATGTCAGTTAGAGATCACAGCTAAAAAAGTAACAAAAGGAAATGCGTTAAGGTTCCTTGGTGAGAAACTTGGCATCGCACCAAATGAGATGGTAGCGATCGGGGATTCTTATAACGACTTAGATATGATCGAGTTTGCAGGTCTCGGTGTGGCGATGGCAAACGCACCTGATGAAGTGAAGAGAAAAGCAAAGTGGATCACGCGTACAAACGACCAGCTAGGCGTTCCGTACATGATAAAAGAAGTGTTCCGCAAGCAGATGCGCTTCCAGACGATGAAACGATAGTTTATTAGTGATAAAGAGGGCTCTTTTTAGACATTTTGTCTGAGAGGAGTCTTTTTTTTTGTGGTGTATGGGGTGCAGAATGAAGGTATAGGAAATTGGCAAGCGAGGGATATGCTCGTTCCCGGAGATATATGCTCGTTCCCGGAGATATATGCTCGTTCCTGGAGATATATGCTCGTTCCCGGAGATATATGCTCGTTCATAGTAATCCCCTCCTGATGAACGTTCGCCTCACTTCGACATCTACCGTCGAATTTCGTAAAAAAAGTTTCAGTTTTGTTACAAATGTAGAAAATGAAAGGGTTTACATGAATTGTGACGAATAATATTTATGTAAGAACCACAATGTAAAGGGAGGATTCAAATGGAAAAAACTTTAGACCTTCAATTAAAACCAAAGGTGGCCGAGTTTCTTAACGGGACGAAAAAACATTTTATCAATGGGGAATGGGTCAGCTCAGCTAGCGGAAAAACATTTGAAACGTTAAACCCTTCAACTGGAGAAGTATTAGCCGTTGTATCTGAAGGTGGAACTGAAGATATCGATAAGGCGGTAAAAGCGGCAAGAGCTGCTTTTGAAACTGGTTATTGGTCAAAGATGCCTGCTTCAAAGCGTAGTTACTTAATCTACAAATTAGCAGAACTGATGGAAGAGAATAAAGAAGAATTAGCGCAGCTTGATACACTGGATAACGGGAAGCCAATCCGCGAAACGATGAATGCGGATGTTCCGCTCGCGATTGAGCATTTCCGCTATTATGCTGGTTGGTCAACAAAAATCGTGGGACAAACGATTCCAGTAGCAGGAAGCTTCTTCAACTATACGCGTCATGAAGCGCTTGGTGTAGTTGGTCAGATCATTCCTTGGAACTTCCCACTATTGATGGCTGCTTGGAAGCTTGGTGCAGCACTTGCGACAGGATGTACTGTCGTACTGAAGCCGGCCGAGCAAACACCTCTTTCTGCACTTTACTTGGCAAAGTTAGCGCATGAAGCAGGGTTTCCAGAAGGTGTGTTAAACGTTGTAACGGGTGCTGGTGAAACAGGTGCGGCGCTAGTTGATCATCCAAATGTGGACAAGATCGCTTTTACAGGTTCCACTGAAGTAGGAAAACTGATCATGCGCAATGCGTCTAACTCATTGAAGCGTGTAACGCTTGAGCTTGGTGGTAAATCACCAAATATTATCTTGCCTGATGCTGACATGAGCCGTGCGGTTCCTGGTGCGTTAAGCGGGATCATGTTCAACCAAGGACAAGTTTGCTGTGCAGGATCACGTTTATATATCCAAAAGAAATCGTTTGATAATGTCGTAGCAGATCTTGTTTCTCATGCCAAAAAAATCAAGCAAGGTCCTGGGTTAGATCCAGATACAACAATGGGGCCGCTCGTATCTCAAGAACAGCATAACCGCGTTTTGGGTTACATTCAAAAAGGACAAGATGAAGGTGCAGAATTGTTAACAGGAGGTACAACTCCTTTTGACAAAGGATATTTTGTTGAGCCGACAATCTTTGCCGATGTTGATGACAAGATGACGATCGCAAAAGAAGAGATCTTCGGTCCAGTTGTGGCTGCGATGCCGTTTGATGACTTGGATGATGTAATTTCTCGTGCAAATGACTCTGAGTATGGTCTTGCTGCAGGACTATGGACAGAGAATTTAAAAACAGCTCATTATGTATCGAACAAGCTTCGCGCTGGTACAGTATGGGTGAACTGCTACAATGCGTTTGATGCTGCTTCACCATTCGGCGGATATAAGCAATCTGGTATCGGACGTGAAATGGGATCTTATGCATTAAACAACTACACAGAAGTAAAGAGTGTGTGGGTTAACCTTAAATAGACAACAAGACATAACGGGGTCAAAGAATTGAGCGGATCAATAAGAAAAACCGGGTGCTAGATCCAGCATCCGGTTTTTTCTTTGTTCATTGATAAGCGGCGAATCTCTTCGTCAGTTTTGTTTTTTCGGTGCTCATGTAGGAGAACTACACTCCGCTCCTCAAAAACTTCACTTCCTCGACCTTCTTGCTTCTGAATGAACAATTTAAACATTGATAAGCGGCGAATCTCTTCGTCAGTTTTGTTTTCTCGGTGCTCATGTAGGAGAACTACACTCCGCTCCTCAAAAACTTCACTTCCTCGACCTTCTTGCTTCTGAATGAACAATTTATACATTGTTAAGCAGCTGGCTATTAAAGCATAACCTTAATAAATCGTAATCCTGTATCGTCGTAATCTAAACTTCGATAGAACTCATGTGTGTCTGTTCGGTGCTTCCCACTATTAAGTAAAATCGCCGTACATCCTTGTTCTTTTGCCCATTCTTCTCCATAGCGAACGAGCTCCTTACCGATGCCGTTTCCTCTGAACTCCTCACTTACAACTAGAGCAGAAATACGAGCATAGCAGCCGTTTTTTTCAAAGTAAATACCTTTTGTTAGGCCGATCATCCCAATCACTTGGTCGTTTACACAAGCCACAAAACAAGCATAAGCAGAATTAGGAAGCAGTGTTTCTAATCGCTCTGTCATCTCTTCGGGCTTTGTTGGATAACCGAGCTCTCCCATCAGATAAGAAAGTTCGTAACTGTCATCGTATCGAGCTTCACGTAGAATCACTTCACTCACTGTTTTCTCCCTCGTTTCCATGAGTTTCATTAGCGATGGAAAAGAAGCAACTGTCCTTTTGGTGAAGTCAGACGATGCGTTTTTTCTTGCATGTTCAGCTCAGCCAAACGGGCTTCTCCTTGTTCTTTTGCTTTAGAATCGTTCGGTGCAGAGATTGTTTCATCCAATATTTTTTCCCCGTTACTTTCGTATGCAGTTAGTGCGTATGTATTCATGATGATCGAACTCCTTTCGTATCTAAATTTGATTTCAACATTCGACGAATTTTTCCTGCCTTAAACATAAGAATTTGTATGAAACTTAAGGTATTACACCACGTACTAGGAATATATGGTATATTTTACAGCGGGAGGGATATAGTCATGTTGACCATTAACGAGGTAAGAAAACAGTTTGGAAGTTTTACAGCCGTTGACGGAATTAACTTACAGATTCCTAAAGGTGAGATCTTTGGTTTATTAGGTGCTAACGGTGCAGGAAAAACGACGACATTTCGAATGATCTTAGGATTGTTAACACCATCACAAGGAAGAATTACGTGGAACGACAAAGAGATCTCTTATGAGACAAGTGACCTTATTGGTTATCTACCCGAAGAAAGAGGATTATATCCAAAACTGACAGTAAGAGAGCAGTTGATCTATCTCGGACAGTTGCGTGGTATGACGCGATCACAAATTCAAGAACAGACAAATAAGTGGTTGAAGCGCTTCGGTGCCGAGGAGTATTTGAACAAGAAAGTAGAAGCTTTATCTAAAGGAAATCAGCAAAAAATTCAGTTCATTGCGGCTGTTCTTCATCGTCCAGAACTTTTAATCTTAGATGAACCGTTTAGCGGATTAGATCCCGTAAACGTTGAGCTTTTGAAGAGTGCTGTTCATGAGTTGAAAAAAGAAGGAACGACGATTGTCTTCTCATCTCATAGAATGGAGCACGTAGAAGAACTATGTCAGCATCTTTGCATCATGCATAGAGGAAAATCAGTTGTTCAAGGAAACTTAAAAGAAATCAAACGATCTTTTGGGAAAAAGAACGTATCGGTTAAAGCTGATTTTGATCTAACGTATCTTAAAGATACAGCTGGAGTTATTAAGCACCGTACAACAGGAGACGGAATCATCCTTCAAGTTGAACGCGAAGAAGTGGCTCAAGATTTGTTTCAAGCTATCCAATCAAAAGGATTTGTAAGAAAGTTTGAGCTTGAGGAGCCTTCATTAAATGATATCTTCATCGAGAAAGTAGGTGTTGTTCATGAGTAAATTCATGACCGTAATGATGCATACATATCGATCTAAGATTAAATCAAAACCATTCCTGATCACTACCTTGATTACAATCGGTTTGTTATTTGTCATAACGAATATGAATGAGATTACAAAAATGTTCGGTGAAGATGACGTTTCTAAGATTGGGGTTATTGACCGAACAGGAGAGACACTTCCTGCTCTTCAAACACAACTTAAGCAAACAAATGATGATCTGAAAGCAGAAGCTTTCACGAAATCGGAAAGTGAAGCAGAAAAAGCAGTGCTTGATGGTAAGATCGAAGGACTTTTAATTTTGGATAAAGATGCTTCAGGTATCATAACAGGAACTTATAAAGCCGAAGATGTAACACAGCAGAGTTTGATCGCGGATGTAGAGTTAGCTCTGCAGCAGATTAAGAACAAATCAGCCGCTGAGTCAATCGGATTGAACCAAGAACAGCTCGCTGCTATTTATTCCCCGGTTACTTTTGCAAAAGAGTCATTGTCAGATTCAGCGAAAAGTGAGGAAGAGGCAGCTCAAGTATACATCTTGGTCTATGTGGTCCTGTTTTTCATGTACATGGCGGTTATGATGTATGGAAGTATGATCGCCGTAGAAGTGGCAACAGAAAAATCTTCACGTGTTATGGAAATACTGATTTCTTCTGTATCACCTGTAACGCAAATGTTTGGAAAAATCTTTGGTATCGTACTAGTCGCTCTAACTCAGCTTGCTTTGTTTGTTGCTGGAGGGTTTCTAGCTGTTAAATTAAACGGGCAGCTTAGCGGAAGTGAGAGTATTATCAATGAACTAAAGTTAAACGAGATTCCAATATCGTTAATCATCTATGCTCTTGTGTTCTTCATTTTAGGCTTCTTCCTTTACTCGACTCTATTTGCGATGCTTGGTTCATTGATCAGTAGAGTTGAAGAAGTAAATAATTTGATGACACCTGTAGTGATTGTAATCGTGGCAGCATTTATGATTGCTATGTTCGGCAGAGAAAACCCAGAGTCTGGTTTTGTTGCTGCTGCATCATACTTCCCGCTGTTCACACCGATGCTCATGTTGCTTCGTGTAGGGATGCTTTCATTACCGGTTTGGGAAGTAGCACTAGGAATCAGCGTCCTTGTCGGAGCCATCTTCTTATTTGCTATAATTGGTGCTCGTGTATATCGCGGTGGTGTTTTGATGTATGGAAACGCTCCATCCTTGAAATTGTTTAAGCAAGCCCTCCTCTTAACCAAGCAGGAGAAGAAAAATACAACAGACGTTTAACGACTGAAAAGAGAGCCATCGAGCTCTCTTTTTTTACACATTCACAAGCGAACGTGCTTTCGTATATATGTTAAAATGAAGGGAAGAATGGTAGAAAAAGAGGATGAGTGAAATGATAAAGTTTTTACATTGTGCAGATCTCCATCTAGATAGTCCGTTCAAAGGACTTTCCTCGTTGCCTGAGGGGCTTTTTCAGCAACTTTCTGATAGCACGTTCGTATCGTTTAAACGCCTGATCGATCTTGCGATTTCAGAAGAAGTAGATTTTGTAGTGATTGCAGGAGATCTTTATGACAGCGGGAACCGAAGCTTAAAGGCTCAATCATATTTGAAAAATTGTTTTATGAAATTAAATAGTTATGACATAAACGTATATGTTGTTCATGGCAATCATGATCCATTAGATGGACAATGGGTAGATCTTGAGTGGCCGAGCAATGTGCACTTTTTTGATGGGAACCACATACAGACTCTTTACTTTGAAAAAAAGGGAAGACAGGTTGCGGCTTTGCACGGATTCAGCTATGAAACAGCAGCCGTGACAGATGATCGAACGTTACATTATCCGGAAAAAAGAGATGATTTGTATCATATTGGGATTCTGCATGGTCAGGCTGATGGTTATAGCGGACACAGCAGATACGCACCTTTTTTGTTAACTGAGCTTCTAAAAAAAGGCTACGATTATTGGGCGCTCGGACACATTCATAAAAGAATAGATTTAAACATAGATCCACCCGTTCGTTATTCAGGGAATATACAAGGCAGACATAGTGGAGAACTAGGAGAAAAAGGTGGTTACATCGTTACTTTAAACCATAACGATGTCAAAAGTCATTTTTACTCCACGTCTGAAATCGATTGGCAGGAATGTAGTGTTGACTTAACAGAGGTTGATAGTCTGCAAGAAGTAATCTTATTGTGTGAAAAAATGATCAGTACGCACCAACATCGAAATAAAGGTGTACTCCTCGTCTTAAAGTTGACGGGTCAAACTCAGCTTTATCATGATCTTTTGGATGGAACGTTCATAGAAGATTTAGAAGAGATCATGCGTGAGGAAGATTATGATTCTTCTTTTGTGCATGTTGTTTCGATTAAAAATGTAACAACTCCTTCTCTGCAAGAAGAACGATCGATGAAACAGTCTGCATTTTTTCAAGATTTACAGAGTGTTTTAGAAGATGATGGTGAACTGCAACAAGCGATTTCTGAATTGTCTACACACCGAACAGCGAGAAAATACTTAGAGTTAAATGAACAAGATTGGGAAGATATTAAACAACAAGCAGAACAATTATTATTATCAGAATTCCATAAAAGCAGGTAGGTGGAAATATGAAACTCGTTTCCCTTCATATCTATCACTTCGGTGGTTTAAAGGATTGTAGAATTAACTTTGAAAATAAGGGGCTGCAGATTCTTTACGGAGAAAACGAAGCAGGAAAAACGACACTGATGGACTTTATAAAGTGTATATTTTACGGTTTTCCTACAAAAAGTCAAAATCAACGCCGTTATGAACCGAAAGACGGAAACAGAATGGGTGGTAAGATCACCATTCACCATCAGATACACGGCACATGGACGATTGAGAGAATTGCACGATCTACTGTAAGCGGTGATGTGACACTTTTTGATGAAACTGGACAGCAGAAAGAAGAAGCATTTCTGATTCAGTTGTTGGATGGAATGGAACAATCGTTGTATACAGGTGCTTTTTGCTTTGGTCTTGATGGATTACAAAAATTAGACAAGCTATCTTCAGAAGAACTCGGCAACTTTTTATTAAGCACCGCTATCTCAGGTGACCGTGATCTACTCGACATTGAACAGACTTTTGAGAAGAAACAAGCCATTTTATTTAAAAAAGCGGGCAAAAAACCAATCATTAATGAAAAGCTAGAACAGCTTTCTTCATCAGCAAAATCACTTCAGCTCTTAAAGGAAAAAAACGAGAGCTATCAGGCGTTAACGAACGAAAAAGAGGGTCATCAAAAGGATCTTGGTAGAATTAAACAAGAGTTGACGGATATCCAAACAGAACTTCTCTCAAACAAGAGGCTACTCGAATTAAAGCCTGTACTGCAAAAATATAGACAGCTTGATGTAGAGATCAACTCTCTTGATTATGAACCATTTGATTTTCCAGAAAACGGACTACAACAATATGAGGAATGGCGTAAAGAATATTCAGGCTTGAAGAGTGACTTAACGTACACAGATAGCCGTATTCAAGCCGTTGAAACCGAGCTGAAATCAGTGATAAGTAATGAAAGAATGGTTAAATACGAAACAGAGATTAAACGTTTGTTTAATCAACTTCCCGAATATGAACATCTCTTCAATCAGTCGCAAGAGCTTCAACGTCACATACAGTCTTTAAGAAATGAAGAAAGAAATCTTTTTGATGAGATCGGAGAAACATGGTCTGAAGTAGAGCTTAAGAAACTATTACTGTCATTATCTTCTCTTCATCTTCTAGAAGATTTAATCAGGCAGTATGAGCAGATTGTAGATAAAAAAAATAGGTTAGAAGCCGAGCTCGAGGATTCTAGAATGAATCTTGAGCGTTTAGAAGCGGAAGAAGCAAAACAAAAAGCGAACCTACTATCTGAAGAAGAATATGCAAAGTTTCAGCATTCAAATCATAAGCAAACAAGAAATATTCCTTTCTACACAATACTATTGCCGATTTTTTCTTCCGTGTTACTTCTTTGGTCTGGCTGGATTTCTAAACATTCACCAGTCATGTTTGGTGGAGTTCTTCTGTTGATTACTTCGCTAGTGCTAAGTTTTATGTATTTGAGGAAGAATCAGTTAGGTGAAGAAATGCCAAAACACGTACACCATCGATTGTTAGAAGATGAGGTCCACCGTAAACAATGGATGCACCTTTCTCTTCAGCTTTCTAATGAAAACAACATCTATTTACAGCTTGCTAAACGGCTAGATTATTTAGAAGTGGAAGAAGCATCTATCTGGGACCGTGCTCAACGATGGTCAGACGATAACGGGTACAAAGGGCAGTTGAATCAGATTTTCGTATCAGGCTATATGAAGAGAGTCCTTCAGCTCAAGGATTTGTTAAGACAGCGGAATGAAGCAGAAAAAAAAGTACAAGATATATCGCTTAAACAGAGTAATTATGAGAAGAAAGCCCGCTCACTATCACTTATATTTGGAGAAGAACTCCAAGAAGATACGAAAAACTGGATCAATTCTTGTTATGCCGAATTGGAGAAGCAACTGAAAAATCAGTCACGAGCAGAGCACCTTCAGCAAAATAGAAAGGAACTCATAGAGCGAAGAGATGAACTAGAGAAAAAAATCACCTTTTTAGATGATCAGATCCGCAGTTTATGGAATGATGCGAAGGTTAGCAATGAAGCTGACTTTTATGTAAAAGGTAAAAACAAGGAACGTGCTAGCAAGCTAAAAGAAGAACGTGAAACGCTATTACATCAATTCATATCGTTAGGATTTTCAAAAGATGAAATTGGTGTAATGACGGAGAAAGTAACGATACACTTTGAAAAAACGCTTCATCATATTTCATTTTTAGAAGAGAAAGAGGAAGAAAAGCAAAAACAATATGCCGAGAAGGTTGAAGCAAAAGGGAAACTAGATTGGGAGTTAGCGAAACTGCTTGAAGATGGCAGTTACTCAGAGAATCTGCATCGATATGAGCTGCTAAAAGAAGAATGGAACACGCTAGTGAAGAAGTGGGCAAGCTTACGTCTTGCACAACATGCTCTTTCAAAAGTAAAAGAAGATTATCAAAAAACAAAGCTGCCAGCGGTTTTAGAGACTTCGAGTGCTTATTTTAGTAAAATAACAGAAAGTGAATACCAATCTATTACGTTCACAGACAAAAATGAACTAATGGTTGTAAACGGGGAAGGCATAGGTTT
The DNA here is from genome assembly GCF_036213205.1 of Fictibacillus nanhaiensis. GTDB lineage: Bacteria > Bacillota > Bacilli > Bacillales > Fictibacillaceae > Fictibacillus > Fictibacillus nanhaiensis_E. The sequence goes on from NZ_JARMFC010000014.1 coordinate 93,032, forward strand.
TTACCCGCATGAGTTAAGCCGGGGTACTGCTGAACAAGTGTATTTGGCTATCCGATTAGCAGTAGCTTACCATGCAGGACCGAGAGACTTTCCGATTTTAATGGACGATATTGCGGTTAACTTTGATGGACTAAGGACAAAACGAACATTACAACTGATACAAGAAGCTGCGTTTGATCGGCAGGTGCTGTTCTTTACCTGTCATAAACACATCACTTCTACCGTTCCATCTGTCCCTGTCATACATTGGCCACACCAATCCGTTATCGCGGAAATGTAACCAAAGGAGGGGAATGGCTCATGTCAAATGAGTATTCCATTTACTTAGTCGAAGATGAACAAGATCTTGCTCAAGTGCTAAAAGCCTATATGGAAAAAGAAGGCTGGAGCGTTTCGGTTTTTCACAATGGAGAAGATGCTTTAAAGAGTGCGGAAGATAACAAACCGCATCTTTGGATTCTAGATATTATGCTGCCAGGTATGGATGGCTATGAAATTATTAAAGAGATCAAAAAGACTTCAGATATTCCTGTTATTTTTGTTTCTGCAAGAGACCAAGACTTGGATCGAATCGTAGGACTTGAGCTTGGCAGTGATGATTATTTAGCGAAGCCTTTTATGCCAAGAGAGCTCGTTATTCGAGTTAGAAAACTGTTGACGAGAATATATGAAACCGGTAACCGCCTACCTCAAACCATTGAAATTACGGGGTATATGATTGACCCGATCTCTAGAAAGATCACACGTGATGGAGAGATGATTAACCTTACAGGAAAAGAAATCGACGTTCTTCTTTATTTGATCGAGAACAAAGGGAAATCTCGTAAGCGAGAAGAGATCTTAGAATATGTTTGGGGAGACGATTATTTCGGATCTGAACGTGCTGTGGATGATGTGATCAGACGCGTACGGAAGAAGATGCCTCGATTGAACTTAGAGACCGTTTACGGAGCTGGTTATAGGATTATACCGTCATGATACGCTTAAATCTAACTCAGCGTATATGGCTTTCATTCGGACTGCTGATATTTACGATTGGTCTATTAACAGCAATCATTTATCCGCTTTCCATTAAAGACACGCTGACTGAAGAAACGTATCGAATCATTGAGAATGAGCAGCAGAATGTATGGGATCCAAACAACCAGCTTCCTAGAGAAGGGGAATCACCTAAAGATTTTATAGAGAGAAGTACTGCTGCTCGTGATGTTGGACATGTTGTGATTGTTGACAAGTATGCCAACTCACAAGGAGATTTAATACCTGACGAAGTTCTTTATGAGATGGCAGAAAAAGCATACAACCAAAAGAAGAATAAAGGTCGTTACGAGTTAACTTACGAAGGTGCGACCTTATTTTATGCGATTTCAACTAAGACAAATGTAAAAGGTGAAAAGGTGTACTTGATCTCCTATATGTGGGATTCGTATCGCGATCAAATGGTTAACCGATTATGGTTAAGGCTTGTTCTAATTTTGTTGTTTACGGGTATATTCTCTATAATTCCTGCCATTTGGTTAGCGAGGTATTTACGATCACCACTCACCATTTTAGGAAAGCGGTTTGAACAGATCGCCAAACGAAACTGGCAAGAGCCGTTTCATTGGAAGGGTGATGATGAATTCTATATTCTTTCAAAGCAGTTTGAAGAGATGCGTCAAAACTTGTTAAGACATGATTATGCACAAAAAACGTTTATTCAGCATGCTTCTCATGAATTAAAGACGCCTATTATGACGATTAAGAGTTACGCTCAATCTGTAAAAGATGGCATCATGCCGAAGGATACGACAGAAGATATGATGGACGTGATCTTAAAAGAAACCGAAAGAATGGAAAAGCGTGTTCAAAACATGCTGTACTATACAAAGCTCGACGCTATGAAACTCGATGTTTTTACAAAAGAGAACTTTAACTTTGGGGACTTGGCAGAAGATATTGTTGAACGCTTTAGATATCAGCGTGAAGATATAGACTTTGAGATTACAGGTAATCATTACAATCTAAATGGTGATAAAGAGCAATGGGGCATACTGCTGGATAATCTAGTTCAGAACGCATTGCGATATGCACTCGAGACCATCAGGCTATCAGCTTTTAACAACGGAACTGAATTTGTTATTGAAGTGTTTAACGATGGAGAGAGTCTTACGGGTGTAACGGGAGAAGAAATTTTTCAGCCGTTCAGAAAAGGAAATAAAGGTCAGTTTGGACTGGGTCTTGCTATTGTAAAACGGATTGCGGAATTGCACGGAGGAAAAGTGGTTGCCGAGAATAGAGCAGAAGGGGTAGCTTTTCAGATTAAGATTCCTATAACTAGCCCTAAAAGGCAGGGTTAAAAAGAGAATCATTCACTACTCGTAAATTTTACCAACTTAGTGTTATGACAAGTAGTTAAATAGACGGATATGCTATACTAAAGCAAAGAAAGGCGGGGTGAAAGATGAAAAAAGGACTTGCGTTTTATAAGGTAGGAGAGATCGTAGATGGTTTCTTTCTTATCAAATCATCTGTTAAAGGAACGGCAAGTAATGGTAAACCATTCTTAACGTTGATCCTTCAAGATCAAACAGGTGATGTGGAGGCAAAACTATGGGATAGTTCACCAGAAGATGAAGAGCTGTACGCAGCTCAAGGTATCGTAAAACTAGCTGGTGAGATGGGGAATTACAGAGGGAAAATGCAGTTGAAGCTTAAAGCCATTCGCCCTGCAACGGAACTTGATGGTGTTAAGGTTAGTGATTTTCTAGAAACAGCTCCATTATCCCAAGACGCGATGGTAGAGACGATCACCAAATACATATTTGAGATGAAGAATCCAAATATTCAACGAATCACAAGGCATTTATTAAAGAAACATCAAGCTGAATTTCTAGAATACCCTGCTGCGGTTAAGAACCACCATGAGTTTGTATCAGGTCTTGCTTTTCATGTTGTATCCATGTTGGATATGGCAAAAGCGTTCAGCAAGCTTTACCCTTCTCTAGATACAGATCTTCTTTATTCAGGAATCATTCTGCATGATCTTGGAAAAGTCATCGAGTTGTCAGGTCCAGTTGCTGCGTCTTATACACTCGAAGGAAAGCTACTCGGTCATATTACCATCATGGTGAACGAGATCGGAAAGGCCGCAAATGAACTAGAGATTGAAGGAGAAGAAGTAACCGTCCTTCAGCATCTCGTTTTAAGTCATCACAGTAAACCTGAGTGGGGAAGCCCTAAAGCGCCGTTGATTCGTGAAGCAGAGATCCTTCATATGATTGATAATTTTGACGCAAGAATGAATATGATGGACCGGGCTCTCGAAAAGGTACAGCCTGGAGAATTTACGGATAAGCAGTTCGCTCTAGAAAATCGATCGTTATATAAGCCTCTTTTTCAAGGGGAATTTGCGAAAAATTAAGACCCTATTATAAAGTCAGTATTGTAGTGTTTTTTGCTATTGATCGTTTTTATTGTCTTCTTTGATAAGTTGATTGTAGTGGAAGGTGTGAGACTCCTGCGGGACAGGCGGGCAGGTGAGACACTTAAAAGTGAAACGTACGAATGTGGTTCACCGCCTGCCCCGCGGAAAGCGAACAACCTGAAACGGAAATCAACAACTGACAAGGACAACGAAGCACCAACTTTAATAAAATTAACCCATTGTGTAAAAATGGGAGATATGGTAAATTTGGAATTGGAAGTTAAGAAACGAAATTTTAGGAGGCAATGACTCATGGAAAGCATTGTTCAAGGTAAGGTAAGAAAGCAAGCTAAATAACGTCTAGTCCCATTTGGGAAGGCTTATTTTGCTATGCGATCTACTTACTTTTGAGCAATCCTCTCCATGTGCCAATCAAAGCCTTTTTAACGAAAAGCTTATGGTATGCACATGTAACGGTGTATACTCATAGGCTTTTTTCTATGCTCTCATTGGAAAATCGCTGTATTCACTGCTTGCTTATGAAAGGGACTGCTCAAAAGTCGGATCAGAGAAATCAACAGTGTCGGAAATTACGAAAAGGAAGAAGTGAACAGCATGAGATGGAAAGATTGGGATGCTAATCTAAAGGTTCGTTTAATCGGAGAATTTTTTGTAAATCTATTATTTTGGATGTTCTTCCCGTTTATGGCGATTTATTTTTCGGATGAGATGGGGAAAACAACGGCTGGCATTTTATTAGTCCTATCACAAGTAGTAGGTGTCATTACTAACCTTGTAGGTGGCTATTGTGCAGACAAATATGGTCGAAAGAAGATGATGGTTATTTCAGCGTGGGGTCAAGCAGTGACGTTTATCTTTTTCTGTCTTGCTAACTCACCGTGGCTGGACTCACCGATCTTAACGTTTATTGCGTTTTCAACGTTAGGACTGTTTGGTTCTCTATATTGGCCAGCTAGTCATGCGATGATCGCAGACGTTGTAGAAGAAAAGCATAGAAGTGAAGTATTTGCGGTGTTTTATACATCGATTAATATATCTGTGGTTTTTGGCCCTGTCTTGGGAAGTATTTTCTTTTTCTCTTATCGTTTCGAACTATTACTAGCGTGTTTACTCGTGAGTGTGGTGTTAGCGGTAGTTTTAGCGAAATACATTCGTGAAACGGTACCCGTAAAAAAAGAAGTGTTAGAACACGTAGGAACTGATAAGAATTGGTTCCAGGCGATCGGTGAACAGTTGAAAGACTATCGAGTGATCGCGAGTGATAAGTTATTTTTGCTCTTTATCTTAGCGGGGATTCTTGTCGCTCAAACCTTTATGCAGATGGACCTACTCCTAGCTGTTTACACAACAGAAAAAGTACCAGAGCAATCGCTCTTTGCGATTGGCAATTGGGACATTTCGTTAACGGGTGAAAAAGTATTTGGTTACCTAATCTCGCTTAACGGATTAATGGTAGCATTATGTACAGTGTGGATGGCTAAATGGATGAACCGATTCAAAGAAGGCAGAGTCTTTATCCTTTCTGCACTTTTATACGGTGTGTCGATGCTTGTGTTCGGCAGTACGACGATGATGTGGATTCTTTTTGGTGCCATGGTCATCTTTACAACGGCTGAGCTGATGGTAGTTGGAATTCAAGAAAGCTTTATTTCAAAGCTTGCGCCAGAAAACATGAGAGGACAGTACTTTGCTGCAGCGGGTCTGCGCTTTACAATCGGGCGTACGATTGCACCGATCTCTATTCCATTAACGATGTGGATAGGCTTTGAGAATACGTTTTATCTTCTTTTTGTGTTAGCGATGATGAGTGCTGGACTCTATTACTTGATGTTCCGTGCGTTTGACAAGAAAGTTCAGTCAAATAAAACAGAAAAAGAATCTAAAGCTGAACCTGCACTTTCATGACATAACTTCTTATTTTCCCTCATAGACTAAAATTAAAAGCTTGTCTAATAAGGGGGAGTTAATCGATGAAAGGATACGCTGCTTTATTTTTCGGTGCCATACTTATAGCTGCCTTTGTTTTAAAAGAATATTCAGCTGGAGTGGGCAACTTCTTTACTATGACTCCATGGTGGATGTATTTCGTGCTTTGCGGCATTATCTATAGCGGTTATCGAATCGTTACATTGTTTCAGGAAGATCGAGAAATCGAGCAAAGAGTGATAGAAGAAGAAGGCAGAGTATACATGGAGAGAATCGAGAGAGCGAAGGCTCAGGAATCAGCTCAGTCTTCCGCTGATGATGATGCGGAGGATCTAGTTGCAGCAGCAGGGGATGAAGGTAATTATAATGATGATTCAAATCGTCTGTAGAATAAGAGTTAAGGAAAAGACCTGCTGATTGCAGGTCTTTTTCCTGTCTTTCTAAGATAGACAGGTTCAAGCTAATGGTATCATTTTTTATGTGATCTAAATCCTTCTGTTTTTTTAAGAAAGATTTTGCAGCCAATTGTGGTGTAAAATTCTTCTGCATAGCTTACAGAATAAGTATATAAACAAAAACCAGACCCCATCAAGGGTCTGGTTTTCATATTTCATGCCATTATTGTTGAGGCATTTGTGGCATTTGCGGTTGTTCTGCTTTCTTTTCCATCTTCTCTTTTAATTCTTTATCTTTTACTTTAACATCAGCTTTTTTCTTCAGGCTCTCTAAGATCTCAGTGATTGGCTTCGCTTTTTGTTGCTTAAGCTCTTGTTCGATCTGTTCTTTCTTGTCTTCAAACTTGTTTTCACGCTTGTCCGTTACTTTAATGATGTGGTAACCGTAATCAGACTTAACAAGTTCACTTGTTTTGCCTTTTTCAAGTGTAAAGGCAACTTTATCGAACTCTGGAACCATAGCGCCTTTACCGAAGAAGCCAAGGTCTCCACCTTTAGATTTTGAACCAGGGTCTTTAGAGTACTCTTCCGCTAATTTAGCAAAGTCTCCACCTTCGTTCAGTTTCTTTTGAACTTCTTTTGCCGTCTTCTCATCCTCTACAAGAATATGGCTAGCTTTAACTTCTGTTTTATATTTTTCATCAAATGTTTTTTTCATTTCATCTTCAGAAATCTTAACACCCTCTGTTGCTGCTTTTTCATTTAAAAGCATAGACTTGATGCGTTCTTTTAGCTGCTTTTCATCAGATAAGCCGTTTTGCTCAAGTGCTTGTTTGAAAGCATCTTCGCCGCCAAGTTCTTCTTTAATCTTTTCTGTTTCTTTCTCAATTTCTTTGTCTGTTACTTTATATTTATCTTCTAGAACCATTTCGTCGATCATTTGATTTAGTACTTGATCACCATATTGTTCCTTCATCTTATTGTAGAATTGCTCTTTCGTAATATCTCCTGCTTTAGATTCTACGATGGCTTCTGAATCAGCACCACCAGCATTATTACAAGCGGATAAAGAAATAAGTCCCGCTGTGAGCCCTACTGATAACATCCATTTTTTCATTTTCAAACACTCCTACTGTGAAGTAATAATTTAACAACTCTTACTATAGCATAAACGTTATGGGTATTCCTATTCAATAAATGAAATATGAGAAAATTTACACATTATAAAACCTGTGTTTTCGGGTATTCCACACGACTTTTTTAAAAAAATTTTATAAACCGGGTCATTCGTCTAATCAAAACAGGGCGTATCACTATATGATATGGAGAAAGAAAAGGGAGGTATGATGATGGGTTATGGTTATGGTCATGGGGGAGGAATAGCATTAATCTTAGTTCTTTTTATCCTTCTCATCATTATAGGAGCTTGTTACTGCTAATAAGAACAAAATTTAAATGATTGAAAAGGGCGAATGCCTATGCGTGTATAGAGGGTCATGCATAGGATAGTGTACAGAATATCAAAGGAGGTGGCTTTCATGGGTTACGGTGGATACGGGCATGGAAAAGGCTTCGCATTGATTGTTGTGTTGTTTATTCTTTTGATTATCGTAGGTGCTGCATGTTTCTGCTAAAATAAATGACAGTCTAAACAGGACCTTTCTTGTGAAGGGAACTGATCAGGCTTGACGTTTATTAGCAGTTTCGTTAATGTGTGTTTTACTACTCTTGATCAAAAGGTGCAGCATGTGTATGGTACGGTTACTCAAGGGGGAATGCAATTTCAGGTTCCCTCTTTTTATATTTGAACTCATTTTTTTATTTCTTCTTCCTTTTTGACAAGTTGGTTGGAGTGCAAGGTGCGAGACTTCAGCGGGAGCAGTGGGACAGTTGAGACTCCTAAAAGCACATAGCGCTAGGAGGCTCAACGTACACCCCGCCAAAAGCGAGCATCCAGGAGCGGAGATCAACTACTTTCGGAGAGAATCAATGTATAAGTTTTTATTTTTTATAAAACGTTTGAAATATAGGATGAAATGAGCAGAATGGTAATAGAAACGTTAATCGTACGGTAAACCGAGTCTTGTTGCTTGCTGGACAAGTTCTTTTTATCACATAATTTGTGTGTAAGTGAATTAAATACAAATAAAAAAATTGGTGCTAAAAAAACGAAGATATAGCCTGCCATATGAAAACCTCCAACATGAACTACTTGTTTAACTTTACCAAAATTTGTGGAATATGAATAGGAAAATAACTTCTAAGAGACGAGAGAGGGAGAGAAGATCATGAATAAGTGGAAAACGGCTTTTTTTACATTTTTGCTGATATTTTTAATCATACCGATAGCTATATTCATTATCCTTGTTAAGGATCCGGCTGGTGGTCAATTAGATCGTAGTTCACTAGAAAACAATCTTGGGGACAATCAAAAGTTATTGAGCATACATACAGAAAAAGAACAGGTAGAAGATCTGTTGAATAAAGAACTGCGCAAAAAAGCGCCGGATGTGAACGTATATGTAAATTTGCGAAATGATGAAGCTGTTCTTAATGGATCATTTATTGCTTTCGATCAAGAACTTCCATACCAAGTTACATTTGAACCTGAAGTTCTTAAAAACGGAGATTTGTTATTGAAGGAGAAGGACATGCAAGTGGGGCGTTTTCCGCTACCTGGTGACGAGGTGTTTACGCTTATCAAAAAGACCGTTCAGTTTCCTGAATGGGTGGATGTATATCCGAAAGATGAAAGCATTTTGATGAGAGTAACAGAAATGCCAACAAAGCCAGGTTATGCTGTTAAAGCTGAAGAATTTGATTTAAAGAATAACTCTATTAAATTAGGAGTTTATACAAAAAACTAAAATGAAGCGCTTCTTCTCATACTTGGTGGGGTGAAGCGCTTTTATCATTCTTCATCAATTATTCATACCCAAATGGAGAAAGTTGGATTATAATTATTATAGACAGACAATGACTAGAAAGCAGGGTTTTGTATGGAGACGGTGGAAGAACGACTAGAACGACTAGAATTTTATAATCAGCTAACGATTGAGAGTGTCGATCTTACAGCGTATCCGTTTTTCAGACTAGTCATGGAAAAAAAGCTCACCGAGCAGGAAGTGAATAAGGTCTTCCTTCTTTGCGATGAGCTTCAACGAAAGTATGAAATGCAGAGTGAAGAAGGCTTTGTGCATTACACGCCGCTGCTGTTGCACTTTGCAGGCATGCTAACACCAAAGCTCTCTCCAAGGGAAACGATTACGGCATTGCTTCAACAAGAAAAATATATTTCTTTGATGGAAAAGCTATACGAATTATCTGTACGTTACGAATGAGAAGAGGCAATTTCCTCAGCTGCTATCACGGGTGACGCAGGCTGATCATCTAATGATGCTTCAATCTTTTCTTCAAGTTTGTTGAAAATTGACATAAAATCATCACCATATAGATTGCGGATGATCGACATCAATTCGGGAAACTCTGGAAATCTCCCAAATAACTCTTTAATCGGCATGGAAGCGCTAAAAACACCAAACTTTGAAGGATCATACGTGTTCAATGTTTGAAGTAATAGCTCTTCACCTTTAGGCGTTAGACAAATATATGTATTTCGCTTATCATCTTCTTTTTTAGAAAATGTTAGATAGCCTTGTTCTTCAAGCTTCTTTGAAAAGTTAAAAGCAGTGGATACGTGCATAACGCCAAACTTTGCAATATCAGAGATTGATGCACCCTCAAGATGATGAGCAATCCATAGAATATGGTGTTCATTGATGTTTAAACCATAATCCTTAATCCAGTTTTGCCAGTCTTTTTCTACACTTTTCCATAAAGCTTTACTAATCTGTGAAAGTTTGTGACTATAGATCATGGCTTCTTGAAAACTATATAATTGATCTTTGTTCATTTTTAAAATGCCCCTCCATCTTATAAAACACATCCTATTCCTCATTATGCCAGTATTTCCTATAATAAGAAAGTAAAAATTTTCAATTTTTCCTTATTTTTTAGTAAAATAGTTATATAACTTTTAGCTGATATGGTGTTTTTAAGTAGGTGTTCAGCCACGTTCATAAGTAAGATAAAAAAAATTCTCCAAAAGGGAGAATTTTTTTGGGATTATTTAATTTCTTGTTCCATTTCTTCAGGTGCTTCTTCAATTGTCGAAGCAGCAGTTTCTTGTAGTGCCACTTCTTTTTCTTTATTAGCAAATCTGATCTTTGCTCTAAGCTGAATGCCATCACGCTTGATGCTGGAGAATGTAGATTTCATTTTATCCATATTTACTTTAAGATCTTTTCTTACCTCTTTACCTGCTTTAGGTGTTGAAAGTAACGTAGCTGCTGCTGTAACCACCGTTCCTAATGCGAAACCTACTACCATGGATTTTTGTTTAGACATCTTATAATTCCTCCTCATTCTTTTATAATCTAATTAATTCGTGAATTTCTCTTATATTCCTATGAAAAATAATGACGAATATAAAAATATTTCCCGATAGATTTCGTCATGTTTGGACAACTAAGATTATCTTTTAAAAGAACGGTCGAAATTTGAAAACATTGATGTGACAAGGAAATGAGTGAAATAGAGATACATTTTAAAAAATGTCATACTTGTCTAAAATAGAAGATATTTGACTGACTTTGGAGAAAGATAATATAAAATAAATGAAAAGGAAAAAAAGGTTCATAATTGACGAAGAGGTTTAAAAGAGGGTATACATAATAAAAAGAATGGAGGGATATGGGTTGAAACAAAACACAATCGGCAATTACTTTAATAAAATGAAGGAAAAGGCGAACGCAGTGCTCGAAAGTTCTACTCAAACAGGTGAACTCGTTACAGAAGCTGAGAAAAAAAGTTCGCAACCAGATAAACAAGGTTTAAGTAACCTAGGCTCTCAAGTGAAAGCGTTAGTTCGAATGGTTAAGTCATATAAAAGAGGCGATTATCGGGATGTTTCCAAAAAATCATTAGTATTAGTGGTCGCAGGCCTTCTGTATTTTGTAAGTCCTATTGATGCAGTTCCAGATTTTCTTATCGGAGCTGGTCTATTGGATGATGCGACTGTCCTAGCTTTTATTTTTTCAACGTTATCAACTGAGATTTCTGCTTTTCAAACATGGGAAGAGGAAAAAGAAGAAGAGGATAAATATGTAAAGCCAACTCCATAGTAGGAGCTGGCTTTTATTTTGGTTATCTTGATTAAGCTGTTAAGTTCGACCTTTTAGATAAACGTTCCGCGATCGGGTAGATAAAGAACATGATCAATCCGCTAACGATACTCGTTGGTACAACAATCATTCCAATAAAGCTAAGTAATGTACCAGGTAATCCAGCGACGATCATGGCGACCATAAGAAATAATGTACCGCTGATAATCGTTCCAACTACGGTTAAGAGAACAGCGCTTATAGCATTAACTTTTACTTTTTTAGCTAGTAAGAACAACGCCAAGAAGATAAAGGCTGTTATAGGTTTTTCTACGATATTGGCGATCTGCCCGCCTGCCATACCTGTTGTTAACGCTGAAATGACTCCAGCTGCCATACTTGCAATAATCACGTTTTGTTTTGTTGGTGAAAGCATAATGGCCAGAAACATCATAACAAGCAATAAATCAGGTTTCATTCCAAAAAATAATGGGGGTACGACTGTGTGAAACACATATCCTAATGCAATAAGTACAGATGTTAAAGCTAATGATTTAGTATTCGTATTCATTTTCTCATCTCTCCTCAGCTACTCTTAGCCTAATTTCTTTCCAATAGTGCCCTCTTGGCCTAATGCGAAAGTACCTTTATGTTACCAGATGTACGTACAACTGAAAAGGTTTGTGAACTACTTTCCGTATTTTTCCTGAAATTGTATCATGAACTGTGCAAGGCTATCACACGATTCTTGGGGAACAGCATTATAGATCGAAGCTCTGAAACCGCCAACCGACCGATGTCCTTTTAATCCATAAATTCCGTTTTCTTCACTTTCTTTAATAAACTGCTTTTCTAGTTCATCACTAGCAAGAGTGAAAGTGATATTCATGTTTGAGCGTGATTCTGGTGTTGCAAAGCCATTGTAAAAGCCCTTACTTTCATCAATCGTGTCGTAGATGACTTGTGCTTTTCTTTGATTTCTCTTTTCCATTCCTTTGACCCCACCAGATTTTTCTACCCAACCTAGTACAAGGTTTAGTAAATAGATGGAGTACACAGGCGGAGTGTTATATAGAGAATTGTTTTTCGCATGAACAGAATACGACAAGATCGATGGAACAGATTTATTTTCTTGTAGCAAATCTTTGCGGATGATGACTGCGGTGACTCCTGAAGGTCCAAGGTTCTTTTGGGCACCCGCATAGATTAAACCATAATTTTCAACTGAAATAGGTCTGCTCATAATATCGCTAGACATGTCAGCTACGAGATTTTCATGTTTGAAAGCATGTAAATCTGGCCATTGTGTGCCAAATATTGTGTTATTAGATGTGATATGAAGATAAGCGTCATTTTCGCTTGACACATAATTCATCTCAGGAAGGGTACGGTACTCCGAGTGCTTACCAGTAATGACTGCTTCACACGACCCAATTTTTTGAGCTTCTTTATATGCTTTTTCAGACCAAGATCCGGTAAGTACATATTTTGCGGTCTTTCCACCTTGAATGAAGTTCATCGGAATCATAGCGAATTGAAGACTTGCCCCACCTTGTAAAAACAACACTTCATGTGTATCAGGTATATCGAGCAAACGTTTCATGCGCGTTTTTGCTTGTTCATGGATGCTTTCATATTCTGATCCCCTGTGGCTATGTTCCATGATATTTAACCCAGTACCTAGAAAGTCATCCCATTCTTCCTTTGCTTGCTGCATAACCTCTTTAGGCAATGTTGTGGGTCCTGCTTGAAAATAAATGCGTGTCATCGTTCTCCTCCTTATAAAATAACGCTATTTTAGCAAACTTTGAACACTTGAAAGTTGTTGATTTCCGTTCCAGGTGCTTCGCTTTCCGCGGGGCGACCGGTGAGCCCCTTGCCGCTTTGAAGTGAAAAAATTGTTAGAATAGAGCAAAAACTAAAAAAGAATATGAAAAAACTGCCCAGTTTAAAAGAAGGCAGTTTTACTATGTAACGTTAGTTTTTAACGTTTCCTTTAATATTTTGAGCGATTTCAGTCATTTCGTTGGCAGGGGAATCCTGTGTTTTCCAGACTGCTCCAAAACCGTCACCTTGACCGTAACGTGGGATAAAATGCATGTGGTAATGGAAAACAGACTGTCCAGCTGCTTCACCGTTGTTGTTTAGAATGTTCAGACCGATCGGGTTAAATGTTTGTTTAATTCCAGAGGCAATTTTAGGCACGACAGAATAAAGCTTTGCCGCGGTTTCTGCAGACAGTTCGAATATATCTGTAGAATGCTCTTTAGGGATGATCAGCGTATGTCCTTTTGTGACCTGGCTGATGTCTAAGAAGGCTAGGACGTTCTCGTCTTCGTACACTTTGTAGGATGGAATTTCACCCGCAACAATTTTACAAAAAATGCAGTTTGAATCGTGGGACAAGTGGCTCACCTCATTTTTTTTACTTATCATATCACACAATACTAGTTAAAAAATAACGCTTTTTATTAAAGGCGTAAAGATACTATATCTAAAGATTTTGTTTTGTTATTCTTTTCATCATTGACAAGTTGATTGGAGCGGAAGGTGCGAGACTCCTGCAGGACAGGCGGGCAGTTCGAAAAGTGGATGTGGCTCACCGCCTGCCCTGCGGAAAGCGAGCACCTGCAGCGGAAATTAACCCTAAAAGGAAACAATAAAAATAAAAAAGAAGGGTCCTATTCAAAAATAGAACCCTTCTTCTTATAGAGGTTAGAGAAGAAAGGAGAACACGAAAACAAAACAATACGATTTTTTAGCCATGCACCTCAATATTAAGAATTTGTAATTACTCAAGCACTAAATAGTCCAAGAGAACCATCTCCTTAAAAATGTAGCATATCCGAAAAAATCTAATACCTTGCATCTTTCTCCCTGAAGAAGGGGGGATACCTTCTTCTCTTATATCTTGTCCATGAAGCCTTACTTGATATACATATAAAATTGGTAAAAGAAACGGCAATTGAGCTATTATAAGGAAAGAATGAAAAAAGGAGGATTCTCCGTGAAAAAAAGACAACTAGTATTAACAATGACACTTGGTGCTACTTTACTTATCACAGGCTGCGGCAATAAAGCAGACGATGAACATAAAAATCACCAAGAGGAGTCACAGGGTAAACAAGAGGCGTCTCATGAGGGACATGAAAATCATTTGCCGAACGGTGATATTCAAGAACTTACTGCTTCTATAGATGTACTGCCCGACTTCTTAAATAAACAACCTGATGAGATTGCTGCAATTTATGCAGAAGCCCCTAAATTTAAAGAACTGCTTGAATCTATGCCTTGTTTTTGTGGATGTGGTGATTCCGCAGGTCATAAAGATAATTATGATTGCTTTGTTGCTGAAAACAAAGAAGATGGAAAAATTGTATGGGATGATCATGGCACAAAATGCGGGACGTGTCTGGAAATCGCTGCGATAAGCATGAGTGCTTCTGCTGATGGAAAGACTCCTCTTGAAATCCGAAAGATGATTGATGATAAATATAAAGAAGGATATGCAGAGCCAACTCCGACACCGATGCCTGCCTCATAAGTGTAAAACGAGAAAAATGGCAAACAATAATGAAAATGCTGGATTGCAGAAGGAGGTATAATATGAAACCAATCCTTGAGGTTACGGATTTGACAGGCGGCTATCTGCCTAATCAGCCTGTTATTCATCACTTAGATTTCACGGTGAAAGAAAATGAAATAGTAGGATTGATCGGTTTGAATGGAGCCGGTAAAAGTACAACGATAAAGCATGTGCTAGGACTTATGGAACCCATGTCAGGTACTTCTAAAATCGAAGGTCAGACGTTTAGGGAAGAACCAGAAAATTATCGAAGTCAGTTTACTTACATACCTGAGATGCCCATTCTCTACCAAGAGCTAACATTATGGGAACATCTAGAACTAACAGCAATGGCATACGGACTAGAAGAACAAACTTTTTTAACACGTGTCCGCCCACTGCTTGAAGAATTTCGCATGGACAACAAGATAAAATGGTTTCCGAGTCAGTTCTCCAAAGGGATGAAGCAAAAAGTCATGATCCTTTGTGCGCTGTTGGTCGAACCTAAGCTTTATATTGTGGATGAACCGTTCGTAGGGCTCGATCCATTAGGGATTCAATCTTTTCTAGAGTATATGGTTAAATTTAAGAATAACGGTGCTGGTGTTTTAATGTCGACTCATATTTTGTCCACGGCAGAAAGATATTGCGACCGCTTTTTGATCATGCATGAAGGAAGGTTGGTTCTAAGCGGTACGTTGGAAGAATTACGCGTGAGAAGCGGGTTGGAGAATGCAACGTTAGATGATATCTACCTCTTTGTAGCAAAAGGTAAAGTAACATGATCGATGTTAATAAATTATGGACAAAACGACGCAATGCACATGTTACGCAAACACTAAAATACTTTAGCCTAATGGCTAACAGCGGACTTATTGTTTCCTTAATTTTGCTCATCGTCATCGGCAGTGTGTATTATGCTAAGCTTCTACAAGCACTACCTGAGAATTTTCCTGCCGTTTTTATTCTAACGCTTGTTTTTTCGTTTTGGTTGACCAAAAGCCCGATTCGTACATTGTTAAAAGAAGGAGATCTCGTTTTCTTACTTCCTGTTGAGTCAGGTATGAAACAATATTTTTCAAAAGCTATTTCTTCAGCTACTGCAACTGGCGCTTTTTCTACCTTATTCATTTTTACATTGCTATGGCCAATCGTCCAAGTGTTTATTCATGATGGTTGGAAGATGTATGTCACGTTTGGTTTCTTTTTGATCGCAGCAAAAGTATTTAACATCTATGTATCGTGGGAAGAAAGAAGGTTGCCTTACAGGAGTCATCAAACAAACTATAAAATCATGAGGTTTATTGTAAACTTCGTATATGCCTATCTGCTCTTTAATGAAGCGTACCTCTTTTTGATCGCTATTTTTGCGATCATGTACGTATTAAAGAACTTTGTTTTCGGCGTCTTTAAAAAGCAGCATGGTTATCAGTGGGAAATGCTCTTAGCGGAAGAACAAGCCTTAAAAATGAAAGGGTACCGATTCGTCAATTATTTTACGGATGTACCTGCGCTCAAGCAGACCGTGCATAAGCGACCGTTATTAAATAGCTTAGCATCTTTCTCATTTAAAAAGAAAAATGCATTTTCTGCTCTGTATATGAAAACTTTTGTACGTTCAGGTGATTACTTAGGCTTATATGTACGACTGATTTTAATCGGTTTTCTGTTCATTTATTTAATTCCTGCAGGTTGGTGGCAATTAATCGTAGTGTTTTTGTTTTTTCAAATGTTTGCACTGCAATTATTCACACTCTACACGCAGTACAGGTGGAATGTTATATTCATGATCTATCCGATCAAACAAGATACAAGAGTAAAAGCGTTTCAAAACTGGCTGAAATATTTGCTGATCATACAAGGTGCACTATATGGAATTTTCTATGTAGTGCTCACTGGAGACTGGCTGATCGCGATCCTTATGCCTGTTGCAGCAATACTTTATAGTATAGTTCGACTGCCTAGTATGACAAAAAAACACATCACATTGACTTCCTAGCTCATTATGGGCTGGGAATTTTTTTTAGTAAGAGGTTTTCTCCTCACCGCTTGCCCCGCGGAAAGCGAAGCATTCTGGAATGGAAATCAACTTCTTTCAAGTTTGTAAACAGATTTTGGGCATCTTTCATAGCTTATGCATATAAGTTTTATGGAAGGGAGCGGGGCACATGAATACTTATGGATTAACAGGAAGGATTGTAACACCCGGAAGTCCTGACTATGAACTGGCGCGAGAAGAGTTTAATACTCGTTTTAACTTATTTCCTTTGATTATCAATTTTTGCGCAACTACTAAGGATGTTTCAAACGCAATCCGTTGGGCTAGAAAGAAGAATGTTAAGTTTCGGATCCGTACAGGAAGGCATAGTTATGAAGCTTATTCATCATTAGATGGTGGTTTAGTAATAGACATCAGCGATATGGATGAAGTAAAGGTGGATCACAAAACAAAAACTGCCTTTCTTGGTGCGGGGGCATTGCTTTTCCCATTATACGAAAAATTGTATGAAGAAGGATTTACGATTCCAGGAGGAACTTGTCCATCAGTAGGACTCTCAGGTCTAACGCTTGGAGGTGGATGGGGAATGTTAACCCGTCCATATGGCATGCTGATCGATCAGCTTCTGGAGCTTGAGATGGTAGATGCAAACGGAAAAATCATCATAGCGAATAAGCATAAAAACGCGGACTTATTTTGGGCATCGAGAGGCGGTGGGGGAGGAAACTTTGGCGTGGTTACATCATTTCGTTTTAAAGTCGTTCCCGTTGATGATGTTGCCATCTTTAAAATTACATGGGACTTTAAAGGATTTGAAAAAGTCGTGGATGCCTGGCAAAAATGGGCTCCATATACAGACGAAAGATTGACAGCCATTATAGATCTCTTAACAAAAGACATTGGTGAACTGCGTGCATTAGGTGAATTTCTGGGTACAACAGATGAACTGAAAAAGCTTTTAAAGCCCCTTTTAATCGCATACCCACCTAAAGTAGTTGAAGTGAAGAAGGTGCCTTATATCGATGCCGTTAAGATATTTGGAGGGATGATGCCGGGTATGATGGAGTACGCTGTTAACCATGGTGATCCTGATGCACATCCTTTTAAGAATACAGGTGCGTTTGCGAAACAGCAGTTACCGTTTGTAGCGATAAAAAAACTTAAAGAATTTCTATCAAACTCACCTAGTATTGAGAATAAAGTTCAGCTGCAAGCACTGTCCGGAAAAGCGGCTTGTACAGGACCAACTGAAACGGCTTATGTTCATAGAGAAGCATTGTTCAGTTTGTTATATATTACAAAATGGCAGAATGAGAGTGAGGCAAACATAAATACGCAATGGGTGGAGAGCTTAAGAAATTCTCTACTTCCTTATGCGGATGGAGCTTATGTGAACTTTCATGATAATTGTATTAAGAACTGGCTTGAACAATGTTACTTTGTTAACTTGCCTCGCTTAATTGAGGTGAAAACAAAATACGATCCACAAAATGTGTTTAAGTTCCCATTAGGAATTCCAACTGCAAATACTAATCTTTAAGATGTAAAAACAGCCGTGAGGGCAGATTATCGAAACTAGGGTGCATGACTTACGTATAGATGAAAGGAGGTAGATCATGAAAACTTATGAAGAAAATGTATTAGAAGAATTAAAAAAATGGGAAACTGAAATGTGCAAACGGCCCTCACTTTGGAACAAAACAACAAAATCTCTTCAAACGAAAATCAATGAGAAAATTCCACAAAAAGTGCATGATGTTATTACATCCAGTATGAAGCATATGATTAAAGCTACTTTAATAGGCTCTGAATATACGACTAAAAAAACGATTAAGTTTACAGCAGATTTACGAGAGCGTGATTATAAGTTTGAAGATCGACTTTCCTTTTATAGAAGAACAGCTGCCATAGAAGGAGCGGGAACAGGAGCTGGGGGTATATTACTCGGCATTGCTGACTTTCCTTTATTGCTAGGTATAAAAATGAAGTTTCTATTTGAAGCAGCAAGCATTTATGGATTGGATGTTAAAGACTACAAAGAACGAATCTTTATTCTTCATGTATTTCGGCTAGCTTTTTCGGATCCGCACAAGCGAGAAGAGGCATTTCAAAAGGTAATTTCATGGAAAGAGACGGTTCAAGATTTCCCAGAGTCTCCTAAGTCGGTCAACCATATGAATTGGCAAGAACTACAACAAGATTATCGCGATCATATCGACCTCATAAAAATGCTTCAGATGGTCCCAGGCTTAGGGGCGATTGTCGGGGCATATGCGAACTATCATTTTCTCGATGATTTAGGTCAAGTGGCAAAAAATTGCTTCAGATGGCGTTTACTAACAGATGAAAAAAAGAAGAGGATAATAAACAACAAGCACCCGCAATGAATTGAGGGTGCTTGTAATTATGTGATGATTTATAAACGGCTGTCGCTTAATAAGCGGTCCATTTCTTCTTTGTGCTTCGTCTCATCAGCAATCATATCTTCTAACTGAACGACAAGCTCAGTCAATTTTAGGTTAGATGCTTGCTCTTTACGCTCTTCATAACGTCGGATTGTATCTTCCTCCGCGTTTCGAGCTTCTTCCAGCATTTCGCGAACGGTCTCTACTTGTTTAACCGGTTTTGGCTGAGTAGTTGGTGTACCCCCAAGAGTTTTAATTTTTTCTGCTAAATACAAAGCATGTCCTTGCTCATCAGCAATTTCACTTTGGAAGAAGGGTTTTAAAATTTGACGATACAAACCAGAAACCGTAGCTGCATTGTGGTTGTACATAATAATTGCAGAGTACTCGTTTGCAAGATCCTCATTTAGTCCATCGATTAGTGCTTGTAAGTCTTTTTCCATTTGTATAACCTCCTGAATCTTGTTCTACAGAGATATCCTTCCCCTTTTCCCGTTGCCATAAACCATTTTATAGGATATCCGTACTAAAAATTAAATGAAGTGTTTAAATAGGTTTACGGATTGAAAAAATCGGTAAAAGACTACTATGCATGAAACAAATATTGAACAAAAGTGATACAAAATTTTGAGGAGGTAATAAAGATGGACAGCAGACACATGGTTGATGAAGATCGTAATGTAGACACTAGTATGGT
The DNA here is from genome assembly GCF_036213205.1 of Fictibacillus nanhaiensis. Lineage (GTDB taxonomy): Bacteria > Bacillota > Bacilli > Bacillales > Fictibacillaceae > Fictibacillus > Fictibacillus nanhaiensis_E. The sequence continues at coordinate 112,608 of NZ_JARMFC010000014.1, forward strand.
GGAAGAAACAGCAAGCCGAATGAGTGAGAGCAAAAAGGACGAGATCTTATCAAACTTTGAAGAGTTTAAGAGCTACCTGCACGGCAAAGTGCAAATCGGTGAAAAAATGGGCATGAGCGAAGAGACACTTGCAAAAACTGCAGAGAAAGTAGCAGATTACTTAGCTAACCATGAAGAGCCTCGTAACTCAGAAGAGAATCTCTTAAAAGAACTATGGAAAGTCGGAGAACAAGAAGAGCGTCATAAACTTGCACATATGTTAGTGAAGCTTGTTAAATAGCATACATGTAAAAGCTGCTCTTCTTTGAGCGGCTTTTTTTATTACAAGTATATGAAAGATTGAGTTCGAAATCATCCAAGTTTAAATCTATCGTGGAAATAGTTCGTTTGGGGAATTTACGAAAGCAATAATGTTTGCTAAAACGTCAATAAATTTACCTCAATGGTCATTTACAAGGACAGTTAAAAAAACGACAATGTTTTATAGTGGTTTATTCAACGTTAAAAGAGTGAAAACTTAGCAATAATAAACGTTTATAACAGAGTCAACTGCTTATAGAAAAAGAAGTTTTTAATTGAAAATAAATAAGAAAAGATATTGAGGAGAATTATATGTTACGAGAACTGGCAAACAAACTACCCTTTCCAATCCTTCCTCTTATATATATCATAAGCGGTTTAGGTCTTTCTTTCTTATCGCTAAATATCTTTTTTGAGCTGTCGGAAGACTTGATGGAAAACGAGGTATTTGAGTTTGATCAAGTGATTATTCAGTATGTAACAGATATTAGAAGTGACACGTTAACCGAAGTAATGAAAGTAATCACTTTCTTTGGCTCAAAAGATATATTAACCCTGTTGTTAGTAGGAAGTCTGATCTGGCTTATCGTTAAACGAAAGAATTATTGGGGTGCTATTTTCTATATAATCGCAGTTGCAGGAGGAGGTCTTTTAAACCTAGGATTAAAACATTGGTTTGGAAGAATAAGACCTGAAGATAGCCTGATCGTTGAGCAAGGATTCAGTTATCCTAGTGGGCATGCCATGGGCAGTCTCATTTATTATGGTTTTCTTGGCTATTTAGTCGTAAGAAGCAGAAGAGGAAAACCGCTTAAAATCACGCTTACGATTGCGTTTATATCAACGATTTTTCTTATTGGTTTTAGCCGTGTTTATCTAGGCGTTCATTATCCATCTGACATAATAGCTGGATTTAGTGCTGGAACCGTTTGGCTTCTGCTATGTATAGGTGGTCGTGAATCAATAAGAGCCTATCAAAAAAGGACGCTTCCTTTTTTTAGAAGAAAACATCCCCAGTAAGTGTAAGTAGTTGATTTTGTAAACATTTAATAACTGCAGGTGTATGATGCTGACGCTCTCCATCACAGTCGATAAGCTGTTGGGGAGCTGTTTTTATGCTGATTTCTGAGCTTTGGAAATAATGATAACCTTGCCCTTCCTTTGAAGTATCTGATAATCGATTTAAAAGGACGTCCCAAATAAAGGAAGTGGAGGGCTCTTCAATCAGCAAGCAATCGAGCTTTCCGTCTTGAATATCAGTATCCGGAAAGAATGGACGGATACCACCGGTAAAAGGCCCGTTCACAGCAAGAAACATGGCTGCTTGTCCATCAAATTGGAACTCTTTAGATGAGATTGATATGTCAAAGGGTTCCCATGTTTGAAAGGATTTTGCCGCAGATAAATAATAAGAAAGGCGTCCGAATTTTTCTTTTGTATCTGGATCGATGGATTCCGAGACATGTGTAATCAATCCAACACCCCAGAAATTTGTAAAGAAATGTCCGTTAAACTCCCCAACGTCAATGTTGCGAAACTTTTTTTCACTAAGCTGTTCCGCTGCTTTTACAGGATTTTGGTTCATGCCTAGCGCTCTCGAAAAATCATTGCACGTTCCACCTGGTAAGATTCCGAAAACCGGCTGATTCTCTGTTATAGACAATACAGCATCTGCAATTTCATGTACCGTTCCGTCACCGCCTGCAGCAATGATGAGATCTGTCTTCCCTTGCAACTCTTTAACAAATGAAGCACCTTCGCCCGGTTCAGTCGTCTCATAAACTTGAACGTCTTCAAAACCACTTTTCAGCTGCTCGAGCACTGCGTTCCACTGATTAAGCAACCTGCCCTGCCCGGCAGAAGGATTTAATATAACGGATGCTCTTTTTATGGTTAATGGATTTCTAGTCATTTCGCTACCATGTATTCTTTAACGAATGATTTTCCTGTGAAAAGTGTTTCTGGTAGTGCTTTTGATGTGCCTCTATTCTTATGAGCCTCCTCATAAGCTTTAGATTGTTGCCAGTTAGTGAAATCGGCATGTGATTTCCAAAGTGTCATCACGATATAAGGATCTTGGTGAAGAGGTCGAAGAATACGTATGCCACTAAAACCTGGTTCACTTTCAACAAGCCCAGCACGATTTTGGAAACGTTCTTCAAAAAGAGATCTTCCTTCTTCTGATACCGGAATGTGATTCATAACAACAAAGCCAGCACCACTTAAGGATCCTCTTTGGTTTATTACTTCGTACTCATGTTTCTCGGTAAATGGATTTTCTCCATCTGTTTCAATTACTAAAGCAGAATTAGAGTCGCCTTCTAGTAGGAGAGCGTCATCGTATTTTTCCTGATATGTTGCTAAATAGTCTAAAGTCCCATAAGTAATGTATATGTTCATAGGAATCCCTGCCCTTTTTTATTGATTTACCTTTGTTTTACCCAACCATTCAGCACATTAAACAGTGTAAGAAGTTGGGTAGTTGTAATATACTTTCCAACTAAGGGAAAATTATATAAAATGTACTTTTCGACCTTGAATGAAATGAGGGTTGGTTATGGTAAAAAGAAGTCTCGTCGCACTCAGTATATTAGTGGGTTCACTTATAATAGGTTTTTTTGCCTATCTTTTTATAATTTTAGCTGGAGATTATGTAATCGATGAAAAGGATCTAGTTATGGATTCAGCTACTGTCCTTGTTGCCGAGAACGGGGATAAAATTACAAAAATCTATGATGAAAATAGAGAGATCGTCGACATTGAGGACATTCCGAAACATGTGCAGGAAGCGTTTGTAGCTGTTGAAGACAGCCGTTTCTATAAACACAATGGAATTGATGTAAAAGCGATCTCACGTGCAATCTATAAGGACATTCTTGCTGGAGGTAAAGTCGAAGGCGGCAGTACGATCACTCAGCAGTTAGCAAAGAATGTTTTTTTGTCTCATGAGAAGTCGTGGCTAAGAAAAACAAAAGAAGCTGTCATTGCTATCAACCTAGAAAGAAGATACCCAAAAGATAAAATTTTGGAGATGTATTTGAATCAAATCTACTTCGGACATGGTGCGTACGGCATTCAGCTTGCTGCTAAAACATATTTTAATAAAGATGTCAGTGATTTAACGGTAGCAGAGGGTGCGGTGCTTGCCGGACTTCCGAAGGCACCTAACTATTATTCTCCACTAAAAAATTCAAAGGAAGCAAAAGAGCGGCGTGATCTCGTTCTTACACTTATGGAGAAGCAAGATTATCTGACACCTTCTGAAACGGTCAGGGCACAAGGAAAAACGATCGCTCTAGATTTTCAGCAAGAGAAACGAAACCCGGCTTATACAACATACATTGATATGGTGATAAAAGAAGCGAAAGAAAAGTATCAACTTTCAAGGGAAGAATTGCGACAAGGCGGTTATAAAATCGTTGTACCTATGAATTTAGCAGCACAAGATTCTGTATATAAAAGCTTTCAGGACGGTCGTTATTTTGTAGGTACGGGTCAGGAAAAACCTGAGGGCGCAATGGTTTTAATGGATGGGAAAACAGGTGGTTTGCTCGCTGTTCAAGGGGGGCGGAACTATGTGACAGAGGGACTTAATCGGGTAGAGGTCAATCGTCAGCCTGGTTCAACGTTCAAGCCTTTATCCGTGTATGGTCCCGCTCTTGAATCCGAAAAATACAAACCTTATTCTATGCTGCGTGATGAAGAACTAAGCTATGACGGTTATGAACCAAAGAATTATAACGGCAGATACGAAGGTAAAGTGTCCATGGTAGACGCCATTTCTCACTCTGTAAATTCATCTGCAGTATGGCTGTTGAACAAGAACGGAATATCTGATTCGAAAGGTTACCTTGAACAACTTGGTATGCCGATTGAGGACAAAGGACTCGGAATCGCACTTGGCGGCATCGATCAAGGGGTAACACCATTGCAGATGGTAAAAGGATATCGCAGTTTCCTACATGAGGGTAAGACGATAGAGCCTTTTGTGATCAGTAAGATCTATAACAATGAAGGAGATCTGATCGGTAAGGCAAAAGCAGAAGAAAAGAAAGTTTGGAAAAAACAGAACGCATGGTATATGACTCGTATGCTTCAACAAGTCGTGAAGAACGGAACGGGATCTGATGGAAGAGAGAATATGGAGATCGCAGGAAAGACAGGTACCACAAACTATCCGAACGTAGATAAAGGAAACAAAGATACATGGTTTGTCGGGTATACACCAGAAGTAGTCGGTGCTGTATGGGTCGGTTATGATCGAACAACAAAAGAATCGTATTTAAACAGCGGCAGTTCTTTACCTACTCTCCTATTTAAACAAGTGATTAACGAAATGCCTTCACAACAAGGTCTTTCGTTCAAAAAACCTGATGGAGTAAAAGATTTAGCACCGCCAATTGAGCTTATCGAGTTAAATGATCTGCGTGCTTCATTTGGTATGGGGGACTATGGGATTCCTTCAGTTAAATTGAACTGGACTCCGTCAAAAGACGAGCGTCTTCAATATAAGGTTTATGCCGTGAATGAAGGAGAAACAACTCTTTTAGATACGATAAAAGGTAAGGGTGAGTATGGTGCGCCAGGCAAGAATCTCTTTACATTGCCAGACTTTTATATAGTTCCTTACAACCCTCTTACAAAACAAGAAGGTGAGCCATCAAATGTTGTGTCGATCTCTCTCTTCCCAAGTTTTGGTGATGACGATGAGAAAGATGTTAGAGACAAGATTAGGAAAGATCGTGAAAAAGAGAAGAAAAAGAAAAAGAAGAAAAAAGATGACTGAGTAGTGGTAGAAGATGGCTTAGGTGGCCGTCTTCTTTTTTTGATGAGAGTTTGGAAGATTGAAGTAGAGTGAGGGAGTCGAACTGTGTCGGAAAGCCTATATTTTTCATTTTAGACTTAATTGGGGCGTGTTTGCGCTTAATAGTTGGTTGTTTTGACTTAATGGATGCTCATTTCGACTTAATTGAGGCCACTTTTGACTTAATTGATACGCAGCTAGACTCAATCCTATCATTTACTCATCTCATACGGGTTTGGCAGCATGCACCTGTAAAGGCTTTCAACATCCATAGAACATCCATTTTGCCAAAATCATGACAATTAAGCTTATCTTCTATACATTTATTATGAATTCCCTTACAATGTGTATGGATATTGACGTTAAAGGTTTTAAGTTTCAGCAGCTAGGAGATAACAATAGTGCTGCAGCTTTTGGTCTTGTATAGAAAGGTGTGTACGTTTTGACTATGAATGAAGAGTTTTTGAAAGCGTGTCGTAAGGAGAAAAATTCACATATTCCTGTATGGTACATGAGACAGGCGGGCCGTTCCCAGCCAGAGTACCGTAAATTGAAAGAGAAGTATTCACTATTTGAAATCACACATAGACCAGAGATGTGCGCTGGCGTTACGAAGCTCCCTGTAGATCAACACGGAGTGGATGCTGCGATTCTTTATAAAGACATTATGTCTCCTGTACCAGCGATTGGAGTAGATGTAGAGATTAAATCAGGAATCGGACCCGTGATCGATAAGCCTGTAAGAACGCGCGAAGATGTAGAGCGTTTAGGGACGATCAATCCTGAGAAAGACGTACCGTATGTTCTGGATACAATCAAAATTTTAAGACAACAGTTAGAAGTTCCGCTAATCACGTTTGCAGGTGCACCATTTACACTTGCGAGCTATATGGTTGAAGGTGGGCCATCTCGTGATTATCATAAAACTAAGCAGCTGATGTACTCTGATCCTGAAAGCTGGTTCATGCTGATGGACAAGCTAGGCGATATGACGATCGCTTATGCAAAGGCACAGATTGCTGCTGGCGCACAAGCGTTTCAAATTTTTGATTCATGGGTCGGCGCATTAAATGCAGCTGATTACAGAAAATACATTCAGCCTGTCATGTACAAGATCTTCTCATCACTAAGAGAAGAAAATGTTCCGTTGATTCTATACGGAACAGGTGCAAGACACTTAATCATGGAGTGGAACGAGCTTCCGATCGATGTGATCGGACTTGATTGGAGATTATCTCCGAGAGAAGCGCGTCAGATGGGTGTGACAAAGGCGCTGCAAGGAAACTTGGATCCTTCCATTCTATTGGCGCCATGGGAAGTAATTGAAGCACGAACAAAAGAAATTTTGGATGAAGGTATGGAAGAACCAGGCTTTATCTTCAATGTCGGAAAAGGCATTTTCCCTGAAGTAAACATTGCAACATTAAAGCAGTTGACCACCTTTGTTCATGAATATACGTCTAAAAAACTAGGGTGATAAAGAGTGAGTAACAAGAAAACAGGTCTGTTGATCATGGCGTACGGTACGCCAAGAAGTCTAGATGAAGTAGAAAGCTATTACACACACATTAGAAGAGGACGTAAGCCTTCTCCTGAACAGCTGCAAGAACTTACGGAACGCTACGAACAGATCGGTGGAATCTCACCACTTGCTAAGATTACAGAAGAGCAAGCGCAAAAAATTGAAGCTGAGATGAATGAGCGTTACCCCGATCGTGAGTTTAAAAGCTATCTTGGACTAAAGCATATTGATCCTTTCATTGAAGATGCTGTGCTGAAGATGAAGGAAGATGGTATCGAAGAAGCAGTAACACTTGTTCTTGCTCCTCACTACTCAACGTTCAGTGTAAAGTCATATAACGGACGCGCTGTAGAAGAGTCTGCAAAAATTGGTGGACCATCCTTTACGACGATTGATAGCTGGTATAATGAGCCGAAGTATGTACAATTTTGGGCGGATGGAATTAAACAAACGTTTAATTCCATCCCTGAGAATGAGCATGACAAAACCGTTGTGATCTTCTCCGCACACAGTCTGCCAGAAAAGATTCTCCAAATGGGTGATCCGTATCCGACGCAGCTTCAGGAAACAGCTGATCTTATTGCGAAGAAAGCGAATGTCCCTCATTATACGATTGGGTGGCAGAGTGCTGGTAATACACCTGAACCGTGGATCGGACCAGACGTTCAGGATCTAACTAGAGATCTTTATAACGATCATGGCTATACACATTTTATCTATTGTCCTGTTGGTTTTGTGGCAGATCATCTGGAAGTTCTTTATGACAACGATTATGAGTGTAAAGTAGTCACAGATGAGTTGGGTGTTAACTATTATCGTCCTGAGATGCCTAACGCAAAGCCAGAATTTATTGATTGTTTAGCAACGGTCATTGAAAATGCACTAGCAAAAGAAAGAATGTGAATGAGATGAACGAGCGAAAGCACGTTATTATATTGGGCGGCGGCATAACAGGTTTAGCCGCTGCCTTTTATGTTCAAAAATATGCAAAGGAAACAGGGGACCCGATAACATTTACAGTGGTCGAAGGAAGCAACCGTCTTGGTGGCAAGATCGATACGATTAAAGAAGATGGTTTTGTGCTAGAGCGAGGTCCAGATTCCTATCTTGCTAGAAAAACAGTAATGACAGAACTTGTTAATGACGTTGGTCTAGGCGATGATTTGGTTTCTAATGAAACGGGTCAAGCTTATATATTGCATAATATGCAGCTTCATCCAATTCCTGAAGGTGCTGTGATGGGAATACCGACAAAAGTGATGCCGTTTGCGACCACGCCTTTATTCTCTGTCGCTGGTAAAGCAAGAGCGGGGTTAGACCTTGTCCTTCCTAAACGGAAAAATGCGCAACAAGATGTTTCGGTTGGCCATTTTTTTAGAAGACGTCTTGGTGATGAAGTGGTTGATCGGCTGATTGAACCTTTGTTATCTGGGATTTATGCAGGAAGAATCGATCGACTTAGCCTGCAATCCACGTTTCCACAATTTGTAGAAACGGAAAAGAAATATCGAAGTTTAATCTTAGGCATGAAAAAGACGCAGCCTAAGCAAGAGAAGACACCGATTCAGAAAAAGAAAAAAGGTGCTTTTTTAACACTAAAAGGCGGATTATCCTCTTTCATTGAAGCTCTTTCAAAAGCAGTACCTGAAGAAAGCATTAAGACAAGTGTTCACGTTAAAGCTGTCGAGCGTTTAGAAGACGGAACCTATTCAGTGGTGATGGAAGATGGTTCGGTAATGAAAGGTGATCATGTAATTGTCACAACACCTTATCATGTTACGAAAAAACTTCTTGGTGAATCTCTGTTTCCTGCTGGTTTTCACGACACGAAGCCAACTTCAGTAGCAACGGTTGCGATGAGTTTTAATGAAGAAGACGTGAACTTTAGTCTTGATGGAACAGGTTTTGTTATTGCTAAAAGTGAAGATACATCTATAACGGCGTGTACGTGGACGAGCAGAAAATGGCCGCATACGACTCCAGAAGGTAAAGTGGTTCTTCGTTGTTATGTAGGGCGTGCAGAAGATCAAGACATCGTTCAACAACCAGATGAAGTTATTTTGGAAAAAGTATTAGATGATTTAAAGAGGATCATGGGAGTTGATAGTCGTCCGGAATTCTACCATGTTTCTCGTATGATTGATTCGATGCCGCAATATGAAGTTGGGCATAAAGAGTATGTAGAAAAGCTCAGAACTACCTTTCAAAATGAGTTGCCCGGCGTGAAACTAGCCGGAGCTCCATATGATGGTGTGGGATTGCCAGATTGCGTGAATTCAGCGAAAATGGCAGTGGAATCTCTTTTTTAGCGTTAGGGTAAATTGCTCTTTTGAAGTGGTTGATTTCCGTTCCAGACTGCTCGCTTTCCGCGGGGCTGTCGGTGAGCCACTTCAAGGGCTTTTTTTGTGTATCGTGGTATTTCAGGGAAGTTCGGAAGTGCTAAATTTGTCGAGGATTGTAGACTCGTGGATAAAGGGCAAAAACTTTTGGATTGAGAGCCAAATCTCGTGGATAAACAGCCCGAATTTCTGGATTGTGTGCTGAATTTTCAGGATTAAATGAGTTGAATACCCAGACAGGTATATGTAACGACCCGTCTGGGGGGACAGAAACTACACCTTCTTTAACCTTAATAGACTAAAATTAGCCTCTTCCGTAAAGATTAAAATGCTTTTACTGCTAAATTCTTAATAAAAGGTTGATATCGTAAACTTTCTTGTCTTAAAAATGGTTAAATTTAACCCCAGTATGCTCACTGACCGCAGGCTAGTGTTGAGCCCCTTTGAAAGTTTGACTTTCAAGGAAGCATACATGCTCCTGAGTCTACAAGTAACTGCTGCTGAAGCGTCCTTCCTCGTTTTATGCTTGCTAGTAGTCTTTGTGAACTTTATGGTTGTACTTTGAAGACTAAAACAAATGAAGAATTAAACGACAAATGGATATGTTTGTCGTTTTTTATATTTTCTTGTAGAATGTTTCTGCTATACTGTAGGGAGAAAAAAAGGAAGGGGGAAGCGCTTTGCAAGCATTTATTGAGCCGTTATTTGTAAATATTGCAATCATATTTTCATTTACACATCTTTTGAACATGTTCTTTCCCCTTCATCCTGGTGTTATTCCGAGTTATAAGAATCAAGTCGTCTTTGGCTTGATCAGTGGTGCGGGTGCACTGGTTTGTATGCTGTTTCCGATCGAAACATTGAAGGATTCTTTTTTTGATCTTCGAAATGTCCCGATTATGATCGTAACGCTGTATGTGGGCTGGCTTCCTGGTGCTATCTGCTCGTTGATTGTTGCCATCGCTAGAATAGCAGTAGGTGGAGAGTTAGCTTGGCTTGGTATTGTTTTAATCTTATTAGCTTATGTGGTTTGCGTGATCTATCATGGATTTTTTGATGAAGATAAGCGCAGATGGATTTCTGCCATTTATATTGCTCTTGTTTATACATTATTTTACATGTTGTTCATTCATACATATCTTGATTTTCTAACGATTGATTTTTATCTCGTCTATTTCTCGAGCTTTTTGATCGCTTTCTTTTCATGTATCTTCTTAATTGAAAGACTTGTTAAGATTAATATGCAGCTGAAGGAAACCGTTTACTTAGATAAGCTGGCAGTTGCAGGACAGATGGCAGCAGCAATCGCGCATGAAGTTAGAAATCCGATGACGACAATTCGTGGAATGATTCAGTTTCTTGGCAGCACGACAACTGATGCTAAGCTAAAGGAACATTCACCACTCTTAATCGAAGAACTAGATCGAACGAACAAGATCATCACAGATTATTTGTCCATGGTGAAGCCAGATGTACCAAAGCTTGAGACCGTACCACTTGAAAAAGTGTTAAGAGATGTTATTGCGCTTACAGCCCCATATGGAGCGATTAATAATGTCGAGGTCACCGCTAGTCCATTAGGCTCTTACAATGTGTGCATTGATGAACCAAAACTTAAGCAAGGTTTAATAAATATTATCAAAAACGGGATAGAAGCGATAGAAACGGGTGGCACAATCCATCTGTATCGCTATAAAGTTACAAAAAGTAGGATTACGATAGCGATCGAAGACAATGGTAAGGGTATGACAGAAGAAGAACTTGAACAGATTGGATTGCCTTTTTATACAACGAAAGCAAAAGGTACGGGTTTGGGTATGATGGTAACGTATAAACTGATTCAAGATATGGACGGAAAACTTCGGTATGAGAGCATACTTAATGAAGGCACCAGAGTTCTTTTAACCTTGCAGTTATCCACGAAACGAAATATTGTTAATGGTGAGGAGGTGGGATGATGGACCGCAGAAAAAGTATTCTAGACGCAGCAGAGCGTTCTTTTTCTATGTTTGGCTATAAGGCGAGTACAGTGGATCAAATCGCTAAGATTGCAAACGTTGGAAAGGGAACAATCTATACTTTTTTCGCAAACAAAGAAGAATTATTTTCGGAAATTATCACAAACTTAGTAGCAGAGACGAAGTTAGCGGCATCTTCTGCAATAAAAGAAGATCGCCCTTTTTATGAGAACCTGCATAATGCTTTGTATGAAGTCGTTGAACTTCGTAAAACGCATAAGTTAGCGGTTAAACTTTCTCAGGAAGTGAAAGAGTTAAATACTTCACCTGTAACTGAGGCTCTGCAAAGGATCGAAAAAGCGGTATTGAATTTTGTTCAAAAAGAGTTGGATAAAGCAGTCGAAAAAGGCGAGATCAAAGAATGTCATACAGATATTGTGGCGTTTATGATGGTCAAGGTATATATCGCACTTATTTTTGATTGGGAACGTGATCATGAAGCTCTTCAGAAGGAAAAAATGCTTGAAGTGCTGGAGATGTTTGTAATGGATGGTTTAAGGAAACCATAGTATTGCAGAAGCAAGAAAAACGTGTTACATTAAGTTGTGACCAAATTTCTATTTCGGTCATTTTCGAAAAAGCGGACTGTAAGAGTCTCTTTTTTTACCGTAAAATGACCAAGTGACTAAATTAGTCATTTAGTATTAGGAGGAGTGAACAACTGTGCTAAAAAGTATCGGAGCTCAATTTAAAGCAGTTTTTTCAAACAAAAAAATTGCTGTACCGGTCTTAGCAGTTCTATTTATACCTGTGTTATACAGCGGAATGTTTCTATGGGCGTTCTGGGATCCGTATGACAAGATGGAAGATCTGCCGGTGGCCGTAGTCAATCAAGACGAAGGGTATGAATATAACGGTGAGAACTTAACCGTTGGAGATGAGTTCGTAAAAAAACTCAAAGAAAATCCACAGTTTCAGTGGAAATTCGTTAGCGAAGAAAAAGCAAAGCAAGGTTTGGAACATAACGATTATTATATGATGATCGAGATTCCGGAGAACTTTTCTGAAGAAGCAACTGCTTTATCAGGAAACTCCAAAAAAAAGCCTGAGATTATTTATACACCGAACGCTGGCTTTAACTTTCTAGCAGCACAAATTGGCGGAACAGCCGTTGATAAAATGAAAGAAAGTTTGTCGAATGAACTTACAAAAACTTATGCTGAAGTCATGTTCGATCAAGTTGAACAGTTGGCTGGAGGGTTGGAGAAAGCAGCAGATGGCTCTAATCAAGTAACGGATGGATTAAAAAAAGCAGCATCTGGTAGTGGTGAGCTAGCTTCTGGAATGGAAGCAAAAACACCACAGATTAATGAGTTAAAAGATGGAGCTATGCTTTTTAATTCAAAAATGACCGAGTTTGATAATGGAATCGATAAATTGCTTGCTGCTCATAAACAACTAGCAGATGGGCAAGGTCGACTGAGTAACGGTGCACAAGCTATAAAAGGTGGACTGAGCCAAGCGACAGCAGGTTCTGAAAAAATTAAGAATGGAAGCTTAGCTCTTCAAGGCGGTGCATCTAAATTATCGACTGGTGCAACAACGCTCACAGGTTCAGTTAATGAATGGAACGCAGGTGCTCAAAAAGCAGCAGCAGGTTCAAAACAACTAGAACAACAAATTAATGCACTGATTCAAAACCAAGGAAACATGTCAGATGAGCAGATGGCAGCATCCTTAAAACAGCTTGCAGCAGCAAGTAATGGTATTAATAACGGCTTAGATAGCTTAACAGCAGCAACAGGTAAAATCGCTGGAGGAGCGAATGAACTTTCTGCAGGAGCAAAGAAGCTAAGTGATTCACAAACGGCAGTTGCAAAAGGAGCAGAAGATCTTCATAACGGTCAGCTTAAACTAGTTGACGGAGTCGATCAGCTTGCAAGTGGCCAGGCAAAATTAAATGAAGGTACGCAAACGTTCCAATCTAAATTAGGCGAAGCGGCTAACGGTAGTCAACAACTGTTAGGTGCGAGTGGAAAGTTAGCTGATGGAACTAACACTGTTGCAACAGGCTGGCAAGAAGTTACGGGTCATGTGAAGGAGATTCATAACGGTGAACAAAAGCTGCTTGATGGAAGCGGAAAACTATCTTCTTCATTAAGTGATGCAGCGGACAAAACTGGTGAGCTTGATCCAGACAGTGACATGTTCGAACGAATCGCGAACCCTGTTTCTGTTAAAACAAAAAGCTTTTCTGATGTTCCGAACTACGGAACAGGCTTTGCTCCTTACTTCTTATCATTAGGTCTTTTCGTAGGAGCATTGTTAATGTCAATTGTATTCCCATTACGTGATAAAGCTGGACACCCACGTTCAGGATTCAGCTGGTTTGCTGGTAAGTTTACTTTCTTAGCAGTGGTTGGTGTCATTCAAGCACTGATTGCGGATGCTGTATTGATATATGGTCTAGGAATTGAAGTAAGTAACTTAGGAGCGTTCCTTGGACTAAGTATCATCACGAGTCTTACTTTCTTAGCACTCGTACAATTACTTGTTACGGTGCTTGGAGATCCAGGCCGTTTTGTAGCGATTATCATCTTAATCCTGCAACTCACAACGAGTGCAGGAACATTCCCGTTAGAGCTTATTCCAAACGGCCTACAAGGATTTAATGCTTGGCTTCCAATGACATATTCCGTTTCAGGCTTTAAAGCGGTAATCTCAAGCGGAGATATGGACAGCTTTACCTTTAATCTATGGATTCTCGTAGGCTTCATGGCGATCTGTATGATTGGTACATGGGCTTACTTTGCAAGTCAGTTTAGAAAAAAGAATAACGCAGATGAAGGTTCAGTAGCATAAATTAGTTAAACACCTGAGAGGATATTATCCTTTTAGGTGTTTTTTTTTGAATAGCGCAACAATCGCTATCAGATATAACAAAAAACTTATAAAAAAGAAGTTTTCAAGCAAGCAAGCAAGGGAAACATAAATTATGGACATTCTAATGGATGCAGCTTATTTTATGTAAACGTAAAGGAGAGAACCCAACTTGATAACTTTCAAAAACGTAGGGAAAACGTACCCTGACGGTTTTGAGGCCTTGAAAAATATTGACTTTCAAATTAATGAAGGGGAGTTAGTAGCATTAATTGGGCCTAGTGGTTGTGGGAAGACAACGACCATGAGAATGATAAACCGTTTGATCGAGCCTTCTAAAGGAACGATTCTCATTGATGGAGAAGATATTGCAAATAGAAACCCCGTTGAGCTGAGAAGGAATATTGGATATGTTATCCAGCAAATTGGTCTTTTGCCTCACATGACGATAGAAGACAACATTTCACTCGTACCTCGTTTAAAAGGGTGGGAAAAAGAAAAATATGACGGCAAAGTTGATGAATTACTAGATTTAGTTGGATTAGATCCTAAAACATTCAGAACAAGATATCCTTCTGAGCTAAGCGGTGGTCAACAGCAGCGTATTGGTGTTATTCGAGCACTTGCTGCAGAACCCCCTATCATTTTAATGGACGAACCATTCTCCGCACTTGATCCGATCAGCCGTGAACAGCTGCAAGATGAACTCGTTAAGTTGCAAGATACGATCAAGAAAACAATCGTATTTGTTACACATGATATGGATGAAGCTATTAAGATTGCTGACAAGATCGCGATTTTAAATAAAGGAGAAATCATTCAGTTTGATACACCGGAACGAATTTTGCGTCACCCGGCTAACGATTTTGTTAAAGGGTTTATTGGAGAAAACAGATTGTCTGCTGATGAATCGTCCATGCCAGAAGCCGTAGATCTTATGAGACCAAATCCAATTACGGCGAAAGTAACGAGAGGTCTTGCAGAATCATTAAAAATGATGAAGAGATATGGAGTAGACAGTCTCTTGATCACCGATCAGCAAAACAAGCTTCTTGGAATTACTACACTTGATAAAATTGAACAGCATTATCGTGAAGAAGAAAAGACAATTGGTGATCTAATGGAAAAAGAGATCATTACGGTCGATGTTTCCACTACTTACACAGATGTTGCAGAAATCTTTGCGACCAATGGTGTTCACATGATTCCTGTGCTTGATAATGGAAAATTAGTTGGTCTAATCACACGTGCTTCCATGATGCGCGGTTTAGCAGGATTAAATATTTCCGCACAAAAACCTATTGAGGGAGGTGCGGGCATTGAATAATTTTTTGATAACTATGAAAGATACTTTTGTTAACAGATGGCCAGAAATTCTTACTGGTCTTCAGCAACACTTATTTTTATCACTTGTTTCAATCTTGATCGCTGCAGTGATCGCGGTTCCTCTAGGAATCTTTATTTCTAGAAGAAAAACGGTTGCTGAACCTGTTATAGGGGTTACAGCCATTTTCCAAACGATACCGAGTTTAGCATTGTTCGGGTTTTTACTGCCTGTATTCGGAATCGGTAGTACAACTGCTATCATTGCACTTACTGTTTATGCACTCTTGCCTATCCTACGCAACACCTACACTGGAATTACGGGTGTAGATAAATCAGCTGTTGAAGCTGGTAAAGGTATGGGTATGACTAATACTCAAATTTTACGAATGATCGAACTGCCGTTAGCTCTACCGATCATCATGGCTGGTCTGCGTACAGCAACCGTGTTAACCATTGGAGTAGCAACACTTGCTGCATTTATCGGTGCAGGTGGATTAGGTGATCTGATCTATCGTGGATTATCAACAACACGAAATGAGCTCGTTCTAGCAGGTGCGATTCCAGCTGCATTGCTTGCGATCGTGTTTGATTTTATCCTAAGACGAATTGAGTTAGCTACTGAGCCTAAAGCATCAAAAAAACGTGGCTCGTGGAAACTGCCTGTGCTTATTGGGGTACCAGTAGCAGCTGTTGTATTATTCTTTGCACTTCGTGGTGGTGGTGAAGAGGATGCAATCGTAATCACAGGTAAGAAGTGGACAGAGCAATATATCCTTCCATATGTGATATCTGAATATATAAAAGACAAAACGGATTACCCTGTTCTCGTGAAAGAAGCGATTGGTGAGACTCCTATTCTTACGGAAGCAATCAAAAAGGGTGACATCGATCTTTATGTAGAATATACAGGTACAGGTTACTTAACGATTCTTAAAGAAAAATACGACCCAAGCATGAAGCCTGAAGAGATTTATGACGCTGTAAAAGAAGGATATTCAAAAGAGTATGATCTGAAGTGGACGAAGCCGCTCGGTTTTGAAAACACGTATGCGCTAGCGTTAAATCCTGATACTGCGAAACAAGTTAATGTAAAGTCGATTTCTGAACTAGCACCGAAGTCGAACCAGCTTACATTCGGAGGTCCTACAGAGTTCTTTGAACGTGAGGATGGTTACACCCCATTTGTGGATACGTATAACCTAAACTTTAAGGATAAGAAGAGTTTGGATCCGAACTTAATGTACTCTGCTGTAAAAGAAGGTAAAGTTGATGCGATTCCTGCATATACAACAGATGGAAGAATCGTTCGTTTTAACTTAAAGACGTTGGAAGATGATAAGAAATTCTTCCCTCCGTATTACGCGGTACCTGTTGTAAGGGAAGATACGTTGAAGAAGTATCCGAAGCTTGAAGGTGTTCTCAATGAGCTTGAAGGGAAGATCTCAGAAGAAGATATGGCAGAAATGAACGCAAAAGTGGATCTTGATAAAGAAGATCCGCGTGAAGTAGCGCAAGAATTTCTGAAAAGTAAAGGATTGATCAAATAAGATAGAAAAATGGACTCCTTCGGGGGTCCATTTTTTGTTATGTTGGTTGGTTTGAAAGGGGGGAGCAGGTTCGATTAAGTCTTAAAGTTAACTAATTAAGTCAAAACAGCATCCAATTAAGTCGAAACTGCAACCAATTAAGCCGAAAACCAGACCAATTAAGTCTTAAATTAAAAATAAAGGCCATTCGACAATCTCGCATCCCGTAGAAATCAAAAAAAGCCGGTCCCTCAAAATCAGGAACCGGCATCATCTTATAAAACCTTACTCAAAAACGACTTCGTGCGTTCATGCTGTGTGTTGCCAAACAATTCAGATGGTACGTTCTCTTCCACGATATAACCACCATCCATGAAGATCACGCGGTCACCTACTTCGCGTGCAAAGCCCATCTCGTGTGTGACTACGACCATTGTCATTCCTTCACGGGCTAGGTCTTTCATTACTTCTAAAACTTCACCGACCATCTCTGGATCGAGTGCGGAGGTTGGTTCATCAAAGAGCATGATCTTCGGGTCCATTGCAAGGGCGCGTGCGATTGCAACACGCTGCTTCTGACCACCGCTAAGCTGAGAAGGATAAGCATTTGCTTTATCTTGCAAGCCTACTTTTGCGAGTAGTTTTAACGCTTTGTCACGGGTTTTCTCTTTATCGGCGCTTTTTACTTTAAGAGGAGCAAGTGTCACGTTTTCTAAGACTGTTTTATGAGGAAAGAGGTTGAATTGTTGAAAAACCATACCAACATCTTCCCGAATTTTATTAATATTCGTTTTTGAATCAGTGATATCCGTTCCGTTCACGATGACTTGTCCACCTGTGATGTCTTCAAGTTTATTGATACAGCGGAGAAATGTACTTTTTCCTGAGCCAGAAGGGCCGATCACACAAACAACTTCTTGTGCTTTTATTTCTGCATTAATATCCTTCAATACCTCAAGATCACCAAAGGACTTTTTTAAATTTTTTACTTTAATCATGGTCTGGCTCCTTTCAAAGATCAAAACAAAATCGTGTATGTATTTTATCATAATTTCGGTTGAATCGTTGTAATTCCTGCTTCCAGTGAAATCTTTAATTACAAAACTTTCTGAAAAAAAGGATTGACCTGTGAATATTCAGTGAACTATACTCTGATTATGAAAACGATTTCATGAATTCGATTCCACAAATGTTTTAAGAGGAGAATCTGATGGCAACCATTCAAGATGTGGCGAAGAAAGCAGGATTATCCCGCACAACTGTCTCTAGGGTGATCAATGAACATCCTTATGTGACTGAAGAGAAGAAACGTCTCGTAACACAGGCGATGCAAGAACTGAATTATGTACCTAATTCATCAGCAAGACGATTGAGGCGACAGCAGACAGAAACAATCGCTGTTTATGTGCCTCGGATCACGAACCCATTTTTTAGTCATCTAGTTGAAGTGATGGAGAAGGAAGCTGCAAAAAAAGGCTATCAGCTGATTTTGTGCCAGACCCGTTATAAGAAAGAGCAAGAGCGGAATTTCTTAGAGCTTTTAAAAACAAAGCAAGTAGATGGTCTGATCTTAACATCCATAGAAAACGATTGGAGTGAGTTTGAACCATACTTATCGTTCGGCCCTATTGTCGTTTGTAACGAATATTCAGACTCTGCTCAAGTACCTTCCGTCTACTTAAACCAGATAGAAGGAAGCTATCTAGGAACGAAGCACTTGATCGATCAAGGATACACGAAGATCGGGTATTGCACCGGTAACCACAAAAGCTCCAGAGTTTCCAAAGACAGAAAGATCGGATTCTTACAAGCGCTAGATGAAGCGGGAATCATGATGAAGGAAGAGTGGTTCTTTTACAACGCCTATAGTGTGCAGGACGGCTTTGCTTCATTTAAAAAATTGAGTGAGCTGGATGATCGGCCACAAGCGGTTTTTACAGGAAGTGATGAAGTAGCAGCAGGTATTGCGAAAGCGGCGTTTGACGCTGGATGGAAAGTACCGGAGGACCTCGCCATCATCGGCTTTGATAATCAACCTCTGGCAGCATTAATGGACTTGACGACGGTCGAACAGCCGATCGACACCATCGCTAAGCAAGCCATGAATTTGATGGTAGAAGCGATTCAGGCAAAGAAGCCATTGAGTCGAAAAGAAGTAATTCTGCCATTTCAGCTAGTCAAACGATCCTCGACTTAACATTTTTACAGGTAAATGAAATCGTTTACAAAACAGGAGATTAGGGGGAAACACAATGAAGAAGCTTAAGAAAATCTCAAAAGTGATTTCTACTTCACTAGCGTTGTCACTTGTACTTGCAGCTTGTTCGGACAAAGAAGAAGGAAGCAGCAGCAGTAACAAATCTGGCGGTGATAAAGACGAAAAAGTAACGATCGTCTATGCACGTGGTAAAGATGATACACAAGGTACAACAGCAATGGTGGAAGCTTTTGAAAAGAAATACCCTAACATTGATGTGGAATTTAAGGAGATGCCTGCTGATACAGGTAAGCAGCATGATGCATATGTAACTGCATTTAATGCTAATTCAGATGAGATCGACGTTATTGATCTTGATGTAATCTGGCCGGCTGAATTTGCGCAAGCAGGATTCTTAATGCCGCTAGACCGCTTTATGGAAAAAGACGGAATCAACCCAGATGATTATAACCAAGGAGCTATTTCAGCTGCTAAATTTAAAGGTAAGCAATGGGCGCTTCCTAAGTTCATCGATGCGGGAATGCTTTTCTATCGCACAGACTTAGTTGACGAAGGTTCTGTTCCAAAAACGTGGGATGAGCTGTTAGCAAAAGCGAAAGAAACGAAGGGACAAGGCGGAACACAATTCGGCTACTTGATGCAAGCGAAGCAATATGAAGGTCTTGTGTGTAACGCGGTTGAATTTATCGCTTCATATGGCGGAGAAATCATCGACGAAAACGGTGAAGTTAAAGTTGACTCTCCAGAAGCAATCAAAGGGATCGCTAAACTTGTTGAAGTTGTAAACTCTGATGTTGTTCCCCAAAACGTAACAACGTTTGCAGAGCCTGAGTCACATACTGCATTCATCAATGGTCAAGCTGGTTTGATTCGTAACTGGCCGTACCAATTTGCACTAGCTAACGATGAAAAGCAATCTAAGATCGTAGGTAAAGTAGGGGTAGCTCCACTTCCGGCTGGTGATGCAGGATCTGCAGCTGCGCTTGGCGGCTGGATGGCTGGTATCAACAAAAACACGAAGCACCCTGAAGAAGCTTGGAAGTTCTTAAGCTTTATGGCTGGTAAAGAAGGACAAAAGATCGACGCGATTAAAGGTGGGCACGCACCAACAATCCTTTCTCTTTATGAAGACCAAGAAATTTTAGATGCGAATCCTTACTACAAAGATGAAGGATTTGTAAAAGCGCTTGAAGCAGCTGTATCTCGTCCGGTAGCACCAAACTATCCAGAGATCTCTGACATCATTCAAGTTCAAGTCTCCCAAGCTGTAGCTAAAAAAATCACACCTGAACAAGCAGCTAAGAACATGCAAAAAGAAATCTCTGAGAAACTTGTAAAGTAAGATAGTAAATGGATAAGGGGCACGTCTTTCTGTTAGAGAGGCTCCCCTTACTTTTATAACTGGTATCGATTCCACAGAGTGAAATGGATGGACGTAACAGCGCCCGTCCGTCGATTGCATTCGAATAGTAAGGAGCTGACACGTTTGAAACCTGATTTAATGCCTAACAACCAAAAGCCTATAGCAGCAAAAACGAAACAAAAGGCAAAGAAAAAACGCTCAGACCGTTCTCTAGGCTACATGCTGATCGCCCCGTCGATGATCTTGATTTTAGTAATCGCAATTTGGCCGGTTTTTCAATCTTTCTATTACAGCATGTTTGATCTACGACTGAACAATCCAGCGAAATCGGAAGCGTATGTTTCGTATAAAGTGAATCTGCAAACCTATTTAGATAATTATCCATTCCTGATCAGTTCATTAGAAGATGAAGTAGAGGAAGCAACAGGAAAAACAAAAACAGAGCTTGAAGCGATTAAAACAAATCTTGAAAAAGTAGATGCAGAATTAAAAGCTGATGGAGAACTAAGTAGCAAATATGATGAAGTAGATGAGAAGCTGACTGTGATGGAGCCGATCAGTGAAGAGCTCGCTGTATCTGATTTGGACAAAGAGGTAGCGCTCGATCTTGAGAAAGCAGTTACAGACTCTTCCGAACGAATAAGAGAGTTAAAGAGTGAACTACAAAACCCGGAAGACGTGATCGGACTTTCTGCATCATTAAAAGATTCAGTCATCACGCCCAACTTTATCGGACTTAAGCATTATAAAGAAAATCTAACAGATAGCCGTATGTGGAAGGCGATTCAAAACACGACTGTCTTTACAATAATCTCTGTATTTGCAGAGCTCGTTATCGGACTCGCGATAGCATTGCTTATAAATAAAGCTTTCTTTGGTAGAGGACTTGTCAGAGCAACCATCCTCATTCCATGGGCGATTCCAACCGCTGTTTCAGCATTCATGTGGAAATATCTATATGATGGACAAAATGGAATCGTAGCCAAAGCTTTTGCAGAGATCGGATTGTTTGACCAGATGACGGATATGCTGACAACAAGCACGGGCGCTATGTTTGCGGTCATTTTCGCAGACGTATGGAAAACAACGCCTTATATGGCACTCTTGTTATTAGCAGGGCTTCAAACGATTCCAAGTTCATTGTATGAAGCAGCAGCGATTGACGGAGCAAGCAAGTGGAAGCAATTCTTAAAGATTACGCTGCCTTTGTTAAAGTCTAGCATTCTCGTTGCTTTGTTGTTCCGTACTCTAGATGCGTTCCGTGTGTTTGACTTAATCTACGTACTTACAGGTGGAGGTCCAGCAAACTCCACGGAAACGATATCGATTCTGGCTTACAAAGTCATGTTTGCACAGACCAATTTCGGTGAAGGTTCGGCGCTGTCGGTTATCGTCTTCATCTGTGTAGCGATCATTTCTATGATCTACATCAAGTTTCTTGGACGAGACCTTTTAAATGACAAATAAAAACGGAACAGCTAAAGGAGTGAATAGGAAATGAACAAAAAAGCAGGCCCAATGTTTTACGTATTCTTAACATTGTTTGTCTTCCTTGTCATGTTTCCGTTTTTATGGGTACTGGCAAGCTCGATCAAACCGGTTGCGGAACTGTTTGGCGACCGTGCGTTCATACCGTTTACAAACAACATGACAGGTGAAAACTATGAATCTGTATTTGTTAACTATCCATTTTTAAAATATTTATGGAATAGCTTAGTCGTGTCAACGATCACTACTGTGTACGCAGTGCTTGTTGCGAGCTTTGCAGCTTATGCCATCGCACGATTAAACTTTAAAGGGAAAACAGTCATCCTTGGATTGGTGCTGTCTGTATCGATGTTTCCGCAGATCGCAACGATTTCACCAATCTATATCGTATTGAAAAACTTAGGTTTAACGAACAGCTACCTTGGTTTGATCATTCCGTATACGACGTTCACGTTGCCGTTATCCATCTGGCTTCTTGTCACGTTTTTCCGTAAGATCCCGTTTGATCTTGAAGAAGCTGCAAAAATGGACGGGGCATCACCGATGCAAACGTATTGGCGTGTGATCTTGCCGTTAGCGATACCAGGAATCTTCACAACAGCGATTCTTGTATTTATATCGGCGTGGAACGAGTTCCTGTTCGCGTTAACGATCAATACGGATGATGAGTTCAAAACCGTTCCGGTCGGGATTGCAATGTTTGAAGGACAGTTCACGATTCCATGGGGAGAAGTAACAGCCGCAACGGTTATCGTAACGGTGCCGCTTGTAATTATGGTTCTGCTTTTCCAACGCCGAATCGTATCAGGATTAACTTCAGGTGCGGTAAAAGAGTAGTTTGGTATGTAAACCCTTGCTAAAAAGCGGGGGTTTTTCTGTGTCATCGTTTCAAGATGTTCATTCTTTAATAATAAATATATTTATAGATAGGGATATATTTTCTAATTTGTATTATGGCTTATGGAGATCTACAATAGGTATTGTTAGAGAAATAACTTACTTTTTGTTAGGAGGAATTAGACAATGTCTAAACATATATTAATGGTCGTTACAACGGCTGATAACATGAACAACGAACATTCCACTGGATTATGGCTTTCTGAATTTGGTGAAGCGTATGTGGAATTCGCCAAAGCAGGCCATACCATTACGGTTGCTAGTCCTAAAGGTGGAAAAGCGCCTGTAGATGACCGTAGCTTAGAAGGTGAAGTGCCTCAAGAGATTCTAGACACAGCTAAATATCTTGAGAACACATTAAAACTAGAAGAGATCAATGAGCTGAATGGTTTTGATGCGATCTTCTTGCCAGGAGGTCATGGAACCATGTTTGACCTTCCAGAAAACTTAAAACTGCAAGAGGTCATCCGCGACCTTTATGAGCAGAATAAAGTAGTAGCAGCGGTATGTCATGGTCCTGCAGGTCTAGTTGGTGTGAAACTTTCTGACGGCACACCATTAGTATCAGGAAAAAAAGTGACTTCATTTACAGATGCTGAAGAAGTGGCAACAACTCTTGATCAATATATGCCATTCTTGTTAGAAACACGCATGCGTGAACTAGGTGCTCATTTTGTCGCTGCTGAAAATTGGTCAGATCATGTACAAAGAGATGGACAACTCATTACCGGTCAAAATCCACAATCTACAATTTCTGTGGCTAAAGAAGTTTTGAAGCAGTTAGCATAAATAAGGATAAACCTGCAGACCTTTATTATAAAAGGTTTGCAGGCTTTATTTTTTGTGAACATTGAGAATCTTGAAAAGCTTTCAGAGAGACATGTTAAAGGCAAGATTGTTTGTAAGCTTGTTTAAGGAGATGATTTTTTGTCAATTACAATTAACGCTATACTCGAAGCAAAACCAGGTAAAGAGGATGCTTTGCGCGAAGAATTAATTAAGGTTGTACAAGCATCACGTAAAGAAGAAGGATGTATCAGCTATACCCTGCACGAATCTACTGAGAACCCTGAGACTTTCGTGTTTTATGAAAATTGGCTTGATGAGGATGTGCTCACAAGGCATATCGAATCCGATCATTATAAAAACTATCGAACTAACATTGAAATGCTTGTTCAAAAAAGAGAAGTATACCGCTTAAGCATCATTGATCTATAGAACAAAATTCTGCATCGTTTCTCATTCAGATCGGTGCAGTTTTTTTGATGATTTTTTGAAGGGAGGTAATTTTTATGATTGATTTTGAATGGTACAGAAGTTTCATTAGCATCTACAAACACCGTTCTGTTTCTGCTGCTGCAAAAGCTAGAATCTTAACACAGCCTGCTATGAGCCAGCATCTAGCAGCATTAGAAGCAGAAATAGGAGAGCCTCTATTTATTCGTGCTCCCCGCAAGATGATACCGACTGACAAAGGAAAAGAGCTGTATACAAAGATCGTTCCACTGATCGAGAATTTAGAAAATACGACACTTCAAATGCTTCATAGCTCTTCTGGCAATGGGCGTTCACCAGTAATCCGAATCGGTTCGCCTGCAGAATATTTTACGATACGAACTCTTCCTAAAATAAGAGATTTGAATATTCGTTTTTTATCTCGATTTGGAGTAGCAGGTACGTTACTTGAAAAGTTAGAAAAGGATGAAGTGGATCTCATTCTGACGACTCAAAAAACGCAGCAGCAAGGAATTGAATATCAAAAACTTGAAGATGAAGTGTTTGTTGCTGTGGTACCACCAATCTATGAAACGGATATAGGAAATGCCGCTGAAATAGAGCAATGGCTAAACAATCAGAACTGGCTGAGTTATGGATTGGAACTTCCTATTATAAGAAGATATTGGCGTGATCATTTTAAAAAGCGGCCAGATTTTCAACCTTACCACGTTATACCCGATTTAAGATCGATTTTAGCGGGCATCGAAAATGGATTGGGAATGAGCATACTTCCCACGTATCTATTCGAAAAATCATTGCTAGAAAATCGTGTGAAGGTATTATTTCCTGAGCTAACAACAGAAAATACCATTTATGCCGCATATAAAGTAGAACATAAAAACAACCCTATATTAGTAGAAGTACTAGAGGCACTTAAACGCAAAAACTAGTGTAAAGAGTGGGGCATTGTGTAAACTAGTAAATAAAAAGCGGAGGATTAGGGTTATGAAACTAACGGTCATCGGATATTGGGGTGGTTATCCTGCAACGGGTGAAGCCACATCGGGATACCTTCTTCAGAGCGGAGGATTCAATCTGCTCATCGATTGTGGAAGCGGCGTGCTCTCACAACTGCAAAAGTATATACAGCCAGAAAAACTAGATGCAGTTGTTTTATCACATTACCATGCAGATCATGTGGCTGATGTTGGAGTTCTTCAATACAGTCGTCTCATTCAGTCATTTTTACAAAAAGGAATACAGACACTTCCGATCTATGGTCATGATAAGGATCAAGACGGTTTTCGTTCTCTCACGCACGGGACTAGCACAAAGGGAATTTCATATGATCCAGATGCAGTGTTGAAGGTCGGCCCTTTTACGATTACGTTTCAGCTGACTAAGCATGCAGCTGTTTGCTATGCGATGCGTATTACAGATGGAAAGCATACGATCGTATACACGGCAGATACAGCGCTCACTCCTGAACTTGTTCCGTTTTGCCAATATGCAGACTTGTTAATCGCAGAATGTAACTTTTATAAAGGGATGGATGGAAGCGGTCCTGGCCACATGACATCAGAAGATTGCGGCAAGCTAGCACAGGAGTCTGAGGCTCGTGAACTGCTTCTCACACACCTTCCTCATTTTGGTCAGTTATCACAGCTTGTCACAGAGGCAAAAGAGGTGTATAACAATAAAGTGGAGCTTGCCTCTTCCGGCTGGACGTGGGGAGCTTAAAGATAGGGACTGAAAGAGGAGAGAAATATGCTTTTTATTGATAATGAAAATATTACAGACCCAAGAGTGAATCTAGCTATAGAAGAGTTCGCTTTAAAACATTTAGACATCAATGAAACGTATTTGCTTTTTTATATAAATGAACCATCGATCATCATCGGTAAGAACCAGAATACCGTTGAAGAGATTAACGCGGACTATGTTCGTGACGAAGGAATTCATGTGGTTCGTCGTTTGTCAGGTGGCGGTGCTGTGTATCATGACCTCGGAAACTTAAACTTCAGCTTTATTACGAAAGATGACGGTAATTCGTTTCATGATTTCAAGAAGTTTACTGATCCTGTTGTAAAAGCACTGAAAAAACTTGGTGTGAACGCTGAATTAAGCGGACGAAACGACATTTTGGCAGACGGTAAGAAAATTTCCGGCAACGCACAGTTTTCTACGAAAGGCCGTATGTTTAGCCACGGAACATTACTTTTTGATTCTGAAATCGAGAATGTAGTATCTGCCCTAAACGTACGTATGGACAAAATCGAGTCAAAAGGAATCAAGTCCATCCGCAGCCGTGTAACAAATATCCGTGAGCACTTGGATAAAGATATGACGATGGAAGAGTTCAAACAGACACTTCTTGCGTATTTATTCGAAGAGTTAGATTCTGTTCCAAAATACGAGCTGACGGAAAAAGACTGGGAAGAAATCCGTAAAATTTCAAGAGAACGTTACGCAAACTGGGAATGGAACTACGGCAAGTCACCGAAGTTCAATGTGGAACTTTCAAATCGATTTGCAGCAGGCTCAGTTGATATCCGCCTTCACATCGTCAAAGGAATCATTCAAGAAAGTAAGATTTTTGGAGATTTCTTCGGTGTAGGTGACGTATCAGATATCGAAAACAAGCTGAACGGTGTGCGTTATGATCGTGAGGCGATTGAGGAAGTGCTTGAAGACCTTGATCTGAGCCATTACTTCGGGAATGTAACGCGTCAGGAGTTCCTTGATCTATTATATTAGGAAGAAAACCGCCTTTTTATGGGCGGTTTTTGTTGTTTATATCGTTTATAAGTCCTCTGTTTCATTTTATTAGTCTTCAAAAAAATTTATAAGTCTTCAAATTTTTTTCTAAGTCCTCAGGGACAATTTATAAGTCTTCATCATTTCATCTGCAGTCGCGTGTCTAAACGGCTGTTTCAGCACTCAAAATCAGTCCAGCTTCAATGACCAGCCCCTCGAGGTCACATTCTTTCCTGACCAGGATACAAAAAACGTATCCCATTCAGGAAATGTTGTGCTTTTACCACAGGCACAAGTGCAACATCCGATTGTAAACTACACAAACGGTGTTTTCTATGTCGGGGCTTATCAGTCATTTCAGCTTTGTATTTTATCCGGCTTCAACAGCCAGACACTCGAGGTCACTTTCCACTTTTCTTGTGACACAAAGAGCGTGTCTTCAGAAAAGAGTAAAGTGCTGGTCGTGTCTGATCGGCTGTTTCAGCACTCAAAATCATTTGACAGAAAATTATTATAAATGATAAGCTGAAACCAAATACATCACACAATAATTAGATAACGGTACAAAAACGTCATATTTTTTTAATCTCAATTGTAATCGCTTACATATTATAAAGGGAGATGAAAGAATGATCCTCCATCCACAAGTGGAATGTATGAGTCGTGATGAAAAAGAAGAGTTGCAGCTTCATCGGTTAAAGCAGACGGTACACAATGTTTACGAGAATGTACCTTTTTATAAAAATGCATTTGACGATAAAGAAATCCGCCCTTCGATGATTGAATCGTTAGAAGATCTTCAAAGACTTCCTTTTACCGTAAAAAAAGATCTTCGAGATCATTATCCCTTTGGACTTTTTGCAGTTCCTCAAGATCACCTTGTCCGACTGCATGCATCATCTGGCACGAGCGGTAAGCCGACAGTAGTTGGCTATACAGAAGGGGACATTGACAGGTGGAGTAACATGGTAGCGCGTTCTATAGCAATCGCAGGTGGAGAGCCCGGGCATGTGCTTCACAACGCCTATGGCTACGGGCTTTTTACAGGAGGACTCGGACTTCATAACGGTTCAGAGCGACTAGGCATGATTACGGTTCCTGTATCGGGTGGTAATACAGAACGCCAGATACTATTAATTGAAGACTTCAAACCACAGGTGATCTGCGGTACACCTTCTTATATACTAACGATTGCTGAAAAGATGGAGGAGCTAGGAAAAGATCCGAAAGCGACTTCGATAGAATACGGGATATTTGGTGCAGAGCCTTGGTCTGAAGAGATGCGTGCGACTCTTGAAGCGAAGCTTGGCATTAAAGCGATGGACATTTATGGATTGAGCGAAGTGATGGGGCCAGGTGTTGCGATGGAATGCCATGAGGCACAGGATGGCCTTCATATTATGGATGATCATTTTTTAGCTGAAATCATTAATCCTGATACGCTTGAACCTATGCTTGACGGTCAGTATGGCGAACTTGTGTTTACGAGTTTAACCAAGGAAGCTTTCCCAATTATCCGATATCGTACAGGAGATATTGCTTCTATTAACCGTGTTCCTTGCAGCTGCGGAAGGACTTCCATACGAATGAGTCGTGTTAAAGGCAGGATTGATGACATGATCATCGTTCGTGGAGTTAACGTGTTTCCGTCTGAAATTGAGAACTGTCTTCTTTCAATAGAGGATATCGTTCCACACTATCAAGTTCACATTCTAACAGAAGGTTTAAAAGAGCATATCGAACTTCATGTTGAGATGACTGAACAACTTTATGCTGTAACAAATGGAGACGAAGATCATGAGGCGACTCATCTGTTAAAAAAGACGATCACAAAGAAAATTAAAGATACCTGTCTCGTATCCATGAATATTAAAATGTATCCACCAAAAGGGATTCCTCGTTCTGAGGGGAAGGCGATTCGAGTCGTCAGGAAAACACAGAAAAAAATGGGCGTATAATGTCTTTTCAATCGTATGACGATAATTTATAATTACGGTAAATAAACGTAATATAATAGGAGGAGAACAACATGACAGTTGGTATGAGTTTTAATCAGCTTAGTGAAGAAGAGAAAATGACACATTTTCTTGATCGGATCAACGCCGGTGAAAAGATCGAACCGGATGACTGGATGCCGGAAGATTACCGTTTGCAGCTGATTCGTTTGATTTCGATGCATGGCATTTCGGAAATTATGGGAGCGCTTCCAGAGAAGGAGTGGGTACCTAAAGCACCTTCTCTTCACCGCAAACTCGCGATTATGGCTAAAGTTCAGGATGAGATGGGGCACGGACAGCTCTTGCTTCGTGTGGCAGAAGATTTGATGGCACCTCTTGGCAAGAACCGCCACGACATTATGGAAGATCTTTTTTCAGGCAAATTAAAGTTTCATAACGTGTTTCATATGGATGCACCAACTTGGGGAGATGCCGGAATCATCGCTTGGCTTGTGGACGGTGCGGCAATTATCTCTCAGAGCATGATGCTTGACTCTTCTTATGGTCCATACGCTAGAGCGTTGAAGCGTATTTGTGCAGAAGAAGTTTTTCACGCACAGCATGGTGAGAGCATCATTTTAGCGATGGCAGAAGGAACACCGGAACAGCGTGAAATGTTACAGGATTCATTAAACCGCTGGTGGGAATCACTGATCATGTTCTTCGGACCAAAGTCAGCAAAAGAAACCGGAAATTCAAATGCTGATAAGAACATCATGTACAAAATTCGTACAAAAACAAACGAGGATCTCCGACAAGAGTTCTTCACCAAATACATTCCGCGTATTTGGTCGCTTGGGCTTACCATTCCTGACGATACGATCCGTTTTGATGAAGACAGTCAAATGTGGATCTATAAGGATGCTGACTGGAGCAAGTTCAAACAGATTGTTTCAGGTAACGGCCCACAATCACAGAATCGTTTAGATCTTCGCCGTCGCTCATACAAAAATAACGAATGGGTACGCGCGGCACTCGCTGCTAAAAAGGCGATCTAACAGCGGAAAGGAGAGAAACAAAGGTGAATGAATCAACAAGTGAGTTTTACAACGTGTATGAAGTATTCAGCAAAAAAACAGATAAATCTCCGTTTCAGCATAGCTTCAGTCTTTTAGCACCAAATGCGGATATGGCGCTCATCATGGCAAAAGAGAATTTTTTCAGAAGAGAAACGGTTGCTGACATCTGGGTTGTGAAAAGAGAGAACATCAGGGGTCTTAACCAAGACGAGAGAGAAATGCTGAAACGTCTTGATAAACAATATAGAGAGACAAAGGGTTATGGTTATCTGAAGAAAAAATGGCGTGATTACAATCAGGAGCAGTTTACCGAACAGCACATCCTTGGCGGGAGGGGAGACAATTCATGACACAGGAAACGTTAAAACCACAAGAGAAGAAAGCGTTGATCGAGCTTCTCTATCAGCTTGCAGACGATGATTTTCTTCTTGCGTTTCGCGGATCGGAGTGGCTTGGTCTAGCGCCGCATATTGAAGAGGATGTTGCGTTCTCTTCCATCTCACAAGACATGATGGGTCATGCAAACCTGTATTATAACTTGCTCGAAGACCTTGGAGAAGGAGAAGCAGACAGAATTGCTCATCTCCGATCACCTGATCAGTTTCGAAATGCGATCATTTTAGAAGAAGTGAACGGACCAGGAACGTACTTAAAAGAACCAGATTACGACTGGGCGTTTACCGTTGTAAGAAACTACTTTTACGCTGTACACAAACATATACGTCTAGATTCACTGCGCCACTCTTCCTATGAACCATTGGCAGAAGCAGCACGCAAAATCATGACAGAGCAATACTATCACCTGATGCATTGGGAGATTTGGTTCAAGCAGCTAATGACGAGTACAGATGAAGCGATCCTGCGAATGACAGTAGCCATCCAAAAGGTTTGGCGGGATTTTGGCGGAGTTCTTACGCTAGGACCGTACTATGAAGATATCGTAAAAGCAAACTTTATTGATGATGAGAACGTTATGAAAAAGAGATGGAACAACAAGATTGAAGCTGTCCTAAAAGAAGTAGGTGCTTCTTATCCAGGTGAACCCCGTATGGAACGTGGCAACGGCCGAAACGGCGTGCACACTGAAGACTTGAAGCAAGCTACTGCAACACTTTCAGAAGTTTATGCAACAAATCCTGCAACTGGCTGGTAAGACGATTTAGAAAGGAGATGAACCACGTGTCCGAATTAAAAAGCAGCATGACTGATAGTGTGATGGACGCGCTTGGGGATGTAAAAGATCCTGAAATCGCCTCTGTCAGTATATTGGATCTCGGGATGGTGCATGAAGTTGACGTTACAGGGGATAAGGTAAAAGTTTCTGTTCTACCTACGTTCTCTGGCTGTCCAGCTCTGCACATCATCGAAGGAGATATAAAAAAAGCGATTGAAAATGTAGAAGGAATTACTTCAGCAGAAGTGAAATTTGTATTTACACCATCGTGGACAACAGATCGCATTACACCAGAGGGACGAGAGAGATTAAAAGAGTTCGGTATTTCACCTCCACCAGCAAACCATGTGATGGGTGAGCCTTGGGAAATCGATTGTCCGTATTGTGGATCAACTTATGTAACGATGGAAAACATCTTTGGACCAACAGCCTGCAGAAGTATCCTATATTGCAAGTCGTGCAAGAACCCGTTTGAAGCGATGAAACCTGTTGCTGACATGGGGTAAGACAAATCATGAGTTTAAAAATAGGGAGGAAACACACATGGTAAAACTAATCGCACTTTATAAAACACCTGAAAACTTGGAGCAGTTCGACGATCACTATTTTGGACATCATACTGAGATCACGAAGAAGATTCCTGGACTTCGTAAAATGGAAGTAACAAAAATTGTAGGCTCGCCTATGGGTAAAAGCGACTATCACATTCTCTGTGAAATGTATTATGACGATCATGATGCGTTGAAAGCGGCTATGAAGTCTGATGAAGGTAAAGCTTCTGGAAAAGACTTAATGAGCTTTGCGGCTGAACTTGTAACGCTTATGATCGGTGAGGAGATCAATGAGTAATTACGAAACGATTCTAACCTCTATTGAAGATGGGATCGCCTCCATTCAATTAAACAGGCCGCGCGTGTTAAACGCAATCAACAGGCCGATGGTTACGGAACTATTAGATGCTTTTGAAAGTTTTGACCGTAATGATGAGGTAAAAGCAATTGTTTTAACAGGCAGCGAGCGTGCATTTGCCGCAGGTGCTGACATTGATGAGATGAAAGAAGATACAGCGGTCTCTCTCGAACTATTAAACCAGTTTAAAGAATGGGATCGTCTCGCAACGATAAAAAAACCAATCATCGGTGCCGTCAACGGTTACTGCTTTGGTGGGGGCTTTGAACTGGCATTATGCGCAGACATCCTCTTCGCAGCAGAGAATGCACAGTTTGGATTTCCTGAGATCAAGCTTGGTGTGATGCCAGGTGCTGGTGGAACGGTAAAACTTACAAAACTTATGGGACAAAAGAAAGCGCTTGAGTGGCTATGGCTTGGTGATCCGATGACAGCTGATGAAGCTCTTCAATACGGGGTGATCAACCGTGTCATCGCACCAGAGCTTGTCGTGGACGAGGCGAAAAAGTATGCGAAGATTGTCGCGTCCAGAGCACCTTTATCTACTCGTTTAATAAAAGAGACTGTTTATAAATCTATTGATTATTCCACACACGAAGGCATGCAGTTTGAACGTAAAAACTTTTATTTATTATTCTCGTCACAGGACCAAAAAGAAGGCATGAAAGCTTTCGTTGAAAAACGTCCTGCCGAATTTAAAGGAAAGTAGGGGGATAACCATGTTTGAAACGATCAGCTACGAAACAAGAGGAAAGACGGCTTGGATTACACTTAACCGTCCGGATAAACTAAATGCTTTTACTTCACTTATGCATAAAGAAATGGTTTCTGCGATAAAAGAAGCCAACAAAGACAGCAATGTGAGAGCCGTTGTTATCACTGGCGCTGGACGTGCGTTCTGTTCCGGTCAAGACTTAACAGGTTCACCAGAGGGCGCTGATTATGGCGATGTTCTTCGTAAAGGATACAATCCTATGGTGCAAGCATTAGTTGCCATGGAGAAGCCTGTAATCGCAGCCGTGAACGGTGTTGCCGCTGGTGCAGGAATGAGTCTTGCTCTGGCATGTGATTTCCGTATCGCAAGTGAGAAAGCGAGTTTCATAGAAGCTTTCATTCATGTTGGTCTCGTACCTGACTCTGGAAATCTATATTTCTTGCCGCGTTTAGTTGGCCACGCAAAAGCGATGGAGCTAGCTGTGTTAGGGGAAAAGATAACAGCTCAACAAGCCAAAGAGTTTGGACTTGTAACAAAAACGGTAAGTGAAGAAGAATTCATGCTTGAAGTGGAAACGTTCGCTGAGAAACTAGCAAACATGCCAACCAAAGCAATCGGCCTCATCAAACGCTATATGAATAAAAGCTGGGAAAGCGATCTGAACGAAGTGCTTGAATATGAAGCACAAGCGCAAAAAATTGCTGGAGAGTCAGCAGATCATCAAGAAGGTCTGCATGCATTTATAGAAAAGAGAAAACCAGCATTCACAGGAAAATAGACATCTAGACTAAAAGGAGTGGAGAACATGAGTACAAAGACAGACGTTAAAGCGGTAAAACGTGATGTATACGAAATGGTAATCGGCGGACAAAGTGTTGGTGGATCAGAGGGAGAATATTTCGTTACATATAACCCAGCCACAGGTGAACCGTTAGCGAAAGTAGCAAAAGCAACAAAGGCTGATGTTGATTCTGCTGTTGAGGCTGCAAGAACAGCTTTTGAAACGGGGAAATGGAAGCGCTCTCCTGTAAATAAACGTTCTCGCACGATGAACAAGATCGCTAGCATCATGCGTTCTCGTTTCAACGAGCTAGTAGAGCTTGAGATTC
This sequence comes from Fictibacillus nanhaiensis, assembly GCF_036213205.1. Lineage (GTDB taxonomy): Bacteria > Bacillota > Bacilli > Bacillales > Fictibacillaceae > Fictibacillus > Fictibacillus nanhaiensis_E. Next base: position 146,127 of record NZ_JARMFC010000014.1, read on the forward strand.
TGAACAGCGGAAAATCACTAAGCGCGGCACAAGGTCAAGTCATGCAAGCGATCGAAGACTTTGAGTTCTATGCAGGTGCAATCGTCAGCCACCGCGGTGCTGTGAATCCTATGCCAGGACCATTCATGAACTATACGTTAAAAGAGCCTCTAGGTGTTTGCGCACAAATCATCCCTTGGAACTACCCGATGATGATGGCAGCGTGGAAGATCGCACCTGCAATTGCAACAGGTTGCTCTGTTATCTTAAAGCCTGCTAGCTTAACTCCGCTAACAGCTATCGTAATGACGGAGATCTGCCATGAAGCAGGTGTTCCTGAAGGTGTTGTAAACATCATTACAGGTGATGGAGCAACAGTAGGTTCGTACCTTGCTGAACACGAAGGTGTTGATAAAGTCGCGTTCACAGGTGAAACAGGAACAGGAAAAGACATCATGGCAAAGGCATCTCAAACCCTAAAACGTGTAACGCTTGAACTTGGCGGAAAATCTCCTAACTTAGTTTTTGCTGATACAGATATTGATGCGGCAGTCGACGGCTCATTATTCGGTATATTCTATAACACAGGTCAATCTTGCGAGGCACGTTCTCGTCTTTATATTGAGGAAAGTGTGTATGACGCTTTCATGGAAAAGTTCGTTGAAAAAGCGAAAAAACTTGTACTTGGTAATCCGCTCGATCAAGGTACACATGTTGGAGCGATCATTTCAGAGCGTCAGCTTGAAGTAATCGACGGCTACGTGAAATCTGCTGAAGAAGAAGAAGCAACCATTCTTCTAGGCGGAGGGCGTGCGAAAGTGGACGGATATGAAAACGGCCACTGGTATCTTCCGACAATCATTACTGACGTAAATGAAGACATGAAAGTGGTTAAAGAAGAAATCTTCGGACCGGTTGTCGTGGTATCTACATTTAAGGATGAAAAAGAAGCTGTGAAACTAGCAAACAACACAGACTTCGGTCTTGCGGCAGCGATCTGGACGAAGGATCATGCAAAGGCAACGCGTGTAGCAGGTATGATTCAAGCTGGAACGATTATGATCAACTCACCGTTCTCTGCATTTCCAGGAACACCGTTCGGCGGCTACAAGCAATCAGGTTTTGGCCGAGAGCTATGTATCGAGACACTTGATCTTTATTCAGAAACAAAGAGCGTCGTGTCCTACACAGGATCACGTCCGTTGAATCCTTTTAATCTGTAATAAAGCTCCGTTGCTCTTGGAAGTAGTTGATTTCCGTTACAGGTGCTCCCTTTCCGCGGGGCGACCGGTGAGCCACATTCGTACGTTTCACTCTTAAGTGTCTCACCTGACCGCTCGTCCCGCAGGAGTCTCGCACCTTTCACTCCAATCAACTTGTCAATGTAGCAACAATCTTTACAAGCTTCTAAAAAAGACACACAAATGTAAAAGCGGGCCCTAGTGCTCGCTTTTTATACAAGAATTTGCTGCTAAGCTACTTCTTTGAATAGTTAATTGGAGCGGAAAGCGAGCCTTGCAGCGGAAATTAACCTCCTTCAAAAGCATCATTGCATACAAAACGTTAAACACTTGTTTAAAAGAAAGGCAGGAGAGACTATTGTTACAAAATGCTGTAGTCATCGGATCTGGTGTGATGGGAAGAGGAATCGCCTATGTGAGTGCAGTTGGCGGTTTTGATGTTCAACTCGTTGATGTAAAAGAAGAACAACTTGAAAATGCAAAAAAAGAGATTGATTCTATTTTTTCAAAAGCAGTATCTCGCGGAAAGCTGTCACAAAGTTTGGCTGAAGAAGCGCAAACAAGACTTTCGTATGCTACAAATCTCTCAGCAGCTGTTAGCGGTGCAGACCTTGTGATTGAAGCTGTTCCTGAAAACATAGAGATCAAGCGTGCTGTTTTTGAAGAACTAGACCGTTCTGCACCTGAACATTGTGTGCTCGCGACAAACACTTCAACGATGAGTCCGACAGAAATTGGTTCATTTACGAAACGACCTGAAAAAGTAATTGCCATGCATTTCTTTAACCCAGTTCATAGAATGCCGCTCGTTGAGATCGTTCGAGGGCATGAAACAAATGATAAAACGGTTGAGCTCGCTAAGGAAGCTGCTGTGAAAATGGGGAAAGAAACAGTAACCGTTAACGAGTTCCCAGGATTCGTTACAAGTCGAATCTCGGCTATGATTGGGAATGAAGCATTCTATATGCTGCAAGAAGGCGTAGGAACTCCAGAAGACATCGACAAAGCCATCAAACTTGGTTTGAATTTTCCGATGGGACCGTTTGAGCTTGGCGATTTAGTAGGTCTTGATACACGACTAAATAATTTGAACTACCTTCATAAAACGTTAGGGGAAAAATATCGTCCTGCACCACTTTTAGTGAAGTATGTTAAAGCAGGGAGACTTGGCCGAAAGTCAGGTAAAGGGGTATACGACTACACCACGGAAGATAGCGAGGTAAAAAAGTAATGAGAGAGGTCGTAATCGTTGATGCTGTCCGTACGCCTATAGGACGATACAAAGGTGGACTGAAAACTGTTCGTCCCGATGATCTTGGTGCAGTCGTGATCAAAGCGCTTGTGGAAAGAAACCCTAAACTTCCTGTCCACGAGATTGAAGAAGTAATATTCGGAAACGCAAACGGAGCAGGAGAAGATAATCGTAACGTGGCAAGAATGTCTGCTTTACTCGCTGGACTTCCTGTTGAAGTAGGTGGAACGACGATCAACCGTTTATGCGGATCTGGTATGGATGCGGTCATCTACGGTGCCAGAGCCATTTTGGCGGGAGAAGGAGATATCTTCATCGCCGGTGGAACGGAGAGTATGACACGCGCACCGCTCGTAATGGGAAAACCTGAAGTAGAATACCCTCGTGGTGATATGAAAATGTTTGATACGACGATCGGATGGCGCTTTGTTAATCCGGTTATGCATGAAAAATTTGGTACAGATTCTATGCCTGAAACAGCAGAGAATGTAGCGAAGAAATTTGGAATTACAAGAGAAGAACAAGATCAATTCGCTTATAATTCTCAACAGAAAGCAAAAGAAGCTATTGGACAGAACAGATTTAAAGAAGAAATCGTTCCTGTAAGATTAGTAGACCGAAAAGGAAACGAATCGTGGGTGACAGAAGACGAACACCCTCGTCCTGAAACGTCGCTTGAAAAGCTTGGTACACTTAAACCGTTGTTTAAAAACGGGAGTGTCACAGCAGGAAATGCGTCTGGGGTTAACGATGGAGCTTCTGCATTACTGTTGATGAGCCGTGAAAAAGCGGATCAGTTAGGGTTAAAACCTTTAGCTCGATATATCTCTTCCGGAGTTGCAGGTCTTGAACCAGCTATAATGGGTGTAGGTCCGATCGAAGCTTCCATAAAAGCAATGAAGCGGGCAGGTCTCTCTATAGCTGACCTAGATTTAGTGGAGTTAAATGAAGCTTTTGCATCACAATCACTGGCATGTATGAGGGAACTGGAACTAGATCACAGCAAAGTTAACGTGAACGGCGGTGCGATTGCGTTTGGCCATCCACTTGGAGCTAGTGGTGCACGCATCTTAACAACACTTATTCACGAAATGAAAAAGCAAGGATCTCGCTACGGTCTCGCGACAATGTGTATTGGAGTTGGTCAAGGTATTGCTTCCATCGTGGAAGCGATTAATGAATAGGAGGGTGAACTAAAATGAGTGCTATTTTATACGTAGTAAAAGATAATGTTGCCTATGTAACCTTAAACCGTCCGGAAGTATTGAACTGTTTTAATTTTTCAACGTTAAAAGAGCTCGAAGAAGTAGTAGAAGATATTCATCACAACAATGATGTTCGTGTTGTTATCTTTACAGGTGCAGGAGAGAAAGCATTCTCTGCAGGAGCTGATCTAAAAGAGCGCTGTACGCTTAGTGAATCAGAAGTAAGAAGAAATGTGCGCAAGATTCGCGATGTGTTCTCCGCTGTTGAAGCATTGCCGCAGCCTACGATCTGTGCGATCAATGGTCATGCTTTTGGAGGCGGCTTCGAGTTGGCCCTTGCTTGTGATCTTCGGGTTTCTGTAAGAGAAGCGTCGATGGGTCTGACAGAACTTAGTTGGGCGATTATTCCTGGTGCAGGAGGAACTCAGCGTCTTCCAAGACTGATCGGTCAAGCGAAAGCAATGGAACTGATCTTAACAGCGAAAAAGATGATGGCAGAAGAAGCTTTTTCATATGGCATCTTAAACCAAGTGACGTCAAGAGAAGAATTGATGGCTGTTTGTGAGAACTATGCTGGACTTATCATGAAGAACGGACCAGTAGCCGTTCAGCAAGCAAAGTATGCAATCAAGCATGGAATAGAAGTTGATCTTCAAACAGGACTCGCGATTGAAGCGAAAGCGTATGAAGTGACAATTCCTACAAAAGATCGAATGGAGGCACTTATCGCTTTTGGAGAAAAAAGACCGCCTGTATTTAAGGGAGAGTAACTTGTTTCTGTCTCTAGAAGTCCACTATCATAAAGTATAATTTGTTTGCACATTGATTTTCTACGAGGTTCAGATTTAAGTCGATCGTATAATTGCAACTAAGACTGACGTGAAAGACATGATGTCAGCCAAGTTTTCTTTATGGTAGGATTGTACAGACAATAACAGGTACAAATGAGGGTATTAACATGCAGAATAGTTTGAACACACGCTCCATGATTTTTACATTATACGGAGACTACATCCGGCATTACGGCAGTGAGATATGGATTGGCAGCTTGATTCGATTGTTAGAAGAGTTTGGTCACAACGAACAAGCCGTAAGAGCAGCGATTTCCAGGATGAATAAGCAGGGTTGGATCGCAGCTAGAAAACAAGGGAATAAAAGTTATTATTTTTTAACAGAGCGTGGAAAAAAGCGGATGGACGAAGCAGCAAAGAGAATTTTTAACGCGCAACAGGAACCGTGGAACGGGGAATGGATGATGTTCACCTATACGATTCCTGAAGAGAAAAGAAGCATTCGTGATGAGCTACGAAAAGAACTAGTCTGGAGCGGATTTGGTCTACTGGCTAACAGCTTCTGGATCTCACCGCACGCATATTCTGAGCAGATTCAATCTATGATTGATAAATATGAGATCAAAGACTATGTTCATTCGTTTACAGCGGTCTACAATGGGCCGAATGAGAATGAAAAGCTAGTTTCTGAGTGCTGGGATTTGAATGACATTAACGAGAAATACAACGAGTTTATCGTAACGTATTCACAAAAATATGTGATTGATAAAAATAAGATTGAAAAAGGTGAAATGACAGACGGTGAGTGTTTCGTAGAGCGTACAAAGCTTGTTCACGAATATCGTAAGTTTCTTTTCATCGATCCAGGTCTTCCTAAGGAGCTTCTTCATGCAGAATGGCTAGGTGATCATGCAGCTTCGCTCTTTAGTGATTATTATCGTGCACTAGCTGGGCCTGCAAGTCGTTTTTTTGAAAGCATCTATTCGGATGGAAACGATCTAAAGAAAGATTCAGAGTTTGATGCTCTTAATCACCCTCTTATTCAAGAGAACCGGTCATAAAACAATCTGGCTAGATTGGACAATTTAAAAAAGCACTTTCGCAAGCTATTGTACGAAAGTGCTTTTCTACTATTCTTTTATTTCATCACGGAACTGTTTCCCTTTTTCATAATACGTGTCGATCGTTAGCTGGATGAGCTTTAGATCCTCGTCGTTTAGCTCGCGTATAATTTTACCCGGTGAACCCATGACCATGACACGCGGCGGTATTTTTTTGCCGGGAGGAATCAGTGTATTCGCACCAATGAAGGCTTGTTCACCAATTTCTACTCCATCAAGAATGGTAGAACCCATGCCAACAAGTGCACCTTTTTTAATCGTACATCCGTGCAGGATAACGTTGTGACCAATGGACACCTCATCTTCTAAAATGAGGGGATATCCTTCATAAAGGTGAAGTGTACAATTATCTTGAACGTTAGTCTTTTTACCGATGGAGATGGGTCCTTCATCACCTCGAAGAACGGAGTTAAACCAGATGCTAGCTCCTTCATCAACTGTAACGTCACCAATTAAATGAACCCCCGGCGCGATAAAAGCGCTTTCATGAACATCTGGTGTTTTGCCATTAAACGTGTATTTCATAATGAGCCTCCCTCGAAACAGGTTATAGGTTCAGTATAACAAAGGTTAGAATGGGAAGTGGAGAAATTGAATCGCATCTGTGAATTGTTAAACGTTCAGTATCCGATTGTTCAAGGCGGAATGGGAAATGTTAGTAATGCAGAACTAGCTTCTGCTATATCAAATGCAGGTGGGTTAGGCACAATCGGTGCTGGTACGATGTCACCAGAAGAGGTAGAAAATTTGATAATTGCAACAAAGGGGATGACAGACAGGCCATTTGCTGTTAATGTACCTTTAACCGTTGCATCAAATGTAAAAGAAATTCTTAAACTTCTGATCAAACATAAAGTGGAAGTTGTTTCCTTATCTGCAGGCAATCCAGCACCTTACATACCGAAACTAAAAGAACACGGATTGAAGGTTATCTGCGTTGTAGCTTCTGTCTATCATGCAAAAAAAGCAGAAGCAGCAGGAGCAGATCTGCTAGTAGCTGAAGGCTATGAAGCTGCGGGACTTAACTCACCTTATGAGACGACGACAATGGTTCTATTGCCTCAGGTCTCCAAGAGTGTCTCTATTCCAGTCATCGCCGCTGGAGGTATAGCAGATGGGAGCGGTATGGCAGCTGCCTTTGCTCTAGGTGCACAAGGTGTTCAAATGGGAACTCGTTTCATCGCAACAAAGGAAGCGCCATTTCATGAGAGATACAAAACTTCCTTAGTAGAGGCAGATGATACAAAAACGTTAATCGTTGGCCGCTCAACAGGAAAGATCAGAAGGATTTATGATACACCTTATGCTCAAAAGTTGATCCAACTTGAAAAAAATGGCGTCTCACCTGAAGAGTTTATTACACACACCTCAGAAGATCATCATATTTTAGGAGCTGTAAAAGGGGACTTGGAGAACGGTTTTATTAATAGCGGTCAGATCGCAGGTGTGATTTCAGATGTACCGAGCGTGAAAGAACTGCTAGAAACCATGATGAAAGAAGCAAGAGAAGCAGTAAGTATGTTAAACAATCGTTTCATCTAATTCAGTAGTAATAGTAACAGGAGGGTGTATGTAATTATGAATCAGCAAGACCAGTGGACGTCGAAATTAGCTTTTATTCTAGCTGCAGCAGGGTCAGCGATCGGACTCGGTGCGATTTGGAAATTTCCTTATGTCGCCGGTACTAGTGGTGGGGGAGCCTTCTTTCTTCTCTTTTTATTGTTTACGTTTTTAATCGGTTTTCCGCTTTTAATGGCTGAGTTTGTAATCGGTAGAGGAGCACAAAAAGAGGCGGTTTCCGCTTATCGAAAGATTGCCCCAGGTTCTGCTTGGCCATGGCTAGGCAGAATGGGTGTAGCGACTGCATTTATCTTATTATCTTTTTACAGTGTAATCGGAGGATGGATCATTCTCTACCTCGGAAAAAGTTTTTCTGGAGACTTCTTTAACCATGACTTTAGTCAAATGTTCGGAGAGTCAATCTCAAGTACATGGCCGGTCTTGATCTCTCAGTTCATCTTTATGATGATCACGATTTTCGTTGTAAGTCGCGGAATTAAGAACGGTATCGAAAAAGCAAACCAAATTATGATGCCAGCTCTTTTTGTTTTGTTTGCAGTATTGATCATTCGTTCATTAACACTTGATAATGCGATGGAAGGTGTAAAGTTCTTCTTGTTCCCTGACTTTTCTAAGATCGGTGGAGACGATATCTTATTTGCATTAGGTCAGTCTTTCTTCTCATTAAGTGTTGGTATCTCTGTAATGGTAACGTACAGCTCTTATTTGAGTAAAAAAGAAAGTCTAACAAAATCAGCTACAACGATTGTATTGCTGAACGTACTGATTTCTTTATTAGCAGGGTTAGCAATCTTCCCAGGGGTATTCTCATTAGGTCTAGAACCAACTGAAGGACCTGGATTGTTGTTCGTTGTTCTTCCTGCTGTATTTGATCAGATCGTTTTTGGACAGCTATTCTTTATCGTGTTCTTAGCGCTGTTCTTGTTTGCTACACTTACTTCAGCATTCTCGATGTTAGAAATCATCGTCGCTTCAATAACGAAGGGTGAACTAGAGAACCGTGCAAAATGGTCATGGATCATCGGTATCCTTATCTTTGCATTCGGAGTACCATCTACTTTGTCTTATGGCGTATGGTCAGATTTCACGTTGTTTGACAAGATTATCTTTGATCAACTCGACTATTTAGTGAGTAACATCCTGCTTCCGTTAGGAGCCTTGTTCATCGCGTTATTTGTTGGTTATCGCTACCCTAGAGAAATGCTTCTTCAAGAGTTTAGAGCAGGTTCCTCTGTTTCGGTAAAAGGCTTTGCGCTTTGGCTCATGCTGATCCGTTATGTCGTTCCTGTAGTGATCATCATCGTATTTGTTAACATGCTGGGACTTTTTTAAAATATAATTTTTGCTAACTATAAAAATAGCTTCTTGTCTCAGAGATTGTGACTTTTGGGTATTTCCAAAGGCATCATTGACAAGTTGATTGGAGTGGAAGATGGGAGACTCATGGGGGCTCATCGCACGCCCCCCGGAAAGCGAGCGTCTGAAACGGAAATCAACTACTTTCAAAGCAAATAAGTTTATGCGAAATGATTTAAAGAAGAGCTAAGAAATAATAAAAAGGCGCGGACCATAATTGGTTTTAGCGCCTTTTTTGTGTTAATAATAGAATTTGTGAAATACAGAAGTGAAGGGAAGAATTAAACATGCTAAAAGATAAAATAGCAGTAGTTACAGGAGCAACTCGTGGGTGTGGGAAAGCTATAGCAGAAAAGTTAGGAACACTAGGAGCAAAACTAGCGATCATCGGTTCGTCTGATGGCATCTTCAAAACGGGAGAAGAGTTAAAAGCTAAGGGATTCGATGTTCTTGCCATAAAAGCAGATGTGACGAAAGAAAGAGACGTAGCAGAACTGTTTAAACAAACGTTTGAAGCGTTTGGAAACATTGATATTCTAGTAAATAATGCTGGTATCGGTCAGTTTAAATTAGCAGAAGAACATTCATTAGTAGACTTTCAAAAAATGTTTGAAGTCAACGTTCAAGGTGTATTCTTATGTAGTACAGCGGTTGTTCCACATATGAAAGAGCGAAAAGAGGGAACGATCATCACGATCTCATCAGATGTTGGTCGCAGAACGATTGCTAACGGCTCTGTCTATACAGCTACAAAGTATGCGGTTCAAGGATTTTCGGGTTCTCTTGCGCAAGAACTTAGAGAATTTGGTGTTCGTGTAGGTACTGTGAATCCAGGAGCGATCGATACGTATTTTGCTGATTCTGAACAAGGTCTTGATTTTAAAGAAGATTGGCTAAAAGTAAACGATATCGCAGAAGCTGTAGCATATATGGCGAGCGCACCAAAGCATATGGTCGTTGATGAGATCATGCTTCACCCTCTTTCTCAGGAATATCCGAACGTATAAGACGAGGAGGCAATCTGGATGAAACTAGATCAAGAAGTGGTATCCATGAAAGATTCAAAATATGTAAGACTAGATGAGTTGTTTGGTGAAGATAAAACATTCGTTGTATTAGTCAGGCACCTTGGCTGACCTTACTACCAAGAGTTCCTTGCGCAGTTGCGCGAGTCATTTGAGAAGTTTGAACGCTTAGATGTTAAGGTTGTTGTCGTATCCCCAGCAAATCGTGAGCAGATTCAAGAATTTATGAATGTACATGGACCATTTCCGTTTGAAATCTATGGTGATCCGGAGCTTGAGCTATATGAGGTGATGGGAAACCAGCACATGACGACTGTGAAAAGCATGCTGTCTGTAGGTGCGGATCTTTTAAAAGGTGAAGTGAAGATAAGCGACATTGTGCCTAAAGATAAGAAGGAAAGAAAGCATTTTTTAAGCGCAGTGAAAACTCAAGATGTGAACATTCAAGGAAGTTCATGGCTGTTTGATCGATATGGAGAGGTTTTGTGGAAACACGTTGATGACACTCCTGAAGATCATGCGAAAGTCGACGAAGTATTGAAGCAGTTGCGGAAATGATAAGAGAAAGCTGATATGGCATGTGCTGTATCAGCTTTTTCATGCGGTACGGAGCTTCCGCTAAGCTAAATCACATAAAAAACATCGTTCATCACATAAAAAAAGCAGATATTAGCTCTTATTAAACCTTACTTACTCTGCTCGATCTGCGGTTATCCTCAGACTTAATCCACGAACGAATTCCACGGCCTGCAAACGGCTCGTCATTAAATCGAGGGATGATATGAAAATGAGCGTGTGGAATGCTCTGTCCTCCTACTGGGTTTACATTCCACCCTGTGCTGTAGCCATCAGGTGTAAACTCTGAATCTAGCAAACTTTTTGCTTTTTGCATCAAATCATATGTATCTCTCCACTCTATTTCACTTAAATCAAAAACAGTCTGTTTATGAGCTTTTGGAATGATTAAGCCTGCACCTTCTAAAATATCTTGAGCTTTCGGACTTTGTAGAAAGTAGCAGCTATCATTTTCAAACACAATTTTTTGCTCCGGAAAACTCATCGGATTACAAAATATACAATTTTTCATCAGTTAAAACACCTCCAATTACATTTTTGCATATTTTTCATATTTCTTACAAATCAAACAATTCTGGTGATTCGTTGACCAAATATCACACAAAATGTTATGATTGCGTTAAGAAAACGTTATATAAATTAGATGAAAGATATGAGGTGTGTGCATGAAATCAGGCATGAATGTTGGCCAAAGTGCGACCATCAAAGCTACCGTTACACCAGATATGTTTGCTCAATTTGAAGGGAAGCTGGTTCATCCAGCATATTCAACTGTTAGCATGGTCTATCATATGGAATGGGCAGCGAGACAGATCATATTACCATATCTTGAAGAGCATGAAGAAGGAATCGGCGGTGGAGTTGCAGCTAAACATATGGCTCCGACACCAGAAGGCGCAGAGCTTACTGTAACGGCAACGTTAAGAGAAGTAAAAGGAAAAGCAATCATATGCGATGTGACCGTCTATAACGGTAAAGCAATAGCAGGTGAAGGAGAAGTAACACAATATATCCTGCCGAGAGAAGCGATCTCACAAAAGATTAAAGAGATGAAGATTTAAATTTTTTTGCGCAATTATGAAAGCGCTTACACTTTAAAGTGGCAAAGTGAAAAAGAAATAGAGTAATGAGAGACATACTAGGGGGATTTACACATGTTTGAAAAAATATCACAGCATGAGCAAGTTGTTTTTTGTAACGATCCATCAACAGGTCTCAAGGCAATTATCGCTATACATAATACAACACTTGGTCCAGCACTCGGAGGATGCAGAATGAGACCGTATGGATCGGTTGATGAGGCACTTGAGGACGTTCTGAGACTGTCAAAAGGCATGACATATAAATGTGCAGGTGCGGATGTTGACTTCGGTGGAGGTAAATCGGTCATTATTGGAGATCCGACGTCAGATCGTACACCAGAGTTGTTCCGAGCATTCGGACAGTTTGTAGATTCATTAAACGGTCGCTTTTATACGGGCACTGATATGGGAACGACGCCAGAAGATTTTGTCCACGCGTTAAAAGAAACAAATTGTATCGTCGGAGTACCTGAGGAATATGGTGGGAGCGGCGATTCTTCTGTTCCAACCGCACAAGGTGTTATATATGGTCTTCAAGCTACCATTCAGACGCTTGAAGGAACAGATGAATTAGCAGGCAAGTCTTACTCCATTCAAGGACTTGGAAAAGTGGGCTTTAAGGTCGCAGAGCAACTACTTGCTGCTGGTGCACAGATCTATGTTACTGATATTAACGAAAATGCATTAAAGATGATTCAAGAACGAGCAGAACTTCTACCCGGTAATGTGGAAGTAGTCGAGGGAAGCGACATCTACGGGGTAGATGCGGACATCTTCATTCCTTGTGCACTCGGTGGAATCATTCACGACGAGACGATTGAACAGTTGAAAGTTAAAGCGATCGTAGGTAGTGCTAACAATCAGCTTTTAGAAGATAAACATGGGCTTTATCTGCAACAAAAAGGAATTCTATACGGCCCAGATTATATTGTGAACGCAGGAGGGCTTATCCAGGTAGCTGATGAGCTTTATGGACCGAACAAAGCTCGGGTATTAACGAAAACAAGAGCGATCTATGACAGCTTGATACAGATTTATAGTGAGAGCACGAAGAACCAGATATCTACGATGGAAGCAGCAAATCTTTTCTGTGAGGAAAAGCTTCAGGCTCGATCAAAACGAAACAGCTTTTTTGCTCACAACCGAAGACCAAAATGGCAAGTACGAAACTAAGGAGGGAATCAATCCATGGAAAAGTTATTTCCAAAAATGCAGATCATTAATGAGAACGGCGAGTGGAATGATGAAACATACCGCGGTGAGATTACAGAGGATCTGACTAAAGAGCTTTACACGAAGATGCTTCGTTCGAGGCTTTTTGATCGTAAGGGAGTAAACCTGCAGCGTCAAGGACGAATCGGGACGTACGTTCCATTTGAAGGACAAGAAGCATCACAGATTGGAAGCGCGATGGCGATGGGTGAAGGCGATTGGATGTTCCCGACTTATCGTGATCATGCGGCAACGATGACATTTGGTCATTCTCTAAAAACGCTTTTTCTCTATTGGAAAGGCCGCCAAGAAGGTTGTATTCCTCCAGAAGGAAAGAATATTTTTCCTCCAGCCGTACCGATCGCATCACAGCTTCTTCATGCAACAGGCGCAGCTTGGGCTGAAAAGTTAAAAGGTACAGATCGTGCTTCTATCGTTTATTTTGGAGACGGGGCAACATCAGAAGGTGATTTTCACGAAGGCTTAAACTTTGCTAGCGTGTTCAACGCCCCTGTTGTTTTCTTTAATCAAAACAATGGATTTGCCATATCTGTACCGATGGAAAAGCAGATGAAAAGTAAAACAATCGCTCAAAAAGCTGTAGCGTATGAAATAGAAGGCATCCGATTAGATGGTAATGATGTGTTCGCAGTATATTTCCACACACGTACAGCGGTCGAGCGTGCAAGAAAAGGAGAAGGACCAACGTTGATTGAAGCAGTAACGTGGCGTTACGGGGCACATACAACAGCTGATGATCCTTCAAAATATAGAAACCAGGAAGAGTCTGTTAATCGCCGTGAAACGACGGATCCGATTCTTAGACTAGAGCGATTTATGAAGAACGAAAACATGTGGGATGAGAAATGGGAAGCCGATCTTCAAGAATCACTAACCCTTGAAATCGAAGCAGCAGTTAAAGAGATGGAAGAAGCACAAGCACCGCATTATAACGATGTGTTTGATCATGTGTTTGCGGAAAATCCTTGGCCGATCGAAAGCCAAAAAGAAGCATACGCTCATTCAAGAGGTGATAGCTAATGACAACGGCAGTAGATACGAAAAAACTAACGATGGTTCAAGCTGTAACAGACGGTATGAGAGTGATGATGAAAGAGCATGAGAACGTTATCGTGCTTGGTGAAGATGTTGGACAGAACGGCGGGGTGTTCCGGGCAACAGATGGTCTAGTTGCTGAATTCGGAGAGAACCGAGTGATTGATACACCGCTTGCTGAATCAGGCATTATCGGTACGTCGATCGGGCTTGCGATGAACGGTTTTAAACCGATCGCAGAGATGCAATTTCTTGGTTTTATCTATCCCGCCTTCAACCAAATCATGACTCATGCGTCTCGAATCCGTGCGAGAACACTTGGACATTTTACAGTGCCAATGGTCATTCGTGCCCCATTTGGAGCAGGAGTGCGCGCGCCGGAAATCCATTCTGATTCTGTTGAGGCATTGTTTACAGGAATGCCAGGAATGAAGGTAGTGGTTCCATCTAATCCTTATGACGCAAAAGGAATGCTTGTTTCAGCGATTGAAGATCCTGATCCGGTTTTATTCTTAGAGCCGATGCGCTGTTACAGAAGTACAAAGATGGATGTACCTGAAGGAAAGTATAATGTTCCACTTGGAAAAGCTGCTCGCCTTCAAGAAGGAAGCGATGTAACAATTTTTGCTTATGGCGCCATGATCGATGTCGTTATGAAAGCTGCAAAGACAGCAGAAGAAAAAGGGATTATGTGTGACGTGATCGACCTCCGTTCACTCTATCCGTTAGATAAAGAAATGATCGCTGAAAGTGTACAAAAAACGGGCCGTGCAGTCATTGTTCACGAAGCACCGGGAACGGGAGGACTTGGAGAAACGATTATGTCGTTGATCAATGATACATCTTTCCTGTATATGAAAGCTCCAATCGAGCGCGTAACAGGTTTTGATACTCCAGTTCCAATGTTTGCACTGGAAGATCACTACTTGCCTAGCGCAGATCGTGTTGTTCAAGCTATTGAAAAAGTAACGCAATTTTAGGAGGTGATTGTGAGTGGTAGAAGTTAAATTGCATGATATTGGTGAAGGAATGCATGAAGGAGAAGTTATACACTTTTTCGTAAAAGCAGGAGACTCCGTTAAAGTTGATCAGCCTTTAGTAGAGGTTCAAACGGATAAAGTAACGGCCGAGCTTCCTTCACCAGCAGCCGGAACGATAAAAGACATCAAGGTAAAAGAGGGAGATGTCGTAACTGTAGGATCTGTCATCTTAACAATTGATGCTTTAGCGCCGTCTTCTACAAAAGAAGAATCTATTGAAAGTAAAGATCAGCCGGTCGTTGAAAAAATCGTTAAAGCACCAAGCAACACTGCCTTTGTTGGCGCTATCGCAACACTGAATAAACGTGTTCTAGCTGCTCCATATACGAGAAAAATTGCTCGTGAAAACAGTGTGGATATCGAACAGATCAATGGCACTGGACCTGGGGGACGAGTGACAGATCAAGACGTTTATAACTTTATGGATCAGCCTTCAGCAACAGAAACAGAGGAAACACCAGTTGGTTCTCTGCAAGAAAAAGCGACTTCATCGACTCAAGTGTTTTCTACAAGTGACCCAGAAGAGATTCCGTTTAAAGGTCGAAGGAAACAGATCGCGAAGAAAATGGTTCAATCTCTTGCGACGATTCCGCATGTTACTCACTTTGAAGAGATCGATGTTACAGCTGTCATGGATCTGAAGAAACAGCTTAAAGCGATGGACCCTGATAACAAGCGTGGCATGAACGTGTCAGTTGCAGCTTTTTTCGTAAAAGCGATCCAGATTGCATTGAAAGATTTCCCAATTTTCAACGCGAAGCTGGATGAAGAAAAGGAAGTCATTCGTCTTGAGAAAAATGTGAATATCGGCATCGCCACTGACTCGGATGAAGGCTTGATCGTACCAGTGATCCAGAAAGTCGAACAGAGAAATATAAGAGATATTGCTGTTGACATGAAAGACAAGATCAACCGTGCTAAAACGAACAAGCTGAAAGGTTCTGATCTAACAGGGAGCACGTTTACGATATCAAACGTTGGTCCGCTTGGATCGATCGCAGCAACTCCAATCATCAATCACCCTGAAGTAGCACTTATGGCTTTTCATAAAACAAAGAAAACACCAGTTGTTGTGGGCAACGAAATCGTGATTCGTTCCATGATGAACGTATCGATGTCGTTTGACCACCGCGTTGCAGACGGTGCAACGGCTGTCATGTTCACGAACCGCGTAAAAGAACTCATCGAGAATCCTTACTTCATGACACTGGAGCTGATATAGATGGTTGTAGGTGATTTTGCAACAAAACGACAACTTGTTATTATCGGAGGCGGACCTGGCGGATACCATGCTGCAATCCGTGCGGCACAGCTTGGAATGGAAGTTACGCTTATTGAAAAAGAGAAGTTGGGCGGCGTTTGCCTTCATAAAGGATGTATTCCTTCAAAGAGTCTTACAGAGTCTGCGGCTAACTTTTCGAGCCTTTCTCAATTTAAGAATATGGGGATTTCGGTTCCAGAGGCACGATTTGAGTATGACACGTTCACAAACTACTACTCTTCGGTCGTAACTGGACTTCAAAAGGGAGTAGAAGGTCTGATCAAAGCTAACAAGATCGAGCATTTAACAGGTACAGCATCATTTATGTCCAGTGAGAGAATAGGAATTGACTCTGGTCATCATTTTGAGATGTACGAATTTGAGCACGCACTTATCGCTACAGGAAGCTCACCGTTATTGCCAGAACTGGCCACGTTATCTAATAGGCTGATGACACCTCACACATTGTGGGAGTTGAGTGAGCTTCCTGGAAGTCTATTCATCTATGGTGATGATTACTTCGCGCTTGAAGCTGCCATGGCCTATAAGCAGCTTGGAAGTGATGTTACGTTAGCCATACCAGGTGATGGATTTGGTTTGGACGCGAACATCGAAAAAGAACTGCAGCGTGTTTTAAAGAAAAATAAGATAAAAGTGTTTAAGAATCATATATGGGAAGGCTCAGAGGAGATATCTAATTCAGTAACCGTAACGCTGAAAAAAGACGGTGATGAAAAAGTTTCGGTCGAGACTTCACATGTATTGTATGCCGCTGGCTATTCTCCTAATGTGGAAGGTCTTGGACTTGAAGCGATCTCGATCGAACGTGACGATAACGGTTTTATTATTGTAAACGAACATAGTCAAAGTTCTGTTTCTAACATTTATGCAGCGGGTGACTGCACGATTGGGATGAAGTTAGCGTCAAAAGCGATCAAGCAAGGAAAGACAGCAGCAGAACATATGACTGGATTGCAGTCAGCGTTCAATTTAAGCCTAGTTCCCTATGTAGTTCACACGAATCCGCCGATTGCTTCAGTAGGTCTGACTGAAGATCAAGCCCGAGCTGAGGGCTATGAAG
This sequence comes from Fictibacillus nanhaiensis, assembly GCF_036213205.1. Lineage (GTDB taxonomy): Bacteria > Bacillota > Bacilli > Bacillales > Fictibacillaceae > Fictibacillus > Fictibacillus nanhaiensis_E. Next base: position 162,986 of record NZ_JARMFC010000014.1, read on the forward strand.
TGAAGACGGGACAGTTTTCTATGAGCGGCAATGGCTTTGCTTCTATTCTTGGTCAAAAAGAAGGACTGTCTAAGATGGTAATAGACGCGAAGAGTGATGTAGTGCTTGGCGTTCATATGATGGGAGCTAGAGCTATCGAAATGATACAAGCCGGAACGTTCGCACTAGAGATGGTAGCGCGTGAAGAAGATCTGTCATATCCGGTTTACGCGCACCCAGCTTTGAACGAAGCATGGCTTGAAGCGATCGAAAACGCGAGCGGGAAAGCGATTCATGTACCGCCAGCTCGTAAAAAAGAAAAAAGCTCTGTATGAGTGATGATGATGATGATGATGATGATGTGAAAAAAACGGTCTGGTTGGCCGTTTTTTTTTGTTAGGGGTGAGGGTATATGGCTGTCTGTAGTTTGTCGAGTTTATGTCATCTCGCCGATATATGTTCAAAACTCGCCGGATTATTGCAGAAACTCGCTGAATTAAGTCCAAAATTTCTAGAAGTAGTTTCTGAATTTCTAGTATTAGATGTGCTTATACCCCATTGGTATCAGCAAAAACTTCTTTCTATGAACGAAAGGGCATCTAATTAGCCTATTAAAAAGAATCTCACTAAACAAACTCGCCGAAACTTACAAACTAAGCATCCAAAATGTGAATTCAATCAGAATAAACAAACAATTATCACTCACATGCCATTTTCTTTTTTGGGCTACATATATTAAAATGGCGATAAGATAACATCCGCTATAGAAAAGCACGGCGGATATAAAAGAAGTGAGGAATGCTGTTTGAAGAAGTTAGTTTTAACTGGCGGTGGTTCAGCTGGACACGTAACTCCGCATCTTGCCTTAATACCTAAACTAGAGAAGATGGGATGGGACCTGAATTATATCGGGTCTGTTGATGGCATAGAAAAAAGTTTGATTCAAGATGGAACGAACGTACCCTATCATGGGATATCTAGCGGTAAACTGCGTCGTTATTTTGACTTGAAAAATATGAAAGATCCTTTTAAAGTGGCAGCTGGCGTTGCACAGGCTTATTTTAAACTCGGTAAAATAAAGCCAGATGCTGTTTTCTCAAAAGGAGGTTTTGTGGCTGTTCCCGTGGTTATCGCTGCTTGGATGCGTAAGATTCCTGTCTACATCCATGAGTCTGACATCACACCAGGCCTTGCTAACAAAATCTCTTCTAAGTTTGCTTCAAAGATCTTTGTTACGTTCGATGAAGCGAAGAAACATTTTGCAGCAGGGCAAGCGATTGTAACGGGTTCACCGATTCGTGATGAACTGCTTCAAGGGTCAAAAGAGAAAGGTTTGTCTTTCCTAGGTTTCCGAAGTCATCTACCTGTACTAACAATCATGGGTGGAAGTTTAGGAGCGCGGAAGATCAATGAAGCTCTTCGTGAAGCTCTGCCTGAATTGTTACGTTCTTATCAGGTCGTACACATTTGCGGAAAAGGCAACTTGGATGAAAGTTTGAAAGACACAGAAGGCTACAGACAGTTCGAGTATATTCAAAGTGAACTTCCAGATGTCGTTGCGGCAACAGACTTTGTGATTTCTCGTGCTGGATCGAACAGTATCTTTGAGTGGTTGACGCTCAAGATTCCAATGCTGCTTATTCCGCTTTCAAGAGCGGCGAGCAGAGGTGACCAGATTCTTAATGCTCAATCCTTTGAAAAGCAAGGCTATTGCCACGTTCTTTATGAAGAAGAACTAACAAAAGTAACTTTAATTACTTCACTAAAAGATCTGAAAGCTGATCAAGAGCAGATAAAGAAAAGCATGGAAACTTTTAAAGCTTCTGATAGCGTAGATCTTATTCTACGCACTATTACAGGACAGAAGTAACGATAAGGGGTCTGTCCCGGGGACAGACCCCTTACAATTTATTAAGCATTCACATCTTACAAAAACGGAGATGAAAAAGAGATGATGCCAAGCCCTGCCGTACATAAAGAAGAAACACCTGCATACTGGAAAAAGGGTGTTCAAGCTGGATTGCCGATCGCCATTGGATATATGCCAGTTGCGTTTACATTTGGTCTGCTCGCTAAAGCGGCAGAGCTAAGTCTATTTGAAACGATAGGTATGAGTGTAATTGTGTTTGCTGGTGCTTCGCAATATATCGCATTATCGATGATTGTTGCACTAAGTGGTGCGGCCGAATTAATATTAACCACTTTCATCATGAACATCAGGCATCTTCTTATGAGTGCTTCTCTTAAAGAACGTGCAGAAGATGAACCTAAGTGGTTGCGAGCCATCTACGCTTTTTTTATTACGGATGAGACTTTTTCTGTGGCTGCGACCTCACCCGAAAAAAAAATCACGGGAAGCTACTTGCTTGGTTTGGGAATCGTGGCATACAGTTGCTGGGTGATCTTTTCAGGAGTAGGATATCTAATGGGATCGGGACTTCCACAATCCCTACAGGATAGTATGGGTATCGCGCTTTATGCGATGTTTATTGCCCTGCTTGTACCTGCAGCAAAAAAAAGCAAGAAGGTAATGGCACTTGCGGCAAGTGCAGCCGTATTAAATTCTATATTCTCTTTGGTACCTATTTTAAAAGGCGGATGGGGAATCATCCTATCTACTTTAATTGCAGCCGTTACAATTGAGTTTCTTATAAAGGGGAATGAGAGAGATGAGTGATCAATTAATATGGGTAATTGTTGGAATGGGAATCGTCACCTATATTCCTAGGATGTTGCCGCTCGTTCTCTTTCATACGAATCATCTACATCCAAGAATACAAGGAATATTGAAGAACGTTCCTTTTGCTATATTAGGGGCTCTCATTTTTCCAGGTGTTTTAACGATTAATCCAGAAAGTTATCTATACGGGGGAATAGGGGCAGCTACAGCATTCATTGCAGCTTGGTTGAATTTAAATGTTATCGTTGTCGTGCTATCTTCTATCTTCGTTTTGTACGGTTATACGTTTTTGTAGGAAATTGTCATAATTTACTTTGTAAATAATACACCTTATTAATTGATTTGTGAAAAAGGTGGGCGTATAATCACAATTAAAAGGAGGAGATACAAGATGCCTCATTTAGTTCGTTTTGTACTAATTGGTTTGTTTTCCGTTTCAGCTTTATCTGTACTCTCTTTTCAAGCCGTTGAGATTTTCCATGCTGTAACGGACGTTGTACAATCTTTTATCTATAAAGATTAATAACTTGTAAAATCGGAGAGCTATCTATAGCTCTTTTTTTTGTTACCTGATAAGCTTCAAATAATGATTAACAAGCTTTCACTTATGGGTACACTTACTAATGGACTAAGCAATAAAGGATGATTTAGATGAAATTAATCGCAATTGATATGGATGGAACTTTAGTAAATAGACAGTTAAAAGTCACAAAAGAGAACAGTGAAACGATTAAAGAAGCTGTAAACGATGGACATCATGTTGTGATCGCAACAGGTCGCTCTTATGATGAAGCTAAACACACGCTAGAAGATGCTGATCTTCACCTACCGCTCATTTGCGTAAATGGTGCTGAGATTCGATCAGAAGGGTGGGAGATCCTTTCTTCGATTCCGCTAAAGTTTGAGCAGTACGAGGATATTAAAAAGATTCTAGATGAAGAAGATATTTATTATGAGCTTTACACGAGCAGGGGCACATTTACAGATAATCGTGAAAAAGCTTACGAAGTTATGAAAGATATTGTATTAACTTCCAATCCAGAAGCTACAGATGATGACGTTCAAAAAGCAGCTCTTCGACGTTTCCGACTAGGATTAGTAAGTGTTGTAGGGGATTTTGATAAACTTTTGAGTGAGAATGGAATTGAGGTTTATAAGTTCCTTGCTTTTTCTGCTGATGCTGCCAAACTCCAACGTGCTTTTCAGCATTTAAAAGGTGTTGATTCTCTAGCTGTCAGTGCTTCTGCAGATAACAACTTGGAGATTACGAATAGTGAGGCACAAAAAGGTGTCGCGGTAAAAAGATACGCTGAACTAAAAGGGATTTCTTTAGAAGATACGATGGCGATCGGTGACAATTATAATGATGTTTCCATGTTAGAAATAGCTGGTTTTCCAGTAGCCATGGGAAATGCTGTTGATGAAGTGAAAGAGATGGCTGCGTTTGTCACGAAGGAAAATGACGAGAGCGGTGTCTCGTATGCGATAAAAAAATTCTTAGAACAAGAATAATAAGATTTACAAAAGCTGGTTCGAACATTTCGGACGAGCTTTTTTGTATACACAAACTTCACATGAGATTTACAGAAATGAAAAAGCAGTTTCACATTCCCTTGTTACAGTGACAAAGTAGTTCACTTACAACAAAGGGAGAGTGTAGCATCATGAAGAATATATTTAAAATGGGTGTAGGAGCTTTAGCGTTAAGTCTGACAGTTATGGGGGCTGATTTTTCTGTGGTTGATGCAAAAGAAAAGCATAAAGACATTTTAAATGTTGCGCATAGAGGAGCTTCTGGTTATGCTCCAGAACACACGATCACTTCATATAAGATGGGTGAAAAAATGCATGGAGACTATATCGAAGTCGATCTTCAGATGACTAAAGACGGTGAGTTAATCGCTATGCATGATGAAACACTGGACCGTACAACGAACGGAACAGGGCAAGTAAAAGATTATACTCTTGAAGAGATCAAACAGCTTGATGCAGGAAGCTGGTTTAATGAGAAATATCCAGAGCAAGCAAAAGCAAAATACGAAGGACTTCAAGTGCCAACTTTGGAAGAAGTCTTTCAAACTTTTGGAAAGAATGCGAACTATTATATTGAAACAAAATCACCTGAAGTTTATCCAGGTATGGAACAAAAGCTTCTTGATGTAGTAAATGATTATGGAATTAACAAAGATAAGCTGTTGGTTCAATCATTCAGCTCCGAAAGCTTATTAAAGATGAACGAGATTGATCCATCTGTAAAACTAGTTCAGCTTTTAGAGTATACAACTCCCGCAGAGTTAACGGATGCAGAAGTGCAATCCATCAAACATTATGCGATGGGAATCGGGCCGAATAGTGATATGATTGACCGCGAATATGTACAAAAAGCCGTTCATAACGGACTTGAGATCCATCCGTACACTGTAAATGAAAAAGAAGAGATGCAGAAACTAATCGACTGGGGTGTAACGGGAATGTTTACGAACTTTCCAGACCTTCTGCATGAAGTGAAAAAAGGTAAATAATGAAGGAAAGTAGCTGATACAAACGTGTCAGCTGCTTTTTTCTTTTTTGACAAAAAAGACTTCTCCATCGTCCTGAAGCTGGGCAAAGAAGACTTCTTTAATATTTTGATAGCCTGCACGCTTAAGCTGCTGATTCAGCCAATCGTCTGACAGGTTATATTCCTTAAATGGTTGATCGATTTTCTCTCCGTTCGCGATCAGCATGGTCGGCAGATATTGTGGAGCTTCTGGCGGAATATTTAGATCTTCTTTTGTAACAGAATCTTTGAGCGGCTTCTTTAACACACTTAGTTGTCCGTTAGGCTCCATAACCGCATACTCTACTTCAGTAATATCAAAGACCGCACTGATCCTTAGCAGCATCAATAAGTCATCCATAGACATCTGCATCCGCTTCAGCTCTTTTTGCATAATCTGCCCTTTTTTTATAACGATCGTCGGCTGACTTTTTGTTAGTTTTGTGAGTAGGGGTGAGTGTCTATTAAGAAATTCTATACCGAACACGGCTAACGCCCAAAAGCTAAGAGACGCCAAACTTTCCCAAACCGTGATCTCTTTGTGGACAACCATATCTCCGATGATATTACCCATTGCAATACCAGTAGCATAGTTAAAAAAAGTTAGCTCACCAAGCTGTTTTTTTCCGAGTAACCTCATGAGCATTAACAAAAAGGCAAAGCCTAGAACTGTTCGGTAGATTGTAATTAAGATTCCATCCATCTTCATCCCTCATTTATATAAGCTGTTATCAGGATGCCCAAAGTAAAATAAGACAAACAAAAAAGAGCGAACACGTTGTCCGCTCCCTTCATTACTTGCCAAACTGCATTCGAAAATGAATCAACTTTTTTAACATGAAGAATGCTAAAACGCCACCTATTGCTGCAGATAGGTAATAGCCAATAAGTGATCTTGAATCATAGTCACCGAATATACCGCCGCCTAACATACCGAATGTTAGAGCAAAGCACAATACAACGCCAAAGGTGAAGAATCCTCTTCCTTTTTCAAACACAAGTAATCTACCGTTGTTCTCGTTCTTAGTTCTGCTAAAGAACCATGTTCCAAAAGCTACGGATAGAATCGTGTAAGCTAGCGGAATCAGTAACATGACAAATGGTATATGCGAGAAATCAGTAAAAGAATTTTCCGAAAGATCTACATAATAACGAAAGTCAATGATCGGTATAGGCAGTGTAAAGCTATTGATCAGATCATTAAATACTTGAGTGGTATGTGCACCACGATTAATAGTAATGCCGTGGTACTCTAAAAATGACACGACTAGAGACGAGAAACCAATCGGGAAAAGTAGAAAGATTCCACTTAAAACTAATTGAGAGATTAAGCTGCCTGCGATCGTTCCAATAAAAAGACTAAAAGAAAATATAGCGATAGAAAAAGGAATGACAATTACCATAAATTTAAATAAAAATGCCGCATCAGTTACCTCTGAAAGAATAGTAAACTTTACGATTAGCATACACAATAGCAAATTAAGTAACAGACCTGTTGTTATATGACCTACACCAAAGACCCATTTTGAAAGAAAGATATCTTTACGTTTAAATGGAAGTGAGAACGTTAAGTCAGTAGAATGAGATGTACGTTCGCTCCCCACTAATAGAGCAGCTAATCCTACGATTAAAAATAAGAAAAAAACGATATCTGCACCAGTAAAATGAAAGTTCATGTAATAGTTTTCAGGTGCATCGGCATATGGATTGTTTTTTTCTGTTAGCATACTTTGAGCTTTTCCAAATAAAGAGTAAGGAAGAAACAGAAACAAGGAGATATAGATTCCCCATACGGCAGGACTTCCTAGTTTTTCATTCCTCATCCATAATGCTTTATGAAACATGCGATTCACCTCCAAGTGATGAAATAAAAATATCTTCGAGTGTCATAGGTAGTTCTTCTAACAATAGCGGATTTTCGGCGTTCATCTTCTCAAGAGTCGCGTCAATGTTTCCTTTGATCATCAATGTATAGACACGCCCTGTTTGATTTAGAATGTTCACGTTGTTCAAGTGCTCAATTCTTTCAGGCAGAGAGTGTTTGTAAACAACCTGAACTTTGCGGAACGATGATTTAGCATCCTCGATAGACGTTGTGGATTCAATCCGTCCTTCTTTAATCATGATGAGCACATCTGCCATCTTCTCTACTTCTTCTAGATGGTGAGTGGAGATGAGAACACATAACTGTCGCTCGCTCACTTCTTCAATAATAAATTGCAAGATGTTTCTTTTTACGATAGGATCAAGTCCGTTTGTAGGTTCATCTAGTATGATAAGTTCCGATTTCGTTGAAAAAGAAAGAATCATCAAGAACAGCGCCTTCATACCTTTTGAATATGTTCTGATTTTTTTATTTTTTGGAAGCTTAAAGCGGTCTAGAAGAGAGTAAAAGTATACAACATCAAAATCTTCATAAATCGCATCATAGAGCTTAACGATCTCTTTAACGCTATAGCTCTTTAAAATCTCAGTTGAGTCTGGAACATAAGTAATTTTTTGTTTGATCTCAGGGTTCTGATGAATATCGGTATCATTAAAGAATACTTCACCTTCATCTGGATCTAATATGCCTGCAATTACCCTAAGCAATGTAGACTTTCCAACACCGTTTCTTCCGACCAAACCTGCAATCATACCTGGCTCAAGTGTTATGTTAACTTTGTCTAATACTTGAGAACCTTCTATCGTTTTACTAATATTATTCACTTTCAGCATGACTATTTTTACCCCCAAGCTCTTCTGAAAAGTTTTCCAACCACTTAGATAACGTTTTGTGATCGATACCAAGATAGGAAGCATCAATAATTAGCTGCTTCAGCTGTTTTTTGAGTTCTGTAGTCTTCTGATCATCTGCTTTAGGAATGATAGAAGCGGATACAAATGTACCTTTACCTCGAAGTGTTTCAATGATACCTTGGCGTTCTAATTCTTGATAAGCTTTACTCACTGTATTTGGATTGATTAGCAATGTTCCTGATAGTTCGCGTACCGAAGGCAATTTTTCTTCTGGTAACAAAATCTCCCGCAAGATCAGTTCCTTGATCTGATGAACAACTTGTTCCCATATCGGTATATTGCTTCGGGGATCTAAATTCAATATCATGTTATCCCACCTTTATATATACTATATGTGTGTATTACTGTGTATAGTACACTTATAACATACAAGATTAGTAAATTTATGTCAACGTACTTTTCTTTACTTTTTTTGAGTAGGATTACTACAATGAAAGAAGGAGGGATAAGACGTGAAATCGATTATTGACGATGCTAAGCTACTTATATTTGATCTAGACGGAACGCTATATGAAGATACAGACCATTTTGATTATTATTGCCGATTGTTACAAAAAAGAGTGTCTGATGACAAACAACAAGCTTTTTGGGATACATATGAAAGTATGAAGAAGGGGACACACCCTGTTGCGATCGGTAAAGTGTATGATATAAAAAATGAAACAAGTGTTACGGTTGATCCTATGACACTGCAAATAACAAAAGTAACATCCTTTGATGGAATGGAGTGGTCAGAGGAAAGAGTGAAAAAAGAATTCTCAGGCGAACTTGTATATGACTTTGAACGATTAATCGCGATCGGCGATGGCTGGTGGCTACCTTATGCTACTGCTATGCATTTTGGCTTGAAACAAGCAGATACATGGGAATGTTATAACGCGACAAAAGAGTACATGGTAACCGATCAGTTCCAGCTATCGAAAACACCAGGTCTTAAACAAGCACTGCAACGTTTAAAGGTTAAGAAAAAAGTGGTGCTTTTAACAAACAGTGAAAGAGAAGATGTAAAACGTTTATTAAATGAGTTAGAGCTAGATGGTATGTTCCATGCTCTCTATACTGAGAGTGAAAAACCATTAAAGACAAAAGAAAAGCTTCAGACGATATTAGGTGAATATGGAATAAAGCCTCATGAGGCGGTATCAATCGGTGATAATTTTATTAATGAAATTGCACCGGCACTTCTTATGGGACTAAAAGCGGTTTACATTCAGCCGAACTCTATAGAAGTCGATCATGAAAATCTTCATATTGTCCCGACCCTTGCAAATGCTCTTTAAGATTTTACAAAGTATTTTATGAAAGCTTGTTCTAATTTGGACAAATCGCCCTACACTTTATAGTAGGTAATAAAGGGGGGCGCATGCTTTGAAAAAATCGTTACTTTTTGTAATCGGCTTTGCTATATACGCGGGTTTGATGTGGTTCTATTTGTTCCAAGGAGCAGACGCAAACTTGCCTGTACATCTTAAGGGCTCTGCTGCTGATCCAGCAGTCTTTATGACAGACCGTGAACTCGAACTTAGCACTGATTTTTCAAGAATAAAGGATTTTATCTACTTCATTTCTGTGCCGCTTGAGTGGCTGATCTATCTGTTTGTTCTAGGATTCGGATTATCAAGATGGTTCCGAAAAGCTTCTAGCGGGTTAACAAGGTTCTCTATTGTACACACTGGTCTCTACGTACTTTTACTGTCGTTTGCTAGTTGGGTGTTAACATTCCCACTTCGCTACTACAGTTTTACCGTTTCAAAAAGTTACAATATATCTGTTCAATCTTTCCACAGCTGGATGAGAGATGGATTAGTTGATTTCTGGATCAATTGGGTGTTAACAACGGTGATGGTTGCTGTAATGTATTGGCTGATCAAAAAATACGAAAAAAGATGGTGGCTTTATGCTTGGATGCTTTCTGTGCCATTTACTTTATTTCTCTACTTTATACAGCCTGTTGTAATCGATCCGTTGTACAACAAGTTCTATCCGCTGCAGGATGAAGTACTAAAGGGGAAAATACTAGATATTGCGGAAAGAGCGGACATACCAGCAGAAAATGTATATGAAGTGAACATGTCTGAAAAAACAAATGCACTGAATGCTTATGTAAACGGGATCGGATCAAATCTACGGATCGTCCTATGGGATACAACACTTAATAAATTAAGTGATAACCAAGTCTTGTTTGTAATGGCTCATGAGATCGGTCATTATGTGATGAATCATCTGTACTGGAACTTGATTTCATCAATCGTGCTATCGTTCTTAGGATTATGGCTCGGAAATATAATCTATCGAAAATGGATTGAGAAGTACGGCAAGTCATGGGGGATAAAGGGGATAGGAGATCTAGCTGCACTTCCCGCACTGCTATTGATTTTTTCTCTGTTAAGCTTTGCTATATCTCCAGTCGAAAATGCGGTTTCAAGAAAAGCAGAACGTGACGCTGATCTGTATGCCATTCAGATGACAAACAATCCGAAAGCAGCAGTTGGTGCATTTCAGGAACTCGCGACCGTTTCTTTAAGTGAAGTGAACCCACCGAAGCTTGTTAAATGGTTCTTATACGGCCATCCGACCATGCTGGAGCGCATTCATTTCTTGGATAGCTATAAGACGAGTAAAAAGATGGAATGAAAATGAAAACTGGCTTCTTTGAAAGTGGAAATGTCACTTCAAGAAGCCAGTTTTTGTGGATTTATGAAGAAAGTGTTGTGTGTAATGTGTTTTTGTAGTTGATTCTTAGGATTTATGCTCGGTCCTTGGGATTTATGCTCGGTCCACGAGATTTATGCTAAGTCTACGGGATTTATGCTCGATCCACGAGATTTATGCTCGGTCCACGAGATTTATGCTCGATCCTTGGGATTTATGCTCGGTCCATGAGATTTATGCTCGGTCCTCGGGATTTATGCTCGGTCCACGAGATTTATGCTCGGTCCTCGAAATTTATGCTCGGTCCACGAGATTTGATTCCCATTGCCTTTCCACATATTTTCTAACACCGTCACCGCATTAAGCCGCTCAATCACTGCACAGCTTTCAAACTAACATTTGGCAAAACGAGTACTTCTACACGGCGGTTCTTTGCTCGTCCTTCTTGTGTTTTATTCTCTGATTTCGGACGGTATTCTCCATAGCCGCTTGCACTAACTTGATTCGGTTTCAATGCGGGATTCTCGAGCAGAACGCGCATAAAGTTAATACCTCGCAATGCGCTGAGTTCCCAGTTCGATTGAAAGTTTGCCGTGCTGATCGGTACGTTATCCGTATGGCCAGCGATTACAATATTTCGAGGTGGCGTTGTAACGAGTAGGTCAGAAAGTTTTTTTCCGATCTCTCTAGAACCAGGTTTCACTGTGGCACTTCCAGAATCGAACAAAGCATTATCTAAGATGGTGATCAACAAGCCGTTCTCTGTGAGCTTTGTTTGAAGACTAGAATTTAGTTTGTTCGTTTGAATGTAAGCATTGATCTTTCTTTCCATCTCTTCTAATTGTTCAAGTTCTTTTTTTGCTGCTTCTAGTCGTTCTTTTTCTTCTTTAGAAATCACTTCTTTTTGCGCATCAGGAATGGGGGTGGAGTCAGGAGAAGGAATTGGTACTTGTTCTTCCATGACGCCAGTTCCGCCTGTAAACTCATTTCGAAATGCACTCGCCATCTGTTTAAACTTTTGAGCATCGATCTCACTCATAGCAAACAAGACGATAAACAAAGCTAATAAAAGCGTCAGCATATCTGCATAAGGAATAAGCCAAGATTCATCCACATGTTCGTCATGATGTTTTTTCTTTTTAGCCAACCGAACCACCTGCTTTGTATTGATCACGTTCGCTAGTTGGAATATACGTTAACATTTTTTCTTCTAAAATTTTAGGTGAAGTTCCGTCTTGAATAGATAGAAGTCCTTCAATCATGATTTCTTTGATCATGATCTCTTTTTTTGATTTTCGTTTTAACTTGTTAGCGAAAGGATGCCACAATACATAACCAGAAAAAATACCAAATAAAGTGGCGATAAAGGCTGCTGAGATGGCTTTTCCTAATGCGGTGATGTCGGCCATGTTACCTAATGCGGCGACCAATCCTACTACTGCACCTAGGACTCCAAGAGTTGGCGCATATGTACCCGCTTGAGTAAAGATGGTAGCGTTGCTTGCATGACGTTCTTCTATGGTTTCTAAGTCTTTCATTAATACATCCTTGATGAATTCAGGGGGTTGTCCATCCACAATCATCTTAATTCCTTGTTGAAGGAAAGGGTCATCCACTTCTTCAGCTTTAGGTTCCAAAGCAAGCAAACCTTCTTTACGAGCGACCGTTGCCCATTCAATAAAAATCGTAACTAGATCTCTCATATCAATGAGTTTTTGTTCTTTAAACAAAATCTTAAAAAGAGCAGGGATTTTTTTGATCTCGTTCAATGGAAATGCGATAAGGATAGCTGCTGCAGTTCCGGCAAATATAATAAGCAATGCTGCTGGATTTAATAATGCTGTAGGACTTGCGCCTTTTAAAAACATTCCGACACCTACAGCCAGTATGCCTAATATGACTCCAATTAGTGTTGTGCGATCCATAATGGTGTTCCTCACTTTATCTTTAAATTCTGTATCTATTTTTCCTGAGCTATATTTTCTTTTATATCGGAAAGATAGAAGGAAACTTAATGATAAAAGTTGGAAATATGTGATCCGAATTGCTTTATTTAACGTTATCTTTATACATCCATCGTAAAAAAAGACAAAGATCCATCCCTTTGTTATGATAGGTTTATTCTGCGAGCAGTAAAGGAGACAAAAGATGGGTAGAACTTCTGATAACGAACTTTATCAAAAAGTTCAAGAAGAAAATAAAGAAGCCCTTGAAATGCTGTATGATCGATATGAAAAGCTATTGTTTTCTTTTTCATTTAAAATGTTGAGGCAAAAAGAGTTGGCTGAAGAGGCAGTTCAGGACGTTTTTATGAAACTGTGGCGAAAAAAGGGACTCTATTCAGAGGATAAAGGGAAATTTTCTTCATGGCTTTTAACCGTTACACGAAATGCATGTATTGATTTAATACGAAAGCAACAAAAAAATGAAGTTGAGATTCTTGAAAAAGACATAGATTACGAACGAACAGAAAGTGTAGAAGAATCCGTAACATGGAATGAAGAAAGAGAGGGTCTGAAGAAAGCTGTTTCTTCCTTAACAGAAGAGCAGCAAGACATTGTAGAGATGTTTTATTTCAAAGGCTACTCACAGTCGGACATAGCAGAGCGTAAGAATCTTCCTCTTGGTACCGTAAAAGGAAGGATTCGATTAGCGCTGAAACATTTAAAAAAAATCTACGCAGAGAGGAGGGATAAATATGGAACAGAAAATTTGTGACAACCTGCTGGATTATTATAATGAGCTGCTAGAAGGCGAAGAAAAAGCTGCCTTTGAAAAACACTTAAAGCAATGCGACGTATGTCAGGAAGAATGGAAAGAGTGGCAAGAACTTACAGCTGATCTTCCATATTTATCAGAAGAGGCTCAACCTCCGATCGGTATGAAAGAACGTATTTTGACAAATGTAACAGCTGATGATTCCAGTCTTACACAACAAGAAACGCAATCTAGTGTTAAAACAGATGAAATAGCAACCAAGATTTCACCGAGTTCTCAGCGCAAACCCAAACCGTGGGTTCAAGGATTACTTGCTGCTGGACTTTTAGTCTCACTTGGTACAAACGCGTATCTTATTAATGAAAATAACAAGAATGAACAAGTGATCCAAGAACAAGTTAATAAAACATTCAAAACGGTTCAACTAGCTTCTGAAGAAACAAAATCGACAGGTGTAGCATCAATGGTAAAGGAAAATGGTAAGATGAACCTTGTCGTTCAATCCAGTAACTTAACTCAACTTAAAGGAACAGAGACTTATCAAGTTTGGCTGATCGAAGGAGATAAACCCTATCGAGCTGGCACATTTACGCCTGACGAGAATGGAAATGGCGCAGTGGTGTTTCCTGTTGCATTTGAAGGTGAACACAATTGGGATGCTGTTGCAATCTCACACGAACCAACTTCAAACAGTAAGAAGCCATTAGGAACGATTGTTATGGCCTCTAATTTATAAGTACCCGACAGACAACAGCTTAAACATAAGTTGTTGTCTTTTCTTTTTTAGGATAATGGGTTTATCTTTAACTTATTTACAATGAGACAATAAGGGGGATTTTGCAGTTGCAGGACAAAATCCTTTATAATGAATAGTGCGAACCAACTTGAAAAGAGGAATTACTTTGAGAATAAAATCGATCTTTATACTTCTCCTATTTGCTGGCTTAATTGGCCTTGCATTTTATACGGCTGTTGATAAGAAGGAAGAGAAACCAACAGAGGTTAAGAATGAGGAAAATACCGGACTAAAACGTGGAAGCACAGCCCCAAACTTTTCTTTAAAAACGCTAGATGGAAAGCAAGTTGACTTAAAGGATTATCGCGGAAAAAAAATCATCCTTAACTTTTGGGCTACATGGTGCCCGCCATGCAGGGAGGAAATGCCCGAGATGGAGAAGTTTTATAAAGATTATAAAAAACAAGATGTAGAAATATTAGCGGTTAATCTTGAATATTCCGAAACAAATACAGAGAAAGTGAGTAAATTTGTTCAGGAATATAAGCTTTCTTTTCCGATTCCTCTTGACGAAAAAAACACAATTGGAAAACAGTATAGAGCGGTGTCCATTCCTACAAGTTATTTTATTGATGAAAATGGTATTGTCTGTAATTCTCATATAGGTCCAATGGATTATAAATTTATGAAGAATGAAATAAATACTATGAATAGGTAAATATTGTTTTAAAGCCTTTAAATAATTTTTTGAAGGCTTTTTTGTTTGATTTATATTTAACACTAAAATATTTTATTTTAATAAATAATTCTAAAGGCCTGTAACAATGATTTGGAAAAATGGGAAAGTTGTCCAATAGGGGATTCGATAAATTTGTCGAAATAAAAAGCTTAGTGAAAATATAGAGAAATAGATGAAGTGGTTAAACCTCATAATAACCCGAGCAACAGATATTGATACTCTGTAAATAAAAAGGGGACACATTAATGAACAAGCAATATGAAGAAGTCGAAATTAAGCGTATTGCCGAATTTCACCATTCTCTTAACCATTGTCCTATCCATCTTTTTGGTTTGCGAAGAGATGCCGAGGGTGATTATAAGTTTACCTATTCTGTTGGTTCCATGCTTGATGAACTCGGTGTTTCTATAAAACCCTCTCCTGGAACAAGCCTTCATGATCTTTATGCCAAAGAGTTAATCGAAAAGTGGACCGATTCGTTGGAAAAAGCTTTTTCAGGTATGACCCAAACCGCAAATATCAACTTAGGTGTAAGAAGTATACATACAACCATATATCCTGTAACTGGGAACACCCAAGATGTTTTAGAAGTTGTAGGTACCTCCTATATTGCAACCAATAGAGAAACAGAGCATACAGATGCGCAAAGTTTAAAAAAGTTTAAACAATTGTTTAACCATGCTTTAGAAGCGATTGTGCTGTGCCGATCCAACATGGAAATTGCCGAAGTGAACGATCGTGCGTGTCAGCTGCTACAGCTTTCAAAAGAAGAACTCGTGGGAATCGGTGCAGATCAGTTTTTTGTGGGCAGCGGTAAAGAAGTAATCCGCAAGAAATGGAAAGAAGTACTGAATGGAAAAAAGATTGAAGGAGAGTTTCGCTACAAAACACCAGATGGTCTAGTGAAAGAGATTGAATACTCTTGTGAAAAAGATGTCGTAGATGATTTACATGTTACGGTTTTGAAAGATGTGACAGATCAAAAGCTGACCGAACAAAAATTATTAAAAGCTGAAGCATTAAATGTAGTAGGAGAGCTTGCAGCAGGTGTAGCACATGAAATACGTAATCCGTTAACATCTTTGAAAGGTTTTGTTCAATTGATTCAGAATCAAACAGATGAATTTGATCAATATCTAACGATTATTCTTACAGAAGTGGACCGAATAGAGCATATTATTAAGGAGTTTTTGGTTCTTTCTAAAAGCAATTCACAAAACTTTGTGATGTCTTGTGTTACAGACATCATAAACGATACAGTTGATCTTTTGAACACACAGGCGATCATGAAAAATATTGAGATTAAAAAAGAATTAGAGAATCAAATTCCACTGATTTTCTGTGACCCTCTGCAGCTTAAACAAGTGTTTATAAATTTTTTAAAAAACGCGATCGAAGCTTCTGCTGTAGGTGATTGTGTAGAAATTAACATGAAAGTATCACAGAATAAGGAATTTCTTCAAGTGCAAATTCGTGACTATGGTTGCGGTATGGATGAAACGGTAATGAAAAAAATCGGAAAGCCTTTCTTTACTACAAAAGATGAAGGTACGGGATTAGGATTGATGGTAAGTACAAATATCATTAAACATCATAATGGGCGATTAGATGTAAAAAGTAAAAAAGGGAAAGGCACAATGTTTACCATTAACATCCCAATTCAATAAGAATCGTTAGCAATAAAAAAGCTTTCCCTAGGTGGGAAAGCTTTTTTTGAAATATTCTTATCCTTTAAACATTTGAACGAACATTTTACCGTATTGTCCACCATCTACTACACCGATACCAACGCTAGTGTATTCAGACTTAAGGATATTTTCACGGTGACCTTGAGAGTTCATTAGGCTAGTGTGCGCACCTTCTACAGATGAATTACCTGCAAGGTTCTCACCAGCTGTTTGATATTCAACACCAAACTTCTTCATCATATCAAATGGTGAACCGTAAGTTGGTGAGTTGTGATCGAAATAGTTGTTGTCGATCATATCTTTTGCTTTAACGCGAGCAACTTTTGTTAACTCAGGATCTGCTTTAAGTGCTGGTAATCCTTGTTTTTCACGCTCTTGGTTTACAAGGTCTAGCATTTGTTGCTCTTGTGCAGTAAGTTCTGCACCTGCTTCAGCTTTTGGTGCTGCTTCTGCTGGAGCTTTAGCTTGCTCTTGCTGTGGAGCTGGAGCTGGAGCAGGTGCTGGAGCAGCTTGTTGTTGCTGTTGAGGAGCCGGAGCTGCCTCTGCTTGTTGTGTTTGATTATTATTTAAAGAAGCGAATGGGCATGAAGATGCTGCTTCTGAGATTCCTGCGTTTGCGCCGAATAGGGAAGCGCCTAATACTGATGCTACTACTAATTTTTTCATAAGATGTTTCCCTCCTAATAATTTATCTTACGTGTACAGGTTTCGGGACTTTTGTAGGAGGGTTGGGGGTCTGGAATTAACTACCAGTTTAATGCACCCACAGTTTGGATACATCTTTTAATGAAACATCAATCTGATAAACATCTGGGTTGGATAGAAGCTCCCATTCTTTAAAGCCAAAAGAAGGATCGTACAAATTAATAAGGAGACTAAGCAGATTTCCATGCGTAACGATTAGAACTGACTTATAGGATTTTGCCTGCAATTCATTAATGAAGGAAGTGATTCTTTCCTTTGCTTCAAATGTGGATTCCCCACCAGGGAACTTTAAATGTTCTTCCTTATATGTACGTTCAAGATTACTTCGCCAATTGGGATCATTTTCAGCAGAAAGAATACGTTCAGCCAACCGATCATCTACCAAAATGGAACTTTCTCTTAACTCTGCAAAAGGTTTAATGGTGTCAATTGCCCTTTTAAAAGGACTCGAAATCACACAATCAAAATGCTGACCCTCTAAAAAAACAGCCAGATCTTTGGCTTGTTGTTCTCCTTCAGCAGTTAAAGGAGCATTACTTTCTTGACCTTCTGCTTTACAATGTCTAACCGCCGTAATCTTCATGAATTAATCCTTCTTTCTATTAGGTAATACTAAACAAGGTGTTGATGTTAAGTCTCTTATGCTTCATTGATAAGTTGATTGGAGTGTAGGGTGCGAGACTCCTGCGGGACAGGTGGGCAGGTGAGACACTTAAACGTGAAACGTTCGAATGTGGCTCACCGCCTGCCCCGCGGAAAGCGAAGCACCTGAAACGGAAATCAACACTTTAAAGAACATCACAGAATTTCCTATCATCACTCAATTTAAACAGTTGTTTAATCATTCGAGACGTTAAACCTAAAAACCTCCCGAATACTATTAATGTTGAAACTCGAAGGGAGATTGTTATGTATCCTGAATTAAATCATTTTAAACAGATGAAAAAAGAATATGATATCGATATTGCTCGCGCTCAAGAGAAGTGGCAGCAACTACATAAACAAAAAGAATGGTCTTCTAATGAATATGAAGAGTTACTAAATGCTTACGGTGTAAGAAACTCAAAAATCACTATGGATGATCTTACAGAAGTTAAGAATAAGTACCTTCTAGCGATGGAAAAAGAACGTAACGCCATGGAACAGCTGGATGAATTAAAAGAAAATCGTAATGACCGATTATCCGAGTATTTAAAAACCATTTACTCTTCACGCGACAGAGAATTAGATACAGCGAAAAATAGCATGGAAAAGAAAATACATCAGCTTGAGCGATTAAAAGCTGAGTATCTAATGATGGTTAAACAGATTCAAGAGATTCATGCTTATCGACAAAGCGTTGAAAAAGAAACAAATGATGCCATCACAAGTTATCAGCAAACCTATGAGCCAAAAGAGATTCTTCCTTTATATCCCTCATTGGCACGTTTAGAGATTCCGCTCTCTGATATTCAACACGTTTTTCAAAAAGGTGAACTGCCAGACCATTTGAAGAAATATATACATTTTAATGATGATCCTAAGCGTTTTCCAAGGTAAAAGGTTTGTGTTTTAAGAGGGAGTTAATGAATGGAGCTCCCTTTTATCTATGAACAAAAAAAGCCATAATCCTTAAAAAAGGATTATGGTAAAGAAAACCGAACGCATGATGAAGAAATGGGGGGTAGGGAATTGCTCTGCCGGCCTCTTGCCAACAGGAGAGATTTTGTATCTCACAATCATACTATATGTCCTGAGAAGACAAATGGTATGGACAAGTGCCATAGGCATTCATGTATTTTTAGATATATTGAAGAAAATAAAGCTTGTTCATGTTAAAAAGAAAGTCACTTCACTTTTTCTCTCCATTTTTTCAGGAGAGTCTTTTCTTTATCAGGATGTAAGCCTGCTTTCCAATCTTCTGGTTTTAAGTTGCGGCTTAAAGACCAATCCGCAGTATCTTTTATCGTTTCTTCTATCGGTCTAAAAATCAACCCTTTGTTTATTGCTTTCGAATCATTCGCATAATCAAGACCACGATAATCTTCACTTGCGATCCAGAGTGGCAACTCGACCCATTCACCGACTTCCTCTTTTAATAAGAATGATTCGGCAACAGGCACGATTGTCGAAGGTTCTTCACTCCGGAGACATTTTTGAACAACCTCATTGAAATCATACACACCTCCGACAGCTTGATAAATTCCGTTCTCTTTATTTTCAGCCATTCTTACAATCCAATTTGCTAAATCACGAACATCAATGAATCGAACAGTAAGATCTTTCATAGCAGGAATTAAGATTTCTCCGCCACGAGCACCTCTCGCTGGCCAATAAGTGAAACGGTCGGTGTAATCATGTGGCCCAACAATTAAGCCAGGACGAACGATTAAAGCGTTATCACCAAATACATCCAAAACCTCATGCTCACAAGCAGCTTTAAGGGCACCGTAATTTTCACCAATCTCAGTGATATTATGATCAGTAAGTTGAGCCGTTTTTGAGTTCTCCGTAATGTTTCGAACGGACTGATCGTCATAAACAGATACGGACGAAACGAAAATGTAGAAAGTTCCTTCTTTATTGAGTGCTTCAGCTGACTTGCGAACTTGTTTAGGAAAATACCCACACGTATCAACTACAATGTCCCAAAATCCATTTTCAAGTATAGACAAGTCGAGATCCCTATCACCGATAATCTCATGAACGTTTTTTGTTACCCCTTCTTTTGCTGTTTTACCTCTATGAAACAAAGTTACTTCATGATGATTGTTGTTAAAAGATTCCGCTACATGTCTTCCTAAAAAACGAGTACCACCAATAAGTAATACTTTCATCATCTACACCACCTATTCCATTTTTCTTAAAGCAGGAAGTTTCCACATGATTAAAAGGTTTACAACAATTAAAGAGAGTGCACCTCCTGACATAATGTTTTCTATAGAAAAGCCATAAGAGATGAGCATGGATGTTGCTGCAAGTGATAAAGGAGCAAGCCCCATGCTTGCCATTGTGAGTAACCCCATCAACCTGCCCAATAGTTGTTTATCAACAGAAGACTGCACGGCTGAAATAAGCGGAATATTGGTTGCAGGAAAGGTAATACCGATAAAAAAGATAGCAAACATACAGGCATAAAGAGAAGAGCTTTGACTAAACAATAAGAAGAATACATTCATGGTGAAAAGAGAAATGGTCACCATGAGACCGCGTCGTTTTTTAATATTTAATATGCCGATGATGATTGAACTAATAAGCATACCTGCAGCCATAGATCCTTCAACAAAACTAAACTCAAGTGCACTACCATCTAGTACGTTTTTCACAAAGATCGGTAAGCCCATCATCAAGGGGCCGATTACAAAAACATTGAGAAATACTGTACTTAAAAAGAGTGCTTTTAAAAATGCAGATTGTCTAACAACATCTAGTCCTTCTTTAATGGAATGCCACATACCAGACTTTTGGGTATTTGAACTCAATGAAGCAGGAACATTTAGCAAGAAAGCTAGGATAGCGGATATAAGAAGCATGACGGCAGGGACTCCAAATGAAAGCATGTAACCTCCACTGCTTGCAACAAGAAGACCTCCAATCATTGGTCCAAGGATTAGTGAGCTTTGTTGAGTGGTCTGAATGACTGAATTTGCGCGTGTTAATTGAGACTGATCGACCACAATCGGTAGAAGTGATCCGTTTGCCGGCCAGACGAAAGCATCGAGTGCACCAAAAAACAAACCAAAAATGATAAAAGAAAGCAAGGAAAGGTGTCCTGTTGCGAGCATGATTAACAAGCCGACTAACAATAATGTTCTTAAAAAGTTAGCGACGAACAAGATTTTCGTTCGGCTGACTCGATCTGCTAGAACGCCGCCAACGGCCATAAATAAAATCCGAGGAACGTTCGCTGCAATAAATACAATGCCGAGTGAAGCTTCTTTATCTAGAGTCTTTACGACGTACCAGCTCTGTGAGAATTGAAAAATGGCAATTGAAAATGAAGAACAAATCGTTATCGCCCATATGAATATAAAAGAGCGCATTTTGAATAGGGACTCTGTTTCACTTTTCTGGTGTACAGCAATTGTTTCAGCCATCTTACTCTAGCTCCTCTTCGGGATAAGGTGTCTCTTTCAAGGGGAAGGAGAGCATAAAATAGTGATGAATCTCACCATCATCACTCTTATTCTTTTTAAATTCTGAAATTAAATCTGAAATCTCTTTTGCTTTGTCATGTAACAGTTTTACTTGATCAGAAGAAAGTTTGACATGTCTATAGCCAAACTTAAGTGGAGAATCTGTATAAGCTAGTACTTCAGGGTCTAATTTACGAACCATAGACTTTGTTTTCTCAAGAGAAACTAATATATTCTCCTTTAGAGCATCAGATAGTTCCTCTTTAACGGCATGTCGCTGATCAGGCAAAATTTCCGTAATCGAAAATGAATGAGCAACAGGTCTGTAGAACTTTTGTATAATGCCATTCTTTTCTTCTGTTCTTTCCACGTTTATTAAACCAACTCTTTCAAGTTCTTTTAAATGATAATGAATCTTCGGTGCAGGGACTTCTAATAGATCTGATAGAATCTTTCCAGTCTTTGCTTCATCTAAAATCTCCCAAAGGATTTTGATGCGAAGCGGGTCAGAGATGACCTTTAACTGCTCAACTTCACGTATATGATAAATTTCCATCATGTTCAACACTCCTGAAACGTTCAAATATATTTGAACGTAATATATCCTAAATATATGCATGTCGTCAACTCTTTTACACATAATTTGTAAATAATAGTTCAAATGTTATGAAAATTCTTGTATAATGTTAGTATAATATTCGCATTACAACTTAGAGGCTGGAGGTTCATAGTATGGGGAATAAGGATTTGAAGTCCTATGTGGAGAGATTGGAGAAAGTGCATTACATTGTGTCAAAGCGTTTACACCCGGAAATTGCTATAGAAAAGGAGTTAACGAAAACACAGTTTGTACTTTTAAAGACGTTGTGTATCAGGAATAAATGGACCGTTTCAAAATTGGCTGACTATATGGGTGTAAAACCAAGTGCGATAACTGTAGGTGCAGATCGTTTGTACAAGCGTGGATTTGTAAGTCGTTACCGTAGTGACCTTGACCGTCGTATTGTTTATTTAGAGATTACAGACGAAGGGCACGAAATTTTACGAGAGGCTGAAAATGAGAGAGTTAATTCAATAAGTAGCTATCTTAATCATTTATCTCCAGAGGAATTAGGTATCTTCATTGATATTTATGAAAAGCTTGCTAGCGGAAATCATTCAAACCCAGACGAGATCGTTTTAACAACACAAACCAGTTGAAGAGCTGGTTTTTTTTTGCATATAACCCCGATTTCTTCAAAAAGAACCGTCTACTTAACAAACTAGCTGCTCAGTGAGCAAACGAAGTTAGGTCTCTCTATTATTTTTTCATAGATTGGATTCTATTTAAATTTTTAGCTGCATAGGATGTGATAGAAACGTTAACAGAAGTGGAGGGCTATACATGTTCACCCCGCAATTGAATATGAAGCGTTTACCTTTATTACTTGCTGGAGCCATGTTATTTATCGTTGTTGCCACTAGCTTTATCACATCCTTTGAGCACAAATATCGATTGAGTTCATCAACGATGCATAAGTGGTTAACGGAGTTTTCTGGAGAAGCACTTGTCTATTTCATAGGTTGGGAAAACAGATATTTCACGCAAGAGCTCCCAAAAGAAAGTGAACCACCGGCATTATCGAGTGTGTTGTTTGAATTAACAACAAGCATCAAACCAGGTGATATCCGAAGTCTGTTAGGAAACGAACTTCCTGGCTTTGCGCTCTATGATTCAACGATCATTGTTGCTGGGGAAGGAACGGATTATACAAACTTGGCGCATGAGTCACCACCACCGATGGAACTTCTATTAAGTGGCGAGGAAGCAGAAGTACAAGATATCGAGCGGTTAGAAGATCCAGGCCCATCTGATTCAGAGAACCCGCCAGGTCAAACAACGAGCGGAAAGAAAATCGCCTATATCTATCATTCGCACAGTTGGGAATCGTTCTTACCACACCTAAAAGGAGTAACGAATCCTGATCATGCCATTCATTCAAAAGTAAACATCACGATGGTAGGGAAAAAGCTCGGTGAAGAATTAGAGGCGAGGGGTATTGGTACATCCGTCGATATGACAAACATGACGGAGCTATTGAGGAAAAATAACACAGACTATCGAAAGAGTTATCCGATGTCACGTACACTCGTTCAAAGTGCGATGGCAAGTAACAAAGATATTGATTTGATCTTTGACCTGCATCGGGATTCAATGAGAGGAAAGTCTACAACAACAGAAATTAATGGTAAGTCGTACGCGCGTACATTATTCGTTATCGGTAAAGCAAATCCTAATTTTGAGAATAACCAAAAAGCGGCACAAGAGATCAACGCGATCTTAGATAAAAAATACCCTGGTTTAAGCCGTGGGGTTATTGGAAAAAACAAAACTCAGGGAAATGGTGTTTATAACCAAGACCTTTCTGACCATGCTTTGCTCATTGAGTTTGGCGGAGTGGATAACAACATGGATGAGTTGTATAGAAGTGCAGAAGCTGTAGCAGATGCTGTAGCAGAGTACTATTGGAAAGAAAATGGAGCGAAAAAAGAATAATGAATGTTGACTGGCTCCAGAGGTGGTGATAACCTCTGGAGCTTTTTTATGTGTTCTATTTTTGCGGAAAATTAAAGTGGAAAGTAAAAATAGCAGAGTGGACAGTAAATTTACAAAAGTGGACAGTAAATTAGCGGAAGCGGACAGTAAAACTCAAAGAGTGGACAGTATTTTCGTAAAAGTCGACAGTAAGTGCTATAGAGGAGTCTATGCATGGGCGCGGTTTTGTTGATGACGGTAATTTTTCAAATTGACTTGTGATTCTGTCCGATTTGAAGATTAATCTGTCGGATTGGTCACATAATCTGTCCAATCCAGCAAATAATCTGTCCAATTCAAAATTAACCACCGATTTGCCCTCTAATTTCCGAAGCGTCTGTCTATCAACCCAATGCGTACACAAAAAAACCGTTTCGAATGATTGAAACAATACCGAATTTCATAACAGTCGTCATATCTGCAAATCCTAAGAAAAAATGGTATAAAAAGATAGAAGACAATTGTTTTATTTACAAGGCAAAGGGAATAAAAGAGATAAAGAGAAGATTGGTAAAAAAGGAGCACGTGCATGAAACGAATATGGGAATTTTTCCTCACATTATTGTTACTCGTCTGCTTATACATTGTTTTCTTTGCTGAAGGATATGTGATAATTAAAACAGTATTTGGGCTCCTTTACATCGCAGTGATTCTGTATACGATCTATTCGTTAATGCTTGAGAACAGAACAGCTCAACATACACTTCTTTGGATTTATGTATTGATTCTATTTCCGTTTATCGGATATATGTTCTACCTGTATTCTGGTCAACTTTATTTAAAAGGCCATCTTTTTAAATCGAAAAGAAAAAAAGACAGAGACGAGTGGATCAGAGTATCTAAACAAGAAGAAAAGCCTGATTTTAGTGATTTGAAAAGGCATCAGCAATGCTTTGCTACCCATGCTCACCATATCACACTCACGCGTTTGAACAGAAAAACGAGTACAAAAATTTTAAAAAATGGCCAAGAGACGTTTCCTGAAATTTTTGCAAGGCTGGAAGAAGCCAAGGAATATATAAATATTCAGTATTATATCTTTCGTTCAGATCGCCTTGGAAAAGACATTATTGACCTTTTAATAAAAAAAGCAAATGAAGGTGTAAAAGTTAGATTTTTGTTTGATGGAATAGGAAGTCTGTCTCTTCAGCAATATGACATCGATAGAATGAAAAAAGCAGGAATCCTCGTTGAAGCATTCTTACCTGTACGATATGGATTTTTTAATCAAAAGCTTAATTTTAGAAACCATCGCAAAATTATCATTATCGATGGAAAGATTGGTTTTGTTGGAGGCTTGAATGTAGGCGTTGAGTATTTAGGAGAAGATCCTGAAATAGGTTTTTGGCGTGATACACACATGGTTATGGAAGGCGAAGCTGTGCAGGTTCTACACGCCATATTTTTAATGGATTGGGAATATGTTTGTGGAGAAGACCTATTAGAAGATAAACATCTTACAACAGCATACCCCGCAAAAGGGGATGGTACGGTTCATGTTGTAGCAAGTGGGCCTGATACACAGCTTGGTATCATGAGTGATCTGTTCTATTCTTTGATCTCTTGTGCGGAGAAATCCATCTGGATTGCTACTCCATATTTTGTTCCGAACGAAGCGATTCGAACAGCTTTAAGAGTGGCAGCAAAAAAAGGTGTCCAGGTTCGATTGCTAGTTCCTGAGATTAATGATGGTTTCTTGACGCAATATGCGACACGCTCTTATTTTCCAGAGCTTCTACGTTCCGGTATAGAGATTTATTCCTACAAAAAAGGATTTCTGCATCAAAAAGTAATCATTATTGATGGAGATACCGCTTCAATCGGTACAGCTAATATGGACATGAGAAGTTTTCATCTTAACTTCGAAGTGAACGTATTCTTGTTGAATACATCATCTGTCTCAGATCTTGTTGCACAATATGAAGAAGACATGTTGGAATCTAAAAAAGTGAAACCAGTAGAGTTCTACAAAAGAGGTTTGTGGGAACGAACAAAAGAATCATTTGCTCGTTTATTCTCAGGTGTTCTCTAGTTTTTGTTTGAAGAACGTAATCTTAAATTTAAGAATAGAAATTCCTCCTCAGGAATAGGTTGTACGAGACCATGAAAATTGAGGGGGATTTTTTTATGGATTGGCTCGAAGCCTTAATATTAGGCATTGTTCAAGGAATAACAGAATTTTTGCCTGTCAGTTCAACTGGACACCTTCTTCTTGGTAGGCAAGTGTTTCAGCTTGAAGAAGCCGGGTTGTTTCTTGATAGCATGCTACATATAGGAACACTGATTGCTGTTTTAACCGTTTATTGGAGAGAAATCCTTGAAGTCATAAAAAGACCCTTCAGCAAAACCGGGGTATTGCTTATCGCAGGAACAATACCTACAGCTGTTATAGGACTAGCATTTAAAGATTTTTTTGAGGAAATCTCAAAAACGGGGGTAACGGTCGGATGGGAGTTTTTGATTACAGGCTTTCTGCTTTGGTGGGCTGACTCTTATAAGCGAAATGGATATAAGGGCATTGAAGATATATCAATTCGGGATGCGCTTGTGATCGGAACGTTTCAAGGCGCAGCGATTCTTCCTGCTATTTCACGATCCGGACTTACGATTGCAGCAGCGCTCTTTTGCAAGATCGATAAAAAAGCAGCGGCCTATTTTTCCTTTTTATTATCCATCCCATCTATCGCAGGAGGAGTAGTACTGCAGTCAAAAGATCTATTTACTGGTGGACATCCTCCTATCTCATATACAGCATTATTGGTCGGTACTTTAGCATCTGCTCTGTTTGGATATGTAGCAGTAAAGTGGATGATCAAACTCCTTCAAACCGGCACGTTAAAAGGGTTTGCCGTCTATGTATGGTGTATTGGAATCGTCGTATTGACTCTTCAATTTTTAGGGAAAATGTAAAGTATTTGTTAACACTATAAAAATGGATTGACATTTAAATGATAGAGGATTACAGTATATGTAATTCAAAATTTAGCAGGCTTTAGATCGCTGAATTTACAGTTATTTTTATGGTGAAACTACTGTAAAACGGGGGAACCAATCTTTTGGGGTGAATTTTGCTCTATTTGCAAAAAGGGATACTCCAATCCCTAATCCGACAGCTAACCCCGTAAGCGTCATGTCACTGGAGAGGTCAATTTGGTGGAAAACCGGACCCGCTTTTTTGTGTGGTCTTTTTTTGTGTTTTTTTTA
Organism: Fictibacillus nanhaiensis; assembly: GCF_036213205.1. GTDB lineage: Bacteria > Bacillota > Bacilli > Bacillales > Fictibacillaceae > Fictibacillus > Fictibacillus nanhaiensis_E. The sequence goes on from NZ_JARMFC010000014.1 coordinate 190,115, forward strand.
CTTAAATTTGTAAACCTCTTAACCAGCAAGGCTAGATAACAACGAAGCAAAAAACTTCATGGATTTTTTAAGGGGAGAACGTAATGAAAAAACAATTCGCAGTTATTGGTCTAGGACGCTTTGGAGGCAGCATTTGCCGAGAGTTCGCCACAATGGGCTATGATGTTCTAGCTATAGATAAAGATATGGAAAGAGTAAATGAATTCGCTACGATCGCCACTCAAGCGGTTCAAGCGAATTCAACAGATGAGAAAGTAATGAAATCACTTGGAATTCGTAACTTTACACAAGTCATTGTTTCGATCGGTGAAGACATTCAAGCAAGTATTTTGACCACTTTACTTTTAAAAGAAGCAGGCGTTCAAAAAGTATGGGTAAAAGCACAGAATGACTATCATCATAAAGTGTTGGAAAAGCTAGGAGCAGACCGTATTATCCATCCAGAGCGTGATATGGCGCTTCGTGTTGCTCAACTCATTTCGTCTGAAAAGATTATTGATTTCATTGAGCTATCACACGAACACAGTATTGTTGAGATCGGTGTTACTGATAAGCTCGTAAACCAGACGTTAACAGATCTTGATGTACGAGCACGTTATGGGTGTAACATCGTAGCGATCAAACGAGGAGATGAAATACTCGTTTCACCAATTGCAGATGTTTCTCTTCAATATGGAGATATTCTCGTCGTGATCGGTCGAAATGAAGATCTAAATCGTTTTGAGGATGAGGAAGTGTAAGCATTGGCCCTACATGTAAAAAAGCATAAACGTTTCTTGCACAATCCGATAAAATTGAGTCCTCCTCAATTTTTAGCAACTTTATTTTTGTTTCTAATATTTGTAGGAATGTGTTTGTTAAAGCTTCCTGTAGCTCATGAAACTACATTATCATGGGTGGATGCTTTTTTTATTGCAACATCAGCTGCAACGGTTACAGGGTTGGCTACAGTAGATCCAGGCTCGACGTTTACACTATTTGGTGAGATTGTAATCTTGTTTTTAATTCAAGTCGGAGGACTAGGGGTCATGTCTTTTGCGTCCCTAGTCGTTATTATGATGGGAAGAAAAATATCCATCAAACAACGTGTTCTGATGCAAGAAGCACTTAACCAACCATCAATCGGCGGAGTAATAAGGTTAGTTCGAAATTTATTCCTTTTTTCGATTAGCATCCAGATCATTGCCATCTTCTTTCTATCACTCAGGCTTGTTCCAGATCTTGGGGTGAGTAAGGGGATTTATTACAGCATATTTCATGTTATATCAGCGTACAACAATGCAGGTTTCTCGTTGTGGTCTGATGGTCTGATGGGATATGTAGGAGATCCGATGGTAAACATCGTTATTTCGTTTCTGTTTATTACAGGAGGAATCGGATTTACCGTTCTTGTTGATATTTGGGTGAGTCGAAGCTGGAAAAAACTTTCCCTTCATTCAAGAGTGATGTTGCTATCTACTTTGATTTTAAATATTGTAGCAATTTTGTTCTTTTATTTATTCGAGTTTAATAATCCTAAGACCATTGGAATGCTTTCAGGAGCTGAACAATTCTGGGCTTCGTATTTTCAAGGTGTTACGCCGAGAACAGCAGGCTTTAACTCGATTGATATGACAGCGATCAATCCTGATACGTCCTTGTTGATGATTCTTTTAATGTTTGTTGGAGCAGGAAGTACCTCTACAGGTGGAGGGATAAAGCTTACAACATTCGTCGTTATTCTCTTTACGGTTGCGGCATTTTTAAAAGGAAAAGAAGATACAGTCGTTATGAAGCGCACTATCAGGAACGCTGTTGTATACAGAGCGCTTGCTATTACAACAATATCTATTCTTTTTATTTTTGCAGCATTGTTTATTATCACATTTGTACAGGAAGATACTTCATTCATGGTGATCGTGTTTGAAGTCGTATCTGCCTTTGGAACTGTTGGGTTAAGTATGGGACTGACCCCAGATCTAACAGTTATCGGGAAAGTTGTGATCTGTGCAGTGATGGTTTTTGGTAAATTAGGACCGTTAACGCTGGCGTTCAGTCTTGCAAAACAAACAAAAGATAATATAAGGTATCCAGACGGTGAAGTATTCACTGGATAAAGTCATGAAAGCTGACGCAGAAAGGGTGTATTCCTTGATTCTGCGTCAGCTTTTTGAGTTTTTATGGGTTAATCTCTTTACTCTTGGGAATGCTAAAACGAGATTTCAATGCTATTTTAAAGAGAGGAAGAGAATTGTCATGCAAAAGATTAAAGAAGCTTTTCTCGTTTCTCCCTTTCTTGTCTTTTTCCTCGTTCATTCTGAACAAGTAGGGGTAGGGGTGCTTGGCTATCAGCGTATCATTGCTAAATACGCAGGCTATGATTCTTGGATATCAGTAATCATTGCAGCTGTTTTTGTACATATTCTCATATGGATGATATATTATGTGCTCGATAACGGTGATGGCGATATTGTAACAACTCATAAATCGTTGTTTGGCGGTTTTCTTGGTAACCTATTCAACCTATTTTTACTTCTTTATTTTCTGCTCTGGTCGATTACGGTATTAAGAACATATATTGAGGTCATCCAAGTATGGATGTTTCCAACGCTAAGTACATGGAAGATCGCTGCAGTATTCTTAATATTAACGTACTATGTGGTTTCGTCTGGTTTTCGAACGGTCGCGGGTATCTGTTTTTTAGGAGTGGTCATTCCATTAGGGTTAATCGCGTTACTTGTATACCCATTAGAATTTACCCATTTTTCTAATCTGCTTCCGGTATTTGATGAGAATATAAAAGATTATTTAACTGCAACGAAAAATATGATGTTAAGCTATCTTGGGTTTGAAACCCTTCTTGTTTTCTATCCGTTTATCAAAAATGCAAAACGGTCTCAAAAATTTGCACATCATGCAAATCTTTTTACATTTATGATGTACTTGCTAGTCACTTTATTTTCATTTGCTTTCTTTAGCGAGGAACAGTTGTCTAGAAATATATGGGCCACTCTCTCTATGGTGAAGATCGTTCAAGTTTCATTCGTAGAACGATTTGACTTTGTTTTTGTTTCAATGTGGTGTCTTGTGATCTTGCCAAATATTACACTAGCCATCTGGTGTTCGAGCCGAATAGGAAAACTGATGTTAAATATTAGACAGCATATCACGTTGATTGTATTATTGGTTATTACATTGGCTGCTTGCTATTATTTAGACACTCGCCTTAAAATCAACTTACTCAATAACTATACGAACAAGATTGGTTTTTATTTAGCCATCAGTTATATTCCACTTCTATTTGTAATGACTTTTATTAAAAAGCACTTTAAGAAAAATAATAAAGAACAGGCATCACCCACTACATGATGCAATAAAAAGACTGACTGTTATGCTTTCTCAATCTTGCCTTGCTACAGGAAAGAGAAAAGTTAGCAGTCAGTTTTATTTTTTATTTTCTTTTAACTTAGGCTTGAAGAAGCATAGTCAGTCTCGTTTTATGTTTTTCGCGCTGCGAATCATCTGATGTGTTATGCCAATTCTGTAGAGTCTCGTTAATTAATTGCGTAACCATATGCTTTGTCCAAACAACATAAGCACCATACGTATCACCTTTAAAAAAGGAGGACAGCATATTGTTTTCAGGTCCGAAGAAAAATCCGAGCTGATCATGAATAAGTGTTGCTTCATCCATTGAGAAAGGCATAATTTTATCAGAAAGCGTAAATTGATAAGAATTGTTTTCTTTTTTAATAAATGCAATTGCATATACCTGTCCTTCTGGAAGGAAACCTTTTGTTGTAGGTAAGAGCAGTAACGGGTTATGTGCTTTGTCATAAGCGATAAAAAAGTCATTCACATCTTCCTCAAACTGTGGTGTGCGTGACATTGAAGCAAGAGCAATTTCTTTTTGTACGTTTAACATGTAACAACCCTCATTCCGTTATATTTCTTAGTACCATTCTTACCGCTAGTTTGATAGATTATACATGTCATTTTCTTTACTAAACTGCTGTGATAAGTTGTTGAAAGGGAATTGACGGACAAATTGTAAACGCATACACTAGAGATAGTTATTAGCCGTTAGAGAAAGAGTGATTCATGCAATGGCATTATCAAATGAACGTTTGATCGGTAAGATGGCGATGTTAGGGGTATTAGATGAGAGTTATCTGCCTGAAATTGAAAAACTGGGCTGGAAGTATTGCGTAGGCAAAGCCGGTTCCATGGATTCGCAAAAGGTAGTAGCTGCCATTGAAACCGCGGCCAAAAGTGAAAATGTGATTCAAACCGGAATATATCGTGAAACACATTCCTTATATCATGCCATCATGGAAGCTTTTCATGGGGTGACAAGAGGACAGGTTCAGCTCGGAACCGTTCTTAGAACTGTAGGTTTGCGTTTCATAGTTGTTCGGGGTAATCCATATGAGAAAAAAGAAGAAGGTGACTGGATAGCAGTCGCTCTATACGGAACGATCGGTGCTCCTGTAAAAGGCTTAGAGCATGAGGCGGTCGGTCTAGGAATCAATCATATTTAAATAGTGCCCATAGTAACTAGTGAATAGGGGGCGTATTCGAAGGAGTTTTCTTTCGGGTGCGCTCTTTTTGTTTTTTTATCTATACATTTTGAGGTTTCTTTTAATAGCTTCTTTGGAAAGTTGATAGAAGTGAAAGGTGCGAGACTCCTGCGGGATGAGTGGGACAGGTGAGACTCTTAACAGCGCAGAGCGCTAAGAGGCTCACAGCACACCCCGCGGAAAGCGAGTGCCTGTAACGGAAATCAACTACTTCGAAGAAAGAAAAGAACCTTAGTAAAAGAGGGATGAAGATGATTACATTAACAGGTAATACGCTTTCGATGGAAGAGATCAAGCGGATTCTGCATGAGAATGAACCCATTGAAGCTTGCCCGGTCAGTATGAAGAAAGTGGCTGATAGCCGAAAAGTGGTTGAGGAGATCGTAGCTGCGGGCAAAGTCGTTTATGGCATTACGACTGGCTTCGGGAAGTTTAGTGATGTTTTTATTTCTAGAGAGGACGTAGAAACACTTCAAATCAATCTGATTCGCAGTCATGCGTGCGGCATAGGAGATCCTTTTCCGGAGACGATTTCTCGCTTAATGCTTATCTTACGTGCGAACGCGTTATTAAAAGGTCTGTCTGGAATCCGACCAGTCGTAATTGAAAGGTTGCTAGAGTTAGTCGAAAAGAATGTTCATCCTGTTGTTCCACAACAAGGGTCACTTGGGGCGAGCGGTGATTTAGCTCCACTTTCACATCTGGCCCTTGTACTGGTTGGTGAAGGAGAGGCTTATTACAAAGGAGAGCGTCTTCCTGGCCAGGAAGCATTAAAGAGAGCGGGAATTGAACCTGTCATCTTAACAGCGAAAGAAGGGCTTGCTCTGATAAATGGAACGCAAGCCATGACAGCACAAGGAATTGCTGCCTATATAGAAGCGGAACGCATCGGACTCATGGCAGATGCGATTGCAGCGCTTACTACAGAAAGTTTACGTGGCATAACAGATGCGTTTGATGAGGATGTTCATCTTGCCCGAGGTTATAAAGAGCAAGTGGATGTAGCCAAGCGTTTGAGAGCCTATTTAGATGGCAGTCAGCTTACAACGAAACAAGGTGAGATCAGAGTCCAGGATGCTTACTCCTTAAGATGCATTCCTCAAGTTCATGGTGCCTCATGGCAGGTGCTCGGTTATGTAAAAGAAAAACTTGAGATTGAGATGAATGCTGCAACGGACAATCCACTTATTTTTGATGGTGGCAACAAGATCATATCAGGTGGGAACTTTCATGGTCAGCCGATCGCTTTTGCCATGGACTTCTTAAAGCTTGCTGCAGCGGAGTGGGCAAATATTTCTGAGCGGCGTATTGAACGGATGGTCAATCCTCAACTGAGTGACTTGCCAGGCTTTCTAAGTCCAAATCCAGGGTTAGAGTCTGGAGCTATGATTATGCAATATGCTGCCGCATCACTCGTATCAGAAAATAAAACACTAGCTCACCCTGCAAGTGTCGATTCAATTCCTTCATCAGCCAATCAAGAAGATCATGTGAGTATGGGAACGATTGCTTCTAGGCATGCCGCGCAGATTATTGCAAATGCAAGACGAGTGCTGGCAGTAGAGTTAATCTGTGCGATGCAGGCAGCAGATTTCCGCGGACCTGAAAAGCTCGCACCAAAAACAAAGAAAGTATATGAACAAGGAAGAATCGTTTGTCCAACGATACAATGTGACCGTATGTTCCACCGCGATATGGAAGCTGTTGCTTCGTGGATCCTTGATGCATCTTGGAATGACATCTTAATCGGATCAAAAATTCAAAAGTTAGCACATTAAAAGGAGGTATTTTTACATGTCAAACGTAAAACATTCTATATCAGCTGCTAGAGGTACCAAATTATCTGCAAAAGGATGGGTGCAAGAAGCGGCAATTCGCATGCTTATGAACAATTTAGATGGTGAGGTAGCAGAGAATCCTGATGAGCTTGTCGTGTATGGAGGGGTTGGTAAAGCTGCTCGAAACTGGGACTCATACAATAAGATCATAGAAACATTAGAACGCTTAGAGAATGACGAAACCCTTCTCGTACAATCTGGAAAGCCGGTTGCCGTATTTAAATCGCATACTGATGCTCCACGTGTTCTACTTGCGAACTCCAATCTTGTTCCTGCATGGGCGAATTGGGACACATTCCGTGATCTTGAAAAAAGAGGTCTGATGATGTATGGCCAAATGACTGCAGGAAGTTGGATCTATATTGGAACACAAGGTATCCTGCAAGGTACTTATGAGACGTTTGCAGAAGCAGCACGCAAGCATTTTAACGGATCTTTAAAAGGAACGATCACGCTTACAGCGGGTCTTGGAGGAATGGGGGGAGCTCAGCCTCTAGCTGTAACGATGAACGATGGTGTTGTGATTGCGATTGATGTAGACGAAACGAGAATTCAACGCCGTTTGGACACGAGATACTTAGATAAAATGACAAAGAGTTTAGATGAAGCATTAAGCATGGCGAAAGAATATGCGGCAAAAGGTGAGCCATTGTCAATCGGTCTTTTAGGAAATGCTGCTGAACTTTTACCTAAAATGATTGAGATGGGTGAAATTCCTGATCTTGTTACGGATCAGACCTCAGCACACGACCCGCTCTATGGATACTTACCAGTAGGATTTTCTATGGAAGAAGGAGCAGAACTTCGTAAACGTCATCCGGAACAATATATCGAAAAATCAAAGCGATCTATGGCCACTCATGTTCAAGCTATGCTTGAGATGCAGAAGAAGGGTTCTGTCGTATTTGATTATGGAAATAACATCAGACAAGTAGCATTTGATGAAGGAGTGAAAAATGCCTTCGATTTTCCTGGATTCGTTCCAGCGTTTATCCGTCCATTGTTCTGTGAAGGAAAAGGACCATTTAGATGGGTAGCGTTATCAGGTGATCCTGAGGATATCAGAAAAACAGATGAAGTAATTCTACGAGAGTTTAGTGATAATAAGCACCTCTCTAAATGGATCAAGATGGCTCAAGAAAAAGTGCAATTTCAAGGCCTGCCATCCCGCATCTGTTGGTTAGGATACGGTGAACGTGCGAAGTTTGGAAAAATTATTAACGAGATGGTTGCTAGCGGCGAATTGTCAGCACCAATCGTGATCGGGCGTGATCACTTGGATTGTGGTTCAGTGGCTTCGCCTAATCGTGAGACAGAAGGAATGAAGGATGGCAGTGATGCAATTTCAGATTGGCCGATATTAAACGCTATGATCAATGCAGTAAACGGTGCGAGCTGGGTATCTGTTCACCATGGTGGCGGTGTTGGAATGGGTTATTCTCTTCACGCAGGAATGGTTGTAGTTGCAGATGGAACAGAGGAAGCTGCTCGCCGTCTCGAGCGTGTACTAACGAGTGATCCTGGAATGGGAATCGTAAGGCATGCTGATGCAGGGTATGACCTAGCGATTGAAACGGCAAAAGAAAAAGGCGTAGATCTTCCGATGATTGAGAAATAAAAAGGAGTGTGACGAATGCTAGATACATTGATTTTTGCTGGACAGGTAGTTGTTCCGAAAAGTAATGGAGAAGCGCTTCGCGGAACAAAGATGAATGAACTATCCATCATTGATAACGGAGCAGTAGGTATAAAAGATGGCGTGATCGCTTTTATAGGAACAGCTGAGGAAGCAGCTCAGTTACAAGCAAAAGAAACGATAGAGGCAGCAGGAAAACTATTATCACCTGGCTTAGTGGACCCTCATACACACCTCGTGTTTGGGGGATCACGAGAGCATGAACTCGCTTTGAAACAACAAGGAGTGCCTTATCTAGAGATTTTGGCACAAGGCGGTGGGATTCATTCGACCGTTAAAGCTACCCGTGAAACAGCAGAACAAGATCTCTATGAAAAAGGGATGTTCCATTTAAACAGATGTTTAACTTATGGCGTTACGACGATGGAAGCAAAAAGTGGATACGGACTGGATAAAGAGACCGAATTAAAGCAGTTGAGAGTAGCAAAAAAGCTGAATGAAACTCACCCGATCGATCTTGTTTCAACCTTTTTGGGAGCGCATGCTATTCCTGAAAGCTACAAAGGTAGACCAGATGCCTTTTTAGAAGAGATGCTTTCCATGTTGAGTGTAATCTCTAAAGAAGGACTTGCAGAGTTTGTAGATATTTTCTGTGAAACAGGTGTGTTTACCGTAGAACAGTCTAGAATCTTTCTTCAAAAAGCAAAAACAGCAGGATTTGGTGTTAAGATTCATGCGGATGAAATTGATCCTCTTGGTGGAACAGAAATGGCTTGTGAGATAGGTGCTGTATCTGCAGATCACTTAGTTGGAGCAAGTAAAGAAGGCGTTCGTATGCTCGGTGAATCAGATACAATCGCAGTTCTTCTTCCAGGCACTACGTTTTATTTAGGAAAAGATCATTTCGCTCCAGCACGGGACATGATCTCAAGTGGAGCAGCAGTGGCACTGTCGACTGATTTTAATCCTGGAAGTTCACCGACAGAAAATTTGCAGTTCATTATGAGTCTTGCAGCATTAAAGCTTAAAATGACGCCAGAAGAAATTTGGAACGGTGTGACGGTCAATGCAGCTTTCGCCATTGGACGTGGAGATGTTGCAGGTAGTCTAGAGATAGGAAGAAGTGCAGATCTCGTTCTGTGGGATGTACCAAATTATAAGTATATTCCTTATCATTACGGTGTTAACCACGTTAATCAAGTATGGAAGAACGGTAAGTTAGTTGTTGGAAAGGGAGATATTCATGCAAACTATACCCTTTCTAAGTAAATCGGGTGAGGCGTCATTTACTGATCGAGGAATTAAGAAGGCAGGTCAGCTTTTAAAGCCTTGGTCAGGAGAGGAAGTAAGAGGAGTAGCGATAGCCGGGGCTCCTCTCTCTAAGACTTCAATTTCGCATTCAGGTGCACATCTTACACCGCAGACTATCCGTGCGATGATGAATTCGTTTTCCACATATAGCATTGAAGAAGAAAGTGATCTTTGGGATCAGAACATTACAGATTTTGGAGATATAGAAATGCATGTAACAGATCTCTTTACTTCACAATCCCGTATCCATTCGGTCTTAAAAGATATTGGAGCTCAGCATAAAGAAGCATGTGTGATTACGCTAGGTGGTGATCATTCTGTTTCTGCTGGAGCGATCAAAGCTTTCCAAGAAACGAGGGGACGGGTCGGCATCATCCAGTTTGATGCACATTTTGATCTTCGTAATACCGAGGACGGTGGTCCATCAAACGGTACTCCTTTTCGCCAACTCATTGAAAATGGTGTGATTACAGGCGACCAGCTCGTTCAGATCGGTATTCGAGATTTCTCAAACGGAAAACTATATCATGATTATGCCAAGGACCATGGTGTTACGGTGCATACGATGGGTGATGTAAAAAGAAGTGGGTTGCTTTCTATATTACAAAAATCAGTTTACCAGTTAAAACAGACAACAGATAACATATATATTTCTCTTGATATGGATGTTTTGGATCAAGCTTTTGCACCAGGATGCCCTGCGATCGGGCCTGGTGGATTAGACAGTGACTCGTTAATTGAAGGTATACAATATCTTGCACAAGAACCTTCTATTAAAGGAATGGACATCGTAGAGATTGATCCAACCTTAGATTTCCGCAATATGACGAGTCGATTAGCGGCGTACATCATCATACAATTCACGCTTTTTTATTCAAAGAGAAAAGGAGGATTAAGGGATGAGTGAATTTGGAAGGTTTATAGAAATGTCCAGAAATCAAAAGGGCTTGAGTAAATCAGAGCTTGCCAGAAGGTTAAGTATTACTCCTCAATACATGGCTGATATTGAAAAGGGAAGGATGATTCCTTCTGAAGAAAAGATAGAGAAGCTTGTAAAGACATTGGAGTTAAATGAAAAGGAAGCATTTAAACTAGCTGACAAGCTTCCATTACGTGTGTTAGCAGAGGCAAAACAACATTACTATAAGCATGGTTCCTAGAGTTTTATATTAATCACGCAATCTTACCTTTATATTTATTATGCAATTATTTTACGGAATGAAAAAACACCGCTAGCGATTTCCTGCTTAGCGGTGTTTTTGCTATGAACACTAACTCTCCCTTGGCTGAGAGGGTTTTGGTTTTATCATTTTTTTTAGCTTAGACCAACGTAACTCTATAAACGGCTGAGCTAGTGCGATAACGGGTTTGCTCGCTAGAAACAGGGTTACAATAACAGCTAAGAAAAGAAGCATAAAGTATGCGCCGTTTTCCTCAATAGACGCAAACAAATCTGTTGTAAACAAGTATTTCAGCACAAATCCATGCAACAGATAGATATATAATGTACGTTCTCCAAATTCAGTGAAGAACATTCTTCTGCGCGGAAGAAGTGCTAAAAAGCTGAAGGTTGCCGCAAACATAACACCGTACATAGCAAGCCGGACGATTCCACCATACCAATCGTTGTATCCGAGAATTTCCGAGTAAGAAGATGACGAGAGGAGCCATTCTTTTGTACCGTTAGGAAAAATAAAATGGTACGTAACAAACAGTACGACTAAGAATGCAGCAGAGATGATTTTGGCTCGTGGACGTAAAATCTTTTTAAAGTCTCTCTTTTCAAGCAGATGTCCAAGTAAAAAAACAGGGAAGAAGACAAATGTTCGAAGTAGACTTAAAAAAGTGCCAATATCATGAATATAGCCTACTGCCACTCCTATGCCTATGGCCAGTACGAGCGGATATTTCATTTTCACAAAGACTTTTAATAGTATGTTCCAAAAAACTAAACTTAATAAGAACCAAAGCGTCCAATGTGGTGAAAAGAAGTCTAGTTTCACTTCACTTTTACCATACAAATCGTAATAGAAAAAGCTGTAGATCAGTTGGAATATCAAATATGGAATCAAAACTTTTTTAAAGATTTTTGGAAGATAACCGTCACGCCAAACACCTTTTGTAAAGAACCCGGCTATTAATATAAATGCGGGCATATGAAAGGTATAAATAAAGTTGTAGATCGTGTAAAGCCACTCGTTTTGACTTTTTATCGGGGAAATAAAGTGCCCGAACACGACAAGGAAAATTAGAATAAACTTTGCGTTGTCGAAATAATAATCGCGTTCTTTTGTAGCAGTACTCATGGGTATTCCTCCAATAATTATTCACCTTATAAAGTATTCGTATGGATTTCTCATTTTTTTTACTTATTCTCTATAATTCCCAACATTACAGGTGTTTCTAACCTATAAATAGAAAAAAACGTGTTTCCTATTACAGGAAACACGTTTTCATTAGAAATCGATCTTTATTTTGATAAACCCTGCACTTCTCAATGCTTCATAGATAATGACGATAGCCGGACCGACGATCAATCCGATAAAGCCAAGAAGCTGGAATCCAATATACAAGGATACGAGAGCTGCTAGAGCAGATATGCCAAGGCTTGAACCGAGTATTTTTGGTTCGATGATTCTTCGAACAATTGTAATTACTCCGAACATGATCAGAAGGCCGAATGCTAGATGGTCATTATTGTTGATAAAGAAAGAATAAGCTGCCCAAGGGACAAGGAACGAACCTGTTCCGAGTATTGGAAGTATATCAACAATTACGATCAAGAGAGCGAGAATAACCGCATACTCGACATCTAAGATCATAAGTCCAATCAAGGCCAATGCATATGTAACAAAGCTTAATATGATTTGTGCACGAAAAAATCCTACCGTAGCTCTAGATAATTGGCTAAAGACTAGCTCAACTTTTTCACGGGCTGCCGTTGTAAACAGGTTAAGAAACTCTGCATACAAACGCGGAAGGTCCAATGAAAACAAGAAAACAGCTACTACATAGATAATAAAGTAGATTAGCAATCCAGGTATGGCTGTAATAAGCCCTAAAATACCAGATGTTAGATTCTTTGCAGTTTCAACGCCATAATCTTTTAAACCTACTAATCCTTCTTCAAGCGTCCTTACCACTTCAGGAGGTAAGCTAGCATAAAAGTTTTCCATTTCATAAAACGTATTCTCTGCTACTTCAAACAGATGAACAGAATAAGATGGAAGAATCGTTATAAACTCGATGACTTGAATTACAAGTGTTGTTGTAAGCCAATACGAGAAAATACCAAGCCCCGCTAGATAAAAGATAAAAGTAGCAGTGACGGCCAATAATCGTCTGCCTTTAAATAGTCTAATAAACAATTTCACTACTGGTTCTAGCATTATAGCCGTTAGCAATGCGAGAAGGAGAGGTATACTGTAAAAGACAAAGATGACGATTCCGGCAAGTAAAATGAGTAATAAGATTAAGTTTTTTACAGTCATTTTCCAGCCCCAATCTCCGTAATTTAACCGATCATTCTATTTTTTATTACTAACCATTATGACCGGAAAAAAAGATGTTAATTCTTTATATATACACAATGATGTTACGATAATGTGAAAATGTCAATCACAGAAATTGCAGTTTTCAAAAATCTTATTATTTTCTTAGTTCCCTCTTTAATGCCAAGATCGCATTCAACTGTCCACCAGCTATTAAGATCATGGCAGATAGATAGAACCAAACCATTAACGTTAAGATAGCACCTAGATTTCCGTAGATCTGTCCGTAGTCAAAAATTAGTACATAAGAAGAGAATAAGTAAGAAAATAAATGCCAGCCAGCTGTTGAAAAAATAGCTCCTGGCCACACATTTCTAAACGTTAATCTTACATTTGGTGCAAACCGGTATAAAGCTGAGAATATGGAGAGAAGCACTGAGAAACCAATTAGATAACGTGCTGTTTCCCATAAGTGCCAAACGGGATGAGAAAATCCAGTACGCTCAAATATGTAAATGCCAATACTCCTTCCAAAGACAGGCAAAAGGAGAGCAGTAATAACTGCAATCACAAGACCGACCGTAAGAAACATCCCTAATACAAGTTCTTTAATAAAAGGTCGGCTCTCTTCAACTTGGTAGGCTTGGTTAAAGACACGGATAATTGCATGTGTCCCGATTGTAGCTAGCCAGATCATGATGATTAATGAAACAGATAATACATCTCCTCTATGCTCGTCCAAAACTGCCACTAGATTATACTCTAGTAAAGCATATGCTTCTTCTGGAGCAATAGACTGAAAAAGTGATAGAACATAAGAAGAAGAAATAGGCAAAAAGCTAAGTATAGTGAAAATGAGAAAAACAAAAGGAAAAAGAGAAACTAGAAAGTAATAAGCAAGCTGTGCCGAAAGATCAAAAACTTTATCTTGAAAGAAACGGTGAAACCACTGTTTCATAAACCAGCGCATGAGGACACCCTCCAAAAATCTTATTATTCTATCCTGCATTATGCCCTAAATAAAAAAAAGAACGCTTATTTGAATCAAAACGTTCACTAAATATTATCAGTGATGTGAAGTTATAAGCTAAAAGCTGTTTATGCAATTACCTGTGTCTGTTTGAGCAACGAGGGCAACGACAAACAACAATTAAGGGAGAGCTTATTGGTGTAGGGTGAGGCTGAATACAAGGAAAACAACAAGGATGAATATCTCGACAAAATAATGGAACCCCACACAAGTTTACACAGGATTGGCATCTAGGCTTACAACTGCATGAACATGAATGCATTAATAACACCCCCTTTGCTCTTATTACATGTAGAAGTAGATAAGCCTGGCAGGGCATAAAGTGTGCGTGATTACCCATTCTTTTATTTTTTTTGTTTTCTATTTAGGTGTAAAGTACTATTAATGGAAGGTTTTAAATTAAATGTGATTCTTTTGTACCTGTTTAGACCTGTTTCTTAAATCATTGATGATTAAATGTCGATATGTAGATAAGGGGTATTCCAAGAAAAATGGGGGTTAAACAGATGTTTAAAAGAATTCAAACAAAAATCATGCTTTCTGTAAGTATTCTAGTTGCCATTACACTTTTATCTGTATCGCTTTTTTCTTATTTTCAAACAAAACAACAACTCGAGAGTAATAGCAACGAACAGGCAATAAGTCTTTCAAAAGAAGTTAAAGCCTCGACAGAGCTGTATCTGAAATCCTACGGAAATACGATCGATAGATACAGCCAGGATAGCAGACTTATCAATTATTTAAAAACATTAAAAACGGATGAAGCGAAAGGTCTGAAAGAAACGTGGCCGATTGTAGATCAGGATTTCAAGCACTTTTTGGATCTCAACAAAAACGTTGCGGTGTTATACATAGGTGCTGAAACCAAACAGTTCCAAACGACACCAAAACTTGAGCTTCCAGAAGGATTTGATCCAACTGAACGCCCTTGGTATCAAACGGCCAAACAATCACCAGAAAAAACGATATGGACAGAACCATATGAAGATGCAAGTTCTGGCGAATATGTTGTAACGGTTACGAAACCGGTGTTAGATCCAGCAACAGAGGAGGTACTTGGTGTAGTTGGTCTTGATCTAAATCTTGCTGGATTGACGAGCATGATTAATAAAACAAAAGTCAGCTACAAAGGATACCCAGTGCTTCTTGATCCAAAAGGGATGGCGCTCGTTCATCCAACGCAACAAGGAAAAGATTTAAGTAAAGAGACATTTATTAAAGAAATATACAAAAATGAAAAAGGAAATGTTTCTTATACTTATCAGAATAAAGACCGAGAGCTTTATTACACGACGATAGCCGACACGAATTGGAAGCTTGGTTTTGTCTATGATCAGAATGAGTTACTAAAAGATGCCGAAGAGCTTTTGAATATGATTTTAATCTTTACCTCAATCGCAGTCATCGTTGCTTTATGTGTAACCTACCTGTTGGCAAAAAGTATCTCTAATCCGATTGCTAAATTACAAGCACAAGTACAGAAAGTAGCAGAAGGAGACCTTACCGTATCAGTTGTAGCGAAATCCAAAGACGAAGTAGGGACACTCACTCATCATTTTAACGCTATGGTCGAAAACATGCGGGGATTGATAACGTCCGTCAGTCATTCTGTTGTAACCGTTAATGAATCTACTTCTAACTTGAGCGCCGTGTCTGAAGAAACAATCGCAGCTAGCGAAGAGGTATCTAGAGCTGTTGCAGAAATTGCTTCTGGAGCTACAACTCAAGCTGAAGATGCCGATGAAACAAACCGTCGAACGATGGACTTATCTATACAGATCGAGAAGGTAAACGAACAAGCAGAAGAGATGACACGGTTATCTTTATTGGCTGATGCTGCAAATAAAAAAGGAATCTCGCAAATGGACGTGTTGCGTGAAAAAACGGGAGAAAGCAACCAGGTTCTAAAAAACATCGAAGCTGTCATTTCTGGCCTAGCTGTTAAAGTAGAAGAGATCGAGCAAGTGATCCAATCTATTACAGAAATATCGAATCAAACAAATCTACTCGCATTAAATGCAAGTATCGAGGCTGCAAGAGCGGGTGAGAGCGGGCGTGGTTTTGCAGTTGTGGCCGATGAAGTACGAAAATTAGCGGAACAATCTGCTATTGCAGCAGATAGAGTACGTAAGACCATCTCAGGAATAGGAGAAGAGTCCGAGCGTGCTGTAAATGAGATGGCGTATACGAAAAGAATCGCTCACGATCAAAACATGACCGTAACAGATACCGAATCTGCATTTAATGAAATCTCAGGAACGATGGCTGATATGGTGAAGTCGATTGAAAAGATTACGAGTGAAGTAGAGATGATCAATAATTACAAGGAAGAAGTAGTAGCTTCTATCCAAAGTATCGCAGCAGTAGCTGAACAATCTGCAGCAGCAAGTGAAGAAGTAAGTGCGTCTTCTGAAGAGCAAGTGCGGGCATTATCCACGGTTTCTCAGTCGGCTGAAGAATTGAATGATGCGTCACAAGCACTTACTGAAATGATAAAACACTTCAAGGTTTAGTAGAGGTTGTAATTGGACAGATAATGGTGTCGAATGGCTAGATTATCTGCTCAACCGGACAGATTATCTTCCAAATCCGACAGATTATGGAGTCAATCCGACAGATTAACTGCGAGAACGGACAGATTACCTTCAAAAAACTAGAAATGAGTCACATAAAAAAGGAAACCGACTTCGGTTTCCTTTCTCTTTTTCTATTTTAATAGATATCTCGCTTAGAGAACGTAACGAAAGCGATGATGAACCCGGCTATTCCCCAGACAGCCAGTACGCTCATCGAGAAACCTAACGACATTCCTTCGATTGGTGTTGCCATTCCACTCACATAGTTCGTAAGGTTCAGGTTTACCATAAAGAAATATTTCGCGCTTTCCCAAGAAGATACCATGTTTGCTAGAATGGCTCCCGCAATGAGTGACGCGAGCATGATTCCCATAACGGCAGCAGTACTTCGCAACAATACGGACAGCATAAAGGTGAGTGTGCCTACAATCATACACACATACCATACGAGGCCAAACTCCATCAGAATGTATTGCCATTGTGGGACGATGTGGACGTTTTCGGTTAAAAGTTCATCTCCAGAAACCGTAAATCCTGTTAATAGAGGCATGTTCCATCCGCCATATCCGAAAACGACGCCAGATATTCCATATGATAAAACAGCTACTGATAAAACGATAAAGGAAATTGAGAGCAGCATCGCTAAATATTTGCTAAGCAGAATGCGCCATCGTTTAACAGGCCGGGTGAGCAAGAGCTTGATGGTTCCTCCGCTTGATTCAGAAGAAACGAGGTCTGCCACGATTACCATCACGAGTAACGGGAGAAGTAGATCGATCGAGCTCTCAACGAATATACGCATAAACGTTGGTGCACCCGGAGCGCGTGGATCGATATCGTTCTCTAAATAATATTGTTGCTGTGAGAGTCTGATCTTTAGAAACTTCCGCCATTCATCTTGAATACGGCTCGAGCTTAATCGGTTTTGTGTGTCAGTGATCTCTTGCTGCAGAGTTGTTCGCCAATCTTGGTTTCCCATCTTCTCACGTTGATCTTGAATCTCTTTGAACTGAGCATATGTAAAAAGAGGAACTAAGAACGCGATGATCAAGATGATGACATACAAACGTTTTTTTCTAAGAAGCTTTAACATTTCATTCCGGACAAGATTAATCAATACTTTCGCCTCCTGTTACTTCTAAGAACAGATCTTCTAAAGAAGGAAGCTGAGTTCTCATTTCTTTTACCTTCACTCCAGCTTTTACGAGCTTTTCGTTCCAATCTGGCAACAGTGGCTCATTATACAACGTGATTAATGTATCATCAGGACCTTCTGTAACTTCTGTTTCCATAGAAAGAATCTCTTTAGCGAGTTGAAGAGGTTCAGCGCGCCAGATCACACGTTCCTGTTCAGCCAATAGGTTATCTACAGAGTCTGTGCGTAATACAGTTCCTTTTGAGATGATCGCCACACGATCACACATCAGCTGAATTTCACTTAACAAATGGGAGGATACAAGAACACTTAAGTTCTCATCTCTTGCTAACTGTCGTATAAATTCACGCATCTCACGAATACCTGCAGGATCAAGGCCGTTTGTAGGCTCGTCCAAAATAAGTACTTTCGGTTTTCCTAAAAGAGCTTGAGCGATTCCTAAACGCTGTCTCATACCGAGTGAATAGGTACTTACACGATCGTGAATTCGATTTTGTAATCCGACCAGTTCAATTACTTCGGTTAATCTCGTCTTTGGAATGGAAGGATCCATTTTTTGAAAGTGTACAAGATTCTCCCAGCCTGTTAAGTACGGATACAGTTCAGGGTTTTCAACAATGCAGCCGAGATGTCTCATCGCTTCAGTAAACTCAGTTCTTACATTCTTACCACCGATTTTAATCGTTCCAGAAGTAGGAGAGATCAAACCAACGATCATTCGAATCGTCGTCGTTTTTCCAGCACCGTTCGGTCCAAGAAAACCAAAGACTTCTCCTGGAACGAGTGTAAACGAAACACCTTTTATGATCTGCTTGCCCTTAATTTTTTTAGTTAGATTCGTTACTTCTAATGCAGGTATTTGACTCATGATTCGTTCTCCTCCTGTTCAAAATTGATCAGTGAGGCTACACGTTCTGCAATCAACTGGTAACCTTCCGTGTTAGGATGAAATTGATCGGAATATAGATAGTTTTCTACTTGAAGCTGAAAGAGGTCAAAGGTTGGGACATATACGATATTATCAAAACCAGCTGCTGATTCAGCAGACTGAAAGTTCCAGTCTCTGACGATTGATGAAGTCGTTTTTGAATCGGGCATATTGCTAAAAGGGTTGTACAATCCGACATGATAGATGACTGCGTCAGGATTCAGTTCTCTAAGCTGAGTATAGATTTTTTTTATGTTGCTCAAGTAAATCTGTTTTTTACCGTTTATCGCATTCGCATCTAAATTTTCAAGAGTTGCTCCTTGTTGAAAGAGATCATTTCCGCCAATCGTCATCACAATAACATCTGCTTGTTTGGCTTGACGCTGGATCTCACTTTGTTGAAGCTGCTTTAGAAGTCCTCTAGATGTTTCTCCTTTAATAGCAGTGTTTAACAGATTTATATTTTGTTCTGTTTTTTCTTTTAACCGCTCTGTCAGATAGCCGGTATAACCTTTTCCATCAGCATCACCCGTTCCTCGAGTGAGAGAATCACCTAAGGCAAAGATCGTAAGTGTTCCGTCTTGCTTTTTGGTAGAAGTGGATTCTGTTTTTTCTTTAAGCTGTGTAACTTTTTCATTAGACGAGAACTGATCTTGTAACGTCCAGCTAAGGCCAAACAGCCATAATAGCGTAGCTGAAATAGAGATAATTGAAACGACTGTTAAGGTATATTTTTTCAAAACCGCTTTCATCCTTCCCAAATCCGTGATCTGTTCTTTATAGAATAGCAAATAATGACTCATATTCTAACTTTTTTGCCTATTTGAGGTAAAATAAACCAAAGGGAGTGGAATCATGGAAAAAAATTTTAAGTGTGGTTTGTTATGAATTTGAAGCCAGTCGGTGATCAAGAACGAATTCAATCGTTAGATATCATGCGAGGTATAGCCATATTTGGCATTCTACTCGTAAATATGAAGTCATTTTCAGGCCCTGATTCGCCCATTCGTGCGTTAAGTTATGAGTATTTTGCCGAGCCATATAACGTATGGACAAATGTGCTGTTGGAGTTTTTTGTTCAAGGAAACTTTATCACGATGTTTTCCTTTTTATTCGGGTTCGGTATCGTATTGATGGCAGAAAGAGCCAAAGCGAAAAATAAGAGGTTTGTTCCTGTTTTTCTAAGAAGACAGTTTGTTCTGCTTTTGTTTGGGATTCTCCACGTCTTGTTATTTTGGTACGGTGACATTTTGATTATGTACGCGATAGTAGGCTTGTTCATGCTGATCTTCTATCGCTTAAATAAGAAAGTATTAATCATAACCGGATTACTATTGATAACGGCGTACAGCCTATTTATGACAACCTTAACGTATGATTATTGGACAAGTGGCGCAGCTCTATCGTATCAAAGCGCTCAAAATAAGTTGAATGAACAAGAAATCGTTCAATCCATTGAAGTGTATAGCAATGGTACATACCTTGAGATCATGAAGGAAAGAGTTCATGAATGGGGAGATTTAAACAGATACTTTCTCTTTTTTATAGCAGGACTTCTACCCATGTTTTTATTCGGTGCATATGCTGCTAAGAAAAGAACATTCACGAACAAAGGACTATGGAGACTATGGCTCTTAACCTTGATCCTAGGTCCAGGTAGTAAAATGCTCGCCGTTATCTTCTTTCCTTTTAAAGGGGAAGATTGGCGCTATGATACTGCGATGTCATGGGGATACGAATTTGGTGGTGCGATGATGAGCATTTTCTACATCTCTAGCATCGTTCTTCTTTATCGAAGTGGAAGATTTAAACGTTTGTTTAACTACTTTCAATTTACAGGGCGAATGGCTTTTACCAATTACTTAACTCAATCCATGATTGCGACTACGATCTTCTATAGTTATGGATTAGGACTGTACGGAGAATTTGGACCTTTCATTGGTGTCATCTTGTCTTGTGGAATCTTTTTTCTTCAAGCTCTTCTTTCAAAGTGGTGGATAGAAAGATATTATATGGGACCTCTTGAATGGGTGTGGCGTTCGCTGACATATGGAAGAAAACAACGATTTAAAAGACTAGGTATAAGCAAGATTAAAGAAGCTGAGTAATTTGCTTCTTTTTTCTTTTGCACAATTCCAAAATATTAGGTACACTCTAAGTAACATATATGAGCATATGTTCATATAATAAATAAAGCCGTAGTTTAGGGGGCTGTTTTAATGACCGATGAACAAAACAAATATGAACATCTTGATGAGGAAACACTATTTATCGTATCTCAAACATTTAAAGCACTTTCGGACCCAACCCGAATTCGAATTTTGCATCTTTTAGGGGAGAGGGAGTGTAATGTATCTGAAATTGCTGAAGAATTGTCACTCATGCAGTCAACCGTATCCCATCAATTACGCTTTTTAAAAAATTTAAGACTTGTAAAGTTTAGACGGGCCGGAACAACACTTTTTTACTCAATAGATGATGAGCATGTGATGACTCTTTTGCATCAATCCATACATCATGCGAGACACGACTAACGAAAGGAGGACCATAAATGAAAGAGCATAAGATCACTGGATTATCTTGTGGCCATTGTGCATTGAAGCTTGAAGAACAGATCCAACAGCTTCCTGGTGGCGAGCGAGCAAAGGTACAATTTAATTCAAGTAAAATCGTATTAGATGAAAACATGGACATGGACAGAGTACGTTCTATCCTATCGACGGAGAATGTAAGGTTCGAATCAGACGGAAAGCCTACAGGACCAAATTGGCTGATGATCGGGTTGTATGTATCCGTTGCTTCCTTTATTGCAGCACTTAGTACAGAACATATGTTAAATACAGCGTATGTTTCCATACTATTCTATGCTGTTGCGACGATTTCTTCCGGTTATTCAACGTTTTTAAAAGGTCTTCGAAACCTGACGAAGTTTAAATTTGATATTAACACTTTAATGACAGTCGCATTAGTTGGTGCAGTTGCCATCGGTGAGTGGAAAGAAGCTGCACTTGTGGCAATCCTTTTTGGCATAAATGAACTGCTTGAATCTTACGGAATGGAAAAAGCAAGGCGCTCGATGGAATCTCTTTTAAAGGTAGCACCGAAAGAAGCGCTTTTGTTAAGAGACGGGAAAACAGAAGTCATCTCGATTGAAGAACTAGCAGTGGATGATGTTGTTCTAGTAAAAACAGGGCAAAAGATTCCGTCAGATGGCGTTGTTGTCTATGGAAAAAGCTCTGTGAACGAAGCAGCGATCACAGGTGAATCACTTCCAGTGGAAAAAGAAGATGGAGAGACGGTATTTGGTGGGAGCATCAACAACGAAGGTGTGCTTCATGTGAAAATAACGAAGACTTATAACCAATCAGCTCTTTCTAAAATATTGGCTCTCGTTCAGGAAGCACAAGAATCTAAAACGCCAACGGAGCTTTTTATTAATCGATTTGCAAACTATTACACACCGATCATCATGGTTGTTTCTGCACTAGTTATGTTAGTACCACCACTTTTGTTCAATGAACCATGGGGGGAATGGTTCTACCAAGGTCTTGCGGTATTGATCGTTGGTTGTCCTTGTGCACTTATTCTTTCATCGCCAATTGCGATCCTCTCTGGGATAACAGTCAATGCAAGAAACGGAATCTTGATCAAGGGTGGCGCTTATCTTGAACAGCTTGGTAAGATAGATGTCATTGCTTTTGATAAAACAGGTACTCTTACACTAGGTGAACCGCACGTTGTGGCGGAGAAAGCGTTCCATCCCGACTTTTATAAAGTAGCTTATGCGATTGAAAAGTCATCTTCTCACCCCCTTGCAAAAGCAGTTGTAGCAAAGTGCCAGGAAGTTGGTGCTGAAGAAGTAGAAGCGGATGAAATGACAACAGTTAGTGGTCAAGGAATTACAGCGGTAGTTGATCATAAAACGTATAGGCTAGGAAACGAAAAAATAATTGGCAGTACCCATGCGAGTGGGGACGTAAAAAGTGTTATCGATTCATATAAAGAAGAAGGTAATACGATCGTCCTTGTTGCAAGTGACACTGAAATTCTTGGTGTGTTTGCTATTGCAGATGAAATCAGAAAAGAAAGTCCCGATATTATCTCTATGCTTCATGAAACAGGAATAAAAGAGACGGTCATGCTGACTGGTGATCACCCAATTGTTGCGGATAAAGTTGCTAAGAAAACGGGAGTGTCTTCTTTCTTCGGAGGGCTGCTGCCGGAGGATAAAGTAGAAAAGGTGAGATCGCTTAAGAAGTCTGGCAAAGTGGCGATGATTGGCGATGGAATCAACGATGCTCCCGCACTTGCTACGGCTGATCTTGGTATTGCAATGGGAAAAGGAACTGATAGTGCAATCGAAACAGCAGATATCGTACTCATGCAAGATCACTTAGGGAAACTTCCGGATGCTGTGCAAGTTTCTAGGAAAGTAAACAAAATCATCAAGTGGAACATTGGATTATCACTTGGGTTGAAGCTTTTAGCTTTACTGCTTACGATTCCAGGATGGCTCACACTTTGGATTGCAATCCTTTCTGATATGGGTGCTACAATTCTTGTAACATTAATCAGTCTTACGGTCTTGCTTCACAATAGAAAATAGTGAAAGGAAAAAGTCATGCAGCTGCATGGCTTTTTTAGTACCATAAAGGGGTATGAGGTTAGTATTTTTTTAGGAGGAACGCATGTTATGTCAGAAATCGTTATTCAATTTTTCCACGAGTATAGCGAATGGGCGATTATCATTTCACTCGTACTAAATATATTAATTGGAATTATAGGTGTTATTCCTACTGTTTTTATTACAGCTGCAAATATTTTATTCTTTGGGTTTTGGTACGGTACATTCATTTCATTTATCGGAGAAGCATTAGGAGCAATGGTTGCTTTTCTTCTATATAGAAAAGGATTTAAACAAGTTTCTAGAGATAAGCTCAAAGGGTACCCCAGGGTGGTAAGGTTATTAGAAGCAAGTGGGAAAGAAGCATTTCTCCTTATTCTGTCACTTCGATTGTTGCCATTTGTACCTTCAGGCTTTGTTACATTTGCTAGTGCGATCGGTGCTGTTTCAGCCTGGACTTTTGTTGTGGCGAGTTCAATAGGGAAGTTACCAGCATTATTACTTGAAGCATATTCAGTGTACAACGTAACAGAATGGAATACAGAAGGAAAGATCATTTTAGGAGTTGTAGCTTTAGTAGGGATCTACATTTTTGTAAAAGAAAGAAGAAACTGATCAGAATATTTGATACTATAGGGGGGTATAGTATATACTAACTCTGTAAGCATCCAAAACGAAGGGATGAACCCATATGGAACAAAAAACACATCGCTGTGAAAGTGATAAACAAGATTTAAACAACCGTTTAAAAAAGATTGAGGGCCAAGTTCGTGGTCTTCAAAAAATGATAGAAGATGATCGTTATTGCATAGATGTTCTTGTTCAGATTTCAGCTGTGACAGCCGGATTAAAAAGAGTAGGATTTCAATTGATGGAAAGTCACACTCAGCATTGTGTGGCTGATGCGATAAAATCTGGTGATGGAGAAGACTCTATAGAAGAATTAATGAGGGTCATTAAGCAATTCTCTAAATCATAAAAGAAGGTGAAGACCATGAGCAAAAAGAAAGTAAATCTAGGAATAACGGGCATGACATGCTCAGCTTGTTCAACTCGAATCGAGAAAGTGCTGAACAAAATGGATCATGTCGATGTTAATGTCAACTTAGCCATGGAAAAAGCTTCTGTAACGTTTGATCCTCAGATGATCAGCCTTCAAGAGATCGAACAAAAAATTGAAAAGCTTGGTTACGGTGTTGCGAAAGAAAAGGTAGATCTTGATATTTCGGGCATGACTTGTGCAGCCTGCTCTACACGCATTGAAAAAAGCTTAAACCGCATGGAAGGGATCTCTAGTGCTACGGTTAACTTAACGGGTGAAACGGGATCGATAGAATATAACCCGTCGATTGTTTCTGTAGATGAAGTGTTAAACAAGATACAAAAACTTGGGTATAATGCGACTACTCACAAAGATCGTGAAACGAAAAAGACGAAGAAGGAAGAAGAGATTACGTCGAAGAAGAGAAAGTTAATTCTATCTATAATCTTGTCTCTTCCACTTCTATATACAATGTTTGCTCATATGCCTTGGGACTTTGGATTGCCAATGCCATCAGTATTCATGAACCCCTGGTTTCAACTTTTTCTCGCTTCCGTTGTTCAATTTTATATAGGAGGACCGTTTTATATCGGTGCTTTTCGAGCGCTTCGTAATAAGAGTGCGAACATGGATGTTCTTGTTGCGTTAGGAACGTCTGCTGCCTTTTTTTACAGCGTAGTTGAGGCTTTTAAGACGATTGGTAATTCTGACTATATGCCACAACTGTATTTTGAAACGAGCGCTGTGTTAATCACGCTAATCTTAGTCGGTAAATATTTCGAGACTCTCGCAAAAGGCAGAACAACAGAAGCAATCTCCAAACTATTGAATCTGCAGGCAAAGGAAGCTACTGTAATAAGAAATGGAAAGGAAGATAGAGTTCCTTTAGATCAAGTGGTAGTAGGAGATACGCTGCTTATTAAGCCAGGTGAGAAAATACCGGTCGATGGCACCGTGCTCTCTGGTAATTCTTCAGTCGATGAAAGTATGATTACAGGTGAAGCGATTCCTGTTGAAAAAACAGAAGGTGATACCGTTATAGGAGCTACCCTCAACAAGAATGGCACTCTCCAAATGGAGGCTAAAAAGGTAGGGAAAGAAACGGCTCTAGCTGGAATCATAAAGATTGTTGAAGAAGCTCAAGGATCGAAAGCACCTATACAACGAATGGCGGATTATATCTCTGGAATTTTCGTGCCAATTGTTGTAGGTATTGCACTACTTGCTTTTATGGTCTGGTATTTACTTGTAGATCCAGGTAACCTGCCTCAAGCTCTTGAAGTCAGCATTGCCATTCTAGTTATCGCCTGTCCGTGTGCACTTGGTCTCGCAACACCGACATCCATTATGGTTGGAACAGGTAAAGGAGCAGAGCAGGGAATCTTGTTCAAAGGTGGAGAGTATTTAGAAGTCGCACAAAGAATTGATGCATTGCTACTTGATAAAACAGGAACGGTTACAAAAGGAAAACCAGAAGTTACAGATCTTATAGAGTTAAAAGAAGGATTTATTTCTCATGTGATTTCTGCAGAGAAAAGCTCTGAACACCCTTTGGCAGAAGCTATTGTTGAGTACGGAAATAAACAGAATATACCTATCATTGAAACGGAGTCCTTTCATGCTATTCCAGGCCATGGGATTGAATCAGCCATGAGTGGAAAAACCGTACTCGTTGGAACGAGAAAGCTCATGAAAGAAAGAGCTGTAGAATATAAAGAACACGAAACGCTTCTTGAAGGCTATGAGAACGAAGGGAAAACAGCTATGCTAGGGGCGGTAGATGGAGAGCTCGTTCTAATTATAGCTGTTGCTGATAGGGTAAAAGAAACATCAAAAAATGCGATTAACTCTTTAACAGATCAGGGTATTGATGTGTATATGATCACAGGTGATAACAAAAGAACAGCACTTGCAATCGCACAGGAAGTAGGCATTACAGAGGTATTCGCTGAAGTGTTACCCGAAGATAAAGCGCGTATTGTGAAAGAGCTTCGAGATAAAGGGAAAACAGTTGCGATGGTAGGTGATGGGATCAATGATGCTCCAGCACTCGCGACGGCTAATATCGGAATGGCAATCGGTACAGGAACAGATGTAGCAATCGAAGCCGCTGATGTGACGCTTGTTGGTGGAGATCTCAATCATATTCCAAAAGCGATAGAGTTAAGCCGAAAGACAATGCGAAATATTAGGCAAAACTTATTTTGGGCATTGTTTTACAATACAGCAGGTATTCCGATCGCTGCATTCGGTTTGCTCGAACCTTGGGTCGCGGGAGCTGCTATGGCATTTAGCTCTGTATCCGTTGTAACGAATGCATTGCGTTTAAAACGCTTAAACTTAAAAGAGAACTAGGAGGAAAAGATGATGGAAACAAAAACATTAAATGTAGAAGGTATGACATGTGGCCACTGCAAAGCAGCAGTAACGAATGCGTTAAATGAACTAGATGGAGTGAAAAACGTTGTGGTTCACTTAGAAACTGGAAAAGTGGATGTAGAAGTGGATTCTTCGAAAGTTACAGATGCAGATATGCGAGAAGCGATTGAAGATCAAGGATATGATGTAAAGTAGTTTGACAAAGCTTCTCCAATTGGAGGGCACTGAAAAAGTCCCTCACTAGGAAAAAAAGAAAAACCGGTGAAATTCTACCGGTTTTTTCAAAAACCTCTCCAAGCGGAGGGGCTTTTTTTATAAGCGATTTTATAGATTACCTTTAAGTGCTTTTGCTACTTTTGCCACGCGATTTCCTAAACGAGAAGCCATTGTTTTTTCTGCATCCTGAGGCTGTTGACTGCCATCTGCTCCAGCTACGGTCGAAGCCGCGTAAGGCGAACCACCTATACCATCTGACGTCATCTGTTCTGGATTTTCTCCATATGGAAGACCTACATAAATCATTCCAAAGTGCATGAGTGGAACGAAAGAAGTGATCGCAGTTGATTCTTGTCCACCATGAATCGTATTGGAACTTGTGATTACGGCAGTGGCTTTGCCCTCTAGATCACCATTTGCCCAAAGGCCGCCTGCAGAATCAAGCAACTGTTTGATTTGTGCTGGCATCATGCCGTAACGTGTTGGAATTCCCCATACAATACCATCTGCCCATTTTAAATCGTCAAGTGTCACTTCAGGAATATCAGCCTGTGCTTCTTGAGCTTTTACATAAGCATCTTGTTGAGACATGTATTTTTTTGTGACTTCAAACTCAGGAACTTTTACAACTTTAACTTCCGTACCGTCAACTTGCTTTACACCTTCTGCTGCTGCTAGTGCCATCTCATGAATATGACCATAAGAACTATAATATACAACCAAAATGTTAGCCATTATATGCCCTCCTTGATTAATATGATCTATGTACACTTACTTCCCGTTTTTACCAAATTGAAATCATAAAAAAATCCGCCTGTGATTTAGGCGGTCTGCTTTAATAATAAGGATAAGGGTATGGATAGGGTGGATAGTAAGGATACGGATAAGGCGGATAAAAAGGATATAAAGACAAAGCTGCGAGAGTGGCGAGCGGAAAAATCTGACGATAATATCGTCGATAATATGGATTTCCATCCCATTGACGTTGATTCTGCTGATTTGTTTGTTGCTGTTGTTGTTGTTGTTGTTGTTGTTGTTGTTGGCTCTGCTGTCCAGGTTCGCTAGATGATTGCTCTGTTTGAGGGTTTTGTTGTTGGGTTTCTTCTGCAGGCATCATATTTTGCGGAACCATCATATATACAT
The DNA here is from genome assembly GCF_036213205.1 of Fictibacillus nanhaiensis. Classification (GTDB taxonomy): domain Bacteria; phylum Bacillota; class Bacilli; order Bacillales; family Fictibacillaceae; genus Fictibacillus; species Fictibacillus nanhaiensis_E. Next base: position 218,044 of record NZ_JARMFC010000014.1, read on the forward strand.
TTTTTTTATCTAAATCAGTAATAATTCCTTCGATTTCTTGACCGTCTCGCGTTTTAATCGTTACATGGTAATACATGTGTTGCTTACACATCTGATGCATGTTGTCAGCACGCTGGTCAATTGCCTTCCTTTGTTCATCGCTCATCGTAATCACTCCTTCCCATGTTATTCATATTTGATTTCAATCCTAGTTATGCCTGTACAAAACAACGTTTTTTTAAGAGTGAATAGCAAGCAATAAAAATAAAAAAGAACCGCTTATATAAAAGCAGTTCTTTACCTTAACTTTTCTCTGAGCTTTGAAGTTTTGTTTTAAACATTCGTTTAAAAAAGCTAAATACTGTTTCAGCCTCAAGATAATAAAACAGTTTAAAAAGGAGGCTACTAAGTAAAATTCCAGCAACGACATCTAGTACAACATGTTGTTTAACGAAAAGTGTCGACAAGATAATGCTGTAAGCGATGGTTGAGACAATGATATCTTTTCTTATCGTCCACATCTTACTATGGCGAATGCCTAAAATCATAAGATAACTGCTCAATACATGAATACTTGGAAAACAGTTGAATGGTTGGTCAGCACCATAAACATACTGAACCATCTTTGTTAGTATGCCACCTTGAACTAATTCAGGACGGGGAACTGTGGTCTGAAAAAAGAAGTAAATCACATAACATACCAGCATTCCCACACAAAAACTTAATAAGGTCCGGTAATAAATAGTTCTGTCATAAACACAAAAGTAAACAAACATTAGAAAGATAAAAGCATACCAAAGAACATAAGGTACAATAAAAATCTCTGCAAATGGGATTTGGTGATCCACTGCTGTAATAAGTTGCCTCGCCCCGCGTTCCCCATGATTTAATACCTGATAAATAATATTCAGTAAAGGGATAGAGAGGAGGAGACATAATGCTAAAATATTCTCTTTTATTATACGCAATATGAACTACTCCTTTATCTATATCATCAGCTTAATAACATATTCCCGTTTTAAAAGGTTTTACACGTTTTAAAATACACCTTATAGAGGTTACCATATTATGGTTTATTTGTCATAGGTCATGAGACGTATTCTACTATAAATTTTATATCAATTTATTGTTATGTCTAGTCTTCCCAAGTACTGTTACAATCTCTTTGCCACTATTTTCGTCAAGTAGTAAATGTACCCGTATATTATATATTCAGACGTTTACTTTTTGACTTTTCTGATAAAAGGAATATAATGAAGGTACAACCGTAAGACCTAATGCATATTTAACCTCTTTGAAAGGGAGTGTTATGGATGTATGTAGGCAATACCATAAAAGTAGACCGTTATAATGGTGAGTATTTTATGATCAGCCAAAAGTGGCTGATGGAAGTGGTCTGGAACAAATACAACATGCCATTGCACGAGTTTTTATTAGCGTATGACAAATCAGACAGTGACTACATCATGTCACTTGCTGAACGGCAAAGCATTCAATATCAAATCGAACATGATGAAGACTACCTGTACATTGGGTAGTTTTTTTATTTTTACGTATGTCAAAAGCCACTCTTCCTACATACAATGTGTTTAGGATTCAGGGGGAGGGCACATTCATGGCTAAAAAAAATGCAAAGAAGACGACAAAAAATAAATATGACAGCCAGGTTAACAAATATCAGCATACACAAAAGATGGTTACAAGTGAGACATGTATTGCTTGCAAGACGCAATGCTTAAGAGGATTGGCATACATGGAAAGGATGTCACAGCCAGGTGCTATGGGTAAAGGCGTACCATGCCATTTGACAAAAGGAAGAGGGCATAAATAATGAATATGAAGTTCTTTTCGTTGGCTGGCTCATATTTCATGGGCTAGTTTTTTTGTGTGAAAGGAGTGAAGAGCGTTTTTATAAAGATTTTTTAGCTAAGTCAACATAGGCGTCCAGTGCTTAGGGGATTGATGCTGGTTCGGAGGATTTATGATCGATGCCGAGGATTTATGATCGGTTCCGAGGATTTATGATCGATGCCGAGGATTTATGATCGAT
>NZ_JARMFC010000015.1:0-66410 GCF_036213205.1 Fictibacillus nanhaiensis
GCTTTGTTGCGTTTGAAAGTAGTTGATTTCCTTTTCAGGTGCTCGCTTTCCGCGGGGCAGGCGGTGAGCCACATTCGTACGTTTCACTCTTAAGTGTCTCACCTGCCCACCTGTCCCGCAGGAGTCTCGCACCTTTCACTACAATCAACTTATCCAGGAAGTTATAAAAACACCTTTTATTAAAGAAAAAGAACTAATAAATTACTTTCTGTTAGCAGCATCCCAGTCAGCTAGGAACTTTTCGATCCCTTGATCTGTTAGCGGGTGCTTTACTAGTCCTTTGATTACGTTTGGTGGAATTGTTGCTATGTGCGCGCCTCGTAATGCCGCTTCTGTTACGTGAACAGGGTGGCGGATCGATGCTGCGATGATCTCTGTTGGGATCTCATGAATCGCAAAAATTTGTGCCACTTGTGAGATAAGCTCTAAACCATCTTGACCGATATCATCTAAACGTCCCAAGAATGGTGATACATACGTTGCACCTGCACGAGCTGCAAGTAATGCTTGGTTTGCATTGAAAATTAAGGTTACGTTTGTTTTGATGTTTTCATCAGAGAACGTTTTTACTGCCTTTAATCCGTCCAGTGTCATTGGAACTTTTACCGTGATGTTTGGTGCGATTTTTGCTAGTTCACGACCTTCTGAAACCATTTCTTCATAAGAAGTTCCGATCACCTCAGCACTAACAGAACCCGGTACTAGGCTTGTGATTTCCTTTAATCTTTCATGAAAATCAACGCCTTTTTCTTTAGCGACTAAAGAAGGGTTCGTTGTTACTCCAGATAAAATGCCCAGGTCATAGGCTTCTTTAATATCATCAATGTTTGCAGTATCAATAAAGAATTTCAAAAATGATCACTCCTGTTTTTTTTTGAGTATGTCTATCTTTTATATTCTTTTATAACATGTTCGTCTTCATACACGAAGGATTACGCTTACAAAACTTCGCATAAAACTTTTATTATCTTTACGTAGATCTTAGTTTTTTGCACTCTTATAGTGTAAATGAAACCGCCTATGATGTATAGGCGGTTTCATGAGAAAGGTTATATTAAGCTTTGTTAGAAGAACCAAACTCACGCATTTTTCCAGCTACAGTTGCTTGGATCGCATCACGAGCTGCAGTTAAGTAGCTACGAGGATCATATTTATCTGGGTTAGATCCGATGTATTCCTTAACAGCTTTATGAGAAGCAATTTGGTTTTCTGTGTTTACGTTGATTTTAGCAGTTCCTAAAGAAATTGCTTTTTGGATATCTTTTGTTGGGATACCAGTACCACCGTGAAGTACAAGAGGTACACCAGTTAGTTCCATAACTTCTTTCATGCGGTCAAATCCTAAGTTAGGCTCACCTTTGTAAGGTCCGTGAACAGATCCTAGTGCAGGCGCGAAGCAGTCAACACCAGTTTCACGAACAAGTTGATCACACTCAGAAGGGATAGCGTAAGCTGCATCTGCATCTTCAACAACTAGGTCGTCTTCTTGTCCACCAATACGGCCAAGTTCTGCTTCAACAGAAACACCGTGGATGTGAGCAAGTTCAACTACTTTTTTAGTAAGAGCGATATTCTCTTCTAGCGGGTGGTGAGATCCGTCGATCATTACAGATGTGAAACCTGCATGAATCGCTTCAGCACACTTTTGGAAGCTAGAACCGTGGTCAAGGTGGATCGCTACAGGTACAGTTACTTTGTACTCTTCAATAAGCGCTTTAACCATAGCAACTACAAGCTTGAATCCGCCCATATAACGAGCAGCACCTTCGGAAACACCAAGAATTACTGGAGATTTCTCTTCTTGTGCAGCTTTAAGAATCGCTTGAGTGAACTCAAGGTTGTTCAAGTTGAATTGACCAACTGCATAATTTTCCGCTTTTGCTTTTTCAAGCATTTCTTTCATTGAAACTAAAGGCATAGTAATGTCCTCCTTAGATATTGGCACGAGCAGACCAACTACATTTTGTATAGTGTATTTGCTGAAATGCGCATAAACAGCAAAAAGAAGCCACTTTAGTTTACCTTTCATGGCGTCTTGCTAAACATTTCATTATGCTCATATTTCATTCTAGTATAGCATACCAATATCGCCTGAAAACCGCAACACATCAACGTTTTCAGGGTGTAACCGCTATCATTGGCGACACACCAGCATTTCTTAATCTTTTATGACGATGGCGTGTTTAATGGAAGTTCTTTCCTAACCGCCGCTCGAATCTCATCAATATCAAATGGCTTTGCAAAATGAGTGATAGCTCCCAGCTTCATAGCCTCGTGAATCATGTCTAGCTCACCATAAGCTGTCATGATGATCACTTGAATCGTTTCATCATGCTTCTTCACACGACGAAGGATTTCCAAGCCATCCATTCCAGGAATCTTCATATCTAAAATGACAAGATCAGGGCGGTCTTTCTCCACAATCGAAAGAGCTTGTACACCGTTCGCTGCCTGATACGTCTTATAACCTTCTTTTTGAAAGATTTCGTTCAAAAGAATTCTGATGCCATACTGATCGTCTACAATTAAAATTTTCCCGCTCATTATTGCTCACCTCATCTAGAGTTTCTTTACAAAACCATTTTGTCCCTATACCATTCGAGACACAGGATACGAATTCCTGCTGTTCCCGATGATTTGTATTGTTAAATTAAGTATACTAAATTAATAAACAAAAACACGATGATTTGAAAAAAAGTAAGGAGTTCTTTTTCATGTTAAAAATATTTTCAACACAAGTTGCAGGATTGTTAAAATCCATTTCAGATAAAGAAGAACAGTCGATCGAAGAAAGTTCACGCCTGCTGGCACAAAGTATTCTTTCTGAAGGAACCGTTTATTTTAAAGGCTTTAACGAAATGGAAGCCATTGTGAGCGAAGCACTATTTGGAGAGAATAAATTCCGCGCGGGGGCTAAATATTCAGATGAACTATTGTCTGAGCTGCTACCGGTCGATAGTGTTGTCGTAGCAACGCGCTTTTTAAATGACGAAGAAGCAGTAGCACTCTGTTCAAAAATTCGTAAAACGTCTGCGTGCCATGTCATTTTGATCGGTGGACGACGAAAAGATGCCGATATCGATGTGAATGTGGAGGATTTAGCCGATATCGTGATCGATACGAAGGCCGTTCGCGGATTGGTGCCACTCGATGATGGTTCACGCTTAGGATTTCCATCAGGATTAACTGCTTTATTCGCGTATTACGCACTATTTTTAACGACAGAAGAGATTTTGGAAGAATATGATGAAGAATAAGGAGGAGCTAGGCTAATAGCCAAGCTTTTTCTTATTGTCATGCTTTTTTGACATGGCGATTGTGTGTAAATTTAGAGGTTATGTGCGTGCGGCGTGTCGAAAAGAGTGAAGCGCGTGTCGATACGTGCGCAGAAAGTGAAAATGTGTGCGTAATAAGCTAAAAAGTGTGCGAACGTGTAACAATTATAAAAACACGTACCGTAAAATCCATGTTTTATATTATGTTCAGTCATTCTTCATAAAAAAACCGGCAGCTCCACTAAGAAAGTGAAGCTGCCGGCCATAACGATCTATAAAATTAGTTCTTCAATTGTGTTACCGCACCGATAAAGTCACGGAATAGAGCTTGCGGGCGTGTTGGTCGTGATGTGAATTCTGGGTGGAACTGTGACGCAACAAACCACGGGTGATCTTCTAACTCGATGATCTCAACAAGACGGCCATCAGGAGATGTTCCTGAGAAAATGAACCCTGCTTTTTCCATTTGTTCACGGTATTCGTTGTTGAACTCATAACGGTGACGATGTCTTTCGTAAACAACTTCATCGTTATAAGCTGCGAACGCTTTTGTATCTTCTTTAATCTTACACGGATACAGTCCAAGGCGCAGTGTACCACCTAGATCTTCGATGTCCTTTTGTTCAGGAAGTAGATCGATGACCGGGAATGGTGTACCAGGCATAAGTTCTGCAGAGTGTGCACCATCAAGTCCTAAGACGTTACGAGCAAACTCTACGGATGCAAGCTGCATACCAAGACAGATTCCTAAGAAAGGAACTTTGTTCTCACGCGCATATTGAGTAGCTAGAATCTTACCTTCTACCCCTCTGTCACCGAATCCGCCAGGAACTAAGATACCATCAGCATCTTGAAGAAGTTCGTTCACGTTTTCAGCAGTAACGTTCTCAGAGTTGATCCAGTCGATCTCGATATCTGTATCAAATTGATAACCTGCATGACGAAGCGCTTCAACTACAGAAATATAGGCATCTTGTAGCGCTACATATTTTCCGACTAACGCAATCTTTGCTTTTCCTTTTAAGTTCGTTACGCGGTTGATCAGTTCTTTCCACTCCGCCATATCCGGCTCGTGTGTTTCAAGCTTAAGGTGTTTACAAACAAGCTCGTCCATCTTCTGCTCTTGAAGATCGATCGGCACTTGGTAAAGTGTGTCTGCATCTCTCGCTTCAATAACCGCTTTTGGATCGATGTCGCAGAAAAGACCGATTTTGTCTTTCATTTCTTGAGGGACCGGCATCTCTGTACGAACCACGATAATGTTCGGCTGGATACCAAGGCTGCGAAGCTCTTTTACACTATGTTGTGTTGGTTTCGTCTTAAGCTCACCCGCTGCACGGATATATGGAATCAACGTACAGTGAATATACATTACGTTTTCAGAGCCTACATCACTTTTGATCTGACGAATTGCTTCTAGGAACGGCAAGCTTTCGATGTCCCCAACAGTTCCGCCGATCTCTGTGATCACGACATCTGCGTTCGTTTCACGACCAGCACGGAAAACACGCTCTTTGATCTCGTTCGTGATGTGCGGAATAACCTGTACTGTTCCACCAAGATACTCACCGCGACGCTCTTTTCTAAGAACGGTAGAATAAATTTTACCAGTCGTTACTGAGCTGTATTTATTTAAGTTAATATCGATAAAACGCTCATAGTGACCTAAGTCTAAGTCCGTTTCCGCACCGTCATCTGTTACGAAAACTTCACCATGCTGATAAGGGCTCATCGTCCCTGGATCCACGTTGATGTAAGGATCGAATTTTTGCGTCGTCACTTTAACTCCGCGGTTTTTTAATAAACGGCCTAATGATGCTGCAGTGATTCCTTTTCCTAAAGACGAAACAACACCGCCTGTAACAAAAATATATTTTGCCATGTTTTCAATCCCCCTAAATTTTCTAAAATAAGTATGTGCGTTTAACGCATTTTCTACTATTGGAAGAGGGTTGTGTGCGTGCTGCTAACACAGTCTCATCCGGAAAAAATAAAAAGCAAAAGACACTTCCCCTATGGTTAGGGGGCACTTTTGCTTTTGATATCATATAAAATTAGTCTTTTAAATAAAAGATACAGGAATAGCCCAAAAAGAATATTACCCGAGTATCGTGCGCATGTCAAGATGATCTGTGAGAATCCATTTTTTAGTGTGACAAGCTTGTGAATGGTTGGTAGCTCGGGCTCAGGGATCCACGAGCCTTGAACCTGAGTCCAAAAGTTTTGATCTTCAATCCACGAGTTGCATCTAAAAAAAACCAGCGCCAAGGGCACTGGTTTTCACGACTCACAATCAGTCTTACAGATCTTCTTCCTCGTCTGCATCTTCATCTTCATCTTCTTCGTCGAAGTCTTCATCTTCTTCGTCGAATTCTAATTCTTCATCTTCGTCATCGTCATCATCGTCGTCAGCAAGATCGTCGTCTTCATCAACGAACTCATCTTCCACTTCCAACTCATCGAAGTCTTCATCATCGAAGTCCTCTTCAAAGTCGTAGTCATCTTCAGACGCTTTTTTACGTTTTGTTGGTTTGTTCGTTGCACCAAGCTCCTCTTCAGAGCTCTCAACTGGGTACCACGTTTTTAATCCCCATTTATTATCGCCTAATGAAACGAATCGGCCGTCAATATTCATATCAGTGTAAAAATACGCAATACGGTTTTCAACAGCTGTTTTAGACAAACCTTTGATTTCAGCGATCTGTTTTACTAAATCATAGAATTGAACAGGTTGCTTAGCATTTTGCAAAATTTCAAATGCGATTTCGACCATTGACATTTCAACGACTTGTTCTTTCGTGTACGTGTTCAACATAGCCACATCGGCACTTCCTTTCCTTCTCCACACTCATTTATATCAACACATTGTGCTCATTCTTTAGAAGAATCATACTCTTCATTATAAACAAATCCCATGCGTATATGCCAGTAGTAATCTATCTTTTTTCCATAAAAGGTTTTGTGACCCTTGTTAGATTACACTATGGTGCTTTTGAAAGTGGTTGATTTCCGCTCCAGGTTGCTCGCTTTCCGCGGGGCAGGCGGTGAGCCACTTGCCGCTTCGCGCCCTTAAGTGCCTCACCTGTCTAGTGCAGTGGCTAGCCCCTCGAGGTCAAAAGTTAAATGGCTAAGAAGGCAAAGTGCGCCTTCAAACCCATTCACCTTTTGCTTGTCGGGGCTGAACGAGCCACTTCCACTTTTAGGACTGCCCGCTTGTCCCGCAGGAGTCTCGCAACCTTCTGCTCCAATCAATTTTCATAGGAGAAATATAAAGAAACTTAAAACAACAACCTTTAAAAAACTACATTTTAAGAGAGTAGTTCTATAAAGAGTGATGCAATCATCAACTCTCTCAAAGAAAAGAGAACCGCTCAAACACTGGCGGCCCTCTCTCCCCTCACACTACATATTTCTTCTATACTTCCCGCCTACTTCATAAAGTGCGCTCGTGATTTGACCGAGACTTGCATATTTTACGGTGTGCATGAGCTCATCGAATATGTTTCCGCCGGATAGGGCTACATTTTTCAATCGTTTAAGAGCTTCACCCGCTTGGTCTTTACTTGACTCTTGGAATGCGTTCAGATTCAGAATCTGCTGCTCTTTTTCATCCTTTGTCGCACGTGCGAGCTGCATGTTGAACTCTTCTTCTGACGGCGGGTTTGGATTGAGGTATGTGTTCACTCCGATGATCGGAAGGGATCCGTCATGCTTTTTCATTTCATAATACATCGACTCTTCTTGAATCTTACCGCGCTGATACTGTGTTTCCATCGCACCCAGCACGCCGCCTCTTGTGTTCATGCGCTCGAACTCTTGAAGAACCATCTCTTCTACAAGATCTGTTAACTCTTCGATGATGAACGAACCTTGAAGCGAGTTCTCATTACGAGCCAAACCAAGCTCTTTTGTAATGATCATCTGAATCGCCATCGCGCGGCGAACGGATTCTTCCGTTGGCGTTGTGATTGCTTCGTCATACGAGTTCGTGTGAAGTGAGTTACAGTTATCATAAAGTGCCATCAACGCTTGAAGCGTCGTACGAATATCGTTAAAATCAATCTCTTGTGCGTGAAGTGAACGTCCAGATGTTTGAATGTGATACTTCAGCTTCTGGCTGCGCTCGTTTGCTTTGTACTTATCACGCATAACCGTAGCCCAAATTCGGCGAGCTACACGGCCGATCACGCTATATTCCGGATCAAGACCGTTTGAGAAGAAGAACGATAAGTTTGGTGCGAATGCGTTAATATCCATTCCACGGCTTAAATAATATTCCACGTACGTAAAGCCGTTCGCGAGTGTAAACGCGAGCTGCGTGATCGGGTTCGCACCAGCTTCTGCGATATGATAGCCCGAAATTGAAACTGAATAATAGTTGCGAACTTGGTGGTCGATAAAGTATTGCTGAATATCACCCATCATACGAAGCGCAAATTCAGTAGAGAAGATACACGTGTTTTGACCTTGATCTTCTTTTAAGATGTCTGCTTGAACCGTACCGCGGACTGATGCCAGCGTGTTCGCTTTAATCTCGCCATACTCTGCTTCATTCGGTTGTCTGCCATTGTTATCCACAAAGATCTTCACTTGCTGATCGATCGCCGTGTTCATGAACATGGCGAGAATGATCGGTGCAGGACCGTTGATCGTCATCGAAACAGATGTAGAAGGAGCGATCAGATCAAAGCCGTCATACAGCTTCTTCATGTCGTTGAGCGTACAGATGCTTACACCGCTCTCCCCAACTTTTCCGTAGATGTCCGGTCGGTGATCCGGGTCTTCACCATATAGGGTTACCGAGTCAAACGCTGTACTCAAGCGCTTTGCGTCGTCATCTTTTGATAGATAGTGGAATCGGCGGTTCGTACGCTCAGGCGTTCCTTCTCCAGCGAACTGACGCTTCGGATCTTCACCTTTACGTTTAAAAGGAAACACGCCCGCTGTGTACGGGAATGAGCCTGGCACGTTTTCCTTCATGATCCACTTTACAATGTCTCCCCAGTCCTCGAACTTCGGAAGAGCGACCTTTGGAATATCAAGACCAGAAAGACTTTTCGTCGTCAGTTCTGTCACGATCTCTTTGTCTCGGATTTTTGTTACGAATTCCTTCTTGCTAAACATTTCTTTTAATTCTGGCCATTCTTTTAACATTTTTGAAGTCGTTGGCAGCAGCTGCTCTTCTACTTTTTCAAGCGCTTTGTTTAACGATGTTTCTACTTCCTCACCTGCAGCGTCGTATTCTTTTACTGTTTCAAGCGTCCCTTGAATTTGGAACGACTTGCGAGCAAGCTTGGATTGTTCGTTCACCGTTTCATGGTATTTACGAACCGTTTGTGCGATCTCATTTAAGTATTGAGCACGCTCACCCGGAATGATGACGTTCTTTTTCGCAGTCATAGCATCATGAGCTGGTTGGATGCCCCAATCCATACCTGACTTTTCTTCAATCACTTTCATCAAGTGATAAAAAAGTACGTTCGTTCCCGCGTCATTAAACTGGCTCGCGATCGTTCCGTAAACAGGCATCTCATCTAAATCCCTATCAAACCAGTTGCGAGAACGCTGATATTGCTTCTTCACATCACGAAGCGCATCCTCAGAGCCTTTGCGCTCAAATTTATTGATCGCGATAATATCTGCATAATCGATCATGTCGATCTTCTCTAATTGCGATGGTGCACCAAACTCACTCGTCATCACGTATAAAGAAGCATCCGAAATCTCTGAGATTCCAGCATCACCTTGGCCGATTCCGCTCGTCTCAACAACGATTAGATCAAATCCAGCTGCTTTCGTTACTGCAATCGCGTCCTTGATCGCATCGGAAAGCTCAGAACGTGAACCACGTGTAGCAAGTGAACGCATGTAAACACGTGGATGATAGATCGCGTTCATACGGATTCTGTCACCTAAAAGGGCTCCGCCAGTCTTTTGTTTCGTCGGATCGATGGAGATGATCGCAATCGTCTTGTCTTCACACTCGTTTAAAAAACGTCGAACGAGCTCATCCGTTAATGAACTTTTCCCCGCTCCACCTGTACCTGTAATACCTAGAACCGGCACTTGTTTTTGCAGACTTTTCAATTCGTTTAACGTCTGTTCAGCCGTTGCTGCGATTTCTTCTGGCGCTTGCTTCAAGTTTTCAGCTAGCGTAATCAAACGCGAAACGGAGCGAACGTCTTTTTCTTTCACTTTTTCAATCTCATCCGTTAAAGAGGTAACCGTCGGAAAATCACATTCTTCTACCATCTTATTGATCATGCCTTGAAGTCCTAGCAATCTTCCATCTTCCGGTGAAAAGATGCGGGTTACACCATAAGCATGCAGCTCTTTGATCTCAGGTGGGATGATAACGCCCCCGCCTCCGCCAAATACTTTGATATGTCCTGCACCACGTTCTTTTAATAAATCGATCATATATTTAAAATACTCTACGTGTCCGCCTTGATAAGAAGAAATCGCGATTCCTTGAACGTCCTCTTGGATAGCTGCACTCACCACTTCATCTACAGAACGGTTGTGTCCGAGGTGGATGACCTCACAGCCGTTCGATTGAATGATTCTTCGCATGATGTTAATCGACGCATCGTGACCATCAAAAAGACTGGAAGCGGTTACAAATCGAACCGGATTCTTTGGCCGGTAAATATCAGTCTGAGTCATTTCATTCACCCTTTCTTATGCTCCTTTAATGCCGTACAACAATTGCTGAACTTGTAACTGTGTATATTCTTCTAACGTATACATCTTCTGCAGCGCCCAGCGTCTGAACGTCCACATCTGTCCTATGATCAAAATATTGTGAGCTGCTGCCTGTATTTCTTTTTCACTTAAATGTAGTTCACCTTGCTTTACTACTTTAAAAAGCAGTTCTTCAAAGATCGCCGTCATCTCCAGCTCTTTTTTGAGCACATACGGAAGAGCTTCATGTGAGAGCGACTTCGCTTCTTGATACATGACGAGCACTTCATCCTGCATATCATCCATCACTTTAAAATAAGCTGCGATCGCACGCTCGACTCCTTGAATCCCGCTGTCTTCCCCATTAATATCCTGCTGCAGCCTCAGCTTTACCCCATCATAGATGCTGTCGCAGACAAGATAGAGAATATCTTCTTTTGACCGGATATACTCATAAAGTGTACCGATGCTAAAACCAGAAGCTTTTGCGATCTCGCGGGTTGTCGTGCGATGGAAGCCATTCTCTTTAAATAGAGAGACCGCTGCTTTTACCATCTCTTCTCGTCGTCTCTGAATCAGTTTTTCATCTTTTACGAGCGACGGCACTTCTTTCTTACCCAATTGGCCTCCCTCATTTCTGTTTCCCGTCAGCCGGCTGCAAACGTGTTAATAAGATCTCTTCTGCAGCTGTATAAGGGTCTGTCGTACCTGATTCTAAGTCGGCCAGCCAGGAGAACCCATTTTTCTGTTCTTGTTTCCACACTTGCTGATAGATTTCATGCTGAACCACTTCCATCACCTCACGCTTCAGGTTAGAAAGCTTTCTCTCTTTACCTTCACCACTCTTCTCTAAATATTCACGGTGCGCTAAAAGAGAATCCCATAATTCTTGTAATCCTTTATTTTCAGTAGAAACCGTCTGAACAACTGGCGGTCGGTAAGGACTGTCGTGCTTCACAAGATCAAGCATCGCTTCAATCTCTGCGAGAAGCTTAGGAACCCCTGGCATATCCGCTTTGTTCACAACGAACAGATCCGCGATCTCCATGATTCCCGCTTTAAATACTTGCACTACATCTCCGCTACCTGGATTCAATACAACCGCAACCGAATCTGCTAGCTTCATAATGTCGAGCTCAGACTGTCCGACTCCTACTGTCTCTATTAAAATCACATCAAAACCATAAGCATCCATCAGCCTTACCGTTTCTTTCGTAGATCGTGAAAGGCCGCCAAGACTGCCGCGCGTCCCCATGCTTCGGATAAACACACCAGGGTCGGTAAAATGGTCAGCCATCCGAACACGGTCTCCAAGTATAGAACCGCCGCTGAACGGACTCGTCGGATCAACAGCAACAACCGCAACAGTCATCTTTTTTTTACGCAAAAAAGAGATGAGACGATTAACAAGCGAGCTTTTCCCAGCACCTGGTGAACCGGTGATGCCAATCCAATGAGCGCCTTTTTGCTGCGGGTAGATGCTCTTTAAAAGCTCGAGTTTGTCTTCGCCGTTGTTCTCGGCAAGCGTGATCGCTTTTGCGAGAGCACGTTCCTCTTTTTGCTGGATGCGCTGTGCTAATGGATGCATGGTTTCCTCCTAAAAGTGGTGTTAAAAATCTATTTTGAAAGTAGTTGATTTCCGCTCCAGGATACTCGCTTTCCGCGGGGCAGGCGGTGAGCCACATTTGTTCGTTTCACTCTTAAGTGTCTCACCTGCCCACCTGTCCCGCAGGAGTCTCGCATCCTTCCTCTCCAATCAACTGCAGAGGTGTTATTAAAAGCATTTTAGTAACACTCTGTTTTGAGTAGAGAAACACTGACTTAGCAAGGGGTTTCTTTCCCTAGCCACTGTGTCTCATAAACTCTTACTCTTAATCTTTTAAAAGCATCTTAGAAATAACGAGACGCTGAATTTCTTGTGTACCTTCGTAGATCTGCGTGATTTTTGCGTCACGCATGTAACGTTCTACTGGATATTCTTTCGTGTAGCCGTATCCGCCGAATACTTGAACTGCGTCTGTCGTAACTTCCATTGCGATGTCTCCTGCAAATAGCTTCGACATTGCGGACTCTTTTCCGTATGGAAGACCTTCAGACTCTCTCCAAGCCGCTTGATAGGTTAAAAGGCGAGCCGCTTCTACTTTTGTAGCCATGTCTGCAAGCTTGAAACCGATCCCTTGGTTGACACCGATCGGCTTACCAAACTGTTTACGGTCTTTTGCGTAATTTACGGACGCGTCGAGTGCACCTTGCGCGATTCCAACTGCTTGAGCCGCGATACCGTTACGTCCGCCATCAAGTGTCATCATTGCAATCTTAAAGCCTTCTCCTTCTTTACCTAGAAGGTTCTCAGCTGGTACACGGCAATCTTCAAAAATAATCTCTAATGTTGGAGATGAACGGATGCCGAGTTTCTTTTCTTTTTTACCGAAAGAAAAGCCTGGTGTTCCTTTTTCTACGATGAACGCAGAAACTCCTCTTGATCCTGCTTCAATATCCGTGCGGGCAAACACGACATAGATCTCAGCGTCTCCAGCGTTCGTGATGAAGATTTTCGAGCCGTTGATGATATAGTCATCGCCGTCTTTTTTCGCTGTTGTTTTCATGTTTCCTGCGTCTGATCCGGATCCAGGTTCAGTTAAGCCATATGCTCCGATTTTTTTACCTTCTGCCATCGGACGAAGGAACTTTTGCTTTTGCTCTTCGTTTCCAAACTTAAAGATCGGCCATCCTGCAAGAGAGGTGTGAGCTGATAGCGTTACACCGACTGACGCACAAACACGTGATAGTTCTTCAACTGCGATCACATAGCCTAGGTAGTCCCCACCAATTCCGCCGTACTCTTCTGGCCAAGGAATGCCACAAAGGCCAAGCTCACCCATCTGATCAAAAATCGCGCGGTCAAAACGCTCTTCCTCATCACGTTCTGCAGCTGTAGGTTCTACTTCATTTTTAGCAAAATCACGCACCATTTTGCGGATCATTTCATGTTCTTCAGATAACATAAATTGCATTTCTATCTCTCCTCTTATCCTAGTAAATGTTTGCTTAATACCATGCGTTGAATCTCACTAGTTCCCTCGTAGATCTGACACACTTTCGCGTCGCGGAACAATCTTTCTACCGGGTACTCTTTCGTGTAGCCGTATCCTCCGTACACTTGCACCGCTTCGATCGCTGATTTCATTGCCGTTTCTGATGCAAAAAGCTTTGCCATCGAAGCTTCTTTTCCGCATGATAGGTTGTTTGTCTTCAGATCAGCCGCACGATAGGTTAAAAGTTTTGCCGCTTCAACGGCAGTTGCCATGTCTGCAAGTTTAAATCCTAGACCTTGATTAGCACCGATCGGCTTTCCGAACTGCTTTCTTTCTTTTGCATAGTTCGTCGCATACTCTAATGCCGCCTCAGCGATACCAAGGGATTGAGCAGCGATTCCGATCCTGCCTACATCGAGGTTGCTCATCGCAATCTTAAAGCCTTCGCCTTCTTTACCAAGAAGATTTTCAGCAGGTACACGTGCATCTTCAAAAACGATCTCGCATGTGTTTGATCCGTTCAACCCCATTTTTTTCTCTTTCTTTCCTACTGAAAAACCTGGTGTATCTTTATCTACGATGAAGGCCGAAATCCCGTAGCTTCCTTTATCAGGTGCTGTTGAAGCAAAAACGATGTACACGTCTGCTTCACCTGCGTTTGTAATAAAAATCTTAGAGCCGTTCAAGATGTAATGATCACCCTTTTTAACCGCTCTCGTCTTTAAGCTTGCTGCATCAGAACCCGAACTCGGCTCTGTTAGTCCGAACGCACCAAGGTACTCTCCACTCGCTAACTTAGGAATGTATTTTCTCTTTTGTTCTTCATTCCCGAAATAAAGAATCGGATTTGTTCCGACACTCGTATGGACAGATAAAATAACGCCGATCGTCGCGCTCACTTTTGAAAGCTCATTGATTGCGATGATATATGACGTGAAATCCATCCCTGCTCCGCCGTACTCTTCTGGAATCGGTATCCCCATCAATCCGAGATCTGCCATCTTCGTAATCAGATGGCGTGGAAACTCTTCTGTCTCTTCCATATGCTCGATGGCCGGTGCTATCTCTTTCTGCGCAAAATCCCGTACCATCTTCTGCATCATCTTTTGTTCTTCAGTAAATACAAGGTTCATGGTCTCTCCCCATTCCTATAGTGAAATGCCGACTTGTAGTCTCTCTCTTTTAGCTGTCTCTTCCACAAAGACAAAAATGGAATTTTTGTCTTTGTGTGGGGTCAGACCCCGTAGTTGTAGAAGCCTCTGCCTGACTTTTTGCCGAGCCAGCCTGCTTTTACGTACTTTCTTAAAAGCGGACATGGACGGTACTTGTCATCACCGAAGCCTTCATGCAGCGTCTCCATGATGTAGAGGCAAGTGTCGAGCCCTATGAAGTCTGCTAGTGTTAACGGCCCCATCGGATGGTTCATTCCCAGTTTCATAATCTCATCGACTGCTTCTGGAGTTGCTACACCTTCATACACCGCGAAGATCGCTTCGTTGATCATCGGCATGAGAATGCGGTTCGAGATGAAACCAGGAAAGTCGTTTACTTCTACTGGAACTTTCTGCAACTTCTTCGATACCGACTCAATCGTTTCATACACGTCATCCGCTGTTTGAAGTCCACGGATGATCTCTACGAGTTTCATAACAGGAACAGGGTTCATGAAGTGCATGCCGATTACTTTTTCAGGACGGTTCGTTGCAGCCGCGATCTCTGTGATCGGAAGGGATGATGTGTTCGACGCTAAGATCGTATGAGCTGGCGCGTATTGATCGAGCATCTTAAAGAGCTGTGTTTTTACATCCATGTTTTCCACCACCGCTTCGATCACAAGATCTGCGTTTGACGCGTTATCTAGAGAAACAGAAGCTGTGATGCGAGATAGGATCGCTTCTTTCTCGCTTTCATCCAGACGTCCTTTTTCCACGGAGCGGTTTAAGTTTTTAGAGATGATTCCGATTCCTTTTTGTACGAACTCTTCTTGCATGTCATGGAGAACAACGGAATAGCCTGCTTGCGCACAAACTTGCGCGATTCCTGAACCCATCTGTCCTGCACCGATCACCATAATGTTTTGAATGCTCATGAATATTGCTCCTCCTTATTTCTTCACTTCTACTAAGATCGCGTCACCTTGCCCGCCGCCTGAACAGATCGAAGCGATTCCAAGTCCGCCTCCGCGTCTTTTCAACTCATGGATCAACGTTAATACGATGCGCGTACCGCTCGCCCCAATCGGGTGACCTAATGCGACTGCTCCACCGTTCACGTTCACTTTTTCAAGATCTAATCCCGCAAGCTCAGAACTTGCTAGGGCAACGGCTGCAAATGCTTCGTTTATTTCAAAAAGATCAATTTCTTCTAATGATTTCCCTGTTTTCTTCAACAGTTCATTGATGACAAGACCTGGCGTTTTCGGAAAATCCTTTGCTTCAACAGCAAGTGCTGTGTGACCAAGGATCGTCGCCATCACTTCTTTGCCTTCTTTTTCAGCACGCTCTTCGCTCATCACGACTACTGCTGCTGCACCATCGTTCACGCCTGGTGCGTTTCCTGCTGTAATCGTTCCATCTTGAGAAAAAACGGGTCTTAATTTTGCAAGAGATTCAATAGACGTATCTTTACGCGGTGACTCATCTTGGGACACAACAACCGGCTCGCCTTTTCGTTGAGGCACTTCTACAGGAACGATCTCTTCTGCAAAAATTCCTTTTTCAATCGAATCGATAGCACGGCTATGACTGCGGTACGCCCACTCGTCTTGACGCTCACGCGAGATCTCCATCTCTTTGGCAACGTCATTTCCGTAGATCCCCATATGGACACCTGTAAACGTACACGTTAGTCCATCATGCACCATCAGGTCTTTCACTGAGCTATCTCCCATACGAAGCCCCCAGCGCGCTTTCGGTAAAATGTAAGGTGCGTTGCTCATTGATTCCATCCCACCAGCGACGATGACTTCTTCATCACCTGCACGGATGATCTGATCTGCCATCGTGATCGCACGAAGTCCAGAAGCACATACTTTGTTAATCGTTTCTGTTTTCGTCTTCCAAGGTAAACCTGCTTTTTCAGCCGCTTGACGAGAAGGAATCTGTCCTTGCCCACCTTGAAGAACACAGCCTAAAATGACTTCATCCACCGATTCAGGCGCAACATGCGCTCGTTTAAGCGCTTCTTTAATCGCGATTCCACCTAGATCTGACGCCGTAAGTGAACTCAAACCACCACCAAATTTCCCTACAGGTGTCCGTACACCACTGACGATTACTGATTTTGTCATATGAAAAACCTCCCGATTTAGTATGGTGTAGCTCTAAAATTTATGTTAACGCTTACAATTTCACCGAAAGACGAGCCGAGCGAACGCTCAGTCGACCTACTTCCAAGCATGAAGCTGCCAGCTCATGCGCAGGCAGCTTTTTCACATGCTACAAAACTACTGAAGAACACCTTGTTTCTGTGAGCCAAACATTGATTTTTCAAGGATTTCAACAACGTCTAGCGTTTGAACTTGCTCTTCTACTTCTTTCGCTTTCGTTCCGTCACTCAACATCGTTAAGCAATACGGACATCCGCTTCCGATCATGGTTGGATTTACAGCGAGAGCTTGTTCTGTACGCGCAACGTTCACACGAGAACCTGCCTTTTCTTCCATCCACATCATTCCACCACCTGCTCCACAACACATTCCGTTCTGACGGTTGCGGTCCATCTCAACAACCTTCACACCAGGAATCGCTTTTAGGATATCACGAGGCGGTTCATACACTTCGTTATAGCGGCCAAGGTAACAAGAATCGTGATAGGTGATCGTTTCGTTTACCTCAAACTTCGGCTTGATTCTTCCTTCTTTAATCCAGTCTGCTAAAAGCTCGGTATGATGATACACCTCAGCTTCTAGACCAAACTCCGGATATTCGTTTTTGAACGTGTTATACGCATGTGGGTCGATCGTGATGATTTTCTTAACACCATGCTTTTGGAACAACTCGATGTTTGCGTTCGCCATCTCTTGGAATAAAAACTCGTTTCCAAGTCGACGTGGCGTATCACCAGAGTTCTTTTCTTTGTTTCCTAAGATCGCAAACGTAATTCCAGCTTCGTTCATGATCTTCGCTAAAGAAAGTGCGATTTTTTGTGAACGGTTGTCATAAGCACCCATCGAACTTACCCAGAACAGGTACTCGAACGCTTCACCCGCTTTTTCTTTCTCTTTTACAGTCGGAACGTGGACATCTTCTTTCAGCTCACGCCAGTTCTCGCGTTCCTTTTTCGAAATTCCCCAAGGGTTCCCTTGCTTCTCGATATTTTTGATTGCACGCTGCGCTTCTGCGTCCATCTTACCTTCAGTAAGAACAAGATAACGACGCATGTCGATAATCTTATCAACGTGTTCGTTCATCACTGGACACTGGTCCTCACAGTTACGACAAGTCGTACATGCCCAGATCTCTTCTTCTGTCATGACTTCACCGATCATCTCAACATCATAAGCAAGTGCAGATGATCCGTCTGTTGTTGCAGCTGTTTCCTCAGCACCCTTCCCTCTCGCTTCAAAAGCGATCTGGTTGCCTGTTGTGTTCGAGAAAGCGAACGCTGGCATCCAAGGTGTTCGAGAGGTTACGGCAGCTCCTTTTACCGTTAGATGGTCACGTAGTTTAACGATCATATCCATCGGCGAAAGCATCTTACCTGTACCTGTTGCCGGACATACATTCGTACAACGGCCACACTCTACACATGCGTAAAGATCAACTAGTTGCTTTTGGTTGAAGTCTTCAATTTTATTCACACCGAAAACTTCTTGTGTCTCATCTTCAAAATTGATTGAAGAAAGCTTTCCTACTTTATCTTTACGGCCAAGCCAAACGTTTAATGGACCTGCGATCAAGTGAGCATGCTTTGATTGCGGAACATACACTAAGAACGTTAATAAGAACAATAAGTGAATCCACCATGAGATAAAGAATACGACTATAGCACCCGTTTCCCCTAAGAAACCAAGAGCCATTGCGATTACGGATGCGATAGGCGCCGTCCACTCGTACGGTAGATCGTGCCAGATAATCTCTGCACCGTTACCGACTAATACAGAGAGCATCAAACCACCGATGAATAGAAGAACTAATCCCGATTTAAATCCGCGTTTCAATCTGACAAGCTTTTCAACATATCTTCTGTAAAAAGCCCACACGACTGCGATCATGATCATTGTCGTTACGATTTCTTGGAAAAATGTGAATCCCGGATAAAGCGGGCCTAAAGGCAGATGCGATCCAGGGTTGAGTCCCTTCCATATAAAATCGATCGCTCCGAACTGAACGAGAATGAATCCATAAAAGAACATAATATGGATAATTCCACTCTTCTTATCTTTCAACAGCTTCTTTTGACCAAATACATTGACTAAGACTGCTTTAATTCGTTCTTGAACCGTATGATCAAACTCTACTTTTTTGCCGAGCTTGATGAATTCAAACCTTGTTTTTACGACATAAGCAAATAAAAACAGTGCGTAAGCGGTTACAAAAAGAAATGCAATCCAGTTTGCTACCATTAAGCCGTCCATCGCTTTCTCTCCCTTCCAATGCTCCTATTCCCTAATTCTTTCTCTTTTAATAATTCTAAATGAAATTAATTTTCTGACTTCATTATAGCATAAAAAAATAAATGAATGAGCATTCAGTCAACTTCTGCTAAAAAAATTTTTTAGTTGTTTTATATGGCGGGGGTATACTATATGATGTATTGCTATAAAAGGAGGAGATAATCATGTGGATCGTTTTGATACTTATAGTCGTCGCGATTTTGGCTTGGATCGACTTTTACTTAGGACATAAACAAACGATCGCAAATGAAGAACCTCCTGTAACTACGACAGGCAACATGCATCTTTTAACGACAGGTTCTCGTTTTTTTGATTCACTGTTTCATGACATAGATGAAGCTAAGACGACGATCTACATACAGTTCTACATATTGCGCGATGACGAACTCGGACAAGAGCTTTGCGCCAAGTTGATCAAAAAAGCAAAGCAAGGTCTGGAAATCAGACTGCTGCTTGATTATATGGGAAGTTACGGCTTGAAAAAAAAGACCATTCACAGGCTTAAAAGCGCGGGCGTTCATTTTGAATACAGCAACAAGCCTCAATTTCCTTACCTTTTGTACCGCATCAATCACCGAAATCATCGTAAAATTACAATTATCGACTCAGAGATCGGATACTTAGGTGGATACAACGTTGGGAATGAATATATTGGCAGAGTCACACGGTTTGGTGATTGGCGCGACTATCATTTAAAATTAAGAGGTCACGCTGTAATTGAGTTACAGCGTCTATTTATTGATGATTGGAACGGTTCAACAAATGAGAAGATAACTCATAGTGAGACTTCACTTCCTCTCAAAGAAGAAGGGGCAAAAGAGCTGATGCTTCTTCCTTCAAAAGGATTCGCTGGCTATAATTTTTTTCTTAACAAAATAAAAGACGCGAAAAAAAGCATTTTTATAGGTTCGCCTTACTTTATTCCGGGTAAAAAGATGAACAGAGAGCTTTTATCAGCATTAGATCGCGGCGTTAAAGTGAAGTTACTCGTTCCGATGAATCCCGATCATCCTGTTGTCCAAGAAGCTTCTTATCGTTTCGTTAAACCGCTCTTGGAAGCTGGTGCAGAGATCTATCAGTTTCATGAAGGATTTTATCATTCTAAGATTGTTATGTTCGATGATACGATCTGCGATTTAGGTACCGCAAACTTTGATCTTCGCAGCTTTTTTTATAACGACGAGCTGAATTGCATCTTTACAGACAAAACAGAGATACAAGCCGTTAAAAAGGTGCTCGATTCAGATCTTGAACGTTCTGAGAACCTGACGCTTGCTCGCTTAAAGAAGACGCGCCGTTCCGTTAAAGTTCGTTTAAAAGAAGTGGTGGGTTTTGTGCTATCGCCTTTTTTATAAATGATCTTGGGTTTTTTGACTTTTTGAACATCTTTGATCAGTTGATTGGAGCGTAAGGTGTAAGACTCCTGCGGGACGAGCGGTCAGGTGAGACCCTTAACGGCGCAAAGCGGCAAGGGGCTCACCGGTCGCCCCGCGGAAAGCGAAGCACCTGAAGCGGAAATCAACATCTTTCATCAGCACTTTATAACAAAACATACAAAACAACAGGGGGCCCAACATGTTAACATCTTTCGGATTTGTATCTACGGCTCTCAACTTATATGAGGCCTCTCCTGCAAAAACGATGACTTATGCTACTTATCAAAAACGTGATGAGAAAGAACGCACAGCACAGCTGCTTGCCATCACGAAAAATAATCTTGAGCGCACACTACGCGTTCTTCATTATTGCATCGCTCACGAGCTTCCACTTCATCGCATGTCATCTTCTATCGTTCCTTTAGCTACACACCCTGAAGCAGCTTGGGATTTTTTGAAGAAGACAAAGAAAGAGTGCAAAGAGATTGAAAAACTCGTAAAAAAATACAACATCAGAACAAGCATGCATCCTAACCAGTACACCTTGTTTACGAGCCCTCGTGAAGAGGTGACGTTAAACGCGGTGAAAGATATGCAATATCATTTTGATCTGCTAAAAGGGATGGGCATTGAGGACCGAAGCTATATCAATATTCATATCGGCGGGGCTTATGGTGATAAGCCTTCTGCTTTAGAACGTTTTTATGGAAATATTAAACTTCTCCCCGCTGACGTTAAAGCTAGGATGACACTTGAGAACGACGATAAAACGTTCACGACAAAAGAAACGTTAGAAGTCTGTGAGAATGAAGGTATCCCACTCATGTTTGATTACCATCATTACATGGCGAACCCGGATGATGATGGCTCGCTAGAGGAATTGTTGCCGAGGTTCGTGAAAACTTGGGAGAATACAGGTCGACCGCCAAAAGTTCATCTTTCTTCACCAAAAGACGAAAAAGCTTACAGAAGCCATCATGACTTCGTAAGTCTAGATTATGTGCTGCCGTTCTTTAAGTTGATGTCTAATTACACCGATGAGATGGATGTTATGATTGAAGCGAAACAAAAAGACCGCGCTGTTCTTCATCTCGTTGATGAACTGGAGAAAGTTCGCGGCTTTAAGAGAATGAGCGGTGGAACCATCCTTATGTAAGGCATGGAATAAATTTTTTTATCTCTTCATTAAAGCTTGCATAATGCTTGATCGGAAGCTGGTGCAGCGCTTTGTTTAAGAGGATGAACTTTGCTTTCGGATGAACATTCCTTGCGTAAATTCTTCTATATGGATGCATATACTCCGCTTGTTCCCCATAGATGAACAACAACGGAAAACGCCACTCTTTTAGCTGATCTGTACAATGGAACGAAAGGCTTTCTTGGTAAAATCTTTGACACGATTTAGGATCTGTCTGTTTATGGTAGAACAGCATTTTTTTTCGATCTTCGGGAGAATTCGAATGTGTGCTGACAAGAATTTGATTGAGTAGGGCTGGTGCATTCTTCGCCAGCCTTATTCCTGTTTGAAACTGTTTTTTCAGTGCGAATGTAGAAACTTGAGAAAAGCCGCCGCTCAAGATAAGGCCCTTTGTCCGCTGTGGATATTTTTGAACAAATGCTTGTGCAACCGAGCAACCTGCTGAATAACCGCAAATATACGCCTCCTCTAATAATAAGTGGTCCAATAGAGAAGCCACATCATCTGCTAAGTCCCAAATCGTAAACGTTTCTTGGTCTTTACTAGACGAGCGCCCATGTCCCCTACTGTCAGGAAAGATGGTCTGATAATCGGTCGCTAGTTCTCTTTGATATTTGAACACGAGATGACTCATACCGGGCGGATGTAAAAAAACGATCGGTGCACCGGTTCCTAGTTTTTCATAATAGATTTGTAACTCAGAGGTTAGCCCGGCTAATGCCATGTTTTCCTCACTTTAAAAAAGTACCTACCATCCAGATGTAAGCTTGATAGCCTAAATAGATACCGATGATGCCCATGATTCCTGGTAATGCGGGTGGTGCTGGTATCGGTAGTTTTAACAGGGCAAAAACAAAGCCTACGAGGGCGCCTGTTATTAGTGATAATACGATCAACTTCATATATGTACCCCCTCATTTTAAACGAGTTTCCAAACCTATCTCTTATTAATATGGCATGTTAACCCTACATTATCCCTTTTTTTGTTGCGATCAAGATTGCGTAGAAGATTTGGTTAACACAAGCTCATACTGCTTTTTTATAATACGAATCTGACCGCGATGACTCAGTTCATCTTCAAATACATGAAACCACTTAAAGTAGTTGTTTCCGAGCTCGTTATCCCACCACGGTGTTGTTTCATAGAGCCATGAATCTTCGAGCTTCTGAAAATGCTGTAAGGTAATTTCACGGGTCTTTCTTAAGTCTTCTAAATAAAACTCTGCTGTATTGCCATGGATGATCGTTGCCGCCTCACCTAGATCGAGTGCAGGCTGGAGCGTTTCTGCATAACGCTCGATCTCCTCCTCTGGCAGATCTTTTCCCTCGAATGTGATAAATTGATAAATCTTTTCTACAGCCACAAGATGAGCGAGCAGCATGCCGATAGAATTTCCGATTCCGTTGATTCTGTAATCGAGCTCTTCAACGGATAGATCTTGCACGTCCCAGATCGTCGTTTCCCTCGTGTAGTCCATCATGGAGATCAAATTGGAAAATTCTTTCGAGTACCCTTCAATCTGTCCGATTACAAAAGGGCTTTTGTTGGATGATGTCATATTTAGAACCTCCTAAGCATTGATGTGCTTCAATAGAATTCAAGAAAAACTTAGGAATCCCTTTTTTGTTTTGGTGAGCTCGTGAATGAAAGGAATCGAGCATAAATTTTGGGAATCGCTCACAAATCTCAAGAACCGCTCATAAATCCCTAGAATCGCTAACAAATCCAAGAAATTACTCTCCCAAAATCCTCCCAAAAAGAAAAAACCTGTCCAAAGACAGGTTTTCCACACATATTACATACGTTCTGGTGCTTCTACACCGATGATGTTCAATGCATTTTCAATTGTTACTTGAGTAGCTTTCATCAATGCGTAGCGTGCTTGTGATTTTACTTTATTTTCAGCATCTAGTACACGCTCTGCGTTATAGAAGCTATGAAGAGCAGAAGCCAGCTCGAATACATAGTTCGTTACGCGATGTGTGAGAAGTTTTTCAGCTGCTTCATTAATAACTGCCGGGAATTCCCCGATTTTCTTCAACAACTCGAACTCTTTTTCAGAATCAATCTGAGAAAGATCCAGTTCTCCGTCATAAGAAAGACCCATTTCTTCACCTTGACGAAGCATGCTGCATACGCGCGCGTGTGCGTATTGTACGTAGAACACAGGGTTTTCATTCGATTTTGAAACAGCTAAATCCATGTCAAAATCAAGGTGCGTATCGTTCGAACGCATCGCAAAGAAATAGCGAGTCGCGTCGATGCCCACTTCTTCCATCAGTTCACGCAGCGTTACAGCTTTACCCGTACGCTTACTCATACGAACTTTTTCGCCGTTTTGAAAAAGAGAAACAAGCTGAATGATCATAACATCAAGTTGTTCTTTGTCGTAACCTAAGGCTTGAATTGCCGCTTTCATACGCGGAATGTAACCGTGATGGTCTGCTCCCCAGATGTTGATCAGCTTTTCAAAACCACGCTCAAACTTATCGTTATGGTACGCGATATCTGGCGTTAAGTATGTGTAAGATCCGTCATTCTTGATGAGTACACGATTCTTGTCATCATCATAATCTGTCGTACGGAACCACGTCGCGCCTTCTTCTTCATACACAACACCTTTAGCTTTTAACTTCTCGAGTGCTGCATCAATTTTTCCGTTTTTATAAAGAGACGTCTCAGAGAACCAGACATCAAAATCTACACGGAATTCAGCAAGATCTGCTTTTAGTTTTTCAAGCTCACGTGTAAGACCGTATTCACGGAAAAAGCTCACACGCTCGCTCTCTTCTTTTTCTAACCAAGACTCGCCGTACTCCTCAGCAAGATCTTTACCAAACTCGATGATATCCGCTCCGTGGTAACCGTCTTCAGGCATCTCTTTATCCTTGCCTAGCGCTTGGAAATAACGAGCTTCGATCGACGTAGCTAAGTTGTTAATCTGGTTACCCGCATCGTTGATGTAGAACTCACGAGAAACGTTATAGCCTGCATAGTCTAGAATGTTACAGATCGTGTCACCAACAGCCGCACCACGTGCATGTCCTAAGTGAAGCGTGCCTGTAGGGTTCGCAGATACGAACTCGACTTGAACCTTTTTACCGCCGCCATGTTCAGTACGCCCGTAATCCTTGCCCGCTTTTAAAACAGTCGGTACAAGCTCTGTTAAATAAGAGTTATCCATGTAAAAGTTGATAAATCCAGGACCTGCGATCTCCACTTTTGCAATAGATGCTTTACTTTTATCAAAGTTCGCCACAAGATCGTCCGCGATCATACGAGGTGCTTTTTTCGCGACACGCGCTAATTGCATCGCCATGTTCGTCGCGAAGTCACCATTTGCTTTATCTTTCGGTACTTCAAGAACGACTGCAGGCAGTTCTTCTTTTTTAGCGAGTCCTGCTTTAACGACCGCTTCTTCAATCTCTTCTTTTAACAGATGCTTGACTTGGTCAAGGATATTCATGCTTTTGCCTCCTGAAAATTAATCTTGATTCGATGTGTTCCTGTATGTTCACCCTGCAGAACCAGCTCGTACGCGAGCTTCAGATCACCCGTCTGATTTTGCTGATTCCATCGGAAATTCATTTCATGTGTAGTCGTTTCCATCCAAAGTTGGCCATATGGGCTGTCGTACATGCCTTTTGTCGTTTGGCCGATTAAATATTTCTGTTTCATAGATACACTGCCTGAGCGGATAATCAGAATACCAGCGTGCGTAATCTTAATCACATTATTGACAGAACCTGCACCTTCTATCTCTTCCTTATACTGAAGATAGGTGACGTCCCCTCGTTTATAGAGCTTACCTTCTGTCTCGGTGAAATGTTTCTCTTGTTCACCGCTAAAATGTACTTCTGAACTTATCGAAAGCGCAACAGACAATTCCGTATCTTGATCCATGCGAACAACACTTCCTTTTTTGATGTACCTCTTTAACTTACCTATTATAAAAGATTTCACTGCTTCCCTTCAACCTTATGGGTGTCTTTTTAAAAATTCGTGGTTCTAATAGGTAAATATATCCTAAAAATTCGTTTTCATGAGTGGATGATTTGGAATGAGGGTCATTAATGACGTATTATACACTCGAGAAGATGAAATAGAAATGAGGAGGCTTTTATATGAAGAACGAAAGAATTTTACTTGTGAATCGTCCAAAAGGCGCGCCGCAAAAAAGCGATTTTCGCTTTGAGGAAGCATCGACCCCAGCACTTGAAAGTAATCAGGTACTTTTAAAAACGATATATCTATCTGTAGATCCGTACATGAGAGGACGCATGAGTGACCGTAAATCATACGTGCCTCCATTTCAGTTAAACGAACCGATCTCGGGTGGAATCGTCGGCCAAGTTGTTGAATCTAATTCAGGCGAACTAGCAGAAGGTGACTTTGTGATCGGTAATTTAGCATGGCAAAAATACAACGTAGCGAGTGATGCTGAAGTTCGTAAATTAGATCCATCTCTTGCGCCACTCACTGCAAACCTTGGTGTGTTAGGCATGACTGGCTTAACGGCATACTTCGGTTTGCTTGATATCGGTAACCCACAAGAAGGCGAAACCGTTGTGGTCAGCGGTGCAGCTGGTGCTGTTGGTACGATTGTCGGCCAAATCGCTAAGATCAAAGGTGCACGTGTTGTTGGAATCGCAGGTTCAGATAAAAAGATCTCTTACTTAAAAGACGAGTTGGGGTTTGATGCTGCGATCAACTATAAGACGGAAAATGTGTATGAAGCATTAAAGGCCGCTTGTCCAGACGGTGTTGATGTTTATTTTGATAACGTTGGTGGAGAGATCTCTGATAGCGTATTGGCTTTAATCAATAAAGGCGCTCGCATTCCTGTTTGCGGTCAGATCGCGCTTTATAAC
The DNA here is from genome assembly GCF_036213205.1 of Fictibacillus nanhaiensis. Lineage (GTDB taxonomy): Bacteria > Bacillota > Bacilli > Bacillales > Fictibacillaceae > Fictibacillus > Fictibacillus nanhaiensis_E. Next base: position 26,058 of record NZ_JARMFC010000015.1, read on the forward strand.
CTTGAAAAACCGGATGTTGGTCCACGTATGCAAAGTCAAATTCTAATCAATAGTGCGCTTATGAAAGGTTTCATCGTTAGCGATTATGCGGCTCATTTTGAAGAAGGCGCGATTGAACTTGCCAAATGGGTAAAAGAAGGAAAGATTTCTTATAGCGAAAATATCGTAGACGGATTTGAAAATACGATCGATGCGTTCTTAGGACTGTTTTCAGGTGAAAACACAGGAAAACAGCTTGTAAAAGTGGCTGAGCCGGAGAATGTGTAACAAAAGGCGATAGTTTTAGGGAGCTTTTCACTCAAAAAAAGGTGAAAAGCTTCTTTTTTATGTAGTTGGGGTGATGCTGTTCAAAAGAATTCGAGAAATTAGAGTGATATTACGGCGAGTTTACAAAAATCGACAAAGCTCCTCGATAGAAAACTTGAGCTGAAAACTTCCCCATCAGCTCAAATCCATCACATTACACAGGCAACACCATACTAGCCGTAGTGCCTTCACCCTCTATACTCGTAAACCGAAGTTCACCTTTGTGTTCCTTCATAATTTTAGAGCTGATCATCAGACCGAGCCCTGTCCCTTTTTCTTTCGTCGTATAAAAAGGCTCACACATTTTCTCAATTCGATTTCTCGGAATGCCACACCCTTGATCTTTTACAGTCACATGAATCTGGCTATCAATCTTCTGCGCCTGAATCATGATCTCTCCACCATCATTCATCGAATCGATCGCATTTTTCAATAAGTTGATCAGCACTTGCTTCAGCTCATTTTCTTCCGCATGAATATGAGGGAGAACATCAGCCATCATCGTTTTGATCTTTATGTTTTGTACGACTGCTTCAGGTTGAAGAAGCGTTTCTACAAATTCAATGATTTCTTTTAAACACGTTTTCTTATACGTTCGGACTTGGGGTTTTGCCAACAATAACAGCTGCCCCATAATCTGATCGATGCGGTTCAGTTCTTTATCCATGATGCTGTAGTAGTTGGATGGATCAACTTCTTTGCTTTCTTGTAAAAATTGAATGAACCCTTTCAATGAAGTTAGCGGATTTCTGATTTCATGCGCAACTGATGCCGCAAGCTGTCCAACGATTGAAAGTTTGTCAGATTGGCGAAGCAAGTCTTCTGATTTTTTTCGATCTGAGATGTCGCGCGTAACCCCAATGATCTCGACGACTTTACCGGTGTCATCTATGATGCTTTTACACGATGTTTCGAGCCACACATAATGCCCATCTTTATGCTGTAAGCGAAAAGGAACGGTTTTCGTACATGGCCCTGCAACTAACTCATCATGTGCTTTTCTTGAGATATCTTCGTCATCGGGATGAAGCATAGGATAACCGGTACCTCCTAAGATTTCTTCAGGTCTTTTCCCTAATAACCCAAACGATGCTGGTGAAATATACGTAAAAGAGCCGTCTGCTTTATGTGTTGTAATCATATCCATCGCGTTTTCAGCAAGCAGTCTATATCTCCCTTCACTCTCTTCTAATAGCTGTCGAGACTCAATCTTTTCCGTTACCTCTCGACCAAAAACAAGCAAGTTCTTTCGTGATCCATCTGAATGAAACACCGGAATTTTATAAACATCAAAAAAACGAGTGCTGCCATCTCGCGCAGGCACGAACTCTTCACACCGAACAATTTCTCTCGCCTGCCACACTTGTTCATCAGTCTCGATACAATACTGAAAAACTTCACAAAAGGCAGGCGCAATCTCCACTAAATCAGCATCAGTCTTTCCCGTAAAATCAAAACCCGGCAGTTCAAATAGCTCACCTACAAATTCATTCGCAAACACAAAACGACCTTCTCCATCTTTTATACCGATAAAATCCGGTACGATGTTCATCAACGTTTTCATAAGAGGCTCCTGACAAGAATGAACGACAGCGGGCAGTTCTTTCAAGATATAATAACGGAACGAACATTCAGCAAACGGTAAAAATCCTTCACTAACTTTTACAGAAATAAAACCATTTACAGCAAGCAATGTTCCTTCGTCACTATCTGAATGACGTAATAGCACCTCATCCACTGACTTTCCCGTTTCAAAAGCTGCCTGATCTGTCAGATTCAAATAATGTTGATTGACTCCTGTTATGTCTTCATTCTGATTCACAACCACTACGGCTTCAGAAAGCTGATCGATAAACGTTTGAAAATACTCCATCTCTTTTGAAATCGCTGTCATTCTTTTTGTCCCCCCTTTATCCATCTAAATCTCTACTGTAACTATAGCAAAAAAGACTTAATGATATAGCAAATTTCGACAAATTTAGCCAAAAACAATTTAAGTCAGATCCTTCCTACTATTTTTCTTCAGATTTCCATTGCTTTACACTTAAGAATTTACTATATTTGATTAATGTAAGAGGTCTGACCTCTAAAAATTATCTTATAAAGTAATGAGGGAATAATTATGGGTGCTATAGGTTTGCTGTTTTCAGGCGGAGCTTTATTCTTAAACAGTTTAATGTTGCTCGGAAAAGCTGAAGAAAAAAGTGTCGCGTTTTTCAATATATTGGTCGGATTGCTTCAAGTCATCACACCGATCTATCTTATTATTACGTCCGATGGATCCAACTGGTCGATGTTCAATAACGGCGCTGTCTTCTTGTTTGGGTTCACGTACCTTTATCTAGGGGTAACGATTTTAAAAGGATTCGATTCTAGCGGCCTCGGTTGGTACTCATTGTGGGTATCGATGATGGCTATCGTTTATGCACTTGTGTTTTACGTTCAAGAAAATGACGTAGTAAATGCCCTAACTTGGGTGTTGTGGGCGTTCCTATGGTTTCTGTTCTTCTTGTCGTCCGCACTTAAAAAACCCTACGAAAATTATATCGGAAGAGTCGCTTTCGTTCAGTCATGGGTAACGTTAACGCTTCCTTCCCTATTCATGTTGCTTGATTTTTGGCAAAACGCCAAGCTTCAAGAAATTTGGACGTATATATGCATCGGATCAATGGTTTATTTCGTAGTAGAAGCGATTTTGTTTGCAAAATACATCAAAGAAGAAAAATTAGTTGAAGAATTAGCTTAGTTGATATGCCGGTCTCGATGATTCGAGGCCGGTTTTCTTATGTATTGGGGTCTGCTGAATGTTGATTGATGATGGTGGCGGATGGCGATTAAGTCGTTTTGATGAGTAATTAAGTCGGAGTATGGTTCAATTAAGTCTATTTCGAAAAAATTAAGTCAAAATCCATACCAATTAAGTCTAATTCAGCAAATAAAGGCCGTTCGACACAGCTCGACATGCACATACTCCTAAAATTTACACCAAATAAAAAACCCCTGTCTAACTGCTGCCAAAAACAGCTTTCAAACAGGAGGTTCATTTAAATTATTTTACCCAACCTAACAAAATTTCACGAAGAAACTTGCTAGCTGCGATCGGTGTTTGCTCGGAGTGGTCATAAACTGGAGCAACTTCAACTAAGTCTGCTCCGATTACGTTGATGTCCGCTTTTGCGATCAGCTGAATTGCTTCAAGAAGCTCTTTTGACGTGATTCCGCCCGCTTCTGCTGTTCCTGTTCCTGGAGCTGCAGATGGATCTAACACATCGATATCGATCGTAACATACACGTTACGTCCCTTTAATGTTGGAAGAACTTCTTTTAACGGCTCAGCTACATCGAACTTGTACATGTGCATGCCGCTAGTTTTTGCGAATTCGAACTCTTCACGCATTCCTGAACGGATTCCGAACGAATACACGTTTTCCGCGCCGATCAGATCGCACACTTTACGAATCGGTGTTGAGTGAGAAAGAACTTCTCCTTCATACTGCTCGCGAAGGTCAGCATGTGCATCGATATGAATCACGACATAGTCGTCATACTTTTGCTTCAATGCTTTGAATACCGGCCAAGTCACTAGGTGCTCTCCACCCATTCCAAGCGGAAACTTGTTGTCAGCGAGTAACGTTGATACGTACTCTTCAATCATATCAAGAGAACGCTGAGGATTTCCGAACGGTAACGGAATGTCTCCTGCATCAAAATAGTTCACTTCTTCAAGGTGCTTGTCCATATACGGGCTGTACTCTTCAAGGCCAAGAGATGCCTCACGAATACGTGCAGGGCCAAAACGGCTACCCGGACGGAATGAAACCGTCCAATCCATCGGCATGCCGTAAAGAACAGCATCAGCTGTTTTATAATCAGGCTTACTTAAAATAAAAACATTTCCAGAATAAGCTTCGTCAAAACGCATGATTTTACACTCCTTATGTAAAATACAGGACCGTCGCGAAAGTAAGTTCACACTCACTTTTGACGGCCCCTATTTTTCTTATTATTTTTACTGTTTTCGTTGATTGTTGCGTGCGCGCTTCTTTCACTAAAAAGCTTAATAGTAAATTGATTGTAGTGTAAGGTGCGAGACTCCTGCGGGACAGGTGGGCAGGTGAGACACTTAAGAGTGAAACGTTGCGAATGTGGCTCACCGCCTGCCCCGCGGAAAGCGAAGCACCTGAAACGGAAATCAACTACTTTCTAAAGCAACAAAGCATAAGTAATACAGGATTATTTTTTAATCAAGTCACTCACAAACTTCGGCAATGCGAACGCAGCTGTGTGAAGTTGCGGCGTCCAATATTTCGTCTCAATATCATGGAAACGAGCAGCAGGAACTTCTAATGGATCGTGTTTCTTAGATCCGATCGTGAACGTCCAAAGCCCGCTTGGGTAAGTTGGGATGTTCGCTGTGTAAAGACGCGTGATCGGGAAGATCTCACTAACATCGCTAAATACTTGAGAGATCAACTCAGGCGTAAACCAAGGGTTGTCCGTTTGAGCAACAAAGATTCCATCTTCTTTAAGTGCCTTAGAGATTCCTTCATAGAAACCTTTTTCAAAAAGCTTAGCAGCTGGTCCAACTGGCTCAGTTGAGTCAACCATGATTACATCGTACTCGTTATTGCTTGTTGCGATGTGCATGAATCCGTCATCTACTTTTACTTCAACGCGCGGGTTGTCTAAGTCCCCAGCGATTTCAGGCAGATACTGCTTAGAATACTCGATTACTTTTCCATCGATCTCAACAAGAACAGCTTTTTCAACAGATGGGTGCTTAAGCACTTCACGGATTACTCCACCGTCTCCTCCACCTACAACTAGAACGTTCTTCGGGTTAGGGTGTGTGAAAAGAGGTACGTGTGCTACCATCTCGTGGTAAACGAACTCGTCTTTTTGTGTTGTCATAACCATGCCATCAAGGATCAGCATGTTTCCGAACTCTTCTGTTTCAACCATATCTAGCTTTTGAAATTCTGTTTGCTCAGATACGTACGTTTTGTTAATCTTCATCGTAATTCCGAAATTTTCCGTTTGTTTTTCAGTAAACCAAATACTCATGTTGGTCTCACTCCTACTATATATTTTGAAATGCCAGGCATCGTTGTTTCGATATTTTACAAACAAAATGATTATAGCATTCCGGGACCTAAGATTCCAATTCAATTTTTGTAAGAAAGCAGCTAAATAAAAATAATTCCCTCCTTATCCATTCCACATTCTGAAATCCCTAATCTCTACCTACTAAAAATAGGTCAATTACCCCGTTTCTTTCGGCTGACTATTCTGACTACTTAAGTGGTATAATGGAGATAGCGTTCAGAAGGACAGACGGTCGGCGCATTCCCTTTTTTAAACTGAAGCTGGACATCTTGCGGGAATCCGCAGCTTACAGTTAAGGGGGGTGATGCCTCTGACGATCTTTGAGGCGTTGATGTTTGCGGTCGCTTTCAGCTCGCTTATCGTTACTGTCCTTACGTCTAAAAATAAATAGGCCTCTGTCACACGTGTAAAAGCACCGGCTTTTCGTCTCAGAAAATCCGGTTTCGCTTTACCGACTCGTGTGTCCCTTCTGGCGCCCCATTCGCCCGTGTCTTGAGCACGGGCGATTTCTTTTTAGTGAAGGTTTCTAAAAAATGGGATAATAAAGAGCAAAACGTGTTAACAGTTATACTTTTATTTGAATCTTTTTTTTGAAGAACAAATAGAGCACATGTGAACGAATTAAAGGGCAGCACTTGCTCTTATAATTAATTTGAACTTATACCAGGAGGGGTATCAACAACTCTAATTCTGGAATTTGAGGCCATAATCTTAGAAATATTTAAATTAATACGGCGAGTTTTGATCATACATCGGCGAGTTGACAATTTTCGACTCTAATCACCCCGTATAATACCCTCTTACCAACATGCCCGGAACTCAAGAATCAATAAAAAGCCATGAGCCTCCTACCCGCTCATGGCTTTTCCTCCTTATTAATCTACAGAACTATTCCTTACAATCGAATCTATTATGATGTTCCAATCCTCTGTGTGCAGCTCATGTCCCGTTCCTTCGAGCGTGACGAGTTCAGCATGCGGAATCGCTCTCGCAAGCGCTTGACCGTGTTCGAACGGAAGAGCTGGATCCTCAGTTCCATGAAGTATGATTGTTGGAACACCGATTTCACTCATACGATCCAAATACTCTTCACCGCCACCCAGAAACATATAATTGAATCTGCTTTGGATCTGCTTGGCACGTGTGTATTCTCTTTCCGCCAATGCGTACATCCTTTCCTTTTCAAAAGGCTTAGACCCTGATAGCACCGCCCATCCGTCTGCTAAATATGCAACAGACGCTTCTCGGTCGGACCAATCAATAGATGCACTTTTTCCATGAAAATCTAAAATTTTCTGATCCATCTGAGGCAGCTCAGCTTGCTCAGCACCAAAAACGCTGGACGCAAGGATCGTTAAACTAAGTACACGTTCAGGATGCTTGATCGCCATAATTTGCCCAATCATTCCCCCAAGAGACATTCCCATGATATTCACTTTATCTATTGAATAGGCATCTAGAATTCCAAATGCATCATCAGCTAGGTCTCTAATAGAATAGTTTGATGTTCCAGGTTCATAGACTACGGATTGACCGAGATCGCGGTGATCATAGCGAATCACATATCTCCCCTCTGCTGCAAGCCGCTTACAAAACTCTTCATCCCACCAATCGAGCGAAGACATCGCCCCCATGATGAGTAATACAGCAGGGTCACTAGGATTACCGAAGCTTTCAGTATTTATTTCCACTTGGTTTGTTTGTAAAAGTTGTTGTTTCATTCTTTTTTCCTCCGTAATTTTATTTTTTCGCTTGGAATAAAGCAGAGAGCAATAATTACTCAACGGAGTCTTCATGGCCTGCACTTGTCATTATCGATGTTTGATCCATTTAATGATCATGACGTGTCGGCCTCCTTCATATGTGAATTTGAAACCATTATATTTTAACATAATTTTCTGACTTTTATCTATTGAAAAAAAGTGCCACAATTCGAGGCACTCTTCAAATTACAGACGTTCTAGTAGTTTCTTTGTTTGTTCTCGTGCGGAATACATCACTTTTTCTTCATCAATCGTCTTCAACTCGCGGCCGCGCATAACAACCTTGCCGTCAATGATTACTGTATCCACGTCTTGCCCTGTTGCCGAATACACGAGAAGATTAGCCGGTTGATGACTCGGCGTCAGATGAAGCTTGTTCATATCCATTAACAGAATGTCTGCTTTCTTACCAATAGTTAACGATCCGACTTCATCACCAATCCCAAGTATGTCTGCTCCGTTCTGTGTCGCCATCGATAACACATCATGCGCACTCAGCACCGCCGCTTCTTCGTATTTCAATTTTTGGAACCAGCTAGCAGCTTTTATTTCTAAAAAGAGATCTAGAGAACTGGCACTCGCTGGTCCATCCGTTCCTAAACCAATTTTCACACCGCTGTCCATCAATCGTTTCACATCACTAATCCCGCACCCAAGCTTCGCGTTACTTACCGGATTATGAATGATACCGCCCTGCACCGTTTTCAGCGTTTCATAGTCTTCATCGTTAAAATGAACACCATGCGCGAGCAATACATGACGATCGAACACACCTGTTTGTTTTAAATATTCAACGGGTCTAAGCCCATGCTTATCTTTAATTATTTTCTCTTCATCTTTCGTTTCTGCCAAATGAATATGAAGCGGAACGTTTTTTTCTTTTGAAAGATTTACAGCAGCTCTCAAAAAATCAGGCGGGCACATATATGGTGAATGGGGTGCGATCATGGTTGTGATTCGACCGTCTCCTTTTCCGTGCCAGCGATCTACAACATCTGCAGCTTCTTTCAACCGACCTTCGTAATCCGAGTCCATTGCGATAAGTCCACGCGCTATAACGGAACGAATACCCGATTCAACGGCCGCTTCCCCGATCGTATCGACCCCTATGTACATATCTGCGTAAGAAGTTGTTCCACTCTTGATCATTTCCGCCATGGACAGAAGTGCGCCCCAATAGCGATCTTCATCGTTCATCTTCATCTCAAGCGGAAGCATCTTCTTATTGAGCCAAGTCATTAACGTCACATCATCACTATAACAGCGTAATAGAGACATTGGTGTATGCTGATGTCCGTTAACCAATCCCGGTAACGCAAGCATTCCTTTTCCGTCTAGCTTCTCAACTTTTTCATCGTATTCAAAGTTTCCTATTGAAGCAATTTCATTATTTTTTATAAGGATGTCTCCCGTGTTAACAACCCATTTTCCATCTGCCGAAACGGTCATATATTGAATGTTTTGTATAAGCATGTTTCGAACCTCCTCTTTCTCACAGCCATTATAGCACTTCATTCGCTTATCACGTTTAAGGAGCGTCTTTTTTCACCATACTAGATAAGAAAATGAGAGTTTTTAAGGAGGGCGGATTATGAAGTTTTGGCAGATCTATAAAGAAGCTACGAAACAGCAGAAAATACGCTGGATGAAAAAATGGGGTCTTATTGTCTCTGGATGCTTTGCATTATCCTTTGTCGGACTGTTGCTGCTCGCTAAACTCATGGGCCCTCCCGCTCTGCTCGTTCCGCAAACAACCATCATGTATGCAGCGGATGGTTCCAAAATGGGCGAGATCAACAACGGTGGTCAAAACCGATATTGGATCCCACTCGAAAAAATCGATAAAAATGTAATCGACGCCACCATCTCTATTGAGGACAAAAGTTTTTATAAGCATAACGGTTTTGATATGAAGAGGATTGGCGGTGCACTGCTTGCTGACATTAAGGCTGGCGCAAAAGTTCAAGGAGCTAGTACCATCACGCAACAGTATGCCCGCAATCTTTTTTTAACACATGAAAAATCATGGCGAAGAAAGTTTCAAGAAGCGTTCTACACACTGCGACTTGAGATGAGTTATTCAAAGGATGAGATTTTAGAAGGTTATTTGAACACGATCTATTACGGACATGGCTCTTACGGGATCCAGTCCGCTTCGCGCTATTATTTCGGCAAAGATGCTGAAGAGCTCTCACTAAGCGAAGCGACGATGTTGGCTGGCATCCCTAAAGGTCCGAGCTACTATTCGCCAATTCTTCATGAAGAGAACGCGAAAAAAAGACAAAGCATCATCTTAAATGCGATGGCTGAAGATGGAACAATTAAAAAGACTACCGTCCAAAAAGCAGCATCAGCACCATTAACGTATGTACGAGAAGAAGAGGAAGAGATTGCAACCGTCGCTCCTTACTTTCAAGATGCTGTGATGCGTGCTTTAAAAAAGGAACTGAACGTAAATACGAACTCGATACAGTTCGGTGGACTTCGTATCTACACAACGCTCGACCCAAAAATGCAAGAAGCCGCTGAACACACGGTTGAAAATCGCATCATCGATAACAGTTCGATCCAGACTGCATTAGTCGCTATGGATCCTCGAAGCGGAGATGTAAAAGCGCTCATTGGTGGCAGAGATTTTGAGCAGAGTTCGTTTAACCGTGCCCTTCAAGCGAAGCGCGCTCCAGGTTCAACATTCAAGCCGTTTCTATATTACACGGCGCTCGAACATGGATACACCGCATCAACTCCAATAAAATCAGAGCCAACAACATTCGCAATGGGCGACGGTGTAGGTGATTATAAGCCGAAGAACTTTAAAAATCGATATGCAAATGACTTTATTACGATGGCTCAAGCGCTCGCTCTGTCAGATAATATTTATGCTGTAAAAACGAATCTCTATCTCGGCCCTAAGAAGCTTGTTAAAACAGCTAAGAAATTTGGGATTAAAAGCGAACTCGCGAGCATCCCTTCACTAGCACTAGGATCAAAAGCAGTAGGCGTGTTAGAGCTTACGAACGCATACGGCGTTTTTGCGAACGGCGGAAAAAAAGTAGAGCCCGTTTTTATTACGAAGATTACCGATTCAAAAGGCAAAGTGCTGTATGAACATAAATATGAAAGCAAACAAGTCATCGACGAGAACAAAGCTTTCGTTATGACTGATCTGTTAGCCGGGACTTTTGATGAAAAATTAAATGATTATACAAGCGTTACAGGTTCAAGTATCAACCATTACTTGACCCGTCCGATGGCAGGAAAATCCGGCTCTACGCCAAACGACAGCTGGATGGTCGGATATTCTCCACAACTCGTTACAGGTGTTTGGGTCGGGTACGATAACAACGAAGAGCTACATGATGTAAACGATACGGGTTATTCCAAACGGATCTGGGCTTATTTTATGGAAAGCGCATTGAAAAACAAAGAAATCTTATCGTTTGAACAGCCAGAAGGCGTAACAGCGGTAACGATCAATCCGCAAAACGGCAAGCTCGCAACCGAAAGCTGTCCCGTAACGCGCATCTCTTATTATGAAAAAGGAACAGAACCTGTAGAGTATTGTGACGAACATGGCGCTTCAAGTGAAATAAAAGCAAAATTAGAGCAGAAAAAAGAGGAAAAAGGATTTTTCAAGCGGATTTTTTCTTGGTGATGCATGAGTAAGTGTGGCTGGCTTGCTATGCGAAGCGGTTGATTCTTAAGTTTCGGGCTGAAATCCAAAAGTTTTGAGCTTGAATCCATAAGTTTCGGGCTTTAATCCACGAGTTTAAGGAAGATATCCACGTGTCGACAAAATTCGAACGATTCTACCTCATTCGATGTCTACAACATACTTAAAAAGACAAAATAAAATGCCCGGGGCTCTACTACAGGAGCCTCGGGCACTTTATTGTCCTAGAAACATTGTGTGTACAATGCTACCTATATTTTAATGGAAGTGCTTTCTTGTCACAAGTTATTTGCAAAATGTTCAAAAAAGGTTCATAACTTTGCCATTTTTATTCCACTAATGACTTGATTTCATCACTAGAACGGTTAAACATCGCTTTATCATGCTCTTTAAGGAAGTTTCCTAACACGCGACGAGCGTTTTCGTCCATATCCTCTACGATCACTTTGCCCTTCATGGATTTATCCATACGGTTTACGTGTTCTGGAAGACTTTTGTACCCTCTTCGTGCTTCAACATCTACTTGCATCTCGCAAGCCGTCAACCCGAAGTAAAACGGTCCTTCTGCTTTTCTGTTGATCGTAACCCAAACGAGCCAATAAAGACGAGGGTTTGGTGTATCTTCACGATTAGGCGTAAACTTGATGCGTTTTTCTACATCACTTCTCGCGTGCATTGCACCCATATCGATATAAGCGATCGACTCTTCAACATCGACGATTACTGGTGTTACGTGATCAAGCGTCAGACTTCCAACACCATAACCGCCATGACCATCTGTCGAATCACCACTAATAATAGTAAAGCCCATCCCTTTTTTCTTTTTATCACCATCATTGGAATTGAAAAAATCTTTCATGCTTCCAGCTCCTCTAAACATTCATTGTTATCACGTATTGTATCACAAATCATAAAAAACTCTCAGTTGGAAACTTTATAGATAACTGTTGAAATTGCACTTAAAAACGAATATTATATATCATGTACTCATAAATCGTTCGTATTTTGGAGGTTCTAACGTATGCTTTCTTCATTTTTTAAACTAAAAGAACTTGGTACAACCATCAAAACAGAAATTTTAGCGGGAATTACAACATTCCTAACGATGGTGTACATTGTTATAGTCAACCCGATTATCCTGCATTCGGCCGGTGTTCCTTTTGACACTGTGTTTATCGCAACAATTATTGCCACGGTAGTCGGAACATTATGGATGGCCCTACTCGCCAACTATCCGATCGCCATCGCTCCAGGTATGGGATTGAACGCCTATTTTGCATTTTCTGTTGTAGGTAACAACCCTGATATCGATTACCGTATTGCTTTCGGTGCAGTGTTCGTTGCAGGTATTATTTTCGTCATCTTATCCTTAACACCGTTTCGTGAAAAATTGATCGAATCTATTCCAGCAAACCTAAAGCATGGTATTACAGCTGGTATCGGACTGTTTATCGCATTCATCGGTTTGCGTCTTACTAAAATCATTGTGGCTCACCCTGATAACCTAGTAACTTTAGGTGATATGCATTCACCAACGGTTCTCCTTGCTCTTGGTGGTCTTGCTATCACGTTGATCCTGATGGGACTAAACGTGAACGGTGCTTTGTTCTTCGGAATGATCATCACTGGTGCAATCGCCTATTTTACAGGGCATTTAGAGTTTAAAGAAGGTTTCGTATCTACACCAAACTTACCATCAGAACTTTTCATCTTTGGTGATCCGATCACAGCCTTTTCTGACGTGTTTCAATATGGATTATATGCCGTAGTTTTCTCGTTCTTGCTTGTAACGATCTTTGATACTACTGGTACGATGGTTGGTGTAGCAGAACAAGCTGGACTAATGAAAGGCAATAAGATGCCTCGTGCACGTCAAGCTTTGTTAGCTGATTCCGTTGCGACAACAGTTGGTGCTGCGTTTGGTACGAGTCCTACAAGCGCTTATATCGAATCATCTTCAGGCGTAGCTGCAGGCGGCCGTTCTGGTTTAACGTCTGTTGTCGTAGCCATTCTATTTGTAGCCGCTGCATTCTTCTCACCACTTGTAGGTGCGATCTCAGGATTAGCCGCTATTACAGCACCGACACTTATTATTGTTGGAAGCTTGATGCTTGGTTCACTAAGTAAAATTAAATGGAACGAACTTGATGAAGCATTTCCAGCGTTCTTGATCATTTTAACGATGCCTTTAACGTCTTCTATTGCAACAGGTATCGCATTAGGTTTCATCTCGTATCCGATCCTAAAAATTGTAAAAGGTAAATATCGTGAAGTTCCGTTCTTGGTTTACTTATTTGCGGTGTTGTTCTTCTATCAACTAGCGTTTTTACCTCACTAAAAATAGTTTGAAAGCAGTTGATTTCCGCTCCAGGTTGCACGCTTTCCACGGGGCGAACGGTGAGCCTCCTGTCGCTACGCGCCTTTAGGAGTCTCCACCTGACCGCTCGTCCCGTAGGAGTCGGCAACCTTGCGCTACAATCAACTTTTCAACGAAGTAATAGAAGCAATGATACATCCATAAAAACTAAGAAAAAGACCGGCCGACCCTAAAACCAGAGGGTTGACCGGTCTTTTGTTATTTTGTCTCGAACACAACGGCTACTTTTTCCTTCTTTTCATCTACAAAGAACTCTTTCGATACACGATACGTTCCTGCATCCTGTTCTTTTAGATCAACCGCTTGATCATAGTTTGATCCTGCTTTCACCATAATCATCTGCTCGGTAAACATCTGGTCGTTATTAACTTTCTTCCATTTACCGTCAGTCCATTTTTCTAGTGCATACGCGGTTCCTGTACCAGCTTCTTTATCGGATGAGTTTTTCAATGTTAATTTTGCTTCTTCACTATTCTCTTGGAGTGCAAGTTCAGCTTGTACACCCTCTTTTTCAGCCGGTATCTCGTTTGTAACTTGAGGTGCTCCGTTCTTGTTATCCTCTTCTGGCATTGCTTTTGAGCCGCAAGCGGCGAGGAGAACGAGCAGACACGCCATTACAATCAGCTTCATGTTTTTCATCACTAAGCCCTCCTTTTACCCTGTTAGTCGTACCTCATCGAAAAAAGTTTCAGTTAAACTGTCGTTTATAAGGAGAATGTGCTGGATATGCTGATAAAAGAGGAGGCGCTAGCATGAAGATTTGGCTTGTTGCTTTAATTTTATCATTCTTGTTCATAGGACTCGGCATCGGCTATTACGCAACGCGCCTTTATGAGAAAAGTGTGGCAAAAGGCTTTTTTATGACGCTGCTTGGCATTATCGTTCCTTTTACGATCTTTATTACATTTATTTATTTTTATGGTCTTTACAATAACGGCCATCCCCTACAGTTTAAATGGTAAATAAAAAAACCTGTTCATCAGCGCTATTTCACGCTAACTAAACAGGTTTATTTTTATTGAACTCCGCCTTTTAATGAATCAATATAGTAAAAAGCTTCATCCATCTCTTCTTCTGTATACTTTTGTTTTGCTTTTACCGTTTGTACTTTTTCCTTGATCTCGTCTTTTTCCAGCTTTTCAAAATACATCACGGTTGAGACAAGCTCTAAGAACCTTGAAGACTGCTCGTTCATTGAACGAACGCAACTCCCTAGCTTTTCGATTTGTGCACCATATGTGGAAAGAAGCTTCTGTCCTTCTTCGTTCACAGCATAACGGTACTGCGAATAGCCACTCACCTTTTCTTTCACTTCATGTATGTATCCCATGTTGCAAAGCTCTTCAATCTTAAGCGTTAATTCTTCGGAATATGGGCCGTAAAAATGAAATTGATACTTTTCTTGGAAAGGAAAGTTTAGTTTTTTTGCGATGTACACCATCTTTTGAAGCTTTTTCCGACCGACGACTTCTCCGGCTTCTTGAATCAAGGTGACTACCTTTAAATGATCCTCGAACACAGTACGTTCCCCCTAACATCCTTTTTCGTTTTATCTATTTATTTTTTCTGGCTAGTCAATGTTGCGTTTGTAAGTAGTTGATTTCCGTTTCAGGTGCTCGCTTTCCGTGGGGCAGACGGTGAGCCACTTGCCGCTTTGCGCCATTAAGTGTCTCACCTGCCCGCCTGTCCCACAGGAGTCTCGCACCTTCCACTCCAATCAACTTTTCAGTGATGTCTTTAAAGTAACAAAATAACAATAAGACTCTTGGGAAAAAAGGTCTTAAGGAATGTAAAATATTAGTGACTACCTATTCAAAATCTCTTTAATTTTACTTTTAAGCGTTGTATCCTCAATCGCTTCGATCAGATCGAGTGGATAATAGAGTTTGTGATCGGTTCGGCGTTTGCCTGAGATCGCTTCGACGACGTCTGATTCTCTGGACAGCTCGCGGATATCGCCGTTTGGTTTTAATAGGTTGATCGGCAGACGCTCTTCTTTTTCGCCTGGGCGGTAAAAGTCGTATGGCAGATCTGACGATGAATCGACTACTAAATAATATTTCGGATTGATGCCTGCTTCTGTAAAGTAACTTGATAACAGGTGTCCATCTGTAAAAGAGACCATTTCGGTATACTTAAATAATTTCCGGTCGATGAAACGATGACATAGATCGCTCAAGATTGAATCCTCTTCTTCCATCCAGCCTTGGAAGTAATAATGGATCACACCCTCATCGAGCGATATGTAATCTTGAAGTGAAACATTGCCATCGAACAACGTTTTAAAATGAGACAGTTCTCTTTTGAATGTATACCCTGTTTCATACAGTTCCTTCGCTCGGTGCAAAATTTTGCTTAAGATTACTTCCGCACTTCGGGTTACAGGATGAAAATACACTTGCCAATACATTTGGTAGCGACTCATGATATAGTCTTCCACCGCATGCATACCGCTTGATTTTATAACGACGCCTTCTTCCGTCGGACGCATCACACGAAGGATACGCTCGATATCGAAATTGCCATAGCTCACTCCTGTGAAATAAGCGTCTCGTAAAAGGTAATCCATTCTGTCTGCGTCTATCTGACTCGAGATCAGGCTGACGATTAATTTATCTCTATGTGTTTTCGCGATTACTTCTGCTACTTGAACAGGAAAATCTTCTCCCATCTGCAAAAGCACCCGATGAACTTCTGTGTCGCCTAGTATAATATCTCTACTGAATTCTTCGTGATCCACACCGAACACTTTTTCAAAAGAGTGTGAGAATGGACCGTGCCCTACATCATGTAGAAGAGCTGCGGAAAGAACGAGCAGACGTTTTTCTGGCTCCCATGTTTTCTTTTCTTGAAAAATATCAATGATTCGCCTCGTAATCTCATAAACACCAAGAGAATGGCTAAAACGGCTATGTTCTGCTCCATGAAATGTTAAGTATGTCGTCCCAAGCTGCCGAATTCTTCGCAGTCTTTGAAACTCGCGCGTACCGATCAGACGCCAAATCAGCTCATCACGCACGTGAATATAGCGATGCACTGGGTCTTTAAATACTTTCTCTTCGTGCAACTTTCCTAAGAGTTTAGCCATTGATTTTTCCCTGCTCCTTCACCTGCATTTATAGGTAAGAATTCTCGTAAAAAAGAAAAATCCCTTCCTTGGTCTTTCTAGCTAAGAAGGTATTTTCTGAATAAGTATCGTGTTGTAACTACTAGAATATACCCTATTGTATCGTGTTCTTAACTTTGAAAACAACCACTATTTTTTTCTATAAGCACTCACCTTTTATCGGTAAAAAACGCCATATTCACACCATTTTCTTACCGTTCACATTTGGGTTATACTAGATAAGGCTTATAACGGAAATGATAGATTTTATATAGATTTCAGGAGGAACCCATCATGGATCAAGATCGAAGAATTAGGAACGGACAAGCTTGGAGCAATAGCTCTTATACAGCCTGGGTCAACCGCTTTGGCGTGCCGGAGAAAGCAGTTTCTCGTATTCTAAAAGATCCGAAACGCAGACTTCAGCCATTAGATCACTATGTTGGTGATATTTCAGGCAAAAAGATCGTAAATCTCTTAGGTTCGCACGGCAGTAAAGCAGTCGCACTCTCTCTTCTTGGAGCAGAGACAACGGTGATTGATATCTCTGATTCAAACGCAGCCTATGCCCGTGAACTGGCTGCAGCCGCTAACGTTGATGTCCGCTATGTGGTAGAAGATATTTTAAATCTGCCAGAATCCGAAATGACAGGCGATTATGATATGGCATTCATGGAAAACGGCATTCTGCACTATTTTTCTGATCTGAACGAATACTTCAGCGTTGTTTCAGGACTTTTGAAAAAGGGAGGAACTTTAATCCTGCAAGACTTCCACCCTGTTTCTACAAAGTTAATAGAATCTCAAGGAAAGAGCCAAGCGGTTAGAAAACATAAAGTTTCTGGGGATTATTTTAGTGAAGAGCTCGTTACAACAGATGTAGCTTATTCAAAATTTTTACCTGAACTTCAGTACGCGACCTCTGAAGAACGCGCACCATTTCAAGTACAGATTCGCCAATGGACGCTTGGCGAGATCGTAACAGCTATCGGATCAGCCGGCGTCTGGATCAAACAGCTCGTTGAAGAACCACACCCTGATGAACTCGACCGCGGCATTCCAAAATCATTCATTATCGTGGCGGAGAAACTGTAATGACAGATCATCTACTCTCTCAACCTGTCTGGCGGTTGATCGACCAGTCTACACTCGGTCCGTCTTTTGATGCACGGCAGTCGTTTGCGACAGATGATACGCTTTGCACCTCGATCGGGAGCGGTGATTCCCCCGCAACGGCACGCACATGGGTGCATCACGATACGATCGTCCTCGGCATACAAGATACACGTCTACCTCACCTTAAAGAGGCGATTGAATATTTAGAGTCGCGAGGATACCGGGCAATCGTAAGGAATTCCGGTGGACTTGCTGTGGTGCTCGATAGCGGTGTTTTAAACATCTCTCTTATTCTTCCTGAAAAAGAGGGAACGATCGATATCAATCAAGGGTACGACACGATGACAGCACTTGTGGAAGAGCTTCTTGCACCGTATGACGCGAAATTTGAAGCATATGAAATCGTTGGCTCTTATTGCCCGGGAAGTTATGATCTGAGTATCGGCGGCAAAAAGTTTGCGGGAATCTCTCAGCGGCGTATGCGCGGCGGTGTTGCGGTACAGATTTACTTATGCGTCGACGGCAGTGGTTCAGAGCGCGCGGCGGTAATCGGAGAGTTTTATAAGCGCGGTTTAGGTGGTATTGAAACAAAGTTCCAATATCCGGTGATTCAGCCTGATGTGATGGCCAGTTTAGCCGAACTATTAGAACGCCCATTAACTGTGGCAGACATACACGCTTCTTTATTACGTGTGCTGCACAAAAACAGCGAACTTTTTTACAGCGGTCAGCTTTCAGTCGAGGAAAGTGAGCTGCTTCCTGGAAACATAAAGCGAATGTGGGATCGAAACGAGAAGGCACTGTCACTGTAAGTGGCAGTGTCTTTTTGAGGTGTACAGATTATGACTTGAAATTTCTTTTTTTGTGATAAATGTCTATTTTTATGTGAAGTGTCGTAATTTTCATGTGATGCTTGCTCTTTTCCATACAAAAAAGCCAGCTTCAGAGAGCTGGCTTCGTCTATCTTATGAACTTACAGAGCTTGCATCGCTGTGATCAACGCTAATTTGTAAACATCTTCTGCGTTACATCCGCGAGATAGATCGTTTACAGGCATGTTCAACCCTTGAAGGATCGGTCCGATCGCTTCAAATCCGCCAAGACGTTGAACCATCTTGTAACCGATGTTTCCTGTTTCAAGACTTGGGAAGATAAATACGTTCGCTTCCCCTTTAATTGGTGATTCTGGGGCTTTTTTCGCTGCTACAGATGGAACGAATGCTGCGTCGAACTGAAGCTCTCCATCATATGGGAAGTCTGGGTTCATTCCTTTTAATACTTCTAATGCTTCAACTACTTTTTCTGTCTCAGGTGAAACCGCTGATCCTTTTGTAGAGAAAGAAAGAAGCGCAACTTTTGGATCGATACCGAATACACGTGCCGTTTCAGCAGAAACCATTGCAGATTCAGCTAGATCTTGGCTGTTAGGTGAGATGTTGATCGCGCAATCTGCGAACACATACTTTTCATCGCCACGAACCATGATGAACGCGCCTGAAGTCTTTTTCACGCCTTCTTTTGTTTTAATGATCTGTAGTGCCGGACGAACCGTATCAGCAGTAGAGTGTGCTGCACCACTTACAAGTCCGTGAGCTTTCCCTGTGTAAACAAGCATTGTTCCGAAATAGTTTTCATCTAATAGGATCTTACGTGCTTGTTCTTCTGTTGTTTTTCCTTTACGGCGTTCCACTAACGCGTCAACTAATACATCGAACTCACCATATTCAGCAGGGTTTAGCACCTCTACGCCATCTAATGAGAATCCGCCAGCTTGTGCTTTTGCTGTAACGTCAGCAGGGTTCCCAATTAAGATGGGTTGTAGAACTTTTTCAGATGCTAGACGGCTCGCAGCCTCTAAAATTCTTTCATCTGTACCTTCTGGAAAAACGATTGTAGGGTTTGCAGATTGGACTTTACTCTTTAAATCTATAAAAAGATCACTCATGATTTAACCTCCTATTTTTCTATATAAACTGTACATTTTTTGCACTCACTATTAGGGTACTCCTTTTTTCACACCTTTTAAACCTATCCATGCAGTTGTAAGCGCTTGATAAAAGAAGTTCTTATATTTAGAATTTTTTTACGTCTATGAAATTTATTTTTCTCAATATGAATCTTTTTCGTTCATCTATCGTAAAATTGTTTGAAAAATTTTGAGGAGGAATTATACATGTCTTTTGTAAACCGTATGTTAGCTTCTGTAGGAATTGGATCAGCAAAGGTAGACACCATTTTAGATAAAGATACGTACTCACCTGGTGAGAGCATTACAGGAAAGATTAGAATTGAGGGTGGTAAAGTCGATCAAAACATCGATCACATCACTCTTTATGTTATGACAGAATACTATCGTGAAGTGGATGATAAAAAAGTACGAGACACTGCAGCGATTGAAAAGACGAACGTAACGAGCTCACTTGTTGTAAAAGCTGGCAGTCAGCAAGAGATTCCGTTCTCTCTCAAACTTCCATACGATGCTCCGTTAACACTTGGCCACACGCCGGTATGGATTAAAACAGGACTTGATATTCAGATGGCTGTAGATCCAACAGATAACGATCAGATTCGCGTGCTGCCAGATAGTGAAACGTCTGCGATCTTTGATGCGATTGAGCAGCTTGGATTCCGCCTCAGAAAAGCTTACTGCGGTTCTGCACCGCGTTATATGCGCCGCAGACTTCCGTTTTTACAAGAGTTTGAGTATGTGCCAACTTCCGGAGCATATGCTGGAAAGCTAGATGAGCTTGAAGTAATCTTGGTTCCACAAACAGATAGCATCGAGTTGTTCTTAGAAATCGATAAAAAAGGTAAAGGATTGTTCGGCATGCTGTCTGAAGCGATGGATATGGATGAGACGAAGGTTCGCCTCACACTGTCACGCGCAGAGCTTCGAAATCCGGCTGGTGTTAAAAGTAAGATCGAGCAGTTGCTTCGCCAATATAGCTAATCCCTCCTTTTTGGATTCGTCCCTACTTATGGTATATTTGTAGGGACGTGTTTATATCTAGCAAGGAGTGAATAATTGATGAGTGAAGCAGCGATTACACTAGAAGGCTGGTATTGCCTTCATGATTTCCGTACGATGGACTGGGCCGCTTGGAAAACGCTTTCGGGTGACCAGAGAGAATATGCAATCAATGAATTTTTAACGTTCCTTGAGAAGTGGGAGAACGTAGAAGCAAACAAAGTGGGAAGCCACGCACTATATAGCATCATGGGGCAAAAAGCTGACTTTATGATGATGCTTCTTCGTCCGACGATGGAAGAATTGAACGAGATCGAAAACGCATTTAACAAAACAGCATTCGCACAATATACAGTAAAAGAATACTCTTACGTTTCTGTTGTCGAGCTAAGTACGTACAATCCACAAAACGAGAGCGGCGAGATGGATCCAATGATCAAAGCTCGTCTGTTCCCTGAACTGCCAAAATGGAAGCATGTTTGTTTCTATCCGATGGACAAGCGCCGTGATGGAGAGGATAACTGGTACATGCTACCGATGGAAGAGCGTAAAAAGATGATGTACTCTCACGGCATGATCGGCCGCGGTTATGCTGGAAAAGTGAAGCAGATCATCACTGGTTCAGTTGGTCTAGACGATTGGGAATGGGGCGTAACGCTGTTCTCAAACGACATGCTTCAATTCAAAAAACTCGTATACGAAATGCGCTTTGACGAAGTAAGTGCGCGCTACGGCGAATTCGGATCTTTCTATGTTGGAAACATCCTTACAAAAGAAGCAGTGCCCGCTTATTTGCAGGTGTAATGATAAAGATGACTCATTCCTATTGATGGGTCATCTTTTTTGTTGTCGAAAAAGATCGAAAATCGGATAAATTTTTTTATACACGGAATTATGTGGCTTAAGTCCGGAATTATGAGCGATTACCTCGTATAAAATGAGATTTACCTCGTAATTATTTTGAAGTGACCGCCTCAGACGGCCATCTATCAATAATGTTCTCCCTACAAAGACATTTCTCTTCACTCCCCCTGCCTACTTTCATACTTAAAACAACTTTCACAAAACGTTGGTCTAGTTTCCCAAAACAGCTCATACACATATATCGAATGTTCTGTTTCCCTGCTTGTACACCAAGATTAACAACATAGAGGGGGAAGGCAATTGGCAGTCATTAAAGCTACAAATAAGGATATTGACTTGCTGGCACGTCTCATACGTGCGGAAGCTGAGGGTGAAGGTGACCAAGGGATGCTCCTTGTTGGTAATACCGGCGTAAATCGAATTCGCTCCAACTGCCTTGATTTTAAAAATATTCGTACGATGCAGCAGATGGTCTTTCAAAAACCTGGTGGATTTGAAGCCACGATCAAAGGATATTTTTATCAAGGAGCTAGAGAGAATGAAAGAAGATTGGCGAGAAGGGTTATTAATGGTCAGCGCTTCCACCCTGCCAGAAATGCGTTATGGTTTTTCGATCCATCAGGAGCTTGTCCGAAGACATGGTACAATCAGCCTCACTCGGGAAGCTTTAAGGCACACTGTTTTTATCAGCCAAAACAAAGTGATTGTCCAAATGTGTTTAACACCTTTTAGGGAGGTTTGTTGATGAACAACTTTAATCCGTACGGCCAAGAGTATTATCGGGCTCAGAATGGAATGGGTATGATGGGTGGCGGCATGGGAGGAATGGCAGGCATGGGTGTTCCTCAAGACATGGCGCAAAGTCAGCAGGCACCAGGAATGGGCGGCGGCCCTATGCAAGATATCGGTGCACCGGGACAGCTTCCGCTCGAGCAGTCGTACATCGAAAATATTTTAAGGATGAACAAAGGGAAAGTCGCGACGGTTTATATGACTTTTGAGAACAATGAAAAATGGAACGCCAAAGTGTTTAAAGGAATCATTGAAGCCGCTGGACGTGATCACATCATCCTTAGTGACCCGCAAACAGGTAAACGTTATCTGCTATTAATGGTGTATGTAAACTATGTTACGTTTGATGAAGAGATCAACTATAGCTATCCGTATGGTACTCAACAGCAACAACAGCAAGGCGGTCAGATGTCTCAATACAGCCCTCGTTGATAGATATTATTCCTGTCTGGTTCAGGCGATTATAGAAAAGGCGCTCTCTAATTTTTTAAGAGAGCGCCTTTTATTATGCTTTTACTACAGCTATGATCAGCAGAATCCAACCAACAATAAACGCTACCCCGCCAAGCGGTGTGATAGGACCAAAGAATTTCATCCCTGTTGTTGAAAGAGCATATAGACTTCCTGAGAAAAACAAGATACCGATAAAGAACGACCATCCTGCTCCTGTTAATAGTGTAGACGCTGGAAATTTACCTATTAAAACACCGACAACTAACAATGCCAGCGCATGATACATGTGGTATTGAACCCCAGTTTGGTACACGTTTAGCATGTTTCTTGCATTTAATTTTGCTTCGAGCGCATGTGCCCCGAAAGCTCCGAGCATGACTGCAAGCATCGCGTGAATCGCACCTAATATAAGAAAAAGCTTCATCCTGTTCCACTCCTGTTTTTCTTTTATCTTACCATTGAAAAATGACAATACAAAGGTTGCCACAGGATTGTAAAAATTTTGGCGGACGGGTTGTCCATGATAAAAAAGGCGAACGTTAACGTTTTTTCGGCTGACGTTCGCTGTCCAGCAATCGGACATATTGATCGATCTTACGCTCAAGCTCTTCTTTCTCTACTAATTCAGAATGAAGTTCTCGGATGATTCCTTCTAAGCTCTGAATGCGCCTCTCAAACTGAAAAAGCAAGTAGCCTGCAATGACGATAGGAAAGCCAACATTACCGAGGAGATTAACTAAGTTTAACCATTCACTTGCTCCGACCATTTCCATTCACCCCTCATTTTTTATCGAACGAAACAGAACGTATGTTCGTAATTTTAGTATAATGCGAACGAATAATTTTTGCCATCATTCCATTCTCATATTTTCATTTTGATTCGAAGGACCTATACAAAAAAGAGGTTTAAATAAATGAGGTAGTGGAATTAAAAAAGTATGACAGAAAAAAATTACATAAGAGGAGGAACAATAAAATGGAACTTCTTATTACAATGATATATACAATTCTTGGTTTAGCTGCTCTAAGTCTAATCGCAACAGTGACTGCCATTTATTTTTCTAATAAAAAGATCAACGAAAAGATTGAAATTGCAAAACGTAGAGATGAAAGAATGGAACACCAGAATACTTATGTGTCGATCTAACAGCGCTGATAGTGGTGCTGTTTTTTTTGCGGATATGTTGAAAGCCGTTGATCTCCGTTCCAGGTGCTCGCTTTCCGCGGGGCAGGCGGTGAGCCACATTCGTTCGTTTCACTCTTAAGTGTCTCACCAGTCTAGTTGCAGTGGCTAGCCCCTCGAGGTCAAAAGTTAAATAGACCATAAAGGCTAAGACCGCCTTCCTTGTCTATTCACCTTTTGCTTGTCGGGGCTGGACGAGCCACTTCCACTTTTAGGACTGCCCACCTGTCCTAGCCGAGAGTCTCGCACCTTACACTACAATCAACTTTTCAATGGTGCCTTTTTAATAGATCTCCTATATTAAAAACTCGCGGGATTATCCGAAGAATTTCCGGAATTCCCTCTCTCACTACCCCACCACAAGTACTCTAAACTCATACAAACCAACGCAAAAAAGAAAAACCCACTCAAAAAGAGCAGGTTTTCCCACAAACTAACATTTAAAAATCAAAAATAGAGTCTCCGTTGCCGTCTTTTTCGTCTTGATCGTCATCCTCATATTCCATATCATAATCCATCATAGACTTTTGGTGTTTTTTTGCTGAAGGAGCGGTCACAAAGCTGGCTGGCTTTTGAACGGGATACGCGGGTACCCACCCTTTCACGTCAACAGCTGCACCTTCGTCATCCGCTTCTAGCATCAATTCGCACAATGTTTGAATGGCTGATACATGTTCGCGCAATTTAGGAGAGTTCTCATCTAATACTTTCATTTCTGCAACATGTTTTTCTATTTTTTTCGCAAACTGACTTACTGATATATTCATCGGTTTCACCACAATTGTTTTTTTCTTATTCTATCAAACCCGTACACATAAATAAAATAAATGCCAAAAAAGACAGCTCAAAACAAGCTGCCTTTTGCTACAAATTCCGCTCAAATACACTCATACACTAGCACACGTACGGTGATCCTTCCGCGAGCATGATAGTGAATGCGAAAAATAGCTCATATTTATTTTTAATAGCAGACCTCCTTCTCCCCATATCTATAATGAAGTCACTTAACATTCCAGACTTTATGTACTCTATGACGTATCCACCCAACTGAAATTCTGATTATTGAAGGGCACGACAATTGCAGACATAACTTCCGATGCATTCTTGGTGTTCACTTCGCCATACGAAAAGATGTTCACACCTGAATCATTCGCCATGATAACTTGTCCCGTTTTCGGCATAGAAACTGAAACCATGTAGTTCTTCATAACCGACCCCATTAACAGCAGAACCCAAAGTACATACGTCATAACTTCCATCTTCCCTACCCCTTTCAAATTTTCGTTGTTTTGTACCGATCTATTTAAACCCTACTTTACTGGTAAGTTTTTTCTTGTTTCATCCTCCCTTCGACTTACCAATGTATGTGGTGTTAATTGCGATTATACGTACCTTTCTATAAAATGTTTGTCACAATGTGCTTTTGTTTTAAAGTTTCTATCAACAAAAGATTCGTTTCACATACAAAAAGGAGCAGATTCGGCCCACATTTTTGTATAATAGTGAATATAGAAGTGAATATGTTAGCGAGTTTATGCTGAATATGATAGAAAAAGACGTATACTTCTAAATCTTTTTATACTTTAATTATTTTCTGTAGAAACAAGGAGGAGAAACATGTCCGTACTTAACGAAATCTTAGCGTTCAATCACCAATTTGTTGAAAACAAAGAATATGAACCTTTCCAAACTACTAAATTTCCTGATAAAGGACTTGTCATCGTATCTTGTATGGATACGCGCCTGACTGAATTATTGCCAAGTGCGATGAATATCAAGAATGGTGATGTAAAAGTTATCAAATCGGCTGGAGCGGTTATCTCCCATCCATTCGGTTCTATTATGAGAAGTATCCTTGTGGCCATCTATGAACTTAAAGCAGAAGAAGTTATGGTCATCGGTCACTATGACTGTGGAATGAGCAATGTTAACGCTGATGGATTACTTGCCAAGATGAAAGACCGCGGAATTGAAGAGTCGACGTTTGACACGTTAAAATACTCTGGACTTGATTTGAAGAAATGGGTTCAAGGATTTGAAAGTGTTGAGGATTCTGTGAGAAACAGTGTGCAACTTGTTAAAAATCACCCGTTGCTTCCTGCAGATATTAAAGTTCATGGTCTCGTTATCGACCCTGCTACAGGAAGACTTGATCTTGTGGAACGCGGAGAATAGAAATATAAAAGGCAAAGCGCATCTTACACGCTTTGCCTTTTTTAATTATGGATTGACCTTCGTGATTCGCCCTTCAATCTGCGCGGATACGGTATCGCGGTTTTTAAAATAGTTCACTAGCGCTTCTAGATCTGTAACGCTTACTGTTGGATTTTTTCCTTCTAATAAAACGGTATAACCATCACCGCCACCAGCCATAAAATTGTTTACGGTAACGGTATATTCTTGTTCTGCTTCAATCGGTGTTCCATCGTTCTTAACCATAGAAACCGTTCGATCTCCAACTGGCTTTGACAAATCAAAAGTAGCTTTCAGACCAGAAATCTGAAGCATCTTCTCTTTTTCCGTTGCCCATTGAGATTCAAAAAGTTCTTTGATCTGCGCCCCTGTTAGCGTCATCGTAACAAGATCGTTGCCAAACGGCTGAACGTTAAAAAGTTCTCCCCATGTCACTTCACCAGGGTTGATCACATCACGAATACCACCTGGATTCATAAACGCAAAATCCGTGCCCGTCTCTTCTGTCATGGAGTCTGCGATCACATTTCCTAGCTCAGACTCACCATTATACGCTTCTGTCCCTGATAGCAATTGATCCGTTTTCCCTACTACTTCATTAATGATTGGTGCCACTTGGTCTTCGGCTTGCTTAATAATTTTTGTAATTCTCAAATCAGGTTTTATACCATTTTGCACAACCGAAACCACTTCCGCTTTACTTTTCACGACATCTTCTGTGCGGCGATCTATCTTAAGATCAACGTCTGCAAAGGCTGTGCCATAAGAAAAAGCTTGTACAAGCAGCTTATTATCTACTACAGCGTTCACGTTTCTATGATTGTGTGCACCAAACATTACGTCAACTTCATCATCGACCTTGTTCGCCATATCCACGAGTTCACCAGATACTTCTCCGGATGCCGTTTGCTCAACAGGGTTATGTGCTAGAACAACGATAGACTTTACGCCTTTTTTCTTAAGAGATTTCGCAGCTTTATTGATTGCTTCTGCTTCATCTATAAATTCAACGCCTGCCGTACCACTTGGAATGACGATATCCGGTGTGTCTGAGAAAACCACTCCTATGAAGCCGATGTTTACTCCTTTTACCTTCTTAATCACATAAGGAGGAAGGATATTTTTCTTCGTCTCTTTATCTATGACATTAGCAACCACATAAGGGAAGTCTGTACCTTTAAAATAACCTGTTTTTTCATGAGTCCCACCTTTTATCAAACGCATCATCTCATTTACGCCTTCATCAAACTCATGGTTTCCTAGTGTCCCTACATCAAAGCCCATGTTATTCATGATTTCTACTGTTGGCTCGTCCTGCAGCAATGCAGATGTCGGAGAGCTTGCTCCTACCATATCGCCGGCATGCACCAAAAGAGTGTTAGGGTTCTCTCTTTCTCTCATCTTTAAATAGCTTGCTAGATAGTCTGCACGTCCAACAGGTTCTCCTGCCACATTACGTGTAATATCAATCTGTCCATGAAAATCATTTACTCCAAGCAGTTGAACATCTAAGTAACGGCCCTTGTGTTTATGGATGGCGTGTTCCTCTGCATGTACGCCTGCGGCGATTGGCATTAATCCTAAAGCAAGTACTAAAGCTGATAATGTTTTTTTCATTAAGCAAACTCCCCTATCACTCATTTTGTATAAAACTCAACAACTAAAAGTATATATTTTGAAATGTAAAATGATAGAGGATTTTCGTAAAAATGGTGTAAAAACGTTATATTCCAATAAAAAAGGAATTTATGCCTACACATTTGAGTTCGAGGAGTTAATTTAGTACTTTTATCCCGGTATGCATTCGAAAAAAGTATGTTTAATCCTGTTCGAAATCGTGAATACACACTATAACTTCGTTTAAAGGAGAGGATTGTAAATGGTAAAACCTATCGTACATGAATTTAACTCTCAACAAGAATTGATTGCAGCTGCAAGTGATCTGAAAGCTCGAGGAATTCACGAAGACAACTTATATGTATTATCCCACGAAAAGGATGACACAAAAGACCTTGCTCATGAAGCGGATGTTAATACAATCGGTTTAAAAGAAGAAGGACTCGGTACGGCGCTCAGCAATGTATTTGAGTCTAGAGGCGATGAGCTTCGCAACAAGATGACAGAATTAGGGTTATCTGATGTAGAAGCAGATCAATATGAAAAGAAACTCGACATGGGCAAAATTTTATTGTTTGTAAAAGAAGAAGATAAAGTGAATACATTGCCATAAGTTGAAGGAAAGAGTTGCTTGTCCAATCGGGCATGCAGCTTTTTTTTGCATAATTTTAAGCCCTCCACATTCATCATATGTTAAAGTTTCTCTCTAAAATCTTATCCTTGTAGCAGGAGCATTCAGCACAAGACCCATATTTTTGAAAAAAATTCTACTCATGCGTTTCTTTAAAGAAAATAGGGGGAATGAAGAGAAGACGAGGAGGAGTCACTATGAATCTACATAACGGTCAGCTCTATTGGCCTAAAACCTATACAAATACGGGGCAGTATCCTGTTCTTGAAGAAGATATATCGTGTGATGTACTAATTGTTGGTGGAGGCATGGCAGGTGCCCTTTGTGCCCATGTGCTTGGTCAAGAAAAAGAATTAGATGTTGTATTAATTGATCGAAGGCATCCAGGTGCAGGAAGCTCCTCAGCAAACACAGGACTTCTGCAATTTTCAAGCGATAAAATGTTGCACGAACTCATAGAACAGCAAGGCGAACAGGATGCTGTCTACTTCTATCAACTGTGTTTACAAGCATTAGAAGATTTGAAGAAGATGACGTCTGAACTATCCGAAGACCCTGAATTCCGTGAACAAAAGAGCTTGTACTATGCGAGTTCTCCTGAGGATACGTTAAAGCTTGAGCGCGAATACGAGGCATTAAAGAAATACGATTTCCCAGTGGAATATTTAAATCCTCAAGAGATTTCTTCATGTTTTCCTTTTTCTAAGCCAGCAGCTCTCGTTACAAGTGGTGATGCTGATGTGAATCCATACAAATGTGTACAGATTTTGTTGAAAGATGCAGCTGCTTCAGGAGTGAGGATTTTTGAACAAACACCTCTTATTCGTAAAACTAAAACCGTTCACGGCTTTACCTGTGAATCTGAAAAAGGTACCATTTCAGCGCGCTATGTTATCTTTGCGACTGGTTATGAGAACGACTTTTTAGCTCAGCAATTAGGAGCGGACCTTAATCGTTCGTACGCGATTGTAACTGAACCTCTACCATCACTGAAAACGTGGTACGAAGAATGGATGATCTGGGAAACAAAACGTCCTTATCTTTATATGAGAACGACTAAAGATGGGAGAATCGTTGCCGGCGGTCTTGATGAGGACAAGGCGGAAGCGCCGTTAAATGAAGGACTTATCGAAGAGCGCGGCGAGCGAATTCTTCAAAAGATCAAAGAACATTTTCCAGATCTCTCGCCAAAAATTTCTCATTCTTGGTGTGCGACTTTTGGTGAATCGCATGACGGACTTCCCTATATTGGTGAACACCCTAACCGTCTTGGCGAGTATTATTGTTTAGGTTTTGGCGGTAACGGCACCGTTTATAGTATGTTAGGTGCAACCATCATCAAGGACTTGATCACAAAAGGCTTTCATCCCGCTTCACGTCTGTTCACGATCGCACGCGCTGTAAGCTTGTAAAAACGCTAATTTGTTTAGCACTGTAGTTCTTAAACTAATGCACCTTCTCTAAGAAGCAATTAAATAGATCGCCTTTTTAAACGACCACTACCTTGGTCGTTTTACTTATGTCTTAACAGCTTCTTTTTATCGCTATCTCATAGGTCTAAACACCTTCTTTACAACATCAAAATTACTTTTGAATCATTTTCATTCTGTCTTTCCTTTATGAATCAATGTTTGCCCTTAAATCCTTAAACAACCTAATTGACAGCGTTTACATTAATTTGAATAATGAGAGTAATAGAGCGCGCTATTACTGATAAAAATCTGAGGGCAATGTTCATTTCAAGACAACCCCGTTATTCACTCTGAATAACGGGGTTTTTTGTATTCTAAAAAAGGAGTGAATAACACGTATGAAAAAGAGTTTATTCGTTTCAGCTGCACTTAGTTTGTCTTTAACGTTCTCAAACCTCCCCTTACAAGACAGCCAAGCAACCGTTGAAGCTGCTAGTTTCAACAAGATTAACTATGGCCAAGATGTGATCTATCAGATTATGACCGATCGTTTCTCAGATGGAAACGCATCGAATAATCCTACAGGAAACCTGTTCAGTGGTGACTGTTCCAACCTTCGTAAATATTGCGGTGGTGACTGGCAAGGAATCATCAACAAAATCAACGATGGGTACTTCACGAATATGGGTGTTACAGCACTATGGATCTCACAGCCAGTTGAGAATGTATACAGCGTATTGAACGATGCAGCCGGCACAACCGCTTATCACGGCTATTGGGGCAGAGACTTTAAGAAGACCAACCCATATTTCGGGAGCATGACTGATTTCCAAAACTTAATCAATACCGCTCACGCTAAAGGCGTAAAAGTCATAATCGATTTTGCACCAAACCATACATCTCCAGCATCTGAGGACACACCAAGCTATATGGAAAACGGTAAACTTTATGACAATGGAACACTTGTCGGCGGTTATACGAACGATACGAAAGATCTGTTTCATCACAACAAAGGAACGAATTTCTCCTCTATAGAAGATGGAATCTATCGTAACCTGTATGACCTCGCTGATTTTAACCATCAAAATCCAACCGTAGATACGTACTTTAAAAGTGCGATCAAACAATGGCTGAACATGGGAATCGATGGGATTCGGGTAGATGCTGTCAAACATATGCCGTTCGGCTGGCAAAAAACATTTATGGAAACGATCAATTCTCATCAGCCTGTCTTCACGTTTGGCGAGTGGTTCTTAGGCGAAAACGAAGTCGACCAAAATTATTATGATTTTGCAAATAAATACGGAATGTCACTGCTGGATTTCCGTTACGGCCAAGAACTGCGCCAAGTTCTTCGCAACAATTCAGACAGCTGGTACGGTTTTGACAGTATGATCTCAGAAACCCAAACCAAATATGAACAGCCGATCGACCAAGTCACATTCCTTGATAATCATGACATGGATCGCTTTCATACGACTGGAGCGGATACGAAAAAGACAGATCTTGCGCTTACCGTTATGCTCACATCACGCGGTGTTCCTAACATCTATTATGGAACAGAGCAGTATATGACGGGTAACGGAGACCCAAACAACCGAGGAAAGATGACATCATTCAATCAGACGACAAAAGCTTATCAAATCATTAAAAAGCTCTCTACACTTCGAAAGACGAATCAGGCGCTTGGCTTTGGAAAAACAAAACAACGCTGGATCAACAATGATGTTTACGTATACGAAAGACAGTTTGGAAATGATGTTGTCTTAGTCGCAGTAAACAAAAGTACTTCTACGAGTTATAACGTGAGTGGTGCTGCTACATCGCTACCTGCTGGAACTTACACGGATCAATTAACAGGTCTATTAACAGGGAGTTCTATTACGGTTTCTGGTGGTACGATTTCAGCATTCGATCTTTCACCGGGCGAAGCAGCCGTATATGCTCATAACGGAAGCAGTTCAGCTCCGGCTATTGGTGGAATCGGTCCAGTCATGGCAAAACCAAGCAATACACTAACCATTAGTGGTGATTCATTCGGAGCATCTACTGGTACCGTAAAGATTGGCACTGTTCTTGCAAACGTTCAATCATGGAGCAACGATGAGATCAAAGTTACAGTTCCTGCAGTTGCAGCAGGAAGCTACCAAGTCACTATAACTAATTCTTCTGGAACTGTAAGTAGTGGCTACGGTCCGATTGATATCTTATCAGGATCACAAAGTTCCGTACGTTTCTTGATCAACAATGCCTACACGAGCACTGGCCAGGACGTATATGTCGTAGGAAATACAGAAGAACTAGGAAACTGGAACGCCGCAAAAGCCGTTGGTCCTTTTTACAATCAAATCATCGCAGCTTATCCAACATGGTACTACGACATCAGTGTACCAGCAGGTAAAGCACTAGAATTTAAGTTCATCAAAAAAGATTCCGCAGGAAATGTAATTTGGGAAAGTAGAACAAATCACACGTTCACTACCCCATCTTCCGGCCCTGGAACTACGATCAATAATTGGCAAAACTAAACATAACACAAAGAAACGACCCCGATTAAAGGGTCGTTTCTTGTGTTTTGTCTTTATTCGTGAATGCTATTATAGCTGTAAAAGCGTTCTTAAAAAGACATCATTGAATAGTTGATTGGAGTGGAAGGTGCGAGACTCCTGCGGGACAGGTGGGCAGTCGGAAGAGTGGAAATGGCTCGTTCAGCACCGACCAGCAAAAGTTGAATGAGCAATGAAGGCGCACTTTGCCTTCTTGAACGTTTAACTTTTGATCTCGAGGGGCTAGCCATTGCAACTAGACAGGTGAGACACTTAAGAGTGAAACGTACGAATGTGGCTCACCGCCTGCCCCGCGGAAAGCGAGCATCCTGCAACGGAAATCAACACTTGCAATGTATTTTTAAGAAGCATTCGGTGCAGCAGCAATCTGCTTACGAATAAACTCAATCGAACTCTTATTAAAAAGCTCTGGCTGATCAACATTACATACATGTCCGCAATCTTTAATAGTTAAAAGCTTCGAATGCTTCTTCTTATCGATGAACGCCTGAATCGGCGGTAAGAACATATAATC
The DNA here is from genome assembly GCF_036213205.1 of Fictibacillus nanhaiensis. GTDB lineage: Bacteria > Bacillota > Bacilli > Bacillales > Fictibacillaceae > Fictibacillus > Fictibacillus nanhaiensis_E. Next base: position 58,699 of record NZ_JARMFC010000015.1, read on the forward strand.
TTCCTCACCCATGATATAAAGCGTTGGAATCGGAATCTCTTTTTTACGCAGACTTTGCAGAAATGGATTGATCTTCAATGTGAGCTTAAACCATCTCTTGAACTCTTTTTGACAAAGCTTTTTCGCTTCTCCAATAAACAAAGAACGTGAAGCTTCGTGTCTCTTTTTCGGCATGATCACCCAAGCAAATAAGCTGTAAAGCCACATGTACGGGATGAACGATTTACATAGATTACCCATCGCTATCAAGAACTGCGAGCGGAAATTCATTTTTGTGACAGCACCTCCGAGTGTCATGGACGCAACACGGTCAGGATAAAGCTCTGCAATCGTTTGAATAAGAATTGTACCTAATGAGATGCCTACAAAGTGTGCTTTTTGAATCTTTAAATGGTCCATAACCTCAAGCACATCAAGGCTTACCTCTTTGAACGAATATTTTTTTAATAAGAATGTATCAGATTGTGATTTGCCGTGACCTCTTAGATCGACAAGCAAAATATTAAAATGTTGTTTAAATTCTCTTAGTTGTTTATACCATATGGATGAACTGCCCCCAGCTCCATGGACAAAAATCACCCATTGATGATTTTTTTCGTGTGTGTACGTTTTGTAATGAAGCAACAAGTACTCCTCCTAGTGGTTCAAACATTCTGTAAATTTTCCAGCCTTCATTTTAACATAAAAACTTATATTTTGTACCCGTTTCCACGGAAAAGAATGTGTACAAACTGGAAACATAACCACAATGTATTTATACTGTAACTATATAAACGAAGTAATCGTCAGGAGGTTTCACAAAATGGCTAAAGAAAGTTCATTTGATATCGTTTCACAAGTAGATCTATCAGAAGTAGACAATGCAATCAATATCGCAACAAAAGAAATCACAACTCGTTATGACTTTAAGGGTAGTAAAAGTGAGATCACGCTAGACAAATCTAGTGAAGAGCTCGTTTTAGTTTCTGATGACGAGTACAAGCTAGAGCAGCTTAAAGATGTATTGATCACAAAGCTGATCAAACGCGGCGTGCCAACGAAAAACTTAGATTACAGCAAAGTTGAGCAAGCATCAGGTGGAACTGTTCGCCAACGCGCAAAGCTTGTCACTGGAATCGATAAAGATAACGCAAAGAAAATTAACGTGTTGATTAAGAATTCTGGCCTAAAAGTAAAAAGCCAAGTTCAAGATGATCAAGTTCGTGTAACGGCAAAGAGCCGTGATGATCTTCAGCAGATTATTGCGCTTGTTAAAGAAGCAAACCTGCCGATCGACGTACAGTTTATCAACTATAGATAAAGCGTTCTAAACAAAAAGGATGACTCAAAAGCAATTAGCTCTTGAGTCATCCTCTTTTTATACGGATTTCTTGTGATCAGGTGAATCGAGCAGCTTCATCTGTTCGAGTTCAATCCTCATCTTTTGGGTTTCGATCACATAGTTGTCGTGCTTTAAACGTTCCAGTTCTATCTCATCTTGTAGCATCTTATGTTTAAGTTTCGTCTGTTGTTGGAAATGACCTAGTACGATTGCAATAATGGGAATTGAGAATATCATAATGACTGTAATTGTTCCTGTCATAGTATTCCTCCTAGAAATTATTACCTTCTATCCCAATAATAACAAACATATATACTGTTCGTACAGGTTATTCGTTAAGCTGTTTTCGCCAACATTCGCACTTTCTTAGATCAGATCCACTTAAGAAACGGCTTTTTTTACACCGTTTTTAATAATTTCCTCTGACACCCTTGCCAATTCTTTAGCATCTTGATGTTGTTCTGGATAGATCGGCGGATGAACGGTAAGGTGAACTTCCGCTGGCTTGATCCAAAATCCTTGTTGTTCCATTATTTTATACGAGCCGTTAATCGTAACAGGAATGATCGGAACACCAGATTTAGTCGCTAGTTTGAAGCTTCCCGCTTTAAATTCTGACATATCGTCACCTTTACTTCTCGTTCCTTCAGGAAAAATAACAAGAGATGTTCCGTTTTTCAGCAGTTTGGCTCCCTCATTGATCGCTTGAACAGACTGTCTTACATTCTTACGATCCATGAACAAACAGTTCAACTGCTCCATCCATGTCCCGATAAAAGGCATCTTCTTTACCTCGATCTTCGAAATGAATGCTTTTGGTTTCTGGATATAGCCTAAAAGAATCGGAATATCGAAGTTACCTTGATGATTGCTGACAAAAAGCACAGCTGTATCGTTCGGGATGTTTTCCTCACCGCTTAGTGTGACACGTGTCCCACTAAGCTTAACGAGCGAAGTTGACCACTCTTTTACTTTCTGATCAACCAACTGGTCCCGCTCTTCTATCTTTCCAGCTTGATAAAACTTTTTTACACGGTTTAATGAGGGGATCAACTTTAATAAAATTCCCCAAAAATAAATAAACCAAATAATCGTTCTCACACGTTTCCCTCGCTTTACATGATGATTAATTGCCCATACTCTCGAGATGGCTGGCTTATTAGTGATGCTGCTGGAAAAATAAACGTCCATGGCATACTTGTTTCAGGTGGAACTTCCAACGTATAACGGGAGTCCATTTCACCAATCGTATGCTCCTCTTCTTCATACAGCACTTTTTTCCCAATTAAAGAGAAAGGCCCTGTCGAATAATTATTTACAAGCACAGTCACTAAAAATTCTTTTTTATGGTTATAAGCTGTTTTCAAAATCACAGCCTGCTGTCTCACATGTTCTTCTGAAAGCAATTCAGAAAAGACTCGTTCTATCTCTTCTCTGTCTTGGCGGGCTATAGTCTTGTCCCATGCAGATTCAAACTCCAGTTTTTGCAAGATTATCCCCTCCTTTGAACCATATTATCATATTTTTTTGTAAACCACTCCATTACAAAGAATAAGCCGTAAGAGATCAGTCACTCCACGGCCTCATTTCTCTATAAAATTAATCAAAGACAGAGCTTGCCGCTTCAATCAACTTCTTTTTCTCCGCTTTTTTGTCAGTGTCCACCTTCATTAAGTACTCTATCTTATAGAATAACCCATCCTTTTTCCAAGCAAGGATAGGAAGATCTGCACTTCCCGAAAAATACGCATCCGTACCATCACCTAGCTCAACTTCGTCTTTCGTTTCTAGCTTCTCGGTCTTCGGCAAAAAATTGGATACTCGATAAGCTAAATATACATTCTGCCCTTGTTGTTCCGGATAAAAAACGGAGTCCACAAGAATATTTCGTTTCTCACCCCAATCCGAGATCTGAAACGTTGAGAGAGCGACCTTAAACGGCAGTTTATCAGGTAGCTCCAGTGAGAACGGAACGGCTTTTAGTGTTTCTTTCTTAGAAACTTGATCGTAATAGCGAGGATAAGCACCTTTTGGATGATCTTGCAGTGTTAAGTTTTTATCGTTTAACGTTCTTTTTTCCTCACTCGAACATCCAACAAGCAAAACTGCTATGACTACAAATACGAACCAACCCCACTTTTTCATCCGCTTCACCTGCTTCTCTTATTTTTTTAAGGAAGATGAAACCTTTACACGCCAGTTGTGATCACACGTTGCTTGTATCGTGCCTCTGTTCAATATATAGTTGGCCATCAGTTCTGACATATCGATCGGAATATCCTTTACTACACGTTTCCCCTTAAACATGGGATAATCGCCGCCTCCACCTGCACGATAGTTGTTCATGACTACTTCGTATAAGGAGTCATTTTTGATTGGTTTTCCTTTATACATTACGTCTACTATTCGGTGTCCGATCGGCTTTGACAGGTCAATCGTGTAATCAATGCCTTCCCACATGTCGTAGTTGTAATGCTGAGGCTTTGGAATTGAAAACGCAGGGTTGATTATCGGATCACCCTCTTCGTTCAAAGAAAAATAAGAAGCTGATCGTTCTAATGCATCCTTCATATCTCGTCCTGTGATCTCTATCACTTTTAACGTGTTTGGGTATACATAGTTTGAAACGATATCGCGCATCGTAATATGTTTCGAGAACCCTTTGGAATGATCATCAAAAAGAGCGGTACTCGAAATATCTACACCTGCTGCATCCATCTGCACCTTATTAATGAATTCAATAAACGGATGATCAACTAGCCTCGCTAACATCGGATCAATAATCGTCATATCCCCGTCTACTTGTCCTAAAGGCTGATCTAGCCATTTCTGTGTTTGATCTTCATAAGGCCGAATCAGATCCAACACCTGCTGATCAGGTTCATAGTTCTTCACAGAAAGTAATTTCGGCCTTTTATCCTCCACTTTCCATGAATCACCATCACCATGAACCTTTACTTCTACATATCCTAGCTCAGTTCCTTGTGTCCCAGGCTGAATGATTGCCACCCCGTTCACTTCACCTCCAAGCTTGCGATGCTGATGCCCTGTTATAAGTACATCAATTCCTTCAACCTCCATACAAAGCTGATACGCTTGATTCTCTTTTGTTAGGGATTCCGTCGGTTCACCTGTTCTAATATCTCTCTCAAATCCACCATGATAAGAAACAATAACAACATCTGATTTCGTTCGTAGATAAGGTACCCATTTTTTTGCCGTCTCCACCGCATCTAGAAATGAAAGGCCCTTAATATGTTCTGGATTCTCCCAGTTCGGTACATATTGTGTTGTTAATCCTAAGAGTGCTACTTTTATTCCACAATCAAACGTTTTTATCATATACGGTTGTCCAAATACAGGCTTCTCTGTTCCTTGGTGAACGATGTTAGCTGATAGCCAAGGGAATTTTGAATCATGAATCGTTTTGTATAAATAAGGAAGACCATAATTAAACTCATGATTTCCTATTATCGCAGCATCGTAATTCAGTTCATTTAAAAGAAGTACCATCGGATTTATTTCATTTTCATCTGATTTCGTGTGATAGTAAGTGAGTGGCGTTCCTTGAATAAGGTCTCCATTATCAATCAGGATGGCATTCGTATAATTAGACATGTGACCTTTTAATAACCCTGCGGTTTTAGCCAATCCTATTTCCGCTTTTTCATTATTACCGTAAGTTAACGGGAGAACATAGCCATGAATATCACTTGTCACATAAATATGAATGAATTGCTCCAAGACCTTTCCCCACCTTCTCTACGGATCGTTTATAATCCAAATTATACCACCAGTTCTGTTCCATCATTTAAAAAATCCTTTGATGATATTCGACAATATTTCCAGGGGAATGATTGTTATTCTACAAAAACTTACACAAAGAAAACATGAGTGATCTCATCTCACTAGTTCTTTCTATTATAAAAAATTGAGAATTATTTACAGGGATATACGTCTTATTTAACGAATACTATTAATTTGTCGTTTTATAGAAAATAGGGGGAACTATGATCATGAATACGAATGTAAAAACAAGTAAGAAAAAGAAAAGAAATCAATCCAATTACAGAGCCTTATTACTTCCTTTCGCAGTCGTTGTAATCCTTATTAGCGCGGTAATCTGGAATAACGTTCGCCAAGAGACAAAGCTTCCCAATTCTGATTGGAGCCGTTCCGTAAGCACAACCGCACAATCCATTAGTGCCGAACCAACTGTTATAAAAAAAGATGACCAATATTATGCTTACACACATCAAAAAGATGGTTTAAAGGTAACGACTTTAGACGAAAAGCTAAATCTAGTCTCTGAAAAAACAGAGAATCTTCCTCTCGATGAAAGGGCGAACTATTGGACAAACGGAAAACAGATCGCCTATATCTCTCGTGGTGAGCTTATTCTTTATGAAGATGGAAAACAAACTGTCATAGACAAAGATGTGGATCTTTTAGCTGATGCTAAAGATCGTTTTGCTTATTCGAAGGGTAATGAAGTATTTGTATACAATCCCGCAGATGGGAAGAGTCAATCCATATTTACAGCTAAAGAAAAGATATCAGAATTATCGGGTCATCCAGCATCTCAATCATTTATCGCAACAGTTGGTGAAAAGATAGATATGGAAGCTTTTTATCTAAAAGAAGCTGACGAAAAATATAGTGCTCAATCTATTACGCGATACAGCAAAACACCAACGGATAAGATCTATAACTTCCGCTTTGCTGAAGCAGATGATCAAGTTCATTTTATGTATACTTTCTATTCTTCTAAACAAGGAACGAAGACGTTTAAAACGTTTTACGGTGCAGCACCAACTGATCAGCTTACAACAATCGATTTTAGCAATGTAAAGCTATACAGCTCAGAGCTTGGGTATGAGATCGAAAACCCGTCATACCAGCAGCTGAACGTAGAAAATAACAAACCTATCATCCTATTTGCTGCGAAAGGCCCGATTTCTACTAAAAAGGAAGCGGGTAACATATACAAAGCCACCTTAAATGGCGACAAATGGGAAGCATCACGAATTAGCACAACGAGTGATTTCTCCATCTATCCGTTCCAGGTCGATGAAAAGACGATCGCTTGGTTAAAAGCTGAATCTGTTAGTGACTATAAACTTTATTTAGCAAGCAAAGACTCAGAGATTAAAAGTGACAGTAAAAAAATAGGAAAGCAAGATGTCTATAACGCCACGTTTGACGCATTTACAGCTTTCGTTGTATCGTTCATCGCCATGACGAACGCATTTGTTTGGATAGTGCCGTCTGTATTGTTCTTAGGAATTCTATATTTTGTAAGAATAGATGTTATTGAGGATGAAAAACCTTGGGCGAAATGGACTGCGATCGCACTTTTTGTGATGACACAGCTTTATGTCATTCAGTCTTTGTTCAACAACACATTCTATACACTAGCGCCGAAGTACCTCACCTTTACAGGCAGCTCATTCATCATCCCTGTCATTGTTTCCGCTATAGCACTGTGGGTGATGCAGGTTGCTAGAGATAAGGACTGGGGATTGTTTGCACAAGTCTCTTATTTTATCGGACTTACGGTATTGTTCGAACTCTTTGTTGTTGGAACGTATGTTTACTAAGAGCCTTTTTCTTAGTAATTTAGCGGATTGATGGGATAATCTGTCCAATCTAAATGTAAATCTGTCCATTTCTTATAATAATCTGTTCAATTGAAGCGATAATCTGTCCGATCTAAATGTAAATCTGTCCAATTGAATCGATAATCTGTCCGATTTAATTACTTTGGACTCACAAGCAAACTAAGGAGTTAGGGAGCTGAATTTATGATATATGTTATTCGGCACGGGGAAACAGATTTAAACAAAGAAAATAGGTTACAAGGTAGATCAGGCTTACCTCTAAATCAAGTAGGAATCACACAAGCAGAACATTTAAAAGAACAACTTAAAGATATAAATTTTGACTTTGTATTTTCTTCTCCACAAGAAAGAGCCATTCAAACAGCTGAGATAGCTACTGGGAAAAAAGTGATTACCGATAGCCGAATTGACGTATTTGACTTAGGAGAAGCTGATCAGTTGAAAAAAAGTGAAGTTATATTTGATGGATTTATTCCCGATTCTAATTTATACAAAGGGGTAGAAAATATTAATAGTTATGTAGAACGCGTGTTTAACTTCTTACGGGAATTAGAAGTTAGTTATCGTTCTGACATGCAAATTCTCCTTTCAGGACACAGATGTACAACAGGATGTATTGGTGCTTATTTTCACGGTGTCCCCCAGGATCAAAATCTTTTAAAATACTCATCTGATAATGGTGAGTATAAGACATATGCGTACACTCAATTTGCACATCATACAAAGTAAAATTAAAAAAGGACCCTGATGTGAACTGCACCCCGAATTTT
>NZ_JARMFC010000016.1:0-61901 GCF_036213205.1 Fictibacillus nanhaiensis
TCGGGTTACAGTTCATAGCTGACGGGCTTTATTTATAAATCTGATAAAGTATTAAAAGTGATGCCCAAGCACTAGAGTGCAAGAACAATAATTCTTTAGGCAGGATGCTTCATGCCATTACTTAGTATACTAGTAAAAATAGTTTTAAAGGATTGGAAAGATCGACAAGAGACTTCTCACTATAAATCACCTCATTTTAAGATGGATCGTCCTCTTTCTTTCCTCTTTTCCAATACTTTTGGATAAAGTTTTTTACTATATCTTTTCCTGCTAATAGCGCCCCAAGCCAAAAGAATACTTCTCCACCGATAAATAAACCACTTACAATGGCTGTTTTAAGGCCGGCGCCGAATGATAAGAACGGTATGACCGGTATTAGAATCCACAAAGCAAACGAAAGTATAATAAAAGTAATTCCGATTTTCTTTTTCAAAGTAATCTCCTCCGTACCCAATTACACGTAATACGAAAGAATAGAGATAAAGTTCCCATCACATTATTCTTCCAAGATATTAGAAATCATTTCCACTATATGTTTAATTATTAACTGGATGGTATTACCAATAAGTTCACTGTTGAAAATGTTTCCAAGTTTGGATAATGTTAAGGGGATACTGATGTAAAAGGGTGGGGTATTTTTGAAAAAAGAACTTGTATATCAGAGCAGAGATAAAGATGTTGAAGTGTTCGAGGATGAATTTGGAAGTATTACGTTAAAAGAGATACCATATGAAGCTGCCGTAATGGTTGCGCTAGAGAACGATTCTCTCATATTAATCAGCCAATATCGAGCTGCAGTAGATCAGGTTATTATCCAACTTCCAGGTGGTGGGATGAACGAACAAGAAGATCCGATGGAAGCAGCTAAAAGAGAGCTGCTCGAGGAAACTGGCATCGTGTGTGGAGAAACAGTTTTCTTAGGGAGCATACAGCCGAGTGCTTGTTTGAGTAATACCGTTACGCATGTTTATTTTACAAAAGATATAGTAGAGTACAGATCTCAAATGCTAGAAAAAAAGGAAGCAACCATTCAAGCCTTTCATATTCCTATAGAGCGAGCATTTCGTAATATAGAGCAGGGGCTTTGGAAAGATAGTGAACTTGCACATGGCTTATTATTGGCAAGGCTGAAAGGATGGATATAGGTGAGTTGCTTAGGTTGTGAACTAGCGAATAAAGTTTTACCGATACATACCGTTTATGAAAATGAGTGGGTGCAATGTTTTCTTGATATTGATCCCTTTAATGAGGGTCACACGCTGATTCTTCCTAAAAGACATGTTAAGGAATTAACAGAGCTGACGAATGAAGAAACGCATGCTGTAATGGAAGCTGCAAAATACATATCAAAGAAGCTAGAAAGCTGTTTTAACCCTGATGGGATTACGATTAACCAAAATGGGGGAAAGTTTAGCGATCTTACTCATTTTCATATGCATGTGATTCCGAGATATGAAAACGATGGATTTACGTGGAGCGAATCTACGATCTTAGATAATGCTCATGACCGTTTAGAAGAAACAGCAGGTAAACTTCAAAGAGTTTAATGTTTTTCACTTTTTATAAAATTGTGCCACAATGTGAACAAGGAGGGATTCATTATGCCAAGCAGTATTCATGATCGTGCAGTTCTACATAATGGTGTTCAAATGCCATGGATTGGGCTAGGTGTCTATAAAGCTGAAGATGGTGGTGAAGTCATCCAGTCCATAAAGTGGGCAATTGATGCAGGGTATCGAAGCATTGATACGGCAAGTCTTTATGATAATGAAGCGGGAGTGGGTCAGGCAATCGCTGAATCAAACGTTCCAAGAGAAGAGCTCTTTATTACAACAAAAGTTTGGAACACCGACCAAGGCTATGAAGAAACCTTATCAGCATTCGATGACAGTTTAGAAAGATTAGGACTAGAATATGTGGATTTATATCTAGTTCACTGGCCGGTGCCAGGAAAGTATAAAGAAACATGGAAAGCGCTTGAGAAGATCTATAATGAGGGACGAGCTAAAGCGATTGGTGTCAGCAACTTCAAACAGCATCATCTTGAAGATTTGATGAGAGAAGCAGAGATTAAACCAATGGTGAATCAAGTGGAATACCATCCTCGTTTGTCACAAGAAAAATTGTTGACGTTCTGTAAAGAGCAGGGCATCCAACTTGAAGCATGGAGACCTCTTTTAAAAGGAGAGATCTTTGAAGAGCCAACATTGGTAGAGCTTGCTGATAAATACAATAAATCAGTTGCTCAGATTATTTTACGCTGGGATCTTCAAAATGGTGTAGTGACGATACCTAAATCAGTAACGCAGCATAGAATTGAAGAAAATATTGAACTCTTTGACTTTGAATTATCAAATGAGGATATGACGCGTATCTCTGCTCTAAATCAAGATAAACGTAACGGCGCAGACCCTGATGATCCGGAGTTTTATAAACAGTTTGAATAAAATGAGTGAAAGTCTTCCTGATTTTAGGAAGGCTTTTTTTTATGGATTGGGATATATAGGCCATAAACAAACATTTATAGGCCGTCAAAATAATTTATAGTCCCTAAAGATGAATTTATGGTCCTTCAAAAAATTTTATAGGCCCTGAAAATCAGTTTATAGGCTTTTCGACAAATCCACCGTTTAATTTCGCTCCCTTCTATATTTTATCGTGTTTTAAATAATCAGATTCGGGAAAAATGATAAACGTAATTGAATGAAGGGGAGTGTAACAATGACAAAACGAGTATTAATCGTCGTAACGAACCATCAAAACATTGGTAATAACAAGACAGGGCTCTGGCTAGAGGAGTTTGCGGTTCCTTTCAACGAATTTCGCGACAAAGGATATGATATTACAGTAAAAAGTATTAAAGGTGGAAATGTTCCACTAGATCCGAACAGCTTAGAAGGTGTGGATAAAGAAACGTATAAAGAAGCATTGTCACAGCTTGAAGGTACCACAGAATTAAGTGCTGATGATGCGGTGAGCTATGATGCGATCTATTTACCAGGCGGTCATGGAACAGTTTTTGATTTCCCGAAAAGTGACGCGTTAAAAGAAGTGGTAAGTCAGATGGCACAAACAAACAAAGTAATCGGAAGTGTTTGTCATGGACCTGCAGGACTTACAACGGCAACACTTAAGGACGGTTCACCTATCGTACAAGGGAAGACGGTTACAGCATTTACCGATGAAGAAGAAGAAGAAATGAAGTTGACGAAAGAAGTGCCTTTCTTACTTGAAACAAAGCTTCGTGAACTTGGAGCAGAATTTCAACGAGCAGGAAAATGGGAAGACTTCGCGGTTACTGACGGCACACTTATTACAGGACAGAATCCACAATCAAGCAAGAGTGTAGCACTTCGGATGATTGATGTGTTGGATAGACAATAGAAGATGAATGGAAGCGACCAGCCGAGGCTGGTCGTTTTTTAGGTTATGCGTTAAAAAAATCTAACCCTCGTTCAGAAGAGTTGAATGTTTCTAGGAAAAGTATAGACAATTTAAAGCGTTGATGAGCATGTATTATTTTCCATAGAATTTACTTGTAGTACATAAAATGCAAATGGTCATGGTGATCTAGAGTGCCAATTAATATCTCAGACAGTTTCGTATTCTGTTGTTTTAGTTGTTCCAAAAGCCATGCTTTTGTTTTTCCGGTTTCAAAGAGTTCTTTTTGATTGATTTTCCCTTCTTTAATTATGATTTGAGGATAATCAAAGGGCTTAGGAGGCAAGTTTAAGTCTTTTTGTATTACTGTTTGATATTGAGGCTCCAAAAATGATGTAATGGTTCCGTTCGATTCAAATAAGGCAAGAGCAACTTCTTGTATATTGATGACCCTATGTTTACGTAGCTCAGAAAATAATACATCAATTGAGATGCGAGCTTTCTTTAAATTTTTATAAAGAATCTGACCGTTCTTTACTAAAATAATAGGCGCAGGGTCAATTAGTTTACGAAGTGGATGCCAATGGAGTCCTGTAATCGTAGTGCTGACATATAAAACAACGAGAACAGTCATCGTAATTAGGGAACCTTTTAAACCCAAGTGTTGATCAGACAAGGGATGGGCGATTATATTCCCGAAAATGAGTGCCATAATAAAATCCAAAAGGCGCAGCTGTGAAAAGGAACGCTGTCCCATAAATTTTACGGCAATTAGCATGAAGAAAAAAGCAACTATTGCTCTTAATATCCATTCAATTGCTGTTAATGATCCTTGGCTTTGGTAAAAATCAATCACGCTACTGCCACCTCAATTCTTTTCTATTGCTTTTAGTATAGGCTTCAAACATATCGTTTTAATACATTGAAAATATTAAAAATAAACAATATAGAAAAGTCGCAATTAAAGCGGCTTTTTTTAATTCGGTTTGCAAGTGATAATGAAATACTGAGCCTTAAGACCTATAACTCAGACCAGGCGCTAAAAATAACTGGAAAGAAGTTAGGGACAATTTATCATTGACGATGATAATCATTATCAATTAAGGTTATACATGTAATCAATAATGAGAATCATTTTCACTATGTGTCGGCTAATCCACTAGGAGGAATAAATTATGAGCATGTTACAAATAGAAATGAACGAAAAATACTTAAAACAACAAGAAAAACGAGAATCTAACGCTAGATCCTATCCACGTCGTATTCCGATTGCGATTGAAGAAGCGGAAGGAATCTATGTAAAAGATGCGGATGGGAAAACGTATATCGATTGCTTGGCAGGAGCAGGAACACTTGCGCTTGGACATAATCATCCGGTAGTTATAGACGCTATTGAGAAAGTGCTTCATGACAAGCGCCCTTTACATACACTGGACCTAACAACGCCAGTAAAAGAGGAATTTGTAAGTGAAGTGTTTGATAGTTTACCAGAAGAATTTGCAAAACGAGCAAAGATTCAATTCTGCGGACCTACTGGCGGAGATGCAATCGAAGCAGCAATTAAGCTTGTGAAAACAGCAACTGGTAGAAGAAGCATCCTATCTTTCCAAGGAGGCTATCACGGTGCTACGCATGGAACGATGGCGCTATCTGGTAACTTAGGGCCGAAACAGAGCGTGCAAGGCTTGATGCCAGATGTGCACTTTATGCCTTATCCATATGAATACCGCTGTCCGTTCGGAATGGGTGGAGAAGATACATGGAGAATCAGCGCTAACTATATTGAAAATCTCTTATATGATCCAGAAAGCGGAATCCTTCCTCCTGCGGCTATGATTTTAGAGGTTGTACAAGGAGAAGGTGGATCTATTCCGGCACCAGTTGAGTGGCTGCGTGAAATTCGCCGCATAACGAAAGAGCGCAACATTCCGTTGATTATTGACGAAGTGCAAACAGGTATCGGACGTACAGGAGAGCTATTTGCTTTTCAACATGCTGGAATCGTGCCTGATGTAGTCGTTCTGTCAAAAGCAATCGGCGGGAGCTTGCCTTTATCAGTTGTGATCTATGATCGGGAACTGGATAAATGGGGACCTGGTGCGCATATCGGAACTTTTAGAGGAAACCAGATGGCTATGGCAGCTGGAACAGCAACACTGCGTCATATTAAAGAAAACAACTTATCACAGCATGCTGCTGAACTTGGCGAGAAGCTTATGCTTGAACTTTCAATCCTACAAAATGAAATTCCAGAGATCGGTGATGTTCGAGGCCGAGGATTGATGGTAGGAGCAGAAATTGTGAACCCGCGCATTCCAACTGGACTAAAAGGAACATATGCCGCAAACTCTGAACTCGCTAGCCGCATTCAACGAGAATGCTTTAACAGAGGATTAATCTTAGAAGTAGGCGGAAGACATGGCAGCGTAGTTAGATTCTTGCCACCGCTTATCATAACAGAGGAACAACTTGATGAAGTAATCGCAATTTTCACAGATGCGGTAAGAGCCGCACTAAAATAGAGGTGCTAGATGAATACAACTGATTTTGATCGCTTTTTTCTTAACGATACCGAAGCCGGGATACAAAGTTTTCAACAAACTATTCTGGAAACTCAGCATCGGTTAAGTGAATTTTATAAAAATAATTCAGATGCTTATAACGGTTTATTACCATCTGAGATCGAGACAGGAATAAATGAACTATCTCTCACTTCGAGTGATGGAGAAGAACCGCTAACCGTAATGAAAGACGTTATGGAGAAAATCGTGACAAATAGCATACATGTTTCTCATCCGACGAGCATGGGACACCTTCATTGTCCACCTCTCATCCCAGCGATTGCAGCTGAATTAATCATCGGTGCGCTAAATCAATCAATGGATTCGTGGGATCAAAGCTCATCGGCTACTTATTTAGAAGAGCGGTTGATTAAATGGGTAAGTAAGAAGCTTACCCTTCCAACTTTAGCCGACGGGACATTTACGAGTGGTGGGACTCAATCAAACTATATGGGGCTATTACTCGCTCGTGATTTCTTTTGTGATAAACGATTGAGATGGAATGTGAAAGCTCAAGGATTGCCACCAGAGTCGCATAAACTTCGTATCTTATGTTCAGAAGATGCTCACTTCACCGTGAAAAAGTCAGCCTTTCAACTTGGGCTAGGTGAACAAGCAGTCGTAACGATTGAAACAGATGAGCATAAAAAGATGAATACAGCTAAATTAGGGGAAGAGATCGAGCGCTTGAAAAAGGGTGGATTAATCCCGATGTGTGTAGTTGCAACGGCCGGAACAACGGATTTCGGCAGTATTGACCCCATTCAAGAGATTGCAGCTATTGCTCAAAACCATGGATTATGGCTTCATGTTGATGCAGCTTACGGAGGTGCGTTACTTCTTAGTAAAAAACATTTTCATAAGTTAAAAGGAATCGAGCAAGCAGACTCCATTACAATCGACTTTCATAAGCAGTTTTATCAACCAATCAGCTGTGGTGCTTTCTTCGTAAAAGATAAAGCAAATTTCAAATATATTGCACATCATGCAGACTATTTGAATCCCGAAAACGATGAACAAGATGGTCTCGTTCACCTAGTGAGTAAATCGGTTCAAACAACAAGGCGTTTTGACGCGTTGAAGCTGTTCATGTCACTACGCATCGTCGGGGAAAAGAACTTCGCCAACATGATTGATTATACACTTCATCTTGCGAATCAAGCAGCAGGTGTAATGGATCAGAATCCACAGATTGAAGTGTGTAACATAAATCCGGAGATTAATGCGATTGTATTCCGATATGCAGACGCAGCAACTGACTCGTTAAATGAACTGAATACTTATATCTACAAAAAAATTCTTTATACAGGAACAGCTTTAGTCGCGAAAACAAAAGTTAAAGATGAAGTCTTTTTAAAGTTTACTTTACTAAATCCACGAACAACAATCGTAGATATTGAAGATATTCTTTATAGCATTTCTCAATTTGCAGCAGAGTACGAAAACAGGGGGATCACCCAATGACAAATCATAAACAACAAGCAGAAAATGCGAGCATACAGAGTTTTTTAAATTGTTATCTTCGAGAAACACAAGCATTTGTTAACTTTGAAGATACGCCTGATCATTTAGCATGGAATGGGGAATCACCAACCAGATGGGTGAAAATCGAACTTAAGAAACAAGGTTCAGCGATATTTGCAGCTGTTAAGCATTGGTCGCTAACTGGCAGACATCTGTTTCACTTTCCTATTCTTTATCAAAACAGTGAAAACGTAATAACACTGGACTATATATCACTTGTTTCGATTCTTTCTAAAGAATTGTTGCTGAAACAAGATCGTGAAGATGCAGAAGATGAATTGATGCTGCGGACGATACTTAGCAAAAAGAACATTGAGAGATATTTAGAGGCACGAGAAGATGATTCTGTGAGTTTAGAAAGCAGTGAGTTTACTTTTATTGAAGCAGAGCAGTCTCTTTTGTTTGGTCATCTGCTTCACCCAACTCCAAAGAGCAAGCAAGGAATGAGTGATATACAAGAATCGCAATACTCTCCAGAGCTTAAAGGAGAATTTCAGCTACATTTCTTTCAAGCGAATAAATCTATCGTTGATCAGGATACAGCAGATAAAGTGACAGCTGAAGAGATTACTAGAACACTATTACAACGCGATGAGCATTTCGTTAAACAAATAGAGCTTGATGATGAGTCGGTTTTTCTGCCTGTACATCCTTTACAGGTTCAAGTTTTATTAAACGATGATTATGTTCAAAGGTTAATGAAAGACGGAAAGTTGAAGTACATCGGTCCATTCGGTGAGCTTTTCTCGGCCACATCATCCATGCGTTCAGTTTATAGCCGTGATTTTAAATATATGTTCAAGTTCTCTGTACCTGTGAAGATTACAAATTCACTTCGCGTTAATCTTGAAAAAGAGCTGCATAGAGGGGTAGAAGTTTCACGACTTATGCAATCGATAATCGGACAAGAGATGAATGAGATCTATCCATCTTTTCAGATTATTAAAGATCCGGCATTCTTAAACATCCCAACAGATAGAGAGACCTCTGGCTTTGAAGTAGTAATCAGGGAGAATCCTTTCTACGGTAATGATAAAAATGCAAGTTTAATAGCTGGTCTTTGTCAGGACCACGCTTATGGAGGGAACTCTAGAATTGCTTCAATCATTCATGACATCGCTCAAAGGGAGAACAGAACGACAGAAGAAGTCAGCAAAGATTGGTTCCAGAAATATTTATCAATTGCTCTAGATCCGATGCTATGGCTGTATGAAAGATACGGTGTAGCACTTGAGGCGCATCAGCAAAATTCAATCGTACAAATGGAGAATGGCTATCCGAAGCGTTTTTATTACCGTGATAATCAGGGATATTATTACAGCGAATCAAAAGCGGATTTGCTCGTTGAACAGCTCCCAAGCCTTAACCGTAAAAGTGTAACGATTTGCAGTGACGAGGTCGCGATCGAACGTTTTCGTTATTACTTTTTCATGAATCACTTATTTGGTCTGATCAACGGTTTTGGAACAGCAGGTCTTGTCGAAGAAGAAGAACTTATGGACATGCTGCGTCATCGCTTGATACATCATGATACGTTAACAGACGGAAAGTCAGGCTTGATCAGAAGTTTACTAGATGAGGAAGAACTTCCTTGTAAAGGGAACTTGCTTACTCGTTTTCATGATATGGACGAGCTTGTTGGTTCTCTAGAAACACAGTCTGTTTACACGAAGATACCAAATCCGTTACAAAAGGTGTTGAAGTCAGATGCAGCCAGAATTTAGTTTCTATGATCACACCATCCAAAAGACGTTATCGTACGCAAAAGTAGATTTGGAGCGCGATGTAACACTTCTTCATAAGTGGCAGCAGCAACCTTATGTCATTCCTTATTGGAAGCTTGATATATCGTTTGAAGCATACAAAAAGCATTTAGAGACTTTCCTAGCAGATCAGCATCAAACACTTTATTTAGGCTTAATAGACGGAGTTCCGATGAGCTATTGGGAAGCATACTGGGTAAAAGGAGATGTGGTAGAGAAGAGCTATGATCCACATCCTAACGATCAGGGTATTCATCTCTTGATCGGAGAAGAATCCTTTATTGGGAAGGGTTACGCACTTCCCTTATTACGGGCGATCGTGCATTTTCAGTTTTTATCAAAAGGGACTGAGAAGGTAATCGCTGAACCTGATATTCGGAATGAAAAGATGATACATGTATTTGAAAAGTGCGGCTTTGAAAAAATAAAAGCGATAGATTTGCCAGATAAGACTGGAATGCTCATGTATTGCCATAGAGAAACGTTCGAGAGGAGATGGAGAGATGTCTTTCAAACAATCACAACATAAAGAAATATATGACATCATCGGTGTCGGCATCGGTCCATTCAACCTTGGACTAGCGGCGATGCTAGATGAAACAGAAGGTAAAAAAGCGCTCTTTTTTGAAAAGAAATCAGAGTTTAACTGGCATAGTGGAATGCTGATCGATGGTACTACACTACAAGTACCATTCTTTGCGGATCTAGTGAGCATGGCAAACGTGAGAAGTAAATATACGTTCTTAAACTACTTGCAGCAACATAATAGACTGTACCACTTTTACTTCTTAGAGAACTTTCATATCCCTAGAAAAGAATATAACCATTATTGCCGTTGGACAGCAGGTCAGCTAGACTCTTGTCGTTTTGGAATGGGAGTTGAACAAATTCAACCGGTTGAAGATGGGGAGAGTTCTGTTTACGAAGTGATTGTTAAATCTGAAGAAACTGGGAAAACACAGACGTACTATACGAGACATTTGGCTGTCGGCATCGGTACGATTCCTTCTGTACCTTCTCATTTAGAGAAAAAGCTCGGTGGAAAAGTTATCCACTCTTCACAATACTTAGATCGAAAAGAAGAGATTCTTAACGCAAACTCAGTGACCGTCGTCGGTTCTGGTCAGAGTGCAGCAGAAGTTTTTTATGATCTAGCACAGAAACAAGATAATGAGACTTATTCTTTAAACTGGTTTACACGATCAAAAGGATTTTTCCCGATGGAATATTCGAAGCTTGGTCTTGAATATTTTTCGCCCGATTATACGAATTTCTTTTACAATCTTCCTTCCTCGAAGAAGGATGAACTTTTAAGAAAGCAAGATCTTCTCTACAAAGGAATCAGCATGGACACGATTGCAGATATATATGATCTGCTTTATGAAAAATCAGTGGGACAACATAAACCAGATATCCATCTGCAGGCGATGACCGAACTTGTTCATCTTGAAAGAAGTGAAGACACTCACTTGCTTACACTTCGTCAAAACGTAACAGGGGAAGTGTTTGAATTGAAATCTGATGTTATCGTGCTAGGGACAGGGTATGCTCCATCATTTCCGCATTTCTTAATGAAGATGCAGGACCAGATTCAGTGGGATTCTAAAAACCGCTATCACATTACTAGCGATTATCGATTAGAGACAAAGGGACTTCAAAATAACCATATCTTTATTCAAAATGGTGAGCTTCATACTCACGGTGTAGGTGCTCCAGATCTTGGTCTTGGAGCATATAGAAACGCAGTTATTATCAATACGTTATTTGAGAAGGAAATGTATCCTGTTACAACAAAAAATGTGTTTCAAAATTTTGGAACGGAACCTTCATGGAAACAAGCAACCGTTCGTTAAACCTTTTTTTACTAAGCTGTGTCTTTCTATTCATATGCACAGAAGTATTGCTATCTCCTTTTTATCCCCAATTTTTTAAGAAGGTATATGGCATAAATAATCCGGACGTAACAGGGTTCTACATTATGACGTGCAGACTCGTCGTCGTAATCTTTACTCCTATCTGGGGATTGATCGCCCACAAACGAAATAACAGCTCTACATTATTAATAATCGGACAATGGGGAACAGGAATTTCTTGCTTTTTGATGGCGATCTCACAAAGCTTTGAAATGTTTGTAGCAGCAAGTGTACTTCTATTGATTTTTAAGAGCAGCTACTTTCTGTTGTATACCATTTTAATCTCTGAGAATCGAAATTCCGCAACAGGAGCAGCCGCAAGCTATCATGCCGTTTTGCAAGGTGCGATTGTTACAGCGACTATTTTGTCTGGATGGGTTATAGGAATGGATAATCCTTTATTGATCTTCTGGCTTGTTGGCATCATTGAGTGTTTAATGGCACTCTTTAGCCTGTATTTTTTAAGAAAAATAAGCAAAAGCTCATCAGCACAACCAGAATTAGAACAAACAAATAATCAAAGCTTGCTAACTCAATTCTTGTTTTTTGGAATCATCGTTTTAACGCTTCATTTGGCGGTAAATATGATTCGGCCATTTTTCACAACATACACGGAAAATGTATACAGCACAAATACGATGATGAGCAGTTTGTTGTATTTAATTCCTAGTCTGATGGCGATTGTCACATTGCCGCTTATCCGAAAATACAGTGAACGGTTAGGTTGGTATGGCTATGTTGGTGCGGCAAGTATGATTATTGTTGGTTTGTTTCTTCAAGGAATTGAAACAAGTGTCGCCGCACTCATCGTGTTTCGCTGTATGTTTGGGATTGGGGCCGCTTGGTGTCTTGCGAAGCTAGACGTATTGATCTTTAAGTGGAGTGGAAATATGCACGGAGACTATAGCAAAATTTCTGCGATTCAAAACGTAGGGTTGTTGCTTGCTCCAGTCGCGGCATCATCCATTGTAAATACCCGTTCAATATCGGACGTATTTACTTATGCTAGTTTGTTCGTCGTTCTCCACTTACTGATTTTCTTATGGGGAACGTATTCGAGAGAAAGAAACAAAGTAAAAATGCACTTACATAAGGAGGAGAAACATGCTTTATATAAATGAAACAGAATCCATGCTAAAAAAAGATACGTGGGAAAAAGTGAACAAAAATTTGTTAGCTAAGATGCTTGCAGAATATATGTATGAAGAGATGATTTTCCCAGAGCAAGAAGATGAGGGATTTGTTTTTACAGTAAATGAAGAACGCAAATATCGTTTTGCTGCTCAAAAGCGCTTATTTGAAAGCTTTGATGTTGATCCAGAATCAATCGAAGTTTTTGAAAATGGGGAATGGAAATTTGCAACGAATGCAATTCACTTTTTGATGGATATTCAGCCGATCATCGGCATGTCCTCCGAAACAGCAGGTCACCTTATCAAGGAACTAAATCATACACTGATTGCTGATGCGAACCTTTTAAACAATCATAAAAGAACGTCTGATGAATTGACTGATCTGGATTATGCAGAGCTTGAAGGTGAGATGTCAGGTCATCCATGGATCACGTATAACAAAGGTCGTATTGGATTTGGATTTGATGACTATAATAAATACGCTCCTGAGAATCAGAATGAAACAAAGCTGTTTTGGATTGCCGTTCATCGCGATCGTGCTCAGTTTCAATCAGTAGAGAACCTTCATTATGAAAAACTCTTGATGAGAGAACTTGATGGTGTTCTTGTTCAGCGATTTAATGAGATTTTACGAGAGAACGGGAAATTACCGCTAGATTATTATTTTATGCCGGTACATGAATGGCAGTGGAATAACGTATTGATTCAGAATTTTCCTGAGGATATAGCGACAGGCATGATTGTTCCTTTAGAAGAAGGAACGGATCATTACCTGCCTCAACAGTCTGTTCGAACGTTTGTAAATGTAACAAATCCTTTGAAGTCTCACGTAAAGCTTCCGATGAGTATTTTAAATACGCTCGTGTATCGTGGACTACCGTCTGAACGAACATTGATCGCACCACGAGTTACAGAGCATATCAAAGGAATTTTTGAGGGTGACAGTTTCTTACGTGATGAGTGTGAAGTGATCCTTCCGGGAGAGATAGCGAGTATTAATGTAGATCACCCTCACTATAGCAAGTTAAAAGGTGCGCCTTATCAGTATTTAGAGATGCTAGGAACAATCTGGCGTGAAAGCATCTACACCTATCTAAAAGACGGTGAGCAACCGATCACACTTGCTGCCCTTCATCATGTTGATGGAAACGGAAAGCCTTATGTACAAAGTCTGATTGAAAAGTCTGGGTTAAGTGCTGACGAATGGATGAAGAAGTTCTTCGGTGTTGTAATGCCGCCGTTGCTTCATTTCCTTTATCAATATGGAACTGTCTTTTCACCGCATGGTCAGAACACGATCCTGATCCTAAAAGACTACCAGCCTGAGAGGTTAGCAGTAAAAGATTACGTAGATGATGTGAACATCTCAGATCAGCCATTCAAAGAGTTAGAGGGTGTAACAGAAGAGCTGCGCGCTGTATTACGAAGTGAACCACCTGAAGGATTAACGCAATTTATCTTCACAGGACTTTTTATCTGTCACCTGCGTTATCTGTCAAATGTTTTGGTGCGTAACAATTTGATTGAAGAAAAAGCGTTCTGGTCGCATTTAGTAGACAGTATTGAAGCGTACCAAGCGAGATTCTCACATCTAGAAGATCGTTTCAAACTGTTCGATTTCTTTAAGCCAGAGCTTACAAAGCTATGTTTGAACAGAAATAGAATGGTAGATTACGGCTATGGAGATGGAGATGACCGTCCACATGCCTCTGAGTTTGGAAAAGTACGAAATGCACTTTATGAAATTCGCCAAAACAAAGAGGTAACTGTTCAATAATAATAAATTGAGGACTTCCTTAGTTAAAGGGAAGTCCTTTTTTTTGCTTATAGGTGATGAGTTGCGATTTATCGGTGAAATGAGCCATCGTTCAGGTGGTGAGCTCACAGTTAGAAGTGGTTACGGTGTGACTACAGGTGGAAAGAGCCTATTTGTCGGCGAACGTGTAACAGAAATAAGAACACGTACCGTAAAAGATCTGTATTTAATCTGAAACTTCTGTTTTTTCTCTCTTGTATGTAATATTATGGTAAGTGGGTATTGGGAGGGGAGCAAAAAGAAGCAAAGTAAGCGGTGGTTCAAGAGGCAATCCCAATCTGTATAAGTTGAGGGTTAAAACATATGAGAATATTAAACCAAAATGATCATGAAAACGTTATGAGACTTCTGAGCAAAAAACCAGCAGAAAACCTGTTTACACTGTGGGGGATAGAGTCATATGGGTACGAAGCGGCCATCCAAACGCTATGGGGTCAGTTTGATTCTAATGATGAGTTAATCGCTGTGCTGTGTAAGTATAAAAACAAATATACACCGTATTGGGAAACAGAATGTAATATGCAGATCTTTGCGGACATAATCAATGCCGATATCAATGAGAAACAAGTTAATGGAATAGAGCGTATAACGAAAGAGATAGAACCATACATTACAGACGGTTATAACAAACGCGAAAGTTATTATTATGCAAAATGTGATCCCACATCAAATCATAACCATTCTGATTTAGTCAGATGTTTAAAAGAAGAAGAAGTTCCTCAGCTCATTTCATTTTATCAAGAAGTTCCTGAGTTTAAGAGGGAATATAATCCAGAATCTTTTATTGATCAGATGAATAATGGTTGGTCTAGGATATTCGTAATTGAGGAAGATGACCAGTTGATTTCTTCAGCATCTACTGTTTGCGAGACATCAGTTTCCGCAATGGTTTCAGGAGTTTGTACCCTACCCGAAAAAAAGGGAAAAGGACTGGCAAGCCTCTGTGTAGAACACCTGATGCATAACCTTTTTCAGGAAAATAAGACACTTACATTATTTTATGACAACCCAGAAGCTGGTCGAATCTATAAAAGGTTAGGGTTTGAAGACATCGGAAAATGGACGATCAATTCATGTAAAGAGAGGAACAACCGTAATGACAACTAGCCTAGAAAACTATCAAAAGAGTGTATTAAACGCATTTTTAAACAAAGAGGGACGTTTGAAAAACATTCCTTCTCAAAAGAAGAAGAAGTTGGTGGTATTAGAATATTTAGTTCAGCAGCTAAATGACAATCAGTCCTTTTCGGAACGAGAGATCAATGAATTTATTAAGACCTATCATGAAGATTTTTGTACGATTCGCAGAGAATTTATTGTGAACGGATACATGGACCGAGATGCAGGAAATTACATAAAAAGAGAGAAATCGCTTTGGACAAAATGGCAAGAACTCAAGTAATAATTAGAAAGTAGTGGAGTATTTGGAGACAGAGATATTGAACGAAAGTCTTTGGACTTCTTTAAAAAAGGAAACAGAAGCACGGTTTGCTTTGAAAGTGGAGGAATGCACACGGATCAATCGAGGGTGGCTCAATCAAAAATGGAAGATCAAAACGGATCAAGGTGTTTTCTTAATAAAGCAATACAATAAAGAGCGAATGAAAAGATACGATCTTCAAACGATACGTTCAGCTCTTCATACACAAAACAGAATGTTCTCAAAAGGGTTAGCTTGTCCTGAACTCTTGTCGTATAAAGGTGATCTTTTACAGAATTCAGCAGAAGGTGAACGTTTTACTGTTATGCGTTTTATGGAAGGAATGTTAAATCCGCCTGGTAATGTTTCGTGTGAACAGATGCATTCTGTCGGTGAAGAAATTGGAAAGCTGCACGCGTTATTAAATGATGGAACATTAGCAGCAAAATCAGAAACGGTATTTAAGGTTCCTTCTATAGCAGAACGTGTGGAATATTGGCAATCTGAAATCAATAAGTGTGATGAACAAGGATTAGATCATGTCCGTTCTTTGATGGAGCTACAAATGGCTGCAACCTTAGCGTTTAATATAGAGCTGTTTGGAAATCTCACCCCTGGCTGGTGCCATCGCGACCTTTGGGTAGATAACTTGCTGTTTTCGGGTGATTACATATCGGCAATTCTCGATTTTGATCGAATGAACTATGACTTCTTAGAATTGGATATAGGCAGACTGATCATCTCAACATGTCTGCAAAATAATACATTAAATCGTAAAGCTGTCCAGGCATTTCTTAAAGGATACAATAATACAAATGAATTATCAGTTGAAAGGTTAGTGATGTCACTAAAACTGGTCTGGTACATGGAGAGTACATGGTGGATCGATGTCACTCCTCATGAAGGAGAGCCTCCAAAACGATTTCAGCAAGAGATGGTCTGGTTAGCTCGGCATCACGAACAATTAGAAAACATGATGAAATGTGGAAAATAAGATGCAACATTCATGTTTTAACCAAGTGGCTTAAGGGAAATTCCTCATTAACAGATTAGAGGAGTGGTTGAGTGGAGACGAAACAATTATGTTTGCTGAAAAAAGAAGATATGACGAATCCAGAAAAAGTACCAGCGTGGGTAATCGAGGAATATAAAACTTTTCATGAAACAGTTACAAACAAAACCTTTCCTTGTTATTTTGGAATGGCCGCTGAGAATAAGGGAGAGCTACGTTATGCCTATGTGACGCATGATGATTGGTCGAACCTGCCTGAGGCAATTCGAGAATTTAACAAACTTTTTGACGCACCTAAATTGATTCGTCACGGATTATTTGTATTTGTCGAGCCGGAGAAAGAGGAAAAAGACATTCCGTATTACCGCGATTATTTTTGGAAAATGCTTCAGTCACTGCACGAAACAGACAATCAGCCATGGCCAGAGCATATTCCGAAAGATCCGGACCATCACTTATTCGCTTTTTCATTTGATAATGAGCCTTATTTCGTATTCGGAAATGCCCCCGCATACAAACAAAGAAAAACAAGAGATCTTGGGAATAGCTTAGTTCTCGGTTTTCAGCCTCGTCGAATTTTTGAAGGCTTAGAGGGTACATCACCAGGTGGAGCGATGTCTCGAGAAAAAGTTCGAGAGCGGGTAGAGAAGTGGGATAACCTTCCGAAGCACCCAAACATCAGTCATTACGGGGATCCAGAACACCGTGAATGGAAACAATACTTTATTGGAGATGACGTTGAACCGATAACAGGAAAATGTCCGTTTCACCATAAATAAAACGTAAAAAAGGACTCTTTGAGTTCTTTTTTCTATTTCCATTCGTGCTCTAGCATACTGAATAGGAGTGAATCACGCCATCCGTCTTTGAGCAGGATGTTCTCACGCATTTTGCCCTCTAACTTCATGTCTAGTTTCATCAACACCTTTTCTGAAGCTTTATTTCTAGGATCACATGTGGCAAAAATGCGATGAAGCTGCACATCTTCAAAACCAAACTTAAGCAATAGTTGCCCCGTTTCAGTGGCAAAGCCTTTTCCCCAATAATCTGGATGAATCACATAACCAATCTCTCCAACACGATTTGTCAAAGAGGTAATCTGTAATTCTCCGGCTCCGATTAACTTCTTTGAATGATTTTCAACGATTGCAAAGGCATATCGGATACGAGGATTTTTCTTTGCATCGTTCATCACTTCATTCACATACGCAATAGAATCATTTTCAAGATTGGGCCCCCAAGGCTGGTACTGAGATACAATCTCTTGTGAGGCATATTGGTGAATCGATCTCCAATCTTCAGCAACTATCTCTCGAAAAAGAATTCTACTTGTTTTTAACATCTCATCACACCATTCTGCAGTAGGCTTTTCTATAAAACTTTACCGGCAAGAACGCCAAAGCTATTTTAATAATCATGCTAAGAAAATCTCCTAATTAAGCTGAAAATTCCGCTCCATTTTTCCAAAATTTGAGGAGGGATAGCATATTTCTTTATACTTTCATAGCTACTCGTAATAGGCGATAATTATTTAATTTATGATAATCTTATATTATCAATAATTTACATATGTTAGTAGACTTTAAAGATTAAGTTCCGTTAGAAGAAAGTGGGAGATTTAATAGTGATATTAAAAGAGATAGCTAATAAAATGGCGGCTATTTATCAACAGAACACAAAAGTACAGGCAGTATTATTGGCGGGCTCTGTTTCAAGAGGCTGGGAAGACAAGCACTCGGATATCGAACTGAATATTTTCTGGTCTGAGCCTCCGACAGATGAAGACAGGATGATTCCAATCCATGCGGTAAGTGGATCAGTCATTGAATTTCATCCGCATGAAGAGGAAGAATGGGCAGAGAGTTATTTAACACCTCAGAATGTAAAGCTTGAGATCAGCAGTTTTTTAACATCCACAGCAAAAAAGTGGATAAAAGAAGTAGTGGAAGAATATGAAGTGGACTACGGCAAACAGTGTATGGCTTCATCTGTGTTTTATGGAGTGTGTTTGTACGGAGATCAACTGATTAATGAGCTAAAAAAGAAAGTTAAAGTTTATCCAGATCAATTAGCACAAAACATGATTGAAGAAAATCTAGCTTTATGGAGTAGGTGGAATAATCGTTATGCTCTGTTGGATAGGAACGAGTGGATCATGTTGTATGATCTGATGGTGGGTGTTCAAAAAAAACTGCTCGGAACACTATTTGGTTTGAATAAATTGTACATCCATCATCCGTCATTTAAGTGGATGCACAAATACAGCGAGCTTTTCACATTAAAACCCGATTCTTTAGATGAAAGACTATCCCGTATTCTCATACAAGATGTTCATGAAAGTATAAAAGAGTTAGAGCTGTTGATTCAAGAGGTTTTTAATCTTGTTGAGAAACATTACCCTGACCTTCCATTTTTAACAGTATACAAAGGAAAGATGAGCTTTGTTCGTCCGGAAAATAAAGGCTGATTATTAGTATAAAAAATCTGTTTTGCATACACAATAGAAATAGCCATCCGGGTGGATTCGTCTTCTCGGGTGGTTTTTATTTTTTAAAAAGCTGGGGTTATCTTGAACGTGTTAATTTCCCTTTCAGACTGCTCGCTTTCCGCGGAACAAGCATTTGCCTCTCAACTAGTAGTAGTCTGCAACTTTTACGCTACAATAACTGCAAATCGCGATAAGTATAAACCCAAAGCAACACAATTGAAATAAAATGATAAAAATATTGTTTAACCGTTGACAAAATGAGGTAAATAGAATATAAATAAATTAACAATAAACAATTTGTTAATTGAAAGGGAGGGGCACAATTGTCCAACGAGCAAGCTTTGAAACAATACGACATTAATAAATATCGTACACCGGATGGTTATACTTCCGATATTTGCGTTTTTACAATACTTTCAGAAAAAAATGAGGCGTATAAACCTCCCACGATGGATCTTAAAATCATGCTAATAAAAAGAGCAGGATTTGATTCTGAAGGAAATACAAATATTGAGGCAAACAAGTGGGCAATTCCTGGAGGTTTTGTGCAAGACGATGAAACTGGCTTTCAAGCAGCTAAACGAGAACTAGAAGAGGAGACGAATATCTCTGGAATTCATATTAAACAATTTGGTGTTTACGACAAACCAGGCCGAGATCCTAGAGGATGGATCATCTCAAACGCACATTATGCAATTGTTCCAGATACGTATTTATCGCTAAGAAAAGCGCAAGATGATGCAGCTGATGTTGAATTATTCTCCATTAAAGATGTATTGAATCTGGATCTAGCTT
This sequence comes from Fictibacillus nanhaiensis, assembly GCF_036213205.1. GTDB lineage: Bacteria > Bacillota > Bacilli > Bacillales > Fictibacillaceae > Fictibacillus > Fictibacillus nanhaiensis_E. The sequence goes on from NZ_JARMFC010000016.1 coordinate 19,807, forward strand.
TTGATCATAAACAAATCATAGAAGATGCAATCCAAGTAATCACAAATGATCTGTTGCAAACGACGGTAGCTAGAAACTTTCTGCCAGAAAACTTTACTTATTCTGAACTTCAAGCGGTTTTAAAGACAGTAACAGATGATCCTGCAATTTTAAGTGATCAGTCATTTTCAAGAAAGATAAAATCTCTTCCTTTTATTCAAGAAGTTCAAGGAAAAACAACAACAAGAACATCAAAGAGAGCAACAAAACTTTATACATTCATTGAGATGGATGTTATAAAGCCCATCTATACAGCACGATACTAACCAATTTTTTTTACCAACAATAATTAACGAATTGTTAATAGTTATTTTGAAATTATATTAGGAGGTATTTAATATGAAAAAAGCGTTAATCAACATCGACTACACATTTGATTTTGTTGCAGATGAAGGTGCTCTAACTTGTGGGAAACCTGGTCAGGATATTGAGCGTGAGATCACCTCTATCACGGAAGAATTTATAAAGAATGGTGATTTTGTTGTTTTTGCCATTGATCAGCATTATAACGATGATAAATTTCATCCGGAGAACGAGCTTTTTCCTCCACACAACATTGAAGGTACACCGGGTCGTGAGCTATATGGAAATCTTCAAAAAGTCTATGAAACACATAAAACAAATTCAAATGTTTATTGGATGGATAAGACCCGATACAGTGCCTTTGCAGGAACAGATTTATTAATGAAGCTTCGCGAACGTGGTATTACAGAGGTTCACATCGTAGGAGTGTGCACAGACATCTGCTGTCTTCATACAGCTATTGATGCTTACAATGCTGGACTTAAGATTGTGGTTCATGAAAATGGGGTAGCGAGCTTTAACCAAGCAGGACATGAGTGGGCATTAGGACATTTTAAGAGTTGTTTAAACGCAAAAGTTATCTAAACTATTCTCCTGGAGGTAATGAAAATGAACAATAAATATGCTGATGATAGTTTAACGCTGCACACAGATCTTTACCAGATTAATATGGCGGAAACATATTGGGAAGACAATATTCATAATAAAAAGGCCGTGTTTGAAGTCTTCTTTCGCAAACTTCCTTTCGGGAACGGATATGCGGTATTTGCAGGGTTAGAAAGAATAATAGATTATTTGAAGAATTTCAAGTTTACAATGAGCGATATTGATTACCTCCGTGAAGAACTAGGGTACGGAGAAGATTATTTGGAGTATCTGCAGCAAGTAAAATTTACGGGAACTGTTCGTTCAATGGTTGAGGGAGAATTGGTCTTTGCAAACGAACCTATCATACGGATCGAAGCACCATTAGCAGAGGCTCAGCTCGTTGAAACAGCTATATTAAATATTGTAAACTACCAGACACTCATTGCTACAAAAGCATCTCGTATAAAACACGTAGTTGGAGAAGAACGAGTGATGGAGTTTGGAACGCGCAGAGCTCAAGAGATGGATGCAGCGATTTGGGGAACAAGAGCCGCGTTTATCGGTGGTTTTGAAGCTACGTCTAATGTTAGAGCAGGTAAACGATTCGGCATACCTGTTGCAGGTACTCATGCTCATGCTCTCGTCCAAACGTACCGTGATGAGTATACGGCATTTCATAAATATGCCAAACGTCATCAAGACTGTGTGTTCTTAGTCGATACGTATGATACTTTGCGATCTGGTGTTCCAACAGCGATTAAGGTTGCTAAAGAATTAGGAAACAAGATCAACTTTAAAGGGATTCGTTTAGATAGTGGAGATCTCGCTTACCTTTCAAAAGCGGCCAGAAAGATGCTCGACGAGGCAGGATTTACAGATACTAAGATTATTGCTTCAAATGATCTAGATGAGAATACAATCATCAATCTAAAAGCGCAAGGTGCGAAGATTGATTCTTGGGGTATCGGTACAAAACTGATTACCGCTTATGATCAGCCTGCTTTAGGAGCGGTCTACAAACTTGTCTCTATTGAAGACGATCAAGGAAATATGGTAGACACGATTAAAATAAGTGGTAATCCTGAAAAGGTAACAACTCCTGGTTTGAAAAAAGTTTATCGAATCATCAATACACTAAATAATAAATCCGAGGGCGACTATATTGCACTGGACAATGAAACGCCTCAAGAAGAGGCTAGACTTAAAATGTTTCACCCCGTTCATACGTTTATCAGTAAATTTGTAACAAACTTTAAAGCGAAAGAGCTTCACCAAGACATTTTTGTAGAAGGTAACTTAGTCTATGAAGCTCCCACTCTTAAAGAGATACAGCTCTTTGCAAAAGAGAATCTAGAAGTATTATGGGACGAATACAAACGGACGATGCATCCCGAAGAATATCCAGTTGATCTTAGTCAAGCGTGTTGGGATAACAAGATGAAGAACATTCAGGAAGTACAAACAAAAGTAATGTTATTCATTGGGGAAGGAGAATCACACAATGGGTAAGGTTGGAATCTATGGATCATCTTTTGACCCGATAACGAATGTACATCTCTGGACAGCAAGTACCGTTCTGCATCGCTGTAAACTAGATAAAGTGGTTTTTCTGCCGTGCTCAAGTAAAAGAAAAGATAAAACGATGAAAACCTCAGATACTCATCGCTGGGAGATGCTTCAACTCGCAATCTCAAATAATAATAAATTTATAGCAGATGATCATGAAATGCTACAAGAAGCTTGGGAAGTGTATACGTATTACACAATGGAACATTTTAAAGAAAAATATCCTGATGATGAGGTGTACTTCATTATGGGAGCAGATCTGTTGGTTGATATTGCTGACGGTAAGTGGAAGTATGACGAAGAGTTAATCTCAAGCAATAAATTTATTGTGATGGCAAGAGACGAAATCAATATGGTAAAAACAATCTCTCGCTCTCCAATCCTAAGGAATCATGATGATGGTACAAAATTTCATCTGATCGATAAAGGACTGTCTATGGAAATCAGCAGCACGTATATCCGTGATGAGTTTTCTAAAGGTGGCGAGCCAAGATACCTGTTACCTGAAACATGCTATGAATATATAAAAAAACATGATCTGTACAAATGATAGGAGGAATTATGGATGTCTTTACAACAAAGAATTATGAGTGATCTTAATACAAAATCAAATATAGATGCTTCGACTGAAATACAGAGCAGAATAAACTTCTTAAAAGATTACCTTATCAAATCAGGAGCAAAAGGATTCGTATTGGGTATAAGTGGTGGTCAAGATTCTACATTAGCTGGGCGGTTGGCGCAGATCGCAGTAGAAGAGCTGAGAGGATTAGGGCATATTGTAAAGTTTGTTGCAGTTCGCCTGCCATACGGAATACAAAGAGATGAAGAGGATGCTGAGCTCGCATTGTCTTTTATCAACCCCGACCAACGAATTTCTTTTGATGTTAAAGAAACAGTAGATGTCTTCGCAAAAAACTATAAAACGTATGCTTCACAACCGCTTACTGATTTTAATAAAGGTAATGTTAAAGCAAGAGTAAGGATGATCACACAGTATGCTGTAGCTGGTCAGACGAATTTATTAGTGATAGGAACTGACCACGCCGCTGAAGCGATAACAGGATTTTTTACGAAGTATGGTGATGGAGGAGCAGATATCCTTCCACTCGCAGGCTTAACCAAGCGTCAAGGTAAAATGTTGTTAAAAGAATTAGGAGCACCAGAAAGACTGTATGTTAAACAACCAACGGCTGACCTACTAGATGAAAAACCTCAGCAAGCTGATGAAACGGAATTAGGTATAACGTATGATGATCTAGACGATTATCTAGAAGGAAAAGTTGTTTCTGATCAAACAGCAAAAAAAATTGAAGAACGATATCTTAAAACTGAACATAAAAGACAGCTTCCCGCATCTCCTCACGATGAGTGGTGGCAATAATAACAACAGCTGATTCAAAAAGGTACTTACGAGGTAACCTTTGAGTCAGCTGTTTTTTGTATTTTCCAAAATATTTTAAAAAGAAGTTAACTTTCGGCTATTTTTGGAAAAAATAGAAATAAACTAGAGAAAGTGCAAAAAACGTTTACGGGACTATGGATTTAGGGAAGAGCCTTATAAATACCTTAAGAGCGTATGGAGGATTATAGATGGCTACCGTAATTAAAGGAGAATACAAACACGTGAACTGTGATAGTGAATACGGCACATTGAAAAAAGTAATTGTGTGTGAACCGAGATATATGAAGATCGATGAGATTATTAATGAAACACAGCGCCATTTTGCGAAAGATAATATTAACATGAAACGAGCGATGAAACAGCATCAGCACTTTGTAGACACGATGAAAGCAAATGGTATAGACGTTTATAAACTGCCTGCGATGGAGAAGTTCCCAGAACAAGTTTTCACTCGCGATATAGGATTTACAATCGGTGAAACAGTATTCGTGTCGCGTATGGGTAGCAACATTAGAGATGGTGAAGAGAAAATCTTGCGAAACTGGTTGTTAGAACACCAGATCAACCTTTCTTTAATTGAAGGTGATCGAATTGAAGGTGGAGACGTAATCGTCCATGGTGATACCGTTTATATCGGGGTGAGCGGCAGAACATCTGAGGAAACCATTCGAGAACTTCAATCACAGGTGCCCCATATGAATGTCGTGCCAGTACCATTTGATCCCATTTATCTGCATCTAGATTGTGTGTTTAACATTTTGTCTGAAGAAGATGCTCTGATCTATAAACCTGCTTTTGAGGAAAAAGACTATCAGATGCTTGCTTCAACGTTTAATGTGATTGAAGTAGAGAAAGAAGAACAATTTACGTTGGGTACAAACGTGTTATCCATCGGAAACAAAAAGGTTTTGAGTCTACCTATTAATAGAAACGTAAATGCGGCACTTCGCGAAAGAGGTTATGAAGCACTCGAAGTGGACATTTCTGAAATCATAAAATCTGGTGGCTCTTTCCGCTGCTGTTCGATGCCATTATATCGGGAAGAGATGCATTAAAGCTTTATGCGGTAGTATCTGCAAGGGGAAGAGTTTTTTTTCTGAATTAAAAGGAGCTTGGACATCTTCCAAGTTCCTTTTTTACATTTCTATTTTAAAAATCTCTTCTTCCTGGGAAGTACCTTGAAGGGGAAGTACGATAGTGAAGGTCGTTATGTTGTCATCTGAAGAACAACTGATGGAACCGTTATGTTTTTCAATAATTTTTTTACACACAAATAGTCCTATCCCTGTACCTAATTCTTTTGTTGTAAAAAAGGGCTCGAAGATCGTACTGATTGTTTCAGGTGGAATAGCTGGTCCATTATTAGAAATGGTGATATGTACGTTATCGTTATTTTCGATCTTGCTAAAAATCATGATTCGGCGATTCTGTTTCATCTGGCGCAACGCATCGATCGAGTTCATGATGAGATTAAGCAGAACTTGTTTCAACTCGTCCTTGTGTGCCCGCAAAGTAATCGTAGGATCAACACGCGGAATAACCGTTACATCTGCATCGACTAAACTTGGATACATAAAATCTAAGATATCCGTGAATAAGTCTTCTAAAGCAAAATCCTCCGCTTCACGTTCTTGTACCCCTTTTCTAGAGGCATGAAGAAATTGAGAGATTCGGAAGTTTAATTGAGTTAATTCATGACTGATGATGTCAATGTATTTCATGTTTGGATTTTCTTGCTGCATGAGTTTTACAAATCCCATAACAGCTGTTAACGGATTTCTGAATTCATGCACAAAGCTAGATGACATCTGCCCTAAAATGGTTAAACGTTCTTTGTGACTTTGATCGATGAATTCTGTTTTTTCCTCAATCTCAATATCCTTCAACTGTGTATACTTCTTAACTGCGTGATATAAAAACTCATCAAAAAGTGAATTGATCGTTTCGATTACAGGCTGAAGCTGTTCAATAGAAATGCCGGAGCCCGTCACGAAACGGACGATTTCACTTCGTCCAAGGTTCACATTATAAACAAATTCACCTATATTAATCTTGGCTTCTAACCGCTGAAGCGCTACTTCATGTGCGAGGTGCATAATTTTTTCAGGAGATAGCTCACCTCGTAAGGATTGTTTAACAAGCCCAACCATATGTAAGGCATTTTCTCTCACTTTTTCTTTATGTACATCATGATTCGATATTACGATTCTTTGGTGCCAATCATGTAAGTAAGTAGTCAAGTTATCATCCATGTATGTAATTAGACTTTCTGTTATGTCCACCGCTCGCACCTCTTTCAACATTAAAATCATGGAAAGAATATTATATGATTCAGCCAACGTTTGATATATAAAAGTATTTATACTACATATAGTAATGGAAATATAGACGAAATGCTACATGCAGTTTACAAATTTTTCATTAAATTTTGAAAATAGGTAGGTAAATCGACTCGAGACCACGAAAACTATCATAAACCTTCAGCCTATACTTCTTCTTTATACATGAATACTATCCTTTATTATTTTCCGACTATTCTAAAAATTTTTATGTAATTTCATATTGTGAAATTTCTATATTGCACAAGTCCGTCCTTTTCAATACGATGAACCCATATTGAAAGGGGTGGTTGCTAAGCTGACTTCAACTAAATCGTTTCCGTTTGAGGGGGAGAATTGGTGATCTCATCTGTTCAAAAAATTTCAAGGATATTAAATTGCTTCACCAAAGATGAACCAGCACTAGGAAATTTGCAGATTGCAGAAAAATTAAACATGAATGCGAGCACTGTTCATCACTTAGTTCGTACACTCTGCTCAGAAGGCATATTGATTCAAGACGGTCAAAAAAAATATAGATTAGGATGGAAATTGCTAGAATGGAGCAATCACGTCATGTATCAGCAAGACATCAATACGGAAGCACTGCCATTGTGCGAAGGTCTTGTCAGAAGGTTTAACACAACCGTACATATAGGAATGCTCGATCGTGGTGAAGTGCGTTTCGTTCTAAGAGTTGCTTCTTCAAATTCAGTAGCTGTCCCCACTTTTATTGGCGATACAAAACCTGCATATTGTACAAGCACAGGAAAAGTATTGCTAGCTTTTAACCCCTCCATGATTAAGCCGACCATATCAAGGGGATTGCTTCGCCGCGCTCCTAATACCATTACATGTGTTGAAAAATTAAAAAATGAGCTTGATGTTATAAGAACAAATGGTTATGCCATCAGCAACAACGAAAACGAGATGGGGTTGTATGGGATCGCTGCGCCTATCAAGTCTTATACAGGACAAATCATCGCTGCCCTAAATATGGTAGGACCCGTATCTTATATGCTGGGCCAAGATACCCCTTCAATGGTTCATCATGTCGTTAAAACAGCAGAGTCAATTTCAAAGGAACTGGGTTATATTAGCGTTTTATGATAGCGCTTACATGAAAATAGGAGTTGATAGGGATGAAGAAATTAAAGATGGTAATGACTGTATTGTTGGCATTGATCCTTTTAACATCCTGCAGCAGCGGGGGGAAAGATTCCGCAAGTTCAGGGGATGCATCTTCTGATGGAAAGACATACAAGTTCAAATTAGCGCATATCACACCGCCTTCACACATGTGGCATAAAGCTGCAGAGAAATTTAAAGAAGAGCTATCTAAACGATCAGATGGAAGGATTGAGCTTGAAATCTATCCATCCTCCCAGCTTGGAAGTGAAGCGGACATGATGCAGCAAATCGAATCAGGTTCTGTTGATTTTGGTTTTATAACAGCTGCATATACAAGCTCCCGTTCACCTGCATTTGCAGCATGGTTTGCTCCATATGCTTTTGAGGACCTGGAAGCAGCGCATAAGGCGAGACAATCTGACCCAGCGAAAAAGATCTTAGCAACACTGGATGAGCAAGGAATTACAGGATTGGATTATCTTTTTGCGGGTCAGCGCGTCATGTTGTTTAAAGACAAGGATGTTCAAAAACCTGAAGATATGAAAGGGTTAAAACTTCGTGTAACACCAAGTCCGCCAATGCAGGACTTTTATAAATCTACGGGTGCATCAACAGAAGGGTTGCCTCTTCCGGAGGTTTACTCAGCTGTACAGACAGGGGTTATCGACGGAATGGACATGGACTTGGATGCAGCGATTACAAACAAGTATTATGAAGTTGCGAAATACGGAGCTGTTACAAATCACATGGTATGGCCGGCAGTTGCCATGGTTAACAAAAAAACGTTTGAAGGCATATCTGAAGAAGATCAGAAGATTGTGCGTGAATCTTTAGCAGCTGCAGCAGATTATGCGGTTGAAACCCGTTCAGGGCAAGAAGAAGAGTTTAGAAGAGAACTAGCTGACAACGGAATGAAAATCTATGATATTGACCCAGAACTATTCAAGCCATATATAGAAAAATTTGAAAAAAAATACGGACCGACTGACCCTCTTATTCAAGAATTTTTAGATTCGGTAAGAAAGTAGATTGAGAGATTGGTGTGGTTTAAATGAAAATTAATTACGATAGGGATATCAATCAAAGTGTAAAGCCTTCTATTAATGGGGGAAGTGGAGTAATCCAGAGTTTTAGTAATGGAATTTGTCAGGTGGAAAAATTCTTAGCTGTGATTCTCATGTTTGCATTAGCAGTGATCGTAGCCGTCTCAGTGGCATTTCGCTACTTCTTGAACGCACCATTATCCTGGTCAGGTGAAGTTGCTGTATTTCTATTAATTTGGATCAGTTTTATCGGAGGTAGTCTGGGGCTTAAGTACAGGTCTCAGGCTGCTGTTACACTATTACTTGATTATTGCCCGCAACGAGTAAAAATGTGGGTAGCGGTGTTCAGTCAAGTGTTCATTATAATCTTTTTAGTTTTGATTCTATCGTATACGTACACGTGGATCTTGTCAGACGGAGTAGCTTTTCAAAAATCAACAGCTATTTTGCTCCCGATGTGGATTCCTTATAGTGCTGTTCCAATCGGCTTAACGTTTGCATGTGTTCATGTACTGGCTCAATTGGTTCACGTTATAAAAACAAAGGGGGCAGAGCTATGACAACTGCTCTTATTATCGGAATTTTTATTCTGTTTTTATTGATGGGAATTCCAATTTCACTTGTTTTAGGAATGATTACAGTCGTTTATTTTTTCCTGAATGGGAACACCGCTTTGTTAGATTCAACTCCAATGAGACTGTATTCGGGTCTTGATAATTTTGGTTTGCTTGCCATTCCGTTGTTTATGCTTGCCGGAGAACTGATGAACGGAGGAGGAATCACGACTCGTCTTGTGAAATTTACAAAAGTCTTTGTTGGTCATGTACGTGGCGGGCTAGCATATGTAACAGTCGTTGCCAACATGTTTTTAGCCTCAATCTTAGGATCAGCAAACGCACAAGCTGCCATGATGAGTAAAATCATGGTTCCAGAGATGGAGAAGGAAGGATACTCAAGGGAATTTTCATCTTCCTTAACACTTGCTTCCTCTATTATTGCACCCATTATCCCGCCAAGTATGATCTTTATTATCTATGGTACGCTTTCGGGAACATCCATCGGTGGACTTTTTATGGCTGGGATTGTTCCAGGGATAATCTACGGAGCAGGATTTATTAGTGTTATCGCATACATGGGGTATAAATATAAATTTCCTAAAAGTAAGAGAGCAACAGGAAAAGAAATGTTGGAAAGCACAGTTAAGGTTCTACCAGCGCTTTTAGTACCGTTCGTTATTATTTTTGGTATCTTATCTGGTGCATTTACAGCCACTGAATCTGCAGCGGTAGCTTGTGTAATTGCCTTCTTAGTAGGAGTTTTCTTTTATCGAGAATTAAGATGGACGTCGATTCCTCAAATTTTGATTAATACGGTAGTCAGCACAGCGACGGTTACGTTCTTAATCGCGATGGCTAATATTTTTGGATGGCTGATTGCCTTTGAACAGCTTCCACAAGTTTTTGCAGACAGCATGTTATCCATTTCTGAGAATCCGTTTGTTTTCCTTCTCTTAGTTAACGTCATGCTTTTGTTTGTTGGGATGCTGCTCGACGGTATTGCAGCTTTAATCATCTTAGTTCCGGTTTTTATGCCGCTCGTGACCTCGTTTGAGATCGATCCAATACACTTTGGTGTAATCATTTGCATCAACTTAACGATTGGATTATTAACACCGCCTGTTGGAACAGGGCTGTTTATCGTTTCATCCATTGCTGAGGTGCGTTTCGAAAAGCTAGTGAGAGCATCAGGACCGTTCTTGGCAATTGCAATCGCCATCTTGTTCTTAATCACATACTTAGAAGATGCGGTTCTCTGGATTCCTAGAATGATCGGTCTTTAATAGAAATAGAGCCTTATATGAGGGCTCTATTTCTAATGCCAAAGTTATGAATCCACGAGAATTGAGGATGAATCCACGAGTTTTTCCACTCAATCCAGAAATTTCACTCCTCAATCCACGAATTTTGATGGTTTATCCGCGAGTCTACATATCCGGACAAAATACGACAAGGCTAGCACAGCAATTTGTTCTTTCATTTCATCAACTCTATTCCAGCCCTTATAAAATTTTCTGGTAATTTCATAATGTGAAATTACAGCATTGAGACTTGTAAGCGCTTTCTAATATAGTTGAAACAAATATAAACATCTATTCATAGAGGAGGCATATGGTATGGGGATTAGAACTGGTGCTCAGTATTTACAAGCCTTAAAATCTCGTTCTCCAGAAATTTGGTTAGAGGGCAGGAGAGTAACGGATGTTGTAAACGAACCTGTTTTTAACCAGCCAATCCAAGAGATCGCTAAACTGTACGACATGCAGCACGATCCACAATATCAAGATTCCATTACACATATTTGCAAAGAGACGGGTGAAAGGGTCAATAACGCGTTTTTGCACCCGACAAGCTATGAAGAAATGATGGCGCGCAGCCAGCTGTTTGAGATCTACGCAAAATCTACTTTTGGACTGATGGGCCGTACTCCTGATTTTCTTAACGTTGTTGTAACTGGCATGGCGCACAATGGCTGGTTCCTTGATCAATACAATCCCGATTGGTCTGTAAATATTAGAAATTACTACAACTTTATAAGAGACAATGATCTGTTCTTAACACACGCCATCATCAATCCTCAAAATGACCGAAGCAAAAACTCACATGGCCAAAAAGATATGTTTACTCATCTTGGGGCTGTTGAGGAGACACCAGAAGGTTTGATCGTTCGTGGAGCAAAAATGTTGGCAACTCTCGCACCAATTACAGATGAGGTTATTATCTATTCATTCCCAGGGTTCGCTCCTGGTGATGAGCGTTATGCGCTTGCGTTTGCGGTGCCAGTAGACACACCTGGACTTAAGCTTATATGCCGCGAACCGATGCAGGACGGCAAGCGTTCACAGTTTGATCATCCACTTGCTTCAAGATTTGAAGAGATGGATGCATTACTCGTTTTCAACGATGTACTTGTACCATGGGACCGCGTGTTTCTTTACAACAATGTTGAAGCAGCTAACCTTTTATATCCTAAAACAGGAATTGCTCAGCAACCAGCCCATCAGTCAGGTGTAAGAGGGTATGTGAAACTGGCATTTGCAACAGAGGTTGCTTGTAAACTAGCAGACTCAATTGGAGTAGATGGGTACCTGAACGTGCAGAACGATCTCGGTGAACTTGTTCAAAATGTAGAAGTAATCCGCTCATTATTGCGAGTAGCAGAATATGAGTATGAAACAACAGCGTCTGGTGAAGTGATGCCGAACGCGGCAGCACTTGAGACGATTAGAGGAATGCTTCCAAAAATGTATCCTAGAGCGATTGAGGTCATCCAAATTATCGGTGCTGGCGGGTTGCTCATGTCACCGACCGGAAATGACTTTAACGCTCCAGAAATCAGAAGTGAAATTGATAAGTACTATTTAGGCCGTGACGGAGTTGACTCACTTGAACGCGTGAAGTTGTTCAAGCTTGCGTGGGATCTTTGCGGTGAAGCTTTTGGACAGCGTCTTGTACAATATGAGCGCTATTATACGGGAGATCCGATCCGAAAGAGAGCCATCTTCTATAACGGTTATAAAAGAAAAGCAAAGTTCCCGATGGTTGATGAAGCACTTTCAGTTACAAATGAATTCGTGAAGGCCCAGCCTAAGCTGGCTAAATAAAGGGAGGTAATTGAAATGAGTACAACGACTTTGAAATCTTTTAACCTTTTAAAATGGATCGATGAGAACAAAGACTTGCTCAAGCCCCCAGTCAACAACAAAGTAATCTGGCAAGATTCCGAATTTATCGCCATGATCTTAGGCGGTCCGAACAAAAGACGTGATTTTCATGTAGATCCTTCAGATGAGTTCTTTTATCAGATCAAAGGCAGCTGCTATGTAGAAATCATCAATAAACACGGCAAGCGTGAAGTGGTTGAAGTAAAAGAAGGAGACGTGTTCATGCTCCCGGCAATGGTTCCGCACTCGCCTCATCGTGTGGCGAATTCGTATGGCCTCGTGATCGAGCGTAAACGCGCACAAGGTGAACTTGAAGACTTCGTTTGGTTCTGTGACCGCTGTGATTCTGAGATGCATCGCGTAACCGTCCAATTAAGTGATATTGAAAAGCAAGTAAAAGAAGCCATCCACAGTTTTAATTCCAATGAACGTGTCCGCTTGTGTAAGGACTGCGGTTATCAGATGCCTGAAAACGTGGAGGAATGGAAGTGCTAAGAATCGACTTTCACACACATATCATTCCAGAGTCGTTTCCTGACTTTGCCGAAAAATATGGTGGAGAAAGGTGGCCGGTGTTAAACCGGACTTGTGCTTGTGGCGCATCCATAATGGTAGGCGGAAAAAACTTTAGAGATGTTACTGACCAAGTATGGGATCCTAAAAAACGAATACAGGACATGGACCGTGAAGGGGTAGACATTCAAGTGCTATCCCCGATCCCTGTTACATTCTCGTACTGGGCGCCGCCAGAACAAGCGGAAATGATGGCAAGAATTCAGAACGACTTTATTGCCGAAACCGTAAATGAATATCCTGATCGCTTTGCTGGTCTAGGAACGGTTCCCATGCAAAATTCAGAAACGGCAATCCGTGAGATGGACCGCTGTATGAACGAGCTTGGACTTCATGGGATTGAAATTGGAACAAATATAAATGGACAGAATCTCGATCATCCTGACTTTATTCCGTTTTTTGAGATGGCAGAAAAGTGGGAAGTGCCGCTTTTTATTCATCCGTGGGAAACGCTTGGAAAAGAGCGTATGCCAAACCATAACTTTATGTACACGATCGGGATGCCGAGTGAAACGGCATTAGCTGCAGCTTCACTTATTTGGAGCGGTATGATGGAGAAATTTCCTAATCTCAAGATCTGTTTTGCTCATGGCGGTGGTTCGTTTCCTTACTTAATTCCACGCCTTGATCAAGGATGGCAAGTGTGGCCGCATCTTCGCCTGACAACACACCCGCCAAGTTATTATGCAAAACAGTTTTATTTTGATTCATTAAATTACGATCCGATGAACATCAGCTATATGATAGAGCGATTCGGTTCAGATAAGATCTTTATGGGTTCAGATTATCCGTTTTTACTGCGTGAAGTGAATCCGGGAAAAGTACTAGATGAAACGCTTGAGCTGACCGATGAACAGCGTAAAGCGATGTTTGGCGGAAACGCTGCTGAATTTTTAAGTCTTGGTAAAAGAAAGCGAGGTGCAGCCGTTGCAAGTCATTCAAACACCGGAGGATAAACTTGAAGCGCTAGGAATCGTATTGCCAGAAGTGCGCAAAGCTGTAGGGAACTATGTTGGCTGTGTAAGAGTGGGTAATCTTCTTTTTACAGCCGGACAAGGTGTCGATCAATATCATGGAAAGCTAGGAAAAGACTTATCCGTAGAAGACGGGTATGCTGCTTCCCGTCAATCCATGTTGAATTTGCTGGCAGTCGTTCAGAACGAGCTTGGCAGTTTAAATAAAGTAAAACGCATTGTAAAACTTCTTGGATTCGTAAATTGCACGGAGGATTTTATCGATCAGCCAAAAGTGATCAACGGTGCGTCAGATCTTTTGGTTGATGTTTTTGGCGAGAAAGGAAAACATGCCAGATCTGCAGTTGGAATGGCCCAGCTGCCAGGCGGAACGGCGATCGAAATTGAAATGATTGTTGAAGTGGAAGAAGAGAAGGGGGACTAACACATGAAAGCAGAAACCCTCGCGCAACAAGTAAAAGTGAATAACGCAAAATTGTTCATTGACGGAGAATATGTCGATGCACTTTCGGGTGAAACCTTTGAATCCATCAATCCAGCAACAAACGAGAGGTTAGCGCTTGTTGCAAACGGCAGTGAACAAGATGCGAAACGAGCGATTCAATCAGCCAAAAATGCCTATGATAGCGGCGTCTGGAGCAAGATGCCTGTAGAAGAACGATCCGAGATTTTATGTAAAATGTCAGATCTTATTATGGAAAACGTGGATGAACTTGCGATGGTAGAGACACTCGACGTAGGAAAGCCGGTCAAAGAGAGCCGTGGGTTTGATATACCTCGAGCGGCCTCCAATTTTCGTTTTTTTGCTGAGATGTCCAAGTACATGGTAAGTGAGCATTATGACAAACACAACATCATGTCGTACGCCAAATACAGTCCAGCAGGAGTAACAAGTCTGATCATCCCTTGGAATCTACCGTTCATGCAGATGACATGGAAAGCTTCCGCAGCACTAGCGGCTGGAAACACGGTTGTCGTTAAGCCTGCATCTTACACACCGCTTTCTGCCGTCATGTTTGGTGATATCGCTAATAAAGCAGGATTGCCCCCAGGTGTCTTAAACATTATCACGGGACCGGGAAATACGATGGGTAGAGCGATGACGACAGATCCAAACGTCCGCCGCATCTCGTTTGTGGGTGAATCAAACACTGGAAAAACGATTATGAGAAACGCTGCTGAAAATTTGATTCCAGTTTCTCTGGAATTAGGAGGAAAGTCGGCAAACATCGTTTTTGAAGATGCAGATCTTGACGAAGCGGTAAAAGGATCTATTGATGCGATCTATCGAAATCAAGGAGAAATCTGTCTTGCAGGGTCACGCCTGCTTTTACAAGAAAGCATCTATGATCAGTTTATGGACAAGTTTGTGGATGCTGTAAAAAACATTAAAGTAGGCGACCCGACACAGGAAGATACGGACATGGGTGCACTCGTGTCGAAAGGTCATTTGGAGACCGTAGAAACGTATGTGGACATCGGGATTAAAGAAGGAGCCAAACTCGCATATGGGGGTAAACGGTTTGAGGGTCTTGGGAATGGAAATTTCTATGAACCTACTGTGTTATATGATGTAAACAACAAATGGCGTGTGGCACAAGAGGAGATTTTTGGACCTGTGCTTGTGGTCATTCCATTTAAAACAGAAGAAGACGCAATTCGTATCGCAAATGATTCACAATACGGTTTGGCAGGGGTTGTATGGACGAACGATATCCGTCGCGCTCAACGTGTTTCAGCTGCTGTAGATTCTGGACTGCTTTGGATCAACTGCTGGTACATAAGAGATCTGCGTACACCTTTTGGTGGTTCAAAAGCAAGTGGGATTGGACGTGAAGGTGGTAGGCACAGCTTTGAATTTTATTCAGAAGCGAAGACGATCACGATGAAACTATAAATTTTTTAGCAAAACGTGATTGGATGACAGTCACGTTTTGCTCTTTGATAAAAGAAGGGAGGAAGCATACATGCAACAGATCATTTCAAAACTAACAACAGAACTGTTAGAAGCAGAAGAAAAATTAACACCCGTTGAACCTTTATCTTCACGTTTTCCAGAACTCTCGGTCAAAGACTCTTATCATATTCAGCTGCAATGGGTGGAAAGGAAACTAGAAGAAGGACGAGTAATCATTGGCAAAAAAGTAGGATTAACGAGTAAAGCGATGCAGAATATGCTTGGAGTTGATGAACCGGATTACGGTCATCTGCTCGATTATATGAAGGTTTCAACAGGTACCGTTCTTTCTAGAGGAGACTTTATAAAGCCAAAAGTTGAAGCAGAGGTTGGTTTTATCTTAAAAGAAGATTTGCAAGGTCCGAACGTTACCTATATAGATGTATTGATGGCTACTGAGGCTCTCGTGCCCACATTAGAGATTATAGATAGCAGAATAGAAGATTGGAAGATACAGCTGGTTGATACAGTTGCTGATAATGGTTCATCAGCAAGAGCAGTTGTTGGCAAACCTTTTTATGAAATCGATCAAATTGATCTTCGCATGCTAAGCATGACGCTGTTAAAGAATGGTGAGATCAGAGCAACAGGAGCAGGAGCAGCTGCCCTCGGTCATCCGGCACATGCTGTTGCTTGGCTTGCTAACAAACTAGCAGACTATGATATTTCATTAAAAGCAGGTGAGCTGATTCTGCCAGGAGCTCTGTCAGGTGCGATTGACATTGATTCAGGCGATGAAGTTACTGCTACTTTTGGAAAGCTTGGCTCTGTGAGTATATCGTTTCGTGAATAAAATCTATCATAGAAAGGATCAGTCACAGTGAAAAAAGTAAAAGCGGCGATTATTGGTTCTGGAAATATAGGTACGGACTTGATGTATAAACTGCAAAGAAGCGATTACCTTGAACTTACATCGATGTTTGGAATTGATATGAAGTCGGATGGGTTAAGGCGTGCGAACTCTGCAGGATACCGAGTGTTTACAGATGGTATTGATGATTTTGTAAAACGGCCGGAGTTAGCTGATATTGTTTTTGATGCAACTTCAGCTAAAGCTCATCTTCGTCATGCACAACTTTTAAAGGATATGGGAAAAACAGTGATTGACCTTACTCCCGCGGCGGTTGGTCCGTTTGTATGTCCTGCTGTTAATTTTAGTGAACATATGGAGTCACAGAACATCAATATGATCACGTGCGGCGGACAGGCAACTATTCCGATTATCCATGCGATTAATTCTGTTGCAGATGTTTCTTATGGAGAGGTCGTTGCAACGATCTCATCATCCAGTGCTGGACCAGGAACACGTGCGAATATAGATGAATTTACAATAACAACAAAACGCGGAATTGAGGAAGTCGGAGGAGCAGATGAAGGAAAAGCAATAATCATCTTAAATCCAGCAGATCCTCCTATATTGATGAGATCGACTATATATTGTGAAGTTAAAGAGATGAATGAAGCTAGAATACGTAAAGAAATCCGTGAAATGGAAAACAGCGTTAAGTGCTATGTACCTGGATACCGGTTGAAGAGTGATCTTTTTTTTGATGATAATCGTGTTACGGTTTTCGTTGAAGTTAAAGGAGCTGGTGATTATTTTCCTAGCTATGCAGGGAATTTAGACATCATGACTGCAGCAGCAAAACAAGCTGGCGAAATGGTTGCGAAGCGAAAGTTAGGCAAGATTGATAAGGCGGTGACAGCAAATGATGCGAAATAGTACGCTGCCACTAAAGTTTACTGAAGTCTGTCTGCGTGATGGCAGTCACGTCATGTCACATCAGTTCACTGAAAAACAAGTGTACCACGCTGTAAAAGCGCTAGATGACGCAGGGATGCATTACATCGAGGTCAGCCACGGTGATGGATTAGGCGGATCGACTCTACAGTATGGAAGATCTCTAACTAATGAGATGAAGTTAATTGAGACAGCGTCTGGAGTTTGTAAAAATGCAAAAGTGGCTGTTCTTTTGATTCCAGGAATTGGAACCGTGCATGAATTGAAAAAAGCACATGAATTGGGAGCTAGTCTTGTTCGTGTCGCAACTCATGTAACAGAAGCGGATGTATCAGCTCAACATATTCACATGGCTCGTGAGCTTGGAATGGAAGTGTTCGGGTTCTTAATGATGGCTCATTCAGCTCCAGTTGAAAAGCTTGTTGAACAAGCAAAGCTGATGGAGTCTTATGGGGCGCAAGGGGTTTATGTAACTGATTCTGCTGGATCGATGCTTCCTTTTGAAGTGAAGAATAGAATTTCGGCATTACGCGAATCTTTAAACATTGAGATCGGATTTCACGCACACAATAATCTATCAGTAGCTGTTGCAAACACTCTTGTTGCTATTGAAGAAGGCGCGACTAGAATCGATGGAAGCGTTCGCTGCTTGGGAGCAGGTGCGGGTAATACACAGACGGAGGTTCTAATCGCTGTTCTTGAGCGAATGGGAGTAGACACAGGTATAGATCTTTATAAAATGATGGACCTTGCAGAAGATGTGATCGGACCGATGCTGCCGAGTGCGCAGGAAATTCGAAAAGGAAGCTTAGCAATGGGTTATGCAGGGGTTTATTCTAGTTTTCTGTTGCATGCAGAACGTGCCGGTAAACGGTTTGGTGTTGATTCAAGAGATATTTTAATAGAACTTGGCAAACGAAAAGCGGTAGGTGGTCAAGAGGATCTTATTCTAGAAGTAGCAGCTGACTTAGCAAAATCCAAGCTGGAGGTGTAGAAGATGACGGTTACGAATCAGACAAATGTGGATTTGGTTGATTATCTGTTAAGAGCGGAAAGTGATGTGACGGAAGTGGTCAAGATTACAGACCAATATCCTGAACTGTCAATTGAAGAGGCATATGAGCTGCAAAAAAAACTGATTGAAAGACGCATGAAGAAAACAGAGACAAAGCGTCTTGGTATTAAGCTAGGGCTAACTAGTAAAGCGAAGCAAGAGATGATGGGCGTTCATGAAGCAATTTACGGTTATCTTATGAGTGATATGCTCGCACTCGAGTGGGAACCCCTACAGCAACACCGTCTCATACATCCAAAAGCTGAACCAGAGATCGCATTTATTATGGGTGAGGATTTAATGGGGAAAGATGTGACTGCATCAGATGTTATGAGAGCAGCAAAGTATGTGGTAGCTGCGATCGAAGTGATCGACAGCCGTTACAAGGATTTTCGTTTTACACTACCAGATGTTGTGGCAGACAACTGCTCATCCGCGAAATTAATCTTAGGCAGCAAAATGGTAAGACCAGATGAATTAGATCTGGCAAATATCGGTATGGTGATGAGTAAAAATGGAGAAATGATGACAACCGGGGCGGGCTCAGCAGTTCTTGGTCACCCTGCTGAAGCGGTAGCTTGGGCGGTTAGAAAGCTTGCCGATCGTGATGAAGGTTTATTAAAAGGAGATATCGTTTTGAGCGGGGCATTATCAGAAGCGATTGCTTTTGATATGGATGACACGATTGTCGCACAGTTTGATGGTCTAGGTTCTGTAACACTATCCTCGAGATATGTGAAATAGGTGGAGAGCGATGCCAATTATTCAAGTGCATGTGATAGAAGGACGGACAGATGAACAATTGAGCAACTTGATGGAAAGGTTAACGGTCGCAGCTGCTGAATCACTGAATGTGAAAAAAGAACAAGTCCGCGTGCTTATCCAAGAGGTTCCCAACAAGTATTGGGGAGTTGGCGGAAGGCCGAAGATTTAAGAGTAGAGATGAGACCCTTTGCTGAGCAAAGGGTTTTTCTTTTAGAATGAGAGAGGCTTGTGAGCGATTCTCGTAATTTTTTCTTTATCCATTAATTACTCTACTCAATACTCATAAAATAATCAGCATAGTACAATCTTGACATCACATACCCTTAAAACGACATGCAATCGTGAGGAGGGAGCTTTATGTTTAAACGCTATAACCGGCTGGCGATCGAATTGCCTACACCTACGAATCCTGACGCGAATGCGGCAGCTGCAGTTCAAGAATTGCTAGGCGGTCGTTTTGGTGAGATGTCGACTCTTAATAACTATATGTATCAATCTTTTAACTTTAGAAAAAGAGGGAAATTGAAACCGTTCTTTGACCTCGTCTCAAGTATTACAGCAGAAGAATTTGGCCATGTTGAGCTGGTTTCACATACGATCAATATGATGATCTATGGTACGACACATCCTGGAGATGTAAACGATGCACCGATGGCAGCTGCTACCGATAAGAGGAACACTCAACATTTTATAGCAACGGCACAAACATCCTTCCCTTTTGATTCAATGGGAAAAGCTTGGAACGGCGATTATGTGTTCAGCAGCGGAAACTTACTTCTTGATCTTCTGCACAACTTTTTCTTAGAGTGTGGAGCTAGAACGCATAAAATGAGAGTATATGAAATGACGAGTAACCCTGTTGCTCGTGAGATGATCGGCTATCTTCTTGTGCGTGGTGGTGTGCATGTTTTGGCTTATGCAAAAGCGATCGAGATGGTAACTGGCGTTGATATTAAGAAAATGCTGCCAGTTCCTGATTTAGAGAACTCGGCCTTTGAAACGACACGAAAGTTTGAAGCAGAAGGAGTACACCGTAAATTATATACGTTCAGTGATACTGATTATAGAGATATCGCATTGATATGGGCGGGCCAGCATCCGCTAGGCGGTCCACTTGAGACTGTAATCGGTGCTCCAGAAGGTGCCCCAATGCCTGAATTGCGCTCCATCTCTGAAGAGTTCGCGCCAGGTATCTCTCATGAGGATTTTATGCAGATCGCTGAAAGATTGAAAAAGAATGCAGGAATAAGTTGATTGACCGGCGTACAATACGCTGGTTTTTTTTATGGTATGATTTATTATGTTTATAGAATTTGTAAGAAATGAAGGGAAGTCTGGCAGATGACATACAGACAAATTAAATGGTTGATCTTGCTCATTCCAACGATTTCAGTTGGTTTATGGGAATACGTTAGACATACGGTTCTCTTGCCTTATATATCCATGAACACGGGAAACTGGCTCTCTGCCATAATCGTATTTCTTGTTACGCTCTACTTTTTGAATATCTTATTTGGAAGATTAGAGCGAATGCAGCAGGAGCTTCAGAGAGAACGGTCTGAGAAAGCGGTCTTAGAAGAACGGGAGAAAATTGCGAAAGAGCTGCATGATGGCATCGCACAGTCTTTATTTTTTCTCTCTGTTCAAGTGAATAAGCTAGGAAGTGAATTTAGTAAGGATGATAAATCGTATAATAAACTGAAAAAAACATTGCAACACATTCACGACGATACTCGGAGTGCCATTCAAAATTTACGTAGCGTTCCGGCAGAAGCTGATATTTCGTGGACACGATCATTAAATGCGTTCTTCAATGAAATGGAGAGTCAGCATGACTTAAAGATTCATCGCCAGTGGAGACTAGAAGACGATGATCTAACCTCAAAGGAAAAAATTGAACTGTTTGCTTGTGTACGAGAATCAATCATCAATGTAATCAAACACGCTGGCACGAACGAAGTATGGTTGAATACGACGACTACTCCAAAAGGATGGATCTGTAAGATAGTAGATGAAGGGTCAGGATTTAATTCTCAAGAGCCAACAGACGGTTTTGGTCTGAAAATTTTACAAGACAGAGCGTGTTCAATGGACTGGAAACTAAAGATCACCAGCACGGCAGGGAAAACCACGATCACGATTGAGAAGGAGGAAATTGCATGACACAGCCTATTCGATTATTGATTGTTGATGATCATCATCTAGCACGAGAAGGAGTAAAAGAGATTCTTGAGGGTGAGACCGAGTTTGAGATTGTGGGCGAAGCCTCTAATGGTTTACAAGCGATAGAGAAGACTAAAGCTCTTATGCCTGATCTCGTTCTCATGGATATCTCTATGCCTAAGATGAATGGTTTTGAGGCAACTAAAGAAATTAAGAAACAGTTTCCAAACGTAAAAGTAGTGATCATGACGGTTTCTTATGACATTACGGACTGGTTTGAAGCTTTAAAGCGTGGTGCACAAGGATACCTTCTCAAAAATTTGAACACTGAAGATATGCTGAACGGATTAAAAGCATATGCGATGGATGAAATACCGATGTCCAAAGAGATGGCTTTTCGTATATGGAAAGAATTCAAGAAGGATGGACAAGCTGAGCAAACTCTTTCTGTAAGAGAGCAGGAAGTGTTGCAGTTAGTAGCAAAAGGGCATTCGAACAAGGACATTTCGAAAGTACTTAGTATCTCTGAGAATACAGTCAAAACACATATGAAAAATATTCTTGGAAAACTGCACCTGGACAATCGTGTTCAATTAGCGAGTTATGCTTATGATAATGGAATCGTTTAACTTCCAATGTCATACAATTGACACATTTTTATTTCCGTAATCACCCTTTAGAGTGATTACCATTTTCAGCTTGTTTATTATACTTTTCCATATTGAGTACGAATAAGGAGAATGTAATTATGCAAGCAACAGCTTACAAGCTACCAGAGAATAATGAGAATCCATCAAAGAAATCCAATAGTCTGTATCAGACCTTTTG
The DNA here is from genome assembly GCF_036213205.1 of Fictibacillus nanhaiensis. Classification (GTDB taxonomy): domain Bacteria; phylum Bacillota; class Bacilli; order Bacillales; family Fictibacillaceae; genus Fictibacillus; species Fictibacillus nanhaiensis_E. The sequence goes on from NZ_JARMFC010000016.1 coordinate 41,976, forward strand.
GAGATGGCATTTTTATGGCGGAATTATCTTTGCACCTTTTTTAATCTTACTTGCCATAAGTGGCGCACTATATTTATTCCAGGCTGAAATTGAGACGATGATTTATAAAGACAAGTTAATCGTTCAAAAAGGCGAACAAGCACTTCCGCTGTCGCAGCAAATTGACTCCGTTCAAGCGGAATACCCTAAAGCAGAGATTGGGTCGATCAGACTTCCGAAAGAAGATAATCGCGCTACATTAGTTAAAATTAATGAGAATGATGTTGTTACACAGGTTTATGTAAACCCATACACAGCGTCTATAACGGGAACATTACTCGATGAGGATCATTTCAAAAACGTTGTCGCTAAGCTTCACAGCGAATGGATCGTTGGGGGCACATTCATCAACCGTTTCGTCGAGTTAGCCGCATGTTGGACGATTATCATATTGATAACAGGTCTTTACATTTGGTGGCCAAGAAATAAGAAGACTTTCATGGGAACAATTTTTCCACGTCTAAAAAAGAATGGCCGCATGTTCTGGCGAGACCTTCACGCCGTAACAGCGTTCTGGCTGTCGCTGATGATTTTAATCCTTATTGTTACAGGGCTGCCATGGTCAGGTGTTATGGGTGAACAGATCAACAAGTTGGCGACAAATGCAAATGCAGGTTATCCAACTTATGCATTCATGGCGCCAACAGCTGAAAAGACGACAGATGAGATTGCAGAAGATATTCCTTGGGCAACGGAGAACAATCCTGCTCCGGCTTCAAAAAAAGATGACGGATCACTTTCTGTTGATCAAGTGATGTACTTAGCTCAAGACAACAAGATTCAAAAGCCTTACACCATTTCAAAGCCCGCAGGAGAAGATGGAGTATTTACTGTTGCTTCTTCAAGAGATAAACCGGAAAATGAAGCTACGGTATATTTTAACCAGTATAACGGAGAAATTGTAGAAGATATTAGATTTGATGATTATGGATGGATGGCTAAAGCTATTTCGATAGGAATCGCACTGCATGAAGGTCATTACTTTGGACTTGCTAATCAGCTTTTAGGAGCAATTGCTGCACTTGGTTTAGTAGCAATCGTCATCTTTTCACTCATTATGTGGAAGAAGCGTAAACCATCTGGAAAATTGGGAGTACCAAAAAAATCAGACAAAAAACTAAAGCCATGGATCATTATCCTTATGATCATAACAGGGATCATTATGCCACTGGCAGGTATATCTTTCATTTTCGTATTCCTATTAGATCGTTTTGTAATACCACGAGTAAAACCACTTCAGGCATGGTTGTCATAAAATTATTAGAGGTGAAGACAAAATGAAAAGAATGATGCTGATTTTTGGACTAGTGTTGACGATGGTAATAATGTCAGCATGCGGTTCAGGTGGATCAAAGGACGAACATGAGAATCATAAGAACCACGAACAACATAATAGCGAAAGCAAGGAAACGTCTCAGTCATTAGACTGGGACGTTCAGTCGTTTTCTTTTAAAGACCAAAACGAGGCTGAATTTGGGTTGGAAGACTTGAAGGGAAAAGTGTGGATGGCAAATTTTATTTTCACGAACTGTACGACTGTTTGCCCGCCAATGACTGCACATATGGCTAAACTTCAAGGGATGGCAAAAGAAGAAAATTTGGACGTAGAATTTGTATCCTTCTCAATTGATCCAAAAAGAGACGATGCTGCAGCATTGACGAAGTTTGGTGAAAACTATGACGCAGACTTCTCCAACTGGCATTTCCTTGGTGGCTATGAAGAGAAGCAGATTGAACAGTTAGCAAGAGATTCATTCAAAACCCCTGTTGTGGCTGATCCTAACTCAGATCAATTCATCCATGCTTCAGCCTTTTTCTTAGTAGATAAAGAAGGAACAGTTGTTTCTAGATATGATGGAGTAGAGAATACGCCGTACGAAGAGATTATTGCAGATATGAAAAAGAGATTGAAAAAGTAAAGTAGCTTTATTGGGTAGTAGAAATAGAGCAAACACGCTCGTGAGATAACTAAAAGCGTAGAAAAAGAAAAATAGTTGGGGGTCTGACCCCAACTATTTTTCTTATTTGTTCACACAATAGTTATGGTTTGGAAGACTAACATCACCCCACTTATGATAAAACTAAAGATAGAAGCGTCATTATGTAATAATGGAGGTATATTCATTTATGAATCCGATAAAAACGTTAAAAACAGTAGGATATCTTGAAGGAGCTTCGTTCTTGATCCTTCTTTTCATCGCTATGCCGCTGAAGTATTTCTTAGATCAACCGATGGCGGTATCTATCGTTGGTGCCCTTCATGGTCTATTGTTCGTTCTCTATATTCTTGTCATTCTCTATGTATATAACGTGAAGAAGTGGCCGATTATGCGTGCGTTCTTGGCACTTGTGTCTTCTGTCCTGCCGTTCGGACCGTTTATTTTCGATCGTAAGTTTTTAAAAGATTAATACTGTTTGAGGGAGCCACCTTATCTAGGAAGGCTCTCTTTTTTTGGGGGTAAAAGGTAGAGATGGTGTGTCTTCATTTGTCGAAAAGCCTATATTTCTCAATTTTGACTTAATTGTAGCTGAATCAGACTTAATTATTTTACTTTTGACTTAATTGATAGCGTTTCCGACTTAATTAATACCGACCAAGACTTAATAAGCTCCCCAGCAACAATACATGCTAAAGATGTACTTTCCACAGGAACACTGAACATGCTATTGTCCTCCTCGGAAGGAAAAGCTAACTTACCACAGCTCACTAAACCGATAACCATAGTAATTTGCAATAGTTTTGTTCCCGCCATGTTAAGAATTCATGTAAATTGTTTTAATTTTCTAATTTTCGGCTATTTATAATTTAATATGGTTTTTAACAGGAGGGACAAGCATATGATGAAAGCACTTCTTCTTAATGCGTCTCTTAAAAGTGGTGATGAAGTCTCCAATACCGAAAAGCTTGATGAACGAAGCGGTGCATATTTTCAATAAGAACGACATAGATACAGAGATGGTGAGGCTTGCTGATTACAGAATCGTATATGGCGTTTCGGCCAGATGAGGAAGAGGGTGACGAGTGCCCAGAGATTGTTAAGAAAGTAAAAGCGGCTTATATCCTCATCATCGGAACACCGCTCTGGCTTGGCGAAAAGAGCAGTCTTGCTACAAAAGCGATCGAGAGGCTAAATGGTGCGAGTGGTATGACAAATGAAAAAGGCCAATATATTTTATAACAAGGTGGCAGGTGTAGTTTTGACAGGGAATGAGGATGGAGCAAAAAGTGCGAGTCCATCCGTACGATTGTCTCACATTGGCTTCACACTATCGCCGAATGTTAAATACATATTGGGTTGGTAGAGCAGGTCCAGGACTTCCTTTATTGAAAAGGAAGGAAACAAAACGATTTTACGATGCAGCACAATAAAATAATGACGTACAATCTGATTCACTTTACAAAGCTATTAAAAGAACATCCTATTCCAACAGAAGGCAATGTGGTAGAAAGCAACAGCTAATTAAGGGAGGATATTTATGGCCATCGATCAGGTAGCAATGGAACGATTAAGTGAGCAATTCAGGGGGATTAGATCATTATCTGAAAAACTTGCATCAAAGCTTCAAAATGAAGATACGATCATTCAGGCTATGCCAGATGTCAGTCCGCCAAAGTGGCATCTTGCGCACACGACGTGGTTTTTTGAACGTTTCATCTTAAAAGAAAAAAATCCCTCTTATGTTCCTTTTAATCCAAAGTTCGATTATCTTTTTAATTCCTATTATGAAACGATCGGTTCTTATCATCCTAGACATTCTAGAAGCGTACTGTCCAGGCCATCAATGGATGAAGTGTATGCGTATCGTGACTATGTAAACAGAGAAATTCTGAGTCTGCTTAGGAAATATGGTGATCAGCTTCCAAAAGAGGTTGAAGATTTGATCGAGATCGGACTTCAACACGAACAGCAGCACCAAGAACTTCTTTTAACGGATGTAAAATATAATTTTAGCTGCAATCCGATGCTGCCATCGTATACAGAACTTTCTACAACAAGCAAGCATACAACCGATCATCAATCGCAAGTAACTGATATTAAGATTGAAGGTGGTCTCGTTGAAATTGGTTTTGCAGGAACGGGATTCTCATTTGATAATGAACGACCAAGGCACAAGGTCTGGTTGAATGCTTATCACATATCTTCCCATCCCGTGACGAACGGAGAATATCTTTCTTTTATTGAAGCAGGTGGTTATGAGCAGCCTGAGCACTGGTTGTCTGATGGATGGGCAACAGTCAAAAAGGAAAAATGGAAACATCCTCTTTATTGGCGTAAAGATGAGGATGGTTGGTATACGTTCACATTAACTGGTGAAAAGAAATTAAATCTAGATGAACCTGTCTGCCATGTAAGTTTTTATGAGGCGGATGCTTTTGCTAGATGGAGTGGGAAAAGGTTGCCAACAGAAGCAGAGTGGGAACATGCGATGAGTTCCATCACAATAGAAGGGAATTTTGTTGAAGAAGAATCGTTTCATCCGGTTGTGGATGAGTCCTATTCGAAATCACCTATAAAAAAAGCTTTTGGAGATGTATGGGAATGGACCAGCAGCCCTTACACTTCGTATCCAGAGAGTAAACCGCTCGAAGGTGCGCTCGGAGAATACAATGCGAAGTTTATGTGCAATCAGATCGTTTTGCGGGGTGGATCATGTGTAACGTCAAAGCTGCATATTCGACCTACTTATCGCAATTTTTTTCAAGCGGATAAAAGGTGGCAGTTCAGCGGCATTCGCTTGGCAGGGGATCTCATATGAAAACGGTAAGATCGAACGTTCATTATCACATCGGAAACAAACCTGAATCGGATATGTATAGTGAAGTACTTCAAGGACTTCAACGAGAGAAGAAGTTCATTGCACCAAAATACTTTTATGATAAAAAAGGTTCTGAGCTGTTTGAAGCGATCACGATGCTTACAGAATACTATCCGACCCGAACGGAGCTATTTATATTAAACAAATTTAAAGATGAAATGGCTCAGGCAATTGGAATGGATACGGCACTCGTAGAGTTTGGCAGTGGAAGCAGTGAAAAAGTGAGGACGCTTCTAGAGGCGATGCCAGAACTCAAAGAATATATACCGATTGATATCTCAAAAGATTTTCTGTATCAATCAGCTCGAGCATTGTCTATAGAATATCCGCATCTAGACGTTCATGCGGTTTCGGCCGATTATACAGATAAGTTTAAGGTGCCAGAGCTCAAATCTAAAAGCAAAGCTGTGTTTTTTCCTGGTTCTACCATCGGAAACTTTGAACCCGAGGAAAGAATGAATTTTTTAAAGATGACCGTAGATTTTCTTAAGCCCGATGGAGGCCTTTTGATCGGCGTAGATATGAAAAAAGATCAAGCTGTGTTAAATGCGGCTTACAACGATAATAAAGGAATCACAAGTCAATTCAATAAAAACTTACTAAACCGTTTAAATAGAGAACTTTTAGCAAACTTTAACCTTGAAAAATTTCAACATCATGCTTTTTATCATGCAGAAAAAGGAAGAATTGAGATGCACCTTGTAAGCTTGGAGAATCAGAAGATAAAAATCGGCAATGAGAACATCTTCTTTACTGAAGGAGAGACGATTCACACTGAGAATTCTTATAAGTTTACAATAGATGAGTTTCAAAATATGGCAAGAGAGTGTGGTTTTACACCAAAAAAAGTATGGTGCGATGATAAAAGCTGGTTCAGTTTGCACTATCTGGTTGTAGAATAGATTAAGAATCTTAGGACTCCTTTACTGAGGAGTTCTTTTTCGTCTATAAAAAATATAGATTTACTAAATTCAGTTAGAGGCCATTCGTGCGTAATCAAGCTTTTTATTGGGCATTTTCTCAGCAAAGGGAGATAATAAAAAGAAAATGGTATGGAAGAGGGATGTATGATGAAGCTTAAAGGAATTCACCATGTTTCCGCGCTAACTGCAAAAGCACCTGAAAACTTTAAATTTTATACAGAAGTAATGGGCTTAAGATTGATCAAGAAAACGGTAAATCAGGATGATACAAGCGTTTATCATTTGTTTTACGGTGATGAAAAGGGAAATCCAGGAACAGAGCTTACGTTTTTTGAAATTCCGATGGCTGGAAGAAATCATGATGGAAACAACAGCATTTCTGCTATCTCACTTCGAGTAAAAAATGATCATGCTCTTCATTTTTGGAATGATCGGTTAAAAGAACATGAAATTGAAGCAGAAGATATTATGCAACGCGCAGGTCGTAACACCTTGGCGTTTAGAGATCCTGAAGGACAAAGAATGATCTTAGTGTCGGATGAAAACAACAAAGGCGTTGCAGGTGGTCAGCCATGGAGCAAAAGTACAACACCACAAGAAAATGCAATTGTGGGGCTTGGGCCTGTAAGGTTAACTGTTCCAAGAGCGGAACCAACTGTCCAAGTGCTGACCGAACTATTAGGCTTTAAAAAAATTGGAAGCTACACACCTGAAGTGATTGGTCAACCTGAAATCATTGTATTAGAAACAGGTGAAGGCGGAAGCGGTGCTGAAATTCATGTAGAAGAACGAAACGACCTTCCCCAAGAACGACTTGGCAGAGGTGGCGTGCACCATGTAGCCTTCCGAGTGGATAATGAAGAAGAATTATACGAATGGATTGAAAAAGTAAAAACATCAAGATTTCCGAATTCTGGATTTGTAGATCGTTTTTATTTTAAATCTCTATATTTCCGTGAACCAAATCGCATTTTATTTGAACTTGCAACAGATGGTCCCGGTTTTGATACGGACGAAGAATTAGAGCATCTCGGCGAGTCACTAGCTTTACCTCCGTTCTTAGAGCCACATCGTGAGGAAATTGAAGCGAAATTAAAACCTCTTGATACAAAACAATAAAATTGTCATGACCTGAATCTAACGGATTCAGGTTTATTTTTGTTTTTGAAATTTTTTTGAGCAAGATCGCGACATAAAAAACGTATTTTAGGAAAAAGTAAAAAACGTTACAACATTAAAGAAATAAGGAGATGTCACAAGATGTTTTGGCAAAAAAATGTAAAACATATTACGAAGTATGTTAGTGCTCTTGTTTTGGCATTAGCTTTACTTTTAGGTACTTCAAACGCTGCTTCTGCAGTTGGAAAGAATGCAAAAGGTCCAGATGTATACGCAATTCAATCGATGTTAAAATCGCTAGGTAGTTATTCCGGAAAAATAAATGGCTACTATAATGCTTCAACAGTAAAAGGTGTGAAGTATTTTCAAAAGAGTCACGGATTACCTGTGACTGGATCAGTTGACGCTCGTACGTATCAATCGATTCTATATGCTTACTCTTCTTTAAAATTACCTAAAGTTCGTCAAGGTGGCGGAGCAGGTCAAGGTGGCGGAGCAGGTCAAGGTGGCGGAGCAGGTCAAGGTGGCGGAGCAGGTCAAGGCGGCGGAGCAGGCCAAGGCGGCGGAGCTGGCCAAGGTGGCGGAGCTGGCCAAGGCGGAGCAGGTCAAGGCGGCGGAGCAGGCCAAGGTGGCGGAGCAGGCCAAATTGAACAAGGTGAAGGTCAGCAACAGGAGCAGCAACAAGGTCAGCAAGAAGAGGGTCAAGAGCAACAAGTACCTAAGCAGATGGAAGAACAAAAAGGTGAGACTCCACAAGCACCACAAGCACCGAAACAAGATATGCAACAAAAAGATTCAAAACAAAGTCCAAGTGTTCAACCTGGAAAGAGCAGTCCATCACCTGGAATGAAAGATAATGGAAAAGACTAAAATATAGTATGAAAACTAAAATTTAAATGAAAATAACAAAGAGGTCATTTCCATGATCTCTTTGTTTTTATGAATGAGAGAAATAATTAATCGGAGTGAGCACCCAATGTTGCATGTATGGTTAGCTGGATTTCTTTTTTTATCAACAATTGCAGAACAAAACGCTGAAACGTTAATCGTGAACCAAGAAGGGCAAAAGCTTGCAGAAGTAAGCCGCAAACAGTTCGAAGGTTCTATACCTGGAATTCCGATGATCGATGAAACAAAATACAATCAGTTCGTTGATCTGCTTGATAAGAGATCATATAAAGCACCTGTTAATGCTAAACTAAACGATTATGGCGGAATTATACCAGGACAAGTTGGATATAAATTAAATCGAAAATTATTCAAAGAAAAGTTTTATACGTATTATTTTGAAGCAGGTCCAAAAAAGATAGATGTGCCAGAAATGAATATCTATCCAAAAGTCGATACAGAAGTACTCGCTCATATTAAGAACCAGCAGATTGGACAATATGTTACATACTTTAATTCGAATAATAAGAGCCGAACTACAAACATTGAACTTGCTGCAAAAGCGCTCGATAGTCATGTTGTTTTTCCGAATGAGACATTTTCATTCAACGGAGTCGTAGGCAGACGAACAACCGCAAAAGGTTATATGTCGGCACCGATCATCGTTAGAGGTGAATTGTCTGAAGGGATTGGTGGAGGAATATGCCAAGTCTCATCTACGTTGTTTAATGCTGTAGATCGTGCAGGACTAAGAATCGTTCAACGCTATTCTCATAGCAAACGTGTACCATACGTACCATCAGGTAGAGATGCTACCGTCAGCTGGTACGGACCAGATTTTCAATTTCAAAACAAATATAATCAGCCTATACTTATCCGTGCAAAACGCTATGGAGGAAGTTTAGTCATTAAACTATATTCTTCTGAAATTCTTGATCAAAGAAAAAGAAAAGTCCCGAATGCACCAACTCATATACCTGAAGAAATAAAAACGGATCAGAACGTGCATCTTTCTAACCCGAACTGATGATTTAAAGTACAATAAAGTTGTATCACATGTGTTTGAATGGGGAGTTGGATCGTTTGCAGACATTAGAAAAACTAACAGAACGTTTTTGGTACCAAACACCTGTTTCAGAGACTGATCGTCCAATTTTAGGAGCTGTTGTGGGAAACGAAATGACTTTGATGATTGATGCAGGTAATTCTGAAAATCATGCAGAGTACTTTTTAGATGAGATACGTAAGAGGGGTATCAATAAACCAGACTTAGTCGTCATCACACACTGGCATTGGGATCACATTTTTGGATTGCCCGCATTAAACATACCTTCTATTTCTTCAGCTGAAACAAAAACAAAAATGCAGGAACTCCTTCCTTTCGCTTGGAGTGATGAAGATTTGGATGAGAGAGTTAAGCAAGGAATTGAAATTGAATTTTGTGCTGAAGCGATAAAAAAAGAATTTCCAGATCATCGCAACATCAAGATAAAGCTACCAGCGATGACGTTTCATGAAAAAATGGAGATAGATCTAGGTGGGGTTAACTGTGTTCTCCAACATGTGGGAGGAGACCACACAACAGATTCAATCGTTGTGTACATAAAAGAAGAAAAGGTTTTATTTTTATCCGATTGTCTCTATGCAAATATGTACGCACCTAAAAATAACTATACGGTGAATCGGACGCTGAATTTGTTAGATCAACTAGAATCCTTTGACGCAGATTTTTATATTTTCTCTCATTGGAAGGCAGCAACAAAAGAGGAGTTTCAAATAGAGACTTCCATGTTAAGAAGGTTTGCTGACCTGACGAAAAAGTTTGAAGGTAATCAACAAGCAGTTGAAGAAGAATATAAAATCGAGGTCAAGCGGGAGCTAACTGAAGATGAACGTGAGACCTTACAGTTTTTTGTTAACGGTTTCAGCCATAATTTACATAAATAGAATGGGAGAGTATGATGTTACAAGAATTTAAAGTGGCTATTAAGCAATTCGAGGGTATAGAAAGACAGATCCGAGTGTGTTTGCCCTGCGATTATAGTGAGAGCCAAGACCATTATTCTGTGCTGTATATGCATGACGGTCAAAATCTGTTTCATGATGAAGACGCCAGCTATGGTGTTTCATGGGGGGTAGCTGATTATCTAAGAACGAGTAAAGCACCTCTTATCATTGTGGGTATCGACTGTAATCATGAAGGTTTCGAGCGTTTTAATGAATACGCACCTTGGGAAAACACGACAGTAGGACCTGAACTTTTAAAATTAGAAGGGGTTTATGGAGGGAAAGGAGAAGCGTACATCGATTTTATTCTACACACGTTAAAGCCGCTGATTGATGAGAAATACAGGACGAAACCTGATGAAACATTGATGGCTGGCAGTTCGATGGGTGGTTTGATCTCAACGTACGCAGCTTGTAGGTATCCTCATATATTTAAAAAAGTAGCAAGCCTTTCTTCTGCTTATTGGTTTAATCAAACAGAGATTGAGAGTTTTATAGAAGAAAGTGACTTAAGTGGGCTCGAAAGATTTTATATGGATATTGGAACCGATGAGGACACATCAAAAGTGGATGCTTCTCATTACATCCGTTCCTCTGAAGAAGTCTATGAAGTCTTTAAGAAAAAGAAAATCGACATTAAATTTGAAATAATCCAAGCTGGAAAGCATCATGAAACAGCTTGGCGTGAAAGAATGCCTAAAATCATTGATTATTTGATGAAGTAAAGGGGAGATAGACGTTGATCACATTTGAAAGAATGGACAACAAGCAGTTTAAAGATTATATGGAGTTTATGCTGCCAGACTATATTCGTGATACCGCTGAACATAATAAACTAGATACAGAGCTAGCCACTGAAAAAGCAGAAAAGCAAATGGAACAACTGCTCCCTGATGAGGAAAAAACAGAAGGGCAACATTTATTTCATATCAAAGACGATCAGAAATTAGCCGGCTACCTTTGGTTCCATGTATCAAAAGAAGAGAAGAAAGCTTTTCTTTATCATATTTACGTGCTGGATGCATTCCGCAAGCGAGGGATTGCTCAGACCGCTCTGCGTTTTTTCGAGAATGAATCAAAAGATGCAGGAGCGGACTATGTTGGTCTCCATGTATTTGGATCGAATGAAAGCGCAATTGAATTATATAAAAAACTAGGTTATAAACAAGCATCGATATTGATGAACAAAGTTTTGTAAACGTTTAATAAAGGGAGAGAGATAAACATGAGAAAAATTGGTTTGCAACTGTACTCCATTCAAAAAGAAGCTGAAAAGAATTTGTTAGGCACATTAGAAAAAGTGAAAAATATCGGATTTGACAGTGTGCAATTTGCTGGATTGTTCGGAATTCCTGCCAAAGAAGTAAAAAAGGTATTGGACGAAAATGCTTTAACTGTTGCTGGAGCTCATATTCCACTTCAACAATTTTCTGGAGATGCATTCAAAAAGCAAATGGAAGATCAACTTATCTTAGAGAATGATTTGATGATCATGCCTTACTTAACAGAAGATGAAAGAAAATCGATTGATGATTATAAGCGTGTAGCAGACGTGTTGAACGAAGCTGGATTAAGAAGCAAAGAATATGGAATTCGCGTTGCTTACCATAATCATGATTTTGAATTTTACGAGCTTGATGGTAAGATGCCGTTTGATTTGCTCTATCAAGAAACAGATTCTGAACTGGTCAAGATGGAACTGGATACGTATTGGGCAAAATATGCCGGTTTTGAGCCTAAAGAGCTGCTTAATAAGTATCGCTTCCGTTGTGTATCCCTTCACCTCAAAGATATGGTAGAGAAAGGCGGCCAAAAACAGAGTACGATCGCTGGAACAGGAATACTTGATATCAGTAGCTTCTTACGATTAGCAGATGAACAGAAAGTAGATTATTGTGTGATCGAGCAAGAACATTTTGAAGGAGATCTTCTTTCGGAAGTCGAAAAAGGTGTGCAGAACGTAAAAGCACTTTTATAAGGAGAAAAGCTTTGGAAGGTGTAACGTTTGCTTCTTATATAGAAAGGAAGCACTTTGAAGCAATTCAAGAGCTGAACAAACAAGAAGGTTGGACACAATTAGTTGAACGGTACGAAGAAACAAGACAGGCATGGAATAGATCTAATATAGCCTATGTTATGTTAAAGAACGAAGTGGTGGTAGGTTATGCACGAGGGCTAACAGATGAAAACGTAACGCTCTATATATGCGAGATGCTGATCTCGAAGCCTTATCGTGGACAGGGTTTAGGTGGAAAGCTGTTAAACATCATACAAGCGAAGTATCCAACAGGACGTATGGAGATGCTTGCATCACATACATCACACACTTTTTATGAAGCTCAAAACTTTAGACCTTTTTATGGATTTCGAAGAACATATGAAGAAAGTAAATCTTAGGAGGCGTCTTTTATGAGTGATAAAGTAACGAGTATCTCTGCTATACAAAGCCACATTAATAATGTATTCGTGCATGTAACTGATTTGAAGAAATCTGTAGAATGGTATGCTGATCTATTGGGGATCACGATAGATTTGAGTGAAGTGCAATCACCTGTTCATAACATTCCTGTAACCGGCCAAACAGGATTATCACTAGATGATCATACCTTTGATCCGTCCTTTCACCGATCACCTGGTTCTGCCCCTATGTTTAATGTATTCGCACCAGATATTGATGCAGCATACAAAGAACTTCAAGAGAAAAAGATAAAAGTGATCCGTGAGATCGAGTGGCACGGAGAAGTAGCTTGGTTTAATGTAGAAGATCCAGATGGAAACGTCGTTATGATTTGTAATTGCTAACGAATTTATAAACTTTTGTGAAACTGCCCCTACTTTTTATGTATAAGTAGGGGCAGTTTTTTATTCGAAAGTATGTAAACAGAACATTCTATCTATCAAGTATTTTCCTATTTGTGGTAAAGTGAATAATAGAACGTTTTCGGGAGGAATCGAATTGAAAGAACAAAAAATAAATGCACTAAAACAAGAGTTTGACAATCTTGTAAGCGTAACCATCACTTCTTTAGATGATCTCAAGAATTTTTTAAATCAGCAAAAAGGCATCTACGAAAAAGTAGAAGAAGAGATGCTTCGGCATTATATTGCTTTCCAATGCCAAAGTAATGATGAAGAAATTAAAAAGCAATTTGAATTTGATCAGCAACACATCAAGCCGTTGTTTAAAAAGTACCAATCGATATTGGACGAAAAAGTATTAGAGTCACCATTTATGGCAGAACTGCCAGACGATAAATATGGAGAATTTAAGAAGAAGTTAAGAACACAATTTGCTCTCTTTCAAGAAGCTAACTTGGAGATAGAAAAACAAGAGGATGCTCTTACGAATAAATACTTTGAAATTACAGGAAGCCTATCTTCAAATTGGGAGGGAAAAGAAGTAACGATTAGCGAACTTCTTATTCATATTCGAGATTCTAATCGTGAAATAAGAGAAAAAGCGATGAAAGCTTTGTATGAACCTATCTTAAAAGAGGAAGAGAAATTTCAAAGTATCCTTGATGAGTTGATTCAATTACGAGTGAAGAAAGCAGAGAATGCGGGCTTGAACGGTTTTAACGATTATATGTTTAAAAAATATAATAGATTTGATTACACGCCAGAGGATTGTACGGAGCTCGCTGAATCCATACGTGAACATGTTCTTCCGATTACCATCCAACTTCAAAAAGAACACAAAGCTGAAATTGGCGTTGATACTTATAAACCATGGGATGTTCAAGCGGAAGCAGCCGGTCGAAAACCATTACAACCTGTAAGTTCCGATGTAGAGTTGATCAATAAATCAGCGAAGGTTTTAGGAGAACTAGATGTTGAATTTGGTTCACTTGTCCAAGAAATGAATGAGAAGAAGCTTTTTGATCTAACAAGCAGAAAAGGAAAAGCACAGGGTGGCTTCTGCGAATCCCTACCTGAAACAGGGCTACCGTTTATCTTTATGAACATGTCCAACACGGATAGTGATCTTGTTGTTTTTATGCATGAGATGGGACATGCGATTCATGATTTACTGAAGAGTGATCAAGAATTATATGCTTATAAACAAATTCCAATGGAGTCAGCTGAGCTTGCGAGTATGAGTATGGAGCTTTTCACAATGGAGCGTTGGAATGAGTTTTACAAGACAGAAGAGGAACTTAACCGAGCGAAGAAAGATCAGTTAAAAGGGGCTTTGATAAGTCTTCCGTATATTATGGTTATTGATCAGTTTCAGCACTGGCTGTACCAACATCCGAACCATACATGGGAAGAACGCACGAAGAAGTTTGGTGAGTTGAAAGATCGCTATGATGCTTCAATAGTAGATTGGAATGGATATGAAGAATGGAAAGTAAAAGGATGGTTCTATACGCTTCATATATTCGAAGTTCCTTTCTACTTTGTTGAGTACGCGATTTCTCAACTTGGAGCTATCCAATTATACAAAAATTATAAACAAGATCCAGAAGGAACAATTAATAAATATAAAGAAGCGCTGAAACTTGGAAGTTCTAAGTCACTTCCGGAAGTTTATGAAACTGCAGGGATTGAGTTAGATTTTTCATCCAATAAGATTGCTGAGCTTATGGAGTTTGTTGCGAAAGAGCTTAACCTACTAACTGTTTAGTTAACTAAAAAAATAAATAATTAAAGAATTTAAACAATATAAAGGGATTCTTTCTATAAAGTAGAACTATTAGATAAAGACCTACTTTATAAAAAAATGTTATAACAATAAATGGTAGAGAGGTGTCCATAAATTCTTGTCATAACCGGTTGGTGAGAAAGTATTGAATTGCACTGCCGACATACCAATTCCGATATTGAGCCGGACTCTATTCCCAGTGAACAAAAAGCTTGTAAGCTGGATTCTCAATAACGAGAGTAAAATATGCGCAATTTAACATACGTATTAGGGTTCATTTTCCTGTTCAAGGGAAAAGTAAAGTTAAATGGCATATTGTTTATGGGCAATCATTCGGAACATGAGGGGTGAAAGGTATGCGAAAACCCGATGACGAGAAATTATGGGACACAGGAACATCAAATTTTGAAGAAGGCGATAAGATCACCTTTCACAATACTGAGCAAGGTGTTGAAAAAACTTACACAGTAAAGCGTGTGAAGGAAAACGGTGATATTGAACTCGTTTATTCAGTAAAAAAACCGAGGCCACCTATGCAGTAGCATGAGTAATATATAAAGCAAGAACAGCTCACGTTTTATCGTTGAGCTGTTTTTGTTTGATTAAAAATGGAATCTATATTCATATATGGTTAATAGTAAAAGAAATGATAATTAATGGGTGTTTATGATGAAACAATGTGGGTTAAAGATGAGTGAACAGCTTATTAGAGAGGATGTTTTATATGACAGATAAACCCTTAATAGGACTAACAAGTACGATTATGACAATCAATACAATAGAAACGCAAAGCGAGAA
Source organism: Fictibacillus nanhaiensis (assembly GCF_036213205.1). Taxonomy (GTDB): domain Bacteria; phylum Bacillota; class Bacilli; order Bacillales; family Fictibacillaceae; genus Fictibacillus; species Fictibacillus nanhaiensis_E. The sequence goes on from NZ_JARMFC010000016.1 coordinate 57,213, forward strand.
TGTAGATACAATCGTTGTTTATAATAAATTTGCTGAAACCGTTAGGGATGCAGGGGGAATACCAGTTGTTATTCCATTAGGCAAGCCGGAGGAAGCAGAATTTTATGCGAAAATGTGTGATGGATTAATTTTTACTGGTGGTGAAGACATCAGCTCCATCACTTACAATGAAGAACCTCATCCAAAGGTAAAAAAGGTAAATAAAAACCGTGATGATTTCGAGATTGAGCTAGTAAAAAAAGCACGCGAGAACGAAAAAGCCATACTAGCCATGTGTAGAGGCTATCATCTACTAAATGTTAGTTATGGCGGTACAATCATACAGGATGTGGAAAGCGAATATCCAGACAGTATTAACCATTTCCAATCTTCTGCGACCCGCACCGAACCTTCTCACACTGTGACCATTGAAGAGGGTAGTAAACTGCTTAACATTGTGGGGGAAAGAGAAGTTGCTGTTAACAGTTTTCATCATCAAGCAATTGGAAAAGTTGGTAAAGGCCTTCGAGTGGCAGCTAAAGCTTCTGACGGTGTAATCGAGGCACTAGAATTAGAGGATCAAGAAAAAACATTCTTACTTGGAACACAGTGGCACCCTGAAGAATTGAGACATGAAAACGAAAATATGATGGCGATCATTACAACATTTATTAAGGAAGCGAAGAAAAGTAAAGTATAAGTAAAGAAACCTTCTGATATCAGAAGGTTTCTTTACTTATACAGAGAGGTACTATTTATTAAAGGAAACTTTTTTCGTGATGATTACGTAGTATAGAATAGAAATTATTGAGGAGGCTGTCTTATGAATATATCGAGACTTTTGAAGATCATAACAGGCGGTATTGAGGCTTTCCTTGGCATCCCTTTTTTAGGAGGAGCAATCATTCTTGCTTCAGCATGGGGGCCACTTCAATTCATGTTTGTTTTTCACTTAATTACACTCATCATTTGTATTGTTCAAAAAGAAAGGTTTGCAGGAAGTGTATTAGGTCTTATTACATCAATTGTCGGTTACGTGCCTGTTATCGGAATGATCATGCATATCGTTACAGCTCTTGTTTTATTCTTTGATGCTGCAAGAGGAAGTAAAAAAAGAAAAAACGAGCATGTCATCGATGTAAGAAAAGGGTATTAAAAGAATAGCTTACTCTTTATACTGAAACCTTTCAGCCGAAGCAGTGGTTGAAAGTTTTTTGTTGGAGAAAAAAGGGTTATATTTGGTGGAAGAAGATTATTTTAAAGATTATAAGAGAGGATGAAAAACGAGTGGGATTCATATTCTATGCGATAACACAGATTGCTATCGCTTATTATTTATATGTTCAAGCGCCATTATATAGTAAAGATCGGTGGCTTTGGGCGATATTAGGCTTCATTTTTGGTGTCTTCACATTAAGTATTTTTTTAATTCAAACAAACCGAAAAGGATTAGGTTGGACCATTTTAATAGTAATGATTCTTTCTTCAATAGCGGGAATTTTATTTTTAAGCTTACTGGTCTGGGCTGTATTTTTTTCAAAAGGGTAATGCTTGTATGAAAAAGAAGGTGAGTTTATGAAAAATCATCTAGTGTTTGTTTACGGGACACTTCGAAAAGGTGGAAGTAATACCTCCTTATTAAAACATGCTAAATACATAGAACATAGATGCTACACCGAGGGACAACTATATGATACAGGTTTGGGTTACCCCGCATTAGTTCCGGAGAAAGATAAATGGGTAACTGGTGAGTTATATGAAGTATCAACGAGTGAACTAGAACAATTAGACGAACTTGAAGATTTTGTGGAGAATAGAGCAGATAATTTATATGAGCGTAATCTTGCTATGGTTCACACTACAAACGGTATAGAAGAAGCTTTCGTGTATGTGATGAGAATCAAAAAAAGTCACTTTATATTGATCGTTGAGAATGATTGGATCACATATCTCAGTAAGTAACCAAACAAAAAGAGGTTACCATCAACTGGTAAACCTCTTTCATTATGATAATGAGAAATCTTCTCTATTTAGCAATCAAGTTGTTAATACAATGAACGGCTGAGTCGACGTTATCAAACCGCTGAAGGGATTTTGTTTCAATTTGAATCACTTCGAACGATTGATCGTTCTTTAAATACTTAACAGAAAAAACAGGTGTGTTGTTCTCACTAAAGGTATGGGTTATATCTGATTCGATATACTGTTTGTTCTGTAAATTTAAGAGTATGTTTTTTACCTCTTGTTGGTTCATGACACATCGTCCCCTTTCTATTATGGGGGAACTTGTTAGGAACCCAAATAATAAATTACTTTCCTTCCTTAACATTTATGCTAACATAAGTAATTTTGTAAGTACAGGTAACGGAAGACCTGTTCTTCTAAAATCACCCATTTTTTATCGTCAAAATCGCCTCTATTTCGACATTACCCTTCAATGCTCGTGAAATCATACACGAATGCTCAGCTTTTATGGCGAGTTTTTGAAGAAGTGTCGAAATGTTTTTTGACGGGTCATGTTTGATGGTGACGACCGGTCGATGAATGATTTTTTGATAGGTGATGACACCGTTCGTTACATCAACATATCCTTCAGACTCCATCGTCAAATCAACCTTCTCTATTTTACTGCGTTCCATCATGGCAGCGAGTGTGATGATATAACACGTTGCTGCTGCTCCTAGCAACATTTCATCAGGATTTGTGCCAATTCCAGGTCCATCCATCTCAGGGGGGATGGATACCTTTGTTTGCAAATTTTGTGTTTCAATCGTTCCTATATCATTTCTTCCACCTGGCCAATGGGCATTTAGATGAAAAACATGTTGTGCCACTAAAAATCACCTCGACTTATTTCTTTCTTAAGTGTAAAACAACTGAGCCATTTCGTCACATTTCCTGTTTAAAGTGTACAAAATGTAATTTTTTTTGTTTTTGAGTGATCCAAATTGAATTTGTCTTCGTTATCTATTTGAAAACACTTACAGAAGGAGGTGATAACCAGGTGAAACAATTTGTACAGTTGGTTGTATTCGCAGCGGGTATGAGTATTCCTGCTATCGTATCGGCTGATAGCGGAGGAATTCTTTCTCCAGTAACAGACCTTACAAAAGAAACAACTGAGATTGTTGAAATCGTTCCAGATAAAGTGAACTTTTCGACGAAAAATCATTCAGTTTCTGATGAGGTTGTGAGACCTGCTCTTAAAACAGTTACAAATATTGTTACAGACACAACTCAGGCTGTCGACAGAGTGGATCAAAGAGTTAACAAAGTTACCGAGACCATAAAGCCAGTAGATCAAGCGGTCAAAACGGTAACGAATACAGTCGATACGGTAAAAGAAGCAGTTCCGACAAAAAAGCTAAAAAGTTCTAAACCGATCGTGGATGTTAATCTTTCTGAAAAACCATCGCTAAAAGTCGATGTGTTAGATCAGGAGGTGAACGTTTCGGTCCCTGTTAAACCGGAAAAACCTCAAGTAGAGGTGAAACTACCTGTCGTTTCAGAGATTGTTACTAATAAGCCGGATGTTAAGGAAGTAGTGGGAGCAAAACCAGAACCAGCTCCTACCCCAACACTAGTCACTGAACCTGTTGTGGAGAACAAACCGAATACTAGTGAAACGATTAATGAAACGAAAGGTGCAGTAACTAAAAAACCGGTTGTTGTGCCGACAAAAGAAATTCTTGTGAAAGAAATAGAAAATCCCGTTAGTATGAGTACGAGTGGAGAAGTAAATAAAAAGAGCAGGGATCATAAAGAAACTGAGAAGCCTGTACGGCAAAAAACACGTCCGGATTATCCGGTAACTAAAAAGGCAATTCAAACTTCACAAGGTGGACAATCTCCTTCAGGTACATCAAATGGACCGATGACTTCTTCAAGCACTGTTACGTTCTTGGCTATTCTAGATGGTGGACAAAATGATACTCAGCTTGAAACAAGAAGTCGACTTGGTGAGGGAGTTCGACACTATTATGATCAATGGCTTAATGCTCCACCTGGGCAACCACCACAATCTTTCTTCTTCTAATTCAAATTTTGTAAAACAAAAATATTAAGAAGAAGAAGGAGAGAAATGAAAATGAAAAAATCAAACTTTATTAGAACATTTGCGATTACAGGTGCTGCTGCGGCTGGGTTATTCTTTGGAGGAAGTGAAACATTTGCAGATGAAGGGTCATCGAGTCTTAAAATCGGAACAGGGTTGATCAGTAACATTCAGCTTTCTGAGAAAGAAGAAGAGTCTAATCTTAACCTTGATCTAGGTGCTGTAACAGGTATCGAATTAGATAGCTCAGAAGATGATTCGAACCACAATAGCGTAAAAACAAACGTTGGTGCAAATGTGAATGCTGAAGCTTCAGGTGAAGAAGATGAAAAAGCTCAAGTAGGTACGGCTGTTAATGCTGGAGTTGAAGCGGAATCAAAAACTGAAGAACATCACGACGTTGCTAAAGCAAATGCGGCAGTTGGTACTGATGCTATAGTTAAAAGTTCTTCTGCTGATGATGAAGGTAAAGCGTCTGTAAACGCAGATACAAACGTTGAAGCGGAAGTGCGTACTAATGAAGAAGACAACAAAGATTCTAGTTCTCTAAATGCTGGAGCAGATGTTGAAGCATCTGTAGAAGCTCAAGATGAGGAAGAATCAAATACAGAGGCTGCTGTGAATGCAGGTGTAACTGCAGGAGTAGAAGCAACTGA
>NZ_JARMFC010000017.1:0-47448 GCF_036213205.1 Fictibacillus nanhaiensis
CCCCTGTTAGAGTAGGACGTCGCTAGGCAAAGAAGGTGGGACGAACTTTATGTTCGTTCCATCTTTTTTTTGTTTGTTTATAAGATACAAGATATAAAGGATAATCTAAAAATCTAATTATGAATTTTTTTACAGACTAAATGATATTAAAATAGACTCAACAAATTCAATTTATACTCAATATAGAGCTACGAAGGATTGTCGGAATTTAGCGAACGGCCTTTATTTTGTTTTTTAGACTTAACTGAGGTTCATTTCGACTTAATTGGCTCTTATTTTGACTTAATTTTTTTCATTCAGACTTAATTAGCGGTGGGAGATACCCCACTCCGTATGCTTCAAAGATCATTATCACCTCACGAAACCCATTCACAACCCTCAAAATAGGAAGAAGATGGCCAGAGCCATCTTCCAACACGCGATATTCCTCAGCAAGAGCTCAAAAAAACATTCAAAAGCGATTGCTGACTCTCTTTTTTAACAAACAGCTCACAAACATCATTACCAACACCACCAAAATCAAGAAAAAAGGAGGTTTGGTATGCACCAAACTTTCAATATAAATATAAGAAGCTTCCGCCAAACTTCCTACTAAACTCCCCCAAAAACCACAACTGTTTTTGCATCAATTCTCCAGTTTCCAACTTGTCCAAAAAGTGTTATCCTTAACGAAGTATTTTTCACCTTGGGAGGCTTGCCATCATGTTAGATAATGCGTTCGTCATGGTTGGGATCATATTATTGATCAATATTGTATATGTTTCGTTTTTTACGATCAGGATGATCCTGACGTTGAAAGGACAAAGGTATTTAGCTGCCTTTATTAGTGTGTTTGAGGTCATTATCTATGTGGTGGGCCTCGGGCTGGTTCTTGATAACTTAAATGAGATTCAAAACTTGATTGCGTATGCGGTTGGTTATGGAATTGGTGTTTTAGTAGGAATGAAGATTGAAGAAAAGCTTGCACTTGGATATACTACTGTTAACGTAATTACGACAAATCTTGAAGGCGGCCTACCGAATGAGCTTCGCAACAAAGGCTATGGTGTTACAAACTGGCTTGCAGAAGGTCGTGAAGGGCAGCGTTTGATGATGGAGATCTTAACATCGCGTAAATCAGAAATGAACCTATATAATACGGTAAAGGATTTGGATCCGAAGGCGTTTATTATTTCACATGAACCAAAAGCGTTTCATGGTGGATTTTGGGTTAAGGGTATCAGGAGGTAACAGATGGAGAAGAAACCTTCTAAAAAGAAGTTTGCTGTTGAAGCAGGAGAAACGATCTCTGATTGTCTGGATCGTATGGCCAATGAGGGCTATACACCGGTTCGACGTATGGAGGAGCCTGTGTTTCATGAAGTGAAGCGCAACGGCAGAATGGAACCAGAAGTAAAAGAACAACGAATTGTATTTGAAGGCAAGCTCCTTCAATAATGATCAAAACACGAACATTAAATGCGATATATAACTTAATGTTCGATTTTTGTTGACAAAACAAAACAATCATTGCTACAATAAAATCAGAAGAATAAAGCCCTCATATAATTTCGGGAATATGGCCCGTAAGTCTCTACCTGATGACCGTTATTTCATCAGACTATGAGGGAAAGCATCTTTCTGTCTATTTTTTCGGATACGTATGTCCAGTTGGCTGCTTTCTCTCATATTAGGGAGAAGCATACTAACTGGACTTTTTTATTTTTTCTGACAATAAGGAGGCTGCCATGGCTAAAGTTGGCGTGATCATGGGAAGTGTTTCAGATTGGGAAACAATGAAAGAAGCGTGTGACCTATTAGATGAACTTGAAGTAGCTTACGAGAAGAAGGTGGTTTCGGCACACCGTACACCAGATCTCATGTTTCAATACGCAGAAGAAGCAGAACATAGAGGGATTGAAGTGATCATTGCTGGAGCAGGCGGAGCAGCTCACTTGCCAGGTATGGTCGCAGCTAAAACAATCCTGCCAGTCATTGGTGTTCCGGTTCAATCCAAAGCGCTAAACGGGATGGATTCGCTGCTATCGATTGTACAGATGCCAAAAGGTGTTCCTGTCGCGACAGTCGCGATCGGAAAACCGGGTGCAGCGAATGCAGGACTTCTAGCCGCACAGATGGTGGCTGTACATGATGAAGGAGTCAAACAACGTTTAAAACAACGCCGTGCTACAGCACAACAAATGGCGATCGAAAGTAGTGAGCTTCTTGTTTAAGACGATAAAACCACAACAAACACTTGGTATACTTGGCGGAGGTCAGCTCGGCCGTATGATGGCGTTAAGCGCTCGTGAGATGGGATTGAACGTTGTTGTTTTAGAGCCAGGTGAGAATTCACCATGCGGGCAAGTTGCTGATCAACAAATCACAACAGCTTATGACGACCGAGAAGGCATCAAGAAATTGGCGGAACAAAGCGATGTCGTCACATACGAGTTTGAAAACATAGATGCAGTGAGTGCGAGCTGGTTAGAAGAGAACGGAAACTTACCGCAGGGAAGCCGTCTACTCTCTGTCACTCAGCACCGTTTAAAAGAGAAAGAAACACTTCAAAAAGCAGGTGTCCCTGTTGCTCCATATCGTCCAGTGACCGATTTTCTTTCACTACAACATGCGGTGGAAGAATTGGGTTACCCTTCTGTATTAAAAACGTGCAGAGGCGGTTACGACGGGAAAGGGCAGTTTGTGATCAAGAAAGAAAGTGATCTTGAGATTGCAGCAACACTTTTAGAAAAAGAGACAGATTGTGTGCTGGAAGCTTGGGTTCCTTTTGAAAAAGAAATATCCGTTATCATCACGAGAAGTGTGAGCGGTGAGGTTAAATCGTTTCCGATCGCAGAGAATATACACAAAGAGAATATCCTGCATCAAACGATTGCGCCAGCACGCATCACGAACACAACAGCGGATCAAGCAAAGCTCCTAGCGGGGTCAATCGCAACGGAATTAGAGCTTGTTGGTACGCTTGCCGTAGAGATGTTCGTCGCAAAAGACGGTACGATTTATGTGAACGAACTAGCGCCACGCCCGCATAACTCCGGGCATTACACGATCGAGGCGTGTGAGACTTCACAGTTCGATCAGCATGTTCGCGCCGTATGCAACTGGCCGCTTGGCAATACAGAATTAATAAAACCAGCCGTGATGATCAACATATTAGGTGAACATCATGAGACTGTGTTACGCGAGATAGGAAATTTAGGAGAAGCGAAACTTCATCTGTACGGAAAGAAAGAAGCGAAAGCGAAACGAAAGATGGGGCATATCACGGTTTTAGGTGATACGATTGAACAGGCACTGGAAAAAGCAGAAAAAGTGTCCGCACTATTTTTAAGTGATAACAAAACGGAGGTAACACAATGATTGAACGCTATACACGCCCTGAAATGGGAGCGATTTGGACGGACGAAAACAAATATCAAGCGTGGCTTGAAGTAGAGATCTTAGCTTGTGAAGCTTGGGCAGAACTAGGAGATATTCCGAAAGAAGACGTGAAGAAGCTTCGCGAAAACGCGTCTTTTGATATTAATCGAATTCTAGAGATCGAAGAAGAAACACGCCACGATGTTGTTGCGTTTACGCGAGCGGTATCTGAAACACTTGGTGAAGAGCGCAAATGGGTACATTACGGACTAACTTCAACAGATGTAGTAGATACAGCTCTATCGTATCTACTTAAACAAGCAAACGACATCTTAGCGAAAGATCTAGATCGTTTCGTTGAGATTCTTGCAGAAAAAGCAAAAGAACATAAATATACCGTGATGATGGGTCGTACGCACGGAGTGCATGCTGAGCCGACAACGTTTGGGTTGAAGCTTGCTCTTTGGTACGAAGAGATGAAGCGTAACGTGGAACGCTTCAAGCAAGCGTCTGATACGGTTCGTTTCGGTAAAATTTCTGGAGCCGTTGGGACGTATGCAAACATCGATCCGTTCGTTGAAAAATATGTGTGTGAAAAGCTTGGACTTGAAGCCGCGCCGATCTCTACACAAACGTTGCAGCGTGATCGTCACGCGCACTACATGTCAACGTTGGCTCTTATCGCAACGAGTATCGAGAAGTTCGCAACAGAAGTACGCGGTCTTCAAAAGAGTGAGACGCGTGAAGTGGAAGAGTTTTTTGCAAAAGGTCAAAAAGGATCATCTGCTATGCCGCATAAACGTAATCCGATTGGATCTGAAAACATGACAGGTCTTGCTCGTGTAATCCGCGGTTACATGATGACAGCGTATGAGAACGTATCACTATGGCATGAGCGTGATATCTCACATTCATCAGCTGAACGTGTGATTCTACCAGATGCAACAATCGCACTGAACTACATGCTGAACCGTTTCGGTAACATCATCAAGAACTTAACCGTGTTCCCAGAGAACATGAAACGCAACATGGAGCGCACATACGGATTGATCTACTCACAACGTGTTCTTCTCAAATTAATCGATAAAGGAATGGCACGTGAAGAAGCGTACGACACAGTGCAACCAAAAGCGATGCAAGCATGGGAAGAAGGCGTACAGTTCAGAACATTAGTAGAAGCTGAACAAAAAATCACTGAAAAATTAACACCTGAAGAAATCTCTGAATGCTTTGACTACAGTTATCATCTGTCACACGTAGACACAATCTTCGACAGATTAGGGCTTTAAAAGGTTTTATATACGAAGAATTGCTTTAATAAATGGTTAGTTTTTAAATCTTTAACGTCTACACATCATTGAAAAGTTGATTGTAGAGGAAGGTACGAGACTCCTGGGGGACGAGCGGGGCAGGTGAGACTCTTAACAGCGCAGAGCGCTAAGAGGCTCACCGCACGCCCCCCGGAAAGGGAGTACCTGGAGCGGAAATCAACTCTTTCAAGCTACGAAGATTAAACAAGCTTTTTTGAAGTACTTCAACTAAAAAGAGAGTAATCTATTGAGCTCTCTTTCTCTTTGCCTATTTTAAAAGATTGAATATTGGGAATCTTCATATAACGGAGGGGTCAAGATGGAGAAGTTAGAGCAGCTATACGAAGGAAAAGCAAAACGCATCTACCGCACAACAGACGAAGAAGTCGTCTGGGTCAGCTACAAAGATTCAGCAACTGCGTTCAACGGCGAGAAAAAAGCTGAGATCGCAGGAAAAGGAAGACTGAACAACGAGATCTCTTCTATCCTTTTTGAACTGCTCAAAGAGAAGGGTATCCACTCCCACTTCATAAAACGAGTATCCGAAACAGAACAGCTCGTAAAAAAGGTGACCATCATCCCCTTAGAAGTGGTTGTTCGTAACATCGCAGCTGGGTCCTTATCAAAGCGTATCGGGATTCCTGAAGGTCAGATCCTTCCGCGCACGATCGTCGAATTTTATTACAAAAACGATGACCTTGGCGATCCACTTATCACGGAAGAACATATCGACATCATGAACTTGGCAACACGAGAGCAACTCAGTCAGATTTCAGAACAAGCGATTCAAATCAACGAAGTGCTCACTTCTTATTTTGTTCAAAAGAACGTAAAGCTCGTCGACTTTAAGCTAGAGTTCGGAACAGATGCTAACGGATACCTTATGCTCGCTGATGAAATTTCTCCTGATACTTGCCGTTTATGGGATGCTGAAACGAACGAGAAACTCGATAAAGATGTATTTCGCCGAGGATTAGGAAGTTTAACAGATGCTTATGAAAAAATACTACAACGTCTAGGAGGCCTATCATGTACAAAGTAAAGGTGTATGTAACATTAAGAGAGAGTGTATTAGATCCGCAAGGTAAGGCAGTAATGAGCTCGCTTCACAAAATGGGACAGTCAGAGGTTGAAGATGTACGTATTGGTAAGTATCTGGAGTTAACCCTTCAAAAAGGCGATTACGATCTAGATGAGAAAATCGTGAACATGTGCTCGAAACTTTTATCGAATCCGGTGATTGAAGACTACCGCTACGAGGTGGAGGAGGTTGTCGCACAGTGAAGTTTGCTGTAATCGTTTTTCCGGGATCAAACTGTGACACTGACATGTATCATGCTGTAAAAGATGAGCTCGGTGCTGAAGTTGAGTACGTCTGGCATGACGCAACAAACTTAAATCAATTTGACGGTATTTTATTGCCAGGTGGTTTCTCTTATGGAGATTACCTCCGCTCTGGCGCTATCGCACAATTCTCGAACGTGATGACAGAAGTGGTTAAAGCTGCACGAGATGGAAAACCAGTTCTTGGCGTTTGTAACGGATTTCAGATTTTACTAGAAACAGGACTTCTGCCAGGTGCGATGCGTCGCAATGAATCATTGAAATTCATCTGCCAGCCAGAAGAACTAGTCGTTGAGAACACATCGACGATCTTTACGACTCAGTACGAAAATGGTGAAGTGATCTCCGTTCCAGTCGCACATGGTGAAGGCAACTATTATTGCGATGAAGAGACGCTGCAACAGCTTAAAGCAAACAATCAGATCGTATTTACGTATAAAAACAATCCGAACGGATCGGTTGAAAACATTGCCGGTATCACGAACGAGGAAGGCAACGTGCTAGGTATGATGCCGCATCCGGAACGCGCGGTCGATGAGCTTTTAGGTAGCAAAGATGGTCTTAAATTATTTCAATCTATTGTGAAGAGCTGGAGGGAACGTTATGTCGCTGCAACATGAACCAACAAGTTCACAAATTAAGAAGCAAAAATTATACCGTGAGATGGGTTTAAGTGATTCAGAGTTTGAACTCGTAGAAAAGATTATCGGCAGATCTCCTAACTGGACAGAAACAGGACTGTTCTCTGTTATGTGGAGTGAGCATTGTTCTTATAAAAATTCAAAGCCAGTTCTAAGCAAGTTTCCTACAAAAGGTGAGCGCGTACTTCAAGGTCCTGGTGAAGGTGCTGGGATCGTGGATATCGGTGACGGTCAAGCGGTTGTTTTCAAGATCGAATCTCATAACCATCCTTCAGCGATCGAGCCTTACCAAGGAGCTGCAACAGGTGTTGGTGGAATCATCCGTGACGTTTTCTCCATGGGAGCACGTCCAATCGCGATGCTGAACTCCCTTCGTTTCGGTGAATTAGAATCTCCGCGTGTAAAGTATTTGTTTGAGCAGGTGGTAGCGGGGATCGCAGGCTACGGCAACTGTATCGGAATTCCGACGGTTGGTGGAGAAGTTCAATTTGATCCATCATATGAAGGAAATCCACTTGTGAACGCGATGTGCGTCGGTCTGATCGACCATAAAGACATTAAAAAAGGACAAGCAAAGGGTGCAGGAAACTCTGTCATGTATGTTGGGGCGAAAACAGGCCGTGACGGCATCCACGGTGCAACGTTTGCATCGGAAGAGCTTTCTGAAGCATCAGAAGAAAAGCGTCCAGCGGTTCAAGTTGGGGATCCTTTTATGGAGAAACTCGTTATGGAAGCGTGCTTAGAGCTTATTCACAACTGTGATGCACTTGTTGGGATTCAAGATATGGGTGCTGCAGGTCTTACAAGTTCGTCGGCCGAGATGGCAAGTAAAGCGGGTATGGGAATCGAGATGAACCTTGATCTTATTCCACAGCGTGAAACAGGAATGACAGCTTATGAGATGATGCTTTCAGAATCTCAAGAGCGCATGCTTTTAGTTGTTGAAAAAGGCCGTGAGCATGAAGTGGAGAAGATCTTTGCAAAATGGGATCTTGATTGCGTGACGGTTGGAACGGTTATAGAAGAACAAGTACTGCGTCTTACTCACCAAGGTGAGATCGTGGCAGATGTACCGGTAGATGCTCTTGCAGAAGATGCTCCGGTTTATCATAAGCCATCAAAGGAACCTGCTTATTATGGTGAGTTCCAAGCGCAAGCAGACTACTTCCCAGAGATTACTAGCTTCAAATCTACGTTGCTCTCTCTTTTAAAGCAACCGACGATCGCGAGCAAAGAGTGGGTTTATAACCAATATGACTATATGGTACGTACGAATACGGTCGTAGCACCTGGATCGGATGCAGCAGTCGTTCGAATTCGAGGAACGAAAAAAGCACTAGCGATGACAACAGACTGTAATTCTCGCTATCTCTATCTTGACCCAGAAGTCGGTGGCATGATCGCTGTTGCCGAAGCAGCTCGTAATCTTGTATGTTCAGGAGCGCAGCCTCTTGCGGTGACAGATTGCTTAAACTACGGAAATCCTGAAAAGCCAGAGATCTTCTGGCAGCTAGAGAAATCAGCTGACGGTATGAGTGCGGCATGCAACAAACTTGCAACGCCAGTCATCGGCGGTAACGTATCTCTTTATAACGAAACGAACGGTGTAGCCGTTTACCCAACACCAGTCATCGGTATGGTCGGGCTTATCGAAGACACGAAGCATATCATGACTCAGAGCTTTAAAGAAGCGGGCGACATCATCTATCTTATCGGTGAGAGTAAGGCTGAGTTTGGCGGAAGTGAACTTCAGAAGATGAAAGAAGGGCGCATTTTTGGTAAAGCGCCTCACATCGATCTAGAAGTGGAAGAAACAAGACAGCGTGAACTTTTAGCTGCGATTCAAAAAGGCTTGATTCAATCTGCGCATGACGTTGCAGAAGGCGGACTATCTGTTGCACTTGCTGAATCTGTGATGGACGGAAAAGTAGGAGCGAGCGTGACATTAACAGATGAGCCGATCGGAAGTCTTTTTGGAGAATCTCAATCCCGTTTCTTAGTCACAGTAAAACCTGAACATCAAGATGAGTTCCAACAGCTTGTAAAAGACGCAAAAATCATAGGTTTTGTTCGTTCTGAGAGCGGTCTAGCGATTGATAATGAGCAGGGTGAAGAGTTGTTATCCTGCACGCTCCAGGAGATGCAAGACGCCTGGAAAGGAGCTATTCCATGCTTGCTGACATCAAAGGCTTAAACGAAGAATGTGGTGTATTTGGTATATGGGGTCACCCGGATGCCGCGCAATTAACATATTATGGACTACACAGTTTGCAACATCGCGGACAAGAAGGAGCGGGAATCGTTGTAACAGACGGGGAGCGTTTACGCATTCATAAAGGAAGCGGTCTTGTAAACGACGTGTTCAGCAAAGGGGAGCTCGAAGGACTGATCGGACATGGTGCAATCGGCCATGTTCGGTATTCCACGGCAGGAGGCAATGAGCTTGCGAACGTTCAGCCTTTATTGTTCCGCTCTCAAACTAGTTCACTTGCACTTGCGCATAACGGAAATCTTGTAAATGCCAACGCGCTAAAGCATCAGCTGGAATCGCAAGGAAGCATTTTTCAAACCACTTCAGATACAGAAGTGCTTGCTCATCTAATCAAGCGTAGCGGTTATTTTACACTAAAAGAAAAAGTACAGAACGCTTTAACGATGCTAAAAGGTGCATACGCGTTCTTAGTGATGACAGAAAACGAGATGATGGTAGCACTCGATCCGAACGGCTTACGCCCATTGTCACTTGGTATGCTAGGTGATGCGTATGTAGTCGCTTCTGAAACGTGTGCGTTTGACGTAGTTGGAGCGACATACGTACGTGACGTGCAGCCAGGAGAGCTTTTGATCATTAATGAAGATGGACTAACGGTCGATACGTTCTCGACTTCTGTTCAACGCTCTATGTGTTCGATGGAATATATTTATTTTTCACGACCAGACAGCAACATCGAAGGAATCAACGTTCATGCGGCTCGTAAAAGTCTTGGGAAAAAGATGTATGAAGAAGCGCCGATTGAAGCGGATGTTGTAACAGGTGTGCCTGATTCTAGTATCTCAGCTGCGATCGGTTATGCAGAAGCATCCGGTATTCCGTATGAGATCGGTTTGATTAAAAATCGTTATGTTGGCCGTACATTCATTCAGCCATCTCAAGAGCTTCGCGAACTAGGAGTGAAGATGAAGCTTTCGCCGGTTCGAGGAATTGTAGAAGGCAAGCGCGTCGTGATGGTTGATGACTCAATCGTACGTGGTACGACGAGCCGCCGAATCGTGAAGATGCTGCGTGCTGCTGGCGCTACAGAAGTTCATGTTCGCATAACAGCACCACCGATCGCACATCCATGCTATTACGGCATTGATACGTCAGAACGTGCAGAACTGATTGCATCAAAGCATTCGGTAGATGAGATTCGTGAGATAATTGGTGCGGATTCCTTATCGTTTATTTCCGTAGAAGGACTGATGGAAGGCATCGGACGTTCAAATGCGGAACCGAACTGCGGACAATGTTTAGCTTGTTTTACTGGAAGATATCCAACAGAAATTTATCCAGATACTGTTTTACCATATGAAAAAGAGCTTGTTTAAAGGGGGAGAAGACGATGGCAGAAGCATATAAGCAAGCAGGCGTGAACATCGAAGCAGGATATGAAGCGGTCGATCGTATCAAGAAGCATGCACAGAGAACGAAGCGTCCGGAAGTATTAGCGGGTCTTGGTGGCTTTGGGGCCATGTTCGATCTATCCGGATTCTCACATAAAGAGCCTGTGCTGATTTCCGGAACAGACGGAGTAGGTACGAAACTGATGCTTGCGTTCATGGCGGATAAGCATGACACGATCGGTGTAGATGCCGTTGCGATGTGTGTGAACGATATCGTAGCGCAAGGCGCTGAGCCGCTTTATTTTCTGGACTATATTGCTTGCGGCACGCTTCACCCTGAAAAGATTGAAGAAATCGTCAGTGGAATCGCGGATGGCTGTGAACAAGCAGGGTGTGCGCTCATCGGTGGAGAAACGGCAGAGATGCCTGGCATGTACGACAGTGAAGAGTATGATCTTGCTGGATTCACTGTTGGAATCGCCGAGAAATCGAAGCTGATCAACGGAGCTGCTATCTCCGAGAACGATGTATTAATCGGCCTTGCTTCAAACGGTCTTCACTCCAACGGTTTTTCACTCGTTCGTAAAGTTTTATTAGAAAACGCAGGTCTTGATTTGAACCAACACATTGAAAGTTTATCTAAGACATTAGGTGAAGAGCTGTTAACACCGACTCGCATTTATGTAAAACCGTTGCTTGAAGTGTTCAATCAGTTCGATGTGAACGGTGTTGCTCATATTACAGGCGGCGGATTCATTGAAAACATTCCACGCATGCTGCCTGAAGGTCTTGCGGCAGAAGTAGATTATGGTTCATGGCCGGTTCCTGCAATCTTTGATCTAATCGAAGAAAAAGGAAACCTGACACGCAAAGAGATGTTCACAACGTTTAACATGGGAATTGGAATGGTGCTCTCGGTTTCAGAAGAAAATATGCTTCCGATCATCCGCCTTTTAGAAGAAACAGGCGAGAAGCCTTACATCATCGGTCGCGTGAAGCAAGGTGAAGGCGTGATCTTTGGTGGAGGAAACATCGAATGAGAAAAATAGCGGTATTTGCTTCTGGAAGCGGAAGCAACTTTCAAGCCATCGTGGACGCGGTTGAAGCAGGTGAGCTTCAAGCGGATATCGAGCTTTTAGTATGTGATAAACCGGGGGCAAAGGTAATCGATCGTGCGCGCCATTTTGACATACCAACGTACTCGTTCATGCCCAAAACTTTTGCATCAAAAGCTGATTTTGAAAAAGAAATTGTTTCTGAACTTCAATCCTATGGAGTAGAATTTATCGTTCTCGCAGGATATATGAGGTTGGTTGGCGATGTGTTATTGAAAGCGTATGAAGGTCGTATCATCAATATTCATCCGTCTTATCTGCCAGCATTTCCGGGCAAGGATGCGGTGGGACAAGCACTGAAAGCAAACGTTGCAGAAACAGGTGTAACCGTTCATTATGTAGACAGTGGAATGGATACAGGGCCGATCATTGAACAAGTAAGGATCCCCGTATTGCCAGGCGATACAGAGGATACCCTGCAGCAGCGTATACAAAAAGCAGAACACCAATTGTACCCTGCCATCATCAACAAACTATTACAAAACGACACCGTAGGAGGCATCTTACATTGACAATCAAACGCGCACTCATAAGCGTATCAAATAAAGAAGGATTGCTTGATTTTGCAGAAAAACTAGCTCATCACGGCGTAGAGATTATCTCTACAGGCGGAACAAAAAAAGCGTTACAAGACGCAGGAATTCCTGTAATCGGCATATCTGAAGTGACGGGTTTTCCAGAGATCATGGACGGGCGTGTCAAAACGCTTCATCCAAAAATTCATGGCGGCTTACTCGCTGTTCGAGATAATGAGACACATCAAGCAGCGATGACAGAAAATGAGATCTCTCCGATCGATCTTGTAGTCGTAAACCTTTATCCATTCAAAGAGACGATCGCAAAAGAAGGAACGACATTCGCTGATGCGATCGAAAATATCGATATCGGCGGACCGAGCATGCTTCGTTCAGCAGCAAAGAATCACGCTTACGTAACCGTCGTTGTCGATCCGGCAGACTATGTGACAGTAGCGGGTGAGCTTGATGGTGCAGGAGCGGTAAGTGAAGAGACGCGCCGCAGACTTGCTGCGAAGACGTTCCGTCATACAGCGGCTTATGATGCGTTAATCGCTGAGTATTTAACAGCAGCTGTAGAAGAGGAGCACCCTGAATCTTACACAGTAACATATGAAAAGAAGCAGGACCTTCGTTATGGTGAGAACCCTCATCAAAAAGCTGCGTTCTATTCAACTCCACTGAAGAACACGCTCTCTTTAACAGATGCTGAACAGCTTCACGGAAAAGAACTTTCTTACAACAACATCAACGATGCAGATGCAGCACTTTCCATCGTAAAAGAGTTTGTTGATCCAGCCGTTGTTGCGGTTAAACATATGAATCCTTGTGGAGTTGGAACAGGCTCAACCATTTTTGAAGCGTACAACCGTGCATTTGAAGCTGATCCTGTATCAATCTTTGGCGGCATCATAGCAGCTAACACAGAAATAGATGAAGAAACCGCTCAAAAGCTGAGTGAGATTTTCCTTGAAATCATCATCGCTCCTTCATTTACTGAGAAAGCGTTAGAGATTCTAACGAAAAAGAAGAACATCCGTTTATTAAAACTAGATTTTACTGAAGGTAAAGGAATCGCAAAGAAAATCACAACCGTTTCTGGCGGAATGTTAGTTCAAGAGGAAGATGTTTATGGTTTGGATGATGCGAATGTGACGATTCCTACAAAGCGCCAGCCGAATGAGCAAGAGTGGAAAGATCTGAAGCTTGCTTGGAAAGTGGTAAAACACGTGAAATCTAACGCGATTGTCTTAGCAAAAGACGAAATGACAGTAGGTGTTGGTGCAGGTCAGATGAACCGCGTTGGCGCAGCAAAGATCGCGATCGAGCAAGCTGGTGAACGTGCACAAGGTTCTGCTCTTGGGTCAGATGCGTTCTTCCCGATGGATGATACCGTAGAAGCAGCGGCACGCGCTGGCGTAACAGCAATCATCCAGCCAGGTGGATCAATCAAGGATGAAGATTCGATCAAAAAAGCAGATGAGCACGGGATCACGATGGTGTTCACAGGCGTAAGACACTTTAAGCATTAATTCTTCTAGCTGTTTTCGAATGCATTGTTACTTCCTGAAAGTAGTTGATCTCCGCTCCAGGTTGCACGCTTTCCATGGGGCGAACGGTGAGCCTCCTGTCTAGTTGCAGTGACTAGCCCCTCGAGGTCAAAAGGTAAATGGTCAAGAAGTCAAAGTGCGCCGTCCTCGCCCATTTCCCTTTTGCTTGTCGGGGCTGAACGAGTCACTTTCACTTTTCGGACTGCCCGCTCAAAGATTGTCTCTCTGCTCCTGCGTCTACAAGTTTATGCTGAAGAAGTGAACTTCCTCGTCGCATGCCTTGCAAGAAGCTCATCATGTGGCAGGCAGGCAACCTTCCGCTACAATCAACTTGCTGTAGGAAGAAAAAAGAAAATTTCTTAAAGTAACATAGTCTTTTCTTCGAAGATTGGTTGATCGGAGTGCAAGGTGCGAGACTCCTGCGGGACAGGTGGGCAGGTGAGACACTTATACGTGAAACGTACGAATGTGGCTCACCGCCTGCCCCGCGGAAAGGGAGTACCTGGAACGGAGATCAACAGCTTTCAAAAACTTCGAAGCTAAAAAAAGGAGGTAGCAACCATGAACGTTCTTGTAATCGGCAAAGGTGGACGTGAACATGCGCTCGTGTGGAAGTTTGCCAACAGCCCAAGCGTCACACAAGTGTTTGCTGCACCAGGAAACCCAGGCATGGCTCAGCAGGCGACATGCGTTTCCATCAAAGAAACCAACATCGAAGAGCTCGTTACTTTTGCAAAAACAAACGAAATCGGATTAACTTTCGTGGGCCCTGAAGTTCCTCTGCTAGGGGGAATCGTAGATCGTTTCACAGAAGAAGGCCTTGTTATCTTCGGTCCATCTAAAGCGGCAGCAGAGATAGAAGGCTCAAAATCGTTCGCCAAGGATCTCATGAAGAAGTACGACATTCCAACGGCAGCTTCTGAAACATTTACGAATCATGATGAAGCTCTAGCTTACGTTCGTGAAAAAGGTGCACCGATCGTGTTAAAAGCGGACGGGCTTGCGGCAGGTAAAGGTGTCATTGTGGCAATGACCTTAGAAGAAGCGGAAGAGGGTCTACATGAGCTGATGGTGTACAAACGCTTTGGTTCGGCGAGCGAAACGGTTGTTGTTGAAGAATTTCTTGAAGGGGAAGAATTTTCATTAATGTCTTTTGTGCATGATGAAATTTTCCTTCCAATGGAGATCGCTCAAGATCATAAACGTGCCTATGATGGGGATAAGGGTCCGAACACAGGTGGGATGGGGGCATATTCACCTGTTCCTCAAATTTCTGACGCCGATATTCAAAAAGCCATCAAAGAGATCGTTCAGCCAACTGTTGCTGCGATGAAAGAAGAAGGAACTCCTTTTACAGGAATTCTTTATGCAGGCTTAATCTTAACGAAGAATGGGCCGAAAGTGATTGAGTTTAACGCACGCTTTGGTGACCCTGAAACACAAGTGATTCTGCCTCGGCTAGAAAACGATCTGGCTGATCTACTTTTATCTTTGTTAAACGGCAAAAAGCCGGAACTTCATTGGTCAGAAGAATCCGTCCTAGGTGTTGTTCTTGCATCCGAAGGTTACCCAGTTTCGTCTTCAGAAGCCCAAGTGATTAAAGGGCTAGACAACATTTCAGGTGATTCGAATGTTTTTCATGCCGGTACGAAAAGAGAAGATGAATCTCTTCTAACGGATGGTGGCCGAGTATTATTGGTAGCCTCTAAAGGACGTTCACTAAATGAAGCTCAGGAGAACGTATATAAAGAATTGAAGAAAATCACGTGCGAAGGTTCATTCTATCGTAAAGATATCGGGTTTCGAGCTATTTCGCACGTCTCTTCTTAATAAATACAAACGAGATGGCGATGATTCCGCCGATAAGCAAAATATAAAGAAAAGCTGTATCCATTAAATATTCATAACTCATATGGCTAACCTCCTATATGGAATGTTGAAGGCTGAGGGACAATGGTTAATTAAAACCTTGTTCGTCAGCCTTCATTAATTGGATTTGGGTGAGATGTGGCCGAGTCCGTGTTCGGAGCTGCGGTTGCCATAGGTTTGGGTGGTTGTATAATAGACAACGGTTTCCACCGACGCAACAGTTGCATTCCGATAAAGATGACAATACCTGCTATCACGTACGTTACATAAGGAACAGCACTTTGTCCGCCATCTGCCACTTCAAACAATCGTCCTCCGATTGAATTTCCTATCGCTTCTCCAATCCCTGTAAAAACACTGGCTAAACCAAAGAACATGCCAAGAAACCTAGCAGCGGCAAGCTGTGAGATTGACGTATCCAACGTTGGCATGATCAGCATCTCACCTGTGATAAAGATAATGCCGATAAAAACGAAGAAAAATAATGTGTTCGCAAAATATAAACTTCCGAGCGCAGATCCGATACAGATTGCCCCTATGCCAACAGAAGTTAGTGGATGAATGTTTCGGATAATATTTTTCGTTATGAGTGTTTGAGCTAATATAACTGTAATGCTGTTGATAGTCCAGATGATGCTGATGTCTTTTCCGTTAGATAGAACACTTTCTGCTCGAAGTGGGAGTACGAGTGCAAACTGTACGTAAAGCGCCCAAACAAAGATTGTGGCGATCACAAAAACGAGGAAGGGGATGTTTTTTAACGCTTGTCGATATTCACTCCACTTCACTTCTCGGCAGTTTTCGTCTCCACAGCCTGCAGGCAAGAAGAACCAGCTGATCACGCTTGCTCCTAAATAAATGACAGCAGCGGTGATAAAGATGAGCCTCGAGCTTCCTGTAAATAAAGCGAACACGGTCAATCCAGCGATCGCCATACCAATGTTGGCAAAGATTCCGCGCAACGAAAAAGCAGTAGATCTCATGTCCGCTTGAACGAGCGATGAAATAAATGCTTTCGTGGAGGGTGCATTAAGCCCAAGGCCAAGCCCACTGATCGCAGCAGTTAACAAAATCAGTGAATACGTTGAAAAATAAGCGAAACCTATCAGCCCGCCTGCCCGTATTAAAGCACCAAGTGCGATGATGAAGCGTCTGCCTGTTCGGTCAGCGAATACGCCTCCGACCACACTTCCTACTTGCATGAAGATCGAGATAACAGCGAGAGTAAAACCAATCTGTGCTGCAGTTAATCCTGTTTCAACTTTTAAAAGAATAGGAAGGACAGGCAAGACAAGATACGAGCCGAGATGGGTAATAAAAACAACAATTAATAGACTGAACAGGGGTTTGTTGCCTTTTAATAAAGAATGAGTGGGCATTGTGGTGTCTCCTTCTTCTTATGAAGGATTGAACGGCGAACCTTCGTTCGCGATATTACCAAGATCCATGTCATTCATTTCTTTGCTTTTGTGAAGTAGGTCAGTCATCGGGCAGTAGCGAACGATTCCTTCTGCTACTTTCATCGCGGCCATTAAGATCATTAGGATGTATGACTCTTTGTAAGGCTTTCTTGTCAACTTTGCTGTATAAACAGAAAGCAGTGTTAGACCTGCAATAATACGAATCATGCTATTAACTAAACCAATATTTTGTCTCATTGTGATACTCCTTTCAATTTTCACCAATTTGCTTGATGAATATGGTATTCTTGAAAAAACGAAATTTTCAGAGAGAAGACAGGTGATCCAACATGAACCAACACATCGCTTTTTGGACAAAAGCGCAAATGCGCAAACAAGTGGCCGTCATTCAAGGTGAATTGGCGCCGTCGCTTGTCTTAACAAACGCTACTTATTTGAACACAGCTCTAAAAAAGTGGGTAAAAGCAAACATCTGGATCCTTCAAGACCGCATCGTCTATGTAGGCGAAAAGATGCCTGAACATACAACAGGAACGGAAATTACAGATCTAGAAGGTAAGTTTGTTGTACCGGGGTATATTGAACCTCATTGTCATCCGTTTCAACTTTATAATCCCCAGTCGCTCTCGCGATATGCATTGCAGCGTGGAACGTCTGTATTTTTAGCCGATAACTTTATGCTGCTTTTTGAAATGAATATTTCGAAAGCGCTTTCTTTTATGGAAGACGTGAACGATTTGCCTTCTAATTTCTTTTGGTGGTGCCGTTATGACGCACAAACTGAGCTCTTAGAAGAAGAAAATTATTTTTCGGAAAAAAGCGTGAGACAGCTGCTCGAGAGCCCTTATGTTCTTCAAGGTGGTGAGTTAACGAGCTGGCCGCGCGTTCTGCATGGCGATGATACACTTTTGCATTGGATGCTGAAGACGAAAAAAGCGGGTAAGAAAATCGAGGGACATCTACCAGGAGCTTCTGAAAAAACACTAACTGCTATGACGTTACTCGGTGTGGATTGTGATCATGAAGCGATGACAGGTACAGAAGTGATGGACAGATTAAATGCGGGTCTGCAAGTATCGCTTCGTTATTCCTCTATTCGTCCAGATCTGCCGAAGCTGTTACGACAGATGAAAGAAGAAGGCATCACGAACTATGAACGCATCTTTATGACGACAGATGGTTCCACACCTGCTTTTTATGAAGAAGGTGTTACAGATAAGATGTTACAGATCGCGCTGGAAGCAGGACTTGATCCAGTGGATGCATACATGATGGTCTCTTATAACGTGGCTAGATATTACGGCTTAGATCACCTCTTTGGCATGGTTGCTGCAGGGCGAGTCGCGCATTTAAATATTTTAGAAGATGTAACTAATCCTTTGCCTGAATCTGTTTTGGCAAAAGGAAAGTGGATGAAGCGTGACGGTGAGGATGTAAGTGACGATCGTGATTTTCATTTTGATTGGGAAGGTCATGGAATCCGAAAAAGAGAGATCACATGGGACCTTCAAGACGAGGATTTTCAGTTTTCTGGTCTCGTTGGGATAGAAATGTACAATAGTGTCATCACACGGCCATATAATGTATCGATCAATCCTTTTTCTGAAGAGATTAACGAAGAATCGGATGAGTGTTTCTTAATGCTGATCGATAAAGAAGGAAAGTGGAGAACGAACACGATCGTAAAAGGCTTTGCGAAAAATCTGTATGGCTTTGCGAGCTCGTATTCCAATACGGGAGATCTTCTTATCATTGGAAAAAGTAAAAAAGATATGGCTGTGGCGTTCGAACGCTTGAAAGAAGTCGGCGGAGGCATCGTTCTTGCGGAGAGAGGCGAGATCGTCGCCGAGATAAAACTTCCTTTAGTGGGAGGAATGTCGAATCTTGGTATAGAAGAACTAGTGGTAGAAGAGAAAAGGTTAACGAACGCTCTGAGAGAACGAGGTTATCAATACGAAGATCCGATCTATTCTCTATTGTTTTTCTCTTCAACACACTTGCCATACATCCGCATTACGCAAAGAGGCATTTACGATGTTAAAAAGAAAGGGTTACTCTTTCCTTCGATTATGCGTTAATATAGAAAAGGATTGGGCAAAATAATACGATACAAAGGTAGTGAGCCCAATGAAAAAGTGGTACATCATCTTGATGGCGATGATCACGGTATTAATGCTGTCTGCATGTAAAGACGCAAGAGATAAAGTATTAGAAGACGGTAAAGTAAATAAAGCTGAAGCTACGGATTCAAAAAAAGAGGAGCTTGCTTCTGTTTATCCACTCACTGGCTTGGGTACGAATGAAGAGGTAGATCATCGCGCAGTTTCGGTCATGGTGAACAACCACCCTAAAGCACGACCGCAATCTGGACTTCATAAAGCTGATATCGTTTACGAAGTATTAGCTGAAGGAGAACTTACTCGCTTTTTGGCAATCTTCCAAAGTGAGATGCCAGAAGTAGTAGGACCGGTTCGCAGCGCGAGAGATTATTACATTGAGCTCTCACGTGGCTACGATGCTTTATTCGTGGCACACGGATTCAGTCCTGAAGCGAAAGAGATTCTCGATAGCGGAACGATCGATCACCTGAACGGAATGGATTACGATGGCATTCTTTTTAATCGGGCTGATTTTAGAAAAGCGCCTCACAATTCCTACATCACCTATGAAAATATTGAAAAAGGGATGGAGAAAATCGGGGCAGAGCAATCAGATGATCTCGATATGCTTTCGTTTTTAACAAGTGAGAGCGTTAAAGCAATTGAAGGTGCACCTGCAAAAGACATTCAAATTTCTTATCCAGGCGGAGAAACAGTAGGATTCACGTACTCTAATAAAAAGAAGATGTACGCGAGAAGCAGTAACAATGAACCAACGATAGATCGTGAGACCGAAACACCTATTACGGTAAGCAATGTATTCATTGTTGAAGCGGCTCACCGGGTTATCGATGATGCCGGCAGACGAGAGATCAACTTAACGTCAGGCGGAGATGCAATTCTGATTCAGAATGGTGTCGCACATAACATTTCGTGGAAAAACGAAAACGGAAGAATCGTTCCGGACGGTGGAGCGTTTGTTCCAGGAAAGACATGGATTAACATTGTGCCGAGCGGAATGACAGATTCGGTTAAGATGCAATAAAAAGGAGTGCATGTTACATGCAAATTGATAAACTACGAGGAAAAGCACTAGATCAGCTTTTTGAATCGGTTTTATCGCTGAAGGATATGGAAGAATGCTATCGATTCTTTGACGACCTTTGTACGATGAACGAGATTCAATCTTTGGCGCAGCGACTTGAAGTAGCGCGCATGCTTCGTGAAGGAAAAACGTATCACAAGATTGAGAGTGAGACGGGTGCGAGCACCGCAACAATTTCACGTGTAAAACGTTGTCTGAACTTTGGTAACGACGCGTATGCGATGGTACTCGACCGCGTTCATGAAGAGGAAGAAGCGAAATAATGAGTCGAAAACCTGCCTGAACGGTGGGTTTTTGTATTATTGTAAAGGTAGTGCTGAGTGAGTGGTTATCAGGTTGTCGATGTATGTCGAGGATTGTAGACTCGTGGATAAACTGTAAAAACTTTTGGATTCAACCCTAAAACTCGTGGATTGAGCAGCCAAACTTGTGGATTAAGAGCAAAAACTTTAGGATTAGAGCTCAGCAGGGTATTCTTCCAATGTGGTAAAACCCTAAAATGTAAGCTTGGCCGCAGCCAAGCACCCATATATACTCAAAATATTGACAGAAATCACACTACAATTTATAGTTGTATGTACAAACAACAATGATGGTATGAAAGAGGTGCAATAATGCCCGAAAAGTATCTAGAAAACTGCTTATATTTTACCGTGAACAAACTTTCTCGCGTTATATCGAAAATGGCTGAGGAATCGTTTAGACCAACGGGTATTACACCTACTCATGGTTTTATGATGATGCTTGTGAACAACAAACCAGGAATCTCTCAATCGGAGTTAGCAGAAGAGCTTCATATGACACCAAGTACGATTACAAGATTTGTGGACAAGCTTGTTTCAAAGGGACTTGCTGAGCGAAAAGTGCAAGGAAAGGTGTCTCACATCCATCCGACACAGGCGGGCATTGAGGTTCAAACAGAACTCGAAAAAGCATGGAAAGATCTTTATCGAGTGTACTCTGACCTTTTAGGAGAAGAAGAAGGAAAAGCACTCACAAAAGCAACACATCTAGCAGCAGGGCAGCTCGAGTCATAATTGAGCTCTCTTCTTTATCATTTTAGTTGTTTGTACAAACAAATGAAAAAAATAATATATGGCTTCCTTTTCTGCAGCATTTGTTGCTTTTAAATCTTTTATATCCTCTTCATTGCAAGTTGATTGTAACGCAAGGTTGTCGACTCCTACGGGACGAGCGGTCAGGTGGAGACTCCTAAAGGCGCGTAGCGGCAGTACGAAAAGTGGAAGTGACTCGTTCAGCCCCGACAAGCAAAAGGTAAATGGGCGAGGACGGCGCACTTTGCCTTCTTGACCGTTTAACTTTTGACCTCGAGGGGCTAGTCACTGCAACTAGGCAGGAGGCTCACCGTTCGCCCCGTGGAAAACGAGTGACCTGGAGTGGAAATCAACTACTTTCACAAGCTTCAATGCAAACGAAAACAGCCTAATAAAGGAGACTCACTAATGAAAAAGACACTAGTTATTATCGCGCATCCTAATCTACAGAACTCTACAATAAATAAAAGATGGTCTGAGGAAATGGAGAAACAAGATCACGTTACAGTTCGAAAACTTTACGACCTGTATCCGGACGGAAAAGTGAACGTTGAGGAAGAACAGCATATGCTGCTGCAGCACGATCGTATTGTTCTTCAATTTCCGTTCTACTGGTACAGCTCACCTTCACTTTTAAAAGAATGGCAAGATAAAGTGCTAGCATTCGGTTGGGCATACGGACCAGGTGGCGACGCACTTCATGGAAAAGAATTAGTACTAGCGATTTCAACGGGCGGACCAGACTTTTCTTATCAAGCTGGCGGCTACAACCACTATACGATCAGCGAACTGCTTCGTCCGTTTCAAGCGACTTCTAACTTGATTGGAACACGTTATATCACGCCTTTCGTCTTTCACAGTGCGATTCGTGCGTCAGAGGAAGTTGTTGAACAAAGCACGCAAAACTATATCTCATACGTTTTAAATCCTGAAATTTAATGAAATTCATTCTTCATCAAGCTCATCTGGACTTGGTCGCGGCAGTTTCCGCGAATCCATTCTGCCTGCCGAACAACGCCTTCTGCTTGGAAGCCTAGTCGGCGGGCGAGCTTGATGCTTTTTTCATTTTGAACCGCAGCACGCAGCTCCACACGATTCAGCATCAATGTGTAATAAGCGTACATAAGCATTCCTTTTACCGCGCGCTGTGCGATTCCGTGACCTTCGAATCCTGATCCTACCCAATAACCAAGCATACCCGACTGGTTATGCCACTTGATATCATATAAAGCAACAGAACCAGCTACTTGTCCGCGATACCATATAAAAATAACAACGTCTGTCTGGTCTTTCATCTTTTTGTTCACCGTTTTAATAAACTGCCGCATCTCACTACTAGATTGGGTATAATCGACCCAGCTGATCCACGGTCCAAGATGATGACGTGATTTGTCTAGCAATCTATAGATGTTGTCCGATTCTTTAACGTCTGCTTGTTTTAGCATGATTTCGTCGTCGATTTGCCACATAAGCATAGCTATTCCTCCCAAAAAGCAGTATGAACTTCACAATCTTTCCACATGATGAATCATAGAGTGAGAACCTTATTTTTGTTATAATGCAGAAGTACAGAACTGGCTTGTTAAAATAGCAAGCACGGGTGTTTCTAAACATGAAAGGAAGAACACAATGTTTGATTATCGAAAATGGAAGCATGTGTTTAAGCTAGATCCAGATAAAGAGATCAGTGACAGTGACCTGGAGCTGATCTGTGAGAGCGGAACGGACGCTGTTATCGTTGGGGGATCTAGTGGCGTAACGCTTGATAATACGTTAGACCTTATGTCACGAATCCGCAGATATGCGGTTCCTTGTGTGCTTGAAGTATCTAATATTGAATCACTTACACCAGGGTTCGATTTTTACTATATTCCTACCGTTTTAAATGCAAAGGATGCTAACTTCATTACGGGGCTTCATACAGAAGCACTAAAAGAGTTTGGCGACATAATGAATTGGGACGAGATCCTTACAGAGGGGTATTGCATTTTAAATCCAGATTGTACAGCTGCAAAACGTTCAGGTGCCGACAGTGATCTCTCGGCAGATGATGTTGTAGCATATGCCCGCTTGGCCGAAAAGATGTTTAAGCTTCCGATCTTTTATTTGGAATACAGCGGCACGTATGGTGATGTCGATATCGTTCGGCAAGTAAAAGGGGTACTTGAAAACACGATCCTCTATTATGGAGGCGGCATTCATTCGGCTGAACAAGCGAAAGAGATGGCAGAGTTCGCGGATACAGTTGTTGTCGGGAACGTTATTTATGACGATTTAAACAGAGCGATTGAAACGGTTGAAGCGGTTAAGGGTAAAAGTTGATAAAATCTCGAAAATGAGTGAGAATAAAATAAGAATATATGTTCGGGCGGTGAATGAAGAATGAGTATGCATCAAATGATTGAAAAGCTATTATCAGGATTGAATCCTGAGCAGAGAGCTGCAGTAAAACATACAGACGGGCCGTTGTTATTGATGGCTGGAGCGGGAAGCGGTAAGACGAGAGTGTTAACACATCGTATCGCTTATTTAATGATGGAAAAAGAAGTGGCACCATGGAACATTCTTGCAATCACGTTTACAAATAAAGCAGCACGAGAGATGAAGGAAAGGGTCGCAAAGATTACAGGACCTGTAGCAGAAGAGATCTGGATCTCTACGTTCCACTCCATGTGCGTACGGATTTTACGCCGTGATATCGATCGAATCGGAATTAATCGTAACTTTACGATCTTAGATGCGACAGATCAATTATCTGTTGTAAAAGCGGTATTGAAAGATCTGAACTATGATCCGAAAAAATATGAACCCCGCGGAATATTAAGCGCGATCTCCTCTTTAAAGAACGAACTAAAAACAGCAGCGGATTTTGCAAAAGTGGCGAACGGGCATTTTGAAGGTGTTGTTCAAGAAGTTTATGAAGGCTATGAAAAGCGTCTGCGCAAGAACCAGGCGTTAGATTTTGATGATCTGATCATGACGACGATTCAGCTTTTTGCCAAAGTACCTGAAGTGCTCGAGTTCTATCAGCGCAAGTTTCAGTATGTTCATGTTGACGAGTATCAAGATACGAATAGAGCGCAGTATATGCTCGTTAAGATGCTAGCTGATCGATTCCGCAACCTTTGTGTTGTAGGGGACTCTGATCAGTCTATCTATGGCTGGCGTGGCGCTGATATCGCGAACATTCTATCGTTTGAAAAAGACTATAACGATGCTGAAGTTATCCTACTAGAGCAAAACTATCGTTCTACGAAAAAGATTCTTCAAGCAGCTAATAAAGTGATTGAAAACAACATGAACCGTAAGCCAAAGAATCTTTGGACAGATAATACGGATGGCGCTAGCATCACGTACTATCAAGGTGATGATGAGCAGGGTGAAAGCTATTACGTAACAGGTAAGATTCGTGAAGCGGTATCATCAGGAAAACGTTCGTATAATGACATCGCGATTCTGTACCGAACAAATGCTCAATCTCGTGTCATAGAGGAAGTATTGATTAAATCCAACATTCCATACAATATCGTCGGCGGCACAAAGTTCTATGACAGAAAAGAGATCAAAGACATCTTAGCGTACCTTCGATTGATTTCGAATCCAGACGATGATATTTCTCTACAACGTATTGTAAATGTACCGAAACGCGGGATCGGTGCGTCTTCTATGGATAAAGTGGCACAATATGCGGCAAACAATGACCTCTCCATGTATCAAGCGCTTCAAGAAGTGGAGCAGATCGGTCTTAGTGCACGTGCAACGAACTCGTTAAGAGAGTTCTCTGAGTTTGTTACGAACTGGACGCGTCAGCAGGAATTTCTTTCTGTGACTGAACTAACAGAAGAAGTGCTCAGCAAGACGGGCTACCGTGATGCGCTAAAAGCAGAGAAAACAATTGAAGCACAAAGCCGTTTAGAAAACATCGATGAGTTTATTTCTGTTACGCAAGACTTTGAAAAGAAACAAGATGATAAATCATTGATCGCCTTCTTAACCGATCTGGCACTGGTTGCAGATATTGATAAGCTCGATGAAGATGCAACAGATGACAAGCCGAAAGAATCTGTTGTTCTAATGACGCTTCACTCTGCAAAAGGTTTGGAGTTCCCGATGGTCTTCTTAATGGGTCTTGAAGAAGGGGTATTCCCGCATAGCCGTGCTCTTTTTGAAGAGAATGAGATGGAAGAAGAACGTCGTCTCGCATACGTTGGAATCACGCGTGCGGAAGAAGAGTTATTCTTAACAAATGCTAGAATGCGTACCCTGTATGGTCGTACGACGACAAATCCAGAATCCCGTTTTATCGCTGAAATACCTGAAGATCTTATTGAGACAGAAGTTAAAGAAAAGCCATCTGTACCGTGGGGAGCAAGTGCTCGTTCAGGTGGAGGATCAACGCCTTCGTTCATGGCACCGAAAAAGAAAATGGTTACACCTGTCTATCAATCTTCTGGTGGGGAAAAACTGGAATGGAGAGTAGGCGACAAAGTCAAACACCGTAAATGGGAAACAGGAACTGTTGTAAGTATGCGTGGTTCAGGAGATTCAATGGAACTCGACATCGCGTTTCCGCAGCCTGTTGGTGTGAAAAGACTGCTTGCTAAATTTGCCCCGATTGAAAAAGCGTAAGAGAAGAAGGAGTGGAACGGGTTGAACGAAGAACAAGCGAAGAAACGCATCCTGGAACTCCGGGAAATGCTAGAAAAATATAATTATGAATATCATGTACTAGACAAACCGTCTGTACCTGATGCTGAATATGATCAGCTTATGAAAGAGCTGATCGAACTTGAAAACAATCATCCTGAACTTCATGACGAGCACTCGCCTACATCACGTGTAGGCGGTGCTGTTTTGGACTTTTTTGAAAAAGTAGAACATACCGTACCGATGCTGAGCCTCGGCAATGCCTTCAATGATCAAGATCTGCGAGATTTTGACCGCCGTGTAAAAGATGGGGTAGGTTCGAACGTATCGTATGTTGCTGAACTTAAGATCGACGGTCTAGCCGTATCCCTCACGTATCAAGATGGTCGTTTTGTACGTGGCGCTACACGCGGTGACGGCACAATTGGTGAGGACATAACGAATAATTTAAAAACGATCCGTTCTATTCCATTCAAGTTAAAAGAGAATGTGATGCTTGAAGTACGAGGCGAGGCGTTCATGCCGAAAAAATCTTTCCAAAAGCTGAATGCGCATCGAGAAGAAGAAGGACAAGAGCTTTTCGCGAATCCACGGAACGCAGCAGCGGGTTCCCTACGTCAGCTCGATCCGAAGATTGCAGCGAGCCGTAACCTCGATATCTATGTTTATGGTGTAGGAAAGCTTGAAGGTCATTCGGTCGATTCGCATGACGAAAGCTTAACGTACTTAAGCCATTTAGGATTTAAAACGAACCCAGAGTGGAAGAAATGCGCGAACATCGAAGAAGTCATTGAATATGTGAACAGCTGGCAGGAGAAGCGACCTGACCTTCCATATGAGATCGACGGAATCGTTATTAAGGTGAACTCTCTGTATCAACAAGAGGAGCTAGGATTCACGGCGAAGAACCCTCGTTGGGCGATCGCTTATAAGTTCCCTGCTGAAGAGGTGGTAACTAAACTAGAAGGCATCGAGTTGAACGTCGGACGCACAGGTGTCGTTACGCCAACCGCCTTGCTACAGCCTGTATTAGTCGCGGGAACGACTGTAAAGCGCGCTTCGTTACATAATGAAGACTTGATCCGTGAAAAAGACATCAAGCTCGGTGATTATGTGGTTGTAAAAAAAGCAGGTGACATCATTCCAGAAGTCGTGAATGTGATCACGGAACGCCGAACTGGTGATGAGATTAACTTTAATATGCCGACCGAATGCCCAGAGTGCGATAGCAAGCTCGAGCGTTTAGACGGGGAAGTAGCACTGCGTTGTTTAAATCCGCAATGTCCGGCACAGATTCGAGAAGGGTTCATTCACTTTGTATCGAGAAATGCCATGAACATTGATGGGTTAGGTGAAAAAGTAGTCGCACAATTGTTTAAAGAAAAATTAATACAAAATGTTGCCGATTTGTTTAAGCTAGAACGCGAGAAACTGTTAGAATTAGAGCGTATGGGTGAGAAGTCAGTAGACAACTTGCTAGCAGCGATCGAAAAGTCGAAGGAAAATTCATTAGAGCGTCTTCTGTTTGGGCTTGGTATTCGCCATGTCGGAGCGAAAGCTGCCAAGACGATCGCACAGCGCTTTGAAACGATAGATGGTTTGATGAACGCTTCTAAAGAGGAGCTTTTAGCTGTTGAAGAGATCGGTGAAAAGATGGCTGACTCTATTCTTCTTTATTTTTCAAAGCCAGAAGTACACGAACTCGTAGCTGAGCTGAAGACTCTTGGCATGAACATGGAATACAAAGGTCCGAAGCTTGTAAAAGTTGAAGATCTTGATACTCCGTTTGCGGGGAAAACAGTCGTGTTAACAGGTAAACTATCAATTCTGACTCGTAACGATGCAAAAGAAAGATTGGAGCGCCTAGGAGCGAAAGTGACTGGAAGCGTGAGTAAGAATACAGATATGCTGATTGCAGGAGAAGATGCTGGATCTAAGCTGGATAAAGCGAAGACGCTAGGTATTGAAATCTGGGATGAGCAAAAATTGGTGGACGAGCTTAACAAATAAGATTGGCGAGAGCTAACCAACAATACTAGAGGAGTGTCCGTGATGATGAAACGGGTTGGGCTCCTTTTCTTAAGTACTTTACTGCTTTTGACCGGCTGCTGGGGTGGCGATGAGCTGGAAAAAGAAGAAAAGATCGTGCAAGAAAAGGGCAAAAAAGATGAAAAAGCGATTATAACAGGGGAGATCAACACTGGTGAGAAGTACTATCGAAGCATTTTTCCGTTCAAACCAGGCGGTGCCCGTGGTGTAATCCGTTATGGCGTTGATAACCGGCTTGATATTAACGAGTTTGAGATGGGCTTAATGCGCATCGCTCAAGACACATTCAGTACAGACAAGTACTTTTTCCAAGAAGGACAATTTCTGAATGAGCCAACGGTTACGAACTGGCTAAGAAGAGCTGATGAAGAACCGGGAAAAAGCAAGAGCAAGTTAGACCAAGCAGGATTGAATCCTAAGCTTGGTGTAAAAGTAGACGAAGGTGACCCAGGCTATAAAGATAAGATGCTAGAAGCAAATAAGAACAATCCTAAGTATCTTTCTTACGTACTGGAACATAACTATCTTGTTCAGAGCGGTGATGGAAAAGTAAAGCTTGGCGGTGTGGTAATCGGTTTATCCTTTAACTCAACGTATTATTATGACGTTAACCAACAAGGCTTAATCTATCCTGGTGAAGTTAAGCTCCAGCGCGAAAAAGTGAAACAAGAAGCACAAAAAATAGCAGGACAAGTGGCAAGTCGTTTGCGCACAGATTCAAAGCTTAAAGATGTGCCGATCGTATTTGCACTTTATCAAGAAGAAGAACGTGATTCTGTAACACCCGGAAACTTCTTCGCGTCAGGCGTAGTAAAAAAAGGAAGCAGCTCAGTAAGTTCATGGGAAGACGTAGATGAAGATTATGTGTTGTTCCCATCTGACGCAGCTTCAAAAAAGAAGCGAAGTGACTACGAAAAGTTCACTACTTTTAAATCAAAGGTACAAGAATATTTTCCTAACTATATCGGAGTGATCGGGAAAGGGTACTATAAAGATGGTAACCTAGAGCGTATGACGCTTGAGATTCCTGTTCAGTTCCGCGGTAAAGCAGAGATCATCTCATTTACCCAATTCGTAGCGACGTCTGCACTAGGCGAGCTGCCGAATGTGCCTGTAGAAGTATACATCGGCTCAGCAGTTGATCAGCCAGAGGCGCTCATCGTGAAGGACGAAACAACACAAGAAGAACCATTCGTGCATATTTATCGTAAATAAGGATTTTTTGAAAGCCTACTGACTATGTTAGTGGGCTTTTGTATTTTGTTTTCGTTGTATTAATAACTTTAGCTTTTGAAGATTTTTAAATCTTCAATGACAAGTTGATAGGAGCGCAAGGTGCGAGACTCTTGGGGGATCAGCGGGACAGGTGAGACCCCGCCAACGAAAAGCGGTAGGGTGGCTCACCGCACGCCCCCCGGAAAGCGAGCAACCTGGAGCGGAAATCAACCACTTCCAAAAGCTTCTTTGTTATTTGGAAAAATATACTTCAAGAAGAACATAGAATTCATAATTATTCGCCCATCTCCTACGAAAATCACATAAACTCATACAAAACCTTATTAATCATTCACCATAAAGAAAAAAGATGCAAAAAGTGGGCTTATCCCTTGAAAATAAAGAATTCTGACTATTATCAGTTTGTTTGAACAAACCGCTATGTTCATGTAGAATGAACGTGGGAAACCGAATAATGAAAACGCTTTAATAGGAGGGGAATTTATTATGACACGTGAATACCGTCATGAACCATTTATGGATTTTTCAGTTCCTGCAAACAAGGAAGCTTACGAAGCAGGCTTAAAGGTAATTAACTCAAAGCTTGGTACAGAGTTTCCGCTTGTTATCGGCAGTGAAAAGATCACGACAGACGAAAAGATTGTTTCTATAAATCCAGCTAACAAAGAAGAAGTGATTGGATCTGTTTCCAAAGCGACTCAAGATCACGCTGAGCAAGCGATGCAAGCTGCACTTACTGCTTTCGAATCTTGGAAAAAGTGGGATCCTGAACACCGCGCGAACATCTTGTTCCGTGCAGCAGCGATTATCCGCCGCCGTAAATATGAATTCTCCGCTATGCTTACAAAAGAAGCAGGTAAGCCATGGAAAGAAGCTGACGCTGATACAGCTGAAGCGATCGACTTTTTAGAATACTATGCACGCCAAGCGATTAAGCTTAAAGCTGGACAGCCAGTTGTAAGCCGTGACGGCGAAATCAATAAATTTAACTATATTCCACTTGGAGTAGGTATCGTTATCTCTCCATTCAACTTCCCGTTTGCGATCATGGCAGGTACTGCAGCGGCTGCGTTCGTTTCTGGTAACACAGTATTGTTGAAGCCAGCGAACTCAACGCCAGTTATCGCAGCAATGTTCGTTCAAGTGATGGAAGAAGCAGGACTTCCTGCAGGCGTACTTAACTTTGTTCCTGGAAGCGGAGCAGAAATCGGTGACTACCTAGTAGACCACCCGAAAACACGTTTCGTATCATTCACTGGTTCTCGTGAAGTGGGCTGCCGTATTTATGAGCGCGCAGCAAAAGTACACCCTGGCCAAATTTGGCTTAAGCGTGTAATCGCTGAAATGGGCGGAAAAGACACGGTTGTTGTTGACCGAGATGCTGATCTTGAATTAGCAGCTAGCTCAATTGTATATTCTGCATTTGGATTCTCTGGACAAAAATGTTCTGCTGGATCACGTGCAGTTATCCACCAAGACGTTTACGACGAAGTTTTAGAAAAAGCAGTAGCGCTTACTAAAACATTAACGATGGGTAATCCAGAAGAAGTTGGCACATACATGGGGCCAGTAATCGACCAAGCTTCTTTCAACAAGATCATGAAATACATCGAAATCGGAAAAGAAGAAGGCCGTCTGATGACTGGTGGAGAAGGCGACGACTCTAAAGGTTACTTCATCCAGCCTACAATCTTTGCTGATGTAGATGAAAAAGCTCGCTTGATGCAAGAAGAGATCTTCGGACCAGTTGTAGCGGTATGTAAAGCGCGTGACTTCGATCACATGATGGAAATCGCAAACAACACTGAGTACGGTCTAACAGGTGCCCTTCTTTCTAACAACCGTGAGCACATCGAGCGCGCGCGTGAAGAGTTCCACGTAGGTAACTTCTACATCAACCGTGGATGTACGGGTGCAATCGTTGGATACCAACCGTTTGGCGGATTCAACATGTCTGGAACGGACTCAAAAGCAGGCGGCCCAGACTACCTAACACTTCACATGCAAGCAAAAACAACTTCAGAAACACTTTAATCTTTAAAAATGTGCCCTTTCTCGCCTGAGAAAGGGCTTTTTTTGTGGGGATTTTTCATTTATAAGTCTTGAAAAAATTTTATAAGTCTTCAAATTTTTTTATAAGTAATCTGCAAACAAAAATGGATTATACACCTCGCTTCAGGAGAAGTTAATCGTATAACGATATGGAAGCAGGTGTGAAGATGTCAAAAGATAAAAAGCAAAAGAAGAGTGTTCCTGAAGTCGATCTGGATGAAACGATGCCGCATCAGATCAGTTCTCCAGACTTCAAAAAAACAGGAATGAAGATGGAAGCTCCGTTTGTAAACGAGCATGGTGTCGTAATCGGTGATAGCTTTTACGACTCGTCCAATTCTCCTCTTAACAACTGGAGTACGGAGACGGATCCTGAAGTTATGGCAGGAGAAGAGTGGGTGCATCCTACGAACGATATCGGCTGGAACACGAACATGAACCGCGATCTCATCGAAAAGAAAGCACCGCCAAAAGAAGGCATGCTCCGGCACCCGACAAAAGACTCGAGCTACGGAAAAGATTAAGACATCTGGTTTTATTGACCGGATGTTTTTCTTTTGTGCTGCAAGCTGTCTATAGTAAGATGAGAGTAATGATGAAGGAGGTTACAAACATGTCATATTTCGCAGCAATTTTACATATGGAAAAACCTGAGCTTAACCAAGAATTTCGTCAGGCGCATCTTGACTACCTAGCGGAGCTTGTGGCACAAGATAAAGTTCATCTAAAAGGACCATTCTTAGACGGAGCAGGCGGTATGGTGGTTTACAAAGCGGAGTCACTAGACGAAGCTCAAAACTTAGCACAAGAAGACCCTTACGTAAAAGAAGGCGTGCGTCGCTTAGAACTTCATGAGTGGGGAATTTAATTACGATTAGAAGAGAATCTGCGTTAAGTAGATTCTTCTTTTCATTTATTAGCACCATAAATAATCTAATTTCCCAATAAGACATTTTAAAAAAATAACTCAATTTCGTGAATGTTCCGTCCTCAAGTTGCTTATATAGCAAGCTTTTTGTTATCATCAGAATAATACTTTTCGTATAGAAAGTCTTGGAGGTGGCGAGCTTGTCTCGAATTTCGAAAGATCAAGTGAAACACGTGGCGCATTTAGCCAGGTTAGCCGTTACGGAGGAAGAAGCCGAAATGCTGACTGAACAATTAGATAAAATCATCGGGTTTGCTGAAGAATTGAACGAACTCGATACAGATAACGTGGAGCCGACTACACACGTTCTGGAACTGAAGAATATCCTTCGCAAAGACGAAGTGAGAAATTCTGTTTCAGTGGATGAGGCGATGAAAAATGCGCCTTCAGAAAGAGATGGCCAGTTTAAAGTTCCGAACATTTTAGAGTAGGAGGAAAGACCACGTATGTCGATTTTAGATAAAAAGATCTCAGAACTGCATCAGTTATTACATACAAAAGAATTGAGTGTAACTGACATTGTGGATGCGACGTTTGACCGCATTCATCAAGTAGATGGTAAAGTAAAGGCGTTTTTAACACTTAATGAAGAATACAGCCGCATTAAGGCTAAACAATTAGATGAAAAGCTCGTTTCCGGTGCTGACAGAGGACTGCTCTTTGGTATGCCGATCGGAATCAAGGATAACATCGTAACAAAAGGGATTCGTACAACATGTGCGTCTCGCATTTTAGAGAACTTTGAACCGATCTATGATGCAACCGTTGTGGAACGCTTGAATCAAGCGGACACAATCACGATCGGGAAATTGAACATGGATGAATTTGCGATGGGTTCATCAAATGAGAACTCAGGGTTCCATCCAACACATAACCCGTGGGACCTTTCTTGTGTACCAGGAGGATCTTCAGGTGCGTCTGCGGCATCTGTATCAGCGGGAGAAGTTCTTTTCTCACTTGGCTCTGATACGGGTGGGTCAATCCGTCAACCTGCTGCGTTCTGTGGTGTTGTTGGATTGAAACCGACGTACGGACTTGTTTCTCGTTACGGTCTAGTTGCGTTTGCTTCTTCACTCGACCAAATTGGTCCTGTAACGCGTAACGTTGAAGACAACGCATACCTGCTGCAAGCCATTGCAGGGAACGATCCGATGGATTCTACTTCTGCAAAAGTAGACATCCCAGATTATTTGGCTTCTTTTACAGGTGATGTAAAAGGACTTAAAATCGCGGTTCCAAAAGAATACCTCGGTGAAGGCGTAGAGCCTGGCGTAAAAGAGCGCGTGATGGAAGCTCTTAAAGTACTTGAAGGACTTGGAGCGACGTGGGAGGAAGTATCTCTGCCGCATTCTCGTTATGCCCTTGCAACGTACTACTTGCTGTCATCATCTGAAGCTTCTGCTAACCTTTCACGCTTTGATGGTGTTCGTTACGGACTGCGTTCAGATAACAGCGAGAACTTGATCGAGATGTACAAGCAGTCCAGAAGCGAAGGATTTGGTGAGGAAGTAAAACGCCGCATCATGCTTGGAACGTTCGCGTTAAGCTCTGGATACTACGATGCATATTATAAAAAAGCACAAAAAGTTCGTACGCTGATCAAAGAAGACTTTACGAACATCTTTGAAAAATACGATGTGATTATCGGGCCGACAACGCCATCTGCATCGTTTAAATGTGGATCGATGACGAAAGATCCGTTAACGATGTACATGAACGATATCTTAACGATTCCGGTTAACTTAGCTGGTGTGCCTGCGATCTCTGTACCGTGTGGGTTCTCAGATGGACTGCCGATCGGACTTCAGATCATCGGTAAGCATTTTGACGAGAGCACGATTTATCGCGTAGCACATGCGTTTGAACAAGCAACAGATCATCACACAGAAAAGCCGAAGCTGTAGGGGGTGCAGAAAATGAGCGAATTTGAAACGATAATTGGATTAGAAGTACACGTTGAATTAAAAACGAACACTAAGATTTTCTGTGGCTGTTCTACAAACTTTGGTGCACCGCCGAACACGAATGTGTGTCCGATCTGCTTAGGACATCCTGGCGTGTTGCCTGTTGTAAACCATCAAGCTGTAGATTTTTCGATGCGTGCAGCACTTGCGCTTAACTGCGAAATTAATAGAGAAACAAAATTTGACCGCAAGAACTACTTTTATCCAGATAATCCGAAAGCCTATCAAGTCTCACAGTTTGATAAGCCGATCGGCGAGCACGGCTGGATCGAAATTGAAGTGGGCGGAAACAAAAAGAAAATCGGCATTACGCGCATCCATATGGAAGAGGATGCTGGTAAGCTGACGCATACGGCAGACGGATCACTTGTCGATTTGAACCGTCAAGGAACACCTCTTGTTGAGATCGTGTCTGAGCCGGATATTCGTACACCTGAAGAAGCTTACGCGTATTTAGAAAAGCTTAAAGCGATCATTCAATATACTGGTGTATCTGACTGTAAGATGGAAGAAGGTTCGTTGCGCTGTGATGCGAACATCTCGATTCGTCCGGTTGGTCAAGAGAAGTTCGGGACAAAAGCAGAGCTTAAGAACTTGAACTCGTTTGCTTTTGTACAAAAAGGGTTAGAGCATGAAGAGAAGCGTCAGCGTGAAGTGGTATCAGCTGGAGGAGAGATTCTTCAAGAGACTCGTCGATATGACGAAGCGACTAAAACGACGATCCTGATGCGTGTAAAAGAAGGATCTGACGACTATCGTTACTTCCCAGAGCCTGATCTTGTATCTATTTTTATCGATGAAGAATGGATGGATCGTGTAAAATCTGACATTCCAGAACTTCCGGATGCTCGTCAAAAGCGTTATGTAGGTGACTTCGGATTACCTGAATATGATGCGAAAGTATTAACGATGACAAAAGAGATGGCTGATTTCTTTGAAGCGACGATCACGGCTGGTGCCGATGCTAAGCAAGCATCCAACTGGATTATGGGTGAAGTGAGTGCGTACTTAAATAACGAAAACAAAGAGCTCGATCAAACGGCTCTGACTGCTGAAGGTCTTGCTGGTATGATCAAGCTGATCGCAGATGGAACGATCTCTAACAAGATCGCGAAGAAGGTCTTTAAAGAGTTGATCGAGAACGGTGGCGACGCAGATAAAATCGTGAAAGAAAAAGGTCTCGTGCAGATCTCAGACGAAGGAGCAATCCGCGA
The DNA here is from genome assembly GCF_036213205.1 of Fictibacillus nanhaiensis. Lineage (GTDB taxonomy): Bacteria > Bacillota > Bacilli > Bacillales > Fictibacillaceae > Fictibacillus > Fictibacillus nanhaiensis_E. The sequence goes on from NZ_JARMFC010000017.1 coordinate 35,078, forward strand.
AATCGTCGTTAAGATTCTTGAGGCGAACGTGCAATCCGTTGCGGATTATAAAGACGGAAAAGAAAAAGCAGTCGGATTCCTTGTTGGGCAAGTGATGAAAGAAACAAAAGGGAAAGCAAACCCTCCACTTGTTAACAAGCTGATTGTGGAAGAACTTAAAAAGAGATAAATATGACTTGTTTGGGTTGCTTTGTTGATTAGGAGGGTGGTTGATCTCCGTTTCAGGTACTCGCTTTCCGCGGGGCAGGCGGTGAGCCACATTCGTACGTTTCACGTATAAGTGTCTCACCCGCCCGCCTGTCCTAGCCGAGAGTCTCGCACCTTACACTCCAATCAACTTGCAACGAAGATAGTCTAAACAAAGAAATCCTCCTGTTACTACGGGAGGATTTCTTTGTTTCAATCATTAACCAAACAATCCTGAACCAAATAAGCAATCTGCTTACATGCTGGATGATTATTCAGATTTAAGATCAATCCTTTTACGATTGCAGGACTGAGACTCGGCTCAATCATCTGCTGTTTCAGGAGATCTAATGATTCTTTTAACGTTGAATCTTCTAATTCCTCTATCTTTTGCTCCATCATTTCTAACAACTGTTCTTTTGTTACATGAACATGAAATGGCTCATTAATCGTATGGTAAAGCTCTTCTGTGATAAACGTCGTTTCTGAATGCTTGGCGAGTAGTGCTGTTTTCTCCGCAAGTGAGCGACTCAATGTATGAAGATCCAGCGGCACGTTAAAGAACAAAATTAAATGTGAATACGTATGAATGAAGCCTTTCACACAATAAATTAAGTCAAAACGTGTCTGTGAGATTTCTTCCCCATATATGCGATCTAACATGCCTAATATGATGTTATCGATAAGTTTATCATATTGATGTATTTTTGAGATAAGCTCTTCATTCGGTGTTTTTGATTGTTCTTTTATAAAAATCTTGGCAAAATCAGAATGCTTTTGAAAAGAATGAAACGCAGCTTGATAGAAATCAAATAAAAGAGTAGCATCCGTTTCGTGATGTTTGACTACATGGTCAATATCTGAAATCAGACTCAGCATAAAGTGGTCGATCAGACCGTTGATCAATTCGTCTTTTGATTTGAAAGATAGGTAGAATGCACCTTTTGAGATGCCGGCGTGTTCTGTGATCTGTTGTACAGATGTGGCGTCAAACCCTTGCTGCGCAAAAAGTTCTAAGGCACTTTCCATGATTAATTGTTTCTTACTCATTGTATCGCTCCTAAGTAATTCATTGACAAATGACCAATCAGTCATTAGTATAAATAATTGAGTTGGATAAGTCAATTAGGGGTTGGTGGATGAATGAAAGGTTTGGTTAATTTTGTCTTAATGAATAAATTAGCTGTATGGCTGCTTACCATTATTATAACAGTCTCAGGTATTTATTCAGGAACACGCATGAATATGGAAACGATTCCTGATGTTTCAATTCCATATTTGATGGTGATGGACGTTTATCCTGGAGCTACTCCAGAGAAAGTGATGGAAGACGTGTCGATGCCGATCGAGAAAGCGGTAGAAGGGCTTGAAGATGTTAAAGCCGTTTATTCAAATTCTTATTCGAACATGTCTAATCTTCAAGTTGAGTATGAATACGGAATAGACATGGACGAGGCGAAGCGTGAGCTCCAATCTGCATTAGATGCAGTTGAATTGCCAGAAACGGCTGAGGAGCCTACTGTGACAGCGATTAGCATGAACATGATGCCAGTTGCGGCGCTAAGTGTAAGTAGTACGAAAGAGGATATCGTTGAATTAACGTCAACTGTTGAAGAGATTATACTTCCTAAGATCGAGAAAATTGATGGTGTGGCATCCGCTAAGATAACGGGTCAGCACATTGAAGAGGTAGATCTTTCATATAAAAAAGACAAGTTGAAACAGTATGATCTAACAGAAGATAAAGTGAAAGAAATGGTTCAAGCAAGCAACATGGCCGTTTCATTAGGACTATATGAGTTTGAAAAAGGGGAAGAAGCAGTTGCCGTTGATGGGAAGTTCATGACTTCAGATGAACTGAAGAACATGATGATTCCTGTAACACCATCTGCAACAAACCCAACACCGTTTGTAAAACTTAGTGAGATCGCGGATATTAATACGGTTGGTAAAGTGGAATCCGTTTCTCGAACAAACGGAGATGAAGCGATTGCAATTCAGATCGTGAAAGAGCAGCAAGCTAACACGGTTGATGTCGTAAATGGTGTAAAAGAGCTGATTAAAGAAGAAAAATCAAAAGTAGATGGTCTTGTCATTGATGTGTCACTCGACCAAGGAAAACCGATAGAAGATTCAGTAGCAACAATGATTGAAAAAGCCTTATTTGGCGGATTGATAGCGGTATTGATCATCCTATTATTCCTTCGTGATTTTAAATCGACGATCATTTCAATCATATCTATCCCTGTTTCAATCTTCATGGCATTATTGGTGCTCAACTGGATGGATATTACGTTGAACATCATGACACTAGGTGCGATTACGGTTGCGATCGGTCGTGTAATCGATGATTCAATCGTTGTCGTAGAAAATATTTATCGACGTTTGCATTTGAAAGAAGAGAAATTAAATGGGCGTGCTTTAATCAGAGAAGCAACGATTGAGATGTTCAAGCCGATCCTTTCTTCCACACTCGTAACGGTTGCGGTGTTCGCTCCGCTTATCTTTGTGGGTGGTATGGTAGGCGAACTGTTCGCGCCTTTTGCGTTAACGATGACATTTGCGCTTGGTGCATCACTAATTGTTGCCATAACAATCGTTCCAGCATTGTCACACTTTTTGTTTAAAAAGAAGCTGTATAGCGAAAAGACAGAAAGCAGCCATAAGGAAACTGGTAAATTAGCAAAATGGTATAAAGGGATTCTTAATAAATCTCTTAATCATAAAATTATCACTTCGATCTTGGCCATCCTTTTACTTGGAGGTAGTTTAGCTTTAACTCCTATTATCGGTTTCAGCTTCATGGGCAGTGAAGAAGACAAAGTTATGTATTTAACATACACACCGAAAGCCGGGGAGCTTAAAGAGGAAACATTGAAAAACGTTGAAGCATTAGAAGAAAAGATGCTAAAGCGCGATTATATTGATATCGTTCAAATCTCTGTTTCAGATAACGCAGATCCAATGATGGCTATGGCTGGTGGCGGAGAAGGCGGAGCACTCATGTACCTCATCTTTGATCCAGAGATGGAGAACTTCCCAGAAGTGCGAGATGAAATAGAAGACTATGTCGCTGACCTTGGTCAATCAGGCGAATGGAAGAGTCAGAACTTCGCTGCGTCAACGGGAGCTGAAAATGAAGTCAGCTATACGTTCTATAGTGAAGATCTGAATAAACTCAATAAAGCGGTAAAGATGGCAGAAGACGCCATGAAGAAGAACGACCAGTTAGAGGAGGTTTCGTCAAGCGCTAAGGATGCGTTCGTCGAGCATACGTTTAACGTCGATCAAAATGAGATTCTAAAATATGGACTAACAACAGGTCAAATCGTGATGATGCTGAATCCGATGAAAGCCGAAGATGTCTTAACGACAATCGAAAAAGACGGAGATACACTAGACGTTATCGTTCAGCAGGAGCAAACGAAACAACCTAAGTCAGTCGATGATATTTTAGCAAGACAGGTACCAACAGCTCTAGGCACGACAATGCCGTTATCTGAGCTTGTTACAGTTGAAAAAGGAACAACACTTAATACACTTGCCCGAAGTAAAGGGGAGTATTATGCTACCGTGTCTGGTAAGGCAATTGGCGATGATATGTCCAAAGCAACTTCGGAAGTCCAAAAAGATATCGATAAACTGGATATGCCAAAAGGAGTTACAGTTGGAGTAGCGGGTGTTCAGGCTGATATGAACGAAACATTTACACAGCTTGGCGCGGCAATGCTTGCGGCAATCGCGATCGTGTATTTCATACTCGTCGTAACATTCCGTGAAGGTGTCGCACCATTTGCGATTCTGTTCTCACTTCCATTTGCTGTGATTGGTTCATTTGTAGGTCTATTGATCGCAGGTGAAACCATCTCCGTATCGGTTATGATGGGGCTGTTGATGTTGATTGGTATCGTTGTAACAAATGCCATCGTACTCGTAGACCGAATCATTCATATGGAACGTGAAGGGATGAGTATGCGTGAGGCAATCCTTGAAGCGGGTGCAACACGTCTTCGTCCGATTCTGATGACAGCTATCGCAACGATTGGAGCGTTGATTCCGTTGGCAGTTGGCTCAGGTGGTGGCGGACTGATTTCAAAAGGTCTTGGCGTTACCGTAATCGGCGGATTAGCAAGTTCTACATTATTAACGCTGATCATCGTGCCAATCGTGTATGAAGTTCTCTCCAAAATCTTTAAAAAGAATCGTAAAGAAGTAGAAGAGAATTAAGATGAAAGCCCTGCAAAGTGATGTTGAGTCACTTGCAGGGCTTTTTTATTTAGAACATATTCACTAACTACTTCCGCATCCACTGCCGCAACTGCTTCCACAGCTACTTCCACTATCACTGCTGCAGCTGCTGTCATGTCCGCCATTGTCGTCACGATGATTGCCACACCCCGTTCCGCAAGCGGTTGTGTTTCCAGAATTATAGTTCGATGCAGGATTTAACTTTGCCATATACATATCATATTCATCAAAATGATGATAGGAATAATAAAGCATCGCACCAGCTAAGATCGGTGCACTATCTATGGAATTCGGTGACAATTTTAATCCCTTGTATGGATCTTCATCATTCGATATACGGTTTAAATCTCCTTTGATTTTTGTAAGTAAAGCGTGAACGGTCTCTTTATCAGCATTGGGTCTAAAATATCGGTTTCCGAGTTCTTCTGTTGATAGTGTTTGAAGCTCATGTAAAAGACCTTGATGTAACGGATTTTGAAAAAAGGTCCCCCAAGCAATGGGTGTAAAATCGGTAAAGGTGAAAAGATTAGAATACAAAAGATCAAACCAAGCTCTTCCATGTGGATCGGGCTCTACAACATCATTTGGAGCATGATGAATGTGCTCACCGCATAGATCAGCAGAAAATTTTTCATACTCCTTCGTATACATCAACATCTCGTGCCAGATGTCATCCACCTTTTTACTGAACATCGGAACATTATTTAAGAGTGAACACATGATAAAGAAGCGTTGAAGCTCATAAAATACAACCTGAAAGTAGGCTTCTGTCGTCTTCGGGTGTTCTGAAAGATATCTGCGTTTTATTTTTTCTTTAAACTCACGAGGAAGAGCTTTCTCCATGTTTCTTACACTTTTTTGTAAATGTAAATCTTCACGAATCCCCAAGTTCGGTAGCAGTTCAGTTTTTTCTGCAACCTTTTGATAGTTCGGTTTAGTCGTGTATTTAATAACGAGGGGAGCAATTACGGCAATAGCAAAAAATAATAAAAATAGTTCAAACATCGATGGCGCCTCCTTTTACGTCTCCTACCAAATAGCTATATTCTAGTTCTCTACATTAATGATAATATAAGATATATTTATTGTAAAAAAGTGGGTGTTTTTTTGACGGTTTTATTGTTAGCTGGAATTGTTTTTACGTTAATTCTCGTAATGAAACAAAGGGATTTCGCTTCTGTCGGTATAGTAAGAAACATTACCCATAAAATAAAGGGACATTCTTTAAGTACAAATTATTGGCAAGCGGGTATAACTCTATTTGCTGCGAACGCTGCATTATTTGCACTAGCCTTTGTTATTCTCTTCTTTTTGCCTTATGGTACTATGGCCGGATTGTTGATATGCATACCGCTCAGTCTTTTTACGTGGGTACTATTTTCAGAAATGTGGCAGGGATCGCGGAAGGATAAAGTGAAGATGACGTTCATTGGGAGCGCGTTTTTTCTCTTTTTCTTAGGGTGGATCGTTTCGTATTATGCAACTCTTGAACCCGCTTATCCAGGAGACGATCTCTTTATGGCTTGGATTGGTGTCATCATTGCGTCTATATTTACAATAGGGGCGATGAGCGTGAGTATGTTTGTGATATTGCGAAAGTAATTATTTAGCTTAAAAAGGAGACTGCTTAGAGGGCAGTCTCTTTTCATTTGCTCAATTACGAATGAGGTTTCTATCATTCTCAATCTCAAACTCTTTAATATTGATCATGTTCGCAGATACGTAATGCTCGTTACCAACATGAATCAACTGTGGCGGATAGAGCGGTTTCTCTGGCAGAATGATCGGTTCTCTGTATGCGTTCCGGCGCTCAGGATCTGCGATCGGAATGGATGATAAAAGAGATTTCGTATAAGGGTGGATCGGATTTCGGTACAATTCATCTTTAGGGGCCAATTCAATCAGGTGGCCAAGGTACATGACGGCTACACGGTCACTCATATAATGAACAACGCCAAGATCATGAGAGATGAACAAACAGGTTAGATCTAGTTCAGTTTGAAGATCTTTTAATAGATTCAACACTTGCGCTTGAACAGATACATCGAGTGCGGAGACAGGTTCATCTGCAATAATGAACTTGGGATCTAGCATCAATGCACGAGCAATTCCGATCCTCTGACGTTGCCCACCGGAGAATTCGTGGATCTTTTTTAGATAAGAAGTCTTTGGCAACCCGACCTTTTCTAATAGATTGTACGCTTTCTTCGTACGCTCTTCTTTACTTAACATCTTCTGAATAACAAGCGGTTCTTCTAAAATTTCTCCGACCGTTAGACGAGGGCTGAGCGATTCATAAGGATTTTGAAAGATCATTTGAAATTCTTTACGGTATGGTCGCAACTTTTTTTCAGGCATATGTGTGATGTCCAGGCCATCAAACGTAATGTTTCCGTGCTCTGGTTCATACAATCGCATGATCGTTCGGCCAAGGGTTGTCTTGCCAGATCCAGACTCCCCAACAATACCTAATGTTTCGCCTTTAAAAATATCGAGAGTGATTCCATCGATTGCTTTATGGATTCCTGTTTTCGTCATAAAATACTTAGAAAGGTTTTGGATGTTAATCAATTGTTTATCCAACGATATTCACCTCGCTCTCATCAAAAAGACGAACATAATGACCTGGTTCCACTTCTATAAGAGAGGACGGAGCATGATAGACTTTGCTTTCCATGGAATACGTCTCTGGTGCGAATTTTCTTCCCCTGTAGCCTGCTTCTTCAAACGTGTAATCGTAGACGCTCTTTAAACGCTCGCGGTCGCTCTCCAAACTTGGAATGCAGCCGATCAAGCCTTTTGTATAAGGATGGATCGGATTATTAAATATAGTAAACACATCTCCTGATTCTACGATTCGTCCTCCGATCATCACATACACCCAGTCAGCATATTCTGCCACAACACCAAAATCATGTGTGATCATTAAAACAGAAGCGTCTTCACGTATTTTATAATCAGCGATCAAATCCAATACCTGCCTTTGAATCGTTACGTCTAAAGCGGTAGTTGGTTCATCCGCGATAATCAGTTTAGGTTTACAGGAGATGGCCATTGCGATTAAAATTCGTTGCTTCATACCTCCTGACAGTTGAGAAGGATATTGATCAAAAATGTGTGCTGGATTATGAAAACCTACTTGTTCGAGAAGTGAGAGCGCAACAGATCTAAGCTCTGATTTTGGCATCTGTTTATGATATTTCAAGCCTTCTGTAATCTGAATTCCCACTTTCATGCCGGGATTCAGTGAAGCGATCGCATCCTGAAAGATCATGGAGATTTCGTTGCCTCTTATTTTTTGCATTTCTTTTTCGGTCATCTGCAAAATTTCTTTATCGTCAAAACGAATAGAACCTGATTCTGCTCGCCCGTTAGCTGGTAAAAGTTTCAGCACAGAAAGGGATGTGACACTCTTCCCGGAACCTGATTCGCCGATAAGTGCGGCAGTCTGTCCTTTACTGACAGAGAGACTTATATCGGTAACCGCTTTAAACACGTTTTTTCCACTACCGAACGATATGTTCAGATTGTGTATTTCTAAAAGCCTGTTAGACATGCTTCACACCTCACTTATGATTTGTTGGATTCGAGGCTGTTCTGTATACCTTGTATCATGAGATTGATCGAGAAAATCGTAAAAGCAAAGAATGATAGTGGCACTAAGATAATCCAAGGAGCCGTTAAGAGCTTTTGGTATGACTGGCCGATGATTCCAGCCCATTCTCCGCTTAATGATATGGTGGCTGGCGTTAAATTAAAGATATCGCCTAACATGATCGTTTTTGATCCACCGATAAAAACGGCAAGAACGCCTAAGTGCGCTAACAGAATTAATGTTTGAATGGCTTGCTGAGCAAATAGAAGCAACAGTTTAGAGCTCAGTTCAGGTAGGACATGCTTGTAATAGACATACGGCTTTTTTGATCCTAATGAAAAAGTACTGACGATATAGTCTTTTGCCAGAATCGAACGGATCTCTTCAGAAAACGTTGAAACTAAAGGTGGCACTCCAATACCAACGAGTATCAAGCATTGCACGACAATAAGAGTCATCATGCCCATCGGTTCAGTGGCATCTTTTACGAAGAGGGGAACCATAAACATATAAGCTAAGATCGCAGTTGGAATATAGAGCGTAGCTTGTACGATATCGTCAAAGAATGTACTCTTCGATTTTCTATGAAACAAGGAAAAGAAAAGGGCGAAGAAAATTCTAAGAAATGCGATAACTAAGGTAATGAGGATCGTAAATTTTGCACCTTCTAAAACAAGATACAATAAGTGCTTTCCGTTCATATCCGTACCAAAAGGAGGCATATCTTTTGGTGAGAAAGGTGCTACACCAACGATGACTTCATTCTCGTCATAGAGAAACTTAGATTCCTTCTGAACATCCATGACATACGGATAAAAAAAGCTTAATAAAATTAAACTCACGATAAACAGAAAACCTATTAAGAATTGCGGCTGTTTAAGTATTCGAACGATCATGCTGCATCCTCCTTTTGGACGTTTATGCCTCCACGGTAAGATTCCATAATCTCGAAAAGAAAAGAGAAAGGAATTGCGATAAACAAGACCGTTATGATAAACGAAACACCTTGCGTATTCAGCATGATGGTCATGATTCCGTTCAAGTTAAAGACATATTCCAAAATAAATAAGTTTGATAGCATAAAAACAAAGATGGTCTTGGAATATTGAAAGAGACTTGTCATGATATTTCGAAACACATGATTGAGCGTGATATAGAGGTTTCCGAGTCCCATCGCGCGTGCTACAGTTATGTACGGTTTGTTTTGCTCTTCTTTCATTAGTAGAAAGGTAATCTTAAAGAGTTGAATCGTTGGCAGGACAGATAGTGTTAGAATTGGAAAAAAGTAGATGCGGTTGTCGTAGGCACCAGAAACGTTCGCGATTAATAATCCAGTCTTCTTAAAGATATATACTGCTGAGACTTGTAGCGCGATAACAATAAAAAGATCGGGTAAAGATTCTAATAGTGTTAAGAAGCCATAGACAGCACGCTTTAATGGTCTTGGCAGCAGTGTTGCTAAAAACGTAAGCAACAACGCTACTAAAAGACCTAGGAGCAATGATGTAAAGAAAATAGTCATCGAGTAAAAAAACTTATCAAAAATATCAGGGAAAAGGCTATATTTTCGATTCTCGATGGTGTACTCCCAAAGCTTCATGCTCTGCAGTGGTGCGATGCCAAAAAAGATAGAAGGAAGAAAACTGATGATCAAAACGCCGATAAAGATCGACCGAAGTCTCTTCAGATAACTCGTAAATGAAAAGTTCATATATACACCTCTTTTTGTAGCAAAAGTTGACAGAATAATCTGTATGTAATAATTGTAAACGAATCGACAGGTCTTTTGAATAACGTTTTGTATTAAATTTCCAAACGAACGAACCATTACTAAAAGTTTTGACGTACAAAGTATTTGAAATTATTCAAATAAATCTCAAACAAAAAAATACTGAATGGGTACCATCAGTATTTTTTCAGATAGGTTATTTGTCGTTTTTTAAAACATCATTTATCAACCAGTCGATCCCTTCTTGAATAAATGTTTCAGAAGGATTTGAGTGTGGTGTATGTTCGAGTATCCAAATAAGATCACGGTAACTTGATAAAACATGAAGAATCTCCTTAATGGAATAATGTTGTCCGTCATCTTCATGTGATGGGTGGATAGGAACCCATATGTATTTGTCATCCATATATTCAATGTTGTGTAGGTGGACAACTTTAATGTGATCTTTCCACTTCTCAATCATGTTTAGAGTTTTTTCTTCTGTAGCCAGTAGGTAATCACCAATATCAATGCACAGCTTCAGTCCGTATTTCTCCCATAATGCAATAGGAAAAGCATTTAGATACTCAATTCCCTTTGGTGATTGATTCAATCCAAGCTTTGGTTCGCAGACAATTGGCATGTTGTATGTTTTCTGCAGTTCAGATAATCGTTTCAGACCCTGCACAATTAAGGTATCCGGATTACGGGCGCTTCCTTGAAAATAAGGAAAATGAACAAGAATATACTGAGCGCCTAACTTAACGAGACGCTGAATTTCCTTTTCGAACAAGGTCCATGCTTGTTCAGGTGTATATTGAAGCTCCTCTAATAAATCATATTTACTACCGCTTCTATAGATGGGAGAGTGGATGCCAAAGGTTTTGTTACTTTTCTTTAGAAGTGCTAGAAACCTTTGAAAGGCTTCTTCATTTTGGAACTCTCCAATCTCAATATGTGTGATTTGATCATGAGCTCGAAACAAATCGTTGAATTTTGTTTCATCAGACATGATGGTACTGCCAGAAATACCGATAATATGTTTCATCTTAACCTCCTAGATAAAAGAAAAAAGACAGGAAATGAGATCCTGTCTTTTAAAATCCTCCACCACCGCTACCACCAGAGTGGTGATTATGTTGGGATGCGTTCCAGGCTGCTGCATTATTGATCTTGTTTTGATCACTAACATGTTCTTCTAGCTCGTACTTGTAGTTGTATCTTCTGTACTTTAGCCTTGTTCTCCAGTTTACAACTGCGGCTAGTAAGAACACAGCGGCAATAGGTCCTAAAATGTATAGCCAAAACATTGAAGCACCTCCTTAAAATAGTGATATTACTCGTTACCGTATGTTGTTATTCCTTATATATGCGAGTTAAGAAAGAGATGAAGCTTGTTCATCCCCAAAGTTGCTTTAAATGTATAATTCTACAAAAAATGAAAGAAATCCTTTATGGGGTCTGTCCCGGGGTCTGACCCCGGGACAGACCCCCTACAATTTAGACACAATTTTAACACATACTGGGAGATAACTGCTTTGCAATTTAAGACAGGTATCACTATAATATAAGAGGAATCGACAGAAGCAGTCCGGCAGTGGGCTGTTTTTTGCAGTTATACAACAAACAAATTTAGGTTAAAACTTTTAAAAGAAGTCAAACAATGAAGGTGAAAGATATGAAACGAGCTCGACTAATATATAATCCAAGTTCGGGAAGAGAAACGGTAAAAAAACAGCTTCCTTATATTCTAGATAGACTTGAAAATGCAGGTTATGAAACGTCTTGTCATGCAACAACGCCTGAAGACGGCTGCGCGACTCGCGCTGCACGTGAAGCGGGGGAAAGAGGCTTCGATCTTGTTATCGCAGCTGGTGGAGATGGAACAATCTATGAAGTTGTTAATGGGTTAGCAGGACTCGAAAATCGCCCCATGCTAGGAATTATTCCAGCTGGAACAACGAATGACTTTGCACGTGCAGTTGGCGTACCGCGTACGATTGAAGGAGCATGTGACGTTCTTTGCGGCGGTGTACATATGCCTGTTGATATCGGTAAAGTAAACGATAAGTTCTTCATCAACATCGCAGGTGGTGGTCGTATAACAGAGCTTACGTATGAAGTGCCGAGCAAGCTGAAGACGATGATCGGACAGCTGGCTTATTTCCTAAAAGGAATTGAAATGCTGCCATCAATCCGTCCTACATTTGTAGAGATTGAATTCGATGATAAAGAAAAATACGAAGGCGAGATCATGCTCTTTCTAGTGGCTAACACAAATTCTGTTGGAGGCTTTGAGAAGCTTGCTCCATCATCAGAATTTCATGACGGTCTTTTTGATGTAATCATCTTGAAGAAAACAAATCTTGCAGAGTTTGTCCGTATTGCATCCCTTGCGATCCGTGGGGAACACATCCATGATGATCATGTAATCTATAAAAAGGCAAAGCGTGTAAAAGTAACGCCTCGCGAAAAGATGCAGATCAACTTAGATGGGGAACTTGGCGGAATCCTGCCTGGTGAGTTCGAAAACTTACACCATCATTTTGAATTACTTGTACCAAAAGAGCGACTTAAACCATAAACCAATCATGTTAAAGAGCACTTCAAGCTATGAACTGTAACCCGAATAAT
>NZ_JARMFC010000018.1:0-156272 GCF_036213205.1 Fictibacillus nanhaiensis
TTCAAAGAACTGTGTGTTTCATGCGCCGTTTTGTTTTGGCGACTTTAATAATATATCACGCTGAAGCACTAGAGTCAATAGCTTTTTAAAACTTTTTCAAAAACATTTCATTGTGAAACATTTTATCGTGCTAACAGTTTATATTGTGCTGTTTCTGAGACAGCTTGATTAGTTTACCACGGTTACCAACCCGTGGCAATACCTAAATTTTAAAAGCTTCTATCCTAAGATAAAAGCTCTTCTATAAAGAGGTCGTTTCGGTTTTTAAGTGCGATGATATCACCGTTTGTTTCTAACTTGATCATGGGTCGTGTCGGTTGGCTTTCTTCTATAAACACGATTTCACCAATATCATAGTTTGTAAGTCTGACACGGCTTCCCACTGATAAGGTGGAAAGACCAGCTATCATAGCTTGCATAACTTGGTGATCGAATTTCCCAAACTGATCTTTCATCATCATCTCAAGAACTTTAAAAGGAGACTGCTTGCTTCGGTAAGGTCGTTCAGCAGTCATCGCTAAGTAAACATCAGCAACCGCTAGAACTTTACTAAATGGATGAAGCTTTTTTCCTTGAACTTTTAAAGGATAGCCTGATCCATCTGTTCGTTCGTGGTGTTGAAGAACACCGAGAAGAACACCTTCTTTAATAGAGGGAATCTTTTTCAGCATGTTGTACCCTTGAATCGTGTGTTTCTTCACTTCATCAAATTCAGCTGTCGTTAAAGACCCGCTCTTCTTTAGTAAAGTAGGCTGAACTTTTGCCATGCCGCAATCGGACAGCACGCCCGCTAGGCCGATCTGTATGCAGTCTCCGTTAGAGAAGTTTAACTTTTTGGCTAAAAACGTGCTTAGTATGCCTACTGCTATTGAATGATGATACATGTAATCAGTACTCGTAGCATAATGGTGCAGCAATAGGATCTCTTTTGGTACACTCGATCCTTTCTCTAATACGGGCAGAACACTTTGACGAACTTCAAGCATATCGACCGGACTGCCAGATTGCCAGTTTGTAAACAATTGTTTGTAACGTTTTACCGTTTGCATGTAGAGTGCTGGAAAAGAAAGCTCTTCTTTTTCAGGCATAGGGGTATGTATTTGTTCTTCAGATGTCGTTGTATCACTTCTATTATTCAATAAATCTTTTACTCGACGTGTTGTGTTCACACTAGAGGTTGTATCATTCAATACATCTACCTCTTCGATTTGAAAACGAGTAAGTACGCGCAAATGCTCAGCATTCAGTCTCGTGTTTTTATTTACGATCGGCTGATTAGTCATCGAGAAGACATCCTGAACCAGCAACTGCCCAGCCTTAGCTTGGCTCGTTTTTATCTTCATACAAAAAGCTCCTTTTATTTGGAAGGTCATAATTTTATTTTACATATAAAAAAGAGGAAAATGTAGATTCATTTTCCTCTTTTTAGAAATTATTCGTTATTCTCTTCGTTTGTATCTGTTTCTGGAGCTATTGTTTCTTCAGTAGGCGCTATACCTTCTTCACCTTCTGTGATGATCGGGTCACCGTTTTCATCAAGCAACTCATCCGTTTCTTCTTCACGTTCTACAACAGCTACTGTTGCTACGTGATTGGAATCGTTCATGCTCATCAACCTAACACCTTGAGTGTTTCTTCCCATTTGAGAGATGCCTGAGATGTTCATTCGAATGATGATTCCTTTTGCTGTAATGATCATGAGGTCTTCTTCATCCGTTACAGTCTTAAGAGTTACAACCGGCCCATTCTTTTCAGTGATGTTTACCGTTTTGATCCCTTTACCACCACGTGATTGAAGACGGTATTCACTCATAGGTGTACGTTTTCCGTATCCTCTGTCTGTAACGATCAATATATCTTGCGTCTCATCTAGGACTTCCATACCTACAACAGCATCGTCATCTCCGAGTGTGATCGCTTTAACACCGGTAGCTGTTCTACCCATTGATCTTACGTCTGTCTCTTGATAACGGATCGACATCCCTTGCTTCGTTCCTACGATGATATCTTTTGAACCATCTGTTAAACGAACGCCCATCAGTTCATCTTCTTCACGAAGGTTGATCGCGAAAAGACCACCTTTACGAATGTTGCTATAAGCTGATAACGGAGAACGTTTCGTGATTCCTTGCTTCGTCATAAAGTTAAGGTAAATCTCATCGCTTTCCATATCTTCTACAGGAATTACAGCAGAGATCGTTTCACCTTGCTCAATCTGCAACAAGTTGATGATTGGAATACCTTTCGCTGTTCTTCCGTATTCAGGAATCTCGTAGCCTTTAAGCCTATAAGCCTTCCCTTTATTCGTAAAGAACAGAATATAGTTGTGCGTATTTGTCGTAAACAACTGCTCTACAAAGTCATCCTCACTCGTGCCCATTCCTTGTATCCCTTTACCACCACGACGCTGTGAACGGTAAGTAGAGATAGGAAGACGCTTAATATAGCCTTTGTTCGTTAATGTAATAACAATATTCGAACGAGGAATCAGATCTTCGTCTTCTATACTATTAAATCCAACAGAGATAATCGTACGTCTAGGGTTGTCGTACTTTTCTTTGATCTCAATAAGCTCTGTACGAATAATCTCTAAGATTCTTTCTTCATCTGCAAGAATCGCTCTCAACTCTGCGATCAAAGCAACAAGATCTTTGTATTCGTTCTCGATCTTGTCTCTCTCTAAACCTGTTAGACGCTGCAAACGCATATCTAATATGGCTTGAGACTGCTCGTAGCTTAATTCGAACTTCTCCATTAAGCCTTCACGTGCAAGATCTGTTGTCCTTGAGGCACGGATAAGCGCAATCACTTCATCCAGGTGATCAAGCGCGATGCGCAATCCTTCTAGGATATGAGCTCTCGCTTCTGCTTTTTTAAGATCAAATTCCGTACGGCGACGGATGATAACTTGCTGATGCTTCAGGTAATGATATAAACATTCTTTGATGTTCAGAACTTTTGGATGTCCATCAACAAGTGCAAGCATATTGATACCAAAACTTGTTTGAAGAGCTGTCTGTTTATATAAATTATTTAAAATAACATTTGCATTCGCATCACGGCGTATCTCCATTACGATGCGCATACCGTTACGGTCAGACTCATCACGAAGATCTGTGATACCTTCGATTTTTTTATCACGAACGAGCTCCGCGATCTTTTCGATCAAACGAGCTTTGTTTACTTGATAAGGAAGTTCCGTTACGATGATCGCTTGCTTTCCGCTAGACATCTCTTCGATCTCCGCTTTTGCGCGGATAATGATAGAGCCTCTTCCAGTTGTATAAGCTTTGCGAATTCCTTCACGTCCTAGAATCTCACCTGCCGTTGGAAAGTCAGGGCCTGGGATAATTTCCATCAGCTCAGGAATCGTGATATCCGGATTTTCACTTACGGCTAAAATACCATCGATTACCTCACCTAATTGATGCGGCGGGATGTTTGTTGCCATACCAACTGCGATTCCTGCAGCACCGTTAACGAGCAAGTTCGGGAAACGGGCAGGTAATACAACCGGTTCTTGTTCAGATCCATCATAGTTGTCTTTGTAACCAATCGTGTCTTTGTTAATGTCTCGTACCATTTCCATGGCGATCTTAGACATACGCGCTTCTGTGTAACGCATCGCTGCCGCTGCATCCCCGTCGACAGAACCAAAGTTACCATGACCATCAATCAGCATGTGGCGGAAGTTGAAATCCTGTGCCATACGAACCATCGTGTCGTATACAGCTGAGTCACCGTGAGGATGGTACTTACCGATTACTTCACCAACGATACGAGCAGACTTTTTGTACGCTTTATCAGCTGTCATGCCAAGGTCGTTCATCGCATAAAGAATACGTCTGTGAACAGGCTTTAATCCGTCACGCACATCTGGCAAAGCTCGGCTGACAATAACACTCATGGCATAATCCATGAATGATGCTTTCATTTCCGTACTAATATTAATTTCTTTAATCCGGGAACGTTCCATTTCAGACATTCATTTTACCTCCATAACCTCTTTAGAACAGGTTTTTAAAGCCCCCTAATTCGGCGCTTAAACGCACCGAAACTGGACCTTGTCCAGCTTCAGTATCTTTTATGTTTAGCCTTTGCGGCATTAACCGCTGCAGCGTTTATATGAAATCTTTATTCTTTGATGTAGCTTATCTCTTGCATACATGCGTGCCGCACTTAAATATCTAAGTTCGTCACATATTGTGCGTTTTCTTGAATAAAGTCACGGCGCGGTTCAACTTTGTCGCCCATTAAGATATCGAACGTTTCATCAGCTGCCATCGCATCTTTCATTTCAACTTGCAGCAATGTACGTGTCTCTGGGTCCATCGTAGTTTCCCATAACTGAGATGGGTTCATCTCACCAAGACCTTTATAACGCTGAAGCTGCGGCTTAGGAACTTGCGGAAGTTCAGCCAGCAATTTTTCAAGCTCTTTATCGTTGTAGGCATATTCTATACGCTTACCTTGCTGAATTTTATAAAGCGGCGGCTGTGCGATATAGACATAACCGTGTTCAATGATCGGACGCATATATCTGAAGAAGAACGTTAAAAGCAACGTACGGATATGTGCACCATCAACATCGGCATCTGTCATGATGATGATCTTATGATAACGAGCTTTCGTAATATCGAACTCATCACCGATTCCTGTACCTAAAGCTGTAATGATCGCACGAACCTCGTTATTGGAAAGAATCTTATCAAGTCGTGCTTTTTCAACGTTGATGATCTTACCGCGAAGTGGCAAGATCGCTTGGAAGTGGCGGTCACGTCCTTGCTTAGCCGATCCACCGGCAGAGTCACCCTCAACCACATAGATCTCAGAGATGCTTGCGTCTTTTGAAGAACAGTCTGCCAGTTTACCAGGCAACGACGATACTTCTAACGCGCTCTTACGTCGTGTTAGTTCACGTGCTTTTTTAGCAGCCACACGCGCACGCAGTGCCATCATCCCTTTTTCAACGATTGATTTTGCAACGACCGGATTCTCAAGCATAAAGGATGAAAACGTCTCTGAGAAAATGGATTCTGTAATCTGTCTAGCTTCAGAGTTTCCGAGCTTCGTTTTCGTTTGACCTTCGAACTGAGGATCAGGGTGTTTAATCGAAATGATCGCTGTTAAACCTTCACGCACATCTTCACCTGTTAAGTTCGTATCGTTGTCTTTGAACAGATTATTCTTGCGGCCATAATCATTGATCACACGTGTTAGTGCTGTTTTAAACCCTGACTCGTGCGTACCGCCTTCATGTGTATTGATGTTGTTCGCAAACGAATAGATGTTGCTTGCGTAGCTGTCGTTGTATTGGAACGCGATCTCAACCGAGATACCGTCCTTTTCCCCTTCAACGAAGATCGGCTCTTCATGCAGCACTTCACGTGTACGGTTAATGTGCTCTACATAAGATTTAATCCCGCCTTCATAGTGGTATTCCTTTACAACTGGCTCTTCACCACGTTTGTCTTCAGCGATAATACGAAGACCTCTATTTAGGTAAGCCAATTCTCGAATACGGTTTGAAAGTGTAGGGAAATCATATTCTAATGTTTCAGTAAAAATTTCAGGGTCTGGTTTGAAGTGAGTACGAGTACCTGTCTTGTCCGTTTCGCCGATAATTTTTAGATCTGCAGTCGGCACGCCGCGTTCGTAAGACTGATAGTGCAGTTTTCCATCACGAGATACGGTTACTTCAAGCATCGTAGACAAGGCATTAACAACTGAGGCACCAACACCATGCAGTCCGCCTGATACTTTATAGCCTCCACCGCCAAACTTTCCTCCGGCATGGAGAACCGTCATGATAACTTCTAGTGCGGGTCTTCCCATTTTTTCATGCATACCAACTGGGATACCACGTCCGTTATCTTCTACAGTGATGCTGTTATCTTCTTCAATCGTAATTCGAATCGTGTCACAATGACCTGCTAAAGCTTCATCGATCGAGTTATCGACGATTTCCCATACGAGATGGTGAAGACCACGTACGTTCGTAGCACCAATATACATCCCTGGACGTTTACGGACGGCTTCAAGACCTTCAAGTACCTGGATATTACTTTCATCATAATTTTGTTGTTGTTCTAACTGTTGTTCAGTCGTCAATTCGTTCACCTTCATTCCGGTTTAAAAACGCTTTATTTATAAAACCTTTATTTTATATTCCAGCCATTTTCAAGTTCGAGGCGATCAGAGGCTCTCTTTTTTAACGTAGAGGCAGAAAGAGGAGATAGATAGATCGTTTTATCTGTGATGATTACAGATTTTGCAGCATTTCCGCTTAAGTCGGTCAATGTCTGATTGTTCTCATGCTTTTTAAGAAACTCACTAGCTAATTCAGAAGCTTTTAATGCATTGATATCCAATATCGCCAGCACATCTTTTGAATGAATGACTTCTTCATCACCCAAATGCAAAAGCATTTTCCTCACCTCATTTCAAACGTTCTATAGAGCCTGCATGAACTTTGTAAGTTGCGGCTTTCTCGAGTGTTTCATGGTGTATCCCTTCCACACTAGTCGTTGTAACAAAGGTTTGTACTTTACCTTGAATCGTATTTAAAAGATGCGATTGTCTGAAATCGTCTAGTTCAGATAACACATCGTCCAACAATAGTATCGGATATTCTCCGACTTCTGAATGAATCAGATCAATTTCAGCGAGCTTTAAAGAAAGAGCAGTCGTTCTTTGTTGTCCTTGAGATCCGAATGTCTGCACGTCTTTTCCGTTCACTGAAAAAAGCAGATCGTCCCGATGAGGGCCAAATAAAGAAGTTCCCCGGTCAATCTCTTTTTCTTTTATTTTACCAAACTTCAGATGAAACGCTTCTATCATTTTCGACAAGTCGAGCTCATCACATACCTCTATAGTTGGTTTGTAATGAATTTTTAAAGTTTCCAGCCCTCTGGATATCCCGTGGTGGATCGGTTCTGCCCAACTTTGAAGCTTTTCCATGTATTTTAGTCGTTTCAACGTCACTCTGGCTGCTTTATCAATAAGCTGTTCGGTTAAGATCTCGAGCATCGTCATGTTCTCTTGACTCTTATTGCGATACATCTCTCTTAATAAAGAGTTTCGCTGAGATAAAATCTTTTGGTACACAGAAAGGTCATTTAGGTAAACTGCATTAACCTGTCCGATTTCCATGTCAATAAAACGACGACGCACCTGCGGACTGCCTTTTACAAGATTAAGATCCTCAGGTGCAAACATAACCACATTAAGATGTCCAACGTAATCGGTTAACCGGCGTTGTTCGATGCGGCTGATTTTCGCTTTTTTTCCTTTTTGTGAGATGACGAGACTTAAATCAAAAGAACTGTTTCTCTTTTTGATGCTACCCTCTATTTTAGCATATTCTTCGTCCCAAGATATCAACTCTTTATCTTTTGCCGTTCGATAGGATCTTGCCATGGCCAAAACATAGATGGATTCCATGACATTTGTTTTTCCTTGTGCATTCTCACCAAGAAAAACATTGACCTTATTTTCGAACTCTAGAGACTGTTCTTTATAGTTTCTATAATTTCTTAGCTGAAGCTTTTCAATATGCAAAGGGATACCCCCTATTCCGTTGTTACCTTGAACTCTCCTACTTCTGGAATGGACACGACATCACCCGCATATAGTTTCTTACCTCGGCGTGTTTCATGTTCTCCGTTCACAAGAACTTCATGTTCTGCTAAATACCATTTTACCATTCCTCCCGATTGGATGACATCGGTAGTTTTCAACAGTTGTTGAAGGGTGATGAATTCGGTGTTGATCTTAACGTTTTCCATTTTTAAAAAACCTCCTGGTTGTTGCTTTGTTGTCTCAGTTGTCTCAATGGTGTTATTGAAAGGTTGATCTACGTTCCAGGTTGCTCGCTTTCCGGGGGGCGTGCGGTGAGCCTCTTAGTGCTTTGCACTATTAAGAGTCTCACCTGTCCCGCTGATCCCCCCAGGAGTCTCGCACCTTGCACTCCGATCAATACTCAATGATGTAAATATACAAAGATTTAAAAATATAAAATCCACAATCTGTTAGGGAAAATCATCTCGCTCTTACTAGTTTCTCCAAAAAACGATGGACTTAGAAAGAAAAGAAAGCCACCGGTGATTCCGGCAGCTTTATATTTTAGTAAGTTCTTACAGGCAAGATTAATTGGCGGATCGAATCGTCTGACACGGGTTGGATAAGAAATGGTCTCATCGCTCCTGTGAACAGGATGCTGATCTCTGTGCAATCCATAACTTTTAGAGCTTCCATCACATATTTTGCGTTGAATGAGATCTTTAGCTCTTCTCCTTCAATCTCCTCTGCGATCATGTGTTCAAATACTTTACCGATCTCTGGAGAATTTGAAGAAAGTTCGATTGTTTGATTATCGAGTGTTGCAAGTTT
Organism: Fictibacillus nanhaiensis; assembly: GCF_036213205.1. Classification (GTDB taxonomy): domain Bacteria; phylum Bacillota; class Bacilli; order Bacillales; family Fictibacillaceae; genus Fictibacillus; species Fictibacillus nanhaiensis_E. The sequence goes on from NZ_JARMFC010000018.1 coordinate 8,392, forward strand.
GACGACATTGTTTCTTCCTTCTCTCGCTAATAAAGAAGCACGGTCGATCGCTTGTAAGAATTCCTTCGTCTTCAATACGAAAGTTGTTTTGCTCTCTGAAGGAATCAATTTTGAGGTATCCGGATAGTTACCATCTAATAATCTTGAGAACAATAAGATGTTTTTTGCTTTGAACAAGATCTGATTGTTCGTTACAACGATTTGAACTTTTTCAGCGTTCTCATCAAGAATCTTTGAAAGTTCGTTCAAACTCTTTCCAGGAATAACTACGTTCTGAAATGAAAGCTCTTCACTTTGAGAATCGATTGGCATTTTTCGTTCAGCCAAGCGATGACTATCTGTTGCAATACAGTTTAGAACACCGTCAGTTAACGTCCAGTTAACACCTGTTAGGATAGGGCGTGTTTCTGAGGCGGACACCGCAAAGACAGTTTGGCGAATCATTGCTTTCAGTAGATCACTTTGGATCTCAAAGACTAAGTTCTCTTCGATCTGCGGTAATCTAGGGTATTCTTCAGGATCTAATCCTAAAAGGCTAAATTCAGAAGCGCCTGAGCGAAGAGTCGTTTCAAAACGCTCACCTACTTCGATCTCAACAGAATCATTCGGAAGTTTTTTAACGATCTCTGAAAAATAACGAGCTGGAAGTACTACACTTCCTTCTTGTTTTACTTCGATATGTACAAGATCTCCTTCTTCAACCGGTATCAGTCGTTCAATTGAAATATCAGAATCACTACCAGTCAGATGAACTCCGTCATACGTTACTTCCATTTTGATTCCCGTTAGAATCGGAATTGTTGTTCTAGAAGATACAGCTTTCATTACATCTTGAACAGCTTCAATCAACTGGTTTAACTGAATCTTAACTTTCATTATTTTGCCCCCCTGATATTTATTAAAATCTTTTAAAAAATAGTAGTAATAGTAATAGGCGCTGTGAATGTGTGGATAACTATAAAAAACAAAGATAGCACAGCCTATCCACATGTGGACAGACTGTGTATAAAGTAACTGCAGTTATTCACAGTATCCAGTGCGTTTATTTAATTAGATTTCAGCTGATCATGAATTTCTTGCACTTTTCTTTGCAAAACATGATCCGTAATCAGCATAGTTGAAATCTTTTCATGAGCGTGAAGAACCGTTGTATGGTCGCGACCTCCAAATTCCTCACCAATCTTAGGTAAAGAATTATCCGTTAGTTCACGAGAGAGATACATCGCGATCTGTCTAGGAAAAGCTACAGATTTTGTTCGTTTTTTTGCTGTGAAATCTTCTAGTTTAACATTGTAATGCTTGCCAACAACTTCTTGTATATGATGAATGGTTAGTGTTCTTGGCTTTGCAGAAGGAATAATGTCGCGAAGCGCTTCTGCTGCTAAATCTGCATTCATATCTTGGTTTATGAGAGAAGAATAAGCAACAACACGAATAAGTGCTCCCTCTAATTCTCTAATGTTGGTATCAATTTGATTAGCTATATAAAGCATTACTTCGTTTGGAATATCAAGGCCTTCTGCTTTCGCCTTTTTACGAAGGATCGCGATACGCGTTTCTAAGTCAGGAGGTGTGATATCCGTAATGAGTCCCCATTCAAAGCGGGAACGAAGTCTGTCTTCTAATGTCGGAATCTCTTTTGGAGGTCGATCACTAGATATGACAATCTGCTTACTTTCTTCATGAAGTGCATTAAACGTATGGAAAAATTCCTCTTGTGTTTGTTCTTTTCCTGCAAGGAACTGAATATCATCTATTAAAAGCACGTCCACGCTGCGAAATTTGTTGCGAAACTCAACCGTTTTATTGTCACGGATCGAGTTAATGAACTCGTTCGTAAATTTTTCTGACGACAAGTATACAACCTTCGCTCCAGGATTATGTTCTAGTACATAATGGCCGATCGCATGCATTAAGTGTGTTTTTCCTAATCCAACGCCACCATATATAAACAGCGGGTTATAAGCCTTTGCTGGTGCTTCAGCAACAGCAAGTGATGCGGCATGAGCAAAACGGTTTCCAGAACCGATAACGAATCGGTCGAACGTATATTTTGGATTCAACATACTTTGAGAAACTTCTTCGTGAGGCTCATTTGCTGCTTTTGGGGCTTTTTTCATGGAAAGTTCCAGATCTAAGTCTAGTTCTGTCTGATTTTGTGGAATGATGAACTTTACGTCAAGTGCTGCTCCTGTTACGTCCAAGAGCGTCTCCGAAATGATACCTGCATATCTGGATTCCAGCCAGTCACGGGCAAACTCATTTGGCGCAGTAATTACGAGCGTATCATTTTGTAAAGCATGAGCCGTTGTTGATTTTAACCAAGTCTCAAAGCTAGGCTTACTGACTTTCGTTTCGATCGCAGCAAGTGCTTTGGACCATAGGTCGTTTATGTTTTCCAACCAATTTACCCCCCTTATCTCTTTCGAATCATCCTATTTCAGTAGTCATTTCCCTGTTGTATAAGAATTGTACACCCAGTGAATACCTATGAATAAAAATAAAAAGTCCACACCTTATGTGAATGATAATTAATATAGTAGATAATAGGATTATGAACAGTTAATCTATGTCTGTGGACAACCTTTATAACAGCTTTTGAAACCTGTCCACAAGTTTATCCACAAGCTGTGAATAACTTAATTAGTAGTGCACGTTGTTAACGAGTTAAAACACAACTAGCATATCAAAAATAATCAGGCTTGGCAACGAGTTATTGTTACTTATCCACAACGCCCATACCTTGTGTAGAAAAGTTGTCCACAACACTAGATTTTGTGTAAAACGTGTCGATAATTGGTGTGGATAATGAAAACCATGTCGAAAAAGATGTCCACAGGTTAGGTCATGAAGAAGATTTTGGTGAAGCTTGTAGAAGGATCATATGGAGCTATTTTGTTGTCCTGCGATAATAGGGATGCTGAGGTGGATCGTCAGCTCTGCAAACTTTGGTTTGATTTTAAAAGAGTGTTTTGTTTTTATTTACTTCGTTGGTTTGTTGATTGGAGTGGAAGGTGCGAGACTCCTGCGGGACAAGCGGTCAGGTGAGACCCTTAACGGCGCAAAGCGGCAAGGGGCTCACCGCCTGCCCCGCGGAAAGCGAGCAGCCTGGAATGGAAATCAACTACTTTCAAGAACTTCACTAGCATTTCGAAGCTGAAATCATCACTTTCAAAGGCAAAAAACTTGCAAAAATGTACAAACTTAAAATCCAGCTTGACAAATTTATGGGTCAGTCATTATACTTTATTAGACTGTCTTTTATAAGAGATATCCTCAGGGAGGTGTAATATACATGAAACCTACATTTCAACCAAACAACCGTAAGCGTAAGAAGGTACATGGTTTCCGTGCACGTATGGCTACTAAGAACGGTCGTAAAGTTCTAGCTCGCCGTCGTCAAAAGGGAAGAAAAGTGTTATCCGCATAGGCCACTGACATCAGTGGTCTTTTTTTACTTTTATAGAGAGAATTTGCTCACTCCAAGTCAGTATTTTCTGCACGATGTCGTTTTTTCGAAGTAAAAGGTTTTATATGAACAAAACAGGCCGATACTGGGTGATGATCGCAATAAAAAGGCTTTGGAATGAGATTGCATAATTGATGGAGTGTTAAATGAATGAAGAAAGAACAACGCATCAAAAAAAATGAGGAATTTCAAGAAGTCTTCAAAAAAGGAAAATCAACGGCTAATCGCCAATTTGTAATATACAGTTTAAGAAAAGAAGATCAGTCTGTTTTTCGCATCGGTCTTTCTGTCAGCAAAAAAGTTGGAAAAGCTGTAACGAGAAACAGAATTAAACGATCGGTTAAAGAAATCTTCCATAAATATAGTGAACAGCTTCTTTCAGGAAGGGATTACGTGGTTATCGCGAGAATACCTACTGCTAATATGGACTTTCACGAGATGGAAAAGAGTCTGCTTCATGTTTTGAACAGAGCGAACGTATTAAAAAAGAGGGTGTAAAAAAATGAGGTCCTTATTTATAGGGATTATTCGTTTTTACCAGCTATGGATCTCCCCGCTAACACCGCCTTCATGCCGCTTTTATCCGACCTGCTCGCATTACGGTATAGAAGCTTTCAGGCGTCATGGTGTATTTAAAGGAATGTGGCTAACTTTTGTCAGAATTTCAAAGTGCCATCCTTTTCATCCTGGAGGCGTTGACCTCGTGCCTGAAAAAAGGGACAATAAATAATTGAGATAAGATTTTTATGATTTTAAGGAGGATAAGAGTGTGCGTAAGAAAATAGGTTTACTGATTGCCCTTTTCGCACTCATGGCTGTCCTATCTGGATGTGGATCGATGAATGATCCTATTACTAGTGACAGCACTGGAATTTGGGACACATATTTTGTATATCCGTTATCATGGTTGATCACATACTTTGCGACCTTAACTGGTGAAAACTACGGACTATCGATCATTATCGTTACATTGATCATCCGTACTGCGCTTCTTCCGTTAATGATTAAGCAAACACGCAGTTCAAAAGCGATGCAAGAGATTCAGCCTGAGATCCAAAAGCTACGTGAAAAGTACAAGTCGAAAGATGCGAACACACAACAAAAATTACAGCAAGAAACGATGGCGTTATTCCAGAAAAACGGAGTTAACCCGCTTGCTGGATGTTTACCTTTATTGATTCAAATGCCGATTCTTTTAGGTTTCTACCATGCGATCATGCGTACGGGTGAAATCGCGAACCATAATTTCCTTTGGTTTGACTTAGGAGATCCGGATCCATTTTATATCTTACCGTTAGTAGCCGGTTTAACAACATTCTTACAACAAAAGATCATGATGGGCGGAATGGACAATCCAAACCCGCAGATGAAGATGCTTTTATACATCATGCCAGTTATGATCATTGTATTTGCGATTAATTTCCCAGCTGCACTATCTCTATATTGGGTGATCGGTAACATATTCATGATCGGACAGACATATTTCATTACGACCCCAATGAAAAAGAAAGAAAACCAAGTTGATGGGGGAGCTAAAAAGTGAAAAAGGTACAGGTAACAGGGAAAACGGTTGAAGAAGCAGTAGCAGCAGCACTAGAACAACTTCAGACTTCAAAAGATCAAGTAGAGATATCCGTTCTAGAAGATTCTAAAAAAGGTTTCTTTGGACTTGGCGGGAAGCCAGCAGTTGTTGAAGTAACAGTGAAAGCTGATCCTGTTAAATCCGCGATCGACTACCTCGAGGATGTTACATCCAAAATGGGAGTGCCCGTTACCATCACACAGCGACAGGAAAATGATCATCTTGTGCTGGATTTATCCGGTGACAAAATTGCGATTTTAATTGGAAAACGAGGACAAACGCTTAATGCGCTACAACTTTTAACGAATATGGTTGCAAATTCTGATCCTGCAAGCAAGCATGTGAAAATTGTGCTTGATGCTGAAAATTATCGTACCAGAAGACAGGAATCACTCGAGCGATTGGCTGAGCATTCTGCACAAAAGGTTTTTTTCACGAAGAAAAGCTTTGCTCTAGAGCCGATGCCTGCTAACGAACGAAAAGTGATTCATTTAGCACTCAAAGAAAACAGAGATGTTGAGACGACGTCTGAAGGAGTAGAGCCTTTTCGTAAGGTCGTGATCCGCCCGACATCCTCAAGCAAAAGATAAAGAAGCTTCAGAGGTTTATCCTCTGAAGCTTTTTGTTTGCGTCATCTAAAAAAATGATGCAGCGATAAATCTTAAGTTGAGCGGCTGAGCACATTTAGTGGTGTTGTTAGGCTTGTTTTCATCCACGTTTTCTTTACTGTAAGCACATTATGCGATACACTATTTTTTATTGTGGATATTTATGTCCATTTTTACTAAAACCTTATCACAGTAAGTATTTAAGGCCATACTAAAGGTAATTTATATAGAGCGTAAGAAAGAGGAAAGCCGAGGTGAAACAACAATGGAATTTGATACGATCACAGCGATCTCTACTCCTATGGGAGAAGGTGCGATCGCGATTGTCCGTTTGAGCGGACCTGACGCAGTAGCCATTGCAGATAAAGTTTATAGCGGGACAAAACGTCTCTCTGAAGTTGATACACACACGATTCATTACGGAAAATTGATCGATCCGAAACTCGATCAAGCGGTAGAAGAAGTAATGATCAGTGTTATGCGTGCACCGCGAACGTTCACGCGCGAAGATGTTGTTGAGATCAACTGTCATGGAGGGTTAGTTTCTGTAAACAGAGTCCTTAAATTAATTCTTCAGCAGGGAGCGCGCTTAGCGGAACCAGGAGAATTTACGAAGCGAGCATTCCTAAACGGCAGGATCGATCTATCTCAAGCAGAAGCGGTCATGGATTTGATCCGTGCGAAAACGGATCGTGCGATGAACGTAGCTCTCAACCAGATGGAAGGCCGTTTATCTTCACTCGTAACGAGTCTTAGACAAACATTATTAGAAACGATCGCCCATGTAGAAGTGAACATCGATTATCCAGAGTATGATGCAGAAGAGATGACTCATACTCTATTGAACAACAACCTTCTGACTGTAAAAAAAGAAGTTGAATCGATTCTGCAGACGGCAAGCCAAGGGAAGATCCTCCGTGAAGGGTTGTCTACGGCAATCATCGGAAGACCGAACGTAGGGAAGTCATCACTCATGAATGCACTCGTTCATGAGAATAAAGCGATCGTTACAGATATAGCGGGAACGACGCGTGACGTTATTGAAGAGTACGTGAACGTAAGAGGCGTTCCTTTAAGACTGGTTGATACAGCAGGAATTCGTGAGACGGAAGATATCGTGGAAAAAATCGGTGTTGAAAAATCACGTAAAGTATTAAAAGAAGCAGATCTGATTCTTCTAGTTATCAATGGGAACGAAGTGCTCTCACTTGAAGATGAGAACTTATTCCGTGCAGCAGCAGGTTTAGATAAGATCGTGATTATTAATAAAACAGATCTTGAATTAAAAGCTGATATGGATCGAATAAAAGAACTTGCAGAGAATTCTCCTGTTATCTCAACATCTTTAGTCAAAGAAGAGGGAATAGATGAACTAGAGCAAGCGATCGCAAACCTGTTCTTTGCAGGCGGCATTGAAGCACAAGACTTAACATACGTATCCAACTCAAGGCATATCGCACTTCTGCAGCAGACGATTCATCATATCGATGAAGCACTCGGCGGCATTGAAGCGGATCTACCTATAGATATGGTACAGATCGATATTACAAGAGCATGGGAGATACTCGGAGAAATTATAGGAGACACGGTTTCAGAGAGTCTGATCGACCAATTGTTCTCTCAATTCTGTTTAGGAAAATAAAAAAAGGAGGTAAAAACGATGGGATATAAAGCAGATACGTTTGATGTGATCGTTGTCGGTGCTGGACATGCCGGGGTTGAAGCGGCACTTGCTTCTGCACGTATGGGTGCTAAAACGTTATGTTTAACACTGAATCTAGATACAGTCGCCTATATGCCATGTAATCCGTCAGTAGGCGGACCGGCTAAAGGCATCGTTGTTCGTGAAGTCGATGCACTTGGCGGAGAGATGGCACGCAACATTGATAAAACACACATACAAATGCGTATGCTGAACACAGGTAAAGGGCCAGCGGTACGTGCACTGCGCGCGCAAGCAGATAAATATCTGTATCAGCATGAAATGAAAAAAACGATGGAAAACACAGAGAACCTTACGTTACGTCAAGGGATGGTAGAGCGTCTGATCATCGAAGATGGCGAATGTAGAGGTGTTATCACAAAAACCGGAGCGGAGTACGCAGCAAAAGCGGTCGTACTAACAACCGGAACGTACTTAAGAGGGAAGATCATCATCGGAGAGCTCGCATATGAAAGCGGACCGAACAATATGGCTCCTTCAATCAACTTGTCTTATCATCTGCAAGAGTTAGGCTTTGATATGGTGCGTTTCAAAACAGGAACACCGCCGCGCGTTAATAGCAAGACAATTGATTATTCAAAAACAGAAATTCAGCCTGGTGACGATGTACCTCGTGCTTTTTCTTATGAAACAACCGAGTACATCACAGATCACCTTCCTTGCTGGTTAACGTATACAGGTGACGAAACGCATCAGTTGATCAACGGAAACCTTCATCGTTCACCGATGTATTCAGGAATGATCGAAGGTACAGGACCAAGATATTGTCCGTCGATCGAGGATAAGATCGTACGATTCAATGATAAGCCAAGACATCAGATTTTCTTAGAACCAGAAGGACGTAACACGGAAGAAGTATATGTTCAAGGTCTTTCAACGAGTCTTCCGGAAGATGTACAGAAACGAATTTTAGCTACGATTCCTGGTCTTGAAAAAGCAGAATTGATGCGTGCAGGATATGCGATCGAGTATGATGCGATCGTGCCTACACAGCTTTGGCCATCTCTTGAGACGAAGCGTGTGAATGGTCTATTTACAGCAGGACAGCTGAATGGGACGAGCGGATATGAAGAAGCAGCAGGTCAAGGACTCATGGCGGGAATCAACGCTGCGTTAAAAGTTCAAGATAAAGATCCACTCGTGCTTGATCGTTCTGAAGCGTATATCGGAGTATTGATCGACGACTTGATCACAAAAGGAACGAACGAACCTTATCGCCTTTTAACATCACGTGCGGAGTACCGTTTGCTGCTTAGACACGACAATGCAGATCTGCGCTTAACGAAAAAAGGTCATGAAATTGGACTGATACCAGAAGATCGTTACGAACGCTTTGAAGAGAAGAAAGCATTAATTGCGCAGGAAATAGATCGACTTGAGCATGTTTCAATCAAACCGAGCGAAGTCGTGCAGCAAGTACTTGCAGAGTCGCAATCGACTCCGCTAAAAGAGCCGATGTCTGCAGCAAGCTTGTTGAAGCGCCCTGAGATCACATATCCGGTCATTCATAAACTCGTACCAGCAGAAAATGCTTTACCAGAGACGGTGATGGAGCAGGTTGAGATTCAGGTGAAATATGCAGGCTATATCGATAAACAGCTCGCGCAAGTTGAAAAGATGCGCAAGATGGAAAATAAAAAGCTGCCTGTAGATCTTGATTACATGGCAATCAACGGACTAGCAACTGAAGCAAAACAAAAACTTCACGAAGTTCGGCCTCTTTCTGTTGGGCAGGCATCACGTGTATCAGGGGTAAACCCAGCAGATATTTCTATTCTGTTGATCTATCTCGAACAAGGTAAACTGGCGAAAATCGCCCGTTGAGGGGGAACGTGAAAATCATGAATATAGAATTGTTTCAAACTTCCTTAAAAGACAAGGGAGTCGAATTATCAGAAAAGCAACTTTCACAGTTCGAAACGTATTATAACTTGCTCGTTGAGTGGAACGAAAAAATGAATCTTACAGCGATTACAGAAAAAGAAGAAGTGTATCTGAAACACTTTTATGATTCTGTGACGGCAGGTTTTTATTTTGACTTTAATAAAAACATCACGGTGTGCGATGTTGGGGCAGGCGCAGGGTTTCCAGCTATACCTTTAAAGATTGCATTCCCAAAGATCAAGTTAACAGTCGTTGATTCTCTCAATAAACGCATCGGCTTTTTGCAGCACGTAGTAGATGAACTTGGTTTAGAGGATGTGTCTCTTTATCATGACCGTGCAGAAACATTTGCGCACCGTCCGGAGTTTAGACAGACGTTCGACCTTGTGACGGCTCGCGCGGTTGCTAGACTATCTGTACTATCAGAACTCTGTTTACCACTCGTGAAAATTAGTGGACATTTCTTAGGGATGAAAGGTGCTAACCTTCCTGAAGAAGTGAGAGACGGTGAAAAAGCAGTCAAACTTTTAGGTGGTAAAGTAAAAGATATTCATTCGTTCGTTTTGCCGATCGAGGAGAGCGAACGTAATATCATTGTGATTGATAAAGTAAAAGAAACACCAAAGAAGTTTCCGCGTAAGCCAGGAACGCCAAATAAATCTCCTATTTCATAAACTTAGGCTGTGTTTCTGTGTGAAACACAGCTGTTACATAAAAGAAAGATTTTTACAGACTTGCAGGATTATTGAACTAGAGAGAAGAATTAGTTAACAGGCAGATTACAAAAGGTGGTGTATTCGCATGAAGCATCCTTTTTCACGTTTATTCGGCATCGGCGAAAAGAGCCAGCAAACCTTAGATCCAGAACCAGCTGAAAAAAACGACAACGAAGAAGTACTTCAACTTCCGGTTCAAAGAATCATACCCAACCGGTTTCAGCCTCGTACGGTTTTTATAGATGAACGAATTGAAGAGTTATCACAGACGATTGAAGCTCACGGAATCATCCAGCCCATCGTTGTTCGAGGTATAGGCAACGACAAATACGAGCTGATCGCGGGCGAACGTAGGTGGCGTGCTGTCCAAAAACTCGGGTGGGAAAAGATTCCTGCGATCATTAAAGAGATGGACGACTCGCAAACAGCTTCTGTAGCACTTATCGAGAACCTTCAGCGTGAAGAGTTAACGGCTATTGAAGAAGCGATGGCATATGCTAAGCTTCTAGAATTGCACGGACTTACACAAGAAGGCCTTGCTCAAAAGTTAGGAAAAGGTCAGTCTACCATTGCAAACAAGCTGCGTCTGTTAAAGCTTCCGCAGTCTATTCAAGATGCCCTTTTGCAGAAAAAAGTGACAGAACGTCATGCTCGAGCATTGATCGTTTTGAAAACTCCTGAAAAGATGGAGGCTGTTCTTCAAGAAATCATCGAAAAGCAATTGAATGTGAAGCAAACAGAAGAACGTGTGAAGCGAATGATCGAATCTGAGACAGTAGAAAAGAAACCTCAGTCACGCCGTAAATCTTATAGCAAAGATATGCGACTAGCGATCAATACGGTTAGGCAATCGGTTGATATGGTTGTGCAAAGCGGGCTATCTATCGATACAGAGGAAGAAGAGCACGAGGAGTTCTATCAGTTCACGATTCGCATTCCGAAAAAATAAAAGTGACGACCATCAGCTTGAATGGGAGCTGGTGGTTTTTTGTTGATTTTTTGTTAGTATTGCAGGCGCGTGGATGGGAGGTATTAGTGTAATGGGGATTGGTGTGGGGGTATATAGCAATCGGTCATTGTCGATTGATGTAGACTCGCGGATAAATGGCTAGAATTCGCGGGATTATCTACAAAACTCGTGGTATTAAGTCGGAAATTTCCGGAATTGATACAATAATTTCAGGGATTCTAGGGGAGAATACCCCTCTACGTATAAGGAGTGATCAACTTCTTAGCCCTAAAATACCACTTGTTTGACTCTTTCTAACTTAAATCCCTGCAGTGGCTGGATATTTGATGCAATAAGCAGAAAACCGAACAAAATAAATCATTCTTTTTCTATAATTCCGTACGTCATTTTATTTTCTTCATGATAGAATAATAGATATTGAATGTTTTTAAGTGAGGTAGGTGACAACGTGGCCAAGACCATTGCAGTAGCCAACCAGAAAGGCGGAGTCGGAAAGACGACTACGTCGGTCAACCTTGGTGCATGCTTAGCATATTTCGGTAAAAAAGTATTGCTCGTAGACATAGATCCTCAAGGAAACGCTACAAGTGGTGTAGGAGTAGATAAAGGCGACATCGACCAATGTATCTACAACGTTCTTGTTGAGGATGTAGAAGTAAAAGATGTGATCGTCGAGACCATCTGTGAAGGTTTACATATCCTCCCTTCGACGATACAGCTTGCTGGAGCTGAGATCGAACTCGTACCCACGATTTCTCGAGAAGTTCGTTTGAAAAGAGCGTTAGAAAAAGTAAGTTCTAATTATGATTTTATTATTATCGATTGTCCGCCATCATTAGGGCTACTTACCATTAACTCGTTAACAGCTTCTGATTCAGTCATCATACCTGTTCAGTGCGAGTATTACGCGCTAGAAGGTTTAAGTCAGCTTTTAAATACAGTACGACTTGTACAAAAGCATCTAAATACTGATCTGATGATTGATGGTGTACTGCTTACCATGCTTGATGCACGTACAAACTTAGGTATTCAAGTCATTGAAGAAGTAAAAAAATATTTTCAAGATAAAGTGTATGAAACAATCATACCAAGAAACGTTAGACTTTCAGAAGCGCCGAGTCACGGGAAACCGATCATCATCTACGATCCGAAATCCAGGGGTGCTGATGTTTATTTAGATTTTGCGAAGGAAGTGATCGGAATTGGTGAAAGGGTTAGGTAAAGGGCTGCATGCCTTCTTTCCTCCATCAGAAGCAGGGGAAGAAGAGCAGATAAAAGAAGTCAGTATTTCAGAGCTAAGGCCAAATCCGTATCAGCCCCGAAAAGTTTTTGACCAAAAAGCCATTGAAGAACTAAAAGAATCCATTATCGAACATGGTATTCTTCAACCAATTGTTGTACGAAAAAGTATTAAAGGATTTGAAATTGTTCTAGGGGAAAGACGATTCCGCGCAGCATCAGAAGCGGGATTGAAGGAGATCCCTGTAATCGTAAAAGATTATGACGAACAAAAAATGATGGAAGTTGCTCTTATTGAGAACTTGCAAAGGGAAGATCTGAATCCTGTTGAAGAGGCTCAAGCGTATCAGAAGCTTATGGAACACTTAAAACTCACGCAAGAAGAGTTAGCTTCTCGAGTTGGAAAGAGCCGTCCTCATATCGCAAACCATATTCGTTTGCTTCAGCTTCCAAAACCTGTTCTTGAACTCTTATCCAACGGACAATTATCAATGGGGCATGGTAGGGCATTGTTAGGTCTTAAGAAAAAGACGAAAATGCAGCCAGTCGTTGAACGTGTAATGAATGAAAACTTAAGCGTGAGACAGCTTGAAAAGTTAATATCTGATATCAATATGAATGTTTCACGTGGAACAAAGAAAAAAACAGTTCCATCCAACGTTTTCTTCCAAGAAAAAGAATCATCCTTACGTGATCGTTTTGGCACTTCTGTTTCAATTAAGAAATCAAAACGAAAAGGGAAGATCGAGATCGAATTCTTTTCACAAGATGACCTTGAACGCATTTTAGAGCTGTTAGAAAAGTAAGCAGAAAACCATCGCTAAGGTGGTTTTCTTTTTTGCTATTTCTAAAAGAGTTTGTCACTAATAATTTCTAAATTTGTGTTTGAAAATGCAACATGTCAAGTTGATTGGAGTGCAAGATGCGAGACTTCTGCGGGATCAGCGGGACAGTATTAAAGGAAGTAAGCATCTTGAATCTAGCTCATTAAATGGTTCGTGATGACCCACTTAGATAGGAGAGCATAAAAAAATGTCACTGTTAGGAACGATAGTTAACGGTATTGCAATTATTGCAGGAAGCTTTTTAGGATTATTTTGGACGAATATATCTGATCGTTATAAAGATACGATCTTACAAGCGATGGCTTTGGCTGTTACGATCTTGGGAATCGGAATGGGGCTGAAGAGCGAGCAGTTCTTGATCGTGATCGCAAGTTTGGCGGTCGGTGGGGCTCTTGGTGAGTGGTGGAATCTTGAGGAGCGTTTAAATGCGATCGGCAAGTGGCTCGAGACTAAGGTAGGAAAGCAAGATAAGGACTCTGTTGCCACCGGTTTTGTGACGGCTACCCTTGTTTTCGTTGTAGGAGCTATGTCGATCGTAGGTGCTCTTGATAGCGGGCTCAGACAACAGCATGATGTTCTTTATACAAAAGCGCTTATCGATGGATTCTGTGCGATCCTATTTACTTCAACGCTTGGTATCGGTGTTATGTTTTCCGCTATACCTGTCGTTTTATACCAAGGATTGATTGCATTAATGGCTACACAGATCGATCGTTTTGTTTCTCAAGAATTAATGGACGCTCTAATTGTAGAGATAACCGGCACAGGTGGAATCATGATCGTCGCAATCGGGCTAAATTTGCTTGGAATTGCTAAGATTCGTGTTGCGAACCTTCTGCCAGGTCTACTCATCGCAACGATTCTTGTTTGTATCGTGGAAAAGTGGGAAAGTATTTTAGCGTTCTCGCAAGGATTGATGTAAAAAAAGCCGCTTCTATTTTGATCGTAGAAGCGGCTTTTGTTATTGAATTTTATAAATGTCTTGTGCACGAGAATCGGTGCTGACGATCATATTTTTTTGCTGAATCTTTTTACGTAAACAAGCCATATGAAGAGAATCAGCAATCAGATCAGCCATCTTCATCACGATGCTGAGTCGTGTGTTTTGAAGGACAAAATACTCCATAAACCCACTTACATTTACGATACCTGTAATGTGCATATCACCCACTGGCGGCAGCTGTTTGTTAACGCCAGCTCCTGGTTTAACAGGACCATCGTTGATCGAGACCATGCCAACGTGGTTTAATCGACCTAAGCAAGCATCAATTCCTATAACAAAAGCACCTGGATGCTCTGTGGCAATCATCTTTAGTTTTTCTTCTAGATTCACAGCGTGAACAGGGTCGTCAAGTGTGCCGTATACAAAGAACGGGAAAGTATCTTTGTTATGCAATTTTGTACCAACAAGTGGGCCTAAGGCATCGCCTGTCGATCTGTCTGTTCCTATACAGACAACGACAACTGGCTGATGAGCTGATTCCGGAAGCATAGGTAAAATTTGTTCGGTGATTCTTAGCATTGCTTCCTTGTCTTCGTGGTGCAATTTATATTGAATGGGTTTCCCTAATCCCAGCTTCCGTTTGAGGAACATGACATCCTCTCCTTTATAATGGTTCTACTAGTATACGGAAGAATTCCTCTTCTTATACATGGTAGAATACAATAATCACAGACTTTTGTTTAAAGTCTATACCCGTTTCACGTGCACTCGTAACTCTAGAAGTTTTTCTTAAAAGTAGATCACATATTTACATTTGATATTCTCAGCAAAAGCTGATTAAATAATTTCATAATCAAAGAGAGGAAGATGACCCATTGGCAGGTGCTAACTTACCGGAAACTGCAGAAAAAGCCGTCACGATTTTTTCCGATAAAGAATGGTGGACAGGCATTGCTACTACGAGCTTAAAGATCGTAGGAATCATAATACTCGCTATTATTTTTAAATATATTGTAAAAGCGGCGATTGCTAATATTTTTAAAGTCCGGTTGAAATCTCCTCTACGTTTAAGTGAGAGAAGAGAGAATACTTTATTTAGGCTGTTAGATAACGTTGCTTCTTATGTTATTTATTTTGTAGCGATTCTAACCGTTTTAACGGAATTCGGTGTAGATATAAAAGCGATACTTGCCGGTGCCGGAGTAGTTGGTCTAGCAATTGGTTTTGGTGCCCAAAGTCTTGTTAAAGATATCATTACAGGATTTTTCATCATTTTCGAGAACCAGTTCTCTGTTGGAGACACGGTACGAATCACAAACTTTGAAGGAACCGTTGAGGAAATTGGACTAAGAACGACAAAAATTAAAAGCTGGACAGGAGAATTGCATATCCTGCCGAATTCGTCTATCACAGAAGTAACGAATTTTTCTGTTCATAACAGTATTGCGGTCGTTGACTTGAGTATTGCTTATGAAGAGGATATCGATAAAGCTCAAAATATTATACAGGATGTAGTGAAGAACGCTAAACCGAACTATCCTGAGATGGTTAAAGAACCAGAAGTATTAGGCGTTCAGATGCTTGGTGCATCAGAAGTTGTGATCCGTGTTACGGCAGAAGTACTTCCGATGACGCATTTTAAGATCGCACGTGAACTTCGTAAAACGTTAAAACACGAGCTTGAAAGAGCAGGGATTGAGATTCCTTATCCTAAAATGGTCACGTATCAAAAAGAACCAGTGCCAAAAGAAAATAAATAAGGGAGAGCTGAAGTATGCAGCAAAAAGAATTTCAACTTCACGATGAAGTAGAAATGAAAAAACAGCATCCATGTGGAACGAATCGTTGGAAGGTGATTCGAATGGGTGCTGATATCAGAATTAAATGCATGGGATGTCAGCATAGTGTGATGCTGCCGAGAGCTGAGTTCGCTAAGAAAATAAAGAAAATCTTAGCATCACCAGGCGAGTAACAATTCTTGTTTCACGTGAAACATAAACATGCGAACGAAATTTTAAAAATGATTAAACGTTTGAACCGGGTTACACGACCCGGTTCTTCTTGTTTTTTAAGATGATAAAACCTATAATTGGGAAGGATATTTTTTTATTAAAATGAAAAGTCTTAGGTTTTCTAAGCTTTATATAAAACAGAGGAGTGAATGAACAGTGGCTCTTACAACTGGAATTGTTGGTTTACCGAACGTTGGTAAATCTACATTATTTAATGCTATTACACAAGCAGGTGCTGAATCTGCTAACTATCCGTTCTGTACGATCGATCCGAACGTTGGAATCGTTGAAGTACCTGACCACCGTCTTCAAAAATTAACTGAGATGGTACAGCCGAAAAAAGTAGTACCTACAACTTTTGAGTTTACAGACATCGCTGGAATCGTAAAGGGCGCAAGTAAAGGAGAAGGGCTAGGAAACAAATTCTTATCTCACATCCGTCAAACAGATGCGATCCTTCAAGTTGTTCGTTGTTTTGATGATGAAAACATCACGCACGTTCACGGAAAAGTGAATCCGATCGATGATATTGAAGTTATCAACCTAGAGCTTATCTTTGCAGATCTTGAGTCAATCGACAAGCGTGTAGCGCGTGTTGAAAAACTTGCTAAGTCAAAAGACAAAGAAGCTGTAGCTGAGTTTGCTGTACTTTCAAAGATCAAAGAAGCGCTTATGCAAGAACTTCCTGCACGCAGTGTTGATCTCACGCCTGAAGAGAAGAAGATCGTTCATGCGATGCACCTTCTTACAATGAAGCCGATCCTTTACGTTGCCAACGTAAGCGAAGATGAGCTTTTAGAAGGAACGAATGAGCACGTTGAAGCGGTAAAAGAATATGCTGCACGTGAAAATGCAGAAGTTATTGTAATCTGTGCAAAAGTAGAAGAAGAAATTGCCGAGCTTGATGGCGATGAGAAGATGGCTTTCCTAGGTGAACTAGGAATCGAAGAAGCAGGTCTTGATAAGCTGATCCGTGCTTCTTATTCCCTACTAGGTCTAGCTACTTACTTTACAGCGGGTGTTCAAGAAGTACGTGCTTGGACGTTCCGTAAAGGCATGAAGGCTCCTGCATGTGCGGGAATCATCCACACGGACTTTGAAAGAGGATTTATCCGTGCAGAGATCGTAGCTTATGATGATCTGATGGCTGCAGGTAACATGGCTGCTGCTAAAGAAAAAGGTAAGGTTCGTCTTGAAGGTAAGGAATATGAGATGAAAGATGGAGATGTCGTTCATTTCCGTTTTAATGTTTAAAAAAAGCGACAGGAAGAGGTTATTTCCGTCCCAGGTGCTCGATTTCCGCGGGGCAGATGGTGAGCCACATTCGTACGTTTCACTCTTAAGTGTCTCACCTATCCACCTGTCCTAGCCGAGAGTCTCGCACCTTCCACTCCAATCAACTTGTCAGTGAAGTTTTTAAAACACTATCTCAAAGCGGTTTAGAAAAACCAAAATAAGAAAAATCAGAGGGAAAGCAATCGCTTTTCCTCTTTTTTATGCTTTTTTCGAGAGATGCTTGTTTTATATAAGATGTTTTGATATAATTCTTTATTGTGAGTTAATTGTCAACAAATATTGTTTTTGATGATTTTCTCCTTGCCCGGAATGAATGTTTTGGGCCGCTTAGACCAAAAGGAGGTGAACGGAATGAAAAAGTACGAAATTATGTACATCGTCCGTCCGAATATCGAGGAGGAAGCTCTTAAGGCAACTAAAGAGCGTGCGAAAAGCATCCTAACTGACAACGGTGCGGAGATCGCGAACGAAAAGGAAATGGGTAAAAAGCGTTTAGCTTACGAAATCAATGACTTCCGCGATGGATATTACACGCTATTGGAAGTTAACGCTCCAAACGAAGCGATTAATGAATTCGACCGTCTAATGAAGATCAACGAAGATGTTCTTCGTTTCATGACAATCGTAGACGAAAGAAATTAATCCTTTAAGGAGTGGTTCTGAATGCTAAATCGAGTAGTACTGGTGGGACGTTTAACAAAAGACCCAGAATTAAAGTACACTCCAAACGGTGTGGCTGTTGCTAATTTCACACTTGCTGTTAATCGACCTTTTTCGAATCAGCAAGGTGAGCGCGAAGCAGATTTCATTAACTGTGTCGTATGGCGTAAGCCCGCTGAAAATGTAGCGAACTTCTTGAAAAAGGGATCGCTTGCAGGAGTGGATGGACGTTTGCAAACTCGTTCTTACGATAACCAGCAGGGTCAAAGAGTATATGTTACTGAAGTAATGGCAGAAAGTGTTCAATTCCTTGAACCTAGAAACGCTAATGCTGGTGGCCAGCAATATCAAGGCAACAGCAACAACTTTGGTGGACCATCAAATGACCGCGGATTTGGGCAGCAAAATCAGAACCGCAGCTATGGAAGTGACAACGGCTTTGGAGGACAGCAACAACAGCAGAATCCAAAACGTAATAACTTCAACGATGACCCGTTTGCAAATGATGGCACGCCAATCGACATCTCTGATGACGATTTGCCATTTTAACCTAACGTAAACTATGAATCGGAATATATAAAATAAAACTAAAGGAGGGGACCAACTATGGCTGGACGTCGTGGTGGACGCCAAAAGCGTCGTAAGGTTTGTTTCTTCACTGTAAACAAAATTACTTACATCGACTACAAGGACACTGATCTTTTAAAGCGTTTCGTTTCTGAGCGCGGTAAGATTCTTCCTCGTCGTGTAACTGGTACATCTGCTAAATATCAACGTCAATTGACTCGTGCGATCAAACGCTCTCGTCACATGGCATTGTTACCATATGTATCTGAATAAGATCGTTTAAAAAACGCAGCTAGGTTTTCCTGGCTGCGTTTTTTTATGTGTTCAAAGATAGTAGCGGTCGTCGACTTTTGTCGAAGATTGTAGACTTGCGGATAAAAGGCTAAAACTCGTGGATAAACAGCTTAAACTTTAGGATTCAGGCATGAAATTTGTGGATTGGAGCTCAAAAATTTTGGATTCCTCTTCATGTCCCTTGAAAAATCGGCTGCGAAAGGACCGAACCCCCTGTATTGAATCACCGTAGTAGCTTCCAAGGCTACCCCAATCACTTTTTCACACATAATCTCCCTAAAAACAGGTGTATTCCCCCTAATTTCGACCCAATACACAACAACCTTCCATAATTTGTTTACTTCGCTTCAAGTACGTCTATGCTAGAATTATCGTTTAAGTTGAATTACGGCGGTTATGTCACTACAATTAGAACATATGAAGAATTTTATGAGGTGAATCATGCGCAATACTAGAGTATTGGTGGAAGGTGCCGTTGTTTCTGGCATTTATACGCTTCTTTTTTTGATCAGTATGTACATACCGTTATTTAGCTTAGTCTCGTTATTTATTTTGCCGCTTCCGTTTATCATTTACTTGTACCGGCAAGATCTTAAAGCGGGATTACTTTTATGGGCAGTCACGTTTGGCGTTTCGTTGGCATTTGCGGGGCTTAACGGTATCATTGTAACCCTGTTTGCTGGTTTGACCGGAATCGTGATGGGGGAACTTTATAGAAGAAAAAAACCCGCGTTTGCGGTTCTGCTTGGGGCGAGTCTGTCCAACATCGTGAACATGTTAGGAACCCTCGCTATCGCTCAAGTTTTCATGGGTATTAATTTTGTAAAAGAGTTAGAGACTCAGTTTCAAAGTGCGATAGGAACAGCGGAAGACTTTTATAAAGCCGGCGGACAAGATCCAGCCCAGATTGAAAAGTTTAAAGAACAAGCGGAATTGATTCCGATGATGCTTCCGACTTATATTATCGGGGGAGCTGTCATTCTTGCTTTTTTAACGCATATCGCAGCAAGAATGCTGATGAAGAGAATGCGTTATGATGTTCCAAAGTTTCCACCATTTCGTGAGTGGAACCTGCCAAAATCATTTTTGTGGTATTATATTATAGCGATTGTTTTAACATTTAGTATGCCTGAAAAGGGTACGTCTTTATATATTGTAACGATAAATTTGTATATGATATTATCGTTTGTACTTATATTACAAGGTTTCACGGTTATTTTTTATTATGCCTGGATAAAGAATTGGAAGAGAAAAAGAATCATATTATTGATTATACTCGTATTCTTGCTGAATTCTTTCCTGCCGATTCCTCTGGAAGTCGTTAAATTCTTAGGTATAATTGATTTAGGCTTTATGATTAAAAAACGGTTGAAACCTAAACAGTAGGAGCTGAAAGTATGCCAAAGTTTTTACTAAAACGGTGGCATGGTTATCCCGTCATCGCCTTATTTGTAACTTCTGTTGTTCTGGTAAGCATCATCACGTATTTTCATTGGATGATCGGAATGGCAGGCTTCGTGCTGCTGGGTGGTTTATTTTATTATGCCATGAAAGCAGAAGCTAGTTTTCAGGAGGAGCTGGGCGATTATATATCTACGCTTTCTCACCGCTTGAAGAAGGTGGGAGAAGAAGCGTTGATGGAAATGCCGATCGGGATTATTTTGTATGATGAGGATTTTAAGATCGAATGGGCAAATCCCTACATGGGAGCCCTTATTGAAGAAGAGTCCTTTATCGGCCATTCTCTAAACCATGTTTCAGAAGAACTGATTCCTCATATCAAGAGTGATGCGAAGGAAGAAGTAATCAAGATTAATACACATAGATTCCAAGTGAACTTTAAGAAAGAAGATAGACTGCTTTACTTTTTTGATGTAACCGAGCAGTTAGATCTTGAACGTCTGTATGATGAAGAACAAACAGTCATGGCGATTATCTATCTCGATAACTATGAAGAAGTAACGCAAGGACTAGATGACCAGTTTCGTTCAACGATCAACTCAAAAGTAACGTCTGTGTTGAATGAATGGGCGAATGTACACGGAATCTTCCTTAAACGCACGTCTTCTGAGCGGTTTTTAGCTGTATTCAACCAGCGCATCCTTTATGAGTTGGAAAAAAATAAATTCAGCGTACTTGATGAGGTTAGAGAGTCTACAGCTAAGCAGAATATCTCCCTTACGCTCAGTATCGGGGTTGCAGCTGGAACATCGTCACTGCCTGAGCTAGGACAGCTATCTCAATCGAGTCTAGATCTTGCTCTTGGACGCGGAGGCGACCAGGTAGCGATCAAACAGACGAACGGAAAAGTACGTTTCTATGGTGGGAAGACAAATCCTGTTGAAAAACGTACCCGCGTACGTGCCCGCGTCATCTCTCATGCATTGAGTGAATTGGTGGCAGACAGCGATAAGGTCATCATTATGGGTCATAAGAATCCGGATATGGACTCAATCGGTTCTGCGATCGGGATTTTAAAGGTCGCACAAGTAAACGGAAAAGACGGATATATCGTACTTGATCAAGCCAATATCGACATCGGCGTTCAGCGCTTGATGGATGAACTGAAAGAGACTGAATCGATTTGGAAGTATTTTATCTCACCAGAAGACGCGTTGGAGCTCGCATCGAGAGACACGCTTCTGGTCGTAGTCGATACACATAAACCGACGATGGTTATTGAAGAGAAACTGTTATCCAAGCTTGATCATGTCGTAGTCATCGATCACCATCGCCGTGGTGAAGAGTTTATAAAAGATCCGGTGCTTGTGTACATGGAGCCGTATGCTTCATCTACAGCAGAGCTCGTGACCGAACTTCTTGAATACCAACCTAAAAGATTGAAGATGCGTATGCTTGAAGCGACGGCGCTTCTAGCAGGCATTATCGTAGATACGAAGAGTTTCACCCTCAGAACGGGTTCACGTACGTTTGATGCCGCGTCTTATTTACGAGCGCATGGCGCAGACACGATTCTTGTTCAAAAGTTCTTAAAAGAAGATCTAGACACGTATACTAGGCGTTCTAAGCTTATTGAGAGCGCAGATATCTATAAAAAAGGCATTGTCATTGCCAAAAGCTCTCCTGAGGATGCGTACAATCAAGTCGTTATCGCTCAGGCGGCGGATATACTATTAACAATGAACGGCATTCAAGCATCCTTTGTTATTGCAAATCGCATTGACGGCAAAGTAAGCATCAGTGCTCGTTCGCTTGGGGACATCAACGTGCAGATGATCATGGAGAGACTCGAAGGCGGAGGACATCTGACAAACGCTGCTTGCCAGATTGAGAACAGCTCGATTGATGAAGCGGAAAAACACTTAAAGCTAATCATTGATGAGTATATTGAAGGGGGAGAAGAGGAATGAAAGTAATTTTTCTTCAAGATGTAAAAGGTAAAGGCAAAAAAGGTGAAGTGAAAAACGTATCAGAAGGTTATGCACGCAACTTCTTATTTCCGAAGAACTTAGCTTCAGAAGCTACATCAGGCGCGATGGCAACACTTCAAGGTCAACAGAAGAGCGAAGAGAAGAAGCAACAAGCTCAACTAGAAGAAGCTGAAGCATTAAAAGCAAAGCTTGCTGAGATGACGGTTACGATCAAAACGAAAACAGGTGAAGGTGGCCGCGTTTTCGGATCTGTGACAAGCAAACAGATTGCTGATGGTTTGAAAGAGCAAGGAATCAAGATTGATAAGCGTAAGATTGAGCTACCTGAGCCGATTAAAGCACTTGGTTACACGAATGTTTCGATTAAGGTGCATCAACAAGTTACGGCAACTGTAAAGGTACACGTAACAGAAGAATAAAAAAGCCGGGTTTTCCCGGATTTTTTGCGGGCCAAGAAAGCGTTGATCTCCGTTTCAGATGCTCGCTTTCCGGGGGGCGTGCGGTGAGCCTCTTAGCGCATAGCGCTGTTAAGAGTCTCACCTGTCCCGCTGATCCCCCAGGAGTCTCGCATCTTACACTCCGATCAACCTATTCATGGAGCCAAAACCAAACTAATTTAAAGCTCTTAAACCATATACGAACGATTACTAGTAAGGAAAGGAGGAAATAACATGAGTGATTTATTTGCTGACCGTATACCGCCGCAGAATGTTGAAGCGGAGCAGGCTGTTCTTGGTGCGATCTTTTTAGAGCCCGAAGCTCTTATTACGGCATCTGAGATTCTGCTTCCGGAAGATTTTTACCGCGCTACTCACCAAAGAATTTATCGCGTGATGCTCGATCTGAACGCAAAAGGAGAGCCGGTCGATCTTATCACTGTTACGTCAGAGCTTCAGGACAAGAACCAGTTGGATGAAGTCGGCGGCTTATCTTTCTTAACGGAGTTAGCGGATAGTTCTCCGACGGCTGCGAACATCGAGTATTACAGCAAGATCGTTGAAGAGAAGTCACTTCTTCGCCGTTTGATTCGTACAGCGACAGATATTACCGCGAACAGCTATGCTCGTGAAGAAGAGGTAGAGGCGATTCTGAACGAAGCGGAGAAGTCGATCTTAGAAGTAGCGAACCGTAAGAACACGAGCGCTTTTACAGCGATTAAGGATGTATTGGTTCACGCTTACGACAACATTGAAGCTCTTCATAACCGTAAAGGTGATATAACAGGGATACCGACGGGATTTAACGACTTGGATCGAATGACAGCGGGATTTCAGCGAAACGATCTAATCATCGTTGCTGCACGTCCTTCCGTAGGTAAAACCGCGTTTGCGCTGAACATTGCTCAAAACGTTGCAACTAAGACAGATGAGAATGTGGCTATTTTCAGTCTAGAGATGGGTGCTGAACAGCTTGTTATGCGTATGCTTTGTGCAGAGGGTAATCTAGATGCTCAGCGCCTTCGTACAGGGTCACTGTTGCCTGAAGACTGGCAAAAGCTTACGATGGCAATGGGAAGCCTTTCAGCAGCGGGTATCTATATCGATGATACACCGGGTATTCGTATTAACGATATTCGTGCCAAATGTCGTCGTCTGAAGCAGGAGAAAGGTCTAGGCATGATTCTGATTGATTATCTGCAGCTTATTATGGGTAGCGGGAAATCAGGCGAAAACCGCCAACAGGAGGTTTCTGAGATCTCTCGTTCCCTAAAAGCACTTGCGCGTGAGCTTGAAGTGCCAGTTATCGCTCTATCACAGTTATCACGTGGTGTTGAATCCCGTCAGGACAAGCGTCCGATGATGTCTGATATTCGTGAATCAGGTTCCATCGAGCAGGATGCCGATATCGTTGCCTTTTTATACCGTGATGACTATTACGATAAAGAAACAGAAGCGAAGAACATCATCGAGATCATTATCGCTAAGCAGCGTAACGGTCCAACAGGAACGGTAGAGCTCGCTTTCGTAAAAGAATATAACAAGTTCGTTAACCTGGATAGGCGGCACGACGAGAGTGCCATACCGCCGGGCGCATAAAAAAAGCAGCTGGAATTATTCCGGCTGCTTTTGCATTTCTTTTACTTTATTTTCTGTTAACCACAATTCTATTCTGTTTTTTACTTTATCTTTTTGAAACGTTTGCCACTCTTCGTGCAAGTTGAGCTCGATCACTTTTTCTGTAAAACGATCGAAAGGCTTCTCCTCATTTAAAGCGTGCAGCAGCTCACTGTTTTGGTTTGAGCTCTCAAATTCAACCATCCAGCTGAAGGATTCAACATTCATCACCTTTGGAATCTCAATAAATCGCTCTGGTTCTTCGGCATCTAAAAATTCTAAATTTGGAAGACCATTGTGCTCGATTGCATCAAGCAGTATCGTTTGTTCATTTTTGTCTAAATAATAAATGTTGCTTGTCTTTGTATCCATGTAAGCTACCATTAATTTTTCGATAAGCAAATAATTGTACCTCCTAAAAAGGTGAATACTACAGGATACGATGAAGTTTTGGATCTTCTGACTATATAAATGTAAAATTATTACGAACGAAAATATTAATTTATCTTTTATTGTTCGTGTTTTTAATTGACTTCTATCAAATATATTGCTAAACTAAGCATGGTTTTCAAGATTAGATGATAAATTCGTCAATCATTAATTTCATGGAGGTGCAACCATGTCATCAGTAGTAGTAGTAGGAACACAATGGGGAGATGAAGGAAAAGGTAAGATTACCGATTATCTCTCAGAAAAAGCAGAAGTAGTAGCTAGATACCAAGGCGGAAACAACGCTGGTCATACAATTGTATTTGAAGGAAAGAAGTATAAGCTTCACCTTATTCCATCTGGAATCTTTTATAAAGATAAAGTCTGCGTGATCGGAAACGGAATGGTTGTCGATCCGAAAGCAGTTCTTGAAGAGCTTGCTTACCTTCACAGCCACGGAGTAAGTACGGACAACCTTCGTATCTCTAACCGTGCGCACGTGATTCTTCCTTATCACCTTCGTCAAGATATTTTAGAGGAAGAGAGCAAAGGTGCTAACAAAATCGGTACAACGAAAAAAGGAATCGGACCTGCTTACATGGATAAAGCAGCTCGTATCGGAATCCGTATCGCTGACCTTTTAGATCGCGAAGTTTTCGAAGAGAAGCTTGAGCGCAACTTGGCTGAAAAGAACCGTTTATTCGAACGTATCTATGAATCAGAAGGCTTCACAAAAGAACAGATCTTAGATGAGTACTTCGAATATGGTCAACAGATCGAAAAGTATGTAGTCGATACTTCTGTTGTTCTTAATGATGCATTAGACGAAGGACGTCGTGTTCTTTTTGAAGGTGCACAAGGAGTAATGCTCGATATCGACCAAGGAACATATCCTTTCGTAACATCATCTAACCCTATCGCAGGGGGAGTAACGATCGGATCTGGTGTTGGTCCGTCTAAGATCAACCATGTTGTAGGTGTTTCTAAAGCATATACAACACGTGTTGGTGATGGTCCTTTCCCAACTGAGCTTCATGATGAAGTTGGTAACCAAATTCGTGAAGTTGGCCGTGAGTATGGTACAACAACAGGACGTCCACGCCGTGTAGGTTGGTTTGACGCAGTAGTTGTTCGTCATGCACGTCGTGTTTCAGGAATCACGGATCTTTCTTTGAACTCTATCGACGTTCTAACGGGTATTGAAACGTTGAAAATCTGTGTAGCTTACAAATATAAAGGTGAACTAACGTATGAATTCCCAGCAAGCCTTAAAGTTCTTGCTGAGTGTGAGCCTGTATTTGAAGAGATGCCAGGCTGGACGGAAGATATTACAGGTGTGAAGGATCTTGGAGAGCTTCCAGAAAACGCTCGTCACTATGTGGAGCGCATCTCGCAAGTAACTGGAATTCCACTTTCTATCTTCTCTGTTGGACCAGACCGTGCACAAACAAACATGGTAAGAGGCGTATTTGCGTAAATATACTATGGCCCCTTTGGGAACGAGGGGCTTTCTTTTTTTATGAAGTAAAATAATATGAAGAACAATCTAATCTATGGAGCAGTGGATTTACGGTACGTGTTTTTATATTTGTTACACGTTCGCACATTTATCCGCTATTTGCGCACACTTTTTTTGGTTTTTCGCACACTTCGACATCGGCTACACACTTTTCAACACAACTTACGCACACAATCTCTACTTTTACACACAATGGGGTTGTCACACACATGAAAACATCAGAAAATGGACTTCATGTAGTGAAGGATGCTGGGCGATTAAAAGTTTTTTAAAAAATATATGGAAAACATATTGCCAAAGCTTCTATAACGTGATAAAGTAACACTTGTCGTGAAAAAACGACAAACGTTTTAAAACAAAGCACGAGCCATTAGCTCAGTTGGTAGAGCATCTGACTTTTAATCAGAGGGTCGAAGGTTCGAGTCCTTCATGGCTCACCACTTTTTTTAAAAAAAGTGGCCCGTTGGTCAAGCGGTTAAGACACCGCCCTTTCACGGCGGTAACACGGGTTCGAATCCCGTACGGGTCACCATTTTTTCTAAGTAAATAGGTAAAAGCATTAAAGTGGACTCGTGGTGTAGTGGTTAACATGCCTGCCTGTCACGCAGGAGATCGCCGGTTCGACCCCGGTCGGGTCCGCCACTTTTATGGCTCGATAGCTCAGTCGGTAGAGCAGAGGACTGAAAATCCTCGTGTCGGCGGTTCGATTCCGTCTCGAGCCACCATTTTACTTTAAATCCTAAAACATGTTGCGTGTTCCTTGAAAAGGGAGCATGCTTTTTTTATTTTTTTGCGTACGATCGGTCGCCGTTTGTGGAGGGTATATACCAAGGACGTCTTTGTCGAGAATGATCGAATGGCCTTTATTTTGTCTCTAAGACTTAATTGCCATGGAATTAGACTTAATTTTTTTTATTTCGACTTAATTGCATCAAGATTAGACTTAATTAATAGCTCAAGTACCACGTAGGGTATCAGCACTGACCCCTTCCGGCAGCAGAACAACACCGATACACCTCCAAAAAGGCTTACAAAGAGACAGGCACTGCACAAATCAGCATCTATACACTCACGTTTCATACATTTTCACACCCACCATAGACTTTTAATGCTGATAAAGAGGGATAAGTACTCAATCGTTCGAATATAGTGTATCAATTGGGATGAGGAAGGTAGTGATCATACAGATGGAATTTGAATGGGCGCTGTATTTGATCGCGAGTTACCTTGTTGGTTGCATCATGACAGGGTTTCTTGTAGCAAAGCTTATAAAAGGCGTTGATTTACGATTATTAGGCAGCGGAAATATAGGAGCGCGGAATGCTGGCAGAGTGCTAGGACCATCGGGTTTCGTACTCACGTTAGCCGGTGACATCTTAAAAGCGGCAGCGGTCGTTTGGGCAGGTATACAATTTCAATATCCACCATATATTCAGCTACTCGGTTTTTTAGCGGTAATTCTAGGACACCTTTATCCGATTTTTCTCCGTTTTCATGGCGGGAAGGGAGTGGCTTCCTTTATCGGAGGGATGATTATTTTTCACCCCATATCTGCCGTTCTTGTAGCAGCTGCGTTTCTGCTTTTTTACGGAATAAAAAGAAGTCTAACCGTAGCGGGACTCTTTGCTTTTGCACTAACACCTTTTTTCTATTGGCTGTTTGAAAAGCAATGGTTAGAGACGCTGCTTCTGATTCCAATCAGCTTTCTCGTTGTTTATGTTCAAAAAGAAGATATTAAAGAACGCATCAAATTAACGGAATAGGTGTTAAAAAAGGGTATAAATCGGTGAATTTATACTCTTTTTTATGTCGTTTATTTACAGTTGCATTACAAAATCCCCGAAGTTCTGACAAATCGAAATTCCTTATGATAGGATACTAGAGGTGCTAAAGACATAAATGGAAATAGGTCTTTAGACATAATTCAGAGATCAGAGAGAGAGAATCTTTAGGGGGAAATAGAAAAAGTGAACAATCGAAAAACCACTGAAAGATTTATTAAATATATTGCACTGCCGTTTGTTGCAGTGATTTTAATAGTATCAGCATTCACGATGAATCCATCGAACACTTCCGCTAGTAGCGATGATAACCAGTTGATCAAAACGGTTTATCACGTTTATGTAGATGGTAAGAAAATCGGAACCGTTCGTGAAGAAAGTGTTGTTGAAGAGACGGTCGATCACATATTACAACAAGCAAAAGGCAGAAAGAGTAACTTTGCTTTTGCGGTAAAAGAGTCTATCGAGCTTAAGCCTGAAAAGATGTTCAGACCAGAGTTTGATAATAAGGAAGTAATAGAGAACTTGAAGGAGCAGCTAACGGTTGAAGTTGAGGCTTATCGTTTGGTCGTTGGCGGACAAACTGTGGCTTATGTTTCCAGTAAAAAAGAAGCAAAAGATACACTGCTAAAGCTAAAGCTAGAACATGTCTCAAAGGCCGAGTTAGATGACATCGAAAAAAAGAAAGCTGAGAACGAAAAGCTTGAAGTACCGGATTTAAAGCCGGGAGAACGTAAAGTGGTAGATATCGACTTTTCAGCGCCAGTTCTTATTCAAAAAGCACAAACATCCATCAGTGAGCTTGTAACGGTAGATGATGCCATCTCTTCTTTAAAAGAAGGTAGCCTTGATAAGAAAGAGCATGTTGTTCAAAAAGGAGAAACGGTTCAGTCGATTGCAGAGAAGTATCACTTATCAATGGATCAGTTCTATACGCTAAATACAAGACTCATGTTTGTGCCGGTTATTCGTGCCGGCCAGTCTGTTACAGTTACAGAGAAAAAGCCTTTTACTGAAGTACTTGTGTATGAAGCAACTCGTGTTCAAAATGAGCTTCCATTTCAGGTTGAGAAACAAGAAGACAGTACATTGGAAAAAGGACAGATCAAAACGGTTCAAAAAGGACAGCATGGTGTAGAAGATATTACGTATACAACAAGAAAAGCCGATAACAAAGTGCTTCAAAAAGAGATTTTAGAAAATAAACAAGTGAAGGCACCAGTTACGGAAATCCAAAAGATCGGTACGAAAGTGATTCCATCTAAGGGGACAGGCACTCTTTCATGGCCAGCCGTGGGTGGATACATTTCCAGTCATAAAGGCACGCGTTGGGGTAAAGAGCATAAAGGGATGGATATTGCCAGACCTTCAGAACGCTCCATTCTAGCTGCAGACAATGGTAGAGTTGTTTCTGCAGGATGGGATGGAGATTATGGGAACAAGATTATAATTGATCACAACAATGGCATGAGGACGATTTATGCGCATCTTGATTCGATTTCTGTTTCAACAGGTGATGTTGTGCAGAAGGGGTCAAAGATTGGTGTGATGGGCACAACGGGTCAATCGACTGGTGTGCATTTGCATTTTGAAGTGTATGAGAACGGTGTGCTTAAAGATCCAGCTGATTTTGTAAGTGAAAATTAAAGTACTGTGAAAGCAGGTTGATTTCCGTTTCAGGTTGCTCGCTTTCCAGGGGGCGTGCGGTGAGCCTCTTAGCGCTCTGCGCTGTTAAGAGTCTCACCTGTCCCGCTGATCCCCTAGGAGTCTCGCACCTTCCACTCTAACCAACTTTTCAATGATGCTAAGGAATAAACACATGTCAAAAACCTCTCAGGAACACTTGCTTCCTGGGAGGTTTTTCATGCTTGCTCGAATTTAATAGAATGACTATCAGGATGTAATTCACGCTGCGATAACTTTCGACGGGATTCTAAAGTGAAGCCAACTTTTCTTTGTCTAAAATTAGAAGGTTTTGCTAGTAGTATGGAGAAAGTTTCAACTGTGATAAAATAGTAGAGATACCATATAATCGATACTACAAAATATTCTGCTATATATAAAATAGAGTTTCTGAAAGAAGGAGCGTTCCCATGGATAAGAAAATTCTCGTTGTGGATGATGAAAAACCCATTGCAGATATTCTGCAGTTTAATCTTGAAAAAGAAGGTTTTACTGTAAGTTGCGCGTATGATGGCATTAATGCGTTAGAAAAGGTAGAAAAAGAGAAGCCGGATATGATTTTGCTCGACATCATGCTGCCTTTGAAAGATGGCATGGAAGTCTGTCGTGAGATCCGTAAAAAGTATGATATGCCAATTATTATGCTAACTGCAAAAGACTCAGAAATTGATAAAGTATTAGGTTTAGAGCTTGGTGCGGACGATTACGTGACGAAGCCATTCAGCACGCGTGAATTAATTGCACGTGTGAAGGCTAACCTGCGCCGTCATCAGCAGGAATCAGAGCGTGAAGTAGATGAGAACAATGAGATCACGATTGGTTCTCTTACGATTCATCCTGATGCGTATATTGTGACCAAACGTGGTGAGACGATCGAGTTAACACACCGTGAATTTGAACTGCTGCATTATTTAGCAAAACATATCGGACAAGTGATGACGCGTGAACACTTACTTCAAACTGTATGGGGATACGACTACTTTGGTGATGTAAGAACGGTCGATGTAACGGTTCGTCGATTGCGCGAAAAAGTAGAAGATAATCCAAGTCACCCATTATGGATCATTACAAGACGTGGAGTGGGGTATTACCTAAGAAATCCTGATCAGGAGTAGTCATGATGGATAAAGTCAATTTTTTTAAATCAATACACGTTAAGTTTGTATTGATTTATGTGTTGCTCATCTTAATAGCCATGCAAGTGATCAGTGTTTATTTTATCAACAACTTAGAATCTGATCTTCGGCAGAGTTTCTCTAAATCACTTTATGATAGAGTGAATTTATTAGAGTTTAACGTTGAGCAAAAGATGAAAGACAAAGATCGGTACAAAGAAAAGAAAGCTGAAGATGGTGAAGACCCTGTAACGCTTGAAGATGATATTCAAGCGTTAATTGACGAGGAATTCGAAGAGAAAGAAATTCAAGTACTTAATGAAGAAGGCATGGTTCTTGCGAGCAATAAACCACAGCTAGTAGGGCAGATCAGCTTCAATCCTAAGATCAAGCTTGCTCTTGAAGGAACGGTCGATGATGAGATCATGCTTCATGAAGGGGAGCGGGTCATGGTGCTCGCCAAACCAATCAAGATTGATGGTACTGGTGAGAACATTGGAGCCATCTATTTAGTAGCATCCATCGAAGGAATCTTTAAACAAATTGCACGTATCAATAGCATTCTAGTGACTGGAACCGTAATCGCACTTATTATTACAGGACTGCTAGGAGTCTTTTTGGCGCGTACGATCACACGACCTATGGCAGATATGAGAAAACAAGCTCTTGTTATGGCGAGAGGGGACTTTTCTCGTAAAGTTCAGCTGTATGGAGATGATGAGATCGGTCAGCTTGCTATGACCTTTAACAACTTAACAACAAAGCTGCAAGAAGCAACGGCAATCACAGAGAGTGAACGTAGAAAGCTGCGTTCCGTACTGACATATATGACAGATGGTGTGATCGCGACAGATCGTGACGGTGCCATCATCCTCATGAACGACCGTTCTGAAGAGATGCTGAACATCTCCAGGCAGAACGCGCTAGGAACGCCTCTGATGGAACTATTGCGCTTAAATACAGAATACACATGGGAAGAGCTTTATAACGAATATGAATCCATGCTGCTTGATTTTAGTACGGATGATATGCACTATGTGGTGAGAGCAAACTTCTCTACGATACAGAAGGATGACGGGCCAATCAATGGTCTTATTTGTGTTCTTCATGATGTTACCGAGCAAGAACAGATCGATAACGAGCGACGAGAGTTTGTATTCAATGTTTCACATGAGCTGAGAACACCGCTAACAACGATGAGAAGTTATCTGGAAGCACTAGCTGAAGGTGCGTGGCAGGATGAGAACATCGCTCCGCGTTTCTTAGAGGTTACTCAGAATGAGACAGAACGTATGATTAGGCTCGTAACCGATCTGCTTCAATTATCAAAGATGGACAGCAAAGATTACCGATTTAACTTTTTTGAAATTGACCTGGTGGAATTCTTGAACGGTATCATCGATCGCTTTGAGATGCTTGAAAAGGAAAACATAGAGCTATCTCGCTCATTGCCAACTCACAAGATCAACGTTCAGTTGGATACCGATAAGATGACACAAGTGCTCGATAACATTATCTCGAACGCGATGAAATATTCTCCTGAAGGTGGAACGATCACTTTTAACGCTTCTGTTATCGGACGCAAAGTGAAGGTGAGTATTTCGGATCAAGGTGTAGGTATTCCGAAAAATAACGTTTCTAAAATCTTTGATCGATTCTTTAGGGTAGACCGTGCTCGTTCAAGAGATATCGGTGGCACTGGCCTAGGTCTTGCGATCGCAAAAGAGATCGTACTTGCGCATGGCGGAGACATTTGGGCTGAAAGTGAATGGGGCCAAGGAACGACCATCCACTTTACTCTTCCTTTAAAAAAGGTTAAGGAGGGGCTGCAATGAACTGGTTAAAGTGGATTACACATGCAAAAGAAGTGATCACTTTTTTCAAGAAGAATTATGAACACATCAAGTCGATCGCGCTTACGTTCTTGATCGGGATGAGCCTTGTCCTCACATGGAGCTTGTGGACATTCAAGCCAAGCTATCCATCATTAGAAGGAGCTCGTATCGTTAAGAAGCAGGAAGTAGATATAGAAGCGGGTGTGAAACAACTCGTTTATCCTACACAGGTGATCTATCATAGTGGGGATGAGTTATACGGACTTGAAGCGAACAACTTATTGAAAGAGTTTCATATGGGTTTGAACGAAACGAAGTTCACGTTTGATACTGGTTCAAAAAATAACCGAGCTTTTGATCCAGATGAAAAATTCCTACGAGACAACAAGTATGTGGAAATTATTTTTCCGGTAGGCATGAGTCAGGATATTTACAAAGAGATTTTCTCGTTTGAATCCGAGATACAAGCTACTAAACCACAAAGTGTGGATCGCATCTTTTTATATCAAGATAAACTGACAGATAGTATTGAAGGCTATCTTGTATCTTATGAAAATAAAAAGATGCAAAAGATAAGGGCAACAAATAACCAGATGAATCCTTTAATAAGAGATATGGATAAGTGGGTCGATACGGGCAATTTAATCCCATATATCCAACATGATATTAAGGATGACGGAAAAAAAGGACAAGCAGAAGTTTTAAGAAGATTTTATTTTCCAAAAGACTCGCTAGCCTTAACTCGCTATACGTACCTTTCAAAAGCAACAGGTGAGGATACGTATGAAATGTATAAAAAAGCGTTGTTTAAAGATCCTTTAGCTGTAAAAAGTGCTTCTGATAAAAATCAGATCACGTATGCTGATGGAACAGCGGCTATGGTTGTGAATGAGTTGCAAAATCGATTCACGTTCACAAACTTTGCAGGAAACCGGAACCCAAATACAACTCCAAACATTTCACCACTGTATCAATCTTTAGATTATATCAATACGCACGCAGGCTGGGGAAACCCATATATCCTTTCCGGTCTATCCATATATTCAGCAAACTTTTGGTTGTTTGTTGAGAACCTGCCAGTGCTTGATCCAGAGATGCAGATGAACTTAGTGTGGTATGAAAACGAGCTTAAGGAATATCAACGCTCACTCGTACAGTTACAGCTAGAGCAAAAATCTTATCTCTCACAAAAGGTCAACATTCAGTCAGGGTTAGAAGTTAAGAAAGAACTTGAAGAAAAAGATTACAACAAGAACTATGTTCAAGATGTTCGTATTGGATTCACGATGAAAAAGCAAAAAGAACCACACGTATACAAGCTAGAGCCACAATGGTTTATTAACTATGATGCTAAGGGATGGCAGCCATTATTTTCACAGACAGGAAAGGAAGGATTTTAATTGAATTGGCAAAGAACAAAAAGCATTTTTATCCTTACCTTTCTTGTCTTAAACCTATTCTTGGGATACCAGCTTTATCAAAAGAACGACATTAACAACATTTCAAGACTTACAGATCAACCACTAGAAGAGCGGTTAGCGAATAACGAGATTTCACTTTCGGAAAAGCTGCCGAAATATAAAGAAAAACAAACCTTAATCAGTGCACAGCGTTACAAGTTCTCGGAGGAAGAGAAGAAATCTCCTGCAAAAAATGTATCGCTTGATAAGGAAGCTAGCACAGACATCACCCTTCACTATGATCTTAGTAAACCGATGAATCTTCCGAAAAAGGATTCAAAAGATCTGATTTCAGAGCTTACTCAGTTTGCAGAAGAGAACATCTCTCGTGGTAAGGAATACGCTTTTTACGAATGGGATAAAGAGAACAACACTGTCTGGTTTACGCAGGTTTATCAAGAAAAAAGGATTTTCTACAACCCTAGTAATTTTGGTATTGTTGCTGATGCAAAAGATTATGATGTGCCGAACGGAATGATCAGGTTTAAGCTTGATGACAAAGGAAACCTTACTAATCTTACACAAACCTATCTCTTTATTACGAGACAAGGAGCTTTTCAGCAGATCATCTCACCTAGCAAGGCACTTGAGAAACTATTAGAATCGAACCTTCAAAAAGGTGATCATATACAAAAAGTAGAGCTTGGCCACTATAGCCTTGTAGGTGAAGGGGAAGTTCAGGTTTATACACCTACGTGGTTCATAGAAACCAAGAACGGACAGTATTTAGTTAATGCGACTGACAGTTCCATTCAAGTTTTGACGGAAAAGGCAGAGTAGAGAGGAACATGCGGTTATGAGTTTAAAATTTAGCGTTCTTGCAAGCGGAAGTTCGGGAAACGCTGTTTACGTTGAAACCGAACAAACGCGCTTGCTCGTGGATGCAGGCTTAAGTGCCAAACAGATTCAGATTTTATTTGAAAAAGCAGCTTGTGGTGAGGTGGCTGACATTGACGGAATCCTCGTCACGCATGAACATAGCGATCACATAAAAGGACTCGGTGTGCTGGCTCGAAAATTTAAGCTGCCGATCTATGCGAACAAAAACACGTGGAATGCGATGAACGGCTTGATTGGTGAAGTGGCGACCGAGCAAAAGTTTGAGTTTGAGATGGAAAGTGTAAAAACGTTCAACGATTTAGAAGTTGAATCTTTTGGCGTGTCACATGATGCGGCGGAACCGATGTTCTATGTATTTCATCACAATGGTAGAAAGTTAGCCCTCATGACGGATACGGGCTATGTGAGCGATCGTATGAAAGGTATCATTCGTGACAGCCACTCGCTTGTGATTGAATCGAACCATGACATTAACATGCTCATGATGGGACGATATCCGTGGAACATTAAACGCCGTATTTTAGGGGACCATGGTCATATTTCGAACGAAGATTGTGGACATGCTCTCGCTGATGTAATCGGTGACGGCACGAAACATATCTATCTTGCTCACTTGAGCAAAGATAACAACATGAAGGATATTGCTCGCTTAGCTGTTGAGCAGACGTTAAAAACGTATGATATCTCAGCGGGTGAACAAGTTATTCTGCACGATACAGATGCGAGTCAGCCAACAAAATTGGCTTTAGTTTAAAATACTTACTTGTTTAAAGTAAGCCGTTTCCGGAAATAACAATAAGTGTGGGAAATTATGAAAAATAACCCAAAATGTCCATAATTTCAGGACTAATTGCTTATACTAGGTTATGAATTCATCCATTTTATTGTTGAAAGGAACGGTGAGGAGCATATGGGCTATTACGATGATGATTATGAATCACCATCTCGACAAAAAGGAAACCGTGGAGGAAAGTTTCTACCAGCGTTGCTAGGAGCAATTCTTGGTGGTTTGCTTGTCTTATTTACAGTACCTGCACTAGGAGGAGCTGGTCTTTTACCAGATAATCTGTATCCTCCGAACGAAGAACAAAACGGGCTTGGTACCGACGGAGATCTAGAACAGAGAAAAGTGGATGTCGATCTGACGACGAACGTAACGGATGCGGTTGATAAAGCATCTGGAGCTGTCGTTGAAGTCATCAACATTCAGCAGACTGATTTTTGGAGCCAACAGCCAGCGGGCACAGGATCAGGTGTTATTTATAAAAAAGAAGGCAACAAAGCGTATGTGGTAACAAATGACCACGTTGTGGCGGATGCGAATCAGATTGAGATCACGCTTAGCAACGGTACGAAGCTTAAAGGTACTCTACGCGGAACAGATCCTCTAATGGACCTCGCTGTTGTTGAAATCGATGGCAGCAAAGTTGATAGTGTAGCGGAGTTTGGAGTGTCGGGTGACTTAAAACGTGGTGAACCTGCTATCGCAATCGGTAATCCGCTCGGAAACTTCCCTGGATCTGTTACACAAGGTATCGTATCAAGTGCGGACCGTTCGATTCCAGTTGATCTAGATCAAGACGGAAATCCAGATTGGCAAGCTGAAGTTATCCAAACGGATGCAGCGATCAACCCTGGTAACAGTGGTGGTGCTTTAATTAATATCGCGGGTCAAGTAATCGGGATCAACTCTTCTAAGATCGCACAGAACGAGGTAGAGGGAATTGGGTTTGCTATTCCTTCAGATGTGGCAAAACCGATTATCGAAGACCTTGAGAAATATGGTGAAACACGCAGACCGTTCTTAGGCGTTAACATCATTCCGCTTTCTCAAGTGAACACGTATCAGCGTGAGCAAACACTGAAGATTCCAGACAGCGTACAAGAAGGTGTCGTTGTTATGGAGATCACTTCAGCTTCACCAGCAGCTCGTGCAGGTATTAAGGAAATGGACGTAATTGTCGAGATGGGTGGAGAGAAGATTAAAGACCCAATCGCTCTTCGTAAGTTCCTTTATACAAAAGCGAAGATTGGTGATGAGGTGGATGTGACGTTCTATCGTGATGGGAAGAAGAAGACCGTGAAAGTTGAATTGAGCGGTGGTAATCAATCTCAGTAAAAGAGGGAAACAGGGGGCTTTAGGGTCTCCTGTTTTTTGTTTGTTGGCGCTAGGTGTCTTTGGGAGTGAGTTGATTTCCGTTTCAGGTTGCTCGCTTTCCGCGGGGCAGGCGGTGAGCCACATTCGTACGTTTCACGTATAAGTGTCTCACTTGCCCACCTGTCCCGCAGGAGTCTCGCACCTTGCACTTCAATCAACTTGTCGTTGAAGGAAAGACTTTAAAAAAATAACCCACCTTTCAATAAAGAATAAAAAAATGATTCAACATGTGGACAACTTTATTTTAGCGGATTGTTTACACACAGCTGTAAATTCGTTAGTGTAAGAAGAAGGATTGTGGATAAGTTAGGAGTGAAAAGATTTGGTTATTATTTGCTGCAAAGACCATGCTGAGCTTGCGATTGACATCATTGTGGATGAGTTTGAAACGCCGCCAGTTGTTGAGTTACTAACAGAGAATGACGAGTTATCAACAGGTTGTGAATACTGCGATAACAAAGGTGCATATAAAGTATCGAACATATGAACGCCTACAAGATATAGCACTAATTGTGCATATGTGGATAAGTTCTGGGGATAACTTATTTGAAAGGAAGTTTTCAACAAGTGAATATTTCAATCGTTTCCGTAGGGAAATTAAAAGAAAAATACTTAAAACTAGGTATTGATGAATACTTAAAACGATTAGGACCTTATGCAAAAGTAGAGATTATTGAGGTTCCTGATGAAAAAGCTCCTGAAACATTAAGTGATCAAGAGATGATCATGGTTAAAAACGCTGAAGGTGAAAGAATTCTAGCAAAGATCGGCCAAGATGTGCATGTGATTGCGATGGCAATTGAGGGCAAGGCTGTGTCATCTGAAGAATTGGCTAAGAATTTAGATCAGCTTGCGACTTATGGGAAAAGCAAAGTGGCATTTGTCATTGGTGGATCCCTAGGATTAAGTGACGCTGTAATGAAGCGGGCGAATGAGAAGATTTCATTTGGGAAGATTACGTATCCGCATCAGTTGATGAAGTTGGTGCTTGTTGAGCAGATTTATCGGGCTTTTCGGATTAATCGGGGAGAACCGTATCATAAGTAATGGTTGTTATCACACCAACAAGATTAACTATTTGACAAACCCCCAACTCAGTACTATTATTAAAAACTATATTCCGAAATACTAAAAAATATATAGATAGCAAGCTATGATTGCTGTGGGTCGTACTACAGCAGGAGCAGCTTCTGGAGAGACCGCTTAGTAAGCGGCGCCGAAGGGTTCACAATCTCAGGCAAACGGACAGAAGAGTATCGAATTTTGACTTTGTTGTGCCTTTCATTTATAGCGCAGTGAATGCTTTTTTCATATTCTAATGTACAAGAGATTGGAGATTCCTCCAGTCTCTTTTTTTGTTTGATTTGCATCTTAGAAGGAGGATTCATACGTGTCACAGCAAGAGTTGAAGAGAGATTTAGCTAACCGTCATGTGCAGCTGATTGCCATTGGCGGAACGATTGGTACGGGGTTATTTTTAGGTTCAGGAAAAGCGATTCAGCTTGCCGGACCTTCTGTTATTTTTGCTTATTTAATCGTTGGGATCGCATTGTTTTTCATGATGAGAGCGCTAGGAGAACTGCTGCTTTCGAACGCAGGTTATGAGTCGTTTACCGATATTGCGGAGGACTATCTTGGTCCACGAGCTGCTTTCATCACAGGCTGGACGTATTGGTTCTGTTGGATCATGACAGCGATGGCCGATGTGATTGCGGTCGGTGTTTATGTTCAATATTGGTTTGATATACCGCAGTGGGTTCCGGCGATTGTTTGTTTGCTTCTTTTACTTGGACTGAACCTATTAACGGTAAAGCTTTTCGGTGAATTGGAGTTTTGGTTCGCATTAATCAAGGTGATTACGATTCTAGTGTTAATTGTGATTGGCGTTGTCCTACTCGTTATGGGTTACCAAACGGATGCGGGAACGGTTTCCTTAGACAACCTGTGGAATCATGGAGGTTTTTTTCCTAATGGCATGACTGGGTTCCTACTCTCGTTTCAGATGGTTGTGTTCGCGTTTGTGGGAGTGGAATTGGTCGGTGTGGCGGCAGCAGAAACGTCTAATCCGAGAAAGAATATTCCGTCTGCGATCAATAAAATTCCACTGCGAATTCTATTTTTCTATGTGGGCGCATTGATCGTGCTGCTATGCATCAATCCTTGGACACAATTAAACGCTGCGGAAAGTCCGTTCGTTAAAACGTTCAGCATAATAGGGATTCCGCTTGCAGCTGGGATTATTAATTTTGTTGTACTGACTTCAGCGGCATCTGCCTGCAACAGCGGGTTGTTCTCAACGAGTCGCATTCTTTTTACGTTAAGCAAGAGTGAGCAGGCTCCTCGATCTTTTAAGAAACTAACGAAAAATGCGGTACCTGGAAACGCATTATGGGTTTCCACTGTTGTTGTTTCAGTGGGAGCGCTCCTGAGCAAGCTGATTCCAGAGCAGGCTTTTGGCATCGTAACAACCATCAGTGCCATCTGTTTCATCTGGGTGTGGAGCGTGATCTTAATCAGCCATATTAAATATCGTAAAACACGTTCAAATCTGCACAAAAAGTCAACGTTCAAAGCACCTTTTGCTCCATTCATTAACTATGTGGTGCTCGCCTTGTTCGGGTTAATCTTAATCGTGTTACTTGTGGCAGAAGCTACTCGTCCGGCTTTATTGCTGACACCGATTTGGTTTATTTTATTATGGATTCTATATCGTTCTAAAAGCCAACGTACAGCAAAATAGTGATTGAGGAAGAAGAGAAGCGAAAGGACTTCTCTTCTTTTTTCGTTCCCATCTGTTAATTTCCTCATAACACGTTTATCTTTTTAATGAATTATGCTCTAATAAGAAAGAGTTAAAAAAGCAGGTAGTTTAAGTGCACGAAGGCTTCAATCAGCTTTGGTGTATGTATCAAGAGTTTGCGAAATGAGGAATTACTTTGAAAAGATTTAAGAAATTTTATATAGAGATTACGAGCATCTGTAATTTGGCGTGTCATTTTTGTCCTCCAACTGAACGAGCTAAACAGTTCATCTCCATTGACGATTTTACGAAACGTTTAGACCAGATCAAGCCCTATACCGATTTCATCTATTTGCATGTAAAAGGTGAGCCGCTTCTTCATCCAAAAATCGATCAGTTATTGGACATAGCCCATGAAAGAGGGTTCAAAGTTAATATCACCACGAATGGAACGCTCATTAAAAAGAACTGGGACAAGCTTATCAATAAGCCTGCGCTCAGACAGATGAATTTCTCCCTTCATAGCTTTGATGGCCACGTCGGTCAGAGTATGACGGATAAAGAAGAATACGTAAGAACGATCCTTTCTTTTGTACAAGAAGCAACGAGAGAGTCTTCGTTATTTGTTTCTTTAAGGCTTTGGAACCTGACGCAAGACAATGCGACAAACTTGGAAAAACAGCGTAACCGTCAGCTGCTTGAGATTATTGAGAATGAATTTAGTCTTGCCTTTAAAATTGAAGAAAAACTCACGCCGGGAAAAGGAATTAAACTGGCGGATCAAATTTTCATCAATCAAGATTACGAGTTTAAATGGCCGGCACTGCATGAAGAAGAGGACGACGGAAAAGGGTTCTGCTACGGCCTTCGCAATCAAGCGGGTATTCTGGCGAACGGTACAGTCATTCCATGCTGCTTAGATGGAGAAGGTGTAATTAATTTAGGAAATATCAATGATACACACTTTTCAAATATTATTGAAGGTGACCGAGCGAAAAATATCGTGGATGGTTTCTCGCGAAGAGAAGCGGTTGAGGAACTTTGCAGAAAATGCGGTTATCGAAAGCGTTTCGGTAAATAGTACGAAAACACATGCTAGACATTAAAGACAGGGAGTTATCCTGTCTTTTTTTATGGAAGAAAACGCACCTAATCTTAAGAGCTCTGAAGCAGCAAATTCTGCATAAGGCATTGTGATTAGGTGCGTTCATTATTTATTATTTTAATTTAACATCAAATCGATCAGCGTCCATCACTTTTACCCAAGCTGCGATAAAGTCCCGTACGAATTTTTCTTGGTTGTCATTCTGCGCATACACTTCAGCGAGTGCGCGTAGTTCTGAGTTGGACCCGAACACGAGATCAAAGCGGGAAGCTGTTCGCTTCACTTCTCCTGATTTACGGTCGCGGCCTTCGTACTCGTTAAAGCCTGTTGATTTCCACTCAACGCCCATGTCGAGCAAGTTTACGAAAAAGTCATTCGTTAACATGCCAACACGGTCTGTGAATACGCCGTGTTTCGTATTCTTATAGTTTGTCCCAAGAACACGCAGACCTCCGACGAGAACGGTCATTTCAGGTGCAGACAGACCAAGAAGCTGTGCTTTATCGACAAGCATTTCTTCAGGGCTTGTACTATATTCTTTCTTTTGATAGTTACGAAACCCGTCTGATACCGGTTCTAATACATCGAACGAAACAGCGTCTGTTTGTTCAGGTGTTGCATCACCGCGTCCAGGTGTAAATGGAACCGTTACATCAAAGCCCGCATCTTTTGCAGCTTTTTCAACAGCTGCACTTCCGCCAAGAACGATTAAGTCGGCTAGACTCACCTTCGTGTCGAGCTGGTTTTGTAGATCTTGATAGATTCCTAGCACTTTCTCTAGCTGTTGGGGTTCGTTCGCTTCCCAACCTTTCTGAGGAGCTAGGCGGATGCGTGAACCGTTCGCACCTCCGCGCATATCAGAAACCCGGTACGTGCTTGCTGAAGCCCATGCCGTTTTTACGAGCTCACTCACCGATAATCCTGTATTTAAGATTTTTTCTTTTAACTGAGCGATATCAGACGGTGATAGATCATAATCTACACTCGGAACAGGGTCTTGCCAGATGAGTTCTTCGTCTGGAACTTCTGGACCTAGATAACGAACTTTCGGCCCCATGTCACGGTGAAGCAATTTGAACCATGCACGTGCAAAAGCATCGGCAAATTCATCTGGATTCTCGTAATAACGACGAGAAATTTTTTCATAGTCAGGATCCATACGTAATGCCATATCAGCTGTTGTCATCATCGTTTTCACTTTGATGGATGGATCTTCGGCATCAGGAGCCATATGCTCTTCAGTCACATCAACAGGACTCCATTGATAAGCGCCTGCTCTGCTCTTCGTTAACTCCCACTCGTAACCGAACAGAAGGTCAAAGTATCCGTTGTCCCATTGTGTTGGGTTCGACGTCCAAGCTCCATCAATACCACTCGAAATGGTGTCGCGGCCTTTTCCGCTGCCGTGACGGCTCAGCCAGCCTAGTCCTTGTGTTTCTATATCCGCTGCTTCAGGATCGTCTCCTACAAGAGATGGATCGCCTGCACCATGCGCTTTTCCGAACGTATGACCACCTGCGATTAGAGCAACCGTTTCTTCGTCATTCATCGCCATACGGCTGAACGTATCACGAATATCACGAGCACTTGCGAGTGGATCAGGCTTTCCGTTCGGCCCTTCAGGGTTCACGTAAATCAGACCCATCTGAACTGCAGCAAGCGGGTCTTCAAGCTCACGGTCACCAGAATAACGGTTGTCCGCTAGCCATTCTTTTTCCGTTCCCCAATAAACATCTTCTTCTGCATGCCAAATATCTTCACGTCCGCCAGCAAAACCAAACGTTTTTAACCCCATGGATTCAATGGCTACGTTACCAGTGAAAACAAGTAAATCTGCCCATGAGATTTTGTTGCCGTATTTTTGTTTGATCGGCCATAAAAGACGGCGAGCTTTATCAAGGTTTACGTTATCCGGCCAGCTGTTTAAAGGTGCGAAGCGCTGAGAACCTGATCCGCCGCCACCGCGTCCATCAGCCATACGATATGTACCTGCAGCATGCCATGACATACGAATGAAGAAAGGACCATAGTGACCATAATCCGCCGGCCACCAATCCTGGCTGTCCGTCATCAATGCATGAAGATCCTTCTTTAGTGCGTCGTAATCCAATTTGGAGAATTCTTCACGATAATTAAAGTCGTCTCCCATCGGATTCGACTTTTTGTCATGTTGGCGAAGAACATTCAGATTGAGTTGATTCGGCCACCAATCCTTATTTGTCGTACCATGAGGAGCTCTAGATGTCGTAATCGCACTATCCTTGTGGTGTGTGACAGGACATTGACCTGCAGATGTGTGTTCTTTTTGATCGGGCTTGTTGTTGTTTTCCATTACAATTTCCCCTTCCTTTTGTGGAACTTAAAATTGCAAAACACGAAAAGCCATGATGTTAAATGTTAGATTATTATGATAACTCAATTATAGAGGACAGGTATGTGGATTCAAAGCGTAATGCACTTTTGTTTGGTACATTAAGTTGTTAAGAATTGCTTTTATTGCTTTTGTAAGTAGTTGATTTTGATCCACACTTCCTATTTGTCCTGGCCGGGAATACGTATTCCCCGTCCTTCCAGTATTTAACGCTGACTTTTTCTAAAAAAAGATAAAGAAACATAAATAAAAAAAGGTTAACAATCGAATACTTAGGGTATTTAAAGAAAGTATGTGTGCATAAAAATTTTAAATACAAACTTTTATATTCTACTATACTAATTATTCATAGATTGATCGCAAAAGGAGAGGCAGAATGAATATACATTTTGAACAAAAAAAGCAGCAATTAGGTATTCGGGAAATTTGGGGAAGCAAACAGCAAACCATTTCTTCTGTCTGCTTTGATTCTAGAAACGTAATGAATAACTCTTCCTTTGTCTGTATAACGGGTGAACAATTTGACGGGCACACCTTTATTGAGAGTGCCATCCAGAATGGTGCAGTTGTGGTTGCCGGTGAAAATAAAACGATTTTAAAAGAGGCGAGCGAAACCTATCGTGATGTTACATTCTT
This sequence comes from Fictibacillus nanhaiensis, assembly GCF_036213205.1. Lineage (GTDB taxonomy): Bacteria > Bacillota > Bacilli > Bacillales > Fictibacillaceae > Fictibacillus > Fictibacillus nanhaiensis_E. The sequence goes on from NZ_JARMFC010000018.1 coordinate 52,318, forward strand.
ACTAGTTGAGGATGCTCGCGTATTTATGGCTCAATTATCTATCTTATTTAATGAACGTATACATGAAAAATTAATCACAGTGGGCATTACAGGGACGAATGGTAAAACGACGGTCGCGGCTTATGTTAGATCGTTGATGAACCTTTGTGATGTAAAATCCGGTTCGATCGGAACTACCGGTATGATTTCCTCTACAGGAAATCTGAACATGAAACAGTCAACGCCAACAACGCCTGAAGCGCCTGATCTTCATCACATCTTCAAACAGTTTGTAGAGAATGGCGATCAACTCGCTGCGATGGAGGTCACTTCTGTTGGAATTGAACAAAAACGAACAGCAGGTATTGATTTCGATGTAGCGATTCACACAAATTTATCACCAGAACATTTGGAGTTTCATCATACATTTGAAAACTACAAACAAGCGAAGTTAAAGTTGTTCAAACAAGCCAAAAAAGCGGTTGTGAACATAGATGATGAGGGTATGGGTAAAGAAATCGTTGAGTTATTTGAAGGTCCTTTGCTAACGTACAGCATGAATGAAGAAAGCGGTGCCGATGTAATCGCAACAGATGTTAAGCACGTAGCGAACGGTACTTCATTTACCTTGTCCGTTCACGAAAAACGTTATTCTGTAATAACACCTTTTTACGGATCTTATAATATCGCAAATCTACTTTCTGCAATCTGTACAGGCATGCATATTGGAATACCATTAGAAAAAATGCTTCATGTTCTTCCTGAAATGACAGGACCTGAAGGAAGATTCGAAATCATTCACAAGCAGAATCGTAAAATCATATTAGATTACGCGCACACACCGGTTGCGTTACAAAACCTTGTAACAGAAGTGAAAAAGTTGCCATACAGTCGACTGATTGTGTTAGTAATGGGCATTGGAATAAGAGATAAAGAAAAGATGCCAAAAATGGCGGAAACGATTGAGAACCAAGCCGAAGAAATCGTCGTATCTGTTGACCATCCAGGATACAACGACCCTAGTGAGATTGTTGGCCACGTGATGCGAGGGTTTAAAAATCCAGCCGCACCTAACATTCACTCAGAACTCACACGTCATGATGCGGTAATCAAGGCATTATCTCTTAGTGAAGAAAATGACATTGTTCTTCTCACGAGCGGCTGCATCAATGGTGCTCAAATTGTAAAAGGGGAGAAGATTCCTCACTCTGACAAAGACATCATTGCAGACTTCTTTAGAAGTAAAAAAGTAGCGAAGAGTGGAAGAATGCTTGCTTCTTCTAAGATTAAATGGGCTGCACCTAAAAAGCGAAACGTCTTGTAAAAAAGTTTAGATAAACATGAACCCCGTTATGGATATAGCGGGGTTTTACTCGTTGTGTTTTCAGCAAACGAAGTACCAAATACGCTGTTTTTACAGTTATGTGGCATAACCCCTGAATAAGCAGGGTATTGGTTATTACTTACAAAATGACGAAGGGGCTGACAGCGTGAACACACTTTTTTTAGTATCTTTTTTAGTGAGTTCAATTGTTACAGGTGCGAACTCGAGTGAAATAGCCTTAAATAGGACGAGCAATGAAGTGACGCAGAATGAAGAGGAAACACAGAGCTTTTCTGAGCCTATCAATACGGAAGAACAGCAAGAGGCTGTCTTACAATTTATCAATGTGGACGTGGCAGCAGTATCTACCTATGAAGTACAAGCCTTTGATTCTTTAGCTAGCGTTTCAGGTGCAAACTATACCGACGACGAGACGATGTATTTGGAGTTAGTGGAAACTACGATTCCTGCCTATGAAAAAGCAGTGGCCCAAGCGAAAACCATCGATGTTCAAGGAGAAGAATTAGTAGGAATGAAAAAGCAAATCGTAACAGCTACCGAAATTTTTTACGAAAGTTTAATCCTTCAAAGACAAGCCTTAGAACTACAAGATAAAAATCTGATGACACAGTCTAATCTAAAATTAGAAGAATACTTCCAATTGGTAGACGCTTATCACGCAGAGATGGAATTGTTGAGCAAAAAATACGGCATCGAATATCAAGACGCTCCTAGTAATTCTGACCAACTGGATCAAACAGAAGAAGGAGATTTCTTGTAAATGCTACGTCGCTAATCTAATTATTTGGGTTAGTGTTAGAACATAGACTTACTAAGACATCATGGATAAGTTGTTTGGAGTGTAAGGTGCGAGACTCCTGGGGGATGAGTGGGACAGTTCGAAAAGTGGAAGTGGCTTGTTCAGCCCCGACAAGCAAAAGGTGAATGGGTTTGAAGGCGCACTTTGCCTTCTTAGCCATTTAACTTTTGACCTCGAGGGGCTAGCCACTGTAACTAGACAGGTGAGACTTTTAACAGCGCAAAGCGCTAAGAGGCTCAACGCACGCCCCCCGGAAAGCGAGCATCCTGGAGCGCAAAGCAACTCTGTCAACCCTTCTAGACATAACAAAAAAGTAGCTACCCTGTAAAAGGATAGCTACTTTTCCTTAGTGTGCCTTTGATTCACTCACTTCTTCATCTCGCACTGCAAAAACTTTCTTCGCAACCGTTAACGCGTTCAACACACGAGGAAAACCTGTATATGGAATCAAGTGCGTGATGCTCTCCACAATCTCTTCTTTTGTCAGTCCCGCCGTCAGCCCCGTATTGATATGAAGCTCCAACTGAGGCTCCGTTCCTTGTGTCACTAGAGAAGAAATCGTTACAAGCGCTCTTTGCTTGTTCGTTAATCCTGAACGTGAATAAATCTCGCCGTACGCAAATTCAATAATGTATTTTCCCACATCTGGCGCGATATCTTGCAAGTCATCCGAGATTTTTAAGTGCGTTGAGATGTCTTTGTTATCCGTTAGCGTGTACTCCATTAATTTATCTAATCCATTTTGAAAACGATCTTTTTCCATGAGTAGTGCCTCCTATAATTTGTATTGGAACTACTTTATCTCAATCTAAACTATTCGTAAAATACATATAATATATCAAAAGTATGCAATTTGGTTATAATTAGAGGTTTTATTCGCTAAATGGTGAAAGCATATTAATAAATTCTCGAGTCGCATAAGTAACATATTTATCTTTCTTTTTTATAATCCCGAGCTTATAAGGCAGTGAGGGATCAACGATTGGAATGGCTTTAATCAAATTTTGATCAACCTTTTTTGCGATAGATTCAGGAAAGATAGAAACCCCTAAATTCTCCCCAATCATACCGCTTATGAAGTCCCATTGTGAGCTTTCATAGGAAATCTTCGGATGAAATCCAACTGCAATACATTCTTCGATAACACGATCATGCAGGGTAAATCCTTCTTTAAAAATGATAAAAGATTCATTCTCCAATTCTTTCATCGATACTTTTTCTCTATTCGCGAGCGGATGTGAATGATGAACAAACAGCATCAGGTGCTCGGTTAAGAATGAAACGATCTCGAGTTTATCTTCATTTAAGGGCATAACGACTACTCCGAGATCTAAGAGACCATCATTCACTTCTTGCTGAACACGGTTCGCGCCATGTTCGACGAGCTGAATCTGTATTTCAGGGTAAGATGCTTTGAATTTCTTGATGATTTTAGGGAAAAATAAAAAGCCGATAAGCGGGGGAATTCCAATTTTGATCTTCCCTTTTTTTAAGTTCATTAAGTCGTAAAGGTTTGATGATAAGTTGTCCAAAGACTCAAGAATCATCTTGCTTTGTTCAAACACGATCTCGCCGGCTTCTGTTAGTTCGATTTGTCTCGAAGAGCGATCGATCAGCTCCATCTCCAGTTCGTCTTCTAAGCTCTTTACCATTTTACTAAGACTGGGCTGAGATAAATGCAGTACGGTAGAAGCTTTCGTGAAGCTTTTGTGTTTGGCTACAGCGTGAAAATAAGTCAATTGTCGAATATCCATAGAGAGAACTCCATTCTATAACTTTTGTGCATACTATCTATAGTTATAATTCATTTTACTTAATAAATACACAGGAGTAAAATGTCCTTCGTGCAAGAAAACTTTTTAAAAGTAAGTGCTTATTGATGAAAGCGCACTCTTTCTATATAAAAAAGGAGGAAAGATTTTGATTAGTATCATAATAGGTCTGGCTTTACTCATGTTTTTTGCATACCTGGGCTGGTCGATCATCTGGGTCGCTCCAATCGTAGCGGGTGTTGTCGCTCTAATGAGTGGTTTAGACTTGATGGACGCGTATACCAATACGTATATGACTGGCTTTGTAGATTTTGCAAAAGCATGGTTCCCAATCTTCTTATTAGGAGCTGTACTCGGTAAGTTAATGGAAGATACGGGAGCTGCTAAATCCGTTGCGATTCAGTTTACAAAGTTTATAGGTGAAAAACGTGCGATTCTCGGAGTTTTGGTAGCATCAGCTGTCTTAACTTACGGTGGCGTAAGTTTGTTTGTCGTTGTGTTCGCGATTTATCCTATCGCATTGGCATTATTTAAAAAAGCAGATATCTCTAGAAGGTTAATCGCACCTACGATCGTTCTTGGGGCATTCACGTTTACGATGACTGCGGTACCAGGAACACCGCAGATTCAAAACTTAATTCCCATGAACACGTTTAAGACAACCCCAATGGCGGGTACCATTATCGGTATTGTAGCTACGCTAATCATGGCAGTTGGCGGATATTTCTGGCTAAAGTTCAGAGAGAAGCGTTTAACAGCAGCTGGCGAAAAGTATACAGAACCTAATAAATCAAAAGAGAATGAAGATGAAAATGAGGAAAAACTTCCAAACTGGATTCTTTCATTAGTCCCGTTAATTGTTGTTGTTATTTTACTTAATTTCTTAAAAATCGCTCCAATTCCTTCGTTATTAGCAGGAATTCTAGCAATTCTTATTATTAATGCAAAGCAATACAAAACCTTCATCCCATCTATGAACGAAGGTGCTAAAGGTTCTGTTATGGCAATCATTAATACGAGTGCTGCTGTTGGATTCGGTGCAGTTGTAACGAGTGTACCGGACTTTGACAAAATCACAGATATACTTTTAGGAATCTCGAGCAACCCGCTCGTATCTGAATCCTTAGTCGTACAGCTTTTAGCAATGATTACAGGTTCAGCTTCAGGTGGTATGGGAATTGCATTACAAGCTCTTGGCGGAACATATTATGAGTTGTCCCAGTCAACGGGTATGAGTCCTGAGGCGTTCCACAGAATGGCATCCATTGCATCTGGAGCATCGATCCTTCCTCATAACGGAGCATTGTTAACACTTCTTGCGGTAACACAGTTAACGCATAAGGAAACGTACAAAGATGTATTTGTTGTCGCTTTAATTATCCCTACGATTGCTGTAATTGTTGGAATCATTATGGCAAGCATGGGTATTATATAAAAACTTTTTAGGAGTGAGTAGTGTGGTTGAAAATAAAGTAGTCGTTATTACAGGTTCTGCAAGTGGTATCGGATTTGAAATCGGAAAAACATTCGCTCAAAACGGAAGCAAAGTAGTTTTAACAGACCTTAATGAAGAAGGCGTTAAAAAGGCTGCAGAAGAACTAAAAGGTCTTGGACTTGAAGCGATCGGTCTTAAAGCAGACGTTACAAGTGAAGAAGACATCAAGAGCATGATCGAAACAGCACACAAAGAGTATGGCCGTGTTGACGTTCTGATCAACAATGCTGGTCTTCAGCACGTTTCACCAATCGAAGAGTTTCCAACTGCTAAATTCGAACTAATGATCAAAATCATGCTAACAGCTCCATTCATCGCAACAAAGCATGTTATGCCGATCATGAAAAAGCAAGGATTCGGACGCATCATCAACATCTCATCCATCAATGGTTTGATTGGATTTGCTGGAAAAGCTGCTTACAACAGTGCTAAGCATGGTGTAATCGGTCTAACAAAGGTTGCAGCACTTGAATCAGCAGCAGAAGGTGTTACAGTTAACGCACTTTGCCCAGGATATGTTGATACGCCACTTGTTCGCGGTCAGATGGAAGACTTAGCGAAAACAAGAAACGTTACATTAGATAAAGTACTTGAAGAAGTTATCTATCCATTAGTTCCTCAAAAACGTCTTATGGAAGTTAGCGAGATCGCAGACTATGCGATGTTCCTATCAAGCGACAAAGCGAAGAGTGTAACAGGACAAGCAATCGTAATCGATGGCGGTTATACAGCTCAATAATTTTTAGTTTTGATGAACCTCAGCCATGTATTTTGGCTGGGGTTTTCTTTTTGTGTGTTATAAGAGGCGGCCTTTGTTTATCAGGGTTGAGGGTATATGGATAGGGGGTAGCAGTCGATTAATGTCGACTCGTCGATAGATGAGCAAAACTTGTGGAATTATAGACGAAACTTGCGGAATTAATCCTAATATTTAACGAATCAGGACCGGATTTTCCGGAATGATCTTGCCATATACCCCTTATGGTATCAATTAAAATCACCTATGAGACACGAAATAAAGCTTAAGATTTGTATACCATAGAAAAAACCGACTAAATCATCATGTTTTAGTCGATTTTTGTTCTTTTTATACAATTTATCACCTATATAGCAAAGCGAGCATCAAGCTAAAGTGCTTCTCTAACCACTTTCTTATAATAAAGAACAGAGAGCACGCCAAAGAGCGAATAGAGGATCGTATACATGACCATGACGATGATCATCGGTGTCCAAAGTTCAGCTCCGAACAGAAACCAGCCGGATTGCACGGCGAAATAGCTGTGAAGCAAGCCGATCAACAATGGAATACCAAAATTAAAGAGCTGTTTATACTGAATGCCTTTCAATAAATCACTTTGCGTGTAACCTAGTTTTCTCAGAATCATGTAGTTTGGTTTTTCACTTCCTCCCTCATCCATCTGTTTGAAGTAGAGGATACACCCTGAGGTGACGAGGAAAGTCAGTCCTAAGAAACCTACGATAAACATCGTGAGTCCCATGTTTTTCTTTTGATTGGTGCTAATCTCATGACGGGATTCGTTGTATAGCTTTTTGTATGTTTCGGTAGATTTAAACAGTTTATCTGCTTCTTCTAGTTGTTCCTCATTTTTAATGTCTATCCCAATATAGAGGGTAGATTCTTTCTGGACCTTAGGATCGATATCACTCTTCAACTTTGTAAAAACAGCATCATCCACGATCGCAGTAGGAACACCTCCAGCTGTGAAATACCAGGATACGGGATAAATATCTTCTAAGCCTACATAACGTTGAGTGAGCGTTTCGGTTTTTCCTTTAATTTTAATAGATCCAGAATTTTTTAATGGCATAAACTTTTGAAGCAGGTCGTCATAGCCGGTAAAGACCACTTCATCCGGTGAAACTTCCATGCCGGATACTGACTTTTCGCTGATTAAAGGCAGTGGCATCGCTTTTGGATCGATTACGAGCTCTTCTAAGCTACGATCGATAAGCTGCGAGGCGTTAACCGTCACTTGAATTACTTCAATCGATTTTTCGGTGTACGGAATATTGTTTTTCTCTAAAGCAGCTTGGAACGTATCGGCTGAATCTCTATCAATGATTGAAAAGTCATGCGGAACGTTTTTTTCAGCCGTTTTCTCTGCTGAATAATAAGAGATGTATGCAAGGCACAACAAAGCGATTGAAAGAGCTGATACAGTTGTAATAATCATAAGTAGAAGTGCGTTTGATTTCATGCGGAACATGACGGATGCGAGTGACATCACCTCGTTGATGGACAGGTAGCCACCTTTTCGCTTTCTCGCTAGGTTTAGCAGAAAACTGACTGAGCCTTTGTAAAAGAAGTACGTACCTAAAATGACGGCTGCCAAAATAAAAATCATGGCTCCAAATAATTGAGGCATCGTTGTAAAATCGCCGCCGAATAGTTTGGAAGATACGATATAACCTGTCGTGATTAGAACGAGACCCACGATTCCCATCACCATCTCAAAGCGAGATAGTTTTTTCACTGTGATTTCTGTAGAAGAAGTGACACGGAACAAAGATAGAATGGTTTGTCTTTTAATGAACGTGTAATTCATAATCATGATTAACAGGTAGATCGCCGTAAAAACAAGAATCGTTTGAACAAGGGCTTGTGGTGAAAACCGCAGTGATGCGATTGAATCAACACCAGTCGTCTTGAACAAAACGAGAATCATTAATTTTGAGAACGAAAATCCTGCAAAAATCCCAATCAATAGGGAACCAAAGTATAGGAATAAGTTTTCAATAGAAAGAATGCGAAAGATCTTTCCCTTTGTCATTCCGATCAATTGGAACAACCCGATTTCTTTGCTGCGTCGTTTGATAAAGATGTTGTTCGCGTAAAGTAAAAAGACCGAAACGATTACGACCAGTAAGATGGAAGCGGCTCGAATCGCGGCTTCACCTTTTACAGAACCTTCAACAGAATCCATCGATGGATCATATTGCAGCGTCACAAAAGCAAAATAAAGAGCAGAACTGAACACTAAAGCAAAAACATATAGATAATAATTTCGTAAGTTTTTCTTTAGATTACGGAAAATGAGCTGATTAATGTTCATGTTGAACACCACCTAAAACACCTTGCGTTTTCATAATATCCTTAAAGAAATCCTGACGATCTTGTTCTCCTTTCATAAGCTGTGTGTAGATCTGTCCGTCTTTTATAAAAACAACACGACTACAATAGCTTGCTGCTACAGGATCATGGGTCACCATAAGAATCGTTGCTTGTCTGTTCTGGTTAAGCCCGCTTAATTTGTTTAGAAGGTCAGATGCGGATTTGGAATCGAGAGCACCAGTTGGTTCATCAGCAAAGATTATGCTCGGCTCATGAATGAATGCACGCGCTGCAGATGTTCGCTGCTTTTGTCCACCTGAGATCTCGTTCGGATATTTATCTTTTATCTCAGAAATACCGAGCTCAGTTGCGACGTGCTCAAATTTCTTTTCAGCTTCTTTTTTCGATGTTTTCGTTATCGAAAGCGGCAGCAAAATATTTTCTTTAACGGTTAATGTATCTAGTAGGTTGTAATCTTGAAAGATAAAGCCAAGGTGGTTCTTTCTGAACTCTGCCAACTGTCTTTCTTTCATGGCTGTCATCTCAAATGAGTTGATATGAATTGTACCTTCGCTCACTTGATCGATGGAGGATAAGACATTCAACAATGTCGTTTTACCAGAGCCAGATGCTCCCATAATACTGATGAACTCACCTTTTTCAACCGAAAGATCAATGCCTTTTAGGACGTGCTGTTTATTATTTTTATTTCCATAGCTCTTATGAAGCTTAGCTGCTTTCAATATACTCATGATTTTATTTCCCCTCTCTATAGTTTCATTATAGAAAGCATTCCAGCTCTTTTCCTTCTGTTCACATAACAAAACAGAAAAGCATGTGACACTTTCGTCACATGCCCCTCGTTTGATCAAACTCATTTCTTTTTGGAAAAGCGAGCGTAATGGTTGTTCCTTCATCTCGCTTTGACTCTACAGAAAGTTGAATATGTAAGGAGTCTGCTGCTCTTTGGGCCAAATATAAACCCATGCCGGTCGACGCTTGATCCTGATGTTCTGTCGTTGACGTGAATCCTTTATCAAAGATACGAGGCATATCCTTTGTATCAATTCCGCGACCAAAGTCTTGAATCGTTAAATAGTTTCTGTCGTTGAAGTTAAAGCTGTTAATGATGATCTCTGAAGAATGACTATATTTCACGGCATTCGTTAAGATCTGACGAACGATAAAGGCTAGCCATTTTGCATCGCTTAAGACATGAGTGACTTCAAGGTTAAAATCAAAACCGATTCCTTTTTGAATGCACCACGATTGCAATGTTTTTAGTTCAGAAAAAAGGAGTGTCTCAAGCTCCGTTATTTCCATATAAAGATCGTTTTCAATAAAAGGAATCCTTTTTTGATGAAGCTGTTGATCGAGCAGAAGGTGGATGCGAAGCCACTCGTACGTCAGATCACCTTTTAGTGGCGTATCGTCCATTCGCTGTATCATAAGGTGCATAGCTGTCAGTGGTGTCTTTACTTCATGAATCCAGGCTAGGAGATCGTCCTTTTCCTGTTCAATGAGTAAATGATTCTCAGATGCTGTTTGTTTTAAATGCTTCGTTTGTTCTATGATGCTGTTTTCAACGATTTTCTCAAAAGGCGAAGAAGGTGATGACATATTAGAAAGGTCAAAATCATTTTCCCTTTCCTCAAGCTGTTGAAAGAAGGCTGTTTCCTTTTGAGAGCGATAGAAAAGAAAGATAACAAAGACGATTAATGAAATAAACACGATATAGCCAACAGCAGAAAGGGGAATCGCTGGATCAAGAAAGGCGATCAGGAGGAAAATGATCTGCTGTAATAAAAAGAGGACAATCCAGCTGCTTCGTTCGATTAAAAAGCGTTTAATCATACAGAATCCTCTTCTATAGCAAGATAACCTTGTCCTACTTTGGTCTCGATGAATTGTCCGAGTTCAATTTCATCTAGTCTTTTTCTTAAACGGTTCATATTCACGGTAAGGGTATTGTCACTAATGAACTTTTTATCGTCCCATAAGCTGTTGATGAGATTATCGCGACTAACAATCTTATTCTTGTGCTCGATTAAGAGTTTCAGAATAAACACTTCATTCTTTGTAAGTTCAACAGAACCTTTTTCGTTCGTTACTACATTCTTTTCATAATCGATTTGAGCGCCGCACCACGTTCTGAGACTAACAGTGTCTGTATTGTAATTATAAACCCGCCTAAGAATCGCATGAATTTTCGCGATCAATACTTCAAAGTGAAACGGTTTTTGAACAAAGTCGTCTGCACCGAGCTGCATGGATAGCACCATATCGCTCGGATGATCACGTGAAGACAGAAAGATGATTGGTACATTAGAATGCGATCTAATATTTCGGCACCAATGAAATCCATCGAACTTGGGTAACTGAATATCGATGACAACGAGATCAGGTTTAATCTCTGTAAAATCCTGCATCACCCGAACAAAGTCAGTAATGCCATACACATCATATGACCATTGGGATAATCGTTCTTTGATCTCGCTGAATAGCGTTGCATCATCTTCAATGAGCAAAATTTTAAACATTATTTATCACCACATCATTGCTTGATATGTTTTTTAGTGTATAGCAAAACTTGGATATTATCTAGGATGTGCCTTTTTTTATTGGTTTTCATATGTTTCGGAGCTCTTGAAAGTGGTTGGTTTCCACTTCAGATCGCTCGCTTTCCGCTGGGTGTGCGTTGAGCCTCCTAGCGCTTTGCGCTGTTAGGAGTCTCAACTGTCCCACTGATTCCGCAGGACAAGAAAGGCTACGGCAGCGACACATCGCACGAAGAAAATTTGATGTTTAATTTTCGAGGAGTCTCGCATCTTACGCTCCAACCAACTTCACAATGATGAAGGGAAAAGTGATGCCAAGTTATAGCAGAAAAAAAGATGCCTTCTATATATAGGCATCTTTTCTAGAAAACTTATGATGCTGCAACCTCACTCATCAAAGCATGGGTATTTCCTTCTGAATCCTTATAAAATACCATCCATGTTTCGGTACCCTCCATCTTAGCGATGATATGGGGGGAGTCTATAAAGGCAACGCCTCTGTCTTTAAGTTCTTCATACGCTTCTGTGATGTTTTCTACTTGAAAGTATATAATTGAGCTCGCTTTAGTATATTCATCTTTTTCAGGAAGACTTAGAAGTATTCTTAGACCGTTACAATTTAAAAAAGCCATATTATCGGTGTTGAACAGCAGTTGTAAACCCAATACATCCTTATAAAAGTGAATTGAGCGTGTGATATCTAGAACAGGTACAGCAACTTGTCCAACTTTTTGAATGTTATTCGTTTGAATGGTCATATTAATCTCTCCCTTATCGTTTTCTTCTTCATCATAAACAGTAATAAAGGCTATTTCTTATCCGAAATCACCTTTTTACGATATTGAAGGGGAGAGATACCCATATGTTGTTTAAATAATCTGCTAAATGAAACAGGGTTATTCAAGCCGATTTCATAGGCAATGTCAGTCATAGAGCATTCTGAAGTCTTGAGCAACGCTATTGATTTAGCGATTCTTAAGTCTGTAATATGCTGAAAAGGTGTTTTTTTATAAATGCTTGAGTAATTTCTTAGCAGGTGATTAGGAGATAAGCATGAGACTGTTGCTATCTCGTCTAACGTAAGTTGTTTATCATAAAAGGCTTTTATATATTCATGTGCGATGCTGACCCGTTTGTATATTTCTTCGCGTGTAGATTTTCGAACTAAATCTAGCCGATCAATTTCTTTAAAAGATTTCATTTGTTCTAGTAATAGAGAGGTCATAATGGAATGAAACTGTTCATCTAACAAGCTTGAATCATTAGGATACTGATTTATTTTGTATTTTAAAAGATTCATATGATGAGTTAGAAAAGGGCTTTGTTCATACGTTTTTTCGAAAAAAGAAGCAGATGTATGATGACTAAAAGGATCATCTAATAGTTGGTGGTTGGAAGCTGATAGATTGCGGAATACATCGTTTGCAAAATCTTCTTGGAAAAAGACACAGAATGATTCTACTTCTTTTTGTTCGTCTATGGTTATGGTGTAGGGACCTTGATTGAGTAGCAGATAACTTCCTTCCTCAACAGCAAAATATCCTCGGTTCGTTTTGTAATGAGCCCTTCCGTTTGAGAAGGTTTTAATAGAGAGAAGTCCAGTGCCATCCCAATGAAATTGCGCACTCTTTGCATGAAGGATGTAATTGGATTTGCGTACGTTTTTTTCAGTCATATGATTACTCCTAATAGAGTTACTAATAGGAAAATTATACCTTATCCCCGCGAAATCTAAGAGAAACTTTTTCTTATTGTTCCACATGAAACAATGAAAAAAGAAGGTGATATTGTTCACCTTCTAACGTTACTTATATCTTTGCGTCCTCAAAGCGAGTAGCGATTGGAGTTGGTATTGAGTATTCTTAGCTAATCATATTTCACAACTGGCCATTTTTCTTTTCGAAGGGAATTCATGAGTTCAGGACTAGCGTTCACATTACTCTGCACGATTTCTTTAGGTGTTAAAGCCATCCATTGGTTTAAGGAAACATCTGCGAAACGATCACTTTTAAAAATCTCTAAAAACCATAAACTTTTATTTCCGGTATTCTGCACATAATGACCGAATGCAAATGGAATATATCCTACATCTCCAGCTCTTACATCAAACGTTCGTGCTGTTCCATTTCCGGCGAAAGCGGTCATGCGCCCTTTACCAGCTAAATAATATTGCCACTCATCATTATTCGGATGCCAATGCAACTCTCTCATTCCGCCAGGTTTTATTTCTACTAAAGCAGCAGCGATTCTCTCTGAGATTGGAAAGTTTGTAGAATCTACGATGCGTACGGTCCCACCGGGTGTAACGAGTGGTTTTTGAGCCATTAAACGGTGCGTGAAGCTTAAAGGTACAGTTCCATATGGATCAGGTACAGCTTGTGTTTCAATCGGACCCGGAACGGCAGACTGATAAATATACCGTTGTTCAGTCGGAATGTTAGCGAATGCGCTCTCCGGTATACCAAAGTTTGCTGAAAGAACTTCTTTCGGTGTATGTGCAAACCAATCTGAAATTGAGAATGTGCTCAAATCGGAAAAATTCCCATCATCAAATACGAGTAAAAACTCACAGCCTTCTTCAAGACCTTGAATGGAGTGAGGGATGCCGGGAGGGAAGTACCAAAGATCACCTTCACTAACATCGGCGATAAAATTTCTGCCGTTTTGATCAACCGAGGTAATACGAGCACGGCCTAAAATCATATAAGCCCACTCCGCTTCTTGGTGCCAATGAAGCTCTCGTACACCGCCTGGGGTCAGACGCATATTTACACCGGCAAGTGTCTTTGCGACAGGAAGCTCACGAACCGTAATCTCTCTCGACCAGCCACCAAAGTTTAACTGCATATGTGTATCTGAATAAGAAAAGCGCAAATTTGGTACAGTTCCTGCATCCGTTACAGGTGAAACTAACATATCGGGATTTTGTATATCACGCATAATGTCGCGAGGTCCTAAATCGGTCGCACCCGCACCATCACTGCGAATCGGTTGAGGAATCTGCATTTGTCTTCGTTGCTCCTGCTCTTTTTTGTCGTTATCCATGTGATGAGCTCCTCTCTATAAGAAGATTCAATCGTCATCTCTGTATTCATATGGTGAGGACATCATGAACATGCAAATTTCTTTAACAACAAAAAAACACCTAAAAGCTTTCCGCAACTTAAAGGTGTTTTGTATGTGTGGGAATCTCGTTTTGGTGGCTTTTAATGCGTTTTAATTGTGCAACGATAATGATGCTGATGATTACGAGCAAGAACCAGGAGCTGATCTTACCAATATGCACGAGCGACCAAGAGGCTTCTTGATTGGGATACTGCCAGGCACCGAGAAACGTTGTAATGTTTTCAGCGATCCAGATAAAAAATCCAATCAACAAAAACGAAAGAAGAATCGGCATCTTATAAACACGTTCGTTGATCGTATAATGAACAACCGTCTTATAAAAGATAGGGAATAAAAGCAGAATCAGAATCCATCTGGCATCGAATAAATAATGATGGAAAAAAAAGTTGAAATAAATGAGTACACATATACCGAAAGAAAAGGTTGGATTTGGCCATCCCTTAATCTGAAGATCTAACCTCCGCCAGCTTTGGCAAATATAACTCGCAACACTTGCATACATAAAACCACTGTATAGAGGTACACCGTAAATCTTAGAATAGCCTTCTTCAGGGTAGCTCCAAGACCCCATATGAACTTTAAATAGTTCTAAAGCAAGTCCGATCAAGTGAAAGACACAGATGACTTTTAGTTCATCTATCGTTTCAAGTTTCGTTACGATCATCGCAACCTGTGTGATGAGACAGAGAAGGAGTATGAAATCGTATCGAGGGATGAACGGAATGCTGACGAACTTTGAAAGAGCTAACGCACCAAAGATGATGACTGGAAAGATGCAAGAAAGTGCTTGTAAATAAGTGAATGTAAGAAGCGCCCTCATGAGCAAACCACCTTTTATCGATTGATATGGAAATATATTGTATCCATAATAACCTATGGTGATCTAAATCTCATCATATAAAAAAATGTTGAGTTTAACATGAATCTGTCAGTTGACTTACTTATTAAGCGCTACATCCGCTAACGAATAGACAATCGCATCATCTGTTGGTGGATTATGAAGACCAGCTCTCACATCCCGAAAGTGTCGCTGAAGCGGATTTTGTACAGAAAGACTACGAGCCCCAACAATTCTCATCGCAAGATCAACGACTCTGTTCGCACTATTTGTGACAGAATGCTTAACGGCAGCGAGTTCTGTGCCTAAATTCTTACGTTTTTCAGGTTGGTTTACCCATTTTTCAGCAACCGCATGAAGAATTGTTCTGGCTTGGAATAACTCAAGTTCGATCTTACCGACCTTTCTTCTCACCTCAGGTACGTCTGAAATGGGTCCTGACAAAGTATTAGGGCTGTATTCAGATGCAAATGAAATCGCGTAATTCCGAGCTGCTCTTGCGATACCTAAGTACACAGCAGGGACTTGCAGATACCAGCCTTTAGGAATGATATTCTTTCCATCTTCAACAACAAGAAGATTTTCCTGTGGCACGTAAACGTCTTTTAAAAGGAGATCATCACTTTTGGTGCCTCTCATAGAAATGCTGTCCCACGTTTCTTTTACAGAAACTCCTTTTTCCCGATGATCCACTAAAAAGAATCCTTTATGGTTGGTTTCTGAAAGGGTAGCCGTAATGATAGAGTAATCAAGGGCTTCTGCCATAGAAGTAAAAGCTTTGTTTCCGTTGATCATCCATCCGTCAGCTTTCTTGACTGCTGTTGTAGTAGGAATACCCCCGCGAGACGGACTTCCCGTTGCCCGCTCAGTTTGCGCCAGGTTAATAAGTGCTTTTTGTTCCACAACTTTTTGGCTAAGATCAGCGAACGCATCTCCATTCCAATGCCTGTTTTCAGCTGCCTCTAAAAGAGTACCCAGATGCCAACCAAGAGAAAGAGCAGTAGGGGCATCCCCCTCAGCTATATGTTCTTGAATGGTTAAGAACTCAAGAAGGTTCAATCCTTTACCACCATATTCTTTTGGAATGGTAAGAGCCAGGAAGTCCTGTTCCTTTAGGTCTTGAAAGTTATCATAAGGAAAAACACCCTCTCGATCTACAAATTCTGCACGTTTCTTGAAAATGTCTTTCAGTGTTAGCGCAGTATTAATCGCTTCTTCAAAATGATCTATCTCAGTGGTTTTTCTCAAAGGTAAGCTCATAGTTCCCTCCTAAAGTTATTGCAATAAGTTTTTTATCAGTGCTTGGTTTTTTAAAACTTCATAGCTTGTTGATTGGAGCGCAAGGTGCTAGCCACTGCAACTAGACAGGTGAGACACTTAAGAGTGAAACGAACGAATGTGGCTCACCGCCTGCCCCGCGGAAAGCGAGCAACCTGGAGCGGAAATCAACTACACACAAGAACAGCGGAGAAAACAAAAAGCCCTCTTTCAAAGACGAAAGAGGACGTAGATTCCATATGATTACACGCTCTCTCATCTATCAGACATTCAAAAAAACATCTGCTGGAATTAGCACCTTTCTTTTAACAAAGCGGTTGCTGCAGGATCGTAGGACCAGTTCCTCCCCTGACTCTTGATAAGATTCATTTATTTAATTATTAGTCATCACTATAGAGGATAAAGCAAACCGCTGTCAACTAAAAACTGATTGTTAAGAAAATTATTTTATTTCTTCAAATTCCATTGACAGGCTATTTTTATTCCTGTATATTTCGTTACTAAATTGAATATTATCGATTCCTTATCGAGAGAGGTGGAGGGACTGGCCCTTTGAAGCCTCGGCAACAACTATTTTTAGGACTGTGCCAATTCCAGCAGGCGAGAGCTTGAAAGATAAGAGGAGAACTATATACGTTTGTTTATTTTACGTATTTTCAAACCTCTTCTAAATTGCCGAAGAGGTTTTTTTATTTTCTCTTGGAGCGGGTACAAAAAATTTGGATACGGAGGAATGTAGGTTGAGTAAAGAAATATTGTTAAACGCGTTTGAGATGACAAGTGCCATGCACAATTCTCATGGTCTTTGGAAGCACCCGGAGAACAAGAGACATAAAAGCTACAAAGATCTGAACTACTGGATCGAGTATGCGAAGCTCTTAGAAAGAGGTAAGTTTGACGCTGTATTCTTTGCAGATGTGTTAGGTGTTTATGACGTTTATAAACAAAGTAAAGCTCCATCTATTCGTGACGGACTTCAAGTGCCTCTAAACGATCCCGCACTTCTCGTGTCAGCTATGGCAAGCGTAACAGAGAACTTGTCTTTTGCTGTTACAGTGAGCACAACGTATGAACAGCCGTTTGGCAACGCGCGTCGTTTTTCTACCCTAGATCATCTAACGAATGGGCGAATCGCTTGGAATGTTGTTACTTCTTATCTGCCAAACGCGGCGAGGAATTTTGGACTGCAGAATATGATTAAGCATGATGAACGGTATAACATCGCGGATGAATATTTGGATGTTTCGTATAAGCTTTGGGAGAGCAGCTGGGAAGATGGGGCGGTTGTAGAAGATGTTGAAGCCAATAAACTAGTGGATCCTGAAAAAGTCCATGAGATCAACCATGAAGGTCAATACTTCAGCGTTGAAGGACCGCACTTAAGCGAGCCTTCTGTGCAGCGAACACCTGTGATCTACCAAGCGGGAACGTCTGAGCGTGGTCGTGACTTTGCGGCCAAGCATGCTGAATGTATTTTTGTAGGTGGTCCAACGCCAGAGAGAATTCGTTTTTATGCGGACGATATTCGTAAACTCGCTATCAAACACGGCCGAAATCCAGAAAATCTTAAAATCTTTTCTTTTTTAAACGTAGTAGTTGGGAGAACGACTGAGGAGGCCGAGGAAAAATTCAAAGAGTATGCAAGTGTTTGGAGTGCCGATGCCGCCAAAGCTCAATATGGAGCAAGTGGATATGATATAGCGGAATATGAAGCTTTAGATCCAGAACTTCCATTCTCGTATAACAAATCAACAGAAGGCGGACATTATAAAGCCGCTACGCTAACTACCGATGCTCCTAAAGCGTTAACAGTGGGAGAAGTGTTGAACCGCTTCGAGTCACCAGACAGAGGTAGTTTTATAGTTGGCAATCCAGAAGAGGTAGCGGATGGGATACAAAAGCAGTTTGAAGAGTCTGGCGTGGATGGTTTCAATTTAAATCACCTTGTAACCCCAGGAGACTTAGAAGCTTTCGTAGAGCTTGTTGTACCTGTTCTTCAAGAAAGAGGATTATACAAAAAAGAGTACAACAGTGGCACGCTTCGTGAAAAATTATTTTCAGCCGGAAAGCGTCTGCTGCCGAACGATCATCCTGCAGCTAGATTTAGACCAGTGTTAACGGAAAGTAAATAAATTGAGAGTGAGTGAGGAGAGAAAACATATGAAACGATTTAGCATATTTGTAATAGCAGCCCTATTAATCGGCGTTTTAGTGGGGTGTGGTGCTTCGGGTGAACAAAAAAGTAAAGAGATCACGCTTGGCGCGACCGTACCATACAGCGACATGCTTGAAAAAGGTGTGAAGCCCTACCTAGAGGAAAAAGGATACAGTGTTGAAGTAAAAGAGTTCAATGATTATGTACAGCCGAACATCTCTTTAAAGAGTGGTTCGTTAGATGCTAACCTTTTTCAGCATAAAGTGTACATGGATGCTTTTTCAGAAGAGAATGATATGAAACTAGCTTCAGTCGTTACCGTGCCCACTGCACCTATCGGAATCTATTCTAAAAAGTTCAAGTCAATTGACGAGATTAAGCCTGGAAGCACGGTTTCACTAGCCAATGACCCTACGAATTTAGCAAGAGGGCTTACCGTTTTAAGAGACAATGGACTAATCGAGATCGATTCTTCAGCAAATCCGTTACGAGTTTCAGAAAAAGATGTGACAAAAAATCCAAAGAACTTGAAGTTCCAGCCTGTTGAAGCTGCTCAAACACCAAGAACGTTAGATTCGGTAGATCTAGCTGCGGTAAACGGAAACTTTGCGATATCGTCTGGTCTAGATTTAAAAGATGCGCTTGTAAAAGATAAACTTCCAGAAGAGATCATCAATCGAATCGTAGTGCTAGAGAAAGATAAAAATTCACAGCTCGCTAAAGACCTAAAAGCGGCAGTAGAATCAGACTCGTTCAAAAAAGTCATACAAAGTGACTTTGAGGAGTTTCATAAGCCAGATTGGATGAGCAAATAGATTCATAAAAAAACAGCATCTTATTTTGGAAAAGCTGTACGAAAGCCGTTACCAACTCTCTTAAATGCTCATAGAATAAGTTATGTTGATTCAAGGGGGGATTAATATGAGTAACTGCCCACACTGTGGCCTTTTCCGATATGATCTAAGTGGTTGTATCTGTTCTGATAATGATCTTAATAGTGACTGGCATCAAAGATATATTGAAGAGATCTTCAATCCATCTAATAATCAAGTGAACGGATCTAAAAAGACGAGACGCCAACAAAATCTCTTAGATCTGTAAGAACAATAAGACTTATACATTCTTACTATAAACGTTAAAAAGCCGACTTAGTGATTTGTCCTTCGAGCAATCATGAGTTGGCTTATTTATTTTCTTTTTTAGGGGACTTTTTTAAAGGATGCTTTTGGAAGTATTGATATACGTTCCAGATACTCGCATTCCTCGGGGACTTTGACAGTAGTTGATTTTCGCTCCAGGTTGCTCGTTTTCCATGGGGCGAACGGTGAGCCTCCTGTCTAGTTGCAGTGACTAGCCCCTCGAGGTCTAAAGTTAAACGGTCAAGAAGGCAAAGTACGTCTTCCTAGCCCATTTCCCTTTTGCTTGTCGGGGCTAAACGAGTCACTTCCACTTTTTCGGACTGCCGCTTTGTGCCATTAGGAGTCTCCACCTGACCGCTCGTCCCATAGGAGTCGGCAACCTTCCGCTTCAACCAACTTGCAATGGAAGGTGAAATGGAAAATTCTCTATACAATAGAAATGCTCGTTTGAATTTGTGCTTTCAGACTTTTTCTACTTGAATCTTTGATTGGAGTAACAGTATCAATGAAATAAAATTCATAGAAATAAAAATGCAGACCTCACATAGAAGATCTGCTTAAATATTTTCCATTACTTAGCGAAGCGATGGAGGAGTAGAAAGCTTTCTTACGCTTGAATTTGAACGAACACTAGCAGCTGGCGCTGAAAAAGAAGGAGACGCTGTAAGCTCTTTTTGGATAACGATGCTAGAACCTAGCTGGCCTTGTACTTTAAAGCCCCAATGCTGAAAAGTCCTTAGAGCATCAGTGTTCTCTTCATCGACCGTACCAAATACATTGCGAATTCCTTGTTTCATGAGGTGACTCTCAAATACGGGAAGAAATGAGGTAGCGATACCTTTTCCTTGATGTTTCGTATCTAACACAACATAGTCAACAAAGATCGTTGGCCCGATTCTAAATCGATAGCAGACAAAGCCAATGATCGTGTCATTGCTGTCACAAACAATCATGACCTCGTTGGCCATGTTTATAATCATTTCAATCACGCTTTTACGAACTTGAAAATTACTTACTACCATATCAACTAAAAAAGGATCGTCCTTACCAGGAATCCGTTTGCGAATATACAAATATATTCCCCCTTATATTACTTTACGAAGGGAAGATATAAAGAAATAAATAGAAGATGATTCACTTTTAGAAACACTTAGGTTACATAGAACATGACTATTATTTTATTAAAAATCCCCCTTGCTTGTACTATATGTGCTTGTCCTTAAAAGGGTCTGGATACCGTCCTAGGTCTTATGAAAAAGGCGCTATGTAAAATGTTCCTGAAAATACTGAAAGCCGAGGAGAACTCCTCGGCTTTCCACCTGCTTAAGCTACATCAGGTCTTTTCTTGCAGCATTTTTTTCTTTTCTTAGATCCAAAAAGGCTTCGTAATAATTCGTTCACTATAGACCCCCCCTTCTATGAGCGAACTGTTGAGAAAAAACAAACAATGTTGTTTTCTTCTCTACTCTATCTTACGCAAGCTTGTCTCAATGGTTTGGACGAAATTGAAAAATGGATGCTAAAAAAATTCATTTACAATTACATACAAAAATTCGTTTATAATTTAAGAACTAGCATAAAAAAGGAGTACACATTTTATGAGTGTTGAGCGCGAGCAACGAAAACAGATCTTCAGAGTTTTGGAGTATATCGAAGAGCATGTAGCAGATTCTCTGCCACTCGAGAAACTTGCTAACATCTCTACGTATTCTCCTTTTCACTTTCAGCGTATTTTTAAAAGTATCGTTGGGGAAACTCCGGCTGCCTATGTAAAAAGATTTCGTTTAGAGAACGCTGCACATCGATTAATCTATGAATCCTATATACCTATCACTCAGATTGCATTGATGTGTGGTTTTTCATCCTTATCGTATTTCACGTATTCGTTTCATTCGTATTTCAAAACGAGCCCAAAGAACTGGAGAGAAGGAGCATACCTCCAGCAGTTTCCTAGGGAATATGAAAATAGCAAGAAATCTAAACAAGTTCGCAATCCATCGAAAGAAAAAGAGGACAAAGCTTCTTATAATGAGTTTAAATGGCTAGATTTATCTAAAATAAGAATTGAAACTTTTCCAAACAGCATTACGGTGAAAGGTCATCATTTTGGGACGTATACGAGTGGAGTTTCTGAAGCTTGGGAAGAAGTTCATAAATGGTGTGAATCAAGAAATCTGATTGATTCACATACGGTGTTTCTAGGTGTACCGCGAAACAATCCATACATCACACCTCCAGACAAATGCCGATATGATTGTCATCTATCAATCAGTGGATCAATAGCTAATTCAAACTTGTGTGAAGATATATCTGATTTCGTTGGTGGGAAACATGTGATTTATGAATTTGATGAGCCTGTCGACTATTCAGAGCGCAATCTCATAATCGAGTGTTATTCCGAACTGTATAGCTATTGGCTGCCAAGAAGTGGTTTTAAGTACTTAAGTAATCCAGTAGAAATTGTACAGGTTCAACAGAACAAAGACACGTTAAAACGGGAAAGTAAGATAAAAGCGATAGCACTAGCCATTGAACCAAAATAACGAGGGGGCCATTATGGAACTAAACGGAGTGCTATTAAACACGACAGCGATTATCGCTGGGGGACTTTTATATATGATCTACGGGGGCATCTACTATTCAACGATACTCGGAAAGAAAAAGGAGAATGGTGAGACAGGACCTTTTAAATACATTTTTTCCGTAATCGTTGCCTTTATCAGCTCATTTCTTATGTCTTATCTTATCGGATCAATTGGAGCTGAAAGTGCGGGAGAAGGACTCATGGTTGGGTTCATCATAGGGATCTTGATTACGATGGTCTATTATAAAAACACACTTTTTGGTCTACTGACAAGAAAGTCTTTTATCATTGCAATCGGAGACCACTTGGTGATTTTCACCTTACTAGGATTGTTGCATGGTTGGATGAATTAAGGTTTGAAGGAGCTTAGTGATAAGCTTCTTTTTTATGTTTTAAAGAACATATGATTTGTGTTTTAAACGGCATCATTGGCAAGTTGATTGGAGTGTAAGGGGTGAGACTCCTGGGGGATCAGCGGGACAGGTGAGACTCTTAATAGCGCTATGCGCTAAGAGGCTCACCGCACGCCCCCCGGAAAGCGAGCACCTGAAACGGAGATCAACTACTTCTCAGCACAAAAAAACCACTGACATAATGGAGGACCATCACATCAGTGGTTTTAATTTTAAGATTAACGGATACCTTTCATCTTCTCTTGAATCTTAGGTGAGATGACGAATAGGATAAGTGATAACACAATCGCAGCTCCACCGATCGTACCGAAGTACATCATTTCTGTTTCTGCAGAATAGAACTTAACGATTTGTGCGTTGATCGCTTGTGCAGCTGCACTTGCCAAGAACCATAAGCTCATTGTTTGTGCAGAGAATGCTGCTGGAGCAAGCTTTGTTGTAGCAGAAAGTCCTACTGGAGACAATAGAAGCTCACCGATTACAACAATAAAGTAACTAAGAACAAGCCATAGTGGATTTACCAATGTATCTTCTCCACCAAAGTATGCAGGAAGAAGAATAACCAAGAATGATAAACCAGCGAATAACAAACTTAAAGCAAACTTTTTAGGTACTGTCGGTTGACGGTTACCAAGCTTTACCCACATCCATGCGAATAGTGGAGCTAGTGTAATAATAAATAGTGGGTTCAATGATTGGAACCAAGCTGGCGAGATCTCAAGTCCAGCAAACGTTAAATCTGTACGCTTGTCCGCGTAAGCTGCAAGAATCGTTGAACCTTGCTCTTGAATCGCCCAGAACATAACAGCAGCGATGAATAGCGGAATGTATGCAATAATTCGTGAACGCTCGTCTGATGTCGTTTTTGGACTGCGGTACATCACTACAAAATAAATAGTAGGAATCGCGATACCAAAAAGACCAACTAAAGTAATGAATACTTCGAGTGTGAAAATACCTGCTGGAATGGTTGTACCTAAGACAACAGCTAGTACAACTGCTGTAATACCAACGATGATTGATACTTTCTTCTTCTCAGCTGGAGATAATGGATTAGGGACATACGTACCTGCAAGACCAAGATTCTTTTTCTTCGTTACAGCAAATACAATTAGTCCTAATAACATACCAACGGCTGCGATCCCGAAACCTAAGTGGAAGCTCTTTTTAGCAACTTCCCCAACGATTAATGGAGATAAGAATGCACCAAGGTTGATACCCATGTAGAAAATACTGAATCCTGCATCGCGACGTGTATCGCCAGGAGCGTAAATATCTCCTACAACACTGGATACGTTAGGCTTAAGTAAACCTGTACCGATTACGATAAAGACCATGGAAATAAACAGCATTGTCAGATTGCCTGGTAATACAGCTAGGACAATATGACCAATCATGATTAAAATACCACCATAGAACAATGCTCTAGATGTACCAAAAACTCTGTCTGCCAACCAACCACCGATTACACCGGACATATATACGAGTGAACCATAAATGGACATGATTGCAAGTGCAGTGGACTCTTCTAAGCCTAGACCACCTTTTGAAACTTCATAGTACATGTAGTAAATTAGGATTGCACGCATTCCGTAGTAAGAAAAGCGCTCCCAAAACTCTGTGAAGAAAAGAGTGAATAATCCTTTAGGGTGTCCAAAGAATCCTTTTTGTGGGACACTATCCACAATTTTCTGTCTATTGATGTCTGACATATGACAACCTCCTCTATTACATTAAATATAATACTTTGAAATATTTATTATTGTCAAAAGTTTTCGGCTTATCTATTATTACAGGTTCTTATGCATACGTAAATGGAAATTACACCCTATATGGGCTAAATGGCTTATAACTATGCAAAAATAGGGTATAAAAAGTGTATAAAAGTAGTGCGGCAATTTACTTACGTAGTATGCACAAAAAAATAAAAAAATTGTAAGGTGCTGGGAAAGAGGTTCAAGCATTGTGTACATAGTGAAATTTTTAGTACTATAGAAGAATAAGTTTACAGGTAGTGAAAAGAGGTCTTTTTACATGAACAAAAATTCCATATATGGATTAACGATAGAACAACTAACTGAATGGCTCGGGCAGCATGGATATAAACCGTATCGTGCTTCACAAGTATGGAACTATCTATATAGAGAGCGAGTAACCACTTTTTCGGAAATGATCGACATCAAAGATGATTGTATGAAATTATTATCCGAAAACTTTACGATTCAAACTCTTCAGGAGCACGTTAAGCAGGAAGCTTCAGATGGAACGGTGAAATTTCTTTTCAAATTGAATGATGGTAACCTGATCGAAACAGTACTGATGAGACATAAATACGGTTTATCCGTTTGTGTAACTACACAAGTGGGCTGCAACATCGGCTGCAGTTTCTGCGCGAGCGGTTTGTTAACAAAAACACGAGATCTTTCTAGTGGAGAAATCGTTGAACAGATCATGAACGTTCAGCATCATTTAGATGCTGCAGGCGATGGAGAAAAGGTAAGTCATATCGTTGTAATGGGGATCGGTGAGCCTTTCGATAACTTCCAGAATATGATTGATTTTCTTAAGATCATGATCGATCAAAAAGGTTTAGCGATTGGATCAAGACATATTACTGTTTCTACGAGCGGAATCGTAAATAAAATGTACGAGTTTGCAGATGTGAACATTCCAGTGAATCTCGCACTATCCCTTCATGCACCTAATAATGAACTGCGTACAAAAATCATGAAGATCAACCGAGCTTTCCCTGTTGAAAAGCTGATGGATGCGATCAACTATTATATCGAGAAAACAAATCGCAGGATTACGATTGAATATATTCTATTAAAAGATGTAAATGATCATGTAGAAGAAGCGGTAGAACTTGCTGCTCTTTTCCAAGATAAAAAGAAAAAAACATATATCAATTTGATCCCTTATAATCCAGTTGATGAACACAGCCAGTATCAGCGAAGTGACCAAGAATCCGTTTTAGCTTTTTATGACACACTCAAGAAAAACGGGATCAACTGTAAGATTCGTCAAGAGCACGGAACAGATATCGATGCGGCTTGCGGTCAGTTAAGAAGTAAACAGATCAAGAAGGATAAAGATCGATCGATTACGTCGTAAGTCTTAATGGAAGGCTGTTTACTCCTTAAAGTGCGTGGTGAATGGAAGTGGACAGTAAAAATGGCGAAGTAGACAGTAAATGTGTAAAAGTGGACAGTATTTCATCAGGAGTGGACAGTATTTTCTAAAAAGTCGATAGTAAGTACACTTTGAGGTGTTTGCGCGCTACCCATAGGCCTGTCTACGCATTAAAACTGTCCCTATATAGAAGTAGTTTTGTTGATGGCGACGGTAATCTGTCTGATTCGAAGATTAATCTGTCCGATTGGCCACATAATCTGTCCAATCTGCACCATAATCTGTCCATTTCAGCCAATAATCTGTCCAATTATACACTTTCAAAAGCAACAATGATTACGAAAACAGCCTAATGCAATGAGACCGGTTTTTTCAACCGGTCTCTTTTATTAAGTTGACAACTGTAAAACCATTACATATGATAATGGTAATTCAATGGAAGGGATGGTGTGTTTGTGAGCGTTGTCGTTCTTAACTAAAACAATTTGGATATCGGTCTACAAAAGAAAAATGAAACGGCTTGTCCGGTTTATTTGTTATGTCTTTTGTTTGCCACCAATAGTTAAGAACAGCGGTCAGATACAAGCCATCATACTCAATCCCTTGATGCTGCGGACTCTTCTTATGAGCCGATTTTTTTATGCATTTTTAGGGTGAAGTCTATCTATGAGGCAGAAATGACATGTTCATTTCTGTCTTTTTTTATTGGCACGTTCTTGGCCTCTGTTAAGAGGAGGGGATAAAACAACGATCTTTAAGTAACTTGTTTTTGCTATTAAAAATTTCTGGAGGTAGATCCATTGAATACACAAACATTGAACATGCTCGAATATAACAAAATTAAAGAACAACTTGCGTCTTTTGCAATAAATAGAGCTACAAAAGAACAAATTGAAAAGCTTCAACCATCTTCAAACCTAAATATCATTAAATCATGGATGCTAGATACGACAGAGGCAAAACGCATTCTTGAGAAGAGCGCTAGTGTTCCTATCGCAAATTTAAACGGACTTGAACAGGTTCTAGAGATACCAAAGAAAGGGTTAAATCTTTCTCCAGATCAACTCACATTGATTTATGGCTTGCTTGAAAACGTGAGCCGAATGCAGCGATTCATGAGAGACAAAACTTCTGTGGGACCCAGCGTATCATCTTATGCGTACTCTATGTTTGACCTAAGTGATTTAAAAGAGGAGATCTATCGATGTATTCGTAACGGAAGAGTCGATGACCATGCAAGCAAAGCTTTGTTGAAAGTAAGAAAAAAGATTACCGTTGTCGAAGAAAGAATTAAATCAAAGCTTGATAACATGATGAAGTCCTCTGTTTACCGTGATATGCTGCAAGATCAGATCGTTTCCATGAGAGATGGTCGTTATGTGATTCCGGTTAAGAGTAAATACAAGCGAAACATTGACGGTCAAGTACTGGATAGTTCTTCAAGTGGGGCAACAGTATTTATAGAACCTCACGATATTCGAAAACTTCAGACCGAAATCAGTATGCTTAGAGAAGAAGAGGAGATCGAGATCTCTATGATTCTAGGGGTGCTTACAGGAATGGTTGCGAGTTATGAAAGAGAATTGCACATTACGATCGAGGCGATGATTCATTACGATTTTATCTTTGCAAAAGCAAAATATAGCAGAGTGCTAGATGCGAAATCTGTAGTGTTAAATCAAGAAAACAAAATAAACATTGTAAACGGTAAACATCCTCTGATCGGTGAAAAATGTGTTCCACTGCATTTTAATCTTGGCATAAACTATCAGTCACTCATCATCACGGGACCTAATACAGGAGGAAAAACGGTAGCTATCAAAACAGTAGGTTTATTAACCCTAATGGTTCAAACAGGGCTGCATGTACCAGTCGATGAAGGCAGTGAATTTGCGGTGTTTAGAGAAGTCTTTGTTGATATCGGAGACGGGCAAAGCATCGAACAATCCTTAAGTACGTTTTCTTCCCATATGACAACGATCATCTCCATTCTGAACGATGCAGGACCACAGGATTTGGTCATTTTAGACGAACTTGGTGCGGGAACTGATCCTTCTGAAGGAATGGGGCTTGCAGTCGCTATTCTTGAAAGACTGTTTAGCAAGGGAAGTATGATTTTAGCAACGACTCATTATAGTGAAATAAAAGAATTTGCTTCCTTTACCCCGGGATTTGAAAACGGATCGATGGATTTTAACCTTGAAACACTTCAACCTACGTATTCTTTAATCATTGGTAAAGCGGGTAAAAGCCAAGCGTTCTCTATCGCTCTGAAATTGGGGATGGACAATGAAATTATCCACCGTGCAAAACAGGTGACTCAAAAAGAAAGTTATCCACATGTGGACAAAGATAGAAAGACTATGTTTTCCACAACGGAATGTGGAGAATTAGAGCGTTTAAGAGAGAAAGCGAAGTCGAAAGTGAAAAAACAACAAGAAAATCCACCCAAGATGGTAGAGAAAATAGGTGATGTTTTTCATATTGGTGATCGTGTATTTGTTTCAAGTCTGAAAGCTGCAGGAATTGTTTACAAGCTAGAGAATGATCATGGAGAAATTGGCGTTTTAGTCGGAGAAACAAAGCATACCTTTCATAAGAAGCGCCTTAAACTTCATATTGAGAGTAAAATGCTTTATCCAGAGAATTATGATATGGATATTGTATTTGAGTCGAAAGAAAATAGGAAAAAGATGAATTCTATGAAAAAACGCCATGTTGATGGTCTTTCTATTGAAAGAGATGATGTGTAAGTGAGGGAGTTAAATGGAGAAGCTTGTTACGTGTAAAATAGTGAGCGCTACCCAATTAACGGATGATTTCTTACTGGAATTTAACCGTTATCAAGAAACAAAACAGGTATGGTACGTTGAAGATGGTGCTTACAAAATAAAGGACGATTATTTTATTGATGACTGGTCGACTGAGAGGAAGGTACAGATCATTCAAGAGTTAAGACGTTGTGTATGTGGTGGTGGAGTAGTTGTGGCAGCATGGAAACAGAAGCAGTTAGTTGGGTTTGGGAATTTAGAAAGTGAACGCTTTGGTTCTGATGAGCAATATTTAGAGCTACCCTACCTTCATGTCTCAAATGATGCAAGAGGAATGGGCATTGGAAAAAAACTTTTTGCTGTATGCTGCTATGAAGCGAAGAGGTTAGAAGGAAAGAAGCTGTATATTGCAGCGCATCCGTCTATTGAATCACAAAATTTTTATCGTACTGTAGGGTGTTTACCAGTACCAGCCGAAGAAGTGAATGAAAATATATTTAAGAGAGAACCTTTAGACATTCAACTCGAAAAAACGCTATAACAAAGGGAAAGAGACATCTACGTAGTGTTAGATGTCTCTTTTTCAATAACAATCTCATCCGCAACAGCGTCCTCGATATCTGAAGCAATATCTATCGCTTTTGTAAAATTATGATCGCAACGGATGCCTTTAAGTGTTACATCACTGGCACGATGAGGTCCTCCATATACTTTTACTGCAGCTCCAGAGGTTGTAAAATCTTTTATGATAATATCGTTCAAGATTACATTTCGCGCACGATACTGAATGGCTATTACCGGTTGTCCTTCATAGTTGTATGTGCGATCACCTAGTACAGTTAAACCGTTGATAACAACATGGTTATATCCTGATACCACAAGGCTACGAGGTGTCGAATCTTTATATAGCTCTGTATAAATAGGCGCGACGCTTAAGAGATTAGTTGCAGAGATATGATGTGCTGTTTTCGACTCAGGATCTATATCCTTATGATGGCCAATATGTCGAAAATTGTAGGACCGGTTATCATTAACCGATAAATGACCATAAATGTGTACATTCGTTGCTGCTGATGCATTATGGTGTGCTTTAACTTCAACGCCTCCAAAACATCGCGCTGTGGAGTTGTTCAAAAGCCAAACATTATGTGAACCATCATCAATTTCAATTCCGTTGGAGTTCGAATACCCTTTCTTATGAGACCTGCCGCTAGGATCGCTCATATGAGAATTAGAAATAAAAATATATTCACTATGGTGTGTTGTAATGCCATCATCCCCAAATCCATGTCCATTGAGGTTATCTAACCAGATATATTTACTTCCTCCTCTTGAACGAGTACCATCCCCAAGATAAGTATACAGAGAAGAGGACACATCAAACCCGTGCAGCCCTGAATTTACGGCTTCTAGGTCAAACATCCAGCCATAAGTGACGTTAGCGAAGGTTAAACAGCTCGATCGATTGTTTCCTGCACTTGTTTTTTCCTCTCCTTTTAGCCGTTCGACGTTCCAATCTAGAGTCATTCCTTTTACAGCTATATTTCGATTGCCTGTAAAATGGTTTTTATTCGTAACCAGCCATTCTGCTTTAGGGCTATCTTCATGTAGTTGTAGGGTCGTTTTACCTTTTCCTTCCCCTAAAAGGATCGTCCACGAAGGCAATTTAATGCCTTTTGTTACGAATTTTCCTTCTGGAACACGTACGATTACCCTACCTTTACCAATAGCCTTTCTAAAAGCCTCCGTGTTATCTGTTACTCCGTCTCCTACAGCTCCGTAGTCTAAAACGTTTGCTTCCTCTTTTATATAACGGTACAGCATCTCGTACTGTTCATTTAACTTTGATATCCATCTAGGAAAAATATTATTTTGTTCGTCTTTTTCCCAATCTGTTGTAAGAACTTCATAATAGCGTACTCTTTTAATGCCTATACTTTTTGTTGCATATTTTAACCATTCAAAAAGAGTGCCTTTTCGTTGACGACCTTTTTTTAATGATTCTCTGAAGAGATTTTCAGAAGTTAGTAGATTTTCTGAATCTGTTACAGCGTGTTTTTTCCTTAGCTGTCCTATCAATTTTTTGTTTGTGAGTGGATCATGATGTTTATCAAGTGAAATCATTAAAACGATCACCTCAGCTCATTTTGTTAAATAGTATTTTATAATTTTCCCTATTATAAATGATTTAATCAGATTGAAACAGGAGTGGGGGAGTGGTGATGCGCAACCTATTTTTTGGATGCAAACAAAAACGTTTGCAAGTTTACAAATATGTTTACATTTGTTTGCTTATTTGTTTGCAAGTTTACAAATGCGTTTACATGTTGGTGTGTATGGGTTTGTGGAATTATAAGCATGTTGTTTGCAACAATGTTTACAAGTTTACAGAAAATGTTTGCGTGTTTACAAATGTATTAAAAAGAAAAATAGGCATTGTTTAATTTTAAATAACCCTCTAATCTATTTATATAGAAACAAAATAATGATTTGAAAAAGAAAGGATGTACGCCCATGAGTAATTCTAGAGTTGCTGCAGTTGATGTAGGTAACGATTCACTAAAAGGAATTTTCGGTACATTAGAACATGAATTAAACATCCCTAACGTAATTGCTAGAGATATTGAGGATCGTCCTGTAATCGGGATTGAGGAGTTAGACAGCAAAGATCCTTTAGAAGGCATACATATTAGAGTTCACTCCCCTGCCCTTAAAGAAAACAATGTGATTTATCGTGTTGGTCAGCTTGCTGCTAAGAGCGATAACTCTACTGAACTAGATCCAGGAAGCAGTAAATCAGAAGAAGATCAAACATTGATCATGCTTTTCGCGGCATTAGCTCTTGATGCAGTAAATGAAGATAATGCAAAAACATTTACAAAAAACAATAATGTGATCGATACTAGCTATATTTTAGGGACAGGTCTTCCTCTACGCGAAGTAAAAGAAGGTAAGGATGCTGGATATCGTTCAAAACTATTAGGATCTGTTCACCAAGTAGAATTCTTAGTAACGCCTAAATACCAAGGAATTAAAGTTAACTTAAAGTTTGAAGAAGTAAAAGTGTATCCAGAAGGTTTTGCTGCTTTTATTAACCTTGTTATGGATAACGATTTAAATATTACGAATAAAGATCTGATCGACAAACCAATCCTTATTCAAGATATTGGAGGTCTATCTACAGATATCGCAGTTATTAAAAATAGAAATGTTGATGATGATAAAGCTCAAGGCTTTAACCTTGGTGTTTCTGAAGCGCTCGAACAAATTAGAGAAGAAATTCGTTCTAAGCATGGCGTGGAATTAGACAGCCGACGTGATGTAGTAGATATCATTACGAAAAAGACGAACCGTAACCACATCATGGTACGCGGAAGCCGTACGAGTGTTCATGACATTACGGATCGCATTTTAGTAGACTTGGCGAAAAAGCAATATCGTCTTCTTCGCAACGTATGGCAAAAAAATTCGCAAACTGAAATCTGCTATTTTGTAGGTGGAGGATCTGCGGTACTTAAAGATTATATTAAGACGTTAAACAATAACCTAGATGGCTACAATATCGACTTTTTTGAAGATGAGAAAGAAAGCATCTGGATGATGGCAAACGCTTATTATAAGCTGATCTCTGATCACTTAAGAAGAACTGCGCCAAAAGAGAAAAAGAGCGAGGATAAAGACAAAAAAGCCGTTAAAGCTTAAACAAGGGTGATGAAATGGACAAAAAAGCATCCAATGAGATTACAAGAGGTAAAACGATTGCTTTTCGTATCCCCTCTGACACCCCAGATCACGTCATCAAGCAGCTTCAAAAGCTGAAAGAGACGGAGAGACGCAATTTTTCGAGCAAGATCTCAGAGTATGTTCTTCAAGGTGTTGGACAAGACATACAAAGAGATCGAGAGACGATTACGGTACCATTGCCGAAAAATCTAAGTAAGATGCAGCGCGATTGGTTGAAGCATGAACATTCAGAAGCCTTGTTAGGCAATATTTTGTATCAGCTCATATCCAATCCTGTAAGAACAGCATCGTTACTGGCGGCTTTAAACAGCAACGCAACCGATATTGATCAGGCTCTATATCTGCAGGAAGATGTAGCGCGCCATGAGGATTCGTTGGATCAGTATGAAGATCCAGCTGAAACCGAACACTCAACCGATGACTTTGACGATGATGATCTTAGTCAATTCGATTGGAACAGTGCTAAGCGAGATGAGCCTGAAGAAAAAGAAGAAACACAAAGTCCTGAGCAGGAAATGGAAGATTTGCTTGGGGATTTCCTTGCACATATGAATAAGTAACTAGAAAGCGCAGCTGAAACATCAGCTGCGTTTTTTTATGATAGTGAGCTTTCATGGTAAGGGGTATGTGAGAGAAATAGGTAGGCGTAATTTGTCGAGGATTGTAAACTTGCGGATAAACGACTAAAACTTTTGGATTGAGCGACTAATCTCGTGGATAAACAGCCGAAATTTCTGCATTCCGTCCCTAAACTTCTGGATTGAAATACTATAATACCCAAATAGGTATTTGCAACGATCAGTTTCGGTACACGATACAGCAACTATTTTCCCTTTGAAGGAGTAGAATTTTTATAAAAAAATCAGTTTGCTTCCAACACAGGTAGGGAAAGGTCTCTTTGTGATGTGAAAATACATAAAGAGAGGATAAGTTAAATGAACGATCAGAACAAGGTGAACGGAAATAGCAAGAACGAGCAGCTGGAACAGTATCGTGCAGATGACAAAGGCAAAAAGTTAACGACCAATCAAGGGTTAAAAGTTGCTGAAGACGAATTCTCGCTTAAAGCGGGAGAACGTGGTCCTACACTTATGGAAGATTTTCATTTTCGGGAAAAAATGACTCACTTTGATCATGAACGAATTCCAGAGCGTATCGTACATGCTCGTGGTTTCGCGGCTCATGGTGAGTTTGAATTATATGAGTCTTTAGGAGAATTCACAAAAGCAAATTTCTTAAATGACACCTCTAAAAAAACTCCAACGTTCGTCCGTTTTTCGACCGTAGCTGGTTCACGTGGATCTGCTGAAACGGTGCGTGACGCGCGCGGTTTTGCAACAAAATTTTATACGGAAGAAGGAAACTACGATCTTGTTGGAAATAATATTCCGGTTTTCTTCATCCAGGATGCGATCAAGTTTCCTGATTTGGTTCATGCGTTAAAACCTGAACCTCATAACGAGATGCCGCAAGCAGCAAGCGCGCATGATACGTTTTGGGACTTTGTAGCCAACAACCAAGAGTCGGCGCACATGGTGATGTGGGCGATGTCAGATCGAGCGATTCCACGAAGCTTTCGTATGATGGAAGGGTTCGGCGTTCATACGTTCAGACTTGTGAACGACGAAGGAAAAGCGCATTTTGTGAAGTTCCACTGGAAGCCTGTGTTAGGAACGCATTCTCTCGTTTGGGATGAGGCGCAAAAAATTTCTGGGAAAGATCCTGATTTTCACCGCAGAGATCTTTGGGAATCGATCGAAAATGGGGATTATCCAGAATATGAACTAGGACTTCAGATTATTGCGGAAGAAGATGAATTTAACTTTGATTTTGATATCTTAGATCCGACGAAATTGTGGCCAGAAGAAGATGTTCCGGTAAAACTTGTCGGCAAGATGACGTTGAACCGTAACGTGGACAACGTTTTTGCCGAAACAGAGCAAGTTGCTTTTCATCCTGGTCATGTTGTTCCGGGAATCGATTTTTCAAATGATCCACTTTTACAAGGGCGCTTATTCTCTTATACAGACACACAACTGTCTCGTCTTGGAGGACCAAACTTCCACGAGCTTCCGATCAATCGACCTGTTTGTCCGTTTCATAACAATCAGCGTGACGGAATTTCACGACATACGATCAATAGAGGGCAAGTGAGCTATCACAAGAATTCACTTGCAGCGAATACGCCGTCACCTACTCCTGAAGCAGAAGGCGGATATGTTCATTATCAAGAAAAAGTGGACGGAAGAAAAATTAGAAGCAGAAGCGAGAGTTTTAAAGACCACTATTCACAAGCCACTCTTTTCTGGAACAGTATGAGCGAGCCAGAAAAACAGCATCTAAAGAATGCTTTCAGCTTTGAACTCGGTAAAGTGAAAAGTAAATCCGTACAACAGCAAGTCGTAGATATGTTTGGAAATGTGAGCTTGGAGCTTGCGACTACTTTTGCGGAAGCGATTGATGCAGTACCTCCTAAAGGTGAAGAACCTTCCGTTACGAAGTCTTCACCAGCTTTAAGCCAGCTGAATACGGTTAAAAGCCCGAAAACAAGAAAAGTAGGGGTAATCGTTGGGTCAACTGTAAGTGGTGAAGTGGCAGAGATTCTGCAATCGTTAAAGAGCAGTGGTATTCAAGGTGAATGTATCAGTGATAAGTTAGGAAAACGAACGGCGGATGATGGGTCTGAGCTAGAGGTCATGCATACGTTCTTAACGGCGACTTCCGTTATCTTTGATGCGATCTACGTAGTAGGTGGAAGTGATGATGCTACGTTTAAGAAGAATACTTTGCACATCGCGAATGAAGCGTTTACGCATTTTAAGCCGATTGGTGGTACTCATGAAGGTCTGCAATGGCTAAATGAAGCAGAACTAACTGGACAGCCTGGTGTTGTCAGCGGAGATGGAGTAGATGATTTCGTACAGAGCTTTACGGAAGCTATTACCGTTCACCGTCATTGGAATCGCAAAGTATAAGGATGAAAGAACGGTGAGCTTAAGTGTTCACTGTTCTTTTTTTGTGTCTTAGGAATGAATTGTTGATAACGATACAAACTACATATGAAACGAAAATGAAGGAGAGTTCATATGTATAAAAAAATGCTAAGTATGATTATGGTGCTTGCAATAACGTTTCCTATTTTAACAACACCATTAACAGCAGAAGCCAAATCAAAACAAAGAGTGCAAGAACCGTGTTTTAGCCAGAACGCAATTGATTTGTATTCTTTGCAAAGAAGGCTGTGGAAAGACCATGTTTATTGGACGAGATCCTACATTGTAAGTGCTACTGAAGGAGCTAAGGATCAAGACGCTGTATTGCAACGACTGTTGCAGAATCAAACCGATATCGGTAACTCCATCAAGCCCTATTACGGAGATAAAGCCGGGAACGAACTCGGGAAATTATTAACAGAGCATATTGTCATCGCTGGGCAGTTGGTAGATGCAGTGAAAAAAGGCGATACGGCGAATGCAGCTAAAATAAATAAAGATTGGTATCGTAACGCTGATGATATCGCTACATTCATGAGTAAAGCAAATCCGAACTGGTCAGAACAACAAGTAAAAGAGATGCTTTACACACATTTGAAATATGTAACAGACGAAGCTACAGCAAGGCTTAAAAAAGATTATACGGGTGAGATTGTAATTTTTGATAAGAACAAGAATCATATGGTGATGTTTGCCGATGAAATAACGAATGGCATCATGAAGCAGTTTCCAGACTCATTTAGAACGTCATAAGAAAAAGCCTCTCGGGATTGAGAGGCTTTTTCGCTATTTATCCTTTTTTTCCTTTTTGTTCGTTTCTCTTTGATCAATCGTACCTTCGTTAAATGTATCGTTGACCTGCTCGTGAACGGTTTCTAGTTCCTTATCTGTTTTTGATTTGTTTTTCTTATCAAGTTCAAGATTATTCTCTGCGATGTCCTCTGACTGTTTCTGTTTATCTGTTTTGTCGCTCATGATTGAATACCTCCTATTTTAAAAAAGGGACTACTATCCTTTTCCCTTTCAGTTTTCCCTGAAACATGCTGAATTAAAATAAGCCTTATCCGATGGTGGATGAGGCTTGTAAGAAAGTAGTTGATTTACGCTCCAGGTTGCATGCTTTCCACGGGGCGAACGGTGAGCCTCCTGTCTAGTTGCAGTGACTAGCCCCTCGAGGTCAAAAGTTAAACGGTCAAGAAGGCAAAGTGCGCCTTCCTAGCCAATTTACCTTTTGCTTGTCGGGGCTAAACGAGTCACTTCCACTTTTCGGACTGCCGCTTTGCGCCATTAGGAGTCTCCACCTGCCCGCTCGTCCCGTAGGAGTCAGCAACCTTCCGCTCCAATCAACTTGCATGGGAAGAAAAAGAAACATCCTAAAGCAAATAACTTTTAGAAAAGAGCTCTTTTAAAAGAAATCCAGAAAAGCTGCGGGCTTGTTTGTAATGATTTTTTTAAATCGTTCAACGTCTTCTTGGTTTCCTTTAATTTTGCCGCATGAATATAAAAACTGGGACTTTTGTGAACCTAAGAGAGCTGCTGCTAGCGTTTGTACATCCATAGCTAATGCTTCTGCTTCCGTTTTTGAATCCCTTGTAACACCATTTTCGTCAATAGTGAACGTACCGTTGTTCCATTCAGCTTTTTCATCGGTAATGGATAGAGTAAGTCTACCTTCCATGTTTTTGAAAGGATATTGCTTTAAAAAACTTTCAACATCTACAATGCGTGCCATGAAGTATGGATAGTGCTCTTGGTGAATCCTTGGGTTGTTCAATAAAAATGGAAGCTGATCATTAGAAGGCGCTACTATCTTTACTTTATCCACCATAGAATCGTGCTGACAGATAAAATTCCAGAGAGCACGCCGTGCATCATCGCTTACATAGATAAACTCTTGAACATCAAGCAATTTATCTGCTACCTTGCAGCATAAATATCCTTTTGGAACGCCGTTTTCATCTTTATAAAGGATACGGTTGTAGCCTTCAGTAAACACATGGTTGTTCCACCAATAATCAGAACGAACTAGCAGATGATTGTATGTACGGAACCATCCTTCATAAACCGTATTCAGTAAGTCATTTCCGTCTTCCTCCGTTAACCTGGAAATCGTTCCAGAAACATCTTCATATCGGACGAGATCGCTCTTATTTAAAGTATATTTGTTCAATGAAGCAGTAAGCTCCCAGCCGAACCGACGATAAAATTGAATATTGAAAGGATGCAGCAAGCTGATGCTTTGGCCGTTCTCCTTCATCCTTAAAAGCGCTTGTTGCAATAGGCGGGTGACAGAACCTTTACGGCGATGTTCTGGCCATGTAGCTACACCTGCTATACCACCCATCGGGAAACGTTGATTTTCAATAGAGATTTCCAGAGAGTGGATGTGAAGTTTAGAAATGAGCTCTTCGTTTTCAAATTCTCCCCAAATTTCTTGTCTCTTCATCATCTCATAACGTTTTGGCAGATCCTCTTTCTTTACGATGTACTGAAAAGCATATTGAGAAAGCTGTATTGATTTTTCAAATTCTGTTTCTGACAATACTCTACGTTCCATTTTGATGACCTCCCTTTCCTATTTCATAGTACAAGTTAGGGAAGAGTGTTGAAAAGGATTTCTATTAAAAAGTTTCTGGTACTCGTTTTTCAACTCTTAAAGCATTAATAAATTCCGCGAAATAAAAATGTTAGTATGTATATAGAAGTGAAAAATAATGGATATTTATAAAAACTATCGAAATTATATTCATTTGGAGTTATAATTATAAATCGTTGTGCATATTCACAACGCTGAAGTGAGGACAAGCATGCGCATTCATAAATATATTAGTTTAACGGGTTATTGCTCTAGAAGAGAGACGGATCGGCTATTGAAGAGTAGCCGTATATCTATAAATGGTGAGATTGCGAACAAAGATAGTTTTGTAAATGAGAGTGATACCATTCTTATCGACGGTAAAGAGATACCTCGAAAAGCGTCAGCGATCTACCTCGCCTTTAACAAACCAGTTGGAGTCACGACCACATCAAATCCTGAAATAGCTGGAAATATTCTAGAGTATATCAATGTATCAGAGCGTGTTTTTGCTGTTGGTAGGTTAGATAAAGCATCCCAAGGTTTGCTTTTATTAACGAATGATGGAGAGTTGGCAAATCGGATATCACAATCTGATTATGGTCATGAGAAAGAATATGAAGTGACTGTCGATCAACCTGTTACGGAGTTGTTTCTTCAAAAAATGGCTCAGGGAGTTTTCATCTTAAATGCTTTAACAAAACCTGCGAAAACAGAGCTTGTAAGCAAGTATGTTTTTCGAATCACACTTACCCAAGGATTAAACCGGCAGATTCGGCGTATGTGTAAAACGCTAGGATATGAAGTAGAAAAGTTAGAGCGTATACGTATTATGAATATACATCTTCATACACTAGAAGCCGGGGAGTGGCGGTACTTAAGGGATGACGAGGTTAGTGACCTAAAAAAAGGTTTAGAGATTTAGTGAAAAAGGAAAGAAACACTAGTATTTTATAAAAAACTAGAATTTCTTACAATATTGCGAAAATTGTAGAATCAACATATACTTGGTAATGGAAAGTGTATGAAAGCGCTTTACATCGTAGAAAGAGAGGCACAAGATTATGGGTTTACCGAAACAACAGATTGATGATCAAATGAAACAAACAAGTTTTAGTCGATTAATTAAATTTATAGTACCATCGCTGGTTGGTATATTTTTATTTATGATTCCTATATCATATGATGGGGAAATCACCATTCCTGTAGCGATTTTAGCAGGGATGTTGCAAGATGGAATAGGTCCACATATTCCAAAGATCATGACGGCTATCATAGGGATTACGGTCATTGGATCTTTAGCAACTTACATGTTTAAACCTAAAGCAATCGTAAATCAACCGTTTTTAAATACATTATTCAACGTAAATATCGTGTGGCAATTGATTCGTTTAGTAGGATTGATTTTTGCTGTGATGACGCTGTTCAAGCTTGGGCCGGAAGCAGTATGGTCTGAAAATACAGGGCAGCTTCTGCTTTTTGATTTGATTCCTGTATTGTTTTCTGTGTTCTTGTTTGCAGGGCTATTCTTACCATTGTTATTCAACTTTGGCTTGTTAGAGCTTTGTGGTGCGTTACTTGTAAAAGTGATGCGACCTGTTTTTAAACTGCCAGGACGTTCTTCTATCGATTGCCTAGCTTCATGGCTAGGTGATGGAACAATTGGTGTTCTATTAACAAACAAGCAGTATGAAGAGGGGTATTACACGAAGCGTGAGGCTGCTGTAATCGGTACAACATTTTCTGTAGTATCTATTACATTCGCGATTGTTGTTCTTGCTCAAGTAGATTTGGCTCATATGATCGTCCCGTATTATTTGACGGTCGTTTTAGCAGGGCTCGTGTGTGCGATCATTATTCCACGCATCCCGCCTTTGTCTAGAAAGCCTGATACGTATTATGAGGGAGCAAAAGAAAATGTTGCTGATGAAGTAATTCCTGAAGATCAGACACCATTTGGATTTGGACTTAAAAAGGCGGTTGAACGCGCTGATCAAAATAAAAAAGCTGCACCATTAGTGAAAGAAGGAATTCAAAACGTGCTAGATATGTGGATGGGCGTTGTGCCGATCGTAATGGCAATCGGAACATCTGCATTGATGGTCGCAGAGTTCACACCTTTCTTCACGTACCTGGGAGCACCTTTTGTACCGATTTTAGAGTTGCTGCAAGTTCCATATGCGTCAGATGCAGCACAGACGATCGTAATCGGATTTGCGGATATGTTCCTTCCTTCTATCATCGGAGCAGGTATTGAAAGTGAATTGACTCGTTTCGTAATCGCGGCAATGTCAGTGATTCAATTGATCTATATGTCTGAAGTCGGCGGGTTGCTTTTAGCTTCTAAGATTCCTGTTAACTTTAAAGAACTAGTTATTATCTTCTTCTTACGTACTTTCATCTCACTTCCGATTGTTGTGGGAATGGCACATCTTATGTTTTAAAAAGAAAAGCTGCTTAGAGGAACGTTCCTCTAAGCAGCTATTTTTTTGTGTTATAGAAGTTCTCGTATATGTTTTTCAATCGTTTCAGGCTTGTCCGTTGGGGCGAAGCGCTTAACAACTTGTCCGTTTCTGTCTACTAAAAACTTAGTGAAGTTCCATTTAATCGCTTTAGATCCTAAGATTCCAGGTGCTTCAGCTGCTAAGTATTTAAAAAGGGGATGCGCTTGATCACCGTTTACGTCTACTTTTGCAAACATCGGAAAGTTAACGCCATAGTTCAATTCGCAGAACTCCATAATTTCATCACTCGAACCAGGTTCTTGTGCACCGAATTGATTACATGGAAATCCAAGTACAGATAATCCTTGTTCTTTATGGCTCTCGTAAATCGATTGAAGACCTTTGTACTGAGGGGTAAATCCGCATTTACTAGCTGTATTTACAATTAAGAGCACATCACCTTTGTAAGTGTCTAGATCCGTTTTCTCGCCTTTGATCGTTTCAACTGAAAAGTCATATACAGACATTTTCTCAAGCTCCTTATTTTTCGTATTTTTTATTAGTTTAACGGTAAATGGAACGGCTTTCACTGAAAATGCTCGAAGTGGTAAAATAAGGAGAAAATCAAAAGGGGGTAGATAGAAATGGATGCAGTGTTTCATGTGGAACATCAAGTTTTCAATTACCGTGTAGCAGCCGTGATGATCAAAGATGGCCGGGTACTCATACACCGAGCAAAGACGGAGACAAATTGGTCATTGCCTGGAGGAAGGGTGAGACTTGGTGAAGATGCTAAGACGAGCTTAAAGCGAGAGATGAAAGAAGAATTGGATTTGAACGTGACCATTAATGGTTTCTTATGGACAGTTGAAAACTTTTTTACATATGCAGAAAAAGAAATCCATGAGGTTGGACTATATTTTAAAATCACTGCTGAAAACTCGTTGCCGTTTCATGATGGTGAAGAATTTACCGTGTTAGAAGCAGATCGGCTTGTATTTAAGTGGGTTCCTTTGGAAAGGTTGAATGAGTATGAGTTGTATCCTCAAGTGGTTAAGGAACGGCTGAAAGAGGGTACTTTTGAGCCGGATTATTTCTTAGTAGATCAATCGTCTCAAGTTGGTATGAGTTCTTAACTTAAAAAATAAGGGAATAAAAGAAGAATAGGTAAGTAGCGAGGATAACGGTCAATGTTTAACTTTACGCTACTTACCTTGTTTTTTACGCTAAATTACTTTCGATTCATCCAGGGTAGATGAACGGGTTGAAGTTTTTTGATTCTGTTAATCAGATTCTTCTTCACTGCTGTTGTTATAAGCCAATCCGCAGGAACAACGACAATCCCCAAACAATAAATGGTAAGCTGCAGGGAACTCCTGATTGACTAGCTGTACGCCGCGTGCAAATTCTTTAACGTCAGTTGGAACACGTGGAAGAGCATCAGCTTTCTTCTGAGAATCGATATAAGCTCCAGGTGGAACAAATCGATTTTTTCGAATACGCACTCCATTTGTAACGACCGCATTATACGAAATAAAGCTTCCTTTCTCCACTGTTGCGTTATAAACAATCGCCTTAAAGCCTACGAATACTTTTTTTCCGATAAAACAAGGTCCGTGAACGAGAGCTCCATGCGCGACAGAAACTTCATTGTCGATATAGATGGAATACTTTCTGCCATCAACTCTGACGAACTGATTCGTTAATCCATGAAGAATGACGCCATCTTGAAGGTTAGTATTACAGCCGATATAAAATGGCGTTCCTTCATCTGCGCGAATACTTACTAGTGGTGCGACATAGACGTTTTCTTTAATTCTTACATCACCGATTACGCTTGTAAATGGACTGAGAAATGAACTTTGATCAATGGTTGGTGCAATCTGTATAGGATTGAATGTCGTTTTAGGATTAGGGCTAACAAAAGGCTGAAAGCCATCTCCGCAATCATTGTGTTTCAAAATTACCCACCCCTTACATTTTATCTTCTCAGCGTATGCAGAGAAGATAGAAGTGGAAACTAATTCAAAAAATCGCTGCTGATTCAACGGGATATTGTTTGGTTATAAAACTGTGTCTACCCCACTTGTACAAAGTGGGGTGTTTGTATTTGTGTGGGGTCAGACCCCTCTACGCCTCGAGGCTTATCTAAAGATACTGCTACGGCCAGTTTTGAGAAAATGCTGAGGGAGTTAAGCTAAAGATACGAAAGGAGGAAGCCAATATGAAAAAATTAGGCTTGCTTGTAGTTGGAGGAATTGCAGCAATCGTTTTGATCGCAAATCTTGGCCCGATGGTTGGTCTTGGGATCGGTCTGGCTGTCATGTATTACGCATTTAAGAAGGCGATGGCTGCGCAAAGTGGAGGAAAGAAATTTTGGTGGGGAGCTCTATCGGTAGTAGGACTTTGTATATCCGTTAGCAACCTGCCTGCGATATTAGGTGCTGTCGCGATCTATGTTCTCTATGTGGTTTATAAGAAATGGAATCAATCAGGGGCGGTAGATGAGAACGACAATAATGACCCTTTCACAAACTTTGAAAGAGAATGGGCAAAACTTAAAAATAGCTAAAAAAACGTAAATAGGGAGCGAATCATTATGAATTTATTTGAACGCATCAAAAACTCAATCTCAGCAGATGTACATGAGCTTTTAGATCAAAAAGAGGAAAAGAATCCTTTATCTCTTCTGAATCAATATTTAAGACAGTGTGAGTTAGAAGTCAATAAAGCTCGTAAGTTAGTCGAGCGTCAACAGCTGTTAAAAGATCAGTTCGTACGTGAGATGGAAGAAGCCGAGGCAAGAGCAGCTAAGCGTGCTCATCAGGCTGAAATTGCTCAACAAGCGAACGAGCAAGAGTTGTATCAGTTCGCACTCCAAGAAAAAGAACAGCATACAGTGCGAGCAGCTAACTTAAAAGAATCTACGCTGCAAGCAGAAAAAGATCTTGTAGAGCTCGAGCAGAAGTATGAGCAGATGAAACATAAGCTCAAAGATATGCAGATCAAACGTATGGAATTGATGGGTCGTGAAAATGTAGCTCGTGCTCACCAGAAGATGGACCGTGTGATTGATCCATCACAATCCATCAAAAAATCGGCTTTCCGTTTTGATGAGATTGAAACTTATATGGACCGTCTAGAACAGAAAGTTAATGCCGAATATCATGCAAGCTCGATGGAAGCGAAGCTAGCTAAACTAGAAAAAGATTGGAAAAAGGAAGAATCACATACTACCGTTTAAGGCAGTATGTGATACGATAAAATAAGAAACAAGGCGCAAATTGCTGCGCCTTTTACCTCGTTTATGACAGAAAGTGAGTGAGTGCAGATGCTGAATCGGAAAAGAAGTGATCTCATAAGTTGGGGGCTTTTATTAGCGGTTGTTTTGGTGTTATTAGAAGCTACCTTAAACGGAGGAGGAATCTTGTTTTCTCTTTTGTTTAGTGCTGCACTCTTGTTTTTTGGACGAAAACGAATGCCGAAGCGCTCCGGCAAGGTCATGTTCTGGCTTGGTGTTTTTATCGCCGTCATGAACGTATTAAGCATGTTCACCTTTAAGCTCTTATTAGTGGCATTCGTTATCTATGTGATTTATGAATTTTATCAATCCAAACAAAATCCTGTATTCGTGACGCCTCAGTTCGAGCAGGTTCCGACTATGACACAAGATGATGTATACAGAAAAGAAACGCTATTAAAAAACATCCTTTTAGGCACACAACAAACGCCAGAGCATGTGTATGAATGGAACGATATCAACATCCAGTGTGGTCCTGGTGATACGATTATCGATTTGAACCAAACGATTTTACCTGATGGGGAATCGGTTATTCTTATTCGTGGAACGATCGGAAATATTACGATCTATGTTCCTTATGAGATGGATGCGGCGGTCAGCCATTCTATGATCATGGGGAATTCAAGAATTTTTGACAGAAGTGAATCTAAGCTGTTCAACCAGACGCTTTTTTACCGAACGAAAGGGTATGGAGAGGCTAATAAAAAAATCAAAATCGTAACAAGTATGTTTGCCGGAAGTCTGGAGGTGAAACGGGTATGAGTACTGTTTTACGTCATATGTTCTCCGGTATCATGGCAGCATTTGCAGTAGCAATCGTGCTAGGTTCAATCGTTTATACGATATTTCCAATTGATAACTGGGATTTT
This sequence comes from Fictibacillus nanhaiensis, assembly GCF_036213205.1. Taxonomy (GTDB): domain Bacteria; phylum Bacillota; class Bacilli; order Bacillales; family Fictibacillaceae; genus Fictibacillus; species Fictibacillus nanhaiensis_E. The sequence goes on from NZ_JARMFC010000018.1 coordinate 96,701, forward strand.
TTATTACAGAAAAACTTGCTCGATATACCTGTTGCTTTCGTCTTGCCTTTTTTAGTGTTCATCATGGGCGCTTTCTTTGGTTTGAATTCGGGTATCACGTCTCGTAAACAACTAAACTCCATCAATCGTACATTAAAATCGATTGAAGACGGCAGGCAAGTAGACATGAAAGAAGTCAATAGTCTTGAGTTACGAACGATAGCGAAGCGGATGGATGGCATTCAAAAGCAGTTAGGTGAAAAGATTCGCCAGTCGCAAAAGATGGCTACTGAAAAAGCGGTAGATCAGGAGAAACGTATTCAAGAGATTATTTCCCAAGAAAGAAATCGTTTAGCGAGGGAACTGCATGATTCTGTGTCACAGCAGCTTTTTGCTGCCAGTATGATCATGTCTGCTGTAAATGAAACGCGAAGAGAGGAAGACTCACGTGAAACTAAACAGTTAAAACTTGTTGAAGAAACGATTCATCAGACACAGCTTGAGATGAGAGCACTTCTTCTGCACCTTCGTCCTGCTGCATTAAACGGGAAATCATTGCAGAAAGGAATGGAGGAGCTTTTACAGGAGCTTCTGCAAAAAGTGCCGATCGAACTGAAATGGAAGATTGAAACGATCCCACTTGCTAAAGGAGTCGAAGATCACCTGTTTCGTATTCTTCAAGAATCGGTGTCTAACATATTAAGACATGCACAGGCAAATAAAGCGCAGATCTTGCTTGTCCAAAGAGATGATCTGATTATTCTTCGCATTGAAGATGATGGTGTTGGCTTTAAGATGGATCAAGAAAAAGCAGGTTCCTACGGTCTGCAAAACATGCATGAACGGGCAGCAGAAATTGGAGGAATACTGAAGATTGTGAGTTTACCAGGTGAAGGAACACGGCTTGAAGTTAAAGTACCAATTTTAAAAGCGGGAGATGACGGCAATGATCAAAGTTTTATTAGTGGATGATCATGAGATGGTGCGTATTGGGGTTTCGGCTTACCTTTCGGCGCAGCCTGATATAGAAGTAACGGCAGAAGCAGAGAACGGAAAAGTAGCCATAGAGAAAGCACTAACGCTGAAACCGGATATTATCTTAATGGATCTAGTTATGGAAGAGATGGACGGAATTGAAGCAACGAAAGAGATAACAACTGTATGGCCAGAAGCGAAAATCATTGTTGTTACAAGTTTTCTTGATGACGAGAAAGTTTATCCAGCACTCGAGGCGGGCGCTTCTAGCTATATGTTAAAAACGTCAAAAGCGAGTGATATCGCTCAAGCTGTTCGCGACACGTATCATGGGAAATCTGTTCTTGAACCTGAAGTAACAGGGAAGATGATGAGCAAGATGCGTAAAAAGCAAACGCGCGAGCCACATGAAGAGCTGACTGCGCGCGAGATGGAGATTCTTCTATTGATGACGAAAGGGAAGACGAATCAAGAGATTGCAGATGATCTGTTCATCGCTTTAAAAACAGTCAAAGTACATGTGAGTAACATATTGAGCAAGCTCGATGTACAAGACCGTACGCAAGCTGTTATCTATGCCTTCAACCATTCGCTCGTGTAACGCTTACTCTGCCTGTACAGAGATATGCTGAAAGGTTTTGAAATCAAATAGACCGAGATCTGTTAGCTTTATTTCTGGAATTACAGGAAGAGTTAAGAAGGACAAGGTTAGGAACGGGTCAAAATCTCCGTTGAATCCAATCTCTTTTAACTTTTCTTTCAAGTGAATAATCTGTTGATTGACTTCTGTAAATGGCCGAACTGACATCAACCCTGAGATAGGGAGTTGGACAGATGCTAGAACTGCACCGTTTTTTACGATTACATAGCCGCCTTGCATCTGGCGTATAGCCTCTATCGCGACTTGCATATCCTCATCATTTGTTCCGGCAACGACCAAGTTATGTGAATCGTGCGCAACAGTTGAAGCAATCGCGCCATTCTTGATAAGAAGACCTGTAACTACGCCTAGACCAATGTTTTCCGTCTTATTGTGACGTTCGATTACAGCCATTTTTAATAAATCGTTCGTGATGCATGGTGTGAATTCTCCGTCTTTTGCTGTTGCTGTTACAATCTTCTTTTTTGTGAAAATTTGGTTCGGAATAATCTCAATCACATGCATGGGCTTAATATCCATAATAGGAATAGAAAGCTTTTCTGAATCTATCTTTGTCATGTTAACAGACTGTGTTAAAGCGGCTGGAGGCTGTGAACTTTGAGGCGATGATCCAACAAAAATGCCATCCTTAGCAACCAATTTCCCCCCTACAAAAACATGAGATATGGCAATGGAATTCAAATCATCAAGCAAAAGAAAGTCTGCTTGATAACCTGGAGCGATTGCGCTTTTTTCCCTCAAACCGTAACATTCAGCTGCGTTCAGGGTTGCGAGTTGAATGGCTTGTAGAGGATCCATACCTCCTTGAATAGCGAGCCTTACGTTATGATCCACACTTCCTTCTGCTACCAAATCGTCCAAGTGCTTATCGTCTGTACAGAATAAAAATCGACGAGCGTTTTTCGGTGTTACAGCTTTTATAAGAGCTCTTAAATTCTTAGCTACAGATCCCTCGCGTATTAGCACATACATCCCTCGGGAGATCCGATCCAGTGCTTCTTCCTTTGTCGTACACTCATGGTCCGTCGTGATCAGTGAGGAGCGGTACACGTTGATGTCATTAGCGTCTAGCCCTGCTGCGTGTCCGTCGATCTTCCCGTTTTGATCCGCAGCAGAAACAATTTTTTGAAGCATATCCTCATCTCCTTTAAAAACGGCAGGAAAGTCCATCACTTCCGCTAAACCGAGGACACGTGGATGAGAGTAAAAAGGCTTAAGATCAGGGGCTTTTAAGACAGCTCCTGCATTTTCAAAAGGGGTTGCGGGAACAGATGAAGGGAGCATCACTCTGACGTCCAGAGGAAGGCCTTCTGATTGATCTAACATAAAAGAAATACCTTCAGTCCCTGATACGTTACCAATCTCATGAGGATCCGTTATGACCGTTGTGACGCCATGTGCGAGCAGCACTTTGCTGAATTCTGCTGGCGTTACCATAGAAGATTCGATGTGCACATGACCGTCGATGAAGGCTGGGGATATAAATTTACCCTCGGCATCAATCGTTTCATATCCTTCGTATTCACCAATTCCGGCAAAATAGCCATCAACGATCGCTACATCTCCTTCAATGACTTCAAGATTAAACACATCGATAATTTTTCCGTTCTTAATTACTACATCTGCTGGACTTCTTTTTGTACTAACATCAATTCGTTTTTTTAGATTATCTATGTTCATGAAGTGATCTCCTTTTAAGAAAAATCTACCAACTAGTATACGAATATCCAATGTATTCCATGTACAGAAAAAACGGTCCCAAGGAGGTGACCGTTTTTGTATCATGCATCCAAAATGTCAATAACTCTTCCAACTTGACCGTCTTCAAGGCGTACTTTAATACCGTGTGGATGAGTAGGTGAGTTCGTTAAAATATCTTTTACGATACCTTTTGTTTTCTTGCCAGAACGCTGATCTGCTTTTAAGATTACGTTCACGGGGAGACCAGGGGTGATATTCGATCGTTTACGATGCATTAAACACCTGTTCTTCGCGCTTGGTTATTTGCTTTTTTGGTTTGTTGGTTCTTTAGCTGGTTGGCCACTTTAACTGGCCCCTTGCTGAAAGATCCGCCCGATTGTTGTGCTTTCTTTTCAGCTAAACGCTGTTTCGCGATTTCTTGAAAGCTTAACTTCTTTTTCTCCTCAGCCATCTTATTCACCTCTATTTTTTCTTTTTAAAACATGCTTCTTTTAAATAACCTTCTGCTTCTGCATATGTTTCAAATGCAGCTTCTAGTGCATCATCTTCGTCAAAGATGAACCACATGCCATCTTCTCCTACGAGGCGAATTTCCTCGTGGCTGTGGCTGTACCAGTGTTCTTCTTTGCGCTCTTCGTTATCAGAACGATCTTTCTTCGGCTGCTGCCAGCCATGTTTTTTCGATAGAAATTCCATGGATTCTTGGATAAGAGCGATCAGTTCTTCCGCTTCGTAGTCACGGATGTTCACATAGCCTTTGTCGTTTTTTACGCTTTGTGGCAGATGTCCGCCATAAACGAAGCCGTTTCCGTTCGGGTGAAGGTGGTACACGACGATTTTCTTGTCTTGTACACTTTCCTCGAAGTGGAAGTTTAAGCGGCCAAGGGATACCTCGTGCATGTCGAGCTCTGGGAAGTTTTCTTCGATTAAAGCAATTTTATCTTCAAATGAAAGCATGGTTATACTCTCCGTTTCTTTGTTGTGATTGGTTGATTATATCATACTGAGAGGTGAAAACGAAAAGGTCTCTTGTGGGAAATTCTGTGTTGTGGTTGGGGGAGTCGATCTCCGTTTCAGGTGCTTCGCTTTCCGCGGGGCAGGCGGTGAGCCACATTCGAACGTTTCACGTTTAAGTGTCTCACCTGCCTAGTTGCAGTGGCTAGCCCCTCGAGGTCAAAAGTTAAATAGACCATGAAGGCAAAGACCGCCTTCCTTGTCTATTCACCTTTTGCTTGTCGGGGCTGGACGAGCCACTTCCACTTTTAGACTGCCCACCTGTCCCGCAGGAGTCTCGCACCTTCCACTCCAATCAACTTGCTATGGTGTCTAACAATAAAAAAACAAATTCAAGAGATGAGCCTTGTTTCAGTCAGACGAATAAAATATCAGAAAAGCTGACAGTTGAGGTTACCTAAGTAACTTTCCTGTCAGCTTCTTCTGCTTTAGCGTGTTGTTGTTTCTTTTTGGATGGATTTTTCGAGTTCGAACCAATAGTCTGCTAGTGTTTCCATGCCTTTGTCGAAGTTTTCGAGATGGAAGTGCTCGTTTGGTGCATGGAAGTTTTCTGTTGATAGTCCGAAGCCCATTAATACGACTGGAATGTTCAACATTTGGTCGAACGTTGCTACGATTGGAATCGATCCGCCACCACGTGTGAACGCAGTTGGTACACCGTACACTTTTTCATAAGAACGTGCTGCCGCTTGGATGGCTGGGTGATCGAACGGCGTTACGTATGGAGCTCCTTTATCAAAAAGGGTAACTATCACATCAATGCCGACTGGCTTATGCTTTTCAATGTGTGCTTTTACTTTTTCAATGATCTCATCTGGCTCTTGGTTCGGTACGAGTCGGCAGCTGATCTTTGCGTGTGCTTTTGCAGGGATAACCGTCTTGATGCCTTCACCTTGGAAGCCTCCCCATACGCCGTTTAACTCTAATGTTGGGCGTGCCCATGTACGTTCAATGTGAGAGTAACCTTCTTCACCTGTTAGCTCTGTCACACCAAGCTGATTCTTAAGTGCTTCTTCTGTTAGAGGAAGAGCACGGAACGCTTCTCTTTCTTCTTCTGTTAGTTCTTGGACATTATCATAAAAGCCATCTACTAAAATACGGCCGTTTTCATCACGGAATGATTGAAGAAGCTCGGTAATCGCGTGCAGCGGATTCTGAACTGCTCCGCCATATAGACCGGAATGCAGATCACTGTTTGGTCCCGTCACATCCACTTGCATCGCACACATGCCACGAAGTCCATAACAGATTGCTGGCTTTCCGCGATCTAGCATGCCTGTATCCGAAATAACGATAACGTCTGCTGCTAGCAAATCTTTATTTTCCTCAATAAACTTTGGAAGACTTGGACTGCCGATCTCTTCTTCACCTTCAATACAGAACTTAAAATTAAGAGGCAGCGTACCTTTTGATTTAAGGATGGCTTGTAGTACTTTTACGTGCATGAACGTTTGGCCTTTGTCGTCAGATGCGCCTCGCGCGTAAAGTTTGTTATCACGAATGGTAGCTTCATAAGGCGGGGATTCCCATAGCTCGATCGGATCAACAGGCTGAACATCGTAATGGCCATAAACGAGTACAGTCGGTTTACCTTCTGCTTTCAACCAGTCTCCATAAACAACGGGGTGTCCGTCTGTTTCATAGATTTTCACATTGTCCATTCCGGCATTCGTTAGGTTATCTGCAATCCATTCTGCACCTTTTCGAACATCTTCTTTGTGCTCAGGCAGTGCACTGACACTCGGTACTGCTAACCAGTCGGATAACTCTTTTAGGTGCGTATCACGGTTTTCTTTTAAATAGTTTACGATTTTTTCAGTCATATAAAATCCTCCTTATGTACGTTATGTTCTACTTCCTAGTTTAATGGAGTTCAGCTCGGAAATGAAATATTCTTTATCTTCTTTTTTTAGTATCTGTTGACCAGCTAGCTGTGCAAAATCGTGATATTCTTGCATACTTCTTTCATCATTTTTTACTGAATAAGCACGAGCAACAGCCTCATAAGCGAAAGCAAGGTCAAAATCGGTTATGTTGTGTTCTAAACAGAGTTCAAGAGATTGTTTCCCGTGGAACATTGCTGACTCGCTCATGTTTAAAGTCGAATACACTCTTGAGAGCTGCCATTCTCCACGGGCGAAGTGGAGAGGTTCTCCGATTTGTCCCCAATGAAAGCGCGAGGCGTGGGCTGTATGTATCATTTCTAAGTCATCTTCCTTCGTGCGGTCTTTCTTTTCGATCAAGTCCCACGTTTTGTTGAAAGTATCTACAGCCTGTTTCCGATGCCATTCTTTGAGAGTTAACTTCTCCATCCATTTCACACACCTTATGTATTTGTGGTTTACTAAAGGTAAAGCTATCGGTATGAGTATTCTGTATAAATGAACATTTCCCTTTATAAAAGATAGAAAGAAGTGCATAGAGTATGGAGAAAAAAATAGGTTTTATCGGGTTTGGAAAGATGGCGCAGGCGATGGCAGGAGGTATGATCAGTTCAGGTTTGATCAGTCCTGATCAGATCATTGCGAGCATGCGAACGGAAAAGACAAGACTGTATGTCGAGAAACAATATGGTATTCACACGTTTTCTTCTAATAGTGACGTTGCAAAAGCGGCTGACGTGCTGTTTCTTGCGGTAGCGCCATATTCTTATTTTGAAGTGATTAAAGAGGTAAAGGAATTTGTAAAATTTGATGCGATCATCGTAACGATTGCAGCTGGGATTACAACGGAAGACGTGGAGCACGCTTTCGGCAAACAAGTGAAAGTGGTACGAACGATGCCGAACACGCCATCACTTGTCGGAGCGGGTATGACGGCTGTTTCTGTTAATGATGAGATAACGGATGAGGAATTACAGACGGTAGAGAAGTTATTGGGGAGCTTCGGTAAAGTAGAGGTGATCGTAGAATCTCAGATGGATGCGATTCCTGCGATCAGCGGTTCTTCGCCTGCTTATGTGTACATGATGATTGAAGCGATGGCAGACGGAGGCGTCGTACAAGGCTTGTCACGCGATCAATCCTATCGTTTAGCGGCACAAGCGGTTTTAGGAGCAGCGCAAATGGTGCTTGAAACAGGAAAACATCCTGGCGAGTTGAAAGATCAAGTAACGTCTCCAGGTGGAGCAACGATTGCGGCCGTCGCAACGCTCGAGCAAGAACGCTTTCGTGGTGCAGTGTTGGCGGCGATGGAAAGCTGTACAGAAAAAGTAAAGAAATTGGGGAAAAAATAGATGGGCTTTAAGGAATTAGGTATTCATGATGAATTGATAGATATTTTGCTTCAAAACGGAATCGGTGAACCTACACCGATTCAAAAGGAAACGATTCCTATCATCTTAGAAGGTAAAGATGTTGTGGGACAAGCTCAAACGGGGACGGGAAAGACACTTGCTTTCGTGCTTCCTCTTCTGCAAAAAGTTGATGCTGAACGGGATGCGGTTCAAGGGTTGATCGTTGCCCCGACGCGCGAGCTAGCCATTCAGATCACTGCAGAAGTACGTAAACTTACAGAAGCTCTCGGTGAGATTAACGTGCTCGCTGTTTACGGTGGGCAGGACGTGATCGCTCAGATGCATAAGCTAGAGAGCAAGGTTCATGTGGTTGTCGCAACACCTGGAAGACTGCTCGATCATATCCGCCGAGAGACGATCGACTTATCTCATGTTTCAACGTTCGTGCTCGATGAAGCGGATCAGATGCTGCATATCGGGTTTTTAGATGATATAGAAGACATCATGTATGAAGTGCCAGAGAATCGTCAAACACTGCTTTTTTCGGCGACGATGCCTGATGAAGTAAAGAAGCTTGCTGAAACGTATACAAACGACCCTCAAGATATTCATGTAAAAACGAAACAGATAACGTTAAAGGAAATCCGCCAGCGAATCGTGGAAACAACAGATCGAGGGAAGCAGAATGATCTTGTTCAAACAATCAGACTGTTGCGTCCTTATCTAGCGATCATTTTTTGCCGAACGAAAAGAAGAGCAAGCAAGTTGAACGAGGCGCTGCAAAATATGGGATACAACTCCGATGAACTGCATGGCGATCTCTCTCAAGCGAAGAGGGAGGACGTGATGCGGCGCTTCCGTGAAGGAGAGATTCAATTCCTTGTCGCAACGGATGTGGCGGCACGCGGACTTGATGTTGACGGTGTTACGCACGTTTTTAATTACGACATCTCGCTCGATGCTGAAAGCTACATTCATCGAATTGGAAGAACAGGGCGGGCAGGCGGAAAAGGACTGGCTGTGACGTTTGTTGCTCAGAAAGATCGTCGTTTGCTGCAGATTATCGAACGAGAGACGAATCAAAAGTTGAATGTTTTAAAACTTGAATATATGTAGGATTATTTTATAAACAAGTGGGCTATCCTTCAGGATGGTTCCTTTTTTTGTGGGTACATAATACCAACTGTTATTACCAGGTAATAAAAATAGTTGCTTCATAAAACAATCCTTGTTACGATTACATAGTATGAGAATTCGAAAGAGTCAGATTAGAGGAGTTGAGCAAATGAAAGATTTACAATCGTTTGGCTGGTATGCAGCTAAAATCGCTCCAAAGCTGCCGAAAGAAGCCTTTAAGCCAGTGCCATCCCGGTTATGGGGAGGACTAGTCTATCTATTGATCGCAATCGCCGGTATTTTAGTTATCGGGTTATTGAATAATTTACACCCTTGGTTAGGGATTGGAATCGCCGTTATATTAGGAACGTGTTTTGCTGGGATGGGCTTCTTAGGCCATGAGATCCTGCACGGCACAGTTATCCGAAAGCCTTGGCTTCGTGACTTTTTAGGAGCAGTAGCTTTCTGGCCGTTAAGTGTTGGACCGAAGCTATGGCGCAAGTGGCACAATACGACGCACCACGTTCATACTCAGCATGACGGGAAAGACCCGGACGCGTGGCCGACGTTAGAGAACTTGTCTCACAAACCTTTGCTTCAAAAAGTGTACAAGCTTCCGATGTGGATGCGTTCAATCGTAAGCTTTGCTTTCTTGTCTGTTTCGTTCACATTACACGGACTTTTCATGTTCAAACGTTTTATTAAAGAGTTCAAACCGAGTAAACGACCTTCTGTTTGGATTCAGCTGCTATTGCCGTGGGCGATGTGGCTAGGTTTGTTAGCGTGGCTTGGACCAGTTAAATGGTTCTTTGCGGTGTTGCTGCCGTTATTAATCGCCAATGCGATCGTAATGAGCTATATCTCAACCAATCACCGCTTGAACCCAATGACAGACGTGAACGATCCGCTAGCGAACAGCTTATCGGTCAACGTTCCAAAGTGGATTGATGTAATTCATTTTAATTTCTCTTACCATACGGAGCATCATCTGTTCCCTGGTATGAGCCCAAAATATTACCCGCTCGTAAAAAAGCACATTAAAGAGATGTGGCCAGAGCGCTATCACGAGATGCCGCACTGGAAAGCACTTGTTGCACTATGGAAGACACCGCACGTGTACTTTAATCAGACTCAGTTTGTAGATCCCGCACCAGGGAACTTGTATCCTTCACTAGGACATGGGATGAATGAATCTGAAACTGTGGAAGAAAAGAAGCAAGAGCGGAAATCAGTGAGTGGCAGACCATCGAAAAGCATCCATTAATTTGGGTGTTTTTTTGTTTGGTGTGCAGGCTGCGTGCGGTGAATCCGTGGTGAAGGTGCAAGTGGACAGTATTTTTCCAGAAGTGGACAGTAAAATTAAGAAAGTGGACAGTATTTCTCAAAAAGTGGACAGTAAAATGCGTAAACTGGACAGTATTTACTCAAAAGTGGACAGTAAATCTAAATTTTCTCATTCATCAATTTCTGCAGGTCATACTTTCTATCTTTAAATGTACCGGTATAAGGTAAGTTCATGGAAACGAGGAGCTTAGAAGCGATTGAGGTTGAGTTAACTAATAGAAAATCCCTTGCTTGTTGATTATTAATAGTAGGATGATACAGTAAACCGTAATCACGTAACGCAATTATGTGTGCTTTCTTGCTAGTGTGACCACATTTTGAGCATTTCCAACTTCCGTGCCCTTTTTTCATCCCAAAACCCAAACACCCTTCACACTGCACCCCTTTAATAATCATCTCTTTACTAATCTTATACCGCTCCATTACATCTACATCCCGTGGGGTGTGCTCCTTGATCAATCGCCGTGTTACCTTGTTCATTACATCTCCCGAAACTATTACATGCTGTTTATATTTCCGTTGAAGCTGCCGGATGCGGTCTAGCAGTTGAACGCTATGAATCACTTTTTTCGATATACGGCTCGACACATCGTTCGTTCTCAAAACAGATTGGGAATGTGTCATAACAACGAGAGTCTCGATTGGGACTGAGGGGAATTTATTTTTACTCAGCCAATGCTCAAGCTGGTATTTTTGACGCTCAACTTGTGCGATAGGGTCTTGGAAGGGTTCTTCTATACCGTTTTTGGTACGTAAAAGCTGATTGAAGGTATGATCGAAGAAAAGGTTTCCGGAGATGTTCTTCACTTCAATAATAAGAGTGTACGTTGGATTAAGAATGAGCGTGTCGATTTGAAAAAAAGTAGATTCATGGGGAATTCGAAGGTCGTGCAGAACGTGGCATTCTTTCTGGTTCGGAAGCATGTTCAAAAAATAATTGATAGAGTCTTCACCGCGAAAACCGGCCGTCATCTTGCTGATTTCTAATTCAAGACTCTGTTTAACAAGATCATCCTCTAAACGGTTCATCAAGAGCTGAAGCTTGTTCATATAGATGGGCTTCAATCTTATCTTTTTTATCATAGCATCACTCCTCACTTTAAAATTCTTCTTATGACACAAAATATCCTTTAAAAAGCTATAGGATTACTTAAAGGATTGATAGAATAGAGGGTGAGTAATTTGCTGCTGAAGGAGAAGAAAAAATGAAAAAAGAACTAAACTGTGATAGCTGTTTAATGCCGATTAAAGAGAGGGAAGAGCTGCGCACGGTGTGGGCTTTTTTAAAAGTACGACCGTATCATAGGTCGTGTTATGAAAATTCCTTAAAAGGGGCGGGGCTTGTAGGAACTCAGCCGATCAATGGTTTTTCAGGGAATTTTACAGCGTTTGTTGCCTTTATTTTAGCGTGGTTGCCTCTTTTCACGAATATATCGCCCGCTATTACGATCGTCGGTACGTTGATTGTACTGCTGCGACTGTATTCCTTCATTCGGTTTGAAAAAAGACTGCCACAATAATAAAGCGTGCTCTCCATAATCGGATAGCACGCTTTCGTTTGTTAAGCTTTCACGCGATATACGCGCGCTTCATACGGTTGTAACGCCACGCTTGTTATATCCTCATGAGCTGCAACTTCTTTATTTGCTAACAACAGTTCATTAGCGTTCAACTTCAATTCTGCTTCAAACTTCGCCTCTGTCTTAGAAAGGTTCGTGATCACAACGACCTTCTCCTCTCCAAGTGTACGTGTATACGCATAGATCTGCTCATCTTCTTCAAGGATCAGATCATACACACCGTACGTGAAGACTTCGTTCTTTTTCTTTAATGCGATCATTTTCTTATAAAAGCTTAAGATCGAATGCTCGTCTTGTTCTTGCTTTTCCACGTTGATCTCTGTGAAATTTGGATTTAACTTCATCCAAGGAGTACCCGTTGTGAATCCAGCATTCTCATCGCTGTTCCACTGCATTGGAGTACGGCTGTTGTCACGAGAAGACGCCCAGATCACAGACATGATATCTTCATGCGCGACGCCTTCTTCACGCTTAATGCGGTAACGGTTTTTGTCAGCTACATCATCATAATCTTCGATGGAATCAAACTGTACGTTCGTCATTCCGATCTCTTGGCCTTGGTAGATGAACGGTGTTCCTTGCATTAAGAAATACATCGCGCCGAAGCTCGTTGCACTTTCATACCAAAACTCATCATCATTGCCCCAAGTAGAAACAACTCGAGGTTTGTCATGGTTTTCGATGAATAATGCGTTCCAGCCTTCTTTTTCAAGACCTTTCTGCCAACGTGTTAATACTTTTTTCAGTTCAACGATATCGACTTCAGGATTGGTTTCTGCATCCCAAAGGCCGAGGTGTTCGAATTGGAAGATCATGTCCATCTTTCCGTTTTCTTTTCCTACCCAAAGGTCCGCTTCATCAATCTTAACGCCGTTTGCTTCACCAACCGTCATGACATCATAGTTTGCATATGTGCGGTCTTTAAATTCTTGTAAAAACGTGTGGATACCTTTTTGGTTCATATGCATGTCGAAGGAAGACACGTACTTCTCTTTCTTCGGGTTCGGCATATCAGGGAAACCATCGCGCTTTTTAATGTGACTGATTGCATCGATACGGAAACCATCGATTCCTTTATCCAACCACCAGTTGACTGTGTCATAAAGAGCTTCACGCACTTCAGGGTTTTCCCAGTTCACATCAGGCTGTTTGGTTGAGAAAACATGGAGGTAGTATTGATCTGTCTTTTCATCATATTGCCAAGCAGATCCGGAGAAAATGCTTTCCCAGTTGTTTGGCTCTTTGCCATCTTTACCGTCTCTCCAAATGTACCAATCACGCTTTGGATTTTCTTTAGAAGAACGAGACTCGATGAACCATTGGTGCTCGTCACTTGTATGATTAAGAACAAGGTCGATGATCAGCTTCATACCACGTTTATGAACTTCTTCCATAAGGAGATCAAAGTCTTCCATCGTTCCGAAGTCATCCATGATGTCCTGGTAATCAGAGATGTCATATCCGTTGTCATCATTTGGCGATTTGTACATCGGACAGATCCAGATCACGTCGATGCCAAGGTCTTTAATATAATCTAAGCGTTGAATGATCCCTTTTAGATCGCCGATTCCATCACCATTAGAATCTTGGAAGCTGCGAGGGTAAATTTGATAGCCAACGGCTTCTTTCCACCAAACTTTTTCCATAATGTTACCTCCATGTTTTTCTCTTTAACAACACGCCAGGGGATACCGCAAAAACGGCTCCCCATGGTTTGTTTGTTTTCTTTATTTTCTTTATAAAATAAGGCTGCTTACTGATCGGTTTATTGTTTATGCTTCACTGAAAAAGTTGATTGGAGTGCAAGGTGCGAGACTCCTGCGGGACAAGCGGTCAGGTGAGACCCTTAATGGCGCAAAGCGACAAGGGGCTCACCGCCTGCCCCGCGGAAAGCGAAGCACCTGAAACGGAAATCAACCACTTTCAAGAGCAACTAAGCTAAACCTCAACCGTAACAGCAACACCTGCATGATCGGAGACCACCGGTGTTTCTTTTCCGTTAAAACGAACGAATGATTGAAGCACATCAACAGGCTTGCTGCTTAAAATATAATCAATCCTGCGGCCAGCTTCGTTATCATCCCAACCGGCAATAGATCCGATGATCGTGAGGCCGTCATCTTTCTCTGCAGCCAGTTCATACGTATCGTAAAGGCCTTTTTCTTTTACATAATCATAGCCTTCACCACAAACGTTAGCATCGTTGTTTAAGTCGCCCATGATAAAGGAGAGACCTTCTTCAGGAATGTACTGCATCAATCGATCGAATTGACCTTTAAACGGTTCAATGTCATCTTCCCACCAGCCGAAGTGACCAGAGAAGAATTGAACATCTTGTCCTTCATAAGAGATCGAAGCTTTTACGATTTTGCGAGTTTTCCAGTTGTGCATATCTTGTAGATCAGAAACAAAAAAGCTTTCATGAGACGTAATCGGATGGCGGCTGATGATCGCCAGTCCTTCTTCGTACGTCACATAGCCATAGTGCGCCATGTCCCATACAAAGTCATAATCTTCAACGCCAAGTTTCTTCAATAGCTCTAACAGAACGAGGGCATAATTATCTTTTTTGATATTGTCTTTTACGAGAGGAGAGTCGATCGACTGCATAACCTCTTGTAGCGCGATAACATCATAACGCTCGCCCGCGATATCGCGAGCAAGCATCTCTAATTTTTCCATCTGGTTCTCTTCTTGCCAAGCATGAACGTTTAACGTTAATAGCTTCATGAATTACATCCCCAAACGATCTTGAATATCAGATTTTAAAACGTCTGCTTTTGGTCCGTAAATCGCTTGAACACCTTTATCTTTGATGATCAGACCAAGTGCACCGTTCTCTTTCCATTCTTTTTCCGTACCAACACCTGTAGTGTCTTTAACGGTTACACGTAGGCGAGTCATACATGCGTCAACGTCTTCAATGTTGTCAGCTCCACCTAAAAGTGTGATGATCGCTGATGCTTGAGAATTGTCTGATCCTGGTGCTGCTTCGTTTTTAGCAGGTGCAGCATCACCTTCTGTTGTTTCGATATAGTTACCTGCACGACCTGGAGTAGGCAGGTTGAACTTTTTGATCAATACATAGAAGATCGAGAAGTTTAATCCAAAGAATACGATACAAGTTAGAGCAAAGTTGATTAAGTCACGTGTTAATCCTGCTTTTACAAGCAATGGTGTACGAGTAAGAAGCTCGATAAAACCGAATGCGTGAACACGTACGTGGATTAGATCCGCCACTGCAAACGCAAGACCAGTCGTGATTGCATACACAACATAAAGAAGTGGGGCAGCAAACATGAACATGAATTCGATCGGCTCAGTAACACCTGTTAAGAATACAGCTAGTGCTGCAGATAAGAACATAGACTTGTACTTCTTACGCTTGTCTTTATCAACGTTCATGTACATCGCAAGTGCGATCGCTACAAGAGATGCCGTTGAAAGAACAACTTGTCCCATTTTAAAACGAGCTGGTACTACATCATTTAAAAGTGCTTGATACGCTTTTGTATCTCCAGCAGCTAAGAAGTTGTTAAGATCGTTGATCCAAGCCAACCATAGTGGATCTTGTCCAGCTACAGAAGATCCTGCTCCTGAACCCGTCATGATTTGATACGTTCCACCGAGCTCCGTATAGTTGATCGGCACCGTTAACATGTGGTGAAGACCAAATGGTAATAATAGTCGCTCTAGCGTACCGAACACGAATGGCGCGATAACTGGAGCCGTATTACGAGATGTTGCGATCCATTTACCAAAGTCGTTGAGTAGAGATTGGATGAACGGCCAAATTAATGCTAAAAGTAAAGCTGTAACCACTGACCATAAAATAACAGCGAATGGTACAAAACGCTTTCCGTTAAAGAATGCTAAAGCATTTGGAAGCTTGTTGTAGTTGTAGTACTTGTTAAATAAAACAGCACCTAGGAAACCGGAAATGATTCCGACGAATACTCCCATGTTTAGTGCTGGAGCGCCAAGGATTGAAGTGAAGTAATCACCAACAATAAGTTCGCTGCCAAAAAGTGATTTTACTTTCGCACCTTCTTCAAGCATCATCGCGCTGTTCACGCCGAAGATTGCTCCTGTAATACGGTTGATCAAGATGAACGCAATTACAGCTGCGAATGCACCGCCCGCACGTTCCTTCGCCCAAGATCCCCCGATGGCTACCGCAAATAAGATGTGCAGATTTGTAATAATCGCCCATCCGATGTCTTCCATAACACGAGCAATCGTTTGCACTAATGTCATGTCGCCACCGAACATAGCAATAACTTTACCTAGTGATATCATCAAACCGGCAGCCGGCATAACCGCTACTACTACAAGAAGCGCTTTACCTAGCTTTTGCCAGAAATCAAATGAAATGAGTTTTCCACGTTGTTTCAAAACGATTTCCTCCTTAAAGTATATATCTTTCGTTGTCTTTTTGAAATCGCATTCAGTAGATTGCGAAAAAAAGTTGAATCGCTTACAAATTTGTATATGCATGTTGGTGCAATCGTTTGCATTAGTGATTGTAAAATAAAACGGTTTCATTTACAAGTAATATTTATTAAAAAGTTAGTAAAAAGTTTTTCCAGATGCTTTGTAATGTTTTTCGTAAGATAGCATGGAATAAATCGATCTTTATGAAATTTAAATAAGTAGCAGGTGAATTTAGCAATTGGAAGAAAGAGGTATATAGAAAAACTAAGTAAGGAGAGAAGGGCATGAGAAAATCATTTATTGAACAAGTACATTATATTAGAATTCCTGTAAAAGATTTAGAACGATCAGCACATTGGTATAGTGATGTATTAGGGCTCCAGTTATTAAATATTACAGAGGAACGGGCAATTATAAAAGTAAATGAAGGGCCATTCTTACTCATTTTAGTTCCTACCGAAGATGAAACATTTGCACATTTTACAATTGATAATGAACAAGAGTTTAGCATTGGCTTTACGAGTCCTGAATTATCTAAATTCCATCAACACTTGAGTGATATTCAAGTTAAAGTCGAGGATATCAAAGAAGATAATGGTCATGCATTTTTTCACTTTTATGATCCAAATGGTAATAAGTTTCAAGTACACTGGTAAGGTTTCAATAAATAATTGACCGTATTTCAATTTATTAAAGGGGCTTAGTTAGAATAAACACATTAGTCGTTCCATATAAACAAAGTTGCCTCGTCATCACGAGCCAACTTTGTTAAACAATTTCAAATTCTTTTTTACCGTTTCTACTTTTCGCATACCGATCATCGTGGACAAAATACCCGGTGTTTTTAAAACAAATGATATCAGCTCATCTACATGCCCGTATTGATGATTGGTAAGCCTGCCACAATCTAATGGAGCACTTGTTGTAACATGAATCCCTAACTCTTCTGCAGCTTGAAGGAGTGTTCTCCAATTACCATTAACTAGCTGGTTCACATCGGTTGCCGCTATCTGATTTGAATGGTTGAACGGAGCTTGAATAAAACGAAGATGATGAGCGTTTCCTGCAACAGAATGGGCAACATTCATCACTTTCTCCAAAGGGAGGTAACCAGATGCGCCAGGAGACTCTGTAAATGCTGACCAGACTGCTAAACCGTAATATCGAATCAAACCTTCTTCCACTTGCTGCTCATAAAACGAAAACAAGTTTTTAAGTTTTTGATAAAAGGCTTCCTCACCTAAAACGATCAAAGAGACCTCAGGGTTATGAATGTAATGGACGTCTATGTAATCAACATGCATGTGCTTTAAACTTTGTTGGATAGCAAATTCATAAAAAGAAGGCTCCATAACGTGTTTGTGATGGTCGAGTATCTGTAGATCTGAACGTTGAATGATTTCTTTATCCACTAAAATCTCTTGTAAGTAATTATTAGGACGAAGTTGTGCGTCAATATCACCTGGAATGATACCGGCTTTTGTAGACAAGAAAACGTCCTCTCTGTGGATCTGCTTTTCCTTTTGAATGAGTTTTTCCAAAACACTTCCAACATCGCGCTCAGAGCGCATGCCTCTATAATTGAGTGCAGTATCAATAAAGTTGATTCCGTTTAAAAGCGAAAATTCAATTGAGCCTTGATAGGAAAGCGAATCTTCTTCATTCATTTCCCCTAGATGTGTGCCGATGGCTATTCTTGAGACTTCACTAATTTGCATGCCTTCTCCCCCTTATCATCATCCAAATTATAACATTATTTCACAGTTAACATTGAATGAAAGCCTCTTTATAAGAATAAAGAACTATGAATAATTACTCATTTATGTTTGTTTTTACTTTATATAAAGGTATCAACTATAGTCTATTGAATAATAATTTTGTTGATATAATCTTGAAAAACAGATTGAATAAAAATTCATAGATTAGTATAATTATTTTGTTTTTGGGATTGAGGAAGGGGAGAGACAACATGTTAAAAAAACATTGGGTAGCAGGTGTCATGAGTTTGAGTTTGATGACATCAATGCCTTTTGCTGTAACAGCAGAAGCGCCTCAAAAAAAATGGACGAATGTTAATAGCTTTGAAGAGGCTGATGGAAGTCCGTTTAACTCTGAGCACTATGATTTTGTGAAGTATTCAAAGATTGGTTCGATCTTAAAGAAAATTGATAGAGAAAGTAAACGAGTAACCCTTGAACAAACAGGGGTTTCATCTAAAGGGTATCCGATGTATGTGGTCACGATCTCTAATACAGGGGATAAGGGCAAGTATGGACATTATAAGAAACTACGAAAGGAAATGTTCAGAAATCCTCAAAGAGCACAGGATTGGATCGCTGAAAATCCTGATTTTAAAGTACCGGTGATGATCAATGGATCCATTCATGGAACAGAATACATAGGGTCTGATGCTGTTCTTCAGCTGATCGACCGTTTTGCTAATGACAATGACGAAGAAACAAAAGAGATTCTAGACAGCAACATACTTATCTTTAATGTGGTAGCGAATCCGGATGGTCGTGTTGATGGCACTCGTTTTAACGGTAACGGAATCGATCTGAACCGTGACTTCATCACACTTTCACAAGAGGAAACAAAACAAACCGTTGATTTAATTACTGAGTGGAATCCGATGGTCTTCTTAGATCTTCACGGCTATGTGAATAGTGACGACGGAAAGCCTGGGTTGATCGAGCCGTGTACACCGCCTCATAATCCAAACTATGAATATGATCTGTTTTCTAAATGGGCTTTAGATCAAGCACAAGCGATGGAAGCAGAGATCGTTGGAAATAAAGCAAACTATGAAACTGATCTCTATAAAAATATGACGGGTACCTATATTCCACAGCGTGATGACAGCGCGGGTTGGGACGATTATCCGCCTATTTTCACACCGATGTATGCGATGTATCACGGGGCATATGGCTATACGTTAGAAGCACCGACAAACAATTGGGATGGTGTGAGATGGGCGAACGATGCTGTGATGGGGGCCTTGAAATTTGCTGTGCAGAACAAACAAGGAATGCTTACAGATCAGATTGAGATCTTTGAACGTGGAATCAATTTTGATCACCCGTATCATGAGGAAGGATTCTTCCCGAATGCGTATGTGCTGCCAGTAGATGAAAAAGATCCAACGGTTACTGAAAAAGCGGTGAACCATCTTATTGAAAACGATATTGCTGTGGAAAAAGCGGTTAAACCTTTTTCAGCTAAAGGACAAACCTACCCAGCTGGCACGTATATCGTTTCTATGAGCCAAGCTAAGGCTGGTCTTGCAAACACGATGTTATGGGACGGCGAGGATATCACGAACGATACACCTGCGATGTATGACATCTCTGCCTGGAGTCTACCAGAATTATGGGGATTTGAAGCGATTGAAGTGGATGAAAAAGTGAATGCAAAAACAAAGCCTGTAAAAGAAGCTGAATATGAAGGCTCTTTACAAGGGAGAGGGCCTTATGTGATTTCCAACAGCTCTGTCCAAGCTGTGAAGTTAGTGAACAATCTTATTAATAAAGGTGAGCGTGTGTATAAAGACGATGCAGGAAATTTCTATATAGAAAACCTCTCATCAAGAAATAAAAAGCTCGTGAAAGAGTCAGGAATTAAGCTGCAATCAGCAAAAGTGCCATATCAAAAAGAAATGCTTTCAACACTTAAAGTAGCTGTATTAAAAGATGGTGGCATGAATAAAGCACAAAGTCATGCGGGTACAAAGCTTGCATTAGAACGACTCGGCTTCTCGGTAAAAGAAGTGACACCAAAAGAAGTTGCAGAGAAGGGTCTATCTCAATACGATGCGTTCCTATATGCAGGAACTGACGCATTACTGCAATACGAGAATGTGAGGGAAGCGAATAAGCCGTTCGTGATCGGCAGCAAGCAGGCGTATGACAGTTTCAAAGCCAACGTACAAACATTTATCGATAATGGCGGGAAATATATCTCCGTTGGCGCTGGTGGCGCTAGAGCTTCAAGTCAGCTGGGGTTAACAACGATAAAAGTAAACACGGGCGGCTCTAACAGCAATGGAATCGTAAAAGTAGACTATGCAAAAGATGAAGTAACAGCTGGTTATAAAAAGGATGATCTCGGGTTTGTTTATCGACCAGTCTGGTTTACGGAGTTAGGGAATTCAAAATCGATCGCAACTTTAGGAGAGGGCGACTTCTTTGTAGCAGGTCACTGGAAGAATAATCAACTAGCAGCTGGTCAATCCGTGATTGTAGAAGAAGCTGAAAAAGATGTTACCCTGATCGGACTCGAAGCAGGATTCCGTGATCATACGGATTATCTGTTCCGCTTATTGTCAAACGCGCTATATCAGTAATAGAGCCTTTGTCGTTGACAACCAGATAAGCACTGCATTACTTTTATAGGGAAAGTTTACCCTGTTTAATAGGACCTGAAGAGCATTGAACTTTT
This sequence comes from Fictibacillus nanhaiensis, assembly GCF_036213205.1. Taxonomy (GTDB): domain Bacteria; phylum Bacillota; class Bacilli; order Bacillales; family Fictibacillaceae; genus Fictibacillus; species Fictibacillus nanhaiensis_E. The sequence continues at coordinate 117,177 of NZ_JARMFC010000018.1, forward strand.
CTTGCTCTTTGGTCTTTCTTTGTATCAGTTAGTAAGTATCTAAAAGATTGTTTTTGGGTTATTTTTATACCTCATTGATAAGTTGATTGGAGTGCAAGGTGCGAGACTCCTGCGGGAAAGGTAGGCAGGTGAGACACTTAAGAGTGAAACGTACAAATGTGGCTCACCGCCTGCCCCGCGGAAAGCGAGCAACCTGGAACGGAAATCAACCACCTTCAAGTACAACACGAAAAATGCCCAAATAAAGCTGAAATGTTTTAAAGCATTCAGACAGGTGTAAATTATAAAAGTAAAGCAAACTGAAAGGTGAGTGGAAAATTATGTTCAATAAACTATTTGGAAAAAAAGAAGTTAAAAAAGAAGAAACAGTTATCGCTCCATTAACAGGGAAAATCGTAAACATTGAAGAGGTGCCAGATCCGACGTTCGCTCAGAAGATGATGGGCGATGGGATTGCGATAGAACCAACAGAAGGTGTTGTTGTCTCTCCAGTTGATGGAGAAATCGTTCAGTTCTTCCACACGAAGCATGCGATCGGCATCCAATCAGAAGCTGGAGCAGAAATCCTTATCCACGTTGGACTTGAGACGGTTAGCATGAACGGTGAAGGGTTTGAGGGACATGTGAACGTAGGAGATAAAGTAAAAGCCGGAGACAAGCTTTTAAGCTTTGACTTGGACTTAATTAAGGAAAAAGCGGCTAGCACGGTAACACCAATCGTAATCACAAACGGTGATGCGGTAGAATCTTTAGACAAGCGTGCAGCATCTGAAGCAACAAAAGGTGAAACTTCATTATTGCAGGTTAAAATGAAATAAATCAGGAAATCAGGCTAACCATGCCTGATTTTTTTCCAATAAAAAGGGGAGGCTATGATGAAAAAAGGCGTAATTTCTTTAGGAGAAGCACTTGTTGATTTTATTCCAACGGATGAAACGAACACCACATATCAAAAAAGTCCCGGTGGAGCACCTGCCAATGTAGCTGTTGGGGTTGCGCGATTAGGCTCAGCATCTACTTTTTTAGGAAAAGTAGGGGACGATGTTCTAGGATCGTTCATGATCGATACATTGAAGAGCTATGGTGTGAATGCGTTTCATGTGTACAAGACAGAAGAAGTGAGAACAGGAGCCGTGTTTGTGACGCTAGATCTAAACGGTGAGAGATCGTTCGACTTTTATATTAATCCGAGCGCAGACCGATTTTTAGAGGAAAAAGATGTACAGCCTAGTCTCTTTAAAGAACATAAAATTCTTCATTTTGGTTCAATCTCGTTGATTGGGGAGCCTTCTAAGAGCGCTACTGAAAAAGCGGTAAGACTCGCAAAAGAGAACGGCATGTGGGTCTCGTACGATCCAAACTTACGATTATCGCTTTGGAAGACACCGGCACAAGCACGTGAGACAATTCTCTCGATGCTGCAGCACGCTGACATCGTTAAGATCTCAGAAGAAGAGCTCGAATTTATAACAGGCTTAAAAAAGGTCGAAGAAGGTATTAAAGTGCTGCAAGAATATGATATTCCCTTACTGTTCATCACACTCGGCGATGATGGAAGCTATGTGGTGACAAAAGAGGGCGGAGAGTACATTCCTGCAAAAAGTGTTTCAGCTATTGATACAACAGGCGCAGGAGATGCTTTTGTTTCCGGTATTCTTCATCGCTTAAATGAATACAGTGGTTCGTTGCAAGACCTTACACTTGATGAGGCTAGTGATATGGCGTTATTCGGAAGTGTGTCAGGTGCACTTGCTGTCTCGGTAAAAGGTGCGATGACGGCATTGCCGACATTGGAACAAGTGGAACAAGAGCTTGCACAAAACAAACAATAACTGCATATAATAGGAAAATATTTTGACTAATGTTTTTGTTTTTTGGTAATATTATTTTATTATAAAAGATGATACGCAGCTGTGAAGGATGAATAGTAGCTAATCTGACACTCTTTAAAGCGAGCCGGGGGCGGTGGGAGCCCGGTATGAGACATTAGTGAAACGGCAATCCGGAGTTGTTTTTCTAAAAGAGGATTCGTTTTTTACATACGGATCAACTAGGGTGGAACCGCGGGAGATACAACTCTCGTCCCTGGGCATAGCGCCTTGGGACGGGAGTTTTTTATTTATTTAAAAACAGCCGACCCATAAGGCAAAACCTAAATGGGAGGAATAAAAATGACAAAAAACATGGAAACCATCACAAATCATGCGAAACACCGCGGTTTTGTATTTCCGGGATCTGAAATTTACGGAGGACTTGCAAACACATGGGATTATGGCCCACTTGGTGTTGAGCTGAAGAACAACGTAAAAAAAGCATGGTGGAAAAAATTCGTTCAAGAATCACCTTACAACGTAGGTCTTGATGCAGCAATCCTAATGAATCCTCGTACGTGGGAAGCATCTGGTCACATCGGCAACTTCAACGACCCAATGATGGACTGTAAGAACTGTAAGGCGCGTCACCGTGCAGATAAATTGATTGAAGACGCTGCTGATCAAGCTGGAAAAGAAATTATCGTAGACGGCCTTCCGTTTGAAAAGATGGAAGAGCTAGTGAAAGAATACAATATTGCTTGTCCAGAGTGCGGAAGTCATGACTTCACAAGCATCCGCCAATTCAACTTAATGTTCAAAACACACCAAGGTGTAACGGAATCAAGTTCTAACGAAATCTACATGCGTCCGGAAACAGCTCAAGGTATTTTCGTAAACTTTAAAAACGTTCAGCGCACGATGCGTAAAAAGCTGCCGTTCGGTATTGCACAGATCGGTAAGAGTTTCCGTAACGAAATCACACCTGGTAACTTCACGTTCCGTACACGTGAGTTCGAACAGATGGAGCTTGAGTTCTTCTGTAAGCCAGGAAGCGAGATCGAATGGTTCAACTATTGGAAAGATACTGCTGAAAAATGGCTGAAGTCACTAGGCATGACTGCTGAAAACCTTCGTCTTCGCGATCATAACGAAGATGAGCTTTCTCATTACTCTAATGCGACAACTGACTTTGAATACAAGTTCCCGTTCGGCTGGGGCGAGCTTTGGGGTGTTGCATCCCGTACAGACTTCGATTTGAAGCGTCACATGGAATTCTCAGGTGAAGACTTCAACTATATCGATCAAGAAACAAACGAGCGTTATGTTCCTTATTGCATCGAGCCTTCTCTAGGTGCTGACCGCGTAACGTTGGCGTTCTTGATTGATGCGTATGAAGATGAGCAGTTGGAAGATGGTACTTCAAGAACAGTCATGCACTTGCACCCTGCACTAGCTCCTTATAAAGCAGCGATCCTGCCATTATCTAAAAAGCTATCTGATGAAGCAACAGAAGTATTCAGCGCACTTGCAAAAGACTTCAATGTAGACTATGACGAAACAGGATCGATCGGTAAACGTTACCGTCGTCAAGATGAAGTAGGTACACCTTTCTGTATCACGTATGACTTTGATTCTAAAGAAGACGGCATGGTAACAGTACGTGACCGTGACACGATGGAACAAACGCGTGTGAAGATTGCAGATCTTAAGAGCTTTATTGAGGAAAAAGTTCAGTTCTAATTATTCAGAGCTGCTTTTGTGAGTAGTTGATTTCCGTTTCAGGTGCTCCCTTTCCGGGGGGCGTGTGGTGAGCCACCTTGGCACCTTGCGCCATTAGGTGTCTCACCTGTCCCGCTGATCCCCCAGGAGTCTCGCACCTTACACTCCAATCAACTTTTCAATGAAGATTCAAGATCAGAAAGCTTAATAAAAAGCACACATTTGCTACTTGCGATGTGTGCTTCTGTTTTTTCACGGGAGTTTATTCTACAATAGAGTATGAGAGATTAATTTATAGCCCTCGGGCTTTTATTGGAGGTATATACATGAACGAAGGACGTATTCAAAAGGTACAAAACTGGTTAAAACAAGAAGGGCATACTTTCGCGTTCATTCACACGACAGCAAACGTGTTCTATCTATCAGGATTGTATTCTGATCCGCATGAACGTGTGTTAGGTGTGGCTGTACTTGCAGAAGGAGAGCCGTTCATGATCTGTCCAGGCATGGAGCGTTCACAAGCAAAAGATGCAGGCTGGACGTATGAGATTGTTGGATACAGCGATTCTGAGGATCCTTGGGCAAAGGTACAGGAAGCGTTGGCTAACCGTGGAGTGACTGCAGCAACATCAATTGCAGTTGAAAAAGAAACACTTCCATACGCGCGTGGCGAAAAGCTACTTGGCATGTTTGATGGTGCGAACTTGGTCGGAGCTGAAGAGTTGATGAACGAGCTTCGTCTGATAAAAGAAGAGAGCGAGTTAAAAACGTTGCGTGAAGCAGCTAGACTTGCAGACTATGGAGTTGAAGTAGGAGTTGCAGCACTTCGTGAGGGTGTAACAGAGATGGAAGTACTCGCGAAGATCGAATACGAATTGAAGCAAAAAGGCATCAGCGCGATGTCGTTTTCTACAATGGTTTTATTCGGTGAAAAAGCGGGACAGCCTCACGGTAAGCCTGGGTTAAGAAAGCTTCAGCACGGCGATTTTGTTTTATTCGATCTAGGTGTAGTTCTAGATGGATATTGTTCTGACATCACGCGTACAGTAGCGTTCGGTGATCTAGATGAAAAGCGCCGCGAGATTTATGATACCGTGTTGCAGGCACAATTAAAGGCGTTAGAAGCTTCTAAGCCAGGAACGCGTATCGGTGACCTTGACGTAATTGCGCGCAACCACATCACGGAAGCGGGATACGGCGACAACTTCCCGCACCGAATCGGACACGGCCTTGGAATCGATGTTCATGAATTCCCGTCCATGAGTGACAACAACGATGGTGTTCTTCGTGAAGGAATGACGTATACGATTGAACCAGGCATCTATATTGATGATGTCGGCGGCGTACGTATTGAGGATGACGTCTACGTAACAGCAGATGGACACGAAACATTGACGAAATATCCAAAAGAACTGCAGATTATTAAGTAAAATACGTAAAGGTGAAGGATGACTCCGTATGTGAGTTATCCTTTTTATATTGAGTAGGAAGTTAAAAAGATTTCAACCGTACTGTTTAATGCATGAGTTCCCGTAACCAATATACTATTGACAATCTAATCGAGAACGATTATCATTATCGATAAGTTCTTCTCACGGCATTTTTTATGTTAGAAAGTGCTTTTTTATTTATCATTTATTGAGAATCACTTTCAATTATAGATAGGAGGGAAAGGATGGCTAAAGTTATTTTATTATTTGCTAGCATGAGTGGAAATACAGAAATGATGGCTGATGCTGTCTCAGAAGGTATACAAGAGGTCGGTGCGACCGTTGATTCAATAGATATTATGTTCGGTTATGAAGCAGAAAAGCTGAAAGAATATGATGGCATTATTTTCGGTGCTTACACATGGGGAGACGGGGAGTTGCCCGATGATTTTCTAGATCTCTATGAAGATCTAGACACAATAGAATTATCAGGAATGAAAGCAGCGGTTTTCGGATCATGTGATTCTTCTTATGAGAAGTACGGGGCAGCTGTGGACATTTTAGTAAAAAAACTGAGTGATAGAGGAGCAGAATTATTTACAGAAGGGTTAAAAATTGAATTAACACCAGATGAGGCTGAGGAAGAAGTTTGCAGAACATTTGGCAGAGATTTCATTGCTTTTTTGTAACTCATAAAAATGATGCTAGAAAGGAAGTTGAGTAATGAATCAGCATTTTCAGATCGCTGTTAAAACCATAACGGATTATCATTTGGAATCATTCTTGAGATGTCCTTATAAGTTCTACTACAGACATATCTTGCCGGCGAAATCTAGTAATGTGTTATGGAGACAAATTGTTCAAGGGACAATTAATAAGATCGTGCAAAGTTATTACCAGCTTCCTGAAAATTTACATACTGAGCTAAGTGTACTTAGATTGATACAACGCTATTGGGATAAACTTAATGTCAAAAACTTTGAATCAAAGTTTCAATATTATCTTGTATTAGCTAAAGTAACAGATCACTTGCTAAAATATTTAACTTCCGAAAAAAGTACTTATCCGCGTGTGTTTTTGTATGAAAAACAAAAGACTTTTATTAAAGAACTAGAGACTGAGCTATCTTTAACAATTGATGTGGCAGGCTGGCATGAAGGTTCATTCACTGTAACAAAATATTTATTAGAAACTGATAGTGAAATGTCTAAGATGTACAATTACTTAATTACTGTATTCGCTGAGAAAGCATTCGGAAAACTTCCGCAAAAGATAGAAATCATTAATCTTATGAATGGAAAGAAATATTCTTACACTCCTTCACAAGAGGATGTAAAAGAAGGGTTAATGTATTTGGATTTCATGATGGACCGATTACAGCAACCGAATAAATATACGAAAACAGAATTTGAAACAGAATGTACGTCATGTGAATTTAACCAAACGTGTCTACACACGACTGACAAAGTAAATGTATCAGTGAATGGAATTTTACACTAAATGTGGAGGAGTAACTGAATGGGCCGGTATTTTATTGTATCAGAAGCGTTTTGCCATGAAACACTCTGTTTCTGTCAAACAGATGAACATAAAAAGGAATTCCATTTCAATCAAGGAGATATTATTGAATTTGTGGGAGATTGCTATGTTTCTGTAAGTCATGGCTTGTTTTATATGGTTGTGATTAATAATGTACACACTTTTTACATGTCTATGGAAGAGATCGATCAATACTTTTTGTCAAAACGATTTGTATCCATCAATGACATTAATTATATGATTGAGCAATTAAGAAACTACGTGGATTATTCTCTAGATATGGGAGATAAGAAGCTGTTCTTACATTACTCAGAGCAGTTGATTGATTCCATTAAGTTAGTCAGGAATTATGAGAACCATTTAACTGCTATTTAAAGAACTCCCTACTAAACCGTTGGGGGTTCTATGTTTTTTTAAGATATAATTCTACTTGTTTATCCTGTTTTGCATCCCACACTCTTTGAATCTCAAAAGTACCTTCCTCAAAGAACAACGGAAACCTTTCTTTAAACCAATCTTGCATAGGAAGGTCCAACGCTTCACTTATAGGCACCCACAAGAGTTCTCCTTCTGGAGGATTCTCTAATAACTCACCTGTAAACGTCTCCGTCCAATAGTTGAACACCATATATCTCACATTTTTTTGTGGATTTACATACTCATCGATTCCTTTGAATGCTAAACTTGAGACACGTAATCCTGTTTCTTCTTCAACTTCCCTACAAGCACCGTCTACTAAGCTTTCAGGAAAATCTATTTTACCACCAGGAGCTAAAAAGCCAGGAAAGCCATGGGTGTCTGGCCGCTTAATTAATAAAACGCTATCTCCGTTTTGAACCATGCACATCGTATAAAGTCGGTGTTCAATATAAGCAGCCACACACATACCTCCAAAAATCATTTTACTTATTTTAACATAAACTATATAATAATGATTGATTAACCAATCATTCGTAAAAGGGAGATTACTCAATTGCCTTTATCACATAAACAAATGAAAGCGATGGAACAAAAGCGTGAAAAGATTCTAGAGCAAGCGATCCTATTGTTTGCAGAGCAAGGGTATGAAAGCACGACCATTGCAAAGGTAGCAAAAGCTGCGGGAGTGAGTTTTGGAAGTGTATTTACGTACTTTGAAAACAAGGACCAGCTTTTTTATCATGCTGTTACAGAGCCTTTAGAAAATCAATACAAAGAAGCGATGTTAGATTTTAACCCGAATGCTGAAGATCTTTTGGCTGAGATTAAGAGCATGATAGACAAACATATTACTATTTTTATCGAGATGCGCACATATCTGCAGCTGGTGGTTCAAGTGATCGGACAGCATACGAAATTTCCTGAACCGTTTAAAGTTCTGGATGAATTTAGTCTCCAGTTTATTTTAAAGCTACAGCAGATTATCCGAAACGGACAAGAAAGTGGAGTCTTAGAGGAAAATGATACTGAGTTAACAGCTAAATCTTATCTTGGATTTCTATTGGGAATCAGACTCACCTTCACCGACTATGCGGTATCATTCATCAGTGAACAACTCAAAATTCCAGCTTTTCAACTGTTATATCCGAAACGCTAAAAAGTGTTTCGGTTGCTTTTTATCTTAATAATGATTGATTAATCAATCGTAAAAGGAGAGAGAAACATGAATTTCTTTTCATTCCATCGAAACATCCAGATAAGGTTAGTGCTCCAATTTATTACGACATTTGCTTCTTCAGCTGTAATTCCGTTTCTAGCTATCTTTTTTTCTAATCAGGTAGGTACTTTTTCAACGGGTTTAATGTATATCGGGGTTATTCTATCCGGCATAACGGGTGCATTGATTGGCGGAAGGCGTTCTGATCAATTTGGAAGAAAAAGAATTATTCTACTCAGTGAGAGCATGATTGGGTTCGGATACTTGATTGCTGGAGCTCTTAATCTGTTATTTCCCCTTTCTCCATATATCAACTTTGTACTGTTCATTGTTATTCTCTTTTTTACAGGAATGGCTGGACCTGCGTATGGCGCAATAATTATTGATTCAAGTACGAAGGAAAACAGAAAAGCTATATATACGATTTCATATTGGCTCGGGAATTTGGCAGTAGCTGCAGGGGGGATAACAGGGGCTATCCTTTTTAAAACCTATCCATATGAATTGTTCTTAGGAATCGCGTTGGTTACTTTTATTACGTTGGTAGTGACTTGGTTATGGCTTGAAGATGTGCGGCTGCCGAGCGCTGTTAATCAGGACGCCAATGAAACGAAAAACGTGCAGGGAAGCTATAAAGAGATCTTTTTGAACCGAAAATTTATCCTCTTTACGGTAGCGGGATTGTTTCTTATCTCGTTGGAAGAGAGCCTGACCACATATATCGGAATCAGACTTGTAAGCGATATAAAGGATCCGGTTGCGTTACTGCCTTTCACATCATTATTTGAAGTAGATGGTTTTCAGTTGATCGGTTTACTAAAAGCAGAGAACACCATCTTAGTTGTCGTATTGAGTCTTGTTATAGCCACTATGTTTAAGCGTTGCAAAGACCCCTCCTTAATGCTCGGAGGCGGGTTCGCCTACGCTTTAGGTTTTGTTGTGATCAGCTATAGCACGATACCTATAGTCTTAATCATTGCGATGTTTATTGCGTCTGTTGGTGAACTGATTCATATTCCAGCTAAACAAGCTTATGTCGCATCGATCATACCGGATGATTCTCGAGGCTCGTACATGGCGATCTACGGCTTATCATTTCATCTGTCTGGAGTGATTGCCGCACTATTCGTCATGATGAGCGGAATCTTTTCAGCCAATATGATCACCTTGCTGTTTAGTTTGATGGGTCTTACAAGTTTATGGATCTATCATGTTTTGTTTCAATCCGAAGCGCAAGAAGAAACGAAGGTTGTTAAAACCACAGCATAAAAAAAGAAGCAGAAAATTTCCTGCTTCTTTCAAAAAGCTTTTTTCTAAAAGATTGTTGCTTCTCACTCTCTGTCACCTTTGACAGTTGATTGGAGTGGAAGGTGCGAGACTCCTACGGGACAGGCGGGCAGGTGAGACACTTAAAAGTGAAACGTACGAATGTGGCTCACCGCCTGCCCCGTGGAAAGCGAGCAGCCTGGAACGGAAATCAACACTTCCAAAAGCAACAAAGTTTACGAAAACAGCAGTTCAAAAAGATTATTTAGTTAGGCAACACATAAAACATCATCAAAAAATGCATCACACTGCCGGCTAGAACAAATAAGTGCCAAACCGCGTGGTGGAATGGAAAGCTGCGCCATACATAAAAGATGCTGCCTAGCGTGTAGATGATTCCGCCTGCGACAAGGAGCTGAATTCCTTCAGGCGGCATATTTGCTGAAATGTCTTGAAAAGCAAATGTGATCAGCCATCCCATCGCTACATAACCTAATGTTGATAACACAACGAACTTTTTTGTAAAGAAGACTTTAAATACAACTCCAAAGATCGCGAGTCCCCAAACGACTCCAAATAAGGTCCAGCCAAGTGCACCTCCTACGACGATCAGCACAATTGGGGTGTATGTTCCTGCAATAAAGAGATAGATGGCCGCGTGGTCCATGATCTCAAATAAATCCTTAACCCGTCCTTTAGGAAAAGCGTGTACGAGGGTTGATGCTGAATAGAGCGTCAGCATCGTTCCTCCGAATACGGCGAAGCTAACAATATGAACCGCTGTTCCTTTCCATACGGCAAACACGAGCAGAATGGAAGTAACCGCTACACTGAGAAGGACACCGAGTCCGTGTGTGATGGCATTTGCTATCTCTTCGCGTTTTGTAAATACATGTGTACTCATTTCGTTCACCTTCCTTTACGTTATGGTCAGTATATCAGAAAGTGGTATCCTTTAACCAATTAAAGAACATAAAACAATTGTTAAAAATTATTCTTAGTATACAAAGTTGGTCTTGAGAGTAGTTGATCTCCGCTCCAGGTTGCACGCTTTCCATGGGGCGAACGGTGAGCCCCTTGCCACTACGCGCCCTTAAGGGTCTCACCTGATCGCTCGTCCCATAGGAGTCGGCAACCTTTCGCTACAATCAACTTGCATTGAAGGGAGGAATTAGAAAAAAATTCTTCAAGCGAAAGTGGACTGTTGTAAAAAGATTGTTGCTTGTCTCCTCTGCCAGTTGATTGGAGTGAAAGATGCGAGACTCCTGCGGGACAGGTAGGCAAGTGAGACACTTATACGGATACGTACGAATGTGGCTCACCGACTGCCCCGCGGAAAGCGAGTATCTGCAACGGAAAGCAACTACTTTCAAAAGCAACAATGAATACACAATGATTACGAAAACTACTCTAAGAATAAATCTCTAAAAAGAAGGAATCTTTCTCAATGGAGAGGAAATAAATAGGATTACAGACTTAATAGATAAAGAGAGGGTCACGATCATGGAGGTAACGCGTTATTCGTCTATACCGGATTTTTATAGGGAAGTAGAAGAATTTCTGTTATGTCAGGAAGATCGGGCAGGAATCATGCTTGGTAACTGCTTGCGTTTTCAAGACAAAGTATGGGAGGGGGAGCAACCTTTCCTAGCTACTGTTAAACAGAATGGAAAGATTATGCTTACAGCCATGCTCATCCCGCCTTACGCCTTATTGCTTCTAGAAAAAGTGGAAACAGATGGTGTTGCGGCAGTACCTTTTTTAGTTCGTTACTTGATCAAAGAAGATTACTTTATCCAAAAAGTGATGTCGCCTAAGGTCGTTGGGAAGGCATTTGCAGAAGAGTGGACGACAGCTCATCATTTAGAAGAAAAATTGCTGATGGATCTGCGTCTTTACACACTTCCTTCTGTTATCCAGCCTGCAGCTCAATCCGGCCATTTAAGGCTGGCAACAAAAGCCGATTTATCCTTTTTACCCCGCTGGATCGTAGAGATGACTGAAGAAACGAAACAGATTATGACGATTGCGGAAGCTGAAGAGTATGCGGAAGTGCGTGTGAAGAGCAAGTTTCTTTTTATATGGGAAGAGGATGGCAAACCGGTATCGATGGCAGCAAAGACGAGGCCGAATATAAAAGGTGTCTCAATCAATTTAGTGTATACACCTAAGTATCTTAGAGGTAAAGGATATGCGAGCGCTTGTGTTGCTGCGCTAAGCGATTACCTGTTGAAAGAAGGATTTACGTTCTGCACCCTTTATACGGATCTCTCAAACCCTACTTCTAATAAAATCTATCAAAATATTGGTTATGAGCCGGTATGTGATTATATTGAACTGAAATTTAACAAAAAAAGAACAGAGCGACCGGCTTGATTACCGGTAAGCTTTGTTCTGATCTTTCATTTCTATATAGTTTGTTATGTATTTTCGTGCACCACCTAATGTGTCTTTCGGGAGCTGATCATGTTTAAAATATTGAAAATCATGTGATTCATCGTGGTCAATTGTTAGTACGCCACTTACAGAATGAGCCGTATACACAGCGGTAACGGCATACAGTTCATCGCCGTTTGCATTTTTTATATAGTGATCTTGACCAGAATAGACATGAAGCTGGGTCAAGCCTTCAACATCAAGTCCTGTTTCTTCTTTCACTTCACGAATCGCCGTTTCTTCAAAACTTTCACCAAGTTCCATCAGACCACCTGGCAGCCCCCAGCCGCCATCGGTACGATGTTGTAATAAAATTTCATCCTTTTCGTTTACAATAATAACAACTGAGCCAGGTAAGATAAGGGGTGCAGTTCCTACGTATTTTCGAAGATCTTCATAGTAAGCCATCAAATCGCTCCTTCCTAACCAACATTTTACAGAAAACATGTTAATAATTCATCTAAAAGTGGAACACTGAATAAAAAGATCGAGGGGAGTTTTATAATGGAAGCCTTCGCTAGACCCCGAGTGGTTGTAAGTAAGTGTCTTGAATTCGATGCATGCCGATACAATGGTGATGTAATATATAACGATGTGATCAAAAAACTGATGGATTATGTAGACTTTGTTCCCGTATGCCCAGAAGTAGAAATCGGACTAGGTACACCACGAGAAACAATTCGTATTGTTAAAAAAGGGGAAGATCATTTTCTTCTTCAACCTTCAACACAGCGTGATGTAACGACGGAGATGCGTACGTTTTCAGATGGTTATCTGGCTGGAATCATTGATACAGACGGGTTTATCCTGAAGACGCGTTCTCCTTCTTGTGGGTTAAAAGAAGTGAAGGTTTATGCCTCGACTGAAAAAGGGCCAGCGATCGGGCATTCAAGCGGGTTGTTTGGGGGAAGGGTCGCAGAGCTTTATTCCCATTTAGCTATTGAAGAAGAAGGACGGTTAAATAATTTTACGATTCGTGATCGTTTTTATACGAAGCTTTTTACGCTCGCTGCCTTTCGAAACATACTGCCTCAAGGGCTCCAAGCGATTAAAAGTTTTCACCAGAAAAATCAATTTTTGTTTATGTCATATAGCAATCCAACGTTAAAAGTGATGAACCGTATCTTGAAAAAAGAGCAGGAAAATGGCGAGGAACGAACGATACAATTGTATGCCAAAGCTATGAACAAGCTGTTTAATCGTACGGCAAGAAGCGATTCTAACAGGAAAGTGGCGTACGAGATCTTTAAACGGTTTCAGCCTCATCTATCTGCAAAAGAAATCGCCTTTTTCGAGGATCTTCTTCAAAAGTACGCAAACAAAAAAGAACCGTTTTCAAGCGTAGCTACGATTTTAAAGTCGCATGCTATACGTTTTGAAGACAGCGAGATTCTTGGTCAGACGTTCTTTGCACCATACCCTGAAATTCTCTTAGAGATCTCAGACTCAGGTAAGGGACGAGATTATTAATACTAGTGCATATAATAATGGAATGGTAAGACAGGAAAGAACCGTACTTAACATAACACCTGCTGCGGCAAAAGATGCATCCTCTCCATAACGCTCTGCATACATGGAGATGGTTGGAGCGGAGGGCATTCCGGCAGTTAGAACGGCAACTGCTATTAATTGAAGTGGCAACGATAAAATAATAAAAGGAAGTAATAGAAACGGAAAAAGCAGCAGCTTGTAAAAGCTCGCTAGCCATAAGTGTGAACTTTTTAAAAAGCTTATTACATGTTGTATTGGTAACGCGCCTAAAAGAACGCCGATCAACAACATCGAAAGTGGAACAGTAGGTTTTCCTAGCATTTCTAAAGTGTTAGATAAAGCACTAGGAAGGGTACCGGGCAGGAGCATGAGAATTAAGCCAACGAGTGTGGAAATAACGCCCGGGTTTAGAAAGACGCTTCGCCATGGCAAAGTCTCGGAATGACGAGCAAATAAGTAGATGCCGTATGTCCAAATCCACAAGAGATAGACAAAGTTAAAGAATGTGGCAAACAGCACTCCTGTTTTTCCGAATAATATAAAACAGACGGCAATGCCTAGAAAACCTTGATTTCCAAAAATCATGATCCCTTCTAAGGCATTTTTCTGTGTGTCTATGATCTTCAATCTCCTAATCGTCCACCAAGAAAAGAGGGAGGAAATAAGTAATACGAATATAGACATTCCGGACAGCCAACCGAACTGTTTAAGGTTTTCAGGTGAAAAGGAAACATCCATTCCGAAGATGATCAATGCAGGTAACGTTACATTTAATAAAAGTGCTGAAATTGTACGTTCACTGCCAGGTTGCAAGATCTCTTTCTTTCGAAGGATATAACCGAGTAGAGCAATGCTGTACAATAGGGTTAATTCTTGCATAAAAGGAGCAAGTTTCATTTCGTTCACCCTCCTTACCTACAAGCATATGGAGGATATGTAGAATAAGTGATACATACGCAGTTAGGAGGATGGTTAATGCTGATGGCAAAAGGCGAGGTTCTTTTCAGGCAAGGAGAAGAAGGGCCATTGTTTCGTTTAGATAACGGTTTATTAAAGGTTGTTCGTGTTCATGAGGATGGAAGCCAAGTCTTACTTAATTTGATTGTTTCTGGCGAAGTGATTCCGCACCATTCATTAACGAGTCCAAATGAGTATAACGGAACAGCGATCGCCCTATTACCTAGTGAGATCACGCGGATCGAACCCCAGCAATGGTATCAATCACTTGAAGAGAATCCTTACAAGTACAAAGAAGTGGCACTAATGCTAGAAACGAAACTAAGGATGATGCAGCAGCGCATCAATCAGATGTCTACTTTGACACCAGAAGGAAAGATTAGAAAGCTTCAAAACTGGTTCGCGAATTATTTTCCTGATATTCAGATTGAAAAAGTACTGACTCAAGAAGAAATCGGGCAGTTTGTTGGCTTAAGACGAGAGACCGTCAACCGGGCACTTAAGAAGATATAATGAAATGTCAAAGATTTTACATACATATGAACGAAAGATTTTCGCTTCTTTAACAAATGATACCTGTATAAAAGTTAAAGGAGTGATGTAGGATGAAAAAGTTTATTCCTCTTGCACTGGCGTTTTCCGTACTAACGAGTGGTGCAGTTACGGTGTCGGCTGCAAATCAAGAAAAGGTTCAAGTGGAGGCTCATAAAAGAGGTCAACACTTTAAGCAGATGAAGAATTTTAAGAAGCAGGTCCATAAGGCGAACGCTCTTAAGATCGAACGATTAGAGATTCAACAAGAGATCGTTAAAAAGAAAGATCAGCTTTTCGATCTCCATGTAAAAGCTGGCGAGCAGAAAGCAAAAGAAAAAAGAAGTGCGAACAAAGCAGGCTGGCAGGATATGAAACAAATTCATCAAGAGCTAAAGACTTTGCATAGTCAAGCACATGAAACGAAAAAAGTGATGCATGAGGCATTACGGGCAAACAACGAGAAGCTCGCGCTTGAGAAGATGAATTAGTGGTTGAGTCTCAATCAAAAAATTAATAACAAGCTTAGCGAAAAGTCAGCAAAGTTGGATGAGGTTTTGGCTAAACATAAGTAAAGTTATAACAAAAAGTGTTGAAGCAACTTGTGCCTCAACACTTTTTTATCATCATTTATTTGGATTTATGCTTAGGTGTATAGTCGGGATAGTCGGTAATGATGCCATCAACACCTGCATCTAATAGTGGTTGTACTTCTTGCTTGTTTCGAACCGTCCAAGCCATGATTCCCATATGTCGCTCATGTACTTCATCTACGATTGAAGAATTAACAAGCGTCCTGCTAGGATTTACGAATTCAGCATATGAAGCTAACTCATCGAGCTTCGCTTCACTTAAGTCAGCTGCATTGGAAGTAAGTACGCCAACAGGCACTCTAGGAAGCAGCTTGTCCATCTGTTGCATAGAGCCAAACTCGAATGATTGAATGATAATCTTATCATGAGCTGGTAGATGCATGTTACGTTCCTTGATAGCTGCAGCTACTTTTTCTTCAATTTCAGGATAGTAATAGGTTGCTTTTAATTCGATCAGGATACCAGTCTTTCCGCGGAACTCATCGAGTACTTCTTCAAAAGTGGGAACTTTCTCACCTATAAATTCTTCCCCAAAATAACTCCCAGCATCAAGTTGACGAATTTCTTCTAGCGTATGATCTTTTACATATCCCGTCCCGTTCGTTGTTCGATCTAACGTTACGTCATGAATAACAACGAGCTCACCGTCTTTTGTTTCTTGTACATCAATTTCAATATAATCGGATTTCATATCTACACCTTTATGGAACGCGGCCATCGTATTCTCTGGGGCATAGCCTGACGCCCCTCGGTGTGCGACGGTTTGAACGCGATCTGACGGGTCGTAAGCGAGTGTGGAAGTGCTGTAGATCGAACCGATAATCCCCATTGAAAGTAGTGATGCAACTGCTGTCTTCTTTATGCTCATGTTATTCATCCCCTTGTCATTGTATGGTCCGTGAACCTGCTTGCCTCATGCAACAAGCAGGATCACATTCATTATGCTAACAAAGGAAAACGGGGAAAGAATGGTCAGAACCTCCCTAGTATTTTAAAGAAAAAAAGGTCTATTTGAGGGGATATCTTAACAAAAGGCTGTTCTGTAAAGGTGGGGTGAAGGAGATGTCGCTACTGTAAAGGAAAAGAAAAAAACCAGGCATTTAAACGCCTGGTTTCTGAAGGTCTTCCGGATGGTTAAAGTTTCTCGCAATATAGATAAACGGTGTGGATGCAGCAGATACCACAAACTTAATCACATAAGTCGTAAAGAAGATCTGAATCCAAACATCCCATGTAAAAACACCAGCAAACGCGATCGTACAAAAGATAAGCGTGTCGATCAGCTGACTTACCATCGTGCTTCCATTATTACGAATCCAAAGCTGGTCAGGGCGTGAAAACTTTTCCTTGAGCTTCGCAAAAAGTTTAACATCTAGGTACTGACTGATTAAGTAAGCAGCCAGACTACCAATCACAAGGCGAGGCATAAATCCAAAGATGGCTTCAAGATGCGGCTGGAAGATGTCGCTTTCGTGAGGCTGGAAAACGAGCACCATCTGCATGATGATCGTCGTCATAATGAGTGTGAAGAAACCGAACCATACCGCTTTCTTTGCTTCTTTTTCTCCGTACTTCTCGTTAATTAAATCTGTTGCTAAATAGATCGTTCCGTAGATCACATTACCGAGAGTCATAACAAGCCCGAACATCTCGATCGTTTTAACAACTTGCAGGTTAGCAAGAATGGTAGCCGCTGCAATCCAAGCAAACAACCCTGTTCGGCCGAACCACTTGTAGCATGTTAAAAACAATATAAAATTAACCAGTGCAAAAGCTACACCAAAATAAAAATTAAACATAAAAATTCCTCCTAGTTTTGATAACGCGGGAGTTTTCGAACCGCGAAACACTTTTAACACAACAGTTCCCCATTATAAGGCAGTTTTTGTAATTAATCAATAAACCATATAAATATGTAGTGAATGAGTAGTTTATAATCTCTTTCTTTGTGCAATACATAGTGTAGATTGATTACAGGAAAAACGGAAATACTGCTTGTAAACGATAAAGCACACTAAGGAGCACGTGTATGATTACTTTTGATAATGTTTCTAAGGAATACCGAGATGGAACTTCTGCAGTTCGTGATTTGAACTTAACGATACATCCAGGAGAATTTTTCGTCGTGATTGGTCCGAGCGGTTGTGGAAAAACGACGATGCTTAAGATGATTAACAGGCTAATCAGTCTTACAAAAGGTACGATTTCTATCGATAACAAGAGAATCAGTGATTACAATATTGATGAATTGCGGTGGAATATCGGGTATGTGCTTCAGCAGATCGCCTTGTTTCCGCATATGACGATTCTAGAGAATATTAGCATTGTTCCCGAATTAAAAGGATGGGACACAGGAAGAATTCGCAAAAGAGTGGACGAGCTTCTTGATATGGTCGGCTTAGACCCTGAAACGTATCGAAATCGGAAGCCTAGTGAACTTTCTGGAGGACAACAACAGCGAGTGGGTGTCGTTCGAGCGTTAGCAGCAGATCCTAACATTATTTTAATGGATGAGCCTTTTAGTGCACTTGACCCGATCAGCAGGGAAAAGTTACAGGAAGATCTTTTTAATCTGCAAAGAAACATAAAGAAAACAATTGTTTTTGTGACGCATGACATGAAGGAAGCTTTGAAACTGGGAGACCGGATTTGTGTAATGAATGAAGGATCTATCGTACAAGTTGGAACGCCTGAAGAGCTGCTTGAAAATCCCGCAGATGATTTTGTAAGAAATTTTGTAGGAACAGAGAGTGTAAGTTCTGTAGAAAATATGGATTTACGAAAACTAGTCATTCCATTGAAAGCTGATGAAATTGGGTTAGATTATCAATTACCTTCTATTTCTGTAAAAACGAGTATTAAAGAGGCACTTGATATCTTAACCCGTGAAAATGAAGTTACGGTTGTTGAGCATGATGCAATTATAGGCACATTGAACAGACAAGCTGTTATTCAACATCTTGCAGATCACTTGCAGGAAAGAGGTAGCAGAGATGAATAGTTCTTTGCAAGTATTTCAAGATCGAAAAGGTGAACTACTAAGTGCGCTGATCGAGCATATTCAAATTTCGTTTATCGCTCTTCTCTTTGCTGTGGTGATTACAATCCCTCTAGGCATCTATTTAACGAAAAAACAAAGAGTGGCTGAACCGATTATCGGAGTGACTGCTGTGCTGCAGACGATCCCTTCACTTGCTCTTCTAGGTCTATTAATCCCGTTGTTTGGGATTGGTAAGGTGCCGGCGATTATTGCTCTAGTCGTATATGCACTGCTCCCGATTTTAAGAAACACGTATACAGGAATTAAAGAAGTCGATTCCTCATTAATTGAAGCGGCGCGAGCGATGGGAATGAACACGAGGAAAAGATTGATGAAAGTAGAACTTCCTTTAGCGATGCCTGTTATTATGGCAGGAATTCGAACTTCTATGGTCTTAATCATTGGAACAGCAACGCTTGCAGCTTTGATAGGAGCGGGCGGACTCGGTGATATTATCTTGCTCGGAATCGATCGTAATAACACGATGTTGATCGTACTTGGAGCAGTCCCAGCTGCGTTGCTCGCGATCTTGTTTGATTTTCTCCTCAGAAGGTTCGAGCTTCTGTCGTTTAAACGGGCGCTAACAACCGTCAGCGCATTTTTGATAGCTGCTCTTTTAGTCATAATTGTTCCTTTTGCGATGAAAGGTGGACAAGAAGATATCGTTATCGGTGGTAAGCTTGGATCTGAGCCTGAGATCTTAATCAACATGTACAAACTTTTAATCGAAGAAGAAACGGATCTAAATGTTGAGCTAAAGCCAGGGCTTGGTAAAACTTCCTTTGTATTTAATGCGCTAAAATCAGGAAGTGTTGATATCTATCCTGAGTTTACAGGCACGGCAATCGCTGAGTTTTTAAAAGAAAACGCAACAAGTACAGATAGCGATAAAGTATATGAACAAGCAAGGCGTGGGATGGAAAGTGAGTTTGACATGGAGCTATTAAGCCCGATGGCATATAACAATACGTACGCCCTTGCTGTTCCTGAACAGTTGGCGAAAGAGTACAACTTAAAGACGATTTCTGATTTGAAGAGTGTAAGCCAAAGTCTGAACGCAGGATTTACGTTAGAATTTTCGGATCGTGAAGATGGTTACAAAGGAATCCAGAAGCTCTATGATATTCAGTTTGCGAATGTAAGAACGATGGAGCCGAAGCTAAGATATAACGCAGTGAAAAAAGGAGAGATCGATGTCGTGGATGCCTATTCTACAGACAGCGAACTGCGTCAATTTAAGCTTACTGTTTTAGAAGACGATAAAAAGCTGTTTCCTCCTTATCAAGGTGCACCGATGCTTCGTAAAGAAACGCTTAAAAAGTACCCAGAATTAAAGGAAGCTTTAGAAAAGCTTGCAGGCAAAATTACAGATGATGAAATGCGTGAAATGAACTATAAAGTGAATGTTGGGGGAGAATCACCTAAGAAAGTGGCGGAGGATTTCTTGAAGGAGGAAGGGCTTCTTTAAGCTTCTACCATCATTCATTAAGATTCGACAAAAATTTCCCGGGAAAATAAAACATCCATGCAGATCTTTGCCTGCATGGATGTTTTTCGTAGTCTAAAAATCAACTTTAACTGTTAGAGGATCTGAAATAGATTTTTTCTGATCATCAACCACTTCACTAGAAGTAATGGTTATTGTTTTTAGATTTTCTACATTGGTTTTGTTTAAAATAAATCCTAAACTACCCATTTTCTCTTCTCCAGGTTTGATCTTTCCGTTTAATTCTTCAAGGTAAAAGTCTTCTTTCCACGTTACAGTTTCTCCTTGATCGGTTTTAATTTTAGCAGTTGGATTGAAATGAACACTTTCCTTGCCTTTATTAGTGATTTTTAGGTTAACACGTACATAAGGAAATTCATCTTGTTTTGTATAGCCATGAAAAAAATCAATTAGGTCTACAGACGGTGCATAGTGTAAAACTTTCACTTCATCAATCGTAAGCTCAATTGGTTCAGACTTTAGTTGTTTATTAACTTTAGCATATTTCTTTAACGTGATCGCCCCATCTTGGTCTTCCACTTTTTTGTTAATTTCCGTTAGGCTTGTATCATCTGAAGCTTGAGAGCTATCGGTATAGGTTTGTTTTTCTGACTGATTTTCAGTTTCGGCTTTATTTGACTCATGCTGCTGATGGTTTTCGTGGGTATCTTTTTTCTTATCCGATTCTGACGCGCAGCCCGTTACTAGCGAAGCTGATAGAATCAGCATGATCCAACCTTTGAAAGACATGGATGCACCTCCTAAAAGATAAGCATCCCGTAAAAAAAACGGGATGCTTTTGGGTTAGATTGACCAAATTGGACAAAAATTATTTTCCAAATGAAGATTTAGTTTTTTCTAAGATAGAAAAAATCTCTTTAGCTGTGTCAGTATTGTCAATCTTTCCAGAGAATTTCTCCATTCCTGGTCCGTATGCATAGACGTTTACATCTTCACCGGTATGTCCGTCTGTTGTCCAACCAGTACCTGTGCGTATATCAAAGATTTTTTCGATGGCGTTATCGATTTCTAATACATTACCGCTTTTTTGTTGAGCAGCTTTAACTGACTCAATTTCTTCTGAAGTCAATTCGAGGTCGATGTATTTCTTTAATGTTTCTTCTACAGGTGCTCCATTTGCGATTTGTTTTGCGATGAAGTCAGGCGTTTTCTTCGCCGCTTTAATAGCAGATGGATCCCATTTGTAATCTCCATCACGGCCCATTGTCATTCCACCTGTTGAGTGGTCAGCTGTTGTGATGACAAGAGTGTGCTTGTCCTTTTTAGCAAATTCAATGGCCGATTGGAAAGCTTGTTCAAAGTCTTCCATTTCGCTCATTCCTGCAACAACATCATTGTCGTGACCAGCCCAGTCAATCTGGCTTCCTTCAACCATTAAGAAGAAGCCTTTGTCATTCTTATTCAATCGGTCTAATGCTGAGTTTGTCATCTCTTTTAACGAAGGCTGTTCTTGTGGACGATCAATTTTTTTATCAAGCTCTTTTGGAGCAAACAATCCAAGAACCTGTTCATTGTCATCTTTCAGCATCTGATCCTTGCTCGTTACGTAAGAGTAGCCGTCTTTTTTAAATTCATCGGAAATGTTGCGGTCTTTACGCTCAAAATAGCTAGTACCACCGCCAAGTATTACATCTACTTTATGCTTCCCGTTCACCATATCATCGTAATAATCATCAGCAATTTGGTTGTAATTTTCACGTGATTCATCATGTGCACCAAAAGCTGCCGGTGTTGCATGATTAATTTGAGAAGTTGCGACTAATCCGGTGGACTTGCCATTTTGCTTCGCTTGCTCTAGAACGGTTTTAACATCTTGTTTTTCCATATCAACAGCAATAGCACCGTTATAGGTCTTGATTCCTGCAGACATTGATGTAGCAGCTGCAGCTGAATCTGTTACACTTTCTTTCTCATCATGTGAATAAGTGGACTGCATTCCCACTAAATAGTCATCGAATTTTGTTTCTTCCATCATCGGTGTTTTTGGATTATCTTTAAAAGCACGATATGCGGTCGTATAAGTTGGCCCCATACCATCACCAATTAAAAAGATAACGTTTCTTATTTCATTCTTCTTATTCTTTTCATCAGCAGATGCTTGATTTATAACTAAACCACTAATGGCGAGTGTTCCTGCCACTGCAACAGATAGAACCTTTTTTGAAATAGTCATAATTGCCTCCTGTTGTTTCGAGTTGTCTTACAGTGAGGAATTATACTCCGATAATATTTTGATAAGATTATGAGAATGTTAAGATTGTGTAAACGTCTGGGAAAAAGGTGCTATGTAGCCTGAGGATTGCGCGGGTAGAAAGTAGTAGATATGATACGATTTGTCGAAAATCGGATAAAAAAATTTATTTACGGATATAATTCTATTTAGTACGGAATTATTGCTGTTTACCTCGTATATAAATGAAATTACCTCGTAAAAAAAGTGGAGTGTCTGCCTTAAACGGGCAGATATCAAATACGTCCACTAGGAATATATAAAAAAGAAGCTAGACTCAACATTATGAGCCTAGCTTCTTTTCATTCAATCCATTAAACAGTTTGAACTGCTTTTTCAAATGCAATTTCAGCTGAAACGTAGTCATAACCAAGGTCAGTTGCTACTGCTTCGTATGTTACGAAACCGCCAGCTGTGTTAAGACCAGCTTTAAGAGATGGGTTTTGAGCGATTGCAGCTTGTGCACCTTTGTTAGCGATTTGAAGTGCATATGGAACTGTTACGTTCGTAAGTGCGATCGTAGACGTACGAGGCACAGCACCAGGCATGTTTGCTACTGCATAATGAACAACTCCGTGCTTGTCGTATGTTGGGTTGTCATGTGTCGTGATGCGGTCAACCGTTTCAAAGATACCACCTTGGTCGATAGCAACATCAACAACAACAGATCCTGGAGTCATTGATTTGATCATTTCTTCAGTTACCAATTTAGGCGCTTTTGCTCCTGGAATTAGTACAGCTCCGATAACTAGGTCAGATTCAGCTACAGCTTGTGCAATGTTTAATGGGTTAGACATTAATGTTTGGATGCTGTTTCCGAAGATGTCATCTAGTTGACGAAGACGATCTGGGCTAAGGTCGATGATTGTAACGTCAGCGCCAAGTCCGATCGCAACTTTTGCTGCGTTCGTACCTACAACACCGCCACCGATGATTGTTACTTTACCGCGACGTACTCCTGGAACACCTGCAAGAAGGATACCTTTTCCGCCTTTTGGCTTCTCAAGGAACTGAGCACCGATCTGTGCAGACATACGTCCTGCTACTTCACTCATTGGCGTTAATAGAGGAAGTGTACGGTTGAACTCTACAGTTTCGTAAGCGATCGCAGTAACGCCGCTATCTGTTAGTGCTTTTGCCAATGCTGGCTCAGCAGCTAAGTGTAAGTAAGTGAAAAGAATAAGGTCTGAACGGAAATATTTGTACTCAGATGCTAAAGGTTCTTTAACTTTCATAACCATTTCAGCTGACCATGCGTCTTGTGCTTCTGCTACGATTTCAGCACCTGCTGCTGCATAATCTTCGTTTGTAAATCCGCTGCCTACGCCTGCGTTGTTTTCTACAAGCACTTTGTGGCCTGCTGCTGTAAGTGTAATAACCCCTGATGGCGTAATCGCTACGCGGTTTTCGTTATTCTTAATCTCTGCTGGAATTCCAATAATCATTTGTGAATCCTCCTATATAAGTAAACTCTTTGAGTGCGTTTTCAATTGTGATTTCAGTATAGTTCGAGAGACTAAGCTTTTCATTGTGGGGAATCTAGAAAATGAAAAAAAGCATTTGTGATAATTCACAAATGCTCTTGTTTGAATAAACGGTTCATCTTGAAATCAAGATAGATCATTATTTTCTGATGAGGGCTCTTCATATCGATATTAGTAAGCTCGCTGATTCGCTTTAGTCGATAAAGTAATGTGTTCATATGGATATGAAGCACTTCTGACGCTTTGTTTAAGTTCTCATCTAGCGTTAGATACGTTTCCAATGTGTGATAAAGCTCAGTCTTGTGTTGAGCGTCATATTCCTGAAGCGTCCAAATCATTTCGTTATAGTAGCTCTGTCTTTGTTGTTTTTCATAAATGGCATCTAAAAATTGGTAGATACCAAGTTCATGATAGCCGTTTAGAGCTAACGTTTCTCCGCCTAGTTTTTCTTGAACTGCTAATACACTTGAAGCTTCTTTATAACTTTTTTCCACGTTTGAAAAAGAGGAAACGAGACTGCCGTATGCCGCTTTAATGTCAGACACCGAAAACCGTTCTTTCATATGTGTAAAAAAGGACTCTACAAAGGATTTAGAGAGCTCTAAAGGCGGTTCTTTGCCAACAGGGGAGGCGAGAAGTAGCATTTGATTCGCGTCTGCCGCTGATAAGAGAACATTAATTTTCTGGTTGACCGCAGCGAGATACAGAATATCTTTTTCGATAGCAGGTGTGATCTCATCTTCTAGCTGCAAAATAAAAACAGCCGCTGGGAGGACCGGCAATATGTTGAGTTCGTGAAGCTTCTCTAAAATATGCTCTTCTTGAGGCAGGTTCCCGGTGAGCATCTTCCAAAATAGTTCTTGCCGGTTTTCTTCTTTCTTTTTTGTGCCGATCTGCATCTGAAGAAGTTGGCTTTTTGCTGAAGCTGCAGCGAGCTTCAATAATTGCATATCATCTGATGTTAATTGTTTTTCCACTTCAAGGACCCAAATATAGCCGAGAACTTCGTTGTTTTTTCGGATAGATACAGCCACACGGTCACCAAGCCCGACTTTTTGTATGGTGCCGACACGAACAGGATCATCACTCTCTTGCAGTCTAGGGATCACGCCGTCTTTCCAGAGACTGTTCACTACTTTTTCAGGCACGCGCCGTCCAATGATTGTCGCGATTCGCGCAGGATCTGTTCCGTCTTCATGTGTACTGTATGCAAGGAGTCGATGATTCTGATCTTCTATTGTTACAGGGCACGACAAAACGTCGCTAATCTTGTCTGCTAAATTTTCAAGACTGCCGAATGTTCCTTTAAAAGGATCAGTTTGAAAGCTCTTCATAACATTTGTCTCCCGCCATTAGTTTCTCTGCTTACATTCTACCGAAAAAGGGAATTGGATTACAGGAGAAAAGCGATGGATTGTAGAATTGGTAATACAGGAATGGAATGTAAATGAATGGGAGGCCTTTCTAATGAAGTTTAGTGAATTTACATATGAACGTCCTGATGTTACAAGTCTAAAAACGGAATTTGAAGAAGCGGTACAGGTTTTTAAAGACGCGAGTTCAGCGGATGAGCAGAATGAAGCGATGAAAAAAGTCGTTGCTCTTCGTAATAGTTTTGAATCAAAAGCTAGACTGGCTAAGATACGCCACACGATTAATACAGAAGATGTTTTTTATAAAGAAGAGCAAGCATTCATGGATGAAAATTTGCCAGTCTATCAAGGGATGGTCACTGCGTTTCATGAAGCGCTCGTTCAATCTCCTTTTAAAGATGAGCTAGAGCGTAAATGGGGCAGTCAGCTGTTCCGTTTGGCTGAATTAAAAGTAAAAACATACTCTGAAGATGTACTAGAGGACCTCAAGCAAGAAAACAAATTGAGCTCAGAATATGTGAAAGTCATGGCATCTGCAAAGATCGAGTTTGACGGAAGAGAGCTCAACCTTGCGCAACTCTCTCCATACGTTCAATCTGCAGATCGCGAAACGAGAAAAGCTGCGAGCAAAGCCGCCAACGCTTTCTTAAGTTCGAACGAAGAAAAGTTTGAT
The DNA here is from genome assembly GCF_036213205.1 of Fictibacillus nanhaiensis. GTDB lineage: Bacteria > Bacillota > Bacilli > Bacillales > Fictibacillaceae > Fictibacillus > Fictibacillus nanhaiensis_E. The sequence goes on from NZ_JARMFC010000018.1 coordinate 142,896, forward strand.
TCGATCTATGATGAACTTGTTCAGCTTCGTACAGGAATCGCGAAAAAATTAGGGTACTCGACTTTTACAGAGTTGGCGTATGACCGAATGGGAAGAACGGATTATAACGCCGCAGATGTAAAAGTGTTTCGTGAGCAAGTTAAAGATATTATTGTTCCACTTTGCACGAAGTTAAAGAAGCGTCAGCAAAAGCGCATCGGACTCCATGAGTTTAAGTTTTACGATGAACACTTCAGTTTTACAACTGGCAATCCTAAGCCCCAAGGAGATGCAGAGTGGATCGTCAATCAATCCAAGCAGGTTTTTAGTGGTTTATCGCAAGAAACAGGAGCGTTCTTTAACTATATGGCAGAAGATGAGCTCATGGATCTTGAAAGTAAAAGTGGTAAAGCACCTGGTGGGTATTGCACGTATCTACAGGACTATACGGCGCCGTTTATTTTCACGAATTTCAACGGCTCAGACAATGACGTTCGCGTGCTGCTGCATGAGATCGGTCATGCGTTCCAGATGTATACGAGTAGAGTGTTTGAAGTACCTGAATACCAGTTCCCGACGCTGGAAGCTTGTGAGATCCACTCGATGAGTATGGAGTTTTTAACGTATCCGTGGATGGATAAGTTGTTTGGTAAGGACACAGAAAAATATTTATACTCTCACTTAACGGGTGCTGTCGAGTTCATCCCGTACGGTGTTGCGGTTGATGAGTTTCAGCACTTTGTATACGACAACCCGGACGCGACACCATCTGAACGACGTTCGAAGTGGCGAGAGCTTGAGAAAACATATTTACCACATCGTGATTATGATGGGCTAGAGTACTTAGAAAACGGTGGTTTTTGGCATAGACAAGGCCACATCTTCCGCTCGCCTTTCTATTATATTGATTACACGCTCGCGCAAATCTGTGCTCTTCAGTTCTGGAAACGTGCTGGCGAGGATTCTGAGCGTGCATGGGAAGACTATTTCGCACTTTGTCAAAAGGGAGGAAGTCTGCCTTTTACAAAGTTAGTTGAAGAAGCTGGCTTGATCTCTCCTTTTGAAAAAGGATGTGTAGCGTCTGTGGTTGGCGAAGTGGAGAAGTTCATTGCTACAGTGGATGAGGAGCAATTTGCGAAAGCTTAATTTATATAGGTGGTAGGATGAGAAAACCGGCCGTGTGCCGGTTTTTCTTTTGTGTGGGCGATGGGATGGTGGGTCAGGGGCAGGGGGTATAACTACTGCAGAAAATGTCGACAAATGACATCTCGTGGATAAATCGGCAAAACTTTTGGATTCAAGTACGAAACTCGTGGATTCAATACAAAAACTTGTGGATTGATGCTGAAAACTTCTGGATTGAACTTCATCCATACCTGGAAATACCCCAGGGAGTATTCCTGCTAAGTTCTTCATTTTTTGAAGAATTATTGACACTTGGATGGGGAATGCTGTTTTCAGCTGCCTATATGTTTGTGAATAGGGTCTTGAGTGGTAAAATAATAAGGAATCTTAGAAGTTTTAAAGACTTTTAGTGGAAAAGGAGTAATACAAAATGGCTGAAACAAAACAGCGTAACTATACACCGCTAATTATCGGACTATCTATCGCGATTAACGTACTTGTGGCCGTGTTGTTCTTCCTGCCAGAGTATGAGGGAGATATTGCTTTTGATGTAACGTTGCTGCCGCGATTGAACGCGATCTTTAACAGCTTTACATTCGTATTTTTGCTCGCTGCTCTTTATTTTGTTAAACAAAAAAACATCACGCTGCATAAGCGCTTTATCTTGGCGGCATTTACGAGTACTACGTTTTTCTTGCTGTCGTATGTAACGTATCACTACTTAACAGAATCTACTTCTTATGGCGGTGAAGGTCCGCTTAAGTACGTTTATTTCTTCATTTTGATCACACATATCTTGCTTGCGATCGTTATCGTACCTCTAGCGTTAATTACAGTTACGAGAGGCTTTAACATGCAAGTGGAGAAGCACCGTAAAATTGCACGTTGGACAATGCCGTTATGGCTGTATGTGAGTTTGACAGGTGTTATTGTGTATTTGATGATCGCGCCTTATTATTCATAAAAAAACAGAGGACTTTTGCTGAAGACGTGGATACAGCAAAAGTCTTTTCTGTAGCGAGAGGAAAATGAGAGATGAGATGGTTTTGGATCATACCTGTCATGCTATGCGGATTTGGGATTGCTGTTATCGTTTATGGCATCCGTTATCAAAAAGAAGAAATTGAGCATAAAAAGCAGTATGATGCGCATTACAAAGGTGGCCGTGTCTCGGAAACATTTTTCGGTGCTATGGTAGAATTTATCTTTGTAACGGTTATTGATAAGCTGGTAGGCTTTTTTCCGAAATGGTTCATCAAGTTCTTCATCTTCATTATCGGAGCAGGTTTCTTAAGCCTCGGTATCTATTTTTTTCAAGACATGCCTCGAAGGTTTTAATAAGCGATTCCTACACGTGACTGTAAAAAATCATTATTTTGTAAAAGAGAAAACGCAAAATGAGCGGTGTCTCCAGTACTGATTCGAGAGCCGTCGATAGGTAACAGGTCTTTTTCCGTTCGATACGTGCCGGTAGGTTCTCCGTCTGGCAGATATGTTGGACAAACAATCGTCCAATCCAGCCCGCTTTCTTGCAGAAGAGTAAACGCCTTATGATGATCTTCCGCTGCTCTAGTTAGTTTGCGCTTTGATTCAGATGATTGGTAACGAAGCAGATGAGGTTCTGCCCGGCTTTGCAGGATGCCTGCTGTACCAATCGTAATGATACGCGAAATGCCTTCCTTTTTCATCGCTTCAATAAGAATAGGCATACTCTCGGAAAGGACATTAGCTCCATCTGTTGAAAGAGCACTAAAAACGACATCACAGCCTGCCATCGCTTCAGCTATGGATTCTTTACTTAGTACGTCTCCTTTTGTAAATGAAAGCTGACCCAAAATAGAGTGCGTAAACTTTTCGGGGTTACGTAAAAGTGCTGAAACGCTGATTTCATTCTTAAGCGCCATTTTAGTAAAATATTGTCCAACTCTTCCTGTCGCTCCTAGTACGCATAGTTTCATAAAATACCTCCTGATCGTTCTTTTCTTATCATATCATTTAATGTTAACCATAAAAAAATCCCTTACCGAAAGCTCGGCAAGGGATTTTCTTTATTGTAGGGTGATAACATCCGTGTATCGACTGTCGAGTTTATCGCCCCTTTCAGCGAATGCGACAACACGATATTTACCTGGTGCTACAGCTTGTCCGGAAATTTTTCCGTCCCATTGGAAGTCGTTATATTGTTTCGGAACATCTTCGTAGCTGCCGATCAGTCCGATTTCTTTCGTCAGGTTGCTGTCATATAAGAAAAGATTCACTTTGTCTGCTTCAGCAGGGAAGTAAGCTGAAAATGTGAAGGCGTTATTCCCTAGTGCTGTAGCGCTGATGCTAGTGATTGAAGGAAAGTCTGGTTCTTGTACAAAGAGAATCGTCGGTACGACTACTTCGTTTCTTCCGTCGCTGATAGTAATCGATCCTTCGTGATAGCCAGGGGCCATCTTAGAAGCATCTACGTGTACCTTAAACTTTACATCCTTCGAGCTTTTTCCTTTAATCTTCAAGTTCTTGCTTGTTGTTACTTTTACTCCTTCAAGATCTACGTCAAATGAATAATCCTTTGACTTGTTGCTTAAGTTCTTGATTGTAAAACGCTCGTCTCTTACTTCTTTGCCTTTCTTTTTAGAGAAGACACCAAACGAATGGCTGCCAGGTGATACGAGTGTATCCGTTTCAATCGCTTCAACGACACGGATGCTTCCTGCTCCTTGCGTATTATGCGGATATAACTTCCCGGTCGCATCGAATAGATCTTCCGCTGTATTCATAAGAGCTGCTTTAATATCTTCAACATCCCAGTCCGGGTGTGCTTCTAATAAAAGAGCGGCAGCACCCGCAACGTGTGGAGATGCCATACTTGTTCCTTGCTTCGCGCCGTAACCATGCGGATTAGCAGGGTCATGAGTCGGTACAGTACTTACGATGTTGACACCAGGTGCCGAAACATCCGGTTTGATCATCCACGTATCCATGACAGGACCACGAGAAGAGAAGTCAGCCATCAATTCACCGACCTGTTTATCAAACTTGGTACCAAGCGTTACCGTTGTGTTTGGATTAGCGCTTAACAAGCTTTTAAGTTGAACGCCCTCAGCGTTCGTAAGCTTAATTGTTGGTACTGCCATCCCAGGCACATCCACGATCTCACCCGCAACGTTGTTGTAGATGACCATTCCGATGGCACCAGCGTTCTTTGCATTCGTTGCTTTGTCTACGAACGCATAAGTACCGCGTTGTGCTAATACGAGTTTTCCAGCTACGTCTTTTCCGGCAAAGTCAGCTGTTCCGGCTAAGCCCACATCAACGATCGGCAATGTTTTTTCGTTAAGTGCTAACACGGATTCATCAGATGGAAAGCCCATTACTTTTGCAGATGAAAAACTAGCATTTCCTGCTTTTAAAGTAGCAGCATACACGTTGTACGGAAGCTGTGTCGCTCCAACAGAAATGGCTTCCCTTGAAGTACCAGGTGAACCAACCGTCCAGTTGTTGGGTCCGCTGTTTCCGTTAGATGTTACCGCCACAACACCATCAGACATCGCTTGATCAAGTGCGATACTCGTTGCCCAGTCAGGGTTGTTTAACGAGTTTCCAAGAGATAAGTTCATAACGTCAGCGCCGTCTTCTACCGCTTTTTCAACGCCCGCAATTACGTTCTCAGTCGAGCCGCTTCCACCTGGTCCTAATACGCGGTACGCTAACAATGTAGCATCAGGTGCTACCCCTTTAATGCCACCATCTGCCGCAACTGTACCCGCAACGTGCGTGCCGTGGGTAGTTTCAGCACCTCTTGGATCGCCTTTAGGCGTTTCTTGGGGATCGTTGTCATTATCTACAAAGTCATATCCTTTATAATCACCGAATGCTTGATCTAAATCAGGGTGTGTATAGTCAACTCCAGTATCAATAACGGCAACTGTCACACCTTCGCCTGTGTAGCCAGATTCCCAAGCCTGATTAGCACCGATAAAAGGCGCTGAATTCATCATCTGAGGCGAAACATCATCAAAGGATTTGTCACCCATGTCATCCCCTGTTGTGTGGTATTCAACATCTGGATAAACCGCTTTTACACCAGGTGTTGATAAAAGGTTTGGAATTTCGTTTGCTGCAATCTCAAGGGAAAAACCAGAGAAAACATGATCGTATTCATTATTTACTTTATATGTTTTGGAGCGTGTGGAGATTTCTTTCACCACAGCTTCACGTTTTGATTTTAAATTGGCTTTCGTTTGTTTTTGACCCTTCTTTTTTGCTTCTAGTACAGAAGGTTCTTTTAATTCAACCATTACTTTTGTAACATGAGAAGAGTTTAAATTGTACTTCCCATAAAGCGGTGCTAGTTCCGGCTCTGAATTGTTTGTAGATGGAGCAGCAGATACACCAGAAAAAGCAGAAAAAACAAACGTACATGCTAATGTGAAACTAGATGTCTTGCGTAAAAAACTTTTCATTCAAGCGAACACCCCTTATTTTTAATATCACGGTAATATTCTACTGCTGCGTTTAAATCCCTTGAGTATATGGTAAAAACAGATAATAGGTCCTTATATTGGAATTTAGAAGCTGGTCTTTTGACCTGAAATGTTCATGAGCAAAACGTAACGCTAATTCTATAGACCCATGATAAGATGGGAATATTGTTTTTTTTTTAAGAGAAAGCTGTTTTCTAAGAAATTTTTGCTTTTATATCTTTGTTTTTCATACGCTTCATTGAGAAGTTGATTGGAGTGGAAGGTGCGAGACTCCTGCGGGACAGGCAGGCAGTCGGAAGAGTGGAAATGGCTCGTTCAGCACCGACCAGCAAAAGTTGAATGAGCAATGAAGGCGCACTTTGCCTTCTTGAACGTTTAACTTTTGACCTCGAGGGGCTAGCCATTGCAACTAGACAGGTGAGACACTTAAAAGTGAAACGTATAAATGTGGCTCACCGTCTGCCCCGCGGAAAGCGAGCAACCTGAAACGGAAATTAACTACTATCAAAAGCAACAATGAATACGAAAACAGCCTTAGAGAAAGAAGGTGAATGAATGGCTAAAGAGGAAGGGTATGGAACGATTCAGGAGAACCGGATCATTCCATTATGGAGTCTTACGGTATGGCTTGTGGTCATGAACACAACAATGTTTAATGTGGCATTGCCGAGTGTTATCTCACAATTTGATCTGACTCCAACTGCAGGATCATGGATTGTTTCAGGCTATTCGATCGTGTTTGCCTTATCGACGATCACATTCAGTAGATTATCAGATTTTATACCGATTGGAAGATTGCTGTTTACAGGTGTCATCATCTTAGGACTCGCCTCCATCATCGGATATTTTTCAAATAGTTTTGAGTTTGTATTGATTAGTCGTATGGTTCAGGCGATGGGAGCAGGTGCTGTGCCAGGTCTAGGAATGGTGCTTGCCACGAGGTACATTCCGATTTCAAGGCGAGGACGTGCCATGTCATTGATCTCGTCTGCGGCATCTCTTGGCTTCGGGTTAGGCCCCGTAATCGGAGGCGGAATTACACAATTGTTAGGGTGGAATTTCCTTTTTATCGTAACAGGCCTTGTGCTGCTGTTGCTGCCGATATTTAAGGTCTATCTGCCTGTTGAACAAAAACGAGAAGGCTCGTTCGATTTTGTTGGAGCACTGTTAACAGGTGGCGGTGTAAGCTCGTTATTACTCTATCTTTCTTCATTTTCTTGGTATTTGTTGGGGTTGAGTGTACTATTCTTTGGCATACTCGTATTCTATTCAAAGAAAAAGGAAGATCCGTTTATTCGTGTGAGTTTGTTTAAAAACATGCTGTATGTGTCGCTCTTAATCATTGGACTTATTGCGTTTATGACCCATTTTGCGCTGTTGTTCGTGATGCCAGTCATGTTGTCGAACTTATTTGGAAAAGAACCAGCTACGATTGGATTTGTTATCTTTCCAGGTGCCATGCTATCTGCGTTAGCGGCTATTTACGTCGGACGCTGGATTGATAAGTTTGGAAATCTGCCTGTTATGCGAACGGGGCTTTTGGCACTGTTGGTGTCCGTCGTACTGTTCTCCCTTTTTGCAACAAAAGCATTCTATCTGACAGCGATCTTTTACATGTTTACGAGCATAGGATTTTCTAGCTTAACGTCAAGTTTGGCTAATGAAAACTCTAGAATCTTAAGCAAGGATGAAGTAGGATCTGGAATGGGGATGCTGCAGCTTGTGCAATTTTTTGGTGGCGCGCTCGGTGTAGCTGTTGCAGGACTCTTAATTGAGGGACAGCAAGGCATCGCATTAGATGCTATTTATCGTAACGTGTTTATCGTGTATACCGTTCTCGTCGTTATCGCTATTGTGATCTATCGAGTGAAAATAAAAAGAAATGTGAGCTCAGAACTGGAATAAGTTCTAAGCTCACATTTTTTATTTCAGCATCTTAAAATCATAGGAATAGATAGATTTGCCTTTGATAGATTTGAGGATGTCATTTAAGCCTCTAATTTTAATATCTTCAATCTTCTTTCCTTGAGTTAATGAATACTGTTCGATGTAATATTTTTCTTTAAGATTCTCGTCATGTCTGACTACGTAAAGTTGATCGTCATTATAGAAAAGCTCCTCATTATGCCTCACTCCGTCTTTTCGAACGTTTTTCATAGAGAATTTTTTAATTACTTTTTCGGTTTCCGTGTCAAAAGCAAATACCTCACCAAGTCCGTTAGCGTAGTAACAAACGTTGTTATATAAGTGAGCGGAGTTTTTTATATTGAATGGGTAGTGAGCTGTGATATTCTTTTCATTTCTATATGTAGAAATGTTGAACTCATCTTGTGTGTGCGTTTTTTTATTGATCCGATACAGCACAATATCTGAATCCATTGTTTCTTTAACTTCTCCTAGCGTTTTCTGTCCCACAAAATAGTAAAACTGTTCGTCGCTCAAGATTGGAGACAAGCTGCTAAAATCTGCTTCTTTTGAATGATTAATTTTTAGGATGTCTCTAGTATGCATATCCTTTTTAGACAACATCACTCTTCTAATATGAAATTCCTCATTTTGCGTATTTTGAGTTAACACTATAATATTATCTTGATCTACTCCGGAAGCCGCAATATAATGGGGGATGTTTTCTTTATGAAACCCTTCCTTGTTACCAAAGAAGATATTTGAATTATACCCTCCGTTAGCACCAACACCTGTATTAAAAACAGTGAAGTAAAGTTTTTCTTTCTCCAAATATCCCGTTCTTTCACCCGTATACTGGGATTTATCCATGCCAAACTCTTTATATGTGTCTCCGACAAGTCGGATTTTATTTTTGTCCACTAATAAAACTTCATTTTGACTCGCAGCTACACTTCCGAGTTCTAAGCCTTTCATCTTAAATGCATCCGCATCACCTTTGTCATTAATAAAGACGGCTAGGCTTACTCCTTTTCCATCCATGTCTTGATCAGCTGTTGTTGAAAAATAGAGAACAGCTTTTTTATCCGTTAAAAATTTTCCTTGCTTGATCGCTTCATTCTCAATAGTAAGAGAAGCGCTGAGATTCTGACTCCAGTACATCTTATATAGCAATCCACCGATTAAAATAATCAATAATGAAAAGAAGATTATTTTTTTCACTGTAATCACCTTCTTATGAAAACAAGGCAATAAGTGCGTAGTTCTACGTCCTTATTGCCTTATTATTTTTATATATTCCGGACGAGCTGTGTGCCAGGCGCATCCCGGACATCCCTAGGATATACTCCTAACCCGCCATCTACGTCTAAATCTAAGTTTCCATTTAATTTATAAGCTGACCAGACCAGTTTTGAACAGTTCTTATCACCGATATGTGAGGTCGAGCGGTTGGTCACGAAGTTATAAGAATACGCGTCAATGCCTACACGGCTAAACGCCCAGTTTGCAGCGTTATCACGGTTTGAAGAGCTTGTCGTTACAGATTTAACTTGTGCATCTCCTTGATCAACTTTTCGTAAAGTGGTCGAGATCGTTCGCACACCTGTTTCAGGTACAGATTCAACAATGATGTCGCTCGAGTAATACATGCCCACGTGTCCATGGTTCATGTAAGCCGTTTGAGACGCGGTGTAATAGAAGTTTCCTTTCGAACTAGGTCCAACAGAAACGGTTCCTCCACTGCTACCCATTGTGCCGATCTTACCGCTTTGTTGCTTTTCCTTCTTGCTCTTTGTTTCATCCTGTTTTAGTTCTTCGTAGATCTGTTTAAGAAGTGCATCCTCTGTATCGCCTGTGTTCTTTGCGATAGCCTGAACGCTAGACAGCAACTCCGCTGATGTTAAATCTGGCTGCATCATAAGGATTTCATCTTTGTACGAAATCTGATCTTGAGCAAAAGCACTTGGTACCGAAAAAGCTGTGAGACAGAATGCTAAAACACTAGTAACTAGATGTTTTTTCATATTCCAAACCCTCCTGCCGTAATACGGGACCCCTTTGTCGACATGTTCAATTTACCATTTATATACAGGTGCGTAAATACGAAAACGAATAAACAGTAGGGTGGACTTATGAGGGAAATGAAAGATACCCCTAAAGGACTGTGCGGGATTTATATAAAAGGAAAAGAAACAGGTCAAAAGGTATTGCAAAGTACTAGTAAGATTGGATGCATTTCATGTTTGTAAAAATGACCTAGTTCTTGAAACAAGGAATATGGATGGCCCCAAATGAAGTATTCTCTTAAGAGCTGAGGAGTAAATGAGCGCGGGGAATAAATTGTGTGGGGTCAGACCCCTCATTAAACTTTCCATGAAACAGCCGATACTTATTATGAATTGCCTAAACAGGCGAAATTTTAACACAGTAACTTATTTTCGGAGAAAGATGAGGGACGAATTCGTGGAAAGAAACAAAGAACTGATTGATTCATTATTGAAGCTTCAGGAGCTATTAGACACACTACCAGACACTGTAGAGTCCATACCCGCTTTCACACAATACATCCGCTCTTTTTTACGTATTAGACCAACAGGCAGAACATTACCGACTATCGAGATGATGACCACGATCAAGAGACGAAAGCCGAACTTGTATCAACTGTTTAAACGGCATTCGAACGATGACATGCTATCGATGTTAACAAATCTAGATATGGATTATGAGCTCGCTCAACTAAAGATCGAACGCATTCTTCAAGGAGAGGTCATCGCTTAATAAGCGGTGTCTTTTTTATTTTCGGTATTCTTCGTTATAATGGGTGAAAGGAGTGAGGGAATTTGCAAAGTGTTGGATTTATCGGAACAGGTGTAATGGGAAAAAGCATGGCCGGTCACTTGATGAATGCAGGTTATCCAGTCCATGTTTATACGAGAACGAAAGCAAAAGCAGAAGATCTTCTTGAAAAAGGAGCTAAGTGGGCGGACACACCAAAAGAGATTGCTCAAACCTGTGATGTAATCATCACGATGGTCGGATATCCGAAAGATGTGGAAGAAGTCTATCTAGGTGCAGAAGGGTTAGTCGCTCACGCCAAAGAAGGTTCTTATTTAATCGATATGACAACTTCTAGTCCTCAGCTGGCACAAAAAATCGAACGCACAGCTGCTGAACGTAATATCGCAACGCTTGATGCACCCGTTTCTGGCGGTGATATCGGTGCGAGGGATGCCAAGCTATCCATCATGGTAGGCGGTTCAAAATCTGCATTCCACGATATGGAGCCGATCTTCTCAAAAATGGGTACGAACGTTGTTTATCAAGGAAAAGCTGGATCTGGTCAGCATACGAAAATGTGTAATCAGATCGCGATCGCATCAGGTATGATGGGTGTTTGCGAAGCGATTCTTTACGCAGAAAAAGCTGGATTAGACCCAGAGAACGTGCTAAAAAGTATTGAATCTGGTGCTGCAGGAAGCTGGAACCTTAGCAATCTTGGACCAAGAATTCTAAAAGGAGATTTTGCTCCTGGCTTTTATGTGAAACATTTTATAAAAGATATGAACATCGCATTGAAATCAGCGGAAGAGATGGGTTTGTTGACACCAGGACTACAACTTGCAAAGAATCTATACGACGAACTTGCTGAGATGGGTGAAGAAGATAGCGGGACACATGCATTATATAAACGTTTAGCAAACCAAGGGTAATTTACCTTGGTTTCTTTTTTTGCTCTTTACAAAACGTAATAATTACGATTAAATATAGGGTGCATTACTATTAAATTTGAGACGAGTTACTAGATTTCATTCATACCGAAACTAGTATATGAATAAATTAAAACAGACGTGAAAGAGGAGCGTTAGACGATGAAGAACCTTGCAACAAGAGATTCTATAAGAAAAGAAATGATAGGGCTCTTATTGCTAGCTATCTTTATTATTTCTTTTCTATTTATGGAAGAAATTAAAAATGATTCTGTATTTGATAACTTGCCGAGTTCCATCATGCATGTAAACACGGTGTTTCTAAGTATTTTAATAGAAGCGGTTCCTTTTATCTTACTAGGTGTTTTCGTTTCGGCATTAATCCAAACTTTTGTAACAGAACAGCATATCCAACGATTGATTCCAAAGAATCCATTCTTAGGGATTGGTGTTGTACTATTTATGGGAGTGATTTTCCCAGTCTGCGAGTGTGCAATCATACCTGTCGTACGGCGCTTGATCAAAAAAGGACTCCCGCTGCACCTTGGAACGGTTTTCTTGTTAACCGTACCTATCGTAAACCCAGTCGTTATCCTATCCACTTTTTATGCGTTTCGTAACAATATGGCAGTCGTATATGGCAGAATTGGACTAGCACTTCTTGTAGCAATCATCATTGGGTTAATCGTATATTGGGCATTTCGCAATAAAGACCAGCTCAGATCAAACATAGAGCATGGAGCTCATGACCATTCACATGGATTAACGATGAGTCGTTGGAAACAAACGGTATATCACGCATCTGATGAATTCTTTGATACTGGGAAGTTTCTTATCTTTGGTGCGTTTTTAGCGAGTATGTTCCAAGTCTTCATCAATCGTAATGACCTTTTGGCGCTCGGAGGCAACGAGTGGTCATCAACAGGTCTGATGATGGGACTCGCTTTCTTGCTATCTATTTGTTCAGAGGCTGATGCTTTTATCGCCGCTTCATTCGGAAGTACGTTTACAGTAGGTTCGATCATCGCGTTCTTGGTTTACGGTCCGATGCTTGATGTGAAGAACATGCTTATGATGTTCGCTTATTTTAAGACGCGCTTTGTATTTGTTTTAATGGGATTAATAACGCTAACCGTATTTGCTGTAACGATGGTTTATCAATTTGTGGCATAGAAAGGGAGGGAGGAAACGATGAACAAAGAGAGTCGAGATTTTCATACGTACTTAAGAGGTATCATCTTAATCGGTTTTATGCTTTTGCTGATCGGATTAATCACAACAGGGAAGCTGAATTACTATGTAGCACCGAAAATGCATATCTTTGTCTATTTTGCGATTGGTATATTAGGGATACTAGGTGTGATGCAGTTCTTTAGAAGGTCCGATGAACAGCATGATGATGCATGCGGGTGTGGTGTAGATCATACACCTAAGGGCAGACCGCTTAAGCAATTCTTCATCTATATGGTCTTTGTAATTCCTCTTCTTACAGGTTTCATGATTCCAGAAAAAGCGATGGATAGTTCCGTTGCTGAGAATCGCGGCATTCGTTATGGAACAGGATTGTACGCGAAACCAGCACAAAAAACAGATGATGGTAAAGTGACCACAACACAAAACATCGATGTTGAAGCTTATTTAGATGATCCAGAAGGTTATATTAAGGAGATGGAAAAGAACGTAAAGGAAGAAAATCCGGTCGAAACTTATGATGTTACGAAGTATTATAAAAAGTTCGGAAAAGAACAGTTAGCGAAGAAAAAAGTGAAAGTTACATCTGATCACTATCTCGATACAATGACTGTTTTGGATATCTACCTTGATCAGTTTAAAGGAAAAGAAATAGAAACGACAGGATTTGTGTATCGTGAAGACGGAATGAGTGAGAATCAAGCCGTTATTGCGCGCTTTTCGATGAACTGCTGCAGTGCAGATGCAGTTGTCTATGGAACCATTATTGAAGGCGATGACGTTTCAAAACTTAAAAAAGACGAATGGTACACCGTAACAGGAACCATTGACGAAACAGAATTAAACAAAGTCCGTCTGCCGTTAGTGCAGGTTGATTCTTTAGAAAAAATCAAGCCACTCAAAGATCCTTATGTGTACCCGAGCCCAGAGAGTTTGGGAGCGTATTGACATACTAGGACAAAGTAAAAAGGACCCCACATTGAAGTGACCCCTAAAAG
>NZ_JARMFC010000019.1:0-84619 GCF_036213205.1 Fictibacillus nanhaiensis
TCTCAGGATTTATGATCGATGCCGAGAATTTATGATCGGTTCCGAGAATTTATGATCGATGCCGAGGATTTATGATCGATGCCGAGGATTTATGATCGATTCTCAGGATTTATGATCGGTTCCGAGAATTTATGATCGATTCTCAGGATTTATGATCGATGCCGAGAATTTATGATCGATTCGGAGGATTTATGATCGACTCCAGAGAAATTTCTCATCACCTTAAGGGTCACTTTTTATTCGATACTCTCACCTACTTCTGAAACACCATCAAAGAACACCATCAAAGACGTAATCATCCATCCTGTGGTACACTTTGTTTGGTTTTGATTACCATAAAAAGGATGGTACATATTTATGATTAAAGCAAATCGCTATTTTCATTTTTTATGGAGCGGACAGACGCTCGGAAATTTAGGAGATATTCTATATATTATTTGTCTCATTACACTTGTTTATAATGAAACAGGATCTGTCTTACATATGGCTTTTATTCCATTTGCGAAGACGATGTCGTTGCTCGTTTCAGGTTTTATTGCACCTCTATTCATCGAAAAGTACAACCGAATGAGTTTGTTGATCAATACGCTGCTACTTAAAACAGGATTGTTATTTTGTTTATGTCTATTGAGTTTATATGGAATACATAAAGCCATTACTTTTACACTTTTATATGTGTTAATAGTGGTTATCTCTCTGCTCGAAGGTCTCGGAAATCCTGCACGAAGATCAATGGTACCTGACCTCGTAGAAAGTTCTGAGCTTGTTAAAGCAAACAGTTTTATTAGTATTGCAAACCAGACCTCTATGCTCCTATCCTGGCCGCTCGGAAGTGTGCTTTTAGTAGTATGGGGTGAACAAAACATGCTATGGGTTACTTTCTTCATATTTGTAGCTGCAACTTTACTTACAACACAATTAAAGGTTAACGAAAAAGAAAACGTTCAATCACATGAATCAAAGTGGCACGCAATGAAAGAAGGATGGCAACTGATTTTTCAATCGAAAAAGCTTACCACTTTAACGGTTATGGATGTGCTTGAAACCTTCGGTCATGGGGTGTGGATTGCCGCGATTCTTTATGTTTATGTTGAAACGGCGATTGGAAAAGGAGAAGCATGGTGGGGTTACATCAATGCGTCTTTCTTTGCAGGAATGATGGTAGCGGGTCTCGTAGTATATCGGTTTTCTAAAAAAATGGAATCACAGCTGGGATTTGTCATTATGGCATCTACTGTTTGTTTGATGTTACTTAACGTTTGGTTCGGTTTGACATCATCAGCGTGGATTGCCTTATTTGTGTCATTCGTGTTTGGGTTTCCGCAAATGGCGAGAGATGTTTCGCAAAATACGTTAATTCAAGAATCCTATCGAGATAAACAGCTAGCAAAAGTTTACGCATCTCATGGAACCCTCGTGTATGGGACATTTGGAATAGCAACATTACTACTTGGTTGGTTTGCAGAAGAATTTGGAGTCCGGGAGACATATGTGTTAGTAAGTTTTCTGTTCCTCCTTTCCTTCTTGATTGCATTCCTAAATCGGAAAGTCCTACATTCTAACCAGAAAAAAGACACTTTAAAACACAAAGTTATATAAATAACCTATCAATTCTATCTAATAAGTTGGGAAAACTGCTTGTATTTTACTAAAAAGAAAGCACATGTTCTCCTTCAATTTTCCCAATACAAAGCAAGTTGGCATCCTGTTACAATAATTATACACCCTCTTCCCAGCAAGACGGGTAGAAAAGTAACAGGAATGGGTGAATACCATTGAAAAAGAAAGTGCTTGTCTATTTGTATCCACAGTTTAGAGAAGTTGAAGTAATGACGACTTTATCTATAATCGGTAAAAAATATGAAGTGCTGCCTTTCTCGCTGTTGCCAGGAACTGTTACAAGTGAATGTGGTTTACTGATGCAGCCTACGATAAAGATGAAGAATATTAGTCCAATCGATTATGAGATGCTTATTATTCCAGGAGGAAAGCAAGCATTCACACAAGGAAATCCAAGGCTTTTACATCTATTGCAAGTTTTCAACAGAGAGAATATAAAGATTGCAGCTATTGGGAACGGGGCAGTTATTTTAGGACGAGCCGGCATATTAAACGGCAGGTCATATACTGTTTCTCTACGTGAAGATGAATTTGCTAAAACAAACAGCTGGTTAAATGGTACTTACCAGTCTAAACAGATTGTGGAAGATAAAAATTTGTTAACAGCAAAAAGCCATGCTTATATTGATTTTGGTTTAACGATCGGGGACCGTTTGCAATGTTTTGACGGCCTTGAAGAATATAATTTTTATAAAGGTACTAGTTCCTTTTAACGGAACGATTAATTTTTGCTCCCCCTTATCGCTTTCTGGCTATTAGCCAGAAAGCGTTTTTTAATGGAAAAAATCACTAAAATAAATCATGATAATAATTAAAAGTTTAGTGCTTGACAAAAGTAAGTAATAGAATTATGATG
Organism: Fictibacillus nanhaiensis; assembly: GCF_036213205.1. Taxonomy (GTDB): domain Bacteria; phylum Bacillota; class Bacilli; order Bacillales; family Fictibacillaceae; genus Fictibacillus; species Fictibacillus nanhaiensis_E. The sequence continues at coordinate 2,477 of NZ_JARMFC010000019.1, forward strand.
TAAAAGAATCGACTTACTAAAGAGAAGTTAATCACTAAATACAACAGATATAAAAGGAGAGAAAAAAATGAAAGTACTTTACATTAACTCTAACCCAAAACCAATGGATCAATCGTTTGGACTTCGTTTAGGACGTCACTTTTTAAATGAACTTTCTAACCAAAATGTAAATGTTGAGATCGAAACGGTAAATCTTTATGAAGAGAACATTCCGTTCATCGATGCAGATGTTCTAGATGCTTGGGGGAAATTAGCTGCTGGCTTAGAGCTTTCTCCATCACAAGTCGAAAAAACAAGCCGAATGGGAGAAATTTTAGAACAGTTCCTTTCAGCAGACATGTATGTATTCAACACACCAATGTGGAACTTGAGCTATCCTCCAATGCTTAAGGCGTATATCGATAATGTAGTAATGGCAGGTAAGACGTTTAAATATACGGAAAACGGACCAGCTGGATTATTAGGTGGAAAGACTGCTGTGCACGTTCAATCTCGTGGCGGTGTGTATTCTGAAGGTCCTGCTCAAGCTTTTGAGTTTACGAACGGATATCTTCAAGGCGTGATGGCATTCATCGGAATTACTGATTATCATCATGTATTTACAGAAGGGATGGCAGCAGCACCAGATCGTGCAGAAGAAATTTTGGCTGATGCAAGAGAAAGAGCTACAGAATTAGCTAAGGAATTAGTCTTAGCGAAACGCAATGCATAACTTTTGACTTCAACTGATAACCCACTATAATTGGTGGAATAGTAACGAGGTGTCAACGAAACGTGGCACCTCGTTATTTGTAGAGAACTTTAGAGAAATGTGGGATAAGGAGTGGAGAAAATGAACGAAACATTTAAAGTTATGGAAGAACGATCTTCTGTACGTTTGTATGAAAAAGATAAAGAAATCCCGAACGAAACACTTTACCAAATCCTTGAGATGGCAGGAAAAGCACCATCAGCATGGAATCTTCAGCACTGGCGATTTATTGTAGTAACGTCTCAAGAACAAAAAGAAAAACTTTTCCCAATTGCTTATAATCAAAAGCATGTGTTGGATGCATCTGCTGTAGTTGTAGTCTTAGGAGATACAGAAGCAGATAAAGTAGCTGCGGAAGTATTTGAAAAAGCTCCAGAAGAAGCAAGAAATATGTTATTGAAAAATATAAACTCAGCCTATTCACAAGGTCGTGCGATTGGTGAGAGAGAAGCACTCAAAAATGCATCACTTGGTGCGATGCAGCTCATGCTTGCAGCTAAAGCAGTTGGAGTTGATTCATGTCCGATGACAGGGTTTGACCATGCTGCGATTGTGCCTGCACTCGGAATCCCAGAACGATTTATTCCAGTTATGATGATTACATTAGGATATGCCGACGGTCCTGCAAAACCTACAGAGCGCTTTGATGTCAATCGAATAGTAATGCATGATAAGTTTGAAGAAAAATAAATATAAATTTAAGCAGTTGTGCCTACTATCGGCATAGCTGCTTTTTTCATAGCATTAACTCGATTAGTGCTAAATTATTTAATGGGAAAATGTGCTATCATACAAGTAAAATCAGTTTTGATAAGGAGTTTGTATGAACACATTAACCATTTCAATCCTAATAACCCTCGTTATCATTATCTTCGTCGTTATTATTTTTGCAGCCGCCATTACGAAAGGGTATTCCTATAAACATACAATCGACCAGTTAGAAGACAATCCATATCTGAAAAGTGAAACGAAAGAAAAAGAAACAAAAGAGGGTAAAGAGCGTTCATAAGAAAGGATGTACAAGGATGAAGTTTGTCATTGAACCTAAACCACCGTTTGATTTTCAAAAGATGATGCAGCGACTCACAGTTACAGGAAAAACTCATGTATTAAAACTCAATGAAGAATTTACATCATACGAAAAAATAATCAAAATTGAAGAGGTTTCTTGCTATGTAAATGTAACATCGAGTGGAACCGTTAAAAGCCCCTCTCTTAACTGTAAGGCTATTCCTTTAAATGGTCACGTTTCTGAAGAAGTTGTGAAGAAAAAAATTCAGCAACTGTTTTCAACAGAAGTCGATCTTTCACCTCTTTATGAACACTTCTCTAAACATAAGGAATTGGTTCATGTGCTACAACGCTTTGAAGGATTAAAACTTCTTACAGACACTGATCTGTTTGAATCCATTGTAAAAATTATTATTGGCCAGCAAGTGAATTTAACCTTTGCTGGAACCTTGACCGAACGACTTATTGAGCTTGCTGGTGAAAAAGTGGAGGTAGAAGGAAGTATATTTCAAGTCTTTCCAGCTCCAAATTCTGTTTCGAACCTCAAATATGAGGACCTTCGCGAGCTTCAATTCAGTCAGAGAAAAGCCGAATATATCATTGATCTGGCAAAGCTTATTTCAGAAGGTACTCTTGATTTAGAAAGCTTATGGGAGATGTCAGATGAAGAAGTGCTGCAAACTCTGTTGCCTATAAGAGGAATAGGAAAATGGACGATTGAATGTCTTTTAATATTTGGAATGGGAAGAACGGATGTACTGCCTGCTGCAGATATTGGTTTAAGAAATGCTATCTGTGGAGTTTGGAAGTTAGCTGAGCAACCATCAGAAGAAGAGGTGAGGGTGCTTGCTATGGACTGGACACCATGGCGTACATATATCACATATTATCTATGGGAGAGTTTGAACCAGACTCCTGCTGTTGTTGATCATACTTAATAAAAAGGTGAGGGCATTCAAGCCCCACCTTTTTGATTTATAATTCTTTCCCTAAAAACTCCGCAATCGCCTTCATGCCATATATACCTGCTTCTGCTTCAGCATCACGATTGTAGTTCGTATTTGTGTTTACATCATAAGTAAATACGTTTCCACTCTTATCCGTAATGATCTCGATGCCGGCAAACGCAATACCATTTGCGTCTAAGAACGCCTCATAATTTTCTTGTAGAGGAAGTACAAAGTCTTTAAGAATCTTAAACTTTGGTGTTGGATTCTCTGGTTGATCTGTGATCGGACAGAACTGATCACCAATCTGGCAAGCATCAGCAGGACAAAGTTCGAATCCATCAGAAGTATCTACTTGAACGGCATATAAAAACTTGCCGCCAATAAATTCGCATCGGACGATAAATGGTTCTGGTGCTTCGATATAATCTTGCAAAAGTGTGATTCCGTCAATGGATTCATCAAAATTCTCCGATTGTACATAGGTTTCAAGAGCAGCCTGTGTTTGGAACAATTGAACGCCAAGGCCTTTCCCCGCACGATTGTGCTTTGTGATGAAAGGACCGTTAAATCGTGTTGCAGCAAGTAACAGCTCATCTTTTCCGTACGCAGCAATCGTCCGTGGAACAGGGATATTAAAAGCTTTTAGTGCACTATATTGGTTCACTTTACTGATCTCGAGCTGAAGCGCTCTAGAGTCGTTAAACACTTTACGACCATAGCTCTCAAGCCAGGATAGTACCGCGGATGTATATTCAGGTGCATATCTATGCCCTCTCGTATGAGAAGATGCGCTCATTCGGTTATAAAATATACCTTGTGGGGGAGCTTCTGTCAGATCAATGTGACCTTTTGCCATATGCCAATCTTCATAAAGGAGACCAAGCTCATCAAAGCGTTGAAATAACGGGGCAGTCCATTCGCTATTTTCATGGATAACATATATTTTCATTGTCATAATATCCTCCTAATATGCCAGAAATCCGACTATTTATATATTATTAGTCTATATTAGATGAGGTTGTATGAACAGAAAAAAGAAGCCACTTATCTTGGCTTCTTAAAGTGCTCTGATTTTTCGAATTTTTTTAATACATTTACATAATGATGGTATTCATCATCATGAATGATTTCTTCACCGTAACGTACTTTTTCGTAAGCCTCTAATACGGAATCCGCCTCTTCTCCTGACAAATCTAGTCTCAAAAACCAGTTCGGAGCAGATTCACCAGGTTGCCTTCCGAATCCCTTCTTGTCCATTACTTTTTCAAAGTGCAAAAATCTTTTTCTTGTTCTGTCTTTGGACTGAAGCCATCTTTTTTTGCCCATCAACTGGCGGTTTGCATAAGAATTATCGAGAACTGAGATGTTTCCGTCAAACACTAAGCTGGACTGATTGTTGAATGCATTCCTCTTTTTCCAAAGAAAGAGCATGACGATGATGATAAGAATCGCAATGGTCGTGTATAGAAGCATTGGAGATTCCGCTAGCGTTTCAGGACGCTGCTCTAATACGTCTGTCTTACCGGTATCCCCATTTCCGCTTTTCTCCATTTTAAACAATTGTCTAAGCATTTGAATTAAAGGGGGAAGAAGGGAGATTAACTTCCAGAGTGGAACCGCCAAAATGTAATACAGAATAAAGAACACACCGTCTAATACCCAATAAAGTAGTTGTTTTAAAGGTCCTAAGACAGCGAGAATCACTCCGCTTAACCCAACTAGTGTTAAAGGAACAGTGAAATCCTTCATTACGATACGAATAGAATCATTCTTAAAATAATGCAGAGTCATTTTAACGAGCAGCATAAGCAAGAATTGAATCCACACAGCTCCATACATTACTGTATAGCCATCTTTGAAAAAGAGGGAAAGAAGTAATGTTAACACGGCACTAATACCAAAGATCAATTCAAGATCTGTCTTCAATGGATCGCTCCAATTTTCTGCGCTTCTCCACATAAGTACGATTGCTATAACTATAGATAATAGGAGAGAAGAAGTCATATACCAAAACAACAGTGTTGATAAAATTACAACAGTAAAGAGTGTGATCTTACTTAAGTTAGGTTTATAAAGGTATAAGCCTCCGCTAATCGCGATAATTGGAATGAGATTTGAAGTGAACCATACGAATTCAAGCCAAGTTGAACCTCCTGAAAAGATGGTCAGTATTATAAAAACAAGCATGGCGTCAAAGCTTAAGTTCATTCCATAAAGAGTAAATTGCTGATTTTTCTTTAACATGATGCGACCTCCGCTGAAAGGTATGGCATCAGAATGGCAAGTTCTTCATCATGTTCGACATAAAAGGTTCTTCCCCCTGATCTAGACCATTTCTTTATTAAAATTTGAGAATTCGGATCGGTGGGTATATGACCTAAAAAGATGACAAACGGACTCGTACCAACAAAATTACGATCCATCTTATTCCACATCAACTGAGGTTTTACGATGACATTTGAACGATCAATCCTTGCCAAACCTTCAAGGATGCTGCTTAAGTGAACCGCTCCGCTACCGGTTGGTACATGATACATTCCCATCGGGCCAGGGACTTTAAAGTTAATGTATACTTCAAACGGTATTCCTTTTTCAGCAGCAAATTGACACATGTAAGCCAAATAGCTGATCTCGTTTTCCATATCCTCAGAAGATTTCATCTCTTGATGGTCAGGGAGGATCGTATAAACAAAAGTCCAGTGATACACAACTGTCTTTTCAAATACTTTCGTTTGAAGTGATCCTGAGCGTGCTGTGGCTTTCCAATGTATTTTATGAAAAGAATCACCAGGCGCGTATTCTCGGTTTCCTGCAGGAAGAGAAACATTTTCAAACAAAGCGAAAGGTCTCACTGCTTCACCACTACCTTGAGAAAACAGATGCTCAATCCGTTGAACAGGAAGCGGTCTTGGGTAAACAACAATTTCCGTTGGAAAGATACCCAAATAAGCCAATGCTTGACCACTTAAGGAAAGAGGGTCTTGAACCTGCAGCGTCAGATTAGAAATTCTGGTTGTTCCTCTTCGTGTAGCAGTAAAAGGTATTGTTTGTGTAAAAGAGGTTTGACGATAGAGCCCAAAATGACGTTTTACTTCAATTCTTCCTTTTGCAGTGTTGTTCGACTCAACATCTCCTGTGACAGATATCGGTGCTCGGTGTGTGAAGATGAGTTCTCCTCTATAAGAAGGCCATTTTCCCTTATGAAGAAGTTTTACATAAAACTGATCACTATCGCCAGGAAACAAACGATGAACTTGTTTAGTAGTATCAAGTACAATATCATTTATTGCTGACCTAGATTGCAGCAACAGCGTTCCATATAAAAAAATGATGGCCAGCCCTATTAAAAATAAAAATGAAATATTACGATAAAAACCAATCAAAAGGATTAGTGGGCTGAATACAACTAAGATTCGAAAGATGGATTTAATCCATACCTCGCTGTTCCATTGCATATTATCTACCCGCCTCAGACTCTACAGGGACTATGGTAACATCAAGGATCTCTTTTAACACTTGCTCTTTCGTTTTTCTCATCGTTCCTTCCATCGTCAAAACTAGTCGGTGAGTTAATACATATGGTGCTACAAATTGAACATCGTCTGGAGTAACGAACGTTCTGCCCTGCACGTAAGCAGCGCCTTGAGCAGCTTTCATGAAAGCAAGGGTACCACGAGGAGACACGCCGTTCTCAATAAACTCATGACTGCGCGTAGCGTGTACAATGGACAGTAAATAATTTTCAACACTATCACTAACATGAATGTGCTTTACTTCTTCTTGCATGACTAATATATCTTCTAAAGAGAATACAGGCTCTAAAGAGTCTTGAGGATTCTTTTTACGATACATGTGAAGCATTTCTTTCTCTTGATCGTAATTTGGAAACCCAGACGGCAGTTTCATAAAAAAACGGTCAAGCTGTGCCTCAGGAAGCGGGAATGTTCCGTGAGATTCAATAGGATTCTGTGTTGCCAGAACTAAGAACGGAGACGGAAGGGGAAGGGTTTCACCATCAATCGTAACCTGCCTTTCTTCCATCACTTCTAATAGACTGGATTGAGCTCGAGGTGTCGCACGGTTAATTTCATCCGCCAATAAGATGTTAGTCATAACCGGACCAGGGCGCAGCTCAAACTCTTGATGTTTCGGGTGAAAGAATTGTATGCCCGTAATATCAGCAGGAAGGATATCTGGTGTGAACTGTATTCTCTTAAATTCTCCTCCTATCAAGCGAGCGAGGCTTTTAGCAAGCACGGTTTTTCCTGTCCCAGGAACATCTTCTAATAATAAGTGACCTCTATTAACTATTGAAATCATCGTTAATTCAACAAGTTCTTCTTTTCCTGTCAATACTTCCGCTATTGCATTTTTAATGATCGACATCTGATCCTTCATGTTCATCTATGTACATCCTCTCAAAAATGTTAATTTAACTTTATCATTATTATAATATTTAGAAAATAAAAAATGTAATATTTTTGAAATTAATATAAACATAAAAAAACTCACAGCATATTTTTATGCTGTGAGCAAAGAAAAGATGAGGTACAGTGACCTCATCTCATTTTAGTTTAAAATTGTAATATTAACGCTTTTTCTGCCCCAATTAACAGCATCTGAATAGTTCTTCAAAAAGATATCGATCTCTTTACCGTTAATACCGCTGCCTGTATCATCAGCTACAGCATAACCATACCCAGGAACATAAACAACAGATCCGATAGGAATAACATTTGGATCAACAGCGATTACTTTTGCATAAGGAATTTCTTTTAAATTTGTGCCATTGAATGTTGTACCGCTACAGCCTTCACAGCTTGCTGTATAGGCAGTCGCAGCAACAGTCATACTCTTTTTTGTAACATTATTTTGAATGCTGTTAAACGTTTGAGGTCCTGCAATACCGTCTACTAATAAGCTTTTAGCTCGTTGATAATCGGTTACAGCTTGTTTTGTAACGGGACCGTAATAGCCTGTTGTTACAGCAAAATCATAAAATCCTAACGCTTTTAATTTTCCTTGAAGTTCATACACGTCATTGTCCCAAGTACCCGGTCGGAGAGTGTGATCCCCCATTGCTGCAAATCCACTAACGGGAGCAGAAACGAGCAATCCGAATGCTAGAGCCCCTGTAATTACCCATTTTTTTATCATGATAACTCCTCCTAATATGTATAATTGGTTAAATACGCCTCGGTTGCCAATTATACTAATCGAATGTGACAAACTCGTTAGGAGAAGGTAACAAAGAGATTACATTACTATTTTCATATAATAATAGGTAATTTTGGAATTTAATAGATAATACTTATGTACGTTTCGTTTAAGTCTAAAATCATAATCTCTTAAACGACAAATTCCCCAGGAAATAGACAAATAATTACGAGTTATCGCTAGTTTCACTTATGAAATCATCTAGGCGATTTAACAACTGATCTAATTCCTGACTGCAGATCACCGTTTCTTTTGCAGTTAATCCATATGTTTTTCCAAGACATAGCAACACTTCACGTTTTTCCTCAATTAATTGCAATAACATGTTCTATTCACAACTTTCATGAGAGATTTTATCTTCACTTAATATGCAATAAATTTACAAAAAGAAAAAGGGTTTCGGCTAAAATAGTGATAATGTTACATAAAACTACAAAAAGAATATGGAAATGTCGAATGACTTCTTTTAATCATGGGTCTGAATTAAAAGTGATTAGGGAATATATGAGAATGATTGAGTTAGAAAGAGGTGTTTACATGCATCATTCTTTTAATATAGCACTAGTCTTATTAGCAGTAGCTGTTGGTGTAACGGCGGTGGCTAAGAAAATGAATAAGCCATACCCAATCGCGTTAGTTATTATAGGAGGAATAATAGGGCTTGTACCAGTACCGGAACTTGATCCGCTAAAGGGAGTAATAGAAGAAGGCTTTACTTTTCAATTTATTATTATTTCTTTGCTGCTTCCTATTTTATTAGGAGAAGCAAGTATTAAACTTCCCTATCGTCATCTTCGTGAACAGGCAAAACCGATTATGGCGCTTGCGGTGGGTGGGACATTTATTACGTTTCTTGTTGTAGGTTTGGGATCCTACTATTTGCTTGGTTTTGGACTTCAAACCGCTTTTGTTTTTGCTGCTTTAATGAGTGCTACAGACCCTGTTTCAGTATTAAGCATATTTAAAACTCTCGGGGTGAATAGAAAACTTGCTACCATAATTGAAGGAGAGAGTTTATTTAACGATGGATTAGCAGTTATACTCTTTATGATTGCTTCAATCTATTTACCTACTTATATCGACATGGGGAGCGGAGGTTTTTTTTCAGCGCTCATTATGCTCTTAAAGGTATCTATTGGCGGTGTGCTCGTAGGTGTAGGACTTGGATATATCTTTTCAAAGTTAACGAGCTGGTATGACGATTATCCGCTTGAAATCTTATTTTCAATCTTGTTGTTTTATGGGAGTTTTTCAATCGCGGAGAGTATTCATGTTTCAGGAGTAATAGCCGTAGTTGTGGCGGGTTTAATTTTTGGAAACTATGGCGCAAAAATTGGAATGAGTCCTACTACCAAAATCAACATCCACTCATTCTGGGATGTTTTAGCTTTGTTTGCAAATTCAATCGTATTTTTACTCGTAGGACTAGAAATTGCTTATATTAATATAAACGATAAATGGGGATTGATTTTAAGCAGTGTAATTATCGTGCTTTTAGCAAGAACTATCTCGATATACAGTACTTTGTTTAGGATGAAAGGAATTCCTGCAAAGTGGAAGCATGTGCTTAATTGGGGTGGGCTAAAAGGATCCTTGTCTATTGCACTAGCATTAAGTTTACCTAATGATTTTCCAGGAAGAGAGAATGTTATTATACTAGCTTTTAGCGTAGTGTTCTTTTCTTTAATTGTTCAAGGGTTGACGATATCACCTTTAATCAGTAGGTTGAAGGTAAAGGGACAGGACAAAGAAAAAACAGAATATGAAGAAATCATTGCGGCTGTAAATCGATATGAGTATGCAATAGAACGTTTAGTAAAGTTGAAACGAGAAGCAATAATCTCACCTGTTGTTTTCGAAAGGATACAGTCACTATATTTACATAGCAGTGAAGTAGCAAAAAAAAGGTTAGATCATTTATATGAACAACACCCAGAGTGGAGGAAATCTCAAGAGTATAAGGCAACAATAGAAGCTTTATATGCTGAGCATGATGCTGTAGAGAGTTTAATTCGAAAGGATATGATCTCAAACAAAGTCGCCAGAGAGGAAATTGAACGGATACTTGATAAGCTTGAAAAACAAAGATCCCTTTATAATGAACATAATTAAAATGGCCGGTCATCACGGCCATTTTTTTATATTTCTTGTTTTATTCTAGCGTACTGATTTAACAGTTGATCTAGCTGTTGACTAATTGAAACGAGTATAGGGTTTGTAAGATCATAGTTAAGTTGATTAGAAACAAAATATAATTCTTCTCGTAATTTATAGATTTTTTCTTGAATGGTGATTTGTTTCATCAGTAGAGCTCCCTTTCAATGAACATGTAAAAAAAGTACTTTAATGTATTATCGGTAAAAAATGGAATAACTTAAGTTTTAAGAAGTGTTTCTTTGGTCAATTTCAACGGTTTCCTTTAAAATAGATATGATATACATGAATGAGTATAGATGTATTTTGCTATAATTGGTAATAAAAAGAAAGGGGGGAGACGGAATGAAACCAACTGAAGAACAAAAAGATAAAGATCTAACTCAATTCCACTATGAAACGCCTGAACAAAAAGTACAAAACACACATTCTGTGCAACTATGGCGAGAGTATTTTTCAGAACGGTTCGAAACATTCGAGAGACGAAAATTGCAAACCGTCTCCTTTCGAGATCTCGTGGATGGAAAAGATACGAGTTATACGTTTGTTCATATCTATCGCGATTATTATCCTGCGCTCTTAAATGCAGGACAATTTTTTGACGAAGATATTGCGTTATTATACAAATATCACGTACAAATCGAAACGCTGATTCGATTGTTTGCGTTTGAAGGTCAATATGGCGTAGCTACATATATGCAGTCAAACTTTGATGCTACCGTTGAGAAACTATGTGATCAGATGTATATAACATTAAAGCAGATCAACAGTAAAAAGTTATTGAATGAGAATAAAAAACTTTTGGAAGAGAGTTTAAGAAACTTTCAGAGCCTTTATGAAATCCCTCCTAAGTGGGGACATCTTCTTTTTTATTTATTTCAGGTCAGCTGGTCGTTACTTTATGTTGAGCAAGCATGGGTTAGCAAGTATGAAAAGCAACTTTTAGAAGAAAAAGAGAGTGGCAAAACATCTCAAATGCTTGAACTAGCTCTTGTTCATTTTGCTTTTGCTAGTGGAAATGAAGAACTAGCTTTTAAACGGTTAACTCAGTGTGAAAAAAAAGTAGATATGGTTCATTATCTTGTTTGGATGAAGTTATTAGTAGACAAGCAAGAATGGAATCGTCTCTTGTTGTGGCTGCTTGATCTAAAGCCATATTTTCTAGAAGGTGTTGGAACGTACTATTACCATTCTGAATCTCGTGAGTTTTTTCATGAATACTTGAGCTATTTTTGGAAGTACGCTCAACATACAGGCGACGAGGATCAGTATGAAGAGATGCTGATTGAGTTCTTGCCAATTACGTTCTATGAATACGGAGAATATTTGATGGTGATCGGTGAGCACGAGAGGTGGGTAGAACTGCAAGTTATTATGGGCTACTCACCGGAATTGATTCAAAGAAAGGATTTAAAAGAGGTCGTATCCTTTCAAAAGGAATCAGTACTGCCTATCTATCACCAAGCGATTGATAGGCTTATAAATGAGAGGACTAGGAAATCTTATCAATCCGCTATCAAACATTTGAAAACACTTCGATCCTTATATTTTGATCTTGGTGAAGAAGAACGTTTTTCACAATATATCAATCAAGTTGCTACTGTTTATGGGCGGCTTAGGGCCTTTCAGGAAGAGCTAAGGAAAGGAAAGTTTATTTCATGATCGATACAAGCAATCTTTTGTTACACGCGAAATGGCTTCATGGCAACATGGTTTTATGGGCCACTAAACATTCGAAAAGAGTGCATGTAAACGACTGGAAACCTCTTTTATTTACATGGCATAAGCCTTCATTCTATGGGACGATGCTAGATGTTGATGATGATCAGAATGTATATTTAAATGCCGGAGAAGCTTTTGATCTTTTTAATCGATATCCCGACTTTTTTATAACGAAAAGCAATTGGGAAGATGATTCTTGGACTTTTGTAAAAGAGGCTAATGATGTCTTTCATTTGATGCAAAAAGAAAAGGTTACTCCTGACTATGAAGCATGGAAGACAGGATCATGGGCATGGAGAACGGATGGAGAGAGGATTGAATCAGCTTGGGTAACGGAAGCTCTTTCAACATTGCCACACGACAGCAACACATACATGCCTTTAAACTTTAACAGAGAACGTATGAAGCGTATATCTCGACAGATTATATCCGCCTTGAATCATTTAAGTGAAGAGGAATGGCTGATTAAGATTGGCTGGAGAAAAGATCCTAAGCCTTTTGATATTATATTTGAACTGTCTGAACCTGCAAATGATGGTGAAGCTAATGAAGATGTATGGAAATTAGACGCCATTCTTCAAGAAAAAGATGATGGAATAGCTGTACCGTATCTCGGAAAGAGCACACTTCTCCCTGAAGAATGGAAGCCTTACAAAGAGAGGTTAGAATCTGATATAGAGCTTGTGTCAAAATTAATCTCATGGTTAAAACCAAATGCGAGAAAAGAAATACGAAATGAATTAACAGAGAAAGAGGCTTGGGATTTTTTAACACTAAAAAGCGATCTTTTAAGACAGATTGGATTTACTGTAGTCCTTCCAGTATGGTGGCAAACTGTTCAAGAACTTCAACCAAAAGTTAAGGCCAAAATCAAAACAAAATCACAGCAAGCTGGTGGAGCACCATCGTTCTTAGGTTTAAATGCAATCATGCAATTTGATTGGCGAATGTCAACGGGTGATGAAGAGCTTACGGAAGAAGAATTTCGGAAGCTTGTTGATGGAAGCAGGAGGCTCGTGCGAAGAAACGGTCAATGGTACAGAGTAGATCCTGAGTGGATGAAACAAGTACGGCATCTTATTAAGAACGTAGATCGTACAGGAATTCAGTTAAAAGATGTTCTAGAACAGCATCTTTTAAATATGGAGACCAACCCTGCTGAAGAGGGTCTTGAAGGAATAGAGTCAGATGGACCAATGCTCGACATAGAGTGGGATGAACCATTGAACGCATGGATGGATCAACTTACGGAGATTAAGACACTGCCAATTGAACATAAAGCAGAAAACCTGATCGGAACGTTAAGAGATTATCAGAAGACAGGAAGTTCATGGATGTATTTTCTCCGAGAATTCGGTCTTGGTGGTTGTTTAGCTGATGATATGGGGTTAGGAAAAACAGTTCAAACAATTGACTACTTTTTAAAAGTAAAAGAAAAAGAAAAGCAAGAAGGAACTTTTTTACTTGTATGTCCTACTTCTGTAATCGGGAACTGGCAAAAAGAGCTTCAAAACTTTTCACCCACTTTATCCGTTGGTCTTCATTACGGAGGGAACCGAAAAAAAGGAGATCACTTTGCTGAGTGGTACAAAAAATTTGATGTTGTTATTACTTCCTACACGACTTGCCAGCTTGATTTTAGTGAGATGAGTGAAACGTATTGGGAAGCAATCGTGCTTGATGAGGCACAGAACATTAAGAACAGCTACACAAAACAATCAAGAAGTATTCGTAGACTTAACGGACGCCACAAGATCGCGCTAACAGGAACTCCTGTAGAAAATAGACTTCTTGAACTTTGGGCTATTTTCGATTTTTTGAACCCGGGCTATTTAGGAAGCGAACCATCGTTTCAGAAAAAATTTGTAGTGCCAGTGGAAAAAGATAATGATACGTTGCGTTTACAGCAATTAAAACAACTTGTTCAACCATTTTTGCTTCGTCGTACTAAAATGGATCCTGCTGTTCAGCTCAATTTGCCTGAGAAACAAGAGATAAAAGAATATTGTCCGTTATCAAAAGAACAGGCTTCTTTATATGAAAGACTTGTTCAAGATACATTTGAGCAGTTAGAAAAAGTAACTGGGATGCAAAGGCGTGGATTATTACTTGCGATGCTAGGGAAACTAAAGCAAATATGCGATCACCCTGCACTATATACGAAGAACGATAAGCTAGGAAAACTTGAGGATCAATCAGTAAAGTTTGCTAAAACGATTGAACTGATCGATGCGATTCTTGAAAAGGATGAAAAGTGTCTGATCTTTACTCAGTTTATTTTTATGGGTGAATTAATAAAGAAGTATGTGGAGAAAAAATTCGGACGAACGGTACTGTTTTTGCATGGCAGTCTAAGCAAGCAAAAACGTGACCAAATGATAGATAGTTTTCAAGATGGAGAGCACCCTATCTTTATCTTATCTTTAAAAGCAGGCGGAACAGGACTTAACTTAACCGAAGCAAATCATGTTATTCATTACGATCGATGGTGGAATCCAGCTGTTGAAAATCAAGCGACAGATCGTGCCCACCGTATCGGACAGAAAAAATTTGTGACGGTGCATAAGATGATCACGCTTGGTACATTAGAAGAGAAGATTGATATGATGCTTGAGAGCAAAAAAGAACTGTCAGAAAAAGTAATTCAGAGTGAGAATTGGATTACCGAGTTATCAACAGACGAATTAAAAGATCTATTTACGCTGAGAAAAGAGTGGGTAGAATCGTAAGTAAAGCACAGCCGAATAGCTGTGCTTTTTTTAGTGGGCTGTACATGATGATTGAGTTGTTCAATGTTACGAAACAGCTTATGAGCAAGTTGTTTTTTGTTGTTTTCGATTTCTATTGGATAGCAGCGTCTTTTTCACGGATTTTTTGATAAACTTATATTATTATCCAAAAATTAGGGGGGTAACGATGCGAATAGAGTCGTTACTAGCTTGGGGCATCTCAGTCATTTTTCTTGTATTATTGATACTCATTTATACGAAGAAAGCAGACCGCGAAGAATCAAAGATCGGGTGGAAACTGATTGGCTACTTTTTATTAGGTACGTTTACGTTTCGTATTGAATCTTGGGTACTACCAGTGGGACTTGCGATCTTCCTGCTCTTTTTCCTTCCTAAGATCATCGTAAATAAAGATGCTAAAAAGTGGGCTGCTTCTCTAGGAGTGTTATCTTTTGCATCAAGCTTAATTATGAACTACTCAGTAGCTGCTTATTATGAAGAAGTGTTCCGAGTTAATGCTCTAACAAATGCATACGAAATGAAATTAAATAAAGAGTATGAGAAGGTAAAGAAAGCGCTGCATGCAGAAGGAGAGCTTACTATCAATAACCTGTCGCTCATTTTTAATAAGAAAGGAAAGATTCAGCAGTTTAACTATGAAGCTTCTTATTATAGAGACGGTCGAGATATGAATGCATGGGTCACTTTACACGATGGCAAATATCAAATTAGCACTCAAATTCAGGATGCGAAACTCCAGATGGTAAATCGACAAAACTATATCTCTTCACCTCACATTTATTTTAAAGCGCTCGATCTGCATGGATTAAAACATATGGTTCCAAAAGGTGATTCCTATTATTTGAGCTTCACAAACTTTGAACAAGTACAGTTTGATAGTGTGGACAGCTCTTTGTGGAACATAGAGAATTCAGGTATTAAAAAAATTACTGATCTTGTAGTACGTGAGGACGATTCTGAAATGGAAGACGATATGGATATACCTACCTACCAAATTAGCATTCATACGATGAATACTTATGAGACAAACCAAGAACGTTACTTCATCATTTCCCCCGAACTTTTTAACTAAATAGAGGAGGTCGTATACGTGTATTTACCGTCATTTTCACTTAAAGGCAAAACAGCACTCGTAACTGGTGCTGGAAGAGGGATCGGACAGGCAATCGCGATTGGATATGCTGAAGCCGGAGCAGATGTAGTGATTGTATCAAGAACACAGTCTGATTTGGAAAAGACAGCACAGTTGATCGAAAGTGCAGGAACAAAAGCTTATATTTTTGAAGCAGATGTTACGAATAAGGAACAAGTTATTGGAATTTTTGAAACGCTAGACGAAGAGGGGGTAAGCGTAAACATTCTTGTGAACAATGCAGGAATGAATATCCGATCAAAAGCATTAGATGTCTCTGATGAGGAATGGGATATCATCATGCATACGAATCTTCGTTCAGCTTTTTGGTTCTCACAGCAAGCAGGTGAACGTATGAAGCAAGCTGGCGGAGGTAAGATAATTACTATTTCTTCTGTTGCAGGACATGTCGCTCTTCGAACAGGTGTTGTCTATGCCTCTACAAAAGCTGCTATAATACAGATGACGAAGAACTTAGCACTTGAGTGGGGGCAGTACGGAATTAATGTGAACAGCATAGGCCCATGGTATTTTAAGACACCATTAACAGAGAAACTACTAGCTGACGAGGAGTATCTACAAGATATACTTTCTGTTACTCCGCAAAAGAGAGTAGGAGAATTACCAGACCTTGTGGGACCTGCTGTTTTTTTAGCAAGTGAAGCAGCTGATTACGTGAACGGCCAAACACTATTTGTTGATGGTGGAATGACTATTCAAGGTTTCTGATTAGAAAACGAATTATTAAACTATATAAATATTTTTCGGAATTTTGTATCTTTCTGTATGAAACCTATCTTTTTAGTTAATAATGTTGCTACACAAGCAGTTCATTTAATGTTTGAAAGGAGCAACACATAATGAAAAAGATGGATTTAGTAGATGCAGTTCGAAATGCAACGAGTATGAACAAAAAGGAATCAGCGCTTGCCGTTGATGCAGTGTTAGATGCGATTACAGATGCTTTGAAAAACGGTGAGAGCGTACAGCTTATCGGTTTCGGAACATTTGAAACAAGAAACCGTAACGCAAGAAAAGGACGCAATCCTCTTACTGGCGAAGAAATCATGATTCAAGCAAGCAATGTGCCAGCTTTCAAGCCAGGTAAATCGCTAAAAGAAGCGGTAAAAGCCGTTTAATCGTCAGTAAATACAAAAGACGCTTTCCTCGAGGAAAGCGTCTTTTTGTCATATTAAGGCGAAAAATACACGAATTTGACGTGCGAAACTACAAAAAAAATAAAGGAAAATAGCCCCTTTTATTTAATTTATAGACGTTAAGAAAGTTTAGTAAAAAAGGGTGGATAAAATGAAAGTATTGAGCCAGGACGAATTACCTGCAGTTGCCACTTTAAAAGAAATGATTGATGTCCTGCCTGAATTTGTTTGTTTAAGGTATCCGGATGGAACTTGGGCAGAAGCAAACCGGTTTGCCCTCAATATTTATGGAATCAACCACGATGAATATAAAGGAAAAAGTCTTGAGGAACTAGAAACAAGACTTTCATATGAAGCGATTGAAAGGTGTAGTCTTTCCGATAAGAGAGCATGGGAAACAAGAAAGCCAATAAAAACAGCTGAAAAGATACTCATGAAGAGCGGTCGAAAAGTGATGCTCGAGCTCATTAAGCAACCAACCTTTACGAGTGATGGAAAACCTCAAGTGTTAGTCATAACGGGGCGAGATATAACACCCCATAAGCAAAAGGAAGAAGAGTTGAGTGTGGCTCTCGATTTATTAGAGTCCGTTTTAAAAGGAACGACAGATGCCATTCTCATTATCAATACAAGACAAGAAGTTATTAAGGTAAATGATGCATTCATTCAGATGTTTGGTTGGGCTGAAGAGGATTTCTCAGAGGATAATGACGACTATCCTGTTATTACACCTGAACATCTGCAAGGTGAGTCAAAGGAGATTATTGATCTCTTAAAACAGGGACAATCGGTTCCGCTTCATGAAACACAGCGTATCCACAAAGACGGAACCGTTTTTGACGTATCTGCATCTTTTTCAAACATATGTGACATGGATGGGAAGATAATGGGATTCGTAATTGTATATCGAGATATTACTTCTCAGAAAAAAGTAGAGCGTGCTCTACGTGAAAGTGAGGCGAAATATCGTTTGATCGCAGAACATTCTACAGATCTGATCACTGTGATTGATCCATCCGGTATCATTCAATATGTATCACCTTCACATTTACCTGTTCTTGGCTACGAAGACGGTGAGATTAAAGGCGCTATCCTTGAAATGGTCCATCCAGAAGATATACAGAGCCTGTCTGATCAGTTCATGAGAGCTCTTGTAAAAAAAGAACCGTTCCAGACAGAATTCAGACTGCTTCATAAGAAGGGTGATTGGATATTACTCGAGGCACGTGGCGTACCGGTTATGACAAAGGACGGACATGTTGAGAGCCTAGTTACCTTTGCAAGGGACGTAACAAAAGCTAAGCAGACAGAAGAACTTATGTTGAAATCGGAGAAGCTGTCTGTTTTAGGTGAGCTTGCTGCAGGGGTGGCGCATGAAATTCGTAATCCGCTAACCTCATTAAAAGGGTTTACGAAGCTTTTATCAGATGCAGACGATGTGATCCGATTAGAATATCTTAGAATTATGGAGTCAGAGCTGAATCGAATCAACGATATTGTCGGTGAGCTTATGCTTGTTGCTAAACCTCAGGCAGTTAGCTTTGAACATACGAACATTCAAGAACTGATCTATAGTGTTGTAAGATTGCTAGAAACGCAAGCGATCATGAAAAACATACAGATCTGGGTAAATATCTCGGATAACATTCCGCTTGTATATGGTGTGGAAAATCAGCTTAAACAGCTTTTTATCAATCTATTAAAGAATGCGATTGAAAGTATGGATAAGGACGGAGAGATTCATATTAAGATTGGAACTCGCAACGATTCTGTTTTGCTCGAGTTAAAAGATCAAGGCTGTGGTATTCCGGATGAACGTTTGAAAACTCTTGGAGAACCCTTTTATACAACAAAGGAAAAAGGGACGGGTTTAGGATTGATGGTTTGCTTTAAGATTATTGAAGAGCATGGTGGAGCTATACAATTTTCTTCTGTTGAGAACGAAGGAACGAAGGTGGAGATCGAACTTCCTACTGCACCTGCTTCAACCAAATAAGGTTTAAAGTTTGTAAAATCCGACCACACTGTTCATAAGGGAGTGTGGGAAAGATGAATAAATATCGTATCTTTTTTGTATACCGAGTGAAAGATTTAAATTATATTCATGTGCATGGGATGAACATGGAAAATAAGAAGTTGTTCACAGTTCTTATCTCGTCTCCAAACGATGAGATGAACCTGGCCAATCATTACAGTGAGCTTCCTAATGAACTGTTGTCATTGTTAGAGGCGGAGAGTACACGAATTAATTCTGGGCTCTATGACCTTGCTCATTGGGAACCTTATACGTATAGCTGATACTCCTTTCAATTTTGTTGAAAGGAGTTTTTTTGTGTAAAATGTTCCTAAAAGGATAAAAGGAGAATTTCTTATCATGACGCAAGACGAAATTGTGGATTTATTAACAGGTAAGATTAAACTCGTTCGAACGGAACTTGGATATACTCAAGACAAGATGGCAGATATATTAGGTATATCAAAGAAAACGCTAGTGCAGATCGAAAAGGAAAGAATCAAAGCGAGTTGGACAGTAATCGTTGCGATGTGTGCACTTTTTCGGAATTCTGACATTCTTAACAATGCCCTTGGTGGAAATCCTCTGGATGTTATGGAACTAGTCGTCCATGAGTATGTAGCAAGATCAAAGGAGAAAACATGGGGTGGACATGTGTGGTGGAAAGAAATAGATTCACATAAAAGCTACCGGCTCCAACAGAATGTAATCAGTCATCATTTCCGAATTCTCGATCAAAACGATTATCGTGTATTTAGTTCATTTGAAGAAAAAGAAGCACGAAATAGATTGAAAGAGATATAGTAAAATAATTGTTTCATAAAATATTTAATGTGCTGTTACATTAAATTTACGTTGTGCTGTTACTTTCAAGATGCAAGTTAATTTGAAGGGAGAATAGTACATGAATTGGAAGACGAAGCTAACAGCGCTTATTATATCTGGTGCTTTGACGATACCTGCTGGACAAGCTCATGCCTTTTTAGCGGGTATTGACAAACAAGATGGAGGTATTGGGAACACTGAAAACTATTTGGATAGTATACCAAATCTAGCACTAGATCCAAAAATAGATAATATTATTTATCCACTTATGGCAACACCCGCAATTAAAAAGAACGGTTCTGATCTAACAATTAAGGTGGATACAAAAGGGAAAGAACCTGCTGGATGGGAAGTTTCTTTAAATCCAACAGATGCAGCGAATGTAGATGGAACATTTACTCTTCCTGTGAAAAATGTGCAAAAAGGATCTTCGTATTGGAGTGATAGCTCTTCTATTTATAATGTTACTGTACAAATTCCAAGTGAGATTCCAGAAGAGTTATTTGATCTGCAAGTTACTTATACCGGTGATGGAACCCGTATTACAGATGATGAACCAAACTCGGTTAAGGTAGTAAAAGAGTTCAACAAAGAATTTAAGTTTATGCATCTAACGGATATTCATGTTGGCTCTCCACGAAATATAGCAGACCCAGCTAATATTACAGAAGCAGGATTATGGCATCCAGATCAAACGAAACGGTGGCTATATTTGCAAAAAACGATCAAACAAGTCAATCTGTTAAATCCGGATTTTGTGGTGATGACTGGTGACTTAATGTATGGTCAAATGAATCCAAAAGAATATATCTATGAATATGAAGAAACATACCGCATGCTGAAGCAATTTAATGTTCCTGTGTATATCGTCCCAGGGAACCATGATTATTATGCACAAGATGCTACCCTAACGGATGGTGCAAAGTATTGGGAACAATATTTCGGTCCTCAATATTTCTCGTTTGATTACGGACCATATGCTCACATGATTGGATACAACTCTTTTGATTGGCACAAGTTTGACAGGCAAGGACATGGATCCGTATCCGTTCCTACTTGGGGTGGGCAAATACGTGATGAACAAATGGAGTGGATTAAAAAAGATTTAGCTGATAATAAGGCAAGTGCACAACCTGAACAAGTAAGGGGATTATTTTCTCATCATAATCCTTTATGGCGTGATCGCGACATATGGCCATCAACAGATCCGCATGTAAACGAGTATTGGAAAGAATACGATGCGAAACATGATCCGCAGCATTTAACAACACTCATAAAAGGTGAGGCACTCGGTATTAAATATGATCAGCAATGGCACGGTGAAGGTTCTCATGAACTAATTGATGTTATGCAGCAGAATAACGTGGATATATCATTGCATGGACATACGCACGTCGATAATATTACAGAGCAAGACGGTATTTTGTATTCTACAACTGCATCTATTGAACTATCAGCTAAGCCATGGGTAGGTTATCGTTTATTTGAAAAGAATTTAGCTGATAATAAGTTCAAATCTTACGTATACGAAGGGCCAGACAGATCCATGCCAGTTTATCAAAATGGTAATACATCAGCTGGTGTTGTTTCATTTGAAAATAAATTTCAGCTGCCAAACGATGGATCGCAAGTTAACCAAACAGCGACAGTTACAAATCGCTTAAATAAACCTCTCACTGTAAATATCCCATTCTATATGAAACAAGGCACTTATACACCTTCTGCCGGAAATGTAGTTGAAACTCAGTTATACGGTTCGAAACAATTTGTAGAGGTGCAAGTAACCATTCCACCAAATACGGTAGAGAACGTGGAATTAATAAGATAAGAAAAAGCAACGCTTGAGCAGAAATTGCTCAAGTGTTTTTTTGTATAAGGTTCAATAATTTACAAGATTAATATAAGCCTAAAACAATTGAATTTCTTAACCGATAAAAGAGTAAGAACTTATGACTATTGTTTAATGAAGAAATACCTAGAAAAGGAGTAAGTAAGATGTCCCTTGGCACTCAAACTTTAAAGATTGTTGTAATTACGGCTGGTGTTGAACAATATGGGCTGCCGATCGAACATGTGGCTTCGATTGAACGTGTTCTTGAGATCACACCAATACCTGAAATGTCTTCAGATGTTTTAGGAATCATTCATTTAAGAGAGAATATTGTTCCAATTATTGATTTTGGACAGCTGATCGGCAAAGGAAAGACCGAGATCACAGATCAGACTAGAATTGTCATTTTACAGAATGAAGAAAACTTCTTAGGGCTTTTAACGGAAGCCGCAACGGATGTTATTGATATTGAAGCAAATTCCATACAATCACCAGGAAGTTTTCGTTCAAAAGAGGACTCGTTAATAAAAGGAGTCTCTAAGCAGGATGATCACCTAATCATCGTGCTAAATTGTCCGGTTATTTTTAGCAACAGAAATTTATAAGAGGTGACATATGAAACTGACGTTGAGAAAAAAACTAGTAGGTTCTTTTTTAACGATTGCCGTTCTGTTTGCTGCAACTTGTGGAGTTTTCTTTTACTTTTTAAAAGACATGCAACATACATACAGTGAACTGTTAGACAGAAGAACGGTCATCTATAACAATGCAAAAGAGATTGAACTTCAAGCGACCGTGCAAAACAATAGTGTTAGGGAATACTTGCTCGAACAATCGACCGAAAGCAAACAAAAGTTGACTGACGCGAACGAAAGAATTAATACACTCGTAAATGAAACGATGAAACTGGTTAAAGTTAAAGCAGATAAAGATCGACTTGAGAAAATTTATTACTTGAACAATGATTACAAAAATGAATCAGACCGCGTTTTGCAAAATTCAATGAGCAACATGGAAGCTGCAAATGAATATGCGAAAAGCACTTTATTTCCACTAGGCAGAGACATGCGAGCTGTTACAGAAGAGATGGGAAAGAGGCAAGCAAACCTAATGGCTGAGGGTAGAGTAGTTGTTCAGGACGAAGAGAAGTTCGTTGTATCTTTAGTCACGATTTTAGGGATCGTTATTGTAGTGGCTGCACTTGCAATCGGTTACACGATTTCACTTATGATCTCTAGACCTGTTGTGAAAATGTCCAAAATGCTAAATGACATCGCAGACGGTGATCTGACGATGGATCCGATCTCTGTAAAAAATAAAGATGAGATTGGAATGCTCGCAGATGGGATCAACCATATGGGGACGAATCTTGCTACCCTAATTAGGCAAGTTAGAGCCACTGCAGAACAAGTGGCAGCGTCTTCTGAAGAATTAACTGCTTCAGCTGAGCAAACGAGTATGGCAACAGAACAGATCGCAACAACGATAGGAGAAGTAGCGGGCGGATCTCAAGAACAAGTGCGTACGGTAGATGATATCGTAGAAGCCATGAACCAGCTTTCTGCCGGCATTCAACAGATCGCAGTTAGTATGCAGAATATGTCTGAAGCATCAGCTCGTTCTATGCAAGTAGCAAATGGTGGCAATGATACGATTCAAAAAACGATCGGCCAGATGGATGCGATTCATACTTCTATGGACAGCACTTCACAAGTTGTGAAGGATCTTGGTGAGCAGTCTCAAGAAATTACGAATATTGTTGATGTGATCACGGATATTGCAGGTCAGACAAACTTGCTAGCACTGAATGCAGCAATCGAGGCAGCCCGTGCAGGGGAACAAGGGAGAGGTTTTGCTGTAGTTGCTGATGAAGTTCGAAAGTTGGCAGAGCAATCTTCAGCATCTGCATCCCAGATCGGTCAACTGATCACTAGCATTCAGGAACTAACCGAAAAAGCCGTTGAGGCTATGAATAACGGTGCGATAGAAGTGAATGATGGTAGAGAACTCGTCTATCAATCGGGTGAAGCCTTTAAAAGTTTGTACGAAACTGTTGCAGAGGTTTCTGGCCAAGTGAGGGATATCTCAGCCGCAACAGAGCAGATGACAGCAAGTACTGAACATGTTGTTGGTTCGATCGATGTGATCTCATCGATGGCAGAAACAGCTGCTTCGTCCACTCAAGAAGTTTCTGCTTCTGCAGAAGAACAGTTAGCAAGCATGGAGGAGATCTCATCTTCATCAAACGCACTTTCACAGCTAGCAGAAGAGATGAATGAAGCAATTAATAAATTTAAAGTGTAGAAATGAATAGAAGTTTAGTGAAGCCTCCCATTTGAATGGGAGGCTTTTGAAGAATTTAAATATAAGTGTGAGCATAAAACTTATGGACCGAGCATAAAACCCGGGGACCGAGCATTAAAACCCGTGGACCGAGCATAAAACCCGTGGACCGAGCATAAAACCCGTGGACCGAGCATAAAACCCGTGGACCGAGCATTAAACCCCGGGACCGAGCATAAAACTCGTGGACCGAGCATAAAACCTGTGGACCGAGCATAAAACTCGCAACCGCACCGAAAGAAAATCTTGAAACAAATAATAAACATCATGAGCTACAAAAAAGCTTGTCTTTAAAGGATATTCCCTTAAAAAGACAAGCTTTATTCTTTATTCCTTATTCTTGTTTATAAAACCGGTCGCCTGTTTCAGGATTATAATAGACGCGTTCCCTTTTTCCTGAAGTAGGATCGATTGAAATCTCATCTGTTCAAATATAGCCTGAAGGTACTTTTGTTCCACTTTTTTTATAACGCTTATCAAAATAAATCCAAGAGATGATGCCTAAGACAATTAAAAAGAGGATAGACAGAACCTGCCAGCCGATAAGGATGTTTATCATGTTCATTGTTTTTCAATGACGACAACAGTTCCATAAGCAACGATCTCGCTCATGTTATTGCCCATCTCCCCAGAATCAAAACGCATCATGATGATAGCATTGCCACCCATCTCCGTAGCATTCTTAACCATCCGATCAACGGCTTGTTTACGGGCATCTTCAAGCATGCTCGTATACTCTTTGATCTCACCACCCATGATTCCTCGCAGTCCTGCCATGATGTCACCGCCGATTCCACGAGCACGGACTACCACTCCAAAAGCAGAACCCTTAACTTCCTTCACTTCATAGCCTTTTATGTTCTCTGTTGTAACGACTATCATGATAAAGCGCCTCCTCTTAGGTTTACTCTCACTACGAATCATACAAGCCTACCGTTTTATTCTATAATATGATCTTACCTGGGTTTAAAATGTCGTTTGGATCTAATTGTTTTTTTATAGCTAACATGATCGGAAGAGTATCAGCATGTTCCTTAGCCAAATATTTTGCTTTTCCGATTCCAATACCGTGCTCTCCTGTACATGTGCCGCCTTTTTGCAGAGCATAGTCCACGATACTAGCGTTCACCGTATCTGCTTTTTCGCGCTCTTCTAGAATTGAGTTATCATACATCAAAATGGCATGGAAATTTCCATCCCCGACATGACCGAGTACTGCACCAGGTACACCAATCTCATCCATCGTTTTTCTCGCATGTACGATAGCTCCAGACAATTCAGAGAGTGGAAGACAAACATCTGTAAACATCATTGATCTGCCAGGATAGCCGTGTTTAAACGCATAAGCTAAATGGTGTCTTGCTTCCCAAAGCTTTGCACGTGCTTTAGAATCACGTTCCTCCACCCATTCCAGACCTCCAAAGCTCTCTAGCAACTCTTTTGTCATTGACGCTTCATATGTAACGCTTGCTGGATTTCCTTGAAACTCTAAAAATAAGGTAGGAGCTTCTCTATACGATGTATCACTATTGTGGTTTACTTGGACGATAGAACGTTCATCGACCAGCTCCATCCTTGCGATACCAGTGCCAGAGCCAAGAACGGCACCTGCTGCTTCCACAGCCGTTTGAACAGATGGAAATGTGCATCTCGCTGCAAGGACTGACTCAGGAATTCCATAGACTTTTAAGGTAATCTCGGTAAAAATCCCAAGAGTACCTTCTGAGCCTACAAACATGGAGGTCAAGTGATAGCCGGCTGACGATTTTGCAGCCATTCCGCCGGTTTGAATAATTTGTCCATCAGCTAGTACAACTTGAAGGTTTCTTACTTGGTCGCGCATGATTCCATATTTTACGCTTGTTGTCCCACTTGCATTCGTAGCTGCCATTCCACCGATCGTAGCATCTGCTCCGGGATCGACTGGAAAGAACAATCCGAATTTCTTTAACGCTAGGTTTAGCTGAGTACGTGTAACGCCGGGCTGTACTTTTACTAAAAAATCATCTGGACGAATCTCTAGAACTTCATTCATCTCTTGGAAATTTAGTGAGATTCCGCCTTTTACCGGGATACAATGACCTTCAAGACTAGAACCAGCTCCGTAAGGCACAACAGGAATTTTGTTTTCATTTGCGAATTTTAATATAGAAGAAATTTCATCTGATGAAATAGGGTATACAACTACATCAGGAGAAACAGGGT
Organism: Fictibacillus nanhaiensis; assembly: GCF_036213205.1. Classification (GTDB taxonomy): domain Bacteria; phylum Bacillota; class Bacilli; order Bacillales; family Fictibacillaceae; genus Fictibacillus; species Fictibacillus nanhaiensis_E. The sequence goes on from NZ_JARMFC010000019.1 coordinate 28,539, forward strand.
GGTGATAAGATTCATCATGGCTATGCTGCCAGAGAATCGTTTCATTTTGTGTGGCACGTTTTTCAGAAGTTATTTTCTGCATCTCAAGCAAAAGATCTGACTTTGTCATTTCCATAGAAACACACTCCTTATCCGTATGATTTCATTTCTATTTTACATGAAGTAAGCTAAAAATCCTTTTTAAACATGAAATTCCGTATATATGCCCAAACTAACAAGTGAGGTGAAGAACGATGATAAAATGTAGGATAAATAAATGGCATGTTATACTGATTCTATTATGTATTTCGATAGTCGTGACAGGCTGTGGGAACAATGACAGCCAAAACCAATCCGAGGGGAGAGAGCAACCGGTGATAGGTGATGGTAAGAAAGACAATGAGAGCTATCAGAGTCCTAATGATGGAAAAGAAGAGAGATCGGGACAAGATGGTCAGAACGGTATCGTTGCAGGAAATATTGAAAGCACAATCAATGTTCAAGAACAGCAGAACGCAAAAGGTATTCTATTTCGGTATGAGTTGAAAAATCAAACAGAAAAAGAGAAGGTATTTCAATTTTCATCCAGTCAAAAATTTGATTATGTAATAAAAGATAAGAGTGGTAAAGTAGTGTACCAGTACTCGAAAAATCATATGTTCATGCAGGTTCTTACTTCATTAAAATTGAAACAAGCAGATGTTTTTAAGCAAGACATTTTGGTAAACAATCTAGAGCCAGGGTCTTATACACTTGAGGTTTGGTTAACGCCGACCGGAGAAACAGAAGATTACAGACAAAAAATCACTTTTAATTGGAACTGATTTGGGGAAGAGATGAGTTAAGAGCTCATCTCTTTTTGTTATTTTTAACAGTCAAACAAAATACTTGAAAGTCAAAAAAGGTCAAAGTATAATGTGATTAAAGGTGAAAGGTCAAATAAAGTCAAAGTCAAACATTGAGCAATCTGGCTGAGATTAATTGACCAAAAAAGTTGCGAAACGAAAAGTATACCGTTATAATCGCAAATAATTTATACAAATTTTCTAAAAATCTAAATAGGGGGTTACAATTATGCGTTGTGAACAATGTGAAGTTAATCCTGCTACGATCCAAATGAGTATTTCTATGAATAAAGAAAAGAAACAATTTGTGCTCTGCTCGGATTGTTACCATAAAGTAAAACAAGAAATGACTACTGGGGGAGGAATGAATATGAACTTTTCTTCTTTCGATGATATATTCCAACAGATGATGAATGGTCAAGCGTTTTCAGATCAGTCTAACAATCATCAGCATCAACAAACTCAAAAAGGCAACCGAGGCGGTGGCTTCTTAGACAAATTTGGCCGTAACTTAACAGATGCGGCAAAGGCAGGTATCATAGATCCCGTAATCGGACGTGATCAAGAGGTACGTCGTGTCATTGAAATATTGAACCGCCGTACAAAGAATAACCCGGTATTAATAGGTGAGCCAGGTGTGGGTAAAACAGCAATCGCTGAAGGGTTAGCTACTAAGATTGTTGAAGGCAATGTTCCTGCAAAGCTTCTGAACAAAGAAGTCTACTTGTTAGATGTTGCTTCACTCGTTGCAGATACTGGTGTAAGAGGTCAGTTTGAAGAAAGAATGAAGCAACTTATCGCTGAACTTCAAAAACGCAAGAACGTGATTCTATTTGTAGATGAAGTGCATCAAATCGTAGGAGCAGGTTCTGCTGAAGGATCAATGGATGCAGGTAACATACTGAAACCAGCACTCGCTCGTGGAGAACTTCAAATGGTTGGTGCTACAACACTCAAAGAATATCGCCAAATTGAAAAAGATGCAGCGTTAGAACGCCGCTTCCAGCCTGTGATCGTTAATGAACCAACACCTGATGAAGCATTTGAGATTCTGAAAGGACTTGCATCACGTTATGAAGATTATCATCAAGTAAAATTTACAGAAGAAGCGTTAAAAGCTTGTGTCACTTTATCACACCGTTATATTCAAGACCGCTTCTTGCCAGATAAAGCGATTGACCTTATGGATGAAGCTGGTTCTAAGAGCAACCTGCAGCACATTACGATAGAAAAATCATCTATTGAAGAGCGTTTAGAGGAGATCGTGAAAGAAAAAGAAAAAGCTGCTGCTGATGAAAACTATGAGCTCGCAGCTAAGCTTCGACAAGAAGAATTAGTACTTGATGAAAAACTTAAAACACAAGAAGAGGATAAAAAGGCAGCGATTGTGCAAGTAGAAGATATTCAACATATCGTTGAACAAAAAACGGGTATTCCAGTTCGTAAACTTCAAAGTGATGAACAGTCTAAGATGAAAGAGCTCGCTACAAAACTTGCTGCCCAAGTAATCGGACAAGATGAAGCGGTAGAAAAGGTAGCAAAAGCTATCCGCAGAAGCCGTGCAGGGTTAAAAGCCAAAAAGCGTCCCATCGGTTCCTTCTTATTTGTAGGACCAACGGGTGTAGGTAAAACAGAATTAACGAAAACATTAGCTAAAGAAATCTTTGGCGATGAAGACAGCATGATTCGTCTTGACATGAGTGAATATATGGAAAAGCATGCCGTGTCTAAATTGATTGGTTCACCTCCAGGATATGTTGGACATGAAGAGGCTGGACAACTAACAGAGCAGATACGCCGTAAGCCATATAGTATCTTGTTGCTCGATGAGATTGAAAAAGCTCATCCAGACGTACAGCACATGTTTCTTCAAATCATGGAAGACGGCAGATTGACTGACAGCCAAGGGCGTACGGTAAGCTTTAAGGATACTGTGATCATCATGACAAGTAATGCAGGTTCAGCTGTAAAACAGACAAAGAAACTAGGTTTTAACACAGAAGAGGTTGAAAAAGAGACACAGATTTTAGATTCATTAGGCGGTTACTTCAAACCAGAGTTTCTTAACCGTTTTGATAGTATCGTTCAATTCCAGTCTTTAAAAGAAGAACACCTTGTAAAGATTGTTGATTTGATGTTGCTTGATCTTTCTGTTCAACTTCAAGAACAAAACATCTCGATCTCAGTAACTTCTGCTGCAAAACAGAAGCTTGCGAAATTAGGATATCATCCAGCTTTCGGAGCAAGACCACTTCGTCGTATCATTCAAGAGCACATCGAAGATAAAATTGCAGACGTTCTTTTAGATGACGAGAACGTCGAGAAGCTAACAGTAAATGTTGCAGAAGGACAGATAGTTGTGAAGAAAGCATAAGACTAGCTACGATTGTATAAAGAAGAGAAGAAAGAATAGTTAAAACTAAAAAACCTTGCTAGGAGAGTATCTCCAGCAAGGTTTTTGTTTTACTATTTATAACAGGGGAATTTTAGCATTTAGATAAATTTATCCGAAAAAATAAGCCATGCATCTGCACGGCAGAATGAATAAGAAACAAAACTCTCTGTCTTTATGAATCATCTTTGGAGCGGATAATGGTAAGAACAAGCATTGAAAAACCAATCATAAGTGACATCGCTTCAAATACTGTCATCCCCATCCCTCCTTGCAAATTAGGAGTAAGACTCGTACAGAAACTAGAGAAGGAAAAGTATTGTATGTTTACCATTTTATCCCGATTATGAAAATGAAACAAGAATCGGAAAGACTATTTCTAATAACTATATTTAGTTCATTAGGATTATTTTACCAATATCATTTAATGTTAGAAAGCGAATTCTTTTTCTATTTTAACTGGAGTGGATCAAAAGACCTATAAATTATTCAATTTTAAAATCGAATTAAATAACAGGTGTAGCAAGGAACATCGCGAAAAGAAATATAAATAAGCTAAATACGAAGAGTAAGCATTTTCTTTTCATTTTTTTCATCCCCCTTGTGTATATCAATGTATAAAAAAATGACATTGTTCATGACTATTATTCAAGGAAAATTTTAAGGAGGATTAAATGTTGGACACGTCTTATGTTTGGTATGTCAGTTATGGATCAAATTTAATGGAACATCGTTTTTTATGTTATATTCTTGGCGATCAGCCAGAAGGTTCTACTCAAAGGGAAAGAGGTTGCAGAAATCCAGCCATGCCGCTGAAGAACGGCAAAGCAGTTCTACCATATCCCTTATATTTCGCGAGAGAGCGAACGAAATGGGGGGAAGGTGGTGTTGCCTTTATCGGACATGAAAGAAATGAAGCTTACGAGACGTATGGGAGAAAGTATTTGGTCACTGTTGAGCAGTTTTTAGATGTAACAGCTCAAGAAAATAGCTGTGATGAGATAGAGGCTGATCTGGAGGAAGTGATCAAAAAAGGATATATCCACTTTGGGCAAGGCTGGTATAGCCGAATGGTCTACTTAGGGGAGAATCAAGGATATCCGATGGTTACATTCACTTGCAACCTTGATATGCATGAACAGGTTTTGAATCCACCGCCAGCAACTTATCTCATTACAATTGCTAAGGGACTTAATCAGATAGGTCTATCTTGCGGTGAAGCAGTAAAATATTTTACTCAAACTCCTGGGATTGCAGGTAATATGAAGGATAGTGAGATTGAAAGTATCATTAAACCGTATTTTTAGCATGACAAAAGCAAGATAACTTGTCCAACCACCGGTTTATTTACCGATTAAAGGGTTGAACATAGGCCAAGGGGTATACGTCTAATGGAACTTACGTGATCTGAAAATTGGTGAGATAATAAAGTCCCCTATACATATAGAGGTGCTTCCTTCAGTGAAGCACCTCTTTTTTTATGGTTAGTAAATTTCCGTCCAGATCGGTTACTTTCCGCCAGGCATTCCACCTTTACAAGATGAATGCTGCAATCTTTCCCTTCACTAATCCCGGTTAGAAGAATAACAGGCTTTAGGCATGCACTGTCACTCAGATTAATGCATTGTAAACAAATAGATTGTATTTACTTATGCATTCATTTTTATTTGTTTAATAGAGATGATTCCAGCAGGACAGTTAAATTGTTCGGCGATTAGTTTTTTTACTTGTTCGTGGAGATTGGCTTTACTGGGATAGATATTAACAATCACGATGTTTCCTTCTGTAATCTTCGCATCACCATGACTAAGTTGAAAATCCACTACAATTTTAGCCATCTTAATTCTCCTTATCGTTTATGTCATAAACTGCTTGTTGAGGTATTCGACATTTTGTTAAAAATCCTGTCTATATATAAAGAAATTAGGCGAAAAGTATTGAGGTAATTCAATTCTTTTACTTTTCTCAGTTTTTTACAGGGAAATCCGTCACATTATAGAATGTAATTAGGAAGATTGTAGTGGCAGGGGGTTTATAGGTGGAGAGTACACTGCAGAAAAAAAAGTCCGTTAAACGACTATCATGGAAAAAAAGTTTAGTTATCATTGGAATTGCTATCGTTGTAATTCTAGCAGCGGCAGCAGGTACTGCTTATTTTTTGCTTCAAAAAAGTAAGCCTGTAGTTAATGGGACAATTCCTCTAAACGGACTTCATGCAACAGTAGATGTTTACAGAGATAATGATGGTGTTCCCCATATTGAAGCAGATTCAATGAAAGACTTATTCATGGCTCAAGGCTTTGTAACCGCTCAAGACAGAATGTTTCAAATGGATTTGAGCAGAAGACAGGCATCAGGAATGCTCAGTGAGGTTATCGGGGAAAAGACACTTACCCGTGATAAATTTTTTAGAACACTTGGTTTGAGAAGAGCAGCAGAAGCTTCTTATGATGAGTACTCGCCCGAAATGAAACAATATCTCTCATGGTATGCAGATGGTGTGAACGCTTATTTGAACAAGGCAAAGAAAAATAACACATTGCCTATTGAATTTTTGCTTGTTGGATATGAGCCGGAGGAATGGACGCCCGTTGATTCGCTTGTAATTGGTAAATATATGGCTTTTGATCTTGGTGGGCATTGGGAAGGACAAGCATTTCGATACTATTTAATGGAAACGTTTACAGATGAAAAAGCTCTTGATTTATTCCCGGGTTATCCGAAAAATGCGCCGACAATAGTAGATGATCTGAAAACAGAAGGCATTGATTTTGAGAAAAGTTTCGCAGAGGCGATTATTCCAAACTATCATAATGGAAGTAATAACTGGGTAGTTGCGGGCAAAAAAACAGAATCAGGTAAGCCGCTTCTGGCCAACGATCCACACCTTTCACTGGGTACACCGTCAATATGGTATCAGGCCCATCTAAAGGCTCCTGATTATGAAGTTTCTGGTGTTATATTTGCAGGAATACCAGGAATCATTGTGGGCCATAACAAGACGATTGCTTGGGGTGTTACGAATGTTGGTCCAGATGTTCAAGAGCTATACGTAGAAAAAAGAAACCCGAAGAATTCTTATGAATTTCAATACATGGCAAACTGGGAAAAAGCTGATGTAGTTAAAGAAAGAATAAAAGTAAAGGACAAAGTGGATGTAGATCACGAAGTTGTGATCACAAGACATGGACCGGTTATCTCAGAGTTTGCACATCACGATAAACCAGGTACAGCTCTTTCATTAAAGTGGACAGCTCTTCAACCTTCCAAAGAGCTCGAAGCTGTAATTATGATGAATCGTTCAAAAAACTGGAATCAGTTCGAAAAAGCACTAAAATCGTTTCATACACCGGCGCAGAATTTTGTTTTTGCGAGTACAGACGGAACGATTGCTTATAAAGCAAACGGATTGATCCCCATTCGTAAACAGGAGTATACGTCACTTCCTGTTCCTGGATGGACAGATCAATATGAATGGGAAGGATACATCCCGTGGGATAAGCTGCCAACAAGCGTTAATCCTGAAAAAGGATATATTGCTACTGCCAACAATAAGGTTACTGCTGATTCGTATCCTTTTCATATTTCGGATACATTTGCACAACCATATAGACAGCAACGGATCGTAGAAGTTCTTGAAGGGAAGGAAAAGCTTACGGTAAGTGATATGCAATCTCTGCAGTTTGATCAAAAAAACAAGCAAGCAGAAGAAATGCTGCCTATTTTACTACAACAGGTTATGAAGAAGCCATTGAACGATAAGGAACAAGATGTTTTAGCACTTCTGAAAAATTGGAACAGAACGGACAGCAAGGAAAGTGCAGCTCCATTAATCTTCCATATCTGGATGAGCCATTTTAGTGATGAGTTGTTCAAGGATGAGATCAGTGAAGAGATGCTGAAAATGTTTGATGGCAGAGAACAAGTGGTGGATGAACTCATAAGGAGAGCGAACTCTGGGAATCCTGGCCCATGGATCAAAGAGAATGGCGGGTTAGAAAAAGTTACTCAACGATCTTTTGAATTGATGATGACCTATTTAACAGAAAAATTTGGTGAAGATCCAACAAAGTGGGAATGGGGAGATTTTCATACACTAACATTTGAACACCCTCTTGCTGCGATCAAACCTTTAAATCTTTTATTTAACCCTGATAAACAAAGTATGGGTGGAAGTAGAGTTACAGTGGGTGTAGCCGGATGGGATCGTGAAACTGGAAGCATCACGCACGGTGGAGCTTGGCGCTCAGTAATTGATATGTCTGATACGTCAAGGTCTTATCACGTGGTGGGACCAGGTCAATCTGGTCATGTTCTGAGTCCCTGGTACAGTGATCAAGTAGAAGATTGGGCCACTGGAAAGTATCACGAAACAGTACTTCATAAGAATGACTGGCCAAAGAATCAACATCTCGTTCTGCAGCCGATTGTAGAAAAATAAATAACGATAGACTCTTGTCTCTGTCAAAATAACAGGTTGGACATATGGTGTAGAGAAGGCAAAAACAAGCTGGGAGGTTTACCCCTTTGTCATACCAAACGTATCACCTGTGCCGTCGATATATAGGCAGATCGGTATATATTGATTGTCATTGTGGCACACGATATCATGGTGTTCTTAAACACGTAGATGAGAGTAAAGCGTATATTCTACCGTATAGTTCAGATGGTCAGGACGAAAGCAGCAATCGCGTTTTCTTTGCACCGGCACTTGTAGGACTAACACTTGGAGCAATCGCAGGTCTAGCACTAGCGCCACGACCGTATCCAATCTATCCTGTCTATCCGCCATACCCATATCCGCCATATCCGTATTAAGTTTTATAAGACTGATTCCATAGTGCACAGTTTCGTGTAAAAGGGGTCAGTCTTTTATTTTAATCTTATAGAATGTTTTAAAGAGTCGCTTAAAACAATACGCCTTATAATCAACTTCTTTCTATGAGCAACAACGTTTACGAAAACAGTCTTCTAAAATAAAGCTTTTTAAAAAAATGAGCAGGAAATGAAGAAGAAGAGAGGGAATTTAACGAATACAAAATATTAAAAATGAATATAAATCTAGCACAAGATCACGAATTTTTTACGAGGGGGTATTGATATGAAGCTCGCGTTTTTGTTTCACCCAGTAAAAGATTTACAAGAGTCACAGCAATATTATGAAGGTCTAGGCATGACTGAAGCCTGGCGTGAAGGTAATCAAGTACTCGGAATGTCGATGAAAGATTGTGAAGTGCAGCTGATGATAGAAGAAGATGAGCATGATTTAGGACCAGGCGGTGTGTTTTTAGTAGATAGTGTAGATGACTTTTATCATGAACATGAAGGAAAGCTAGATTTTGTTAAATTACCTTGTACAATTCCTCCAGGTAGGTATGCCATCTACCGAGATGCAACAGGAAATCCAATTCGAATTATTGATTCTACGAATAAAGACTAGATATGTTGGAAGAAAAGACACCATTCAACTTTTGAATGGTGTTTTAAAATGCCTGTTAGTTATTTGCTAGTGATAATATTCATCGTTTTCGTTTAATGCAGGATCATGCAGATCGCCTACGAAATTTAATAAACTGTCACCTTCAAAGTAAAAAGGCTCGGTATCTTCCAGCCAACTTCTATATTCCTGGAAATCTTGATTAAAGTCTCCTGAAAAGAAGCGATGTGCTACTTCGTTTGATAATGTATCTATGATTACGATTCCTCTATAACTTTGACGATCCGGTTCATCGTAATCGCATGCAATATAATAAGCCATCATTTTACTCCTTTTTAAGTCTTTACACATAATGTTGCAATTTAGTTCTTTTTTCATACCATTATTTTTAAGTTTCTTCATAAATTAGATGCATAAGCCATAAAACTCTAACATGGGATTAAAATGCTCTTTACATTTCGCTAGTAAAATAAAAAATGAAGAGGACTGAAAGAGGGTCGAACAATGAAAACTTACTTTATGGTACAAGAGAAAATCCGACCAACTTGGATTCATGAGATGGTGGTCAAAGCGAATGAGTTTGAACAATGCCAGATTTTTTTTGAGTGCAATACATTAAGAATCAATGCTAAAAGCCACCTTAGTATGAGTCTTTTAAATGGCATGCAAGGGGTCTGTTGCGTTTCTGCAACTGGAGAAGATAGCAGGGGTGCAGTTGATGCATTACGTAATCTTGGAACAGGTTCATTATCATAAAATATAGGAGACAATAAAGAAAGCAGTCATCCGACTGCTTTCTTTATTTACTCTTTTTAGGTTGAACAGCGGAACGATTTTCATGAAACTTTTTTTGAATATAGACATCTCCAACTACCGATCGAGCTTGTTCAGCTTCTTTGTGCTCTTCGCGCGCTTTTTGCTCAAGCATCTCAATTTCTCTTTTATTGTGTTGTGTCAATTTTCTTGTCCACCTTTCTGCTGTTCCCACATTTCGTGTTATTCCCGCAAAAGAGATGAACAGGGCCCTATTCCTCTAAAAAGGAGTAATCATAAAAAAGATATGATGATACTTTCATTTATATGTGCTTTTTTTGTAAAATAGCTTGCATTTTAGGTGCAGAGGTCTAATATGTAGGAGTGTATAAGTACGAAAGAGAAAGGGTTTTTGTTTTGCAGCGAATCATGTGGTTAACGATCGGAGCTTTCTTGCAAGGACTAGCTATGGCAGCATTCCTTTTTCCTCACAATATCCCTTCTGGTGGTGTGGCGGGTATTGCAATATTGAATGATTATTTTTTTGATGTATCTCTTGGTTTAACGTTATGGTGTATAAATTTTGGATTATTGCTGCTGGCGATAAAGAAGCTTGGAAAACAAACGGCATTGTGGACCATCTATAGTGTAGCTGTCACATCCATCGTTGTGGATTGGCTGACTCCTCATTTTGTAAATCCTTTAAACGGTACACTAGTAGATGTTGTATATGGAGGTATTATCTTCGGAACAGGAGTGGGTATACTCTTTCGATTTGGAGCATCTTCAGGTGGTATGGATATCGTAGCGCTAATTCTTTCCAAATGGACGGGTAAGAAACCAGGTACCATTCTTTTTAGTATCAATAGTTGCGTGTTATTAGGTACATCATTAACACTAGGCATGCAGATCATATTATTTGCATTAATCTGTCAGTGGATAAGCACAAGACTTATTGATTTTGTAAGAACATATTCACTTAAGAAAACAGCAAAACCATTTATGTGAACAAAAGAGGTGCGGATACCAGATCCGCACCTCTTTTTCCTGCATATAAATTTAGCAATCTTTGCCTTTATATGCCCACGAACAGCCAACAATAATGAGAAGGACAAATAGAACTACTATGATCGCAAAACTCTTGCCATAACCTCCGCCACCACAATAACCATATCCGCCACCATACATTGGTGCGTTTGCAAGTGAAGCATTTACCGGTGAATTTGCATACATTCTAAAAACTCCTCCTTAAAAGTGTACTTTCGACTTCGATACAGTATATGTAAACTCCGGAAAGCGTGTATGGACAAATGATTAGATTTTAAGGAAATAGGCTAATGTAATAATTGAAACAAAAATGTGATGTTACGTTTGCATTTGAATGGGGTAAATGTAAGCAAGGAGGCGTTATTCATGCAAACTACAACTCAAACTCAAATGAAAACTACGAGTAAATTATTGAAAACACAATCTTGGGCCTTGATTGGACTTGGTACAGGAGCGTTAGTATGGCTCTCCTTCAAACCAAACCGCATTAAAACGAAAATGAAATTTAAAGATATGAAACGCAGAGTTCGTCCACATCACATTGATCGAACTCAACTACCTATCAATAAAGCAGGTCATCCTGATCCAATGGATGTTGATGACAACAAGATGGTAGAAGAAGGAGCAATGTACTCTGTAAACTATTATAATGACAAAAAAGGTTAAAAGGATGGGAAGTCGCCCATCCTTTTTTTCTTTTACTTTCTTTTCTAAAAGATGTTGCTTTGAACTCCTTGTCACCTTTGAAAATTGATTGGAATGGAAAATGCGTGCCTACCACATGAGATACTCCTTGCAAGGCATGCGACGAGGAAGCTTACTACGAAGCATCACTTGTAGACGCAGGAGCAAGGAACTTCTTAAGACGGACAGTCCGAAAAGTGAAAGTGGCTCGTTCAGCCCCGACAAGCAAAAGGTGAATGGGCTAGCAAGGCGCACTTTGCCTTGTGGACCATTTAACTTTTGACCTCGAGGGGCTAGCCACTGTAACTAGACAGCTGAGACACTTAAGAGTGAAACGTACGAATATGGCTCAGCGTCTGCCCCGTGGAAAGCGAGCAGCCTGGAAAGGAAATCAACACTTCCAAAAGCAACAAAGCTTACGAAAACAGCCATCTTTTATAAGGGAAATGAATTCATAGAAAAGAGACTAACAAAAAGCTTCTTTTGCAAGTGGAAATGCTAGTGTTATGCGTAAGAAAGTAGGCGAATGCGGCTGAATCTTGGATCATATTGAAGGAAATATTGGGTATTTCTGACGATAGGTCATGTAAAAAATTGTCCGCTTTTGTAAGATTACTTCTTCTTTTGGTGAATCTATTTTCAAGGATAAAAAAAGAGGTCATAATAAGCCAAGAGGTAATTAAAAATGACACAAGAGGAGCGGATTTTCGTGGAGAAAAAAGAATGGAATAACTCTCTTCTCATGGAATGTATAAAAGAAAAAAAAGAGAAGCTGGTAGAAGTTGCGGATCGCAATGGCTTAACCAGCAATGAAACGGTTAAGTGTAGTCAAGAGCTAGATGTTTTGCTGAATGTGTATCAAAGGCAATTTTCTTTTTAATTATCGTTTATTGAAGATGAGTTCATCTGTTAGTTGATCAATACGAAGTAGAATCGCTTTTTTTGTTACTAAAGGATAATTACAGTGAAACTCTGACAAAAGTTCACGTATCTCCTGAATCAGGGTAATTTCTTGTTCAGGCATAGATTTAGATGATTCGCTTTTCGTCTTAAATTGAATCAGATTGTCCTTCACACCAACACCCCATTTTCATATTGTGTTGGATACTACTTCCATAGAAGGATTTAAATACCTTCTAAAAGTCGAAATGTTTCCTTTATACAGCAGAATGTGACAATATCTTTTTAGGAACAAAATTTGGCTTTAAAATGGGAGGCTATTAAGCAGATGACAACGATTAAATCATTGCAAGATACGACGGTCTTGAACAACGGAGTAGAGATGCCGTGGTTTGGACTTGGTGTATTTAAAGTTGAAGAAGGACAAGAAGTTATTGATTCTGTTAAATGGGCAATTGAAGCGGGATATAAAAGTATTGATACAGCTGCTATCTACAAAAATGAAGAAGGTGTTGGACAAGCTATAAAAGAAGCGGGTATTGCTCGCGAAGAATTGTTCATCACGACAAAAGTATGGAATAAAGATCAAGGCTATGAGTCAACACTTGCAGCGTTTGAAGAGAGCATGAACAAACTTGGACTAGAATATCTGGATTTATACCTTGTTCACTGGCCGGTAAAAGGCAAGTATAAAGAAACGTGGCGTGCACTCGAAAAGCTTTACAAGGACGGAAAAGTAAAAGCGATTGGTGTATCGAACTTCCAAGTGCATCACTTAGAAGATATCTTGGCAGATTGTGAGGTCAAACCGATGGTGAACCAGGTAGAATACCATCCGCGTTTGGCACAAAAAGAGTTACTCTTATTCTGTAAAGATAACAACATCCAGCTCGAAGCATGGAGCCCGCTTATGCAAGGTGAGCTGCTAGAAGAGCCGTCATTGGTCGAACTAGCAGAGAAACACGGAAAATCTGTAGCTCAGATCATCCTTCGTTGGGATGTTCAAAATGGAGTAGTAACGATTCCGAAATCCGTTAAACAACACCGCATCGTCGAAAATGCAGATATCTTTGATTTTGAATTATCTCTAGAAGATATGGCAAAGATTGATGCGTTAAATGAAGATCGTCGCATCGGTCCAGACCCAGACAACTTCGACTTCTAAGAAGGGGTCTGACCCCAAACAAATACAACAATTCACATTTTGTCCACGTGGAATCTACAGATTCTACGTGGATTTTTATTACAGTTATTCTGAAGCAACTCCTCTTGCGTGTTGTTTCATAGAAGTATTAAGGGGTATAGGCTTATGTGAACTCTTGTACGTACATAATGAAAAAGAGTCTATAGATTTCATCCATAATTACATACATTTCAATCAATTCAATATAGTTACTTGACAAAAGTAAGTAATGAATCATATACTTAACTTACAAAAAATAAGTTACATGATATTGAAAGGATGTTTTGAACATGATGATGCACACTGATGGGATTCACCATATAACTGCGATTGTTGGTAATCCTCAAGAAAATGTAGATTTTTATGCTGGTGTTCTTGGCCTTAGACTTGTTAAAAAAACTGTAAACTTTGATGACCCAGGAACGTACCACCTTTACTTCGGAGATGAAGGAGGAAGTCCAGGAACGATCATGACGTTTTTTCCGTGGCCGGATGCTTATAGAGGAAGAGTAGGCTCAGGTCAGGTTGGAACTACATCCTTTGTTGTACCAGAAGGTTCTTTACCTTTTTGGGAAGAAAGGCTTGTGAAGTTCGCGATAGAGTATAAAAAGACAATCCGGTTTCAAGAAGAATATCTAGAATTTCTCGATCCTCATGGATTGCGGCTAGAAATTGTTGCAAGACAAAAAGGCAAGAATAGCGAATGGTCATTTGGTGAAGTCACTCCTCAACATGCCATCAAAGGGTTTGGTGGAGCTGTACATCTGTCAGCAGCTCCACAGGAGACTGAGCGAGCTCTTACAGAAGTGATGGGGTTAGAAAAAGTGGGGCAAGACGGAGATTACATCCGATTTCATGCAAAAAGTGATATTGGAAATGTGATTGATATCAAAATATCACCTGAAGCAAGAGGGGTGAGTGGAGTAGGAACAGTTCACCACATCGCTTGGCGTGCATCATCTTATGAAGAGCATGAACAATGGCAGCAACATGTGAAACAAAAAGAGTTTCAAGTAACAGAAATCATTGATCGACAATATTTTAACGCTATTTATTTCCGTGAAGAAGGCGGTATACTCTTTGAAATCGCAACTGACCCACCAGGGTTTACCCGCGATGAGCCAGAAGAAGAGTTAGGAAAGGCATTATTGCTTCCACCGTGGCTTGAGCCTCATCGAGAACAGATTGAGAATCATCTACAACCCGCTGAAGCAAGAGTTTTAAAGGAGGATAACTGATGATCCATCTATTCAAAAAAGGAACAGATTTAAACAAACCTGTACTTCTGCTATTACACGGTACAGGAGGTAATGAGAAGGACTTACTTTCGTTAGCAGAAATGATTTCACCAGAATCATCTGTATTGAGTGTAAGAGGGAATGTTTCTGAAAACGGCATGCCGAGATTTTTTCGTCGTTTAGCAGAGGGTGTTTTTGATGAAGAAGATCTGATCTTTCGCACAAAAGAACTTTATGACTTTATTGAAGAAGCAGCAAACAAGTATGATTTTAACCGCGATCAAGTAGTAGCAGTCGGCTATTCGAACGGTGCTAACATTGCAGGAAGTTTAATTTTTCACTTTGAAAAAGCATTAAAAGGAGCAATCCTTCACCATCCGATGGTCCCTAGACGAGGAATTGAGCTTCCAAAGCTAGATGGACTTCCTGTATTTATCGGTGCAGGAAAAAATGATCCAATCTGTCCGCCTAAAGAAACGGAAGAGTTGGAACAATTGTTGAACAACGCGGGCGCAAAAGTACATCTGAAATGGGATAACATGGGGCATCAGCTATCAAGAGCTGAGGTAGAAGAAGCGTCTGATTGGTTCAGACAAAACTTACTTTAAGTCATTTTTGTTAAAATTAAGTCAAAATATAGTGCAATTAGATTATACAGGTAGTCTATTGTCACGATTTAAGCCTAAAAACTGCTTACAAGATCTTTGATGCATACGAAAAGAACTTTAAAAAGATTAAAGGAGGTGAAGGCTCATGAAGTCCATCGATCCTCAAGAATTATCCGTAAAAGAGAACTATAAGTTTCTAACCGGAAGTATTATTCCTAGACCGATTGCGTTCGTTACAACCCTTTCATCAAAAGGTGTACTCAACGCTGCTCCATTCAGCTATTTTAATGCGTTAACTTCCAATCCTCCTTTGATCGCGATCTCTATTGGGAGGAAGGATGGAATACAGAAGGATACGTCACGAAATGCAGAAGAGCTAGTTGAATTCGTAGTTCATATTCCAGACGAAACGTATATTAAAGCTGTTAATCAAACCGCAGCTAACCTTGAGCCAGATCAGAGTGAAGTTGAACTTGCGAAACTAACGAAAGTTAAATCGGAAAAAGTGGGTGTTCCCGGTATCGCTGAATCGAAAATACGTATGGAATGTGTTGTTGAACAGATTATTCCTCTAGGTGGCACACCAGATAAACCATCTACTGACCTGTTAATTGGAAGAGTAGTTCATTATCATATCTCAGATGAACTTTACCATGAAGGCAGAATAGATGCTGATAAACTTAAGCCTGTTGGCAGATTAGCAGGAACAAATTATGTAAAGCTTGGAGAAACTTTTTCGTTAGAACGACCAGAATAGCATTTAACCTTCCTCGTATTGAGGGAGGTTTTTTTGTTTGCTGTCGGAAGTTTTGTCAAAAAACGACATCTTCTAATAATCAAAGTTAAGATGTTGTTAGAAACCATCTTACTCCAAGTAATAGATTATTACCTTAATAGGTACATATATCGCTTTTTCCGACAAATGACCTGCATCTAAGAAAGGAAATATGTCTCACTGATGAATTGGTGAATCTTCTTATGTCACTGTCATTGAAAAAAACAAAGAAAAAATTGGAATTAATATAGTTTCTTTTTAACATAGATAAAGGGACTGAGTCCTCATTTTTCACTTACTTTATTTTATATTACAAAAATAAGTAGATATGTACCGTGCCATAAGTTTTGTAATCTATGAAAAATAATCGAAACGAAAAAAATGACTAAACAAAAGTCACGAGTTAGGAAAATAACAGTCATACAAAGGATTTATTTTCCAATTAGTAGTACTTTCTGCGACAGAATATTACATAATCTTACAGAACCCTTCCGTTAACCTTTATATAACAACAAAGAATTACTATATTTTCATAAAAAGATACAGGAGGTGTGACAGAAATCTTGCTAGGTTAGATCAACCAAAAACAAATAGATCAGGGAGGGAAAAGTTACATGAGTAAAAAACGAAGAAAAGTACGTTGGCTTTCCGTATTTTTAGCTTTTTTAATGATTGTTCCAATGATGTTCCCATCTCAAGCGAATGCTGCTACTACAAAGGGTAAGGCTTCTACTTCAGCGAAAGAGGCAGCGTTAGAAGGCAAGACTAGTAAGGTAGCAAAGAAACTAAACGAGCAATTCAGCAAGAAGGATAAAGTTACATTCCTCATTAAGTTTAAAGAACAAGTAGATACAGCTGCAGTAGCGAAAAAAGCTGCTAAAGAAGCTAAATCTCAAAAACTTTCTTCTAATCAAACAAAATTAATGAAACGTTCTACGATCGTTTCCACACTTCGCGCAAATGCGCTAGAAACTCAACAGCACACAAAAAAATACTTAGAAAAACAAGAAAAAGCAGGTAAAGCTGAAAAAATCCAATCTTTTTATGTTGTTAACGGTATGGCCGTAACGGCGACAAAAGAAGTAATGGAAGAGATCGCAGCTTTCCCAGAAGTTGAAAAAGTACTTCCGAACGAAACAAGACAGCTTATTCAACCCGTAAGTTCTGTAAAACTTCCAGAAAAACAACTTCCAAATTCATCACTACAAGTTCAACCGAAAAATGATACCTCTTCTATTGAATGGAACATCGAGCGCGTAGGTGCTCCTGAAGTTTGGGGAATGGGTATTGATGGCGCTGGAACAGTTGTTGCCAATATTGACACAGGTGTTCAATGGAATCACCCAGCATTAAAAGAAAAGTATCGTGGGTTTGATCCTCAGAATCCAGATGCAGCAGATCATCAATTTAGCTGGTTCGACCCTGTTGGTGGACAAGCTGCTCCATATGATGATGATGGACACGGTACGCATACGATGGGAACTATGGTAGGTGCTGAACCAAACGGAGGCAATCAGATCGGTGTTGCACCAGGAGCAAAATGGATCGCAGTAAAAGCGTTTTCTGCTTCAGGTGGAACGGATGTTGATCTTCTTGAAGCCGGTGAGTGGATTTTAGCACCAAAAGATGCAGAAGGTAATCCGCATCCTGAAAAAGCGCCTGATGTTGTAAACAATTCATGGGGTGGCGGAGCAGGACTTGATGAATGGTACAGAGAGATGGTACAAGCTTGGCGTTCAGCTGAGATTTTTCCAGAATTCTCTGCTGGTAACACGACGATTTTTAACCCAGGTGGCCCGGGATCAGTTGCAACTCCTGCAAACTATCCAGAATCCTTTGCAACAGGTGCAACGGATATCAATAACACTTTAGCAAGCTTCTCGCTGCAAGGACCTTCTCCATATGACGAAACAAAGCCTGAAATCTCAGCGCCAGGAGTAAACATCCGTTCATCGGTTCCTGGAAGTGCGTATGAAGGTGGTTGGAATGGTACGTCAATGGCCGGACCCCACGTTTCAGCAGTAGTTGCTTTATTGAAGCAAGCTGATTCGAGTCTGACTGTTGAAGAACTTGAAGAGATTTTATTGAATTCAGCAACTCCTCTAACAGATGCTACTTTCCCTGAATCTCCGAACAATGGATATGGACATGGACTTGTGAATGCATTTACAGCCGTATCCTCAGTAGTCACTGGATTAGGCAGAATTGAGGGAACTGTAACGAAAGAAGGAGAGGACAGTGAAGCTCCTTCCATCACACACGAAGGACCAACAGAATCTTACAAAGAGATGCCATTAAATCTTGATGCTGAAGTGTCAGATAACATTAGTGTTACTTCAGTTACACTAAGCTATCAAAACGAAGACGGAACCTGGTCAGATGTGACAGCTGAACGTACAAGTGGAGATTATCAATCCGGTACGTACAGCGCTTCTATTCCGGGATCAGCATTAATGGGTGATTCCATTGTCTACAAATGGACAGCCATTGATTTTGGAGGCAGTTCCGTTTCAACTGATAACTATACAATAGCACTGCTACCTGGAATCTCTTCAGGTTACAGTGAGGATTTTGAAGGAAACCCTACAGGCTGGACATCTTTCGGAGCAAATAACAGTTGGGAGCATGGTGTACCAACAAGCGGGCCGGGTGCAGCATTCTCTGGTGAAAAGGTATATGCTTCAAGTCTAGCTGGAAACTATGCGAACAGTGCAAACATGACACTTGTTATGCCTCCTGTTGATCTTCCTGAAGGTAACACTTATCTTCAGTTCAAACAGTGGCACGATCTAGAACGTAACTATGATTATGGACACGTATTCGTTTCAACAGATATGGAAAACTGGACACAAAAGCTTCGTGTAAACTCTACTTCTGGTGGTTGGATTGACGGAGAAGTAGACTTAAGTGAATATGCAGGACAACGCATTTACGTGGCATTCAATGTAACTTCTGACGGTTCAGTAGTTAAAGCAGGCTGGTACCTAGATGATGTGAAGTTGCATGACCAACCAATCACACCAACGAAAAAAGCAAAACTTGGCGGATCACCAGCGGTTGAAAAAGCACCTATGTCACAAGCAAAACCAAAAGTAGATCCTTCAAAAATCAAGCCGATGAAACCTTCATCTGAAAAAGAACCTTCAAAAGATGGTAATGGTGCTCCACTAGCTCTTCCTATGCGTGCAGAAGTGAGTGTTCTTGAAACAGGACGTTCTGTTTATACGAATCCTCAAGATGGTTCTTATAGCTTAACGCATGCGGCAGGAACTTACACTGTACAAGCAGAGGCGTATGGCTTCCGTTCGCAAACACAATCAGTCACTCTTGAAGCAGACGGAACGGCACGTGCAAACTTTACACTAGAAGAAATTCCAAGAGGAACTGTCTCTGGTACGGTTACGAATGAAGTGACAGGAGAACCAATCTCAGGAGCTACCGTGATGCTCATGGAAGATGCGGCAATTTCACCTGTTCAAACGAATGAAGATGGTACGTATGAGATTTCTGCATATGAAGGCGAATACACGCTTAAAGTACTTGCACCTTCTTATTATGGAGAAGAAGTTTCTGTTACCGTTTCTGGTGGAGAAACAACAGATCAAGATATCGCGTTGAAACCTTTCATCGGTTACCCAGGTGAGATTGGGTATGACGACGGTACAGCTGAAAATGCTCGTGCATGGAACGCAGCAGGAAATGCTTGGGCAGTTAAAATGTCTTTAACAGATGGTAATGAAAAAGCAGCAGTAACTGGTGGACTATTCCGATTCTGGGATACTGAATGGCCAGTGCCAGGTGGAACAGCATTCCAAGTAGCTGTATACGATGCAAGTGGACCAGATGGGACACCAGGTAAAAAGCTCGCTGGACCTTTTGATGCTACAGCATTACGTAACGGAGAATGGACACATGTTGACTTAAGTCAGCACGGCATCATGGTAGAAGGAGACTTCTATATGGTGTACATCCAAAACTTTGCGAACCCTAACACACCAGGTCTTGCAACGGATGAAGATGGAGAATGGTCAGGACGAAGCTTCCAGAGTTTGAGTGGGGCGTGGTCTCAATCTCCAGAAGAAGAAGGTAATTATATGATCAGAGCGACTGTAAACTATGAAGTAACTGCACCATCTATTACTTCTCCAGTCGATGGATCTTTTACAAATGAAGAAAAAGTAACAGTTACAGGTAATGCTGCTCCAACCACAACGGTTGAAATCTATAGAGATGGTGAAGAAGTAGCTACTGCTGAAACGACAGACGAAGGTACGTTCTCTGCTGAAGTTACGCTAGAAGAGGGCGCTAACACCTTAACGGCCAAAGCCTTTACTGAGAGCGGTTCAACAGATGAATCGGCTCCGGTAACTGTGACGCTCGATCAAACAAAGCCAAAAGTGAGTATCACATCACCGGCAGATGGTATGAAGACAAACCGTGAATCTGTAACGGTAAAAGGTACAGTTGATGAAACCAACCTTGACTGGGTAAAGGTTAACGGACAAAAAGCGCAAGTTGACGAAGATGGCAACTACAGTCACCGCATGCTTCTAAATGAAGGAGAAAATGTAATCAAAGTGGTTGCACTTGATAAAGCAGGAAATCGTCACTCGAAGACTGTAACGGTTTATGCGAAGTTCGAAGCTCCAGTGGTTGAGAACTTAAAACCAGACACAGACAAAGAGCTGAAGAGCGGGGAGTCTGTGAAGATCGAATTTGATAGTGCTCCAGGATTGGATGCTGTATTCGTAATCCATATGCCTTTGACAAATGCTGGTGGGGTGGCGAACGCAACTGAACTTCCAATGCGTGAAACGTCTGAAGGCCATTACGAAGGTTACTACACAGCAACTACTAATGTAAAAGCACCTGGTGCTGTAGTTGAAGTGATTGCTTCAGATGATTACGGGAACAAAACAAGTGAACGAGCATCAGGCAAGCTTTACATCAACGCAAAAAAATAAAAAAATTTAACTTTATTTTACCGGCCTCCTCTCTTGTGAGGGGCCGGTTTTTATGTATTTTTAGTACCAAGTCATATAATAAGTTCACAATTCGACAAATATAGGTGGATGCTAAATGTAAAATGTGTGATAAGATAGGGAAGATGTGAAGTTAAAGGAGACTGATTTAATGAGCGAACATTCGAAGTACGACATTCGTGAATGGAAGAAAAAATTAGCACCATTTGAGCGCCCGCGTGTATCTGCAAGTGTATGGCAGTTAGTTAATTCAGTAGGACCATTCTTGATTTTATGGGTATTGGCTTATTTGAGTTTAAATATATCATTTTGGTTGACATTGCTCTGTGCAGTGCCGGCAGCTGGCTTTTTAGTTCGAACATTCATCATTTTTCATGATTGCACACACTATTCTTTTTTCAAAAGCAGAAAAGCCAATCAGATCGTTGGAATTTTTACAGGTCTGTTTACGTTCTGTTCGTATGAACAATGGAAGAATAGCCATGCAACTCACCACGCGACAAACGGAAACCTTGAAAAGCGTGGGGTTGGTGATGTATGGACGATGACGCTTCAAGAGTATGCAGAAGCATCTTGGTTTAAACGTTTACAATACAGAACATACCGAAATCCGATCGTACTCTTCTTGATTGGACCATTATATATTTTCTTGATTGATTATCGATTTAACGCGAAGAACGCTTCTAAGAAGGAAAAAGTGCATGTTTGGCTAACGAATATTGCTCTAGTAACAATCGTATTAGCAGTTGGTTTTACGATTGGTTGGAAAGCTTTCTTATTGGTTGAACTCCCAATCTTCTACATTGCGACTTTCTCTGGAGTTTGGTTGTTTTATGTTCAGCATCAGTTTGAAGATGGTTATTTTGAAAATAACGAAAAATGGAACTATGTGGAAGCTGCTCTTAAAGGAAGTTCGTTCTATAAACTGCCAAAAGTATTACAGTGGTTTACAGGGAACATCGGTTTTCACCATGTACACCACTTGAACTCGCGTGTGCCGAACTATCACTTGGAAAAAGCTCATAAAAGTGATCCAAGACTTCAAGATGTACCAACACTTACTCTGCTTACTAGCTTAAAATCATTAACCTTTAAGCTTTGGTGTGAGCAGTCTAAAAAGTTTATCGGAAATCGCGATATTCGTAATTTTATAAGAAAAAATAGAGCAGCATAAAAACACTAAAATAGCCACTCCTCGTTACGTTAATTAAAACGTGCGAGGAGTGGCTTTTTACATACTGCAAATTTGATTTTTGCGGTTTCATCTTAATTAAATTACTTCATTAATGGTTGATTGGAGCGGAAATCAAATACTTTCAATAGCAACCTACAGAAGAATTTATAGGCACATTACGTACACTTACTTTCATAGTATACATACATGATAACTCCACAGGAAAGAAGGAGATCTGAGATGAAGTTGAATGTTCAATATATACATCTAACTAAAATAAAGCCAGATTACACGATTAGATTAACGGATCATGTGAAGATGCTTAAAAATAGGATGTGGGATTCTATGCACATGCTTGTAGTTAAGCAAGATAAGAAAAATGGATTCAAAATTATTTGTGGAAATGACCGTTATGAATATTTAACAAAACACACAAAAAATAAATACGCGCTATGTTTGATTGATGAACAACCTAGGAAAAAAGAGACAAAAAATTGGCTGCAGAGCTTAAGTAAAGAGAGGGAAGAACAAGATAAGAAATTGTTCAAAAAGGTGAGTCCAGCTGCGCTTTCAATCATTAAGTGCTTTCTTAAAGAGAATCCGCGTTTTCATGAACTGTCTCTTAGTAAACGATTAAAAGTCCTATTGCTGGCTGTTCGTTACAAAAAAACGGTAATAGGATCTATGAAAACAAAAGTAGATAACTTGATGGAGTAACATAAAAAAACAAGCACCTCATTTTAGTCTGAGGTGCTTGAATTAGTTCATTTCCCATAAATCACTAAGTTTAGTAGTAGGATCAACCTTTTTTACCGCATATAAAATCTTTCGTATACATATCATTCTTGGATTTTTATTTGGATTATAGGCGAGCTCTTCTATCGTTTGTCTTTCGATACCAGACGTTCGAGTCAGCCATTCAGTATCTTTATTATGCTGTTCGAGCCACATACCTAATTTACTGCGTTTATGCTCCACTCTGTACATATTCAATGATACCCCCAAACAAATTATTTCCACATTTTATCTCTATATTTAAGGGGTACCCGGATATAATGGCAGTTAAACCTAAATACTTGCAAGTAGATGAGTCTTTTTTACTAAAAAGATGCTTTTATCTACATAATTTGCCAAAAACAACACGAATTATAGTAGATAATTAGGTGGAAATACTCATTAAAGGTTATTGCGTTATTTCTATAACATTATTTTAATTTTCAGAAGAATGTCTTATAGTGAAAACAAGGTGGTGTTTATTTATGGAGGATGTCAGAGATCTGTTGCAGAATTTGAGTAGAAAATATGAAACGTTGCAAAAGAACAGCTGTCGCTTGGTAGAAGAAAATCTAACATTAACACATAGTCATATCCTTTATGAAATCAGCAAACACTCACAGCCTTCCATGCAACAAATCGCTTATAACGTCGGTGTAGATATTACGACATTCAGCAGGCAAGTGCAGTCCTTAATAAAAATAGGTCTTGTTGAAAAAAGAGTGAATCCAAATGACAAAAGAATTTCTTTCCTTCTATTAACAGAAAAAGGTGTCCGTACATTATCTCACTTGAATAGTATTTTAAGTACACGTCTAAATCAAAATATCGAAGGACTCTCTGAATTTGAAAGAAACACGATCATGCAAGCTCTGAAAATATTAACGAACGCACTAAACAGCCAAAAATAAGAAAGAGTATCTGCTGAAAATCAGATACTCTTGTTTAATGAAGGATTATATGATGGCGATATCTTTATCTATTTTAATGTTTGTCTTTCCTTGCTGAAAGAAGAAAATGGACAAGCAGCTGTTGAAGATGCTGATCTTGTATGTTTTTCTTTGTGAAATGACGTTTCACAAGATGACGGATGATCACTTCACTCATTTTCTTTTCCTCCCTTCTAGGTTTTCTCCATAATTCTCTCTCAATCGATAAATATCCTCTTTATTGTCGAAACAATAGTACAGCTTTCCTAGGAATAAATAGGACAAAGAGAAAACAGGACATTTGAAGGGGGAAGAATATTTCTTTTAATAGTTACTCGTATTTCTTTTTTGCTAGAAACAATGCCACAGCATGTTTTTTGGAGATTACACCCGAATCTTGCTCCAAAATTGCTTTTGAAATTTCTTGGTAGAGCGGTTCTTTTTGTTCAGGAGGCAATAGTTGATGACCAGAATGTGTATCTAATAGCCCTATATATTCTTTGGCTGTATAGGTTTGGTTCCATGTATAAGTATGTGTGCACAATTCTTGAAAAGCTCCTGACTGCAGTGTCAGTTTATTCCGCTCTTCAATAAATTCAGCTAGTGTAGGCGCACTGCTGTCTTCCAAGTGGGGAGCAAAGAATTCATACGCATCTCGAATGGACTGGTATACGGGTTCATAAGAAGGAATGTGAACAAACCAAAAGAGTGCAAGAACTCCATTGTTTTTTAAAAGAGAAGCAGCTTTTTGATACCCTGCCTCATGAGGGATAAAGTGAAAAGCTGTTCCAGAATATACAAGGTCAAACTGAGCCTTTTCTGGATGATTCCAGTTTTCAAAACTAGAGTGGATCACTTGAAGAGTTGGATACGATGAAAACTTTTTTCTAGTCAGCTCAGCTAAGTTTTGTCCATATTCAACACATGTGACATTTGAGATGCCTTGTTTTACAAACCCCTCTGTAGCTTTACCTGTTCCACTTCCTACCTCCAAGAGATTTTGTTTTGCGTCCAGGTTTGCATATCGAATAATATCTGAAAAAAGCTTTGTTGGATAAGTCGGTCTGTATTTTTCATATGAATCGGCAACAAAGTTAAACGATTGTTTAAGCGAAGTCATCAAATCAGCTCCCAATATTTTAAGGAAAATCATAACAAAATAAAAACTGTTTGAATAGAGGAGAAGAATAAAAGGGGAAGAGGTGCACCTTCGGAAACACCTCATCGTTTTACATTTTAAAGGCAGTAGTAGTAAAAAGTAGTTCTATTGGCTCGTCACTTTTTAAGAGGGTTTGAACTAAATCTGATTTTTTATTTCTCTCTGAAGATGATGTGTAAATATAATCATACATACCTAAGCTTTGTATAAGCTTTTTTACCTTTTTGAAATAGGCTTTTTGTAGTTTCTTTTCTGAAGAATCAGGAAAGTTTTTTTTCATCGAGCTTTTTAAGAATTCAGGATGAAGAGATAGATAAAGAGGTGGCTTGTACCGTTTTAAATATTTTCGCATAGAGGGTATGAGTAGATATTCTCCGCCTTCAATATCCATTTTGATGAGTGACACATCGGTAATCTTATAATCAGTGAGCAAGTCTTTAAGATTGATCACTGAAACGGATTGAAAATCATCTGACAATGATCGAACTAGACTTGAACTAGAATCACCAAACCGTGTTCTTTTATATAAGTTCATCGTTCCTGTCTTATAGGATAAGGCTTTGTTGATAGGTGTAATTTTTTCATTGAGCTCTGGATTTAACTTAATATTTGTTTTTAATGTTTCATAAGCTACCGAATCTGGTTCAATGCCAAACGAATGTTTCGCTTGACTTGCTGCATATAGTATAGTTGGTCCGATCCAAGAGCCGATATCTAAATAATTTTGATCAGGATGTAAGAAATGATCTAAGACTTCAAATGTAAAGTCCTCCCAATGATTGGGAAACACAGTATCCCAAAAGGATGCAAACTGTTTATCTTCAGACACATTAAAGGATACATTATTTTTTGTAACGTTCTTCAAATCATCCACCAACTTCCATATGAAAAAGCTGTCACAAGCTGTTTAGAGCTTGGCCAACTATATACCATTATATGTATATACAGTGCGTAAGGAACTTGATTTACTCATAATCTATTAAAATACTAAAAAATGTTTGTTTAACCACTGTGAATTCAATTAACATGTTCTAAAAATCTTGTCCATTCACATAACATGATGTAATACATGAAACAGGGGGGATGAAATGAGAAGTTATTTGAGGTGGTCTAAAATACCTTATCCGGGTGAGAGCAATCCCCCGACTCCCGTAACTCCTGAAGCAGGTAATTGGCCGATGTTTTTCATAGCTCGAGATGGTAACACGTTTTTAGACCCTTTTCGAAATCAAATAACATGGAGGATCAAGGATCCAAATTCAATTAATTGGGCAAATGAACTCCTAATTGTGCAACAGGTGATGCAGCAGATAACGCCTGAACAGATACGCATTGCACAAATGTGGGCTGCAGGAGAAGTGAATAAACAGATTATTCCAATCGTATTTCAAATGATGGAAACATATGGACTGGCTTCAACAAAAGCTGCCAGGTTTTTGGCGTTCTATCAAGCTGCTATCAATGATGCTTTCGTAATAACGTGGCATTTTAAATATTTATGGGATGTAGCACGCCCGTGTCAATATGACCCAAACTTAAGGACGGTATTAATGACACCGAGGTTTCCAGGATATCCTTCCGCACATGCCGTAATGGCAGGGGTTTCCGAACCAATTCTGAGCTATTATTTTCCTCAAGAAAGAAATCGCATCCACATGCTCATGGAAGAGTGTGCGATGTCAAGATTATATGCAGGTGTTCATTTTAAAGTAGATAATGATGAAGGATTGTCACTTGGAAGGCAGCTCGGTGATATTGTCGTGAATTTGATACGTTCACAAAATGCATAATGATAGAAGAAAAACCGGACGTATTTGATGTCCGGTTTTTTCTCAATATCCTCGATATACATATTCTTCTTTTGGTTTTTCGATTTCTTTCCAATCCTTCACTTTTACATATGGAATGTCGGCTTTAAAAGGTTGATAATATTGGGTTTCTATACTGCCTTCAATCTCAATCCATTTGTCATTAGGAAATTTTGTACCTTTAGGAAATTCCACCATCATGCCAAAGACGCCAGAATCGGCGATACAGTGGATGATTCCAAAGCGTAGAAGGAAAAGTTCGTTTGATTTAGCAGCTTTATCTTCTGCATTGTAAGTAAACCCTTTGAACTGAACATCTTTACCGAGAAAAATACCAGGTTTATAATAGATACTCTCCATGCCTTTGAGATAGTTCTTATCGTTCAGCACAACCTGATTTCCTTTAGTAAAGGGCTTCAGTTCTTTATCCATGATTGAATTATAGCTTTCTTTTCCGTAATAAACACTCGTATCAGGCTTTAGAAACTGATGCTCACCGAAATCTCCTTCGTTCTCAAGACCTTTAAAGTGGAACCCTTTCGTTTTCACTGTTTCAGAATCAAGTGAAGCGATAGGAAAGAATAACCCGGAAATGATCGGGAATATGAGTATGCTGTTTACAGTCACATTCTTTAATCGTGAAGGTTTCTTATGATGATCATGACCACAATCAGGGGTGCATGAATCATCGTGTGCATGTTCACCATCTTCACTCTTTCCGTATATATAGAACTGGACGAGCGTAAGAAAGCCAAGAATGAATATGGCAGAGAACGAGATATACGAATACTTCATGTTAATGTATTTGCTAATATCACCTGTAGCATGCAGATGCATGAACAAAAAGGTAAATCCGATTAAAATCAGGATTCGAATCATAGATGTGCACCGCCTTTAAAGAAATAGAGATCCGAGTAGAACAAGGATCGTAATATATACAACAAGACTAACCACGAGTTTTTTCTTAAATGCAGCTAGCATCATTAGGACGTTCTTCACATCAAGCATCGGACCATAGACAAGGAACGCAACGATTGAACCGATTGTAAATGTACTTTGAAACGAAGACGCGATAAAAGCATCAGCTTCAGAACAAAGAGAGAGTATAAAGGCTAAACCCATCATTACAAGTGACGAGGATACTTCACCTTGACCAATATCAAGAAGCGTTGATGTTTTTACGTATGTTTGCATACTCGCAGCAATCAAAGCACCAATCACTAAGTATTTTCCGACAGAGAAGAATTCTTCTACTGCATGCACAAACGTACCTTTCAGTTTGTTATAAAAAGAAATCTTTGGTATTGAAACGGTTGCTGCCGTTTCGTTGTTAAACGGTGAGCGGGAAACAGCACCTATTTCATTCTTAAGCACTTTTACATTTTTAAATTGAACGGCAAGAATGAACCCTAATAAGACGGCAACGATCATAGCAAGTCCGCCTCTGTAAATCATGACTTCCCATCTGTTTCCAAACGCAACATACGTCGAGAATAATACGACTGGGTTAATGATTGGACCTGTAAGCATAAAAGGTATGGCCGCAAAAACAGGAACACCTTTTTCAATCAGCTTTCTTGTAATCGGCACGATTCCACACTCGCACGCCGGAAAGATTGCACCTAAAACTGCTCCAAACAAAACAGCACCTATCTTATTCTTTGGCATGATGCGTGCCACCATCTCCTCGGTGACAAACATCTGTATGACACCAGCAATGAGCACACCGATCAGAACGAACGGAAGTGCTTCAATGAGGATGCTTATAAATACGGTATTCATCTGCAAAAATGATTTGTCGAGCATCCAATAATTCCTCCAAATCTATAAACTACCTACAATAATAAAATATAAACTTTATGAAGTAAATTTTTATTAGGCAATACACACACTATAACGCAAGATCCACAGGAAAATAAATGGCAAATGAAGAATTAGAAGATAATGGGAAATGGGGTCTGACCCCAAACAATTTATTTCCCAAAAAGGAGTAAGGAAATGAATCATTTTGACCTGCGTCCCAAGCGTCGTTCTAATTTTCGAATCTCGTTAGGAAAAAAGTATTATATGTTTAGAAGATATATAGAATGGTTAACCGATGAAAAAACTTATGCCAAAACAAGGGATAGCGATCAACTTCCTTTTGTTCATTTTTCGCACCAGACGATTCTTCTTCGGAAATTAAAAGATGTAGACATGTGGTATCAGCATAACAAAGTTAAAAATCTCCGGATTGCAATCAAAGAATTAAATGGAATGGTAATTCAGCCAGGCGAAACTTTCTCGTATTGGAAAAGCATTGGGACGACAACGCGCTCGAAAGGGTACGTCGATGGTATGGTTTTGTTTTACGGAAAATTCAAGAAGGGAACAGGTGGTGGGCTTTGTCAGCTGTCAAACTTAATCTATTGGATGACGTTGCATACTCCGCTTTCTGTAACAGAGCGACATCGTCACAGCTATGATGTGTTTCCCGATTCAAAGCGCACCCAGCCGTTTGGAAGCGGAGCTACTTGTGCTTATAACTATCTAGACCTTCAGATAAAAAACACGACTGATCAGCCTTATCAGCTTCACCTATACGTAACCGAAACTCATCTCGTAGGGGAATGGCGAACAAATCAGGAACCATTGCAATCGTATCAAGTGTATGAAAAAGAACATTGGATCACTCCAGCTTACTGGGGTGGATATTTAAGGCATAACTTGATTCATCGAAAGGTATTTAACCGGCAAAGAAAACAGATCGATGATGAATATGTAACCGAGAATCATGCCATTATGATGTACGAGCCATTACTAGAAGCTAGTCAAAAGAACGCATAAAGTAACCCTTGGCCGTTTTCATATGGCTAAGGGTTTATTTGAGCATTGAGATATTTAAGATTTCATCCTCATTGCTAATAAGACTAGGACCAATCCATTTATTCTAATGTTGGACAGGGTTAAGGTCAAAATTAGTTTCTGTATCGTTTGTATAAGGGTTCCAGCCACCATCAATATGTAGTTCATTATTATTTTTTTGAAACCTCAACATAAACCCTCCCCAATTTTCTATCGCAGCTTGTTTAAAAATGAGCTTCCAGCCATGATTCGGTAATTCGTCTCTATAATATTTATATATGTCATACCAATGGTTGCCCTTCATCGAGTATTGATGTTCTTGAAATTCTAATCCCTCGTAAAGAGGAGGGTCTTTTCGATTCTCAGGAACTATAGAAACAGATGAGTAACGATTCTTTTGTAGTACGTACTTATAAATTGCGACACTTGAAATTATTAATATAATTAAAGCAAAAGAAATTACAATTCTTTTTTTCAATACTACATACCACCCTTCATAACTACATTTCATTTTAACAGATTAAGGAAATATTGATTTGGTTTATCTATCACCAATAACCTTTTTATTATTGTCAAATTAAAAAGCATAGCTTATTGTAGATAAATGCTGTATTCCTATAAAAATGTTTCAAACTTTTGAAAAAAGTTAATGAAAATAGGGAAAAGATAATGAATGAAAGAAGGTGTAATCATGGTCCGAACAATCGCTATCATCGATCAGAAAATAATCATTAATCCACCTTTTAGACAGATCAATGAAATGAAGCCTGATTGGTTCTGGGTGGATTTTGACAGTCCGACAACAGGTGAAACCAATTTATTGCGCACTTTTTTTGACTTCCATCCTCTTGCTGTTGAGGACTGTGTGAATGCCTTGCAACGACCAAAGGTTGAATTTTATGAAGATCATCTGTTTTATGTCGTACACGCTCTAGACAATAAGACACTCGAAGCAACTGAGGTTGATATTTTCACAACGAAAAACTGTGTTGTCACTTTTCATAAAACAAACGTACCAGAGATTGATTTTGTGTGGAATTATTTAAGTAGACTTGAGACTGTTCCGCCTGAACTAGGCAAAAATGAGCTTCTTCACAAGCTGATGGATAAACTGGTAGATATGTATTTTCCAATCATGCATGAATTAGAAGAACGAGTAATTTCTATTGAAAGCAATGAAGATGACGAAGCGCCTAAAATAATTAACCAGATCTTTGATATAAGAGGAGATCTCTTAACATTACGAAAAACAGTTGTACCTATGCGTGAGCTGTTGTATCGAATGCTCGAGTCAAAACGTGTAGGCTTAGATGCCGAAGAAAGATCGTATTTTCATGATATATACGATCATCTACTGAGGTTGACTGATATGATGACATCAGCTAGAGAGATGACATCGGACATACGTGATAATTACATCTCTCTTAACTCTTACCGTATGAATAACATTATGAAAACATTAACCGTAATCACAACTATTTTCATGCCTTTAACTTTCATTGCAGGTCTGTATGGGATGAACTTTGTTAACATGCCAGAGCTTCAGACGAAGAATGGTTACTTCTATGTATTAGGATTCATGGTCGTTTTGGGTGCGATTATGTCCATTTGGTTCAAGAAAAAGGGTTGGTTCGAGCAGGATTAAGTACCGTTTAAAAAATGCTTAACAGGGGAACCTACTTGTAAAGAACCGTTTGGAGGGAAACCAAATGAAAAAAGATATTATTGGTACATACACAAAAGAAGAAGAAGCGGTTGGCGCAATCAAAGCATTGGTCGAAAAAGGATATCATCCATCTGATATTTCAATCGTTGCAAAAGATGACGAGATGGTTGATCATGTTGCAGACGAAACACATGTAAACGAAAGAAAAATTACAGAAGATGATGCAGATAGTGCAACATACGGTACGATTGCTGGCTTTTTAACAGGAATCGGAGGAGGGATTGCTGTCCCTGGCCTTGGCGTACCAGGTATTGGACCACTTCTTGCTGCTGGACCTTTTGCTTCCATGTTTGATGATGATGAAGCAGATATGAAAGAAATTCTTCAAAACATGGACGTTGCTGAAAGTGATGCAGAGAGTTATATGCAGGATTTACAAGATGGCAAGATTTTAGTTATGGTTGAACGAAAATAACAATGATTGATAGGGCACCTTTATTAGGTGTCTTTTTTTATTTTTTTGAAACTTTTTCCAGCTTTTAATCGTAGTATTTATATAAGATATGTGGGGTGTTAAAACATGGAGCTCTTCTTAAATTTGTTTTTTGGATCTTTAATCGTAATAGGAATCATTGCCGCCGTTTATTACCTTTTGAAAAATGTGAAAGACAAAAAAAGAGCTGTTCCTGTCTATGGACTTTCTTATAGTGGAGAGTATACACAGAAAAATTTTTGGACACATGAAATTATGATTGTGGTCATTATCACACAAGGATTTGGTCTGTTGAAACTTTCAATGCCTGTTAATGTATTAATGATATGTCTGCTTGTGTTCCTAACACTACTTTATTTTACTCAAATATGGCGAGGTGCGATCGGCAAGAAAGGCGTTGTATCGGCAACTAAATTTTATGATTGGAATCAGATTGATTCAGTGGATTGGATCACTGGAATTCAGGCAGAAAATCCAGGATATCCGAGCTGGGGATTAGTTCGCTTTCATACGGGAGAAAGGTATGTAGAATTTGTAATCAAGAAAAAAGCTGAGGATGAAGTGCGTTCGTTTGTTGAAGAACGGATGAATCTTGCAAAAGCTAATTAGTTATCTAAATTTGTTTATAAAGAATAAAGGTATTCTATCTTTTCCTAAGAATAAGTTAAATGTAAAAGGGAAAAGGTGGTTTTACCATGAAACCATATGTGAAAGCAGGGTTGATTACCGCTGGACTAATCGTTCTGATCAGTACCTATCTGCTCGGAGTGTATGTAGAAAAGTTAAATGTGCAAAGAGAGTCACTTAATATGGATCCTATCTATATCATTAGCGTACTGTTAGGAGCTTCACTCATCTTGATCGGGTTAAGAATTAAAACTAAAAAAGAAATAAAAACAGAGAACAGTGCAAAATAAGCACTGTTCTTTTACGTATTTTGTAGAGAGTTCCAATCTTTTGTATAATACAGATAGAATATCCAATACATGTGCTAGAGGAGACAAACATGAAATACGAAGATTTTAAAGAAATCGTGCACGGCAGAAGAAGTGTCCGAAAGTTTACGGATGAAGCAGTTGCTGGAGAAGACATTCATGAAATCATGGATTGCGCCCGTTATGCTCCGAGCGATACGAACTCTCAAACATGGGAATTTATCGTGATTCGAAACAAAGATAAAGTGAAGAAAATAGAAGAGATGACGTGGGATGCTATTCATACATTGGCTGCAAGAGCTGAAGAGAACGGCAAAACGAAAGAAGCAAAATTGCTGACGCGCTCTTTTGGTCCATATGCAACAGCGTTCTCGGGAGCACCTGTGTTGATCATCTGTTTAGCTACTCCTTACGAGTCTAAGTTTCGCGAAAAAATCTTTGATCCGATCGAACTTGCCGAAGAATCAGTCTGGGAAGAGGAAGGAATCAAGAGCAGCTGCTTAGCGATTCAAAACTTGATGCTCGCAGCCCATGCGCGCGGACTAGGTACTTGTCCGATGACTGGCCCAGTATTGCTGGCGCAAGATGCAATTCGTGACTTTTTAGATATTCCATCTAAGAAACAGATCAACATGGTTATTTCACTTGGACATCCACAAGATCAACCGAAAAAACTTGCACGAAAAGCAGTAGAAGAGATCGTCACATATGTAGATTGACGCCGAGAGGACTTTGTAGGTTCTTAAAAAGCTCGTCCAGCAGCTGACAAGCTTGCTGGACGAGCGCTATATGAAAAATACGAGCGCCACCGAATTTAAATTCCCTCTTGAAACCTCTTTATTATCCCTACATAATAATTCAGTCCTACAAGGAAATCTAAGAAAAAAGGATTTTTTTCGACATTTACCGAATATATGTTTCATGTAACGTATTTTCAATTTAGAAAGAGGAACTTTATATGAAAGAGACATTTGACTTGATTGATTATGCACTGCAAAAAAGTGGGTTAGAAGAACTTAAAGATCCGACGCAGGTTCAATATTTAGGTGAAGGAGCTTGGCATCTTGCTTATCTTGTTCAGCTGCGTACTGGAGATGCTGTGGTCATACGTTTTCCGAAGACAGAGGCATACGGGAGAAACGTTGAGTTTAATGAAGCAGAAATTCATGCAGAATATGCAGGAACAAAAGCATACTATGAGTTAGCTAACCAAGTTAAACCAGGAATTTGCCCTGAATTCTTCTACTACCATTTAGAAAAAGACAGAACGTTTACCGTTGAATCTTATGCGGGAAAAGCAATCAAGTTAGATCAATTAACGGTGGTAGAAGCGTTTCATATTGGAGGGGAGCTTGGTGAGTTCTTTCGCAAGATGAATGCTGGACTTCATGGCTTAAAAGGGTTTGGGTATCTCTCATGGAACGGTAAACATATTGAAGGCAAATTTCAGTCAGATGTTTCAGAATCTATGAAAGAAGAAAACAATGATTACATAAATGATTTTAAGAAATTTATAGATACGTATGATGGTTCCATATCACCATCAGCCTTGATTGACCTTCAAGCCTGCATGGAGAATAGAGAGATTAAGAATCATACAGTTGTATTTACAAACCAAGATACATCGCCGGAGAATATATTACTTCATTCAGATGGTACCGTGTGTTTGATCGATCCTGTACCCATCTTATATAGCGGCGATTCGCTTGCTGGTAATTTCCTTAATAATTACCGCACCTTGTTTCCAACTTTTTTTAATGCACCGCGTTATGCGCGACATGAATTTGATCGGTTTGAAGATCGATTGAAAAGAATAGCTGACGGATTTTTAGAGGGTTATTCTAACGGAGATCTAGCTGTGAAGCGTCGAGTGAAACAAGAGGAGTATATTCAACTTGCGGATTTAGCTGTAACTCATTGGCAACTACTTCGGACAGATGAATTAACGTCTGAACAGAAAATTCGGTACGGAGAAAGAGATGCAATTGGCAATCGTTTAACGGTACTTGTAAAGAAAATTGAAGAGTATCAATGGATTGATGAAAAAAGTGGAACAAAGTTAGCATAACTGGCATAGCATGGGCATAATCTTAATTGGAAGCTGACAGTTGAACACTCATTCTTTTGTATTACTTTTATGATTTTTCAAAAAACGGTTGACTTTCTAAAACATCTTACTCTATAATCCTATTCAAGAACAAACCAAACATCAGCACGTTAATGTGCTAAACATAATTTGAATATCTCTTATCCAGAGAGGCGGAGGGACTAGGCCCGATGAAGCCCGGCAACCAACAAACCACATTTGGTTTGGAAAGGTGCCAATTCCTACAGATCTTTTTTGATCTGAAAGATAAGAGGAGGACCAAAACCCTCTTCTTAGGAAGGGGGTTTTTCTTTTTCCCCTTATCATACTTCACACACAAACATCACTTAGTCACTCATTTCATCTTGAAAAATTGAATAGAGCAAAAGGGAAAAGCATTAATCTTTATCCCTAGTTTTCCTATAGGTTTTATATTGATATTTAAATAGAAGGAGCGGTTATAATGACAAAATCTTTTGATGGATATGATATTGAAACATTGCTATTACATGGGGGCCAAGCGCCTGACCCAACGACAGGATCACGAGCAGTGCCTGTCTATCAAACTACTTCCTATGTTTTTTCAGATACAGAACATGCGCAAAGCCTATTTTCACTCGATGAGCCAGGGAATATCTACAGCCGAATTGGAAATCCAACAGTTGACGTTTTTGAAAAAAGAGTTGCACTTCTAGAAGATGGTGTTGCAGCAGTTGCAACGTCTTCTGGTATGTCAGCGATCGCGTTAGCTATCTTAAACATCGCACACGCAGGAGATGAAATTATTGCAGCTACGAATCTATACGGAGGAACGTACAACTTATTTTCTACTACTCTTCCTAAATACGGAATCAACGTAAAATTTGTTGATGCAGAGGACCCTGAGAACTTCAGAAAAGCGATTACTCCAAACACAAAAGGATTTTTTGCTGAAACGATCGGCAACCCAAGTCTTAACGTTTTAGATATTGAGGCAGTTGCAGATATTGCGCATGAGAACGGAGTACCTTTAATTATTGATAATACGTTCGCAACGCCATATGTAACAAAACCATTAAGCTTTGGAGCTGACATCGTCATTCACTCCGCAACAAAGTGGATCGGTGGACATGGTACTGCCATCGGCGGTGTTGTAGTAGACGGAGGACGCTTTAATTGGAATTCAGAGAAATATCCAGGATTTACAGAGCCAGATAAAAGCTATAACGGTCTAAGATACGCAAATGATTTTGGAACATTAGCATTCGCAACTAAATTACGCGTACAGCTGTTACGAGATTTCGGAGCATGCTTAAGTCCACACAATGCATTTCTCCTTTTACAAGGTTTAGAAACACTACATTTACGAGTGGAAAAACATGCAAAGAACGCACAAGAAGTGGCGGAATATCTGGAAAAACATCCAGCGGTAGATTGGGTTTCATATCCTGGTCTTTCTTCTCACCGAAGTCATGAGCTGGCGAAAAAATATTTAAGTAATGGTTTTGGTTCGATCGTAAACTTTGGAATTAAAGGCGGGCGTGATGCAGGACGTAAGGTCATCAACAACATCTCATTATGGTCACATGTTGCAAATGTTGGTGATGCGAAATCATTAATTATCCACCCTGCTTCTACCACTCATCAACAGCTGAGCGGAGACGAATTAGTAGCAACAGGTGTAACAGAAGAACTTATTCGGTTATCGATCGGACTTGAATCGGTAAAAGATCTTACGAATGATCTTGATCGTGCGATACAAACGGCTACAGGAATCGGAGCGGATAAAACAGAGATCACAATTAATGACGAAGGTGTAATCCGTTGGGCATTGCAATCATCACTTTATAGAACAGTAGAGAACGGTCAGGAAATTCAACGGCCTAAGACGCTAGCGATCGTCGGACTCAGTTCCAACCCTGCAAGACCTAGCCATAGATTAGCCAGAAAAATGCAGCGTCTAGGCTATAAAATTGTTCCTGTTAATCCAAGAGAAACGGAAGTGCTTGATGAAAAAGCATATCCTGATTTAAAATCCATCCCATTTCCCATTGATGTTGTTCAAGTGTTTAGAAGTCCAGAAGCAGCGATCGAACTCGCAAAAGAAGCAGCGATCACACAGCCTAAAGTGTTCTGGCTGCAAGAAGGTGTCATCTCACCAGAGGCGGCAAGGATCGCCAAAGAAGCAGGAATTGATGTGGTGCATAACAGATGTACGTACAAAGAAGCACAGCGTCTAAGAGGTACCATTTCAACGTATGCGTGTGAATTATAAAAAGAGAAATTGGAAAGCGAGCATACTCAAGCAGAAGTCAACGACTTTCAAGAGTAACTCACAAAAATAACAAAAAGAGAGAAACGTGGAGGGAAATTCATGATGAAGATTTGGCAGAGAGCAGCACTGGCTTTAAGCATAGGTGGCGCTTTAGTGTTAGCGGGCTGTTCCAGCAGTGCGAACGAGGGAGAGAAACTAGAGAAGATTAGACTAGATTATGCCTTTTACTCTCCAACAAGTCTAGCTCTCAAAAAGTTTGGCTGGGCAGAAGAGACGTTCAAAAAAGAAGGCATTAAAGTGGAATGGGTTCAAAGTCAGGGAAGTAACAAAGCGCTTGAGTTTCTAAATTCAGATAGCGTTGATTTTGGATCGACAGCTGGTGCGGCAGCTTTAATCGCAAAAGATAAAGGCGCTCCGATCGAGTCAGTCTATGTCTATTCTCAGCCAGAATGGACAGCACTTGTCGCGGCAGATGGATCAACAATTAAAGATGTAAAGGATTTGAAAGGGAAAAAAGTAGCCGCAACGTTTGGTACGGACCCACACATCTTTCTCCTCCGAGCACTTGCAGATGCTGGCCTTTCTGCAAAAGATGTACAAATTGTAAATTTACAACATGCAGATGGAGCTAACGCTCTATTGAGAGGGCAAGTAGATGCTTGGGCAGGATTAGATCCACATATGGCAAGAACAGAAGTTGAATCCGGTGCTCAGTATATATACCGCAATCCAGATTTTAATACGTATGGCACATTGAACGTACGCTCTGAATTTGCAAAGAACCATCCGAAGCAAGTAGAACAAGTGATCGAACTTTACGAAAAAGCAAGGAAATGGACGATTGAACATCCTGAAGAAGCTGCAAAACTTTTATCAGAAGAAGCGGGGATTAAAGAAGATGTCGCAAAAAAACAACTGCAACGAAACAACTTCGAGGAACCTGTTCCAGGATCACAGCATGAAAAAGCTATATCGGCTGCAGGCCAAGTTCTCCAAAAAGAAGAGATTGTCAAAAAAGATACTAACATCGAAGATCTTGTAAAGAAATTGATCAATCCGAAGTTTGCCGAAAAAGTGATCAACAAATAACGAGAGAAAGGAGGAAGTGTCGATGATTTCTGAAACACATAAATGGAAAGTAGCACAGAGAGCTTCCCCTCAAAAGCTCTCATCATCTAAAGGTATATTTCAATTAGGAAGAGGAATTCTTATAGGTACGATCCTACCTATCATTCTATTAATAGCATGGGAAATCGCCGCTAGGACGGGACTTCTAGCTGCACACCTGTTGCCTGCACCAACCATAATTCTAGAAAAAATTATTAGCATGTATCAAGATGGATCACTATTCGGTCATATCTCGATTACACTGACCAGGGTATTTTTCGGATTTGCAATCGGAACGGGAGCGGCGGTGGTAATTGGCGCAATCGTTGGTTATTCAAAAACAGCAGAACGTCTTTTAGATCCGTTGTTTCAAGCAATTCGATCTATCCCTTCTCTGGCGTGGGTACCGCTTTTTATTCTTTGGATGGGGATTGGCGAACACTCCAAGATTTCGTTAATTGCAGTAGGAGTATTCTTTCCAGTCTATTTAAATATTGTCGCAGGAATCCAAGGGGTGGACCGTAAACTCATCGAGGTCGGGAGAATTTATCAGTTAACACCTTATCAACTAACGAAGCGTATTATTTTGCCTGCCGCATTACCATCGTTTATTACAGGTATGCGCAGCGGATTAGGTTTAGGGTGGATGTTTGTAGTAGCCGCAGAACTTATGGGAGCAAGTGAAGGACTAGGCTATCTGCTCGTGGTAGGTCAGAACACATACTCTCCTGATACTGTTATTGCGAGCATCTTGCTGTTTGCAGTCTTAGGAAAATTAACGGATGCCTTACTGAAATGGATCGAACACCGTTCACTACAGTGGCAAGATAGTATAACCAATCAAGGTTAGAAGGAGGGGAACAAAATGCTGAATGTGAAGAAATTAAAACGTACGTTTAATCAAGACACGGCTGGGTTTCAAGACGTTAATCTTTCTGTAAAGGAAGGAGAAATCATTGGGATTCTAGGAACGAGCGGCTGTGGAAAAAGCACATTGCTACGCGTGTTATCAGGACTTGATCAACATTATGAAGGAACGATCTCAATAGAGAATTCGAACAACCAGATCGGTATGATGTTTCAAGAGCCTCGCCTTCTTCCATGGTTGTCTGTAAAGAAAAACATTTCATTTGGATTAGAAAAAGAAGAGAGGAACACGGATAAATATAAAACGTATTTGGATCTAGTCGGGTTAGCAGACTTTGAGAACCATTACCCAAAAGACTTATCAGGCGGGATGGCACAGCGAACAGCAATTGCAAGAGCACTTATCACTGAGCCTGAGATTCTATTATTAGACGAACCGTTCAGTGCGTTAGATGCTTTTACAAAAATGCAGCTTCAAGATCTTCTAATATCCATCTGGCAAAAAAAGAAAACGACGATGATACTAGTAACTCATGATATTGATGAAGCTCTTTATCTATGCGACCGAATTTTTATCTTAAAAGGTCAGCCTGGTGAAGTGTATAGCGAAGTTTCAGTAGAAAAACCAAAACCGAGAACCCGCGGAGACACTTACCTCTCTAAACAAAAAGCACACATCTTAAATTTACTAAACGTTGAAAAGAAAGCAGCAGGTGAACAGAAATGACAAAACTAGCCACCATTCATCCAGTCGAAGGAACTCATAATATTTCAGAAGACCAAAGGGATGCAGCATTTTCTTGGGAAACTTTTATCGAAGTATTCAATAGACGAAGTGATGGTAAGACGAATATGGCGTATGAATGTGTAGACCGTCATGTTGAAGAAGGAAGAGGAGAGAAAACAGCTCTTCATTATATTGACGACTCACAGAATATTAAAATTCGTTACAACGAGTTAAAGAAAACGACTGATCAGTGGGCGGCGGTTTTAAAAAAACATGGTGTAAAGAAAGGAGATTTTGTATTCGTATTCTTGCCAAAACACCATCATTGTCATATAGCAATGTTAGCTGCTATTAAGCTAGGAGCAATCGTCGGTCCGTTATTTGAAGCATTCATGTCGGATGCGGTAAGAGACCGGATCAGTGACTGTGAAGGAGCGTTCTTAATTACAGATGAAGAGTTGTATAAGAGAGTACCAAGAGAAGATCTACCTAGTCTTCATACGGTTTTTTTAACAGATGCTGAAGGAGAAAATGGAGAAATCTCGCTTTCAAAAGAATTGAAGAATGTAGAGAACACAGAGAGTCAGATTGAGTGGGTAGATCCGGAACATGGTCTAAACATCCACTACACATCCGGTTCTACTGGAAAACCAAAAGGAATCATCCATGCTCATCGAGCGATGGTGCAGCAATATCTTACAGGTAGATGGGTGTTGGACATTCAAGAAGATGATGTGTATTGGTGCACTGCTCATCCTGGATGGGTGACAGGAACGGTGTATGGCGTTTTTGCACCATTATTAAACGGAGCAACCATTGTTGTTCACGGTGGGCGATTTAAAGCAGAAACCTGGTATGAAACCTTACAAAAAACAGGTGTAACAGTATGGTATAGCGCACCAACTGCGTTCCGCATGTTGATGGCAAAAGGAAATCAGCTTCCAGAACGCTATGACCTTTCAAAGCTTCGTCATATTTTGAGTGTAGGCGAGCCATTAAATCCAGAAGTTATCTATTGGGCTCAAAACATGCTTGGAAAACGAATTCATGATACGTGGTGGATGACTGAAACTGGTGCGCAGCTTATCGTAAACCTTCCAACAGAGCCGATCAAGCCAGGTTCGATGGGAAAAGCTTTTCCCGGAATAACAGCAACTGTATTGGATGAAGAGGGAAAAGAATTGCCTCCGTACGCTGTAGGACATTTAGCGATCAAGGCCCCATGGCCAGCAATCATGAGAGAAGTTTGGCAGAACCCTGAAAAATATAATTCTTATTTTAGCTGGGGTGAATGGTATGTTTCTGGAGATCTAGCCATAAAAGACGAAGATGATTATATCTTTTTCCAAGGACGTTCAGATGACATGATTAATTCTTCAGGAGAACGAATCGGACCATTTGAAGTTGAAAGCAAGCTGATTGAACACAAAGCAGTGGCCGAAGCTGGAGTAATAGGCAAGCCTGACCCTATTCGCGGAGAAATCGTGAAAGCCTTCATCGTGTTAAAAGATGGATTTAGCGAGAGTAAAGAGCTTTTAGAAGAAATCCGAATCTTTGTTAGAGGTGAGTTAGCTGCACATGCTGCACCTCGTGAAATTGAAATCGTGGAAGAGCTCCCTAAAACAAAGATCAGCGGAAAAATATTGCGAAGAGAGCTGAAAGCCCGTGAGTTACAAAAACTTGCTTGACGCGTCAAGAAAGATAGGGAAGGTTAAAATCGGTGACTTTGCTCTAGAGTCAGGAAAAGTAATTCCCAATGCAGAATTAGCTTTTGAGAACACAGGCAACACAAAAGGCCCTGTTGTCTTACTATGTCACGCGTTAACTGGAAATCAATATGCATATGGATCGGGGGAAGATCCAGGATGGTGGCGTGGACTAATTGGTCCTGATCATTATATCGACACAAACCAATTTCAAGTCATCACATTTAATGTGCTCGGAGGATGCAGCGGTTCTACAGGTCCAGCAAGTACAAATCCTGAAACCGGAGAAATCTATGGAAAGTCATTTCCTTTTGTAACGGTAAGAGATATGGTTCGCGCACAGCGACAGGCACTTAGCATTTTAGGAATTCCAAGACTTCTAGCCGTCATGGGTGGATCTCTCGGCGGTATGCAGGCACTTGAATGGGCAGTGCAGTTTCCATATTTTTTAGAAAAAGTGTTCATTTTTGCCGCAACTCCCTACTTAAATGATTATGGAGTCGCATTTAATAGACTCGCCCTTCACGCGATAGAAAGTGACCCTGTGTATAAGAACGGCAATTATAAGAGCAATGAGAGATTAGCAGGTTTGGAAATCGCGCGTATGGCGGGACTATTAACGTATCGTCAGCCTAAACTATTTAATGAGAGATTCAATAGAGAGATCAAAGAAAAAGACGATGAAGGTAAACCGTTCTTTCAAGTAGATTCTTATCTTACGTATCAGGGGGAAAAGTTGACGAAAAGGTTCGATGTGGATAGCTATGTTTCACTTCTATACGCTATGAACGCTTTTGATATTGGGGATAAGCTCGGTGGCTGGGAGCGGGCAGCATCACAAATTCAAGCTGAAGTTCATGCTTTTGGTTATGAAGGGGATCTTCTATATCCACCTGAAGTGATTGAGAATTTTGTAAAACATACTAGATTCGGAACCTACTATTCTATAGAAACAGACTTCGGTCATGATGGATTTTTAGTTGAATTTGAAAAGTGGGGACCACATGTGAGGGAAGCATTGAGACAAGAAGGGAGGCTGCAATATGGCACCTATTAAAGCGGCGCTGCTAGGTTTTGGAACGGTTGGCCAAGGTGTGTATGAAGCGCTGAAAACACATAAAGAACAGCTTCAAGCTGCGCTCGGTCAAGAAGTTGTGATTGAAGGGATTTTAGTAAAAGATGGATCGAAAAAACGTGAAGTGGATGATCATGTTTTAATTACTACTGACTTTAATGAAATCCTCAATATTGAAGGATTAGAGGTCGTGTTTGAAGCAATAGTGGGAGAAGAGCCTGGTTTTACTTACTTAAGCCGCGCTCTTGATAAAGGTTGTCATGTAATTACAGCTAACAAAGTCATGTTTGCGAGACATGGGAGAACATTGCTTTATAAGGCGGAAACACTGAAACGCTTTGTGGGATTTGAAGCGACAACTGCCGGGGGAACTCCGATTATTCGCAGCATCTCGCAGCTCCTTCAAGTAAATGAGATCCATACAGTTGAAGCTATATTAAACGGTACATCCAACTACATTTTAACGAATATGAGGGAAAAAGGTCTTCCCTTTCATGAAGTGTTAAAGTCTGCCCAAGAACTTGGGTATGCAGAAGCTGACCCGGCAAGTGATATAGAAGGTTATGATGCTTTTTATAAGTTAATGATTCTTAGCGAGTTGTCGTTTGGTGAGACGCCGAAATGGGAGGACGTAGAACGAAAAGGGATAACAGAAGTAACTGCTGAGCAAATCTCTGTGTTTAAAGACTGGGGATATAAGGTGAAGCATTTGGCACGGATCCGCCGTGACAGCGACGGATTCATTTCATCTGTAAAACCCGTGTTGGTCGATGCTGATCACCCATTGTACGGAGTGGAAGATGTTCAAAATGCGATTATGGTGGACACGAGCCTAGCAGGAAAAGTTACGATCCAAGGAGCTGGTGCAGGAAAACTTCCAACAGCAAGCGCCATGGTGGAAGACTTGACTTATGTGCTGCAACCTCATTCTTTAATTAGAAAGAAAAAAGTAGCACAGCATGCTGATTATAGTAGCGAAGACACAAGCTTCACATCAGTTGGAGAATATGTTGTCATTGGCTCTTCTGTAGGATTTCATGGAACAGATGAAGTAGAGATCTTAAAGCAAGAAGTAGAAGGTGATCTTGTCTATTTGTTGGTCGAGTGTCAGGTAAGTACAGCCCTTTTGTTAGAGGAAAATCCGGACCTTGTTGTTTATGAAGTAGCAGGAAAGGTGAGGAAGACAGAGGGAAGGGCTGAGCAAAAGGATTTGCTGCTGAAGAAAGTAATCAATTTATAGGATAAGAGAAGTTTGCTTCATCAAGTGGATTATAGGGATTAGGCGAACATTGCAGAGTGGCTCCTGCAATGTTTTTTAGTGTGTGGGTTTTGTTTTGGGGCGAGCATAAAAGTCCGTGAACGAGCATAAAAGTTTGTGAACGAGCATAAAAGTCCGTGAACGAGCATAAAAGTCTGTGAGCGAGCATAAAAGTTTGTGAACGAGCATAAAAGTTTGTGAACGAGCATAAAAGTTTGTGAACGAGCATAAAAGTCCGTGAACGAGCATAAAAGTTTGTGAGCGAGCATAAAAGTCCGTGAACGAGCATAAAAGTTTGTGAGCGAGCATAAAAGTCTGTGAACGAGCATAAAAGTTTGTGAACGAGCATAAACCTCCGTGAACGAGCAAAAAATCCAAATCATAGACAAAAAATTAATGCAGCTGGATGAAAGGTCAACGAATGACTGCTTTCAACCAGCTTTTTTTCTTAATTACTCCTCTTACACTTCATGATAATCCTCGTTTATTACCGTGAATTCATCAATTAACTCTCCATCAGAAGAAATAGTCGTAAATGTAATTTTGTCTTTGGACAGCTATACATATAAAGACCTGCACTCAGACGAGCGCAGGTCTTTTCTCTCTCTAGTTTTCTCTCTCTAAGTTTTCTCTCTGTTATCATACGAGGGGTTGTTAAAGCAAAAGGTTTTAATGCAATTGATCACATCGGATGAATCAGTACTCATTTTCCAATAAAGGAAATGAACTGATTAGCACCAGCCGTGTCCGCCACCGTAACCACCGCACCAACAACACCCAACGATGATTAACAAGATAAATAGAACTACGATTAAAGCGAAGCTGTTTCCGTAAGACTTATATCCCATTTAACCCACCTCCTTCTTTACAATGACAGAATATTAGAGGTACAAGTTAAAGGTTTGGGCGGAATTAGCCCATTTTTTCGGGACAAGAGCGGAATCCTTATTTATTAAGTGATCCATTTACCAAAATGTGGTTTAGTGTATAATTACACTAAAACCTACCAAGATTATTGACTTTTATGAACAAAACCATATTTGGAGCTGATAACATGTACGGTGTAATTGCTTATTTAAATAGTGAATCTGAACAAAAGATAAATCAACTTAGGGATGGACTAGTAAAAGAGGGGATTGTGGGTCATGGAATGCGACCACATGTAACCCTGGCTACACATCCAGAAGTAGATATTGAATCTTTCAAAGTATCTTTTCAAAATTATTTTAACGAAATCGCTGCTATACCTCTTTTCTTTCCATCTCTAGCCATTTTCTTAAACAGCGG
Organism: Fictibacillus nanhaiensis; assembly: GCF_036213205.1. Lineage (GTDB taxonomy): Bacteria > Bacillota > Bacilli > Bacillales > Fictibacillaceae > Fictibacillus > Fictibacillus nanhaiensis_E. The sequence continues at coordinate 73,511 of NZ_JARMFC010000019.1, forward strand.
AACACTATATGCCGCACCGACTAAAAATAGTGAGCTGACAGATTTTCATCTGCGTTATCATGACCACTTTAAGAGTGAGATCAATCAGCAATCACTATATATACCATCTCATTGGGTACCGCATTGCACGCTTGTTATGGACTTATCTCATGAAGATGTAGTTAAAGCATTTGATTATTCGGCAAGGAACTTAGAGCCTTTTCATGCAACGATTGACAGTGTCGCACTTATTCAACTAACGTATGAAGCAGATATATGCACAGATGTGAAGGATATCCTAACAGTGGAATTGAAAAAATCTTGAATTGATATCGGATGACGTTTGAAAGTAGATGCTGTATGGTTATACATATACTAGTCATACAGAAAGGAATTATGGTCCATGTGGAACGAATTTAAAACATTTATTATGCGTGGCAATGTGATCGACCTTGCCATCGGTGTAATTATCGGAGCAGCATTCAGTAAAATTGTTACTTCACTCGTTGATGATGTCATCATGCCTCCGATTGGTCTTTTACTTGGAAAAGTGGATTTCAGCAATCTCTACATAAATTTAGGGAAAGGCGACTATGCCACCTTAGCAGATGCTAAAAAAGCGGGAGCAGCAACGGTTAATTATGGATTATTCATTAACACGCTGATCAACTTCCTTATTATTGCGATAGTTATATTCTTAGTAGTGAAGCAGATCAACCGTCTTAAGAAGAAAGAAGAAGTAAAAGCTCCGGATACAAAAGAATGCAAATATTGTTTATCTACAATTCCGTTGAGAGCTGTAAAATGTCAAAGCTGTACGGCAGATTTAAACGATGATGCTATTGTAAGACAGTCCTCTGAATAAGGGGGCTGTTCTTTTATTGAAGTAAAAGTTTAATAAAGTAGTTGTGCTACAATTATTACATAAAAACGAGTGAAGATTAGGTAGGTGAAACCATGCCTGAAGCTGTTAGAATCTCTGTACGTTCCTTAGTCGAATATGTATACCGTGCCGGAAGTATCGAATCTGGCTTTAAATCAACCTCATCGTTAGTAGAAGGAACGAAGGCTCATCAAATGATACAAAAAACGTATGAAGAGAGTGATCAGGCAGAAGTATTTCTGCAAACGAGCTATCTTCATAAGAACCTTGAATATTGGATAGAAGGCAGATGTGACGGTCTTCTTTTGCGTAATGATATAGTCACGATCGATGAGATCAAATCAACTGCTCGAAATTTAAGTGAGATTACAAGAGATTCCTATCCCGTTCACTGGGCTCAAGCAAAGGTTTATGCCTACACATACATGGAAAGAGAAAATATAGACAAAGTTACGGTACAGCTTACGTATGTACATATTGATTCTAGTGAGCAGAAGAAATTTCAGGAAGAAGTTACATTTACAGAGCTTGAGGATTTCATGTCTCAACTTATAAAAACATATGCACCATTCGCCGAGCTGCGTCTCGACAATCAACAAAAAAGGAATATCAGTATACGAGATCTAGCTTTTCCGTTCCCGTCATACCGGAACGGTCAGCGTAACTTTGCTGGTGCTATCTATAAAACGATTATGGATAAAAAAACTTTATTTGCCAATGCTCCAACTGGTACAGGAAAAACCATTTCGACTCTTTTTCCAGCAGTTAAAGCGATCGGAGAAGAAAAAGCAGAAAAGATTTTTTATTTAACAGCTAAAACACTAAATCGAAAAAACGCAGAAGAAGCACTTTTGTTGATGAAAGAAAAGGGATTGTTTCTGCAAAGCACGACCATTACGGCTAAAGACAAAATTTGTTTTAAAGAAGAAACACGTTGTGACCCTTCGTATTGTGAGTTTGCCGATGGATATTTTGACAGAATTAATGGAGCGGTTCTTGATATCTTGAAAAATGAGATGGTGATGGACCGTGAAGTTATCTCACACTATGCTCAAAAGCACAAAGTTTGTCCGTTTGAGTTCTCTGTTGATCTTGCGTATGCTTCAGACAGCGTAATCTGTGATTATAATTATGTATTTGATCCGAGAGTCTCGTTCAAGCGTTTGTTTGAAGAACAGAAAAAGCGTACGGTTCTCCTTATGGATGAGGCGCACAATCTAGTGGACAGAGCTCGCGGAATGTATTCTGCAGAGATTATGAAATCGTCATTTTTGCAACTTGCGCGTAATTATAAGGGAAAACATGACGGGGTCTGGAATACGGCAAAAGCCGTTAACCAAGAACTTCTTTTGATAAAAAAAGAACACGAAGAAAAAGATGTTGCTGTCATAGAATTGCAGGAAAAACTACTTGAGAGTTTAGAAGCTTTCTTAATACAGGCAGAGCAGCTATTAGCCAGTGGTGATAACAGCGAAAAACTATTAGAGGGTTTTTTTGAAGCGCTGCAGTGGGTAAAGATTTCACAATTCTACGATGAACGATTCGTTACGTTCATCTCCACGTTTAAAAGTGAAGTCAAAGTACGTCTGTTTTGTATGGATCCGTCACAGCTACTTTTTCAGACGGGTAAGAAATATGGTTCACGTATATATTTTTCAGCAACACTCTCACCATTATCATATTTTCGAGAAATGCTTGGAGGAGAAGAAGACGATTATATCATTCGGATGCCGTCTCCTTATGAAAAAGAGCAGCTGGATGTGTTCGTTCAGCCTCTTTCTACACGCTTTAGAGATCGGGAAAAAACGATAGATCCTATTGTGGGTATGATCAAAGACTTGGTGGTGAACAGACCAGGCAACTATCTTGTTTTCTTTCCATCCTATCGGTATATGACAGATATATATGAACGAATGCTAGAAGAAGATCAAGCCTTTAATCTTATTATTCAAAACCCTGCCATGAAAGAAGAAGAGCGAGAGACATTTTTAGCTCATTATGACTCTGTAGGTGAGAAATCGCTTGTCGGGCTCGCTGTCATGGGCGGCATCTTTTCTGAAGGAATTGATTTAAAAGGAGATAAGCTGTCCGGTGCTGTTATTATTGGTGTTGGTTTGCCTCAAGTAGGATTAGAGCGTGATACGATGAAGGATTATTTTCAGCGTGCAGGTAAGAATGGCTACGACTTCGCGTACGTGTATCCTGGAATGAATAAAGTACTGCAGGCTGGAGGGCGTGTTATCCGGTCAGAAGAAGATCGAGGTACGCTAGTACTAGTAGATGACCGTTTTCTAACAAGGAAGTATGTGGAGATGCTGCCAGAAGAGTGGCGGGATTTTGTGGTGTTGGATCGCTCGTTTATGTAAGTTGTATTGTGTGTTTTGTCGAAAAGCCTATAAAACATTTTGAAGGCCTAGAAATAGATTTGAAGGACCATAAAATTTGCTGAAGGCCTATAAAATGAAAACTAGGGCCTAGAAACGAGACACAATAACTATCACACACTTCTTAAGCCATTAGAAAACACTTGGAGACGGAACTCCAAGTGTTTTTTTTATTTCCTAAACAACCCTGCATTTAAAAATGGTAAACCAAATGTATCTGCTGGCTGCGTTATTTCCTTCATTTTGCGTAATTCAACCTCTTCGAATTCAAAGAAGACCTCCCGCATCCGCTCAAACGTGTACCCTAATCCTCCTTGCATCGAGCGATCTTTGTACACGTCCATGTCAGGTATATCTAATCCCATGCCCACAGCATCAAAGCACGTAATAGCAAAATGTCCGCCTTGTTTTAAACAGTTGTTTAAAAGATGTAAATAACTCACACGACGGTGAGGAGGCACATGATGAAAACAGCCAGAATCATAGATGAGATCATATTCCATGTGTGGCAGATCCATCTCAAAGATACTTCCTTGCATAAATTTCACTTCGACGCCTTTTTCAACAGCACGTTCACGAGCCCAATTTAAGCCTTCGCTTGATAGATCTACAGCATCTACTTCGAACCCGAGTTGAGCTAAGAAAATTGCATTTCGACCAGGACCGCATCCAAGCTCTAACACACGGCCAGGCTGAACCAAGCCACGCTCCACATAGTTCACAAGATTTTCATCTGGTGCGTCCACAAAAAAAGGAATCTTCTTATTTCTGTCTTCATAAAAAGAGTTCCAAAACGCGCCCTCATCACGTAAAAGAGAATCTAGCATGTTAAAAACATGTTCATTTTTCGTAATCAAATTTGTCAAATAACCATCCGCCTTTCTCATTCAAAATAAGCGTCTGACTGACTGAGCTGTCTACCTCTATTTTACCAAAAAATAGGCTATAATAGTGGTGTTTAAGATAAATAAAGTGAGGTGAAACAATGGATAAAATAGCGATTACAGAAGGTTTAATTCTTATGAAAGCTGGTCCAGAAGACGTGAAAGGAATAGCCAGAGTTTGCAGAGAAGGATGGCGTGCTACATATGGTTATTTAGAAGATGAATCGTATGTGAGCAGCGTAATTGAAGAGTATTATAACGAGAAAAGAATTGAAAACGAAGTGACAGAGTTCAGCGAGAATTGGCACGGATATTTCGTAGCGAAAGAAGGCGGAGAAGTAGTAGGTGCAATCGGCGGAGGAACGATTGGTCAAGAGATAGGCGAGATCTTTGTGTTCTATATGAACCCGAACAAGCGAAACAGGGGAATTGGAACGAAACTGTTAAACTATTACACAGACTATCAGAAGAATATCGGTATTAAAGAACAATGGTTATCTGCGCAAAAAGGTAATGAAAAAGCCATTCCTTTTTACGAAGCAAAAGGGTTTGTCAAACAGTCAGAAAAGAGGAGTGAAGGAAGCGGAAAACACGTGTCTATTCGATATATGCGAGAAGTTTAAGAGCCCCTCAAGCAGAGGAGCTTTTTTTTTTTGAACAGAATAATAAGCTAGCACCCTTTTTCCACCTTTAGCTTCAAACAACTTAATCAAGCAAATAATCTTTTAAATAAACGCTGTAATTAGTCTATGATTGCTTTCTTACGTAAAAGTAAGGATTGAAAGTTCATACCTATACCTTGTCCAGCTTCTGTAACAACGTGGAAATCTTGTACATCGAATAGAGGAGCTACCACTTCAAGTAAATCTTCATCTGTATAAAACGAGAAGAACCGCTTCGGAATATACGAATCTTCTTGCCACACGCCCTCAGAATCTTTCCCTCCATAAACACCCATGTAAAACAGTCCGTCTTGAGCGAGAACGGTATGAATGTTTTTAAGAACAGCAGGCAGGCTTACCTTTGGAACGTGAAGAAGCGTATTCATCGCCCATACCGCATCAAAAGATTCAGCATCAAAAAGTAGTTTGTAATAATCCATCACTTCTGCTTTTAAACCTTTTGCACGGCACGTTTCTACCATGTTAGGAGAGAGATCGATACACGTCACATCCAAGTGATGTTGAGATAAGTATTTTCCGTGCTGACCTGATCCAGCTCCAAGATCAAGAACGGTATATTGGTGATTTTTTGGACTAGATGTAAGTGCAGCTACAAAGGCATTTAGTTCGTCAAACTTCCAATTCTGAATCTCTGATTGATCACGTGAATCAGCTTGCTCGTTGTAGCTTGCTTTCAGACTTTCTTTTAATAAAAGATCCATGGTGTTCTCTCCCTTATCTTTATCTGAAAATCGTTTTTTCTGTGCAATAATGTATTAATTATAGCGAAAGGATAGAGTAAGGTAAATTTAAAAGTGTAAGAATATTCTGCAACCGAAAGCCCTTACATGACTCTCTATCCTTATAGAACCTGTTGTCTAGTAAAAAAGTAGTGTTCTAAATGACCCCTTGAAACCGAATGATAGAGACGGTAGAATGTGAAGAAATTTATATTTTTTCTGAAAATTCATAAACAAAGGGAGGATGTCCATGTCACGTTCAGCGCTGAAAGCAATACCTTCACCAAACACGCCAAATCCTGAGAACAGTAAAAAAAATATTTTTAACCGACTGTTGGACTGGGTAGAGAAGAATGGAAATAAACTACCGGATGTTCTTACTTTGTTTGTCATCATTACGGCTGTTATCTTGCTAGGTTCATTCATAGCTGGAGTCGCTGGATGGAGTGCAGTGAATCCGGCCAATAATGAAAAAATTATAGCGGTCAACCTTTTGAATGAAGAAGGAATCATTAGGATGTTGAGTGAGTTAGTTAGTAACTTTGTGAATTTTCCGCCCCTAGGCCTTGTGCTCGTCGTTATGCTCGGAGTAGGTTTGGCTGAATCTACAGGTTTGATATCAGCATTTATGCGCAGAGTCGTATTAGCCTCACCAAAAGCACTCATCTTACCGATCATCATCTTTATTGGGATCGTAGGAAACGCAGCGGCTGATGCTGCTTTAATCGTACTCCCTCCTGTAGCAGCAATGGTGTTTCTCACTCTGGGACGTCATCCGATCGCTGGCCTTGCAGCAGCCTATGCGGCAGTTGCTGGCGGATTTAGTGCAAACATCATCATTAGTATGCTCGATGTAATGCTTGCTGGTTTCACAGAGTCAGCAGCTCATCTTCAGGATAAAACGTATACAGCAAATCCTGCTATGAATTACTACTTCATGCTTGCCTCGACTTTTGTGCTATTACCTGTTGCTGTTTGGGTGACTACAAAGATTGTAGAGCCAAGACTTGGGGATTACCAAATTCCTGATGATCTTGAAGTGAAGAAACAAGCCTTAACTTCTGAAGAGAAAAGAGGCTTAAAGTGGGCGACGATCTCTCTATTCATCTATTCAGCTATCATTCTGCTTGTGACCGTTCCAGAAGGTGCTATGCTTCGCCATCCGAAAACAGGTGAACTTATCGATTCTCCGTTTATGGATTCATTGGTTCCGATCATGCTTCTTTTCTTCCTGATACCAGCCATGGCTTACGGATTCGGCTCTAAGGTATTAAAAAACGACAAAGACGTAGCCGAGCATTTAACAAAAGCGATGAGCGGTATGGGGTACTATATCGTACTTGCTTTTATTGCAGCTCAGATGATCGCTTATTTTAGTTGGAGCAATTTAGGTTCGATCATCGCGATAACAGGTGCAGACTTTTTAAAAGAATCAGGGTTTACAGGACTTCCTTTATTGCTCTCATTTATTCTTTTCACAGCTCTTGTTAACTTACTAATCGCTAGTTCATCTGCAAAATGGGCTATTTTAGGACCTGTATTTGTCCCGATGTTTATGGCTTTAGATTATAGTCCAGCTTTTACCCAAATGGCCTATAGAATTGGTGATTCAATCACGAATACGATCACTCCGATGCTTGCATACTTCGCCATCCTGCTAACGTTTGCGAAAAAGTTTGATAAAAATATGGGAATGGGAACTTTGATTTCCTCATTGCTTCCCTATACGATCGCTTATACGATTTTTTGGTGTATTTTATTTGCTGTCTGGTACGTGCTAGGACTTCCATTAGGACCTGGCGAATATATAAGAATGTAGATGATAAGAGGAGTGAGCGGGAATGGAACAATTATTTAGCCGTTTGGCAAACTATCAAGATGAAATGGTGAAGATACGCCGACATCTTCACCAAAATCCTGAACTGTCATTTGAAGAAGTCGAAACACCAGCATATATCGCATCATATCACGAGAAATTAGGATTAGATGTGCGAACAGGGGTCGGTGGGCGTGGAGTAGTTGCTACATTAAAAGGTGGAAAACCAGGTAAGACTGTAGCACTTCGAGCGGATTTTGATGCACTTCCAATTCAGGAAGAAAATGAATCTCCATACAAATCTAAAGTACCTGGTGTCATGCATGCGTGCGGGCATGATGGCCATACAGCAACTCTTTTAGTACTGGCAAAAGTATTATCAGAGCTAAAGGACGAAGTAGAAGGTACCATCGTTTTTATACATCAGCATGCAGAGGAACTCGCCCCTGGGGGAGCTATTGCAATGATTGAGGATGGCTGTCTGGATGGAGTCGATGTCATTTACGGAACGCATCTTTGGGCAACGATGCCAACAGGGACGATTGGTTATCGTACAGGTCCCGTTATGGCAGCAGCCGATTCGTTCACAATAAAAGTACAAGGTAAAGGTGGCCACGGTGCTCAGCCACACAAAACAAAAGACAGCATTGTTATTGGATCCCAGCTTGTTTCAAACCTTCAGCAAATCGTGAGTCGTAGAGTTAATCCGCTAGATGCAGCAGTAGTATCAGTCGGTGCGTTTGAGGCAAAAAATGCTTTCAACGTTATCGCGGATACAGCAAAGCTAACAGGTACGGTTCGCACATTTAAGGAAGACGTTCGAGTTGCCATCGAACAAGAGATCGATCGCATCGCAAAAGGTACGTGTCTTGCATCAGACGCTTCTTATGAATATGTATTTAAACGTGGATATCCGGCTGTTGTAAATCATAAGGACGACACAGAATTTGTAGTTGATGTAGCGAGAAAAGTTCCTGGCATTATGGAACTTGAAGAGATCGAACCGCAAATGGGGGGAGAAGATTACTCTTATTACTTAGAAAGAGTTCCAGGCACGTTCTTTTTTACTGGTGCTCTTGATGAAGCGTGGGAGGAAGTATATCCACACCATCACCCAAAGTTTAAGATTAATGAAGATGCTCTGTTAATAGCGGCAAATTTACTTGGAGCTGCAACACTTACTTATCTGAAACAAAATGCTTTTACAAAAGTTTTGAGCTAGCAAATAACATCATGAAAAAGCTCCCTTAATCGAGGGAGCTTTTTAAATTCGAGGATTATTCCCAACAGCTGTCAGTAGCTGTTTCGCCAGGAGCGGTTCCACCAGAATCATTTCCATTAGATTTCTTACACTTTTTTGAGGACTTTTTAGACTTTTTACAAGTAGACTTTTTTGACTTCTTGCGTTTAAGACCATCACCTAAGATAGAGCGTAAAGCTTCAACTGCACCATTTTCAGCACCGTTTTCAGCAGTCACTTCCGCTTCAGTCTCTGTGCCGTTAGCATTTAGAGAATTAATAGCCTCCATAAGTTCTTTTCTTTTCTTACCCAATCATATCACCCCCACTATTACTATATGAAATGCTAGAAGGAGTGCTTGTACGAATCACCATTTTTAAGTTAAAGACGCGTCTAAATTCTTTTCTTTTAATAATCCACAATGTGTTTCTAAAAAAAATGATTGCTAACCACCTGCGTGTCATTTTATAATTAAAGTGTAAAATTACACTTAACTATTGAGGTGATGTTATGAAAAGAATGTTTTTTCTAATAGGTATCTCTTTATATGGTATAGCTTTTTATGCAAGTACCTCCATCCATTCACACAAACAGGAAACAGTGGTAGTAGAAGATGCGGGAAAACTTTTACCGACTAAAATGAAAGAGGTTAAGAGCACTCATTCTACTAAGGATCTTCAAGAATGGGTCAAACAAGAAAAGTCGATCTCAATCGCTGGGATGCAGCATAGTCAGGGAGGTCATACGGTCTATCCATATGGAACACTTCTCGACATGAAGAGATACAACAAGATATTGGACTTCAACCCAACAGAAAAAACGATAACGGTCCAAAGTGGCGTTACATGGGCAGATATTCAAAAGAAGATTAATCCATACGGTCTATCTATTCAAGTCATGCAATCGCAGAATATTTTTACGGTTGGAGGTGCTCTAAGTGTAAATGTTCATGGGCGTGATATACGGTATGGATCTTTAATCGATACAGTGAATTCTTTTCGCTTACTGAAGCCAGATGGAGAAATCATTACTGTGAGTCGTAAAGAGAATAGTGAATACTTTTCATATGTGATAGGCGGTTATGGTCTTTTTGGAGTCATACTCGATGTCACACTGCGGTTGGCTGATGATGAATTGTATCAACATCGCATATCTACAATGGATTACCGAGAATATGAAGAGCATTTTAAGAAAAAGGTAAAGAATGATGAGAATGTGAAAATGCATCTTGCTCGCTTATCTGTAGCCCCTAAGACCTTTTTAGAAGAAATGTATGTAACAGACTATGTGTTGGCAGAAGATCAAAGGAAGTTAAGTAGATATTCAAAGTTAAATGAAGAAGAAAACGTGGTGCTACCAAAATTCATGTTAGGCATGTCTCGTTATAGTGATTGGGGAAAAGATGTATTTTGGGATACTCAGAAGAAACATTTTCAAAATAGCAATGGTAACTATCAATCTAGAAATAATGTAATGAGATCAGACAGTACGTTTATGGAATATGAAAACGCCAATCGAACAGAAGTGCTGCAAGAATATTTTGTTCCTGTAGATGAGTTTGCTTCATATATTGACGAACTAAGAACGGTGTTAAAAGAGGAAGATCTTAACCTTTTAAATATCACAATCCGGTACGTGGAGCATGACGAGGATGCCGTGCTGTCTTATGCGAAAAACGATATGTTTGCTCTTGTGTTATTGATCAATCAAGGACGTTCAGAAAAAGAGATAAAGAAAACAGAAAAAGTTATTCAGAAGATGATTGATGTAACGCTAGATCATAATGGAAGCTATTACTTACCTTATTATTCATATCCGTCAAAGAAACAACTAAAACGAGCATATCCACGTATTGATGAGTTCTTTCAGAAAAAGCGGGAGCTCGATCCTGATGAGCGGTTTAAAAATCTTTTTTATGAGGTGTATGCACAATGAATTATCGCACATTTGTAACGGCACAAAGCCTTTTAATGACAGCTAGTTCAATGGTCTTTCCCTTCTATCTGCTTCTCATTCGTAACATTGGTGACAGTTACTCGCAGTTCGGGTTAGCTTATGGGCTTTTTGCACTGACTGGCGCGCTTGTTCATCCTATAATTGGCAGGCTTTCTGATCAAATAGGTGACCGTACCTTCATTCTGATACATACATGGGGGATGGCAGGGATGATGCTGATTGTTCCTATCATTGAAACAGTTACTGCTCTCTATCTGGTGCAGATTGTAATGGGTATCCTTGGTGCCATACAAAAAACATCGGAAAAAACCGTTTTGGCGAGGCTGTCGGATGGCATCCAGGCAGGAAAAAAGATAGGAAGTTATCATCTTTGGACAAGTGTATGGGGAGCGATAGCCGTTATGTTAACAGGGTTTCTAATTGATTTCTTAACAATTGGAAGCTTGTTCTATATCGCATCGTTTCTATACATGATCTCTGGCATTCTCATTCTAAGATCAGCACCCACACCTTCTACCGTTTATAGAAAAAAGCCTGTACAGCTATAGTGAACTGTAACCAATAA
>NZ_JARMFC010000020.1:0-185361 GCF_036213205.1 Fictibacillus nanhaiensis
TTTGTCTACGTTCTGAGATCCGTTGTTTCTTTAAAGAAACAGCGGATTTTTTTCTTATACCAAATTCTTTTTTATTTTTGTTGTTATCTAAAGGTTTTTTTCGTATACTTTGTTGCTTTTGGAAGTGTTGATCTCCGTTCCAGGCGAAGCCCACCGTTCGCCCTGTGGAAAGCGAGCAACCTGAAGGGGAAGCAACTACTATCAAAAGCAACAATATGAAAACACTCTTTATTTTTGACTTCTTCCTTTTAGGGTAACGATAACAAAAAGGAGGGAAGGAAATGGCTTTTGATTATAATCTTGACTTTGATAATATCGATTTTCGAAAACATCCTGAAAAGTATCGTGTAGGACGTGGTGAGCAGGGAGTATTATTAGTGGAACCTTATAAGAGTGAGATCTTACCGCACTGGCGTTTTAAGACCCCAGAAGAAGCTGAAAAGTCTTCTAAGAAAATATATGAACAGTTTCTAGAATATAAGAAAAACAAAGACTTTGTTGGAGCGGATATGGCGAGGAAGTTTCTTCAGATGGGATATACACGCGCAAGGCGTTACACGAATTATAAAGGTGGCAGGAAATATAATGAGGAAGGTAAAGTAAATAAGAGGAAGATTGATCCGGTTAAAGCAAAGTCAGCGGCGATCTTTGAGGAGAAGTGGAAATTAGCGCGAACAGATAAAGAATATTTGAAGATGAAAAAAGCACATCAAAAAGAATTTGGGTAAGCATCTCCTTGTAGCAAGGAGATGCATTTTTTATTTATCTTCATTATAGCGCTGGTCGTTCTCTATACGGTCACTACCTCAGTTTCAGAAACAAACTCGCCAAAAACTAACTTTTCAAGTGGTGCTACATGTGTGACAAATTCGTCTAGTCGTTCCTTCATCTCTGGATCCTGGTCGAAGTCCTCCATCGTCATGCGTGCATGTTCTTCAGATTGGAAACGAAGAAGGCCAATCCAGAGTTCTTCACCTTCATCAACTTGGAGTTTTTCAGAAATAGAGGAGAAGCCATAATTTTTGGGTGATGTGGATAATTTGAAAATCTGTTCTGTTACACCTCCGTATTCTTGAAATTTTTTGTTCGATCTAGATGATATTTCAAGAAACTTCTCTTTCACTTCAGGTTTTAATTTATAAAAATAGACGAGTAGGTATGCCATCATTTAACCTCCGATTTTTTTAGCCATTTTGATAGAACTATATCGATTACAACGCGGGGGTTGTCCCAGTGCAACAAGTGTGTCGTGTTTGGCACGATATGTAGTTCACCGTTTGCGTTCTTTCTAAACGTTTCAGCGGTCTGTAACCTTATTTCAGACAATCGCTCTGGTACGGTGGCGACAAGTAAAGTGATACCTGATGGAAGAAGGTGATAGATGTCTTCGGTTTCGTCGAGATGCATGCCACGAATGATATGACGGGCAGTTTCACCTTTAGCATGCCAACAAACTTTACCTTCTCTTTCGACACCAAGATCTTGAACTGCGATATCTTTTAACGGTGACCACATCAAATAGTTTTCTTTTTCTGCTAGAAAAAAGTCATTCCAAGAATCAAACACGTACTCATCAAAATCTTTTTCGTAATAATTCATCTCTTCTTCTAAAGAGGAAGACCAGATACGCTTTGTTTGATAGCCGCCATCGATTAAGATCGTATCCAAAATGTGTTCAGGATAACGAACCAAATAGTGAAGAGCTAGAAAACTTCCCCATGAATGGGATAAGAGATAGAAATCGCTTACATTTAACGTATCTAACAAACCATGTAACCATTCAACAAGTCTAGGCATCTCATAATCTATAGGCGTGTCAAAGGGTTCAGATCTCCCGTGTCCCGGAGCATCGAACGCAATGATTCTAAAATTCTTCTGTAATTCCTCAGCTACTTCTAGAAAGCTAAGGCTCGTACTTCCTAATCCGTGTAAGCAAACAATGGTAGGATTGTGAGCTTCACCCCATTCTGTAAGGTGGACTATTTTTTCTTTGTAGGTGATCAAAGACCTTCTCATCACTTTGCCAACTCCTGATAACTCCATAATAATCCCGTTTCATTCACTTAGTGAAGTTTTGTATCTTTCAATAGTATCATATTATTATAAAATCGTTTGAATAGTTTGAAAAGAATTGCGTAAAAAACAAACCATTAAATGGTAATATGATGGTGTGAAGTTATATAAGGGGGAGTGTTAAGTGGATAGCAACCAATATGTAAAGCGAAGTTCGTTACTACTGCTTGTTATATTTCCAGTATTAATGGTCGGTTATTATTTTGCAGTAGATCATGAAAATTTGTTCTTTCTCTATGAATGGGCATTAGTCATTTTGGTATTAGGAGCTGGACTGTTTTCCTTATTTGGTGCAGTGAAAGCAAAAGGGAAAGAGAAGTGGGTTTTATTTTCAATCTTAGCTTTTTCTATACAGTTTGCTTCTTTAGGGTTGTTTTTAGGTCCTTTAACATTTTATCCTATGTTTTTTGTTTATTACGCAGCAACGATACTAGCTATGACTGTTTTTGGAATCACGCTCTCTAAAGTGGATAATTATCGATTCATTTCTGTTATCTTTATAATCATTTCTGTGTTGCTTACTTTATACATGATTCTTTTACAATCATTATGGGGGCAAGATCTAACGTAAAAGAAAGCGGGGAGTTTGATGTTACAGTGTCAAAAGAGAATAACGTTTATTACTTTGATTCTGCTTTTCTTATTATCTGGATGCGCTTCATTCAACTCTTCTAATGAAGTAAAAGTGACTTCTGAAATGAATGAGTTGATCTCGGATTATATCATCCAACATTATGATGGAGTATATCCTGAAACCGATAAACAGTTTGAAGTTCACAAGATCTATGGAGCGAAAGAAACAGGAGGAGTGACATCCGTCTATCTTTATTCGTTGTATTTGGGTTTTAACGAGAAAACGAAAGCGGAGGGTCAGCCTGGCCATTCCGTTCCTGTTGTAGTTAAACTCAGGAGTGAAGACGGCGAGTATGTGGTCTCACATTATAAGGAACCACGGGATGGAGCTGACTTTAAACGCTCATTGTATAAAATCTTTCCGAGAGAATACGCAGGAAAAGCATTAGATGACACGAAAAATTCTGCCGGTCTTCAGGAGGAAATGAAGCAAAAAGCAGAAATGTGGCTAAGAAAATAGCACTATTTATGTTCACAAAACATCCTAAGGAAAAGTGATTCAAATCACACATTCTCTTTTAACATTCTTTTACGATAGAGTTGTAAGAAGAATATAAGGGGGAATTGACATGTTACAGCAAAAAACCATTGAAATTATTAAGTCAACCGTACCTGTTCTGCAAGTACACGGAGAGGCAATCACTTCTCGTTTTTATGAAATGCTGTTTCAGAAGCACCCTGAGCTTTTGAATATCTTTAACCATGCAAACCAGAAAAAAGGGCGTCAGCAAGCTGCATTAGCAAACGCTGTATACGCAGCAGCAGCTAATATTGATAAGCTTGAAACCATTATTCCAGTTGTAAAAGGAATCGCCCATAAACATCGGAGCTTGGGGGTTAAGCCAGAACATTATCCTGTTGTCGGTGAAAACCTGCTTCTTGCTATTAAAGATGTTCTTGGTGATGCTGCAACAGAAGAGATTATCAATGCTTGGGCAGAAGCGTATGGTGTGATTGCAGAAGTCTTTATCGGTATTGAACGTAACATGTATGGTGATGCGGATTGGAAAGGATTTAGACCTTTTGTTGTTACAGATAAAGTAGAAGAAAGTTCAGTAATCACGTCCTTCTATTTAAGGCCACAAGATGAAAAGCCGCTTGCAAAATATAAGCCAGGCCAATACGTGAGTGTCAAAATGGATATCCCAGGTCAGGAAAACACACATATCAGACAATACAGCTTGTCTGACGCTCCAGGAAAAAGCAGCTATCGCATTTCTGTTAAAAAAGAAAGTGGTAGGAATGCAGTGGACGGAATTGTTTCTGTTTATTTGCATGAGAGTGTGGGAGAAGGAGACATCCTTTATTTAAGCGCTCCAGCAGGTGACTTTTATTTAAATACAAACAGTGAAAAGCACGTTGTACTTATTAGTGGTGGTGTGGGGCTAACTCCTATCGTAAGCATGCTGAAAACTGTAGCAAGTGAACAGCCAGAACGAGAGATCACATTTGTTCATGCTGCGATTAACGGCCAAACACACGCGTTAAAGAATGAAGTTAAAGAAATTGCAGAAGCTTCAAATCATATCACTACACATTTTGTGTATGAAAGTCCGTTAGATGAAGATTTAGGCTACACAAAGAGGGGATACATCGATCAGGCTTGGTTGAAGGAGATCTTACCTTTAAAAGAAGATGCAGACTACTATTTCTGTGGCCCGATTCCATTTATGAGAGGGATAAATACAGCTCTTCAGAAGTTGAATGTACCAAAAGAAAACATTCATTTTGAGTTCTTTGGCCCAGCCTCTGATTTCGAAAAGGAAAGTATCAAGGCATAAAGAAGCAAAACACCTTCCTGAACGTGTGAACGAGGAAGGTGTTTTGTTATCTAGAAGAAGGATAGTGAAAGCTTTGTATCATTGATTTCCGTTTAAATAAGAGAAGGACCAACAAGGCTACTAGACTTATTGAAACGATCCAAGCACCTAAATAGATGCCTCCGATGGTGAATGCTCTAGAGATTCTTACAGAAAAAAAGATCCACCCCACAATACCAACTGTACCTATACATAAGTTAAGCATTAAACTGACAAAGAAGTGGGGAAGAACCATACCCGTATGTGATACCGTAAACTTTGCATATTTATAACTGATTGGTAATCCGAGTAGAAGAAACAAGGTATAAAAGATTACGTTAAGGTCTGCTTCACTCAAATGTTTCACTCCTTTTTATTCCTTTATTCATGACGAACGAAAAACATACCAAATTTAAAAAAAACTCGATAAGGTAAGTCTTCGCCTTATCGAGTCATTCTTATTCATTAATGATCAGTCCCTGTCTTCATAATCCTATCAAACTGTTCTTGAGACAATTTCTTAACTTGTACAGGAGCTTTTATCTTCCTTACTTTTCGACTTCGTTTCGTGTAGGCACCTTTTTCAAGATATTGACGTTTCATCGCTTCAACCATAAAGTTCAACGCGAGAATGGTTATGGCAAATCCAGCGAGTGGTGCAAATACGATCCAGCGATCACCACGAATCTGATAGTAGTTGGCACCGATCATACTCGACCATTCGTTGATCATAGCAACAGGCACGGTATTATTTTCTAGTGGATCGAGTGTAATAAAGTCAGTACCACCAATAAAAACTTGTAAAATACCAAGGTGTGCAGCAAGTAAAAGTGTTGCGATTAGCTGCTGACTGTATAGAATACTTAATCGCGGTTTCAAGTAAGGTAATACGTGTTTGCGAAGCTTGTGAATTCTTCCTCCCCCGAGTACGTTAACGGAGGAGATAAATTCATTCTCTAAAAACTTTGACGTTTCATTGGCTACCGTTACCATCACGGTAGGAACCGCGATTACTATGAGAATCAGCAAAGAGAAAATCGTTTGTTGCTCTTTTGGAACTGACCAAGTGAAGATTTGGAGAACAGGATAGATCAGTAAATAAGCGACAATGGTTGCTGGTGCATAATAAAAAGATTCAAAGAGTTTGCTTGATATCCGAAGTACAGATTTTGGTAGCTGACTCAAGAATAATCCTAACAACGTTCCGAAGAATAGACGAGCGAACGCGATTAAGAATGCAAATCCTAATGTATATTTTGCTCCATCGATCACCTTGTGTAGCATGCTGACACCAAAGCGATCAGTACCAAATGGCATTTCTTTATAAGGAGCGAGTGGGGCTGAATCAATAGGTTGTTTTTGTTCATCAAATCTAATTTGCATAACTGGCTGTTTTTCATTAGGTACAAAATGTGAATAGATGATGCTTCCAAAAAACAGGGTAACAATAATTAGAAAACCACTTAAAAATAACGGACTTCTCCATACAGACATCCTACGCCACCTCCTCATCAGTACGTCCTAGCTTATACTCCAAAATATAAGAGGAAAGTGTAAATAATAGATAAAAAGGAACGAACATGAGCAAAACACTAACTGTTATGACGTCCGGTGTTGTAGGTCCGTTATCTAGCATGAAATCAGTGATACCGGGAATTGCCATAATAGTCTCGACCATAAAAAGTGTAGAGATTAGTAACCAGTACACGTTTTTTGAATAATAAAACAGACTTAAAAGCGAATTTCTTAACATATGAATATAAAGGATAAGCGCATATCGTATTCCTTTTGCGCGCGCAAATTCTACATACGTTTTTGAATCTTCATCATCGAGTAAAAACAGTAATGTTCTTATTAAGAAAAGAGTAGGCAAGATGCTCAAACAAAAAATCGGTAAAAAATAGCTAGGATTTTGATCGCTATGTACGATCGGGAATAAAAGATTTCCCGTATTTCTAACATACAAAATCATACTATATTGAATGATAACAACTATAAAAATATCAGGTAAAGACTCTAGTGAAAAAAACAAGAAGCGAATTCCTTTTTGAATACGATCAGGCAAGATCTTGATGATAAGAGCTAGGAAGATAGATGATACGATAGCTAGAAGAAATGCTGCTAACACTAGTTTTATAGAATAAGAATAAGGTTTCAAAATAGTCGGGAATAGTAACTTTTCTTGTTGATATTCATAAAAAGTTACGTTTGAAAACGTTACGAGATTTATGAATAAATCCCATATCTTATCAAAATAAGGTTTGAAAAATAATCCTAAATCCTGGTTTAAAAAAAGTGCATTATCAAGTGCGCCAGAGTCTAGCAAACGAGCTACAGCTTCAATACCTTGAACATTGCTGAAGAAAAGGAAAGGAAGCGCACCAATGAAAAAAACACCGGCGATCGGCATCAAAAAATAAATAATGCGCCGAAGGACAAGTAAATACATAAAATTTTCCCCCTAAATCTCTCTATCTATATTTTATCTAATATAGTTAACTATAATCATTCGACACCATCCATTATTTTCCTTTATGGAAATAAAAAAAAAGCTCCCACTGGGGGAACGTTATTTTAGTATGCTTAAAAATGTTTTCCATGGACCAACGTCCAAATCATAACGCTTAGCCAGAACCCTAGTAATCTGGTTGATGTGTGTAAGATCATGAACGGCCCAGGTTGAGAGTAATTGTTGTAGGGTAATAGAGCCAAACTCAGGGTGTAGTCCCGTTTTGTTTAAATCGAAGGAACTAATATTAAAAGTCCCTAATTGGTATAAGCTTTGTTGGCGGCACTGCAAAAATTCACGCAGCAGTTCTTCAATACCTGTTTCTTTTCCTAAGTGAGAGAATCGATCATAGTGTGGAAGGGACTCATTCTCATGGCTTGAAAGTATGCTGTAAATACGTGGTATCCAATTACTCTTTTCGCATTC
This sequence comes from Fictibacillus nanhaiensis, assembly GCF_036213205.1. Classification (GTDB taxonomy): domain Bacteria; phylum Bacillota; class Bacilli; order Bacillales; family Fictibacillaceae; genus Fictibacillus; species Fictibacillus nanhaiensis_E. The sequence goes on from NZ_JARMFC010000020.1 coordinate 7,441, forward strand.
GATCAAGTGAGCGACAACTTCAACAGAATTCCACGAATCCCCACCCTCATTACTATTCAACCATTCATAAGAGAGTCCAGATAATAAGTGTGTCAAAACGGTAGGCGTACGTTCTAGAATTTCGATAGCTTCATTTTGTTTAAAGTTCATGTTTTTAATTCTCCGTTTTTAAGCGAGATAAAGTTATCCAGTCTTTTTATAGGATATCGTTGTCCACTTCAAGTGCATGGTTTGCATTCGTAGGAATCATACATTCTATCGATGGATTAAGTATGATGTTATTCATCTTTACTACGTCATAAAAGGGATCTTTATCACCGATTACGCAAAGACCGTCTTGTTTACACGCTCTTAACGTTTGATAAACAGATAGATCGATTAGACGAGGTGTTAGCCAAACCGCTTTCGTGTTTTCGATAGGTAATATATCTAAAGCAGTAGGAATGGCCATAGTGCCAAAGGATTTTCCTAACACGTAATAAGATTTATAGATTGTGTGATTTACCACTTCATTTAACACTGTGGATACATCATTAATAAGTGCAGAGGTGATTTCTTCAAAGCTGAAATTTTCGTAATCTATTGAATAATAAGGATAGTTTACATGCAATACATCATATTCTTTGTTTAAAAAAGCTCCTGAAGAAAAATGAAACAGTGGCGATTTAACGGTATAACCTATACCAGGAAGCATGATAGCTAACCCTTTTGGATTTTCTGCACTACTTTGTATAACATAAGGAATTTTCATCCGGTTGTAGCCTAGTACTGATCGAGATTTTTCTTGCATACTCTAACCCCACTTTTATTGGATGGTATCGTACAATTCAATTTCTAATTGATCTACATCATTAAAATTATTGAAAATCTCGATGTGCCAATTACTAATAAGTCTAACGTGTCCATTCTTTTGAATCCACTTGTGCAATATTTCATAGCTGTTTTTAATTTCATCGTTTCTTTCTATATGTTTTGTTACTGCATATTTTTGAGGTGGTATGGTTAAGTTCACCATGCCGCCTGGAATATTTCATGTTTTTCTACTTCAACACAAACCCAGTATCCATCTTCTTGTTTTGTATGTGCATCAACAAGAAACGCACCTATTTGCTTTGAAGGATTCACAACATGCTGAATGGACTGTAATTATGATTTCAGTGCAACTGAAGCTTTAGGGATTTCGTGAATGTATTGATCTCCCTCACATAGAACCCTTATTCCAACTAACTTTATTTCATTCCGTTCTATTATTACTGGTGTTTCAAGAAGCGTTTTCTTATGCATAGCAAAAACTCCTTATTTGATTAATCACTACTTCTTCTCGCAAAAGAAATAATTATCCTTTATTTTCCTAATAAAGCTAATTAATTTCCTGTTATTATCAGTTTTCCCCTACCTTTATACTGTTTGTTATGAAAGCGCATACAACCTTTGACGCAAAAGGCAGGATGCTCCTTATTAATTTCGTTTAAACGTGTTAAACTATTGGTGAAACGTTTCGATTCACCATTTCTAAGTACGAGAGGAGCAATGAATCCATGAAAACAAGTAAAATCATAAGCTTTGTATTGATGTTCAGTTTGATTGCAAATGTATTTGTAACAACCTCTGCATCCGCAACTGATAGAGGAAAAGATAATGCTTTTCAAATGGAATTGAAAGCTATCGCTAAAAAGACTTATAAGTTTTATCAAGATCATACCGATCCAAAAACAGGTTTAACTTATGATGAAACTCGATATACAGCAGAAGGCAAAAAAGACGCAACACACACATCTCCTACAAACATTGGAATGTATATGATGAGTACGATTTCCGCTCAAGAATTAGGTATCATCTCTAAAAAGGAAGCGGTAAAACGCATACAAGTAACATTAAATACACTTGAAGGTTTAGAAAAGTGGAATGGCTTATACTACAACTGGTATAACACAAAAGATGGTTCCGTTAAAAAGGATTGGGGACAATTCATCTCTCAAGTGGATAATGGCTGGCTTTCTGCAGGATTAATTGTAGTTGGACAAGCTTATGATGAGCTTAATCCACAAACGAGTAAGCTCGTTGAAAACATGAATTATACGACTCTATATGATCCAGAAGTAGGACAATTCCGAGGTGGATACGATGTTGCACAAGGAAAGCTTACGGATCATCATTATGGGTTGTTTAATACAGAACCACGTGTAGCAAGTTATATCTCAATTGGTAAAGGCGATGTGCCAAGTGAGCACTGGTGGAAAATGTACCGTACGATGCCAAAAGAATGGGACTGGCAAGCTCAGATTCCAGAAGGTGAAACTCATGAATATGATGGCGTTTCTGTTTTCGAAGGTCATTATGAATATAAAGGTGTAAAATTCGTTCCAAGCTGGGGCGGAAGCATGTTCGAAAGCCTTATGCCTGGTATCGTCTTGAATGAGGTAGAACTTGGAAAGAATGCGCTTGGGCTGAACAACAAGCGTCATGTTGAATTACAGCAAGCTTTTGCAGAAGAAAAAGGATATAAAGCATGGGGCTTCTCTCCATCTGCAACACCAGCTGGTTACAGTGAGTTCGCAGCAACACCACTCGGAACTTCAGGATACAAAGATGGTGCGACCGTAACGGCTCATGCATCATTTCTAGCGTTAGATTATGATCCAAAAGCTGTTCGAAAAAACATTAAAGCATTGAAAGAGCTCAATACGTATAGCAAGTACGGATTCTATGATTCTGTAAACGTGGAAACAGGCGAGATCGCCAAAGCATATCTCGCGCTAGATCAAGGAATGATTATGGTATCGATCGCTAACTATCTAAAAGATGGTGTTATTCGCGATTACTTCCACCAAGATCCAATAGGTAAGAAACCAGAGGGTCTGTTGAAAAAAGAAAAGTTTTCAATTCAATAATTGTATGTAGCACCTGATTCCATGTGGATGAGGGTGTTTTTTATTGGATCTAGGTAGTTTTGTTGCTTTCGGATGGAGTTGAGGGAGTTAGAGGTGGTGACCAGGAATTCATAGGTGATAAGTATGAATTTATCAGTGAAACGGTGATGTATATCGGTGAAAAGAAACCATTTAGCGGCGAATGTGTAATAAAAATAAAAACACGTACCGTAAACGATAGATAGAAGGGTCTAGTATTTTTGTGTGGAACTCTATCTATGACAGTTGTGCATGTTATTTACCTAGCTGCAATAATTCATAGTGGAGTAAAAACATCAGTGCTACCTATATACCTATGATGAATTCTGAAAATAACGTTTTGTCAATAACCTAAGGAGTTGAAAGTTCATGAAGAAAACTTCATTAGATTCAGCAGTAAAAGAAAGTGGTACTTATACTTTTAATGAATTTCTTCAAAAGCGCGAAAACATCGATTGGTACTGCGAAAATCCTTTTTTGCAGAAGGCGGTAAAGAAATTTGTTGAAAGAGACTTTGACAAAATACATAATGCCGTCTTATCTTTTTCTCCCGTCGTTTCTTTAAAATGGAATAGGTTAGCTGAGCACAATGCACGGCCAGAAGTCCGACCTTACCTGCTTCATTACGACGCGTTTAATAACCGCATTGATCGAATCGTTCGACCTCATGAATTATATCTCCTTGAGAAAGAAGTATTTGGGGAGGGACTCTTTTCAGAAAACATGCATACATGGGAAAGCTTTGTGAAGAGGATGTTAATTCATCAGCTAGGAGAGGCTGGGATTGCTTGTCCGTTAACATGTACGATTGGTTTAATTGCCTTACTCGAGGAATACCCTGACTCGAAATATCCTGAACTTCAGAAAATCTTACAACATACAAAAGAAGGGCTTGATGGAGATTTTGCGATTGGCGCTCAATTTATGTCAGAGATCCAAGGCGGATCGGATCTGCCAGCGAATGTTTTAGAAGCTGTTCCTGACGGCCAACATTATCGTCTGTACGGCAATAAGTTCTTCTGTTCTGTAGCGCATGCAGATTACTCAGTCGTTACGGCAAAAATCATGGGGTCTGATAAAATCTCAACGTTTATTGTTCCTTCATGGTTGCCTGGCGATAAGCAGAAAGAAAAGAGAAATGGCTACGAGATCAACCGCATCAAATGGAAGATGGGTACAGCCGAACTTCCAACAGGTGAAATTCAGTACAATGGTGCACTCGCCTATCCTATAGGTCCGGCTGGAAAGGGTATTGCTGTCGCCGCAGGAATTGTGCTTACACTATCTCGACTTGAAATTGGCATCGCTTGTGCTGGTTTTATGCTACGGGCGTCTAGAGAGGCAAAACTTTATGGAGACTTCCGAACTGTTTTTGGAAAGAAGGTAAAGGATTATCCACTATCCGCAAGAACACTATTAAAGATTGAGGAATCTGCGGAAAGAACGACTGCAGGTGCATTTAAGATATATGATCTTTTTATGAAACTTGATAAGCCGTTGAACCCCGGGATACCTAAGGATCAACAATTAGAACTCAGAAAAGAGTTATTTAATCTAAGAGAGCTTATCCTTCTACAAAAAATCTGTGCAACGAATGAGGGGGCAGAGGTACTAAGAGATGCCATTTCTATTTTTGGTGGTCATGGAGTGATGGAGGAGTTCTCATCATTGCCTCGTATTTTCCGTGATGTTGTCGTCAACGAGCAATGGGAAGGACCTCGAAATTTATTGTTAACGCAAATTTATCGTGATTTAGAAAGGGTTTTAGAATGGTATCCGGCTTCTGAATTTGTGAAAAGTGTTTTGCAAGGTGCTTCTGATAAAATCATACAACGATTTTCAGAACAGCTTACAGAACTCATGGAAAAGCCTGTCTGTGGGGAAATTAGTGAGCTATCTATTCAATCGGCGGATGAATGGGACACGTTTTGTGATGAATTTTTCAAAGCTTATCAGTCAGTAGCAAGGGAAGAAGTGTTGCAAGGTGCATATTAATAACTTTTTTGTTTTATAGGCCGTAGTTTTAGATTTATAGTCCTTCAAGAAATTTTATAGGCCGTTAAAAATATTTATAGTCCCTCAAATTAATTTATAGGCTTTTCGACAAATATTCATTTAATTCAATCATTGTAGAGGAGGTATTATGACGAAAACATCGGAGAAAAGACTAAACACTTTTTTACTATTAACGGTGAGCCTATTCTTGTACTCTATCCTTTCAAAAGTTTATTATTTCGACAGCATGATGAATGATATTGTTTATGCTTCAGGTCTTTTCTTAGCTATTCTCATCCATCTCTATTATAGAAAGAAAACCAGGCTAGAAAAAGTAGACACTTAAAAAATAAGAACCTTCGATTACAAATTCGAATCGAGGGTTCTTAAACGTTAGTCCTATTTCATTCCTGAAATCGTATAGCCTTCAATAATGTGTTTTTGGAAGATGATGAAAATGATGACGATCGGAACAACCATGAACGTTGATCCTGCCATCTGCAACGCGAAGTTTCCTCCGTATTGCCCTTTTAGAAGGCTTAACCCAACAGACAACGTGTACAAGCTTTCGTCATTCGCGATGATTAACGGCCATAAGAAGCTGTTCCAACCCGCGATAAACGTTAAAATTCCTTGAACGGCCATGATCGGTTTAGATATAGGTAGAACGAGTTGCATAAATACACGGAACTCACTCGCCCCATCTAGACGAGCAGCCTCAAGCAGTTCGTCTGGGATCGTCGACATGAACTGGCGGAATAAGAAGATGCTGAATGCACCAACTAATCCTGGTAGAACGACACCCGCCATCGTGTTCGTCAAGCCCATCTGGTTTAAGATTAAATAAACAGGGATCATCGTTACTTGCCCTGGAATCATCATTGTTGCTAGGACAAGATAGAAAAGCTTTTCTCTTCCTTTAAACTTGTACTTCGCAAACGCGTATCCAGCCATCGCATTAAAGAAAAGTCCGACGAAAGAACAGAGGACGATGATGATCGTATTTCGCAAATAAACACCAAAGTTCATGTTCTCAAACAGGTAAACGAAATTCTCCGTTGTAAAGGTTTCAGGCCACAGAGTCGGTGTGAGCTGAAGGACTTCACTTTCAGGTTTGAAGGCAGAAAGGATCATCCAAATAAAAGGGATGGCTACTAAAAGTCCGCCAAGCGTTAAGACGATTCCTGCGATCCATTGCTGCATTTTATATGCCTTTTTTGCATCAGATACTTTTGATTTCATGTTCTCACCTCACGTTCTAAATGTCGGTATCTTTCTTCTGTAATCGGAACTGAATCATTGTGATGATGATGATTGTTACAAACAGGACAAATGATCCTGCAGCGGCATAACCAAAGTTGCTTAACTGGAATCCGTTGCGGTAGATGAACAGGGCAACAGATGTTGTACTATCAAGCGGTCCGCCGTTCGTCATTACAAATGGTTCTTCAAAGAATTGAATCCATCCGATCATCGTTGTGATTGATACGAAAAAAATGGCGTAACGAAGAAGTGGAATCGTAATCTTCGTAAGCTGTTTCCAGTTGTTTGCACCGTCTAATTGAGCTGCTTCATAATACGTTTTCGGAATACCTTGTAAAGCAGCTAAGAAGATTATCATATTTACACCAATCGCGCGCCAAACGGCTAAAGCGATCAATGATCCTTTGGCGATCGTTGGGTCCTGTAACCATGGTATAGCAGGAATACCTACAAGACCGAGCAGATAGTTGAACAGACCGAACTGTGGGTTGTATAGATACGTCCACACAACAGCTACTGCTACAACGTTTGTGATAGAAGGCATATAAAAAACAAGACGAAAAGCCTTGAAGATACGCGCTGTACCGAAGTTGATCAAAAGAGCGATACCAAGTGAACATGCGATAACGAGAGGAACACCAAATACGACATAAAAGACAGTGTTACCGATCGATTTTAGAAAAATAGGATCTTTAAGGATATTTATATAGTTTTCGATTCCAATAAAGCTAATATTTGAATAGTCTGCAAGCCCAGCTAGGTCAATATCTGTAAAACTAATCACCAATGCAAGAACAATGGGAAAAAGAGAGAATAAAGCCAATAAAAGAAGCGCTGGTCCAATGAAGAGGTAAGGAGTCGTTTTTGAATAGCTTTTCATGTTTTCACATCCTTCATCGTTACCCGTGTTGATGATAAAAAGGTAACGAGCAGGATAACCTGCTCGTTATACCCGTGATCAACAGGATTTATTTCTTTAAGATCTCTTCAGCTTTTTTGTCGAAGTTATCTAATTCCTTCTGAACATCTGCTCCGCCTCTGTAGATCTTCTCAAAACTCTTCAAGTAAGATTGAGCGATTTCTTCCCATTGCTTAATTACAGGCATTGGTTGTGAAGCTTCCATTTGTTCACCAAATGCTTTGTAAAATTCATTTCCAGTAAGAGATTCGTCTTCCCATGCTTTTTGTGTTGCCGGAAGGGAATTCGTCATCTCCATCCATTTTAGTTGTGTCTCAGGTTTACTCATATAGGCTGCGAATTTTAACGCTTCTTTTTCATGTTTTGTATGTTCGAATACAGAAAGGTTAGATCCACCTAGAGCAGAAATGTTATTTTCTTTTGCTGGAAGAACAGCCGTACCCCATTTACCTTTAAGCTCAGGAGCTTGGTCGTTGATTAATTTAATCATCCATGGACCACTGATAAACATTGGCAGGATTCCATCTCCACGGAAACCTTGAACGATGTCCATTCCTAGTTCTTCTTTTGGAGCTGCTCCGCTTTCATAGAAGCTGTTCAAGTATTCAACCGCCTCAACGAATTTTGGTTCATTGAATATAGGCTCATTATTTGGTCCTAACAGTTCAGCACCGTTTTGGCGTGCAAACATAAAGGACAAGCTTTGTTCTTTAGCATCAATTGAAATTCCATATTTCCCTTTTCCTCGGTCAGCTAGCTTATCAGCTGCTTCCTTTAACTCGTCCCACGTTTTTGGAGCTTCACTGAATCCAGCTTTCTCAAGCAGGTCTGTACGATAATAAAGTAGGCGAGTATCTACGTACCAAGGTACACCAACCATTTTGTCTTCAAACTTTGTCGTTTCAACAGAACCTTCAAAGAAATGTTTTGGATCTAGTTCCGGGTAATCTTTAACATGAGGTGTTAAATCTTTTAATGCTCCAGCTGATGCAAACTCTGGAATCCAAGTTGTCCCCATCTGAACAACATCAGGTCCTTTCTTAGAAGCAACAGCTGTTAATAGTTTATCGTGTGCTTGATCCCAAGGAAGGGCTTGAACTTTAACATCAATCTTAGGATTTTCTTTTTCAAATTCTTCAGCGATCTTAGGAAGTGATTTTGCTTCTTCACCCATTCCCCAAACTGTAATTGTCGTTTTTCCGTCTTCTGAACCTGAAGAGCAGCCAGCTAATACGCCAGATAAGACAAGTGCACCAACCATTGACGTAACCATTGATTTTTTAAACCAACGTTTTTTCATGTAAGTTCCCCCTAAAATTTGCTTGTAAAAGCAATTCAATTTTTATTATTCCCGAATTTTCTTTGAGATTATTGTTGAAACGTTTCGATAAGCACATTATAATTCAAGTTGTAATCGTTTACAACATGGAATTTTCAAAAAGAGATTTCCTTCCATAATTTGATGGAAACATAAGGTTTTATATACGTTTTTCTTTGTTCCATAAGGGCAGGGAGAATTTGAAGTTATGAGATTAAAAAACCTATGGACTCTCTTGAATATAATTGAAACGTTTCGATAAAATGCTTTCATTTATAAAAGAGAAGAAGAAAATTTCATGCTTCTTTCAACAGGATATACCAACAAGCAATGTATTCATTAAGTCAGTTAAACACAGCAAATAAAAAGAATTGAGGGATAGACGATGACAACATTAACGAAAGGGAACATCACGATTAAAGCTGGTGATTTTGTATTTGAGTTCTTAAGTACTGGTGATATCTATAAAGCTTCCCACCATGATACGATGATCAACCAATGGATGAGTAATCCGATCGATGGCTCTTTAAACAATCTTTATTTACGTGTCTTTAACAAGGAGGGTATTCAGGTGACCCCTCTTCTAGGTAGTAGATCTAACAGCACCGTTTCATATAATGAGAATCAGGTTTTTTGGAAGGGTACATTTCAAGACATTTCTTATGTAGTCACTTTTTCATTAAGAGAAAGCGGTATCTGGTTTTGGGATGTTGAACTCGAAGGAAGGGCTGATAAAGCTGATATTATTTATGGCCAAGACGTGGGTCTTGCTCACATAGGTGCTGTTCGAACAAACGAAGCATTCATTGCTCAGTATGTAGATCATGCAGTTTTTGAAGATAAGAAGCTGGGCTATGTACTATGTTCTCGTCAAAACCAGCCCAATGGCAAAGCCTTTCCTTACCTGCAACAAGGATCGTTAACGAAATCTGTTGGCTATACAACGGATGGTTTTCAATTCTTTGGTACTTCTTATAAAGAGACAGATGTTCCACAGGCACTTTACAAGGAAGATCTAGAGAGTGAAGTGTATCAATACGAATTTGCTTATATAGCTCTTCAATCAGAACGACTTGAACTTGATGGTAAACATCACATTAATTTTTATGGATGTTTTAAAGAGAATCATCAGGAAGCTGTTTCGTCCATTGATTTTAAGGATGAGATAAATGCCACTTGGAATGAAGTTCAAGGTCAACTACAAAAGGAAACGACTACACTTGAAAAGATCAGTCGTAATGAACAGTTTGATGGAACGTTAAAAACAGTGGATCTTCATATGGAAGAAGTGGAAACTCTTTTCCCAGAGCGAATTTTAGAAGAATATGAAGGTGACAAACTTTTATCCTTTTTTACTCCTACCTATGAGCATATCGTTTTAAAAGAAAAAGAAAGAATCGTTGAGCGACCTCATGGACATATTCTCGTTACGGGAGATAACGTGTCATTAAAAGAGGACACGATTACGACTACTTCTTATATGTACGGAATCTTTAATTCGCAATTAGTAGTAGGAAACACTTCTTTTCATAAGATGATGACGAATGCACGTAATGCGTTGAATGTGATGAAAACATCTGGTCAACGAATCTATGTTGAGTTAGATGGGAAGCTGAAACTATTAACGATGCCGTCCTTGTTCGAGATGGGCTTCAACTATACACGTTGGTTCTATAAAACCGAAGATGAGACGTTCATCATCACAAACTACACAACGGTTGATACCCCTGAAGTTGAGCTGCATGTTAAGGCTCTGAGCGGCAAATCATACCGATTTGTTGTAACGAACCAGGTATCCTTGAACAATCAAGAATACGAAGTGCCATTTAAGATGCAAAAAGAAGATGGAGTTCTTTCGTTCTTCGCTGATGCTGCTTCTGACAGTGCAAAAACGTATGAAAATTTAAGTTATCGAATGAAATTAACTGGTGCAGAGTGGAACGTAACTGATGAGACAATTTTTGGTGATAACATGGATAGTGGATCTGCTTCTCTTGTGGTTTGCGATCTAGAACCAACAAATGAGTGGAGCATTTCTCATCAAGGATTGATTGATGGAAAGAAGATACCATTTACAAGTAAGACGATTGAAACGGAAATCGAGCGTTACCGTTCATTTATACAAAACACGAACCGTGGATTCCGTTTGACTAAGGATGGAGTCGAGACACACGAGCTTCAGAAGATGAACGCCTTAGCTCATTGGTATACCCATAACATGCTTATTCATTATTCTGTTCCGCATGGTCTAGAGCAATATGGTGGCGCTGCTTGGGGAACGCGTGATGTTTGCCAAGGGCCAGCTGAATACTTCTTAGCAACTCAGCATTATGATGCAGTAAAAGAAATCTTGCTTACTGTATATTCTCATCAATTTGACGAAACAGGGAACTGGCCACAATGGTTCATGTTTGATCAATATTTCAAAATTCAGCAAGATGATTCACATGGAGATATCATCGTATGGCCACTGAAGTTAGTGACTGATTACCTTGCAGCTACGAATGATTTTGATATTTTACGTGTGGAAGTTCCTTACACGTCTAACCGTGATTTTAACTTTACTGAGAAAAAAGAAACATTATTGCAGCATATTCAAAAACAGATCCGCTACATGAAAGAGAACTTTTTGCATGATACGCACCTTTCCTCATATGGAGACGGTGATTGGGATGATACGCTTCAACCTGCGAATCCACAGCTTAAAAAGTACATGGTGAGTTCATGGACGGTTGCGTTAACGTATCAAGTCATGACTCAGTTCTCACAACAATTACAGCATGTGGACGAAGTAGAGGCTGCTAAACTAGGCGAGCTAGCTAAAAACATTAAGACAGATTACCAAGAACATATGTTAAGCACGGATGTAATCCCTGGATTTGTTTACATGGAGGATCCAAAATCGCCAAAACTTATGCTTCATCCTAGTGATAACACGACGGGTATCAACTATCGTCTATTGCCCATGACGCGCAGTATGATCGCTGAATTGTCAACACCGGAACAGGCTGAACAGCACCTTGATCTGATTATGGATAAATTTTATTGTCCAGATGGTGTAAGGTTGATGGACAAGCCTGCTCACTATAAAGGGGGTGTGAGTACGCATTTTAAACGTGCTGAACAAGCATCGAACTTTGGACGTGAGATTGGTCTACAATATGTTCATGCTCACATTCGTTTTGTTGAAGCGATGGCAAAGCTAGGTAAAAAAGAAGAAGTGTGGAGCGGACTAGAGAAAATCAATCCTGTTATGATTCAAGAGAAAGTTCCAAATGCAGAGCGTCGTCAGAGTAACGCCTACTTTTCAAGTTCTGATGGTGATTTTAAAACCCGTTATGAAGCAGAGAAACGGTTTGGCGAACTGAAAGATGGTAAGGCAAAGGTAAAAGGTGGATGGAGAATCTATTCATCTGGTCCTGGAATATACATGAACCAGTTAATCTCAAATTGTTTAGGTATTCGCCCACAAGGGGAAAATTTAATCATTGATCCTGTATTAACAGAAGAAATGAATGGTCTAGAATTGCAATATATGATCGACGGCAAACCTGTTAAAATGGTATTCCGAGATCGCGGTGGGAAAAGTAATCGACTCATCGTTAATGGTCAAGAAGTGGAGTGCAACACATATCAAAACATCTACCGAAATGGTGGAGTCAGCGTGAATCGAAATGAATTTGTAAATAAATTGTCAGCAGACGTGAATACCGTAGAGATTTATTCATAACCATTCGTTATAATAAAGGAAACGTTTGCAACAAGAGAGATAGGAGAGAAGTTCGTTGGTAAGTATTAAAGACATTGCAAAGCAAGCAGGTGTTTCCATTTCCACGGTCTCCTATGCCTTGAACGGAAGTCCGAAAGTTACGAAGGAAACATCAGCACGAATTCTGGCAATCGCTAAAGAACTAAATTATATTCCAAGCGCCGCCGCTCGTTCTTTAAAAAAAAGAGAAACTAAAATCATAGGCATCTATTTAACAAACTACAGTGGTGCTTTTTATGGCCAGCTTCTGCAGGGAATGATGGAGACCTTAAGCGAGAACGGCTATGAGCTAATCGTATGCAGTGGAAAAGAATCGCATCGCTTTCTTCCTGAGCGCATGATCGATGGAGCCATCATACTTGATGCCACATATGAAACGAAAGAATTGTTAAGTCATGCAGAACGAGGTCATAAGCTGGTCGTGATGGATCGAAGAATGGATCATCCGAACATCTCTCAAGTTCTGCTTGATAATAAAGCTGGTGCGACACTCGCGATTGATTATCTAGCTGAAAAAGGCCATCGAAAGATTTGTGTTGTAAAAGGGCCCGATATCTCATTTGATGCGAGGCAGCGGTTAGAAGCTGTACAGAAAGCGGTGCAACGCTATTCGCATATCGATTACATCGAAATCGATGGTGATTTTAACAAGCTATCAGGAGAAGAAGCAGCAAAGAAAATTCATCAAGACTTTACAGAGCCTGTTGGTGTGTTTTGTTTGAATGATGAGATGGCGATTGGAATGTATAACTATTTCAGCCGGACAAATCTACGTATTGGTGAAGATGTTCATATTATCGGTTTTGATAATATTGAAGTGTCTCAATATATTCAACCGAGACTTGCAACCATCAACTATTCAAAGCATAAATGGGGAGCACTAGCCTCAGAACTTCTTTTGAATTTAATACAAAAAAAGCAAAGTCCGGAACATGAACGAATCAACGTAAGCCTGATCGAAGGAGATTCTGTTCGAAAACGGTAAACTAGAAAGAGGAGCTACCCGAGAGCTCCTCTTTTTTTAGTTAATCCGTTTGTGATTGTGGTGATTTGTCTTTAGAAAGAAACCAGCCGCCTGCAGCGATTAAGATTAGCACAACATAAAACGTAATCTTCCATTCAGGTGACTTCGCGAAACCTTCAGAAAGGATAGCTAAGTCTCTGTGTGCTAGCGTATAAACTGCTAATTTCACACCGACCCATCCAACGATCAGAAAGGCTGCGATTTCAAGACCTGGCTTAGATTGTAAAAGCTTAACAAAAAAGTTAGCCGCAAAACGCATGATGATGAGTCCGATCAATCCTCCGGCAAAGATCACTAAGAACTTTCCACCATCTAGACCACCGATGTTAGGAAGACCTGAATCGGGAAGTGCTACTGCTAGTGCTACAGCCGCGAGTATAGAGTCGACTGCAAACGCGATATCTGCTAGTTCAACTTTTAATACTGTAGTCCAAAAACCAGATTTTTTCTTTTCGGATCTATACATTTCAGTAGAATCATCTGCTTTTTTAACGACAACTTTTCTGAAGATATGGTTAAGTGCGATGAACAGAAGATATACAGCTCCGATCGCTTGAACCTGCCATACATTGACTAAGAATGAAATGGCAAACAGTGATGCGAAACGGAAAAAGAAAGCACCGACCAAACCATAGAATAATGCTTTTTTTCGTTGCTCTTCTGGTAAGTGTTTTACCATAATAGCTAAGACCAGTGCATTATCTGCTGCTAATAAGCCTTCTAATGCGATTAGCACTAATAAGATCCAACCATACTCTAACAAGATTGATAGTTCCATTTTTGTTCCTCCTTAAAAAATGATAGATGCATGAATGAAGCGAGAACCATTTACATGAAGCAACCTCCTGATAACAAATAAAAAAGACCTCTACCAATAGCAGGCAAAGGTCTTACAAATAAAAAGACCCTTACCAACCGAACGGTAAAGGTCTTGCTAACAACGTTAAAGTTGCCAATATAGCCGAGAGCACGAAGCTCCGAAATGACGACTATATTGTAAAAGCTACTCCCCTTTAGGAGTTATGAAGTTACTATTATCATATTATGCTTGCTTTAAACATGTCAATTATTTTATCTTTTAAAAAGTGTGGAAGATAACAGACGAGATTACTTTACTATCCTTATCATATATACAAAGAAAAAAAGGGGATGAAAAGGTGGATCAACATCAATACATAATGGACATGATTAAAAATGATGAATGGATGATGCGGATTTTACGTGCTGCCAAAACGTTAGATTTACCAGATTGGTGGATATGTGCAGGCTTTGTGCGATCAAAAGTTTGGGATACGCTTCATGATTTTCAAGAAAGAACAAGACTGGCAGATATTGATGTCGTTTATTTCAATCCTGATAACTTGAACAAAGAGAGCGAAAAAAAATATGAGGAAATGCTTTTAGAACTCATTCCAGATTTGCCGTGGTCTGTAAAAAATGAAGCGAGAATGCATCTCGTCAATGATGATTTCGAACCCTACACTTCAACAGTTGATGCAATCTCCAAATTTCCTGAAACGGTTACTGCTCTTGGAGTTACGCTTAATGAACAGAATGAATTAATACTTGCTGCTCCATGTGGAATAGAAGATGTTTTAAACATGAAGGTAAGACCAACGGGTAGTTACAGAAAAACTGAAAACAGAAGAAACAAGTATAAAGAGCGCGTGAAGAAAAAAAATTGGGAAGCCGTTTGGTACAAAGTTAGAGTGGTAGAATAGAGAGAAGCTTGAGCGCTAGTGCTCAAGCTTCTTGTTTTGACCTTAGATGTTCCTTATAGAAAGTAGATAGCATCTTGAAATTTGAGATGAAATGGACGTGTAGGTTCCGTAGTTGCCGATCAATCGTACTTCGTGGATGAAGACTCGAATGGTGTTTCAGTTGATCAATTTCCCTTTCAAGACTTAATGTTTGCGTTAATAAGCTTTGCATATAACCCTTCGTACTTTTTGAATATTCCTCTTGAAACGTAAGGTTGATGAGTATATCTTTTGCTTCATTAACTTCAAAATCCATATCAGTTAACAATTTTTGTGTAATAGTTATCGAATCTTTGTCAACCAACCAAGGAAGTTCGTACATTTGTAATAGATATTCAACATCATTCGTAGTCCGGTCTTGGATCAATTCATTTTTTCTTTGTTGATTGAGAAGAGGTTCGTATTCCAACTTGAATGCTTTTAACTCCGATCTATATACATCAATAAGTACTTGATCTCCACTATAACGAATGGATTTTTTTATGCTGAGAGGTGAGAATGGAAAGAAATAATTTATCAATAGGAATAGGAGAACAAATCCAAGTAAAATGAACCAAAATCTTTTTTTCTTCATCCCCATGTTCCTCTCCATCAAACAGTACTTTTACTTCTGTATCTTTTTATGTCAGATGGACCTGAAGGCTTTTTAGGCTCTTTCGGATCACGCTTTTTTCTTGGTCGAAATAACGCATAACTTAAACAAAAGCCGATAGAACACGTAATTCCATAGCCAAACACAGCAAACGTGTTCAGTCCTTCAAACTTAGCCCAATAGAAGATGGTAAAGCGGTATATCAAAAGAAATACGATACTTAATGCTACATATAAAAGAAGATGGAATCTAAATTTCAATCTCATTCTATCTTTAGAAGATTCAATAATAAATGCAATTGGCAATGTGCAAAAAAGAAAAAAGGGAAGAGCTGTAACGATTCCAAAGAATAGACCGAATAACACACCTTGTAGATCCAGCTTAAATGGATTTCCGCCAGGAATAGCAAAAAAGAATAATGCCCCACAAAGTACCGATATTACTGATGAAATGATGACTCTCATAACTATCTCCTAACTAACTGTCGAAGCTTTTCGTTCATGGCTTCTGAATCTTTGTATTCAAACAATCCTAACTGGTTTCCCCAAGGATCTGTAAACGTAGCCCATCTAACAGGAACTTCGACACGTTCAAAAATTTCAAAGTCTTCCACATGTAAAACATCGATCAATCGTTTTCTCTCAGCATCGAGATCGACTACACCTAGACGAAGAGGTCCGTTGCCAACAGTTGGGTCTCCCTCTGCAACTTGCAGCCAACAGTTAGGAAGTAACTCCCATTCTGCAAATCCTTCATGTGGTGTGAAATCAGGTGGCCGGTTCAACAGAGTTTCATAATATTTTTGACCAACATCCATGTTCGATACACGAACTTGAACCGTCATTTCATATATCATATGTAATTCTCCTTTACTTCATTTAATAACTACTAACAACGTTTTTGACGAGGCAGAGGTTTCATAACAGTTTAATTACTTATTAATACCTTTAGTAATAATTGTTAACAATAATTTTTTCTCGGTATCCGGAAGATCTTCACTCAATCGTGCTGCGGCTATGGGAAGCATCCAACTCTCCAAGACGCGCGAAGAGAACTGGTAATGTCTAGTATAACTTTTTCTATAATACATAGCTAAAAATTTTCGTACATACAAAGTAGTTGTATAATTCAAAAAAGATGTGCTGTCTTTTAATCCGCCGTAACGCAAGATGAGGATAGTTCGAGCTAAATCTGCCATACGGTTGCCGCTCGCAGCATCACACCAGTCAATGACTACAGCGTCGTCTTTTGTGATTAAAATATTGTCTGGATGAAAATCACCGTGACATAGACATTTGTCTTTAGGCAGTTTTTCTAACTCATCAAGAATTCTTTTCTTTTGATCTTTATTTAGTTCTTTTACTGAAATAATCTTTTGTTGCAGCACATCAAATTGAGAGGGAAGAGATGATAATTTCTTATCGTGAATGCTGGCTTGAAGAGTCGCCATCCTCCTCAAGTAATGAAGTACTTTTTGAGGTTGAGATTCTAATAAACTCGTTAGCGTATCCCCCTCGATTTTTTGATAAATTAGAACTCTTTTCCCAGAAATCGGTTTACTCCATCTTACTTTGGGAACCTTAAGCCCTGATCGAGAAATGATACTATGGATCGAATATTCATGCTCAACAAAATCATCAGATATGTGATCATGAAAAACCTTTGCAACTTCGGATGGAGAAAAGATTATGACCTGTGCGGTACTTCCTTTGCCAATTATTTGCTTTTGCTCCATATAGGTTTTATCTCCTTAGCTTGAAATCTGTATATGGATAATTTTAACACATTAAGAGAGGGTGAAATGTTCAAATGTTTTGTTTGACTAACAGCGGTATCAATAAAGAGGAGAGCAATCTAAACGCTGACAGTGAAAAGTTGTCAACGAATAAAGCAGTAACAGAATGGATGAAGAAAGAGCTGATCAAAGCTGATCAGCTCTTTCTTCATTATCGGGGTTATTGTTGCTTATTCACCATCATATCTAAAAGTACAGAATCAGTCGTACTTGATGTTTCAGCACCTAATCTGCAGAAATTCTCAATCGTCTTTTCTACATTTTCTTCAATAAATCCATTTGTCGATGGAATACACAATCCGTTCGATGCTAGAACAGCCGATTGAACAGCGGCACTTGAACATGTAGCAACCTTCATCGCACATCCGGCTTTTGCTCCATCACAAACCATTCCACTAACGTTGCCTAATGTATTCTGTATAGCAGCTTTCATCTTTTCTAAATTGTCATCAAGCAAGTAGGTGATAGCAGCTGATGCACTAGCACCTGCAACAGTAACACCGCAGAGTGCAGACAAACGGCCGAACTTTGATTTCATATGAATAGATAAAAGGTGACTCAATGTCACTGCCCGTAACATTTTATCTTCTGTTACACCTAGCTTCTCTGCAGCGGCTACAACAGGCATTGTAACAGCGATTCCTTGATTTCCACTGCCAGAGTTCGCCATTACAGGCATTGTAGATCCGGCCATTCGTGCGTCAGACCCTGCAGCAGATAGCGCCATACTATAAGTAGCTAGATCATCTGAAAGAATACCTTTTTTTGTTTGGTCATACAAAGTTTTTCCGACTTTTAAACCATAGTCATTCGAAAGACCTTCCTTACAGATCGCAGAATTCAACTCCACACTCCGTTTAACAAGAGTCAATCGATGAAGTGGGACTTCCGTAATAAACGTATAAAGATCTTCGATGGTTAGATTAGAATCCACAACTTCATTAGAGTTAGTAGATAAACGTGGTTTTAATTTATCTACTAGCACTTTTCCGTTTTGAGAGATAAAGCTTATATTTGTATGGTCTCCAGATATCACAACGATTGCTGTCTCTGAAGAAGTTTTCACTTCGACTTCTATATATAACTTTTCAGGACCGTCAGCAGTTGCAACAGAAACAATCCCGCTCTGAACCAAATCAATCGCTTTCTCTTCCTCAAAACGTGTAACACCTTCAAGTACTTGAAGACCTTTTGAAGGATCTCCTGCAATCATACCGAGAGCTGCTGTAAAATCGATACCTGTGTGATTCATGCCGGGAATTCCTACAGATAAAGCGTTTTTAATAACATTACCGCTCGCTTTGACAGAGATTGACGTTAAGGGCTCGCTTATATATTTTCTGGCAGTAGCTGATGCGAGAGCGATTGCAACAGGTTCAGTGCAACCGAGTGCCACAACGAGTTCTTTTTCAAGAAGTTTACATATGTTTTCGTTGATCATGGATTTAACCTCTTCCTCAAAAGTTTCTCTTCCTTAACAATAACGGTTAATTAATACAAAAAGAAGAGGAAAGTCTTATCAATTTTAAATGTCTTTTTTAGAAAGGTGTTAAAAAAATATGCAGGTCTTTAGCATGAAGTCGATATAAAGAATGTAGATATTACACCATGCTTAGTACCTAAATAAAAATAATAAATCAGGGTTATATAAGTCGAAAGAACAATATTCATTCGTGTATCTAACATGATGAAGCGGGGAAACGATTTTAATTTAAAGGTAAAATGGGTGAAAAGGAACTTTTTTGAAATTCTGTTCAAAATCACTAGGCACTGTCATAAATAATAATTATTATAAATGAGTAAGAACTAACACCTTTGTAGGGAGTTTTTTATAATGGATTCCAAATTGACAAAATATCAAATCATGCTTCAAAAAAAGATAACAAAACAGGTCCAAGAATGGAAAAGTACTGAAGTTCCAGTTTCTCATGAAGAGCTTCACCAATTTTTGCATACCATCACAGGTACGGCAGGTACGATATCGCTCATAGAAATTTCAAAAGCTGCAGCTGACTTGATGAACAAGATGAGTCATGAGCAAAAAAGCTGGAGTTCAATAGAAGTTGCTCATTTTTTGAGTCCAGTGACAAATTTGTTTGATGCTAACCAAAAGAACCTTGCCGTGACATTATCTTCTGAATTTACTCCGAGCACAGATCAGTGTGATAAGCCCCTTCTTCTAATTGTAGATCAAGATGTACCTTATCTCATATACAGTAAAGAACAACTAGAGAATCACGGCTTTGCTGTAGTCGTATCTCCAACCATTGAAAAAGCTCTATCGATGTTTTATGACCTTAGCCCAGATTGTCTAATCGTAAATCCATTTAGTTCAGAGATCGATGGGTACGATTTTATTAAACAAGTAAGGGAGACCGTTGCTTTTGAACTTATTCCAATCGTTGTTATCAGTTCTTCTAATGATAAAGAGAAGCGAATAGCTGCTTATCAAAAAGGTGCTGATGATTTCTTCCTAAAATCATTAGAATGGGATGAGTATGTGGCAAGGATTGATCGACAGGTGAAAAGAAGGAAAATTGTGAAAGACACTCTTATGAAAGATGAGTTAACAAAAGTATACAACCGGAAATTTCTTAAAGAAGCCTATCAACGAATTTCTTCTGAACATTTGAGACACAAGGATAACTTCTCAATGATCATGATTGATGTAGATTTCTTCAAAAAAATAAATGATACATATGGTCATACTGCTGGTGATCACGTGCTTATTAAGTTTGCTGATTTTCTTCGAACACAACTTCGGAATCAGGATGTAGTTGTTAGATATGGGGGAGAAGAATTTCTTCTTCTTTTGCCATATACGAAGCTTAAAGAAGCGGAACAGACCGCTTGTCGACTTTTAGAAAATTTGAGTCAGAACGTTTTTGTTTATGAAGAACATTCATTCTTTGTGTCTTTTTCTGCAGGAGTTTATGAGGTACACAGTCCTGTTTCTTTAGCAGAAGCAGTAAGAACTGCAGATCGTGCTCTCTATGCAGCAAAAGAAAACGGAAGAGGGAGAGTTGAAACGGCAAGCACGCAAGAAGAGTTGAACCGTCGACTTCGCGTAGCAATCATCGATGATTCAGAAGTCATTAGGAAAATGCTCGAAAGCTTTTTTACCAGTCTAGAGGTTGAAAATTATGAGCTTGAAATAAAAACATTTCAAGATGGCCTTTCATTCTTTGCGGATAATTGGCATCAATCTAACGATGAATATTTGATCATCCTTGATGGTGTTTTACCTAAGATGGACGGAATCGAAGTATTAACGAAGATCCGCAAATTTACAGATACAAACCAATACAAAATTTTAATGCTCACAGCACGAAAAGCAGAGGGGGACATTGTGCGTGCTCTGCATTTAGGTGCAGATGACTATTTAACAAAACCTTTTAGTATTCGTGAGTTAGAAGCGAGAATAAAAGTGTTAGTGCAAAGGGTGAAATGATGTTGTCACAGGAAATTTCTCTCTTAGTTTGCATCGCAATAGTTTTATTGACTTTATTAACAAGCATGTTCACATATTTAGTCATCAAGAAGGCTGTTGAGAACTCACAAGAGAAAGAAATCAATAACTATAAAGAACAAGTTCATTTAACGATCTACGATTACCTGTATCGTGAACAAAAATCACGTCTTTTAATCCCGGACTCAGCGATAAAGTTTATTGCGATTGAACGTCTATTAACAGAGTATTCAACCGTTATTGATGGAGCGGGTAAGCAGCGAATCTCTTCATTGGCAGACGAAATTTTTCATGAAAGGTATGAATCTATCTTAAAACAAAAAAAATGGAGCAGCAGGATGAATGTTCTTTATAAGGTTGATGGTTTTAAGATGAGTTCCCTTTCAGAAGTGCTTAAATGTAAGTTGAAGAATCAAGACACATCAAAAGAAGAAAAGCTTATTATTTTCCGTTGTTTAGCCAATAACCAAGATCGCGCACTCTCTCA
The DNA here is from genome assembly GCF_036213205.1 of Fictibacillus nanhaiensis. Classification (GTDB taxonomy): domain Bacteria; phylum Bacillota; class Bacilli; order Bacillales; family Fictibacillaceae; genus Fictibacillus; species Fictibacillus nanhaiensis_E. The sequence goes on from NZ_JARMFC010000020.1 coordinate 28,741, forward strand.
GTTATTTCAGTCCGTAGCAGCCTTATTTTCAGTACTAGAGTACAGAAGTATTTTAAATAGAGTGGAAGATGCGTTATTCAAAACTTTAGTGGAGGATTACTTGCATTTTCCTGAGTCATTAAAGTTAGCCATCATCGATATGATTGGAATCCAAAAGAAATTAGACTTTGTTATCTTTTTAGAAAGTCAGTTAGCTGATAAGCGGTTTGAAATTCGTATACGGTCGATGAAAGCGATAGGTGAAGTTGGATTCCTATCTGACACTGAAGTCATAGGACGTTTCGCAAAATCAGAAAAGTGGGAAGAACGGTTGATGGCGGCCAAGGTGATTGGGAAGACACGAGCTTTAAACGGTCTGGATATTCTTGAAGTACTTATAAAAGATTCATCGTGGATGGTACGTGCTGAAGCTGCAAAGTCTTTTTTAAATTATACCAATGGTCTGGAACGTTTGTATGATGTTCGGTTTACCAGTGATGATCCTTTTGCCAGAGACATGGCATCAGAATGGATCGAGAGAGGAATTGCAGATGGTTACAGTTATTAGTCAGTTATGGCTCGAACTTGTTCGTGTTTTTGGCTGGTTTATTTTGTTTTATATGTCAGGCGTTGTCCTTTTTTATGGACTCCTGTTTATTTTAGCTGCATTTCAGTTAAAAAGGGAAGAGAAGATCGACTCTTATGAACGTTATGAAGACTATATGGATGCGAGTTACACAAAGCCAGTTTCTATTATCGTACCTGCTTATAATGAAGAGCTTGGAATCATAGGAAGTGTTCGTTCACTCTTGAGCATCAACTACCCAGAATTTGAAGTGATTGTTGTCAATGATGGATCTAGAGATGCAACGGTAGAAACCGTTATCGAACATTTTCAAATGAAAAAGGTGAAGAAGGTTATTCAGATGAGGCTTGAGACGATGACCATAAAAGGTGTCTACCAATCGGTGATCTATCCGAATCTATGGCTGGTGGATAAGATGAATGGTGGTAAAGCAGATGCACTGAACGCGGGGCTCAATATTTCTAACTATCCTTACTTTTGTTCACTAGACGGTGATTCAGTTCTTGAACGAGACGCTTTTCTAAAAGTGATGAAACCGATCATAGACTCGGATGAGACTGTGATTGCATCAGGTGGAAGTATTCGAATCGCTAACGGATGTGATATTCATGAGGGGCAAGTTGAAAGGATCGGCCTATCGAAGAATCCGATCGTTATCATGCAGGTTATTGAATACTTGAGAGCGTTCTTAATGGGACGAATCGGGCTCAGCCGTTATAACTGGCTATTGATCATATCAGGAGCTTTTGGTGTGTTCTCAAAAAAATGGGTGATTGAAGCAGGTGGCTATAAGCGGGATACGGTAGGCGAAGATATGGAGCTAGTTGTACGCCTTCAGAAGCTGATTAAAGATAAAAAAGAGAACAAAAAAATTGTGTATGTACCAGATCCAGTCTGTTGGACAGAGGCTCCTGATGATCTTAAATATCTTCATAGACAAAGAAATCGCTGGCATAGAGGTTTGTTTGACAGTCTATGGATTCATAAATCTATGCTTTTAAACCCAAAGTATGGATCGATCGGAATGGTATCTCTTCCTTATTTTTGGATCATTGAATTGGCAGGACCTGTCGTAGAGCTATGTGGTTACTTGTTTGTGGTACTCTCTTTTTTTCTAGGGGGTATCTATATTGAGATGGCATTGCTGTTCTTTCTCTTGTCAGTCTTGATCGGCTCACTTTCTTCAATGGGAGCAGTGATCTTAGAGGAATGGAGTCTTCGTAAATACCCAAAAATATCGGACATCGTTAAACTTTTTGGGTATTCACTAACAGAAACACTATGGTATCGTCCGTTAACTGTGATTTGGCGTTGTCAAGGGTTGGTTCAAGCGATTCGAGGTAAAAAATCATGGGGAGAAATGAAGAGAAAAGGTGTATCCGGAGGAATCTCACAATGAATTCACAACAAAAATCAAGGAAACGTTTCTTTTTTCTTTTTATTCTGCTCATCATCGGTTTGATTACTTCTCCGTTTTGGATGTGGTGGATCAAACAAGATCGTGTGCTAGACGTTGCTATTGTGGATAAAACGGTAAAAGAAGATTTATACAGAGAACATGGTGGACTAGTTTGGACGTTAAACCACTTAAAGATCGTAAATAAGAAAGAAGAAGTATACCGAGAGAGTAAGCATTTTAGCAGGTCTGTGCCAAGGTTTAATAAGGATAAAGAGCTAGATATCCTTTATGTGGCTGATAGCTATGGTGTTGAAATTCTCAATAAGAAAAACAAACCAAGTGTCAAAGGTGGTCTGACACCTAAAGAAGTTGAGAATATTAGACGTACTGTCATGTCAGGACAAACGGACCTCATCGCGGAATTTAATACGTTTGCGAGCCCAACTAGTAAAGAAGCAAGAGATGGAATATCAGAGCTGTTAAATGTGGAGTGGTCAGGATGGATTGGCAGATACTTTTCAAATTTAAACGGCGAAGAAGTTCCCAGCTGGGTGAAGGAGAACTATAAAGATCGTTATGGAGAGTGGACGTTTAAGAGTGGTGGTATGTTGTTCGTGCATGAGAATGGCGAGATGGTTATTTTAGAGAATAAAGACATGAAGAAAAAAGGTGCTCAGTTCACTTTTACTAAGGCAGGGAAGAAAACATTTGGATTGGACCCATCAGTACCGTATCATTATTGGTTCGATATTATTAAACCGATAAATGACGATGAAATAATGGCAAATTACGAATTGAAGCTAACGGATAACGGGAAAAACAAGATTCAAAAACATCATATTCCTCTAATGTTCCCAGCCATTATACAGCATCAGAATGCAGTATATAAAGCTACTTACTTTGCTGGTGACTATGCCGATCAAGCGGAACTTCCCGAGTTGTACCAAACATGGGGCATCAGTTTCATTAAACAGAAATTTGCTCTAGATGATGGTCAAGGAAGTACGTTTTATTGGAAGGTGTATCTGCCATTAATGAAAACTCTTTTGCAAAACGAGCAAAGTGCTAAGAAAACAAATGCTACGATTCATGTCGAAGAAAAGAATGGGGTTAAGATAAACGCAAAGGCATCAGGTGATTATTTACAAATTCTTGAGAACGGGAAATGGAAAAAATTCTTGATAAAAGGTGTGAACATGGGAATTGCGAAACCAGGAAGCTTCCCAGGTGAGACAGCCATTTCTAAAAGTGAATATTTCCGTTGGTTTAAACGAATCGGTGAGATGAACGCAAATGCTATCCGTGTCTATACGATTCATCCCCCAGGCTTTTATGAAGCTTTTTATGAATATAATAAGATCGCTAAAAAGCCGTTGTATCTTTTTCATGGTGTATGGGTGAATGAGGATCAGCTGAAGGAAAAGCAAGATGTTTATGCGCCAGAAGTAACAGAATCATTTAAGAAGGAAATCAAACATGTCGTGGATATTGTTCACGGTCAAGCTAAGATTCCGAAGTTGCCAGGACATGCAGGTGGTGAGTATAAGAACGATATTTCACCTTATGTTTTAGGCTTTATCCTTGGTGTAGAATGGGACCCGGAAGTGGTGGTTTCGACGAACGAGAAACATCAAGTCAAAAACAGCCTTGACGGTGAGTATTTCACTAGTTCAAACGCTTCTCCGTTTGAGAGTTGGCTCACATCTATGCTGAATTATACAACAGATTATGAAACAAAAACGTATAAGTGGCAGCACGCAGTGAGTCATGTGAACTGGGTTACGACAGACACCTTGAAACATCCTGCCGAACCTTTTGAAAAAGAGGATAAAGTTTCTGTTGATCCAAACAGCATTAAGCCACAAAATGCATTTCAATCAGGTTATTTTGCATCGTATCACGTATATCCATACTATCCTGACTTTTTAAACTATGAGAAAAAGTATCTGGAGTATGTGGATCATCGTGGAAAGAAAAACAATTATGCAGGTTATTTACATGATCTAAGGAAAGTTCATGATATGCCAGTCGTCGTTGCGGAATTTGGCGTGCCAAGTTCAAGAGGAATCACCCATGAGAACGCATTTGGATGGAACCAAGGCCACCATTCTGAAGAAGATCAAGGGAAATTTAACACGAGACTATTTGAAGATATCGTCGAAGAACATATGGCAGGCGGCATGGTATTTACGTGGCAGGATGAATGGTTTAAACGGACATGGAATACGATGGACTTTGACAATCCAGACAGACGTCCGTTTTGGTCAAATGCTCAGACGAATGAACAACAGTTTGGTTTGTTAGCGTTTGATTCAGATTCACCTATTAAAGTAGATGGTGAAATATATGATTGGGAAGGGATAGCCCCTTATCAAAAAAGTAGCACTAAAAATAGCGATATAAAAGCTTTATATGTAACGAGTGATAACCGCTATGTATATATGCGACTGGATTACAACAGCAAAGTAGATTCTGAGAGATTGAATACAACTATTTTAATTGATACCATCCGTAATCAAGGGCAGCTGTCTACACCAAATGGAGAACTTAGTACGGATACTGGTGTCGAATTTGCTATAAGTCTTATTGATCCGAGTAAATCTAGAATTTTAGTTGATAGTTATTACGATAGCAACTATTACATGTATGGACATGAACTGAAAATGATTGAGCAAAAAAGGTATGCCAATCAAAAAAATAATGGTATCTATCATCCAATAGAAATGGCTTTAAACAAAGAACTTACAATACCGAGTACGAAAGAATTCATACCCTTTCAATCATTTGAAACTGGGAAACTACACTTTGGTAATGGAAATCCAGCAGATAAAAACTATGATTCTCTAACCGATGTTAGTGTGAATGAAAAAGAACGTGTTATAGAAATAAGAATTCCATGGCTTCTTCTTAACGTAAAAGATCCTAGTCTGCATGAGGTAATGGGAGATATGTGGAAGGATACGTTGTCGGCTAGTGAGAAAACAGATGGTTTTGCCATTGGTGCTTACACGTATAAAGGGAACGGAGCTGTTGGTGACTCACTTCCACATCTAGAAAATGATGTGATTTCTCTTCAGAACGTAAGAAAGTATAAATGGAATGAATGGGATGAACCTAAATACCAAGAGCGATTAAAACAATCTTATTATGAAATGCAGAAAACATTTGAAAATGTAAAGGAATTGGGGGAATGATTCATGGCAAGAATCCTTTTAGCAGAGGATGAAGAAATACTCCGTATGCTTGTTCTAGATACACTTGAAGATGAGGGATATGAGATTGATGAGGCGACGGACGGACAAGAAGCGTATGAGAGGTTATCAATGAATGATTATGATCTCGTCATTTTAGACTATATGATGCCACGCATGACAGGTCTTGAGGTTGTTGAAAAAACGAGAAAGGTTCTAAACAAAAAGGACATGAAAATGATGATTCTTTCAGCGAAAAATCAACAAGCTGACCGTGAACGGATGAAGGAAGCGGGAGCTGATTTCTTTATGTCAAAGCCGTTCAGTCCCCAGCAGCTTCTTGAAACGATAGGGGAGATTTTGAGTGCGTAACTATTTTAAGAGGAGCTTAGGTAGGAAGGTAATAATCATTAACTTAGTTTTTGTTTTCCTACTCTTAGCAGGTATGGTTTCACTTAGACTCTATCATGTGAATTTAACACAATCACTTGATAAAGAAATCTCAGCGAAACAGAGCAAATTAAATTTTGTTGAAAATATGAGAGAGAATTTAAACTCAGTGATGTTTGATTCAAGAGGTTATTTTGCTTTTGGATCAGAGACATTTTTAGATAAGATCGGACAGAAAGAACAACAGATTGAAATGGACCTTGCAACGTTTGAAAAAAACTATAAGACTGCGCAAGATAAAAACTTATTAGTTGAGATCCAAGGATTTACAGATAATTATTTTAACGAGATGCTTCCTCGTGCTATTCAATACAAACGGCAAGGGCAAATGGATAAACTTGTTAATATGTCACAGGATGAAGGAGGCACAAAACAGGTAAATGATGTACTTGAATTGCTGAATTTATTCGAGACAGATGTCCAAAAAGAAATTAATTCAATATATAAACAAAAAGATGAAAAGACAAGTACCAGTCAATGGATCTATTTTTCTTTTTTAACGTTTATGGTGTTGGTGTTCATCGTTCTTATTCGATTAATGATGAAACAATTTGGAGGACCTCTTAGGGAAATTGCAAATGTATCCACCCAAATTACGAACGGCCACTATGTTACCGACGTTCCACATACGAAAAGACTAGATGAGATTGGATTACTCTCTCAAGCCTTTGAGAAAATGATTCGAAGCACTCAGGATAATGAACAAGAATTAATTGCCCAGAATGAAGAACTTGCCGCTCAGCAGGATGAATTAAATGAGCAACAAGAGAAGCTTCGTGAAGCTCTATTGACCACAGAGCAGAATGAAAAGATGCTTCTTAAAATGAATTCTTTTATTCATTCTATTTCTAATACACTTGATAAGAATCAACTATTGAAGAGCATCATTTCCAATATGGTTGAAATCACCTATTCTAGCAAAGGAATAATATGGGTTATTGATGGTAATCAAACCGCATCAGTAGGTCTATCAGAAAGTGAGCAGACTCAATTCAAAAAACATTTTCCTGATTCGGGTATATTGGTGAAATTAAAAGAGAGCAACTTATCTCATCAAGTGATGAGAGATGCTTCAACATCTGAAAAAGGATATGTTGAAGTAACGTATAAATCAGGAGATCTCTACATCCCAATCATTTCTGGAAAACGTGAAGTTTTGGCAGTTTTGGTCGTAACTCGAATAGGATCATCTTACTCTGGTGATGAAGTATCCGAGTACCAAGGTCTCGCACGTCAGGTCGCTCTTTCGCTTGAAAAAATAATGTTGTATGAAGATAGTGAGAAACAGCGAGTAACGATGAAAAATGTGATGAACAGCATCCATGAAGGCATACAGCTTATTGATAACGAAGGAAATATCATCTCTGCCAATCAAAAATTTTGTGAGTTTATGAGCTGTAATCAACCGGACCAATTGACTAACATGGATTTTGAGGAGTGGACTCTTCGGTTAGAAGAAAGAGTGCAAGAAGCTCCTGAACTTCTTGCATTTATACAGAATGCGGTTCATGAAAAGAACGATGTTGGCATTTCACATGTATTTGAGTTAGATGGTGAAGTGAAGCGTGTCATCCAAATCTATTCAGAAAGTCTTATACAAAACGACACTAAACTAGGTACCGTTATCGTGTACCGCGATATTACAAAAGAATACGAAGTGGACCAGATGAAATCGGAGTTTGTTACAACCGTAAGTCACGAGCTTCGAACACCATTGTCTAGTGTTCTAGGGTTTACCGAGTTGATGCTAACACGTGAGTTGAAACCAGAGCGTCAAAAGAAATACTTAACAACAATCCACCAAGAAGCATTCAGGCTGACTTCACTTATAAACGATTTCCTGGATGTACAAAAGATGGAGAGCGGCAGCCAGGAATTTGATAAAAAGTATCACTCAATTTTGCCAATTATTCAAGATGTTATAGACGTTCAAAAGGTAAGTGGCGATAAACACATGTTTGATATTGATATTCAAACGGAAATGTTATCAGTGTTCGGAGATCGAGATAAGTTATCACAGGTGTTTATGAATCTGATTTCGAATGCAATAAAATACTCACCTGAGGGTGGCACAGTTTTGGTTAGGCTCTACAATAATGATAAACATCTTATCATAGATGTTAAGGATGAAGGACTCGGAATTCCGCAGTCGGCAATTGGAGATCTGTTTACGAAGTTCTATAGAGTTGATAACTCCGATCGAAGGAAAATAGGTGGCACTGGACTGGGTCTTGCTATCGTTAAAGAAATTGTTAAAGTCCACCAAGGGCAAATATCGGTAGAGTCAACATTAGGGCAGGGAAGTACTTTTACAGTAAAGTTTCCTGTCATAGAAGATGTATATGTGAATGCCTCCATCACGATGGATAAAGGACAGAAGGCTGATATTATCATTATTGAAGATGATAGGCATCTGGCAGGTCTAATTACCGAGGAATTAATTGAACGAGGCTTTCAAATCGCACAATTTAATAAAGGTGAAGAAGCTTTGATCATGATAGAGAAACTAAAACCGGAAGCGATTATATTAGACATTCTTCTTGAAGGGGAGATGGATGGCTGGCAAGTGATTCAAACACTAAAAGCCAATGAGAACACGAAAGATATCCCCATATTTATCTCAACAGCACTTGATGAGAAGCAGCGAGGACTCAAATTAGGTGCTGCGGGGTACTTGATCAAACCTTATCAACCAAGTCAGTTAACTTCGTCGATTCTTCAAGTTTTGCTGAACAAAGAGAAGAACGGCCATATATTGGTACCAGAAGAAAATAATCGGGATCATCATTAAAGAAAAAGCCTGCGACATCGTTTGCAGGCTTTTATAGTGAACGTGATCTATATTTTTCTTCTCTTTCAATAAAACCCTGGTTAACATCTTTCCATTCTTCTTTTGTTATGGAATACAAAACAGCGTTGCGAATATAGCCATTTGAGAGTATACGCTCGTTCCTTATGAGTCCCTCTTTCACAGCACCTAATCGTTCAATTGCTTTTTGCGATCGTACGTTTCGCTCGTCAGTTTTAAATTGCACACGAATAAAATTTAATGTTTCAAAGCAGAACGTGAGAAGCAGTTGCTTGCATGCAGAGTTTACGAATGTCCGCTGATAATCTTTTCCATACCATGTGGAGCCTAACTCACATGAACGTTGAGTAGAATTTATTTCGTAAAGACGAGTAGTACCTACAATTTGCTCGTTTCTCTTGTTCACAATAACAAAGGGTAGAGCAAGCCCCTTTTCTCGAAGTTGTATCGCATTACTTATCCATTCATCCATTTCCTGTTTGGTGTTGATTGTAGTTAGCATATAAGCCCAATGGTCGGAGTGATTAATTTGAAATAGAGATATAGAGTGTTCAAATTCTAAAGGAATTAATTTAACATCGTTATTTTCTAAAATAGTTGGCTTTGTGAATAAAACTTGATCCTTCATTTTTCATTTCTCCTTACAAAAGGATTTTCATATTTATGTTAATATTTAGATATTTGATGCAAAGAGGTGACTAAAATAATGGAGTTTTTTATCTTTATCATATTAATCGTATTCATGTTTGACTCTGCAAAATTCAGAAAACAAAATGAGACGGTTATTTTACAGAATGAGAAAATAATTGCACTACTAGAAGAGATAAAGAATAAATAATTACTCCTCTTTATAGAGGGTGAAAAATTGATAATGATCTTTACCCGTAATCTTTAATACGAGTTTCTTATTTTCTTTTAAACTTTTAACCTCCCCATCAAAAGTTACGGCTATTTGGTTTGGAAACTGATTCATCGAAAAGGTATATTCGCTAATCTCTGTTTGCTTTTTTTCTTGACCAAAAGCTGTACTAAGCGTGAACGTCAGTTCTTTCGGTAGTTTGTTTTTGTCTTCAATATGTGTGAGCTTTAGTGAATTTGTTTTATCTATAGAGAACGTCGCTTGCCAGAAATCATTTTCTCCAGAAAAAACGATAGCGTTATTTTTAAATGTTCGACCCTTTGTACTTGAAGTTGGAGCTGAATCTTTGAAGAAAATCGTTAGTACGGAAATAAATCCTATTAATAAAACAGCAGCTAAAATAAGCTTCTTTTTCATTCTCCACTCTTCCTCTCATCCACTACATATCAGTTTATTCTTTATTTATTTTAGAAATCCTTGTTTCATTCATTACCAAGAATGGAGGGCTTATAGTGAAAGTCAGAAAATACGAAAATAAAGATCATCAGGCTGCTCTAGAGTACATCTTACCACCAGAGCAAGCAATTTTTACTTCCATACCTGCTGAGGTACTTGCAACGTTTCGTAATGATATCTTCAATCAGCCTTTTGTTATTTATTCCAATCAACAACTAGTAGGGTGGTTTGCTCTATATACAGAAGGATCAGGTAATATTTATACAAATAATAAGCAGGCAATTCTATTAAAATCCTTTTCAATCGATGTTAGGTTTCAGAAAAGGGGGTTCGGTCTGGATTCCCTTAAATTACTACCAAATATCGTGAAGCAGCAGTACAAAGATAAAAATGAAATTATATTAACCGTTCATGAAACGAACGACGCTGCTATATCTCTATATAGAAAAGCGGGATTTATCCATAAAGGTGAAAACTATAATGGGGAATATGGCATAGAGATGATTTTTCGTATGAGTCTTTAGACCTTTACAAAGTCTTAATTAAACCTTAACACCATTCCTTAGTAAATATTGTCATAATTTCTATACATAGACAAAAGGGGTGGCAGTTTTGAAGAAGGTTTTACAAAGGCTGTATAAGCAGATTAAAAGTTATAAGGTTATTGAACAAGCTAAATTTCCTGCATCCATGAAATTCAAGCTACATTTACAGACAAAACTATTAATGATGATGCTTTCGTTATTTATTCTAACTATTTCGATCGTAGGTCTTTTTAGTTATAACAAGGCATCTGAAACTACTAAAACGATTATTGAAAATCGATTAGAACGTGAAACAGAAACTACATATGACATTGCAAAAAACCTTAAATTTAGTTTTATTAGAGATGAAGAAATGTTTAATAAGCGTGTGGCTGAAAGTATTAATTCACAATTTGTTGGCCTTCAGCAAGATGATATGAAAGCAACTATTTTCTTATTGCAGAATGGGACGCTGATTCCTTATAAGACGAGCGGTAAAGAGACAGTTGCTTTATCTTCAGATAGTATGAAGAAAATAACTGAACTAGAAAATGGTGTTCTTCACACGCATATCCAGAATAAGCCGTACACACTAGCAATGAAACAGATTCAAGAGCTGAATGGCATCTATGTGATAGCTGTTGAAACAGAAAGCTATATGCAACCCGTTTATGAACTCAGAAACTTTATTACTATTGCCGTAATCATTAGTATTCTATTAACTGCATTAGTAATTATTTGCGTTATCAGAAGCATTACTTCGCCATTAACAGCACTCAACCAAGTTATGAAACGCGTTCAAAAAGGCGATTTTCAACATAATGTGGATTACCATTCTAGACATCTTGAAATTCAAAGACTCATTGATAGCTTTAACCAGATGATGATTTTTATTAGAAATATTCATGATCAGATTCAACAAATATCAGGCGAACTAACTGTTCAAGGCAATAAACTCGAACATACTTACAGTGAAGCCAACCGATATAATGAACAACTTGTTAAAAAGATAGAGAATGTGATGACAGGGGCAAAAGAAACGGCAACAAGTTCAGAACACAGTGTCCGACTATTTATCGATATGCAGGAAAAAGTGAGTGAGTTGAACAAAACGGTGATGACTGTGATGGATGAGTTTTCATCTATGAACCATAATGCAGTTTCCGGCCAAGAAAAAGTAGGGAAGCTAGTTGGTGAGATTCATGATAATCATGACCGCTTCGTGCAACTAAACAAAATCATTGATGAGATGGGTACATACTCAAGTCACTCACAAAATGTGATCTCTACGATAAAGGAAATTTCTGAACAAACAAAACTGCTAGCATTAAACGCTCGAATTGAAGCGGCTAGAGCAGGAGATGCTGGAAGAGGTTTTGCCGTAGTTGCTGATGAAGTAGGGAAATTAGCGGACCAATCGAGTAAAGCGGCGGCAGATATCATTGCGACAGTAAACCAAATGAACCAAACTGCTTTACAAGCAATCCAAGAGGCACGCCTTCTTGGAGAAGCGAATCTTTCACATGTGGAAAAGGTGAAGGATACGACTGGTTACATTCAATATATAATGAATTCAGTGGTAGACAACAATGAGCGAATGGTTGAGATGAGTCTAGCTCTGCAACAGTTAAAAGTGGTATTGCCTGAGATTGAAACAGCTGCTATTCAATTTTCAAGCATTTCTCAAGAAACTCTAGCAAGTTCAGAAGAGATGTCTGTAACTTCTGTTAAACAAAATGAAAAGATTAAACAGGCTTATCTCGTTGGAGCAACGTTATCGAGCCTGTCCCATCAATTAACTCAGGAAAGTCAGTATAAGCGTGTGAGTGAAGGAAAAGGAAAAGCGTAAACGAGGAAAGTGACGGGGCATCCGTCACTTTCTTTCATTTGGCTTCTCGTTTATGCTCCTACTTCCAAAGATCTTTCAGCATGTACGAGTTTTTTATATAGAGTTTCTCCTTGCATCAGTTCATGATGTGTTCCGCTTTCCATGATACAACCTTTATCCATTACATATATGACATCTGCGTTCTGAATGGTTGAAAGTCTATGAGCTATAATAATGGTAGTCTTATTACATCTTATCTGATCAAAACTAGTTTGAATCTGTCGTTCTGTTTCAAGGTCCAATGCAGACGTGGCTTCGTCTAGTAACAGTACTTCAGGATTCGTTAGTATAGCTCGGGCAAGTGCGATACGTTGTCTTTGTCCACCTGATAAGGTGATGCCTCTCTCTCCAACCTCAGTATCATACTTTTCTGGCAGAGATTCGATATAATCATGTATTTGTGCTGATTTACAAGCAGCAAACAATCTTTCATCCGAGAAGTCTCTTCCAAACAAAATATTATTTTTTATGGTATCGGGAAAGAGATATGGTTCTTGTGAAACGAAGCCTAGCTGTTTAACCCAATCTTGGTAATAAAGATCATGTAAAGGCAGTTTATTTATTAATATAGCTCCTCGAGTAGGTTGATAGAATCGTAGTAAAAGTTTTGCAATAGTAGATTTTCCACCACCACTCGTTCCTACAAAAGCAATTTTTTTTCCGGCAGTTATTGTGAAGAAAAGTCCATCTAGTACCTTTTTAGAAAGATTTTCTTCATATGAGAAAGATACATCATGAAAAGTGATACTTTCTATTTTTTTTGAGAGAGGCAGGTTTCCGTCTTTCTCAATAGGTCCTTCCATAACTGAACGTAATCGGTCCACGTTTGCATAGAGATTAGAAAGTTCCATAGAGAATGTAAACAATCGATGAAGAGCATCCATCAATTGTCCAGTAAACTGAAAAACAATCACAAATGTTCCTATTGATAATGACCCTTGAATGACTTGATAGCCACCGTATCCTAACACTATTAAGGAAGCACCCCACTTTAGGGGTTCACTTACTAATAACTGTTTATTGTTAATTCTTGCTTGATTCATGGCAGCATTAAAGTACCGCTTGAAATATCGATTATATTTTGAAGTTTCCCAGTCTATTCTGTTGTATGCTATTACTTCACGAGTGGAAGAGATACCTTCTTCAATATGGATAAGCAGGTCTGTTCTACAATTCTGTGCTTCCTGCCCGGCTTTTCGAATTAGAGGGGAAAAGAATCTTCCCATGAAAAAATATAGGAGGCTGAATACTAAGATAGAACCTAACATGATCGGTGATGAGTGATAAATAATCACTGTTAATAAAAGGATGGTCATAAACAACTGTATTAAACGAGGGATATGACCACCGATTATTGCAGCAACTTGCATGACATCGTTAGAGAGATAATGTACATACTTTGTAGCACGTTCATTATGAAACGTTTTTACGGGTATCCTTTGCATATAACTCATAAAATCAAAAGTTAGTCGACTTATCATTTTTGCTTGAATGCGATGAAATGTATGTGGCGCGGCCGTGAATAATAAAGCGTAAGCAACAAAGGATAAGGAAAATAAAAGTAGAATAGGGACAAGTCGGTTATAGTGTCCATTAATAAAAACATCATCAATGATATATTTTTGCAGAGCAGTATTTGCAATTATAGAAATGGATTCTAATCCTAGTAAAGTAAGAGAGAGCAAAAATAACCATTTAATCTTTTTTATATAGTGAAACAACCATTTCATATTATTCATTAAATTCCCCCAATTTTAATAGTCTTTGCTTCCTCTTGACCTTCAGCAAGAGAGTAGAAGATTCCTTGCATTGCCATTAACTCCGAGTAAGTTCCTTTTTCTGCAACCATACCATCTTCCAGTACAACGATTTGATCATAATCTTGAATCGTCGATAAACGATGGGCAACTGTGAACGTTGTTTTTCCTTGTAAAAGTGTGTCTAGTGCTTTTTGTACTTCTACTTCACTAACATGATCTAACGCAGATGTCGCCTCATCGAGAAGTACGATACTAGGGCTTTTCAAAAACATACGGGCAATAGAGATTCGCTGTTTTTGTCCACCTGATAGCTTAATGCCTCGTTCACCTATCAGCGTATCGTACCCATTTTCCAACTTCATAATAAAATCGTGAGCATATGCTGCTTTGGCAGCTGCAACGACCTGTTGCTCTGTTGCTTGCGGATCTCCAAAACGAATATTTTCCTTAACGCTTGTACCGAACAAATAAGTTTCTTGAAAAACATATCCGATCGATTCACGTATCTGAGATAGCTCTAATTCTTTCAGAGATACACCATCAAGTAAAATTTCACCTTTGTTAGGGTCATAAAATCGTCCTAATAATTTTAGTAGGGTAGATTTCCCGTTTCCACTCGTTCCTACAAATGCAATTCGCTGTCCAGATTGAACAGTTAATTGAAAACCTTTTATGATTTCACCTGAAGTAGGATAACTGAAATGTACATTGCAAAAGTCTATATTTCCCTTAACATTTAAAAGGTGTAAGGGATGAAGTTGTTCTTTTATCTCTGGTTCAATTTTTGTCATTTGATAAATTTTATCTACCTGAAACATCAAGATTCTTTGCTCAGTTAAAGAGGTAACAACTGCTGTTAACCGATGCATAGCCGTAAAGTAATAAAGCAGAAAAGCTACAAACTCGCCAACACTAAGAGAATTGGACTGAACGAGAATTGATCCATAGATTAAGATTGCAATGGCTCCGGCATTATAAGAAAGCCTCCTGACTGTACCTCTGATATAAGCATAAAGAAATGCTTTGACCATGCTTTTATTTAAAGTTTGCACGTCTTGATTTAATCTTTCATACTCCCACTTTTCTGAAGAGTAAGCTCGAACTTCAATCAAAGAACTAATTGTTTCATAGATTTTTTTGTTCAATGTGATTCGGTTGGTACTAAGCTCTTTGCTGAGAATAGATGCTTTTTGTTCAAACCGAGGTCCGATCAGATAATAAAGAAGGAAAGATGGAATGATAATGAGAGCGAGTTTAACGTTCAGTGTAAACAATATTGAAATTGCAATGATAGAGAAGATAGCTTCTTGAATCATGAACGGAATAAAATGACGGTACAGATTTTGAACTGCAGAAACTTCCGTATTCATTAAAGAAAGCGATTCTCCTATGGGGGTTCTTTCAAAATGAGAAAATCCTAGTTTTCTAAGGTGAGAGAAAATCTTGAAGTGAATATCTCGAGAAGCTTTTTCTTGTACAATTCGTTGCAAATTGTTCCTGATCGTACTCAGGTAAATCATAAAAACGATTAATCCAATAACACAGCTTAGAAGTGTGAAAAAGAGTGTAGTGTCCTTTTCTGGAAAGATTACATCGATAAAATACTGAATAAACTTTGGAATAATCAGTTCAATGCTTGTGACAATAATGCTGCTGACAATCATTAATATAAACAGCCACTTATAAGGACGAAGGAAGGATAGTGCCCAAAGGTACACTTTAAACAAGTAAGAATTAGAGTGGGAAGACATAAATCAGCTCCTAACTATTTATTCCTTTCAAATGAGCGGAAGTTATATTTTACAATAAGTTTGTTACCGTTTCCATAACTATTTTACATTTTTTTAATGGTATACTTGGAATTAATAATCTCACCAATACTTACACATAAAACATAGATTATGGAGGAATAAACCATGTTTAATAGTGAAGCGGAATTAGTTCTTTCGGCAAAAGCTCCTTTAGGTGAAGGACCTTGCTGGGACTCTAAACACGGCGTCCTTTATTGGGTTAGCATTTTAGATAAAAAGGTAAACATCTACGATCCACGCTCTCACCAAAACCGAGAGATTCAACTTGATCAAATGGTAGGAACGGTTGTGCCGAGAGAATCAGGTGGTTTAGTCGTAGCTCTTCAGAACGGATTCTTTTTTCTAGATCTTAACACGGAAAAACTTACACCTATTGTTGACCCTGAACAAGAGCTTCCTGAGAATCGCTTTAACGATGGGAAGTGTGACCCGTTAGGTAGGTTTTGGGCAGGCACGATGAGTTTAAGTGAAGAAGCTGAAAAAGGCTCTCTCTATTGTTTAAATCACGATCTTAATGTGGAAAAGAAGCGAGAAAATTTAACGATTTCGAATGGTTTGGCGTGGTCGCCTGAACAATCGTATATGTATCTAATTGATACACCAACGAAAAAAGTAACGAGATTCCAATATGATCTTCAAACGGGCCGCATCCAAGAAGCAACAGAAGTTATATCCTTTCCAGAAGGAGTAGGTGCTCCAGATGGAATGACGATTGATGAAGAGGGCATGCTTTGGATCGCTCATTGGGGCGGTGCACAAGTCTCCCGGTGGAACCCAGAAACAGGCGAACAGCTATCTTCTATTCCCATTCCATCATTAAATGTTACTTCATGCACATTTGGCGGAGAAAATATGGACGATTTGTATGTAACAACAGCTAGGAAGAATACAAGTGCAGAGAACCTAGAAAGATTTCCAGAAGCTGGCGGGTTGTTTAAAGTAAGACCGGGTGTTAAAGGAATGCCAGCCTATGCTTTCAAAGGGTAAAAGCAGGACAGCGTTATTATCAAACGCTGTTTTTTTTTGATTAACAAAAACTTGCAATCATCGTTTGTCGTCTAATTATAAGAGAGGGGGGATTGGTATGGAAAACATGTTAGTTGAAGTGATCTCGGCAGAAGATAAAGAGCACATATTAAATGAAGCCATGAATGAGCATGGTCAAGACTTGATTCAGTTGGTCTATTCTTATGTGAATCAAATAAGCATTGCTGAAGACTTAACACAAGATATCTTTGTTAAGTGTTATAACGCATTGCATACATATAACGGAAAATCAAAATTTAAAACATGGCTATGGCGGATTGCCATTAACCATTGTAAGGACTTTTTGAAAAGTTGGTACAACAATAGAGTTATCGCTACTGATGAAGAGCCTTCTTTTCATCGGACTGAAGTGGATGTGGTTGAACATGAAGTCATTCAAAAAGAAGATGATGAGAAGTTAATTCATGCGATTATGCAACTGGAAATCAAATATAGAGAGGTAATTTATCTCTTTTATTATGAGGAGCTACCTATTAAAGAGATCGCACTGGTGACTGAAGTGAGTGACAATACCGTCAAAACTAGATTGCGCCGAGCAAAAGAACTATTGAAAATACGTTTGGAGGGTTAGGGATGGAGAACCGTTTAAAAAACTTAAAGAAAATGATGAACGAAAAGACCTTTTCACAAGTAAGGTTCACCGAAAAACATCGCGAAACCATACAAAATAATCTAAGTAATCAAGAAAATAAGGAAAAGATTGTATTTAACATTTTGCAATTATTAAACCAAGAAAAGACAGGCTATGAGTTAGCAAACTTACTTTTTGCTCGAGGGATAAAACAATTTAATGACAATGAAGGATCTCTCTATATTTTATTGCACCGTTTAGAGAGTAATGGGGTCATTCAATCAAGCTGGCTATCAAAAGAGGAAACCAAGTGTTATCAGTTAACAAGTAAAGGTAAAAGATTATTGAAACAAGCGAATCAAAAGGAGAATCGGTCACCAATCATTTTGCAGCAGTTGATAGGAGGAGCCGAATGGAAAATCGCAGAAAGTCATTTCTAAACGAGGTTACGAGTCAGATTCGTTCAAAGGAAGCAAAAGATCGAGTTTCTGCTGAGTTGAATTACCATGTGAAAGAAGCGAAAATGCGATGGGTAAATAAAGGATACTCTGATGTGGATGCAGAACAAAAAGCGATTGAGCAGATGGGAAGCCCGATTACGCTAGGTATTCAGTTAAACAAGATTCATCGTCCAAGAATTGATTGGATCTTGTTGAGTTTATTGACGGCTGTACTCTTGCTAGGGTTTCTGCCAGTACTTTCTCTTGGGTATGACAGCAATCATTATTTTTTAATGAGAAAGATGATATTGGTTGTACTTGGCATGATTGTCGCATTAGGTCTGATGTTTGTTGATTATCGGAAGTCAGTAAGCTGGGGATGGATGTTTTATGGGGTAGGTACTTTGTTACTGCTGTCTTTACTCTTCTTTTCTAGTGGTACGATTAATGGGAAGCCTGTCTTTGCTTTTGGGCAACTAACGATTGAAAGTATTGCTGCGCTTCCATTCTTCCTGATTGCCTGGGCTTGTTTCTTTAATAAAGATACCTTTAAAATCTATCAATTTATACTATTATTCTTGGTTTCGCTATTATTATTCTTCGTGATACCAAGTATCGCAACGACTTACTTGTATCTTGCCATGGTGCTATCCATGTTATGGTGGAGCAAATTTTCTAATCGTCAAAAAGGTGTTGTTTCAGGTATTACGGTGGGTTCGTTACTATTAATAGGTATTTTCTCATGGCAGTATCAACCGTATTATATAAAAGATAGAATGATAGGTTTTTTGAATCCTGGAAAAGTAGCTGATGGAGCAGGATATCAGGTGCTTCAAATTAAGAAGTTAATATCCGGTGCTGGATGGTTTGGAGGAAGTCAGAACGAGCAGCAGTTCATACCTGAAGCACACACAGATTTTGCATTTGTTAGCATAACGTATCATTTCGGCTGGATAGCAGCGATTTTCCTTACGCTTATCCTTATATTAGTGCTTGCAAGAATGGTCATCGCCACTCAGCAAGTTAGAGATTACTTTGGAAAACTTCTAATCATAGGCAGCTTATCATTATTATTTTTTCAAATAGTAAGTAATATCGGAATGGCGTTCGGGTTCTTCCCTCTTACTAGCATGTCACTGCCGTTTATCAGTTACGGCTTGGTGCCGATTCTATTAAACGCTATCTTAATCGGAGTTGTGCTGAGCGTGTATCGTAGGAAAGATCTTAGCAGTTCGGCTTTTTAATAAGAATTTTAAAACTACTTCATAAAGCACTTATTATAGGTTTAGCTTTAGCGAATATCCAGGCTTAACGAGTAAAAAAATAAATATTCGGAAAATTATATTTACTTTTATATCCATATGTTTTACAATACAAAAGGTAAGGAAAAATTTTCAAGATAAGGAGGCGTTGGACATGAATAAATTTTTTGACACTACAAAACAACATTATATTGTCCAATACACAACCTTCTATATGAGAACTCGATCTAACCAATGATACGTGAATCAGAGCCTCAGGATGTGTATACATTCTGGGGCCTTTTTATGCTTTTTAGTACGAAAAGTCACCCATATATTTAGGGTGGCTTTTTATTTTGTTGAAGGAGTGTAGAACATGATTCTTTAATTGGATAGAGCAAGTAACGGTAAGAAAATGAAAACTTGGAGGTTAGAAAAATGGAAGTGTTGAACACGCAGATTACTGATCAGATTACGATAGTAGAATATGATCCGAGCTATGCAGCAGCAGTCGCTGAAATGTGGAATAAGAGTCAAGATGGCTGGGGTGGCGGAAACTCGATCATGACGGAAGAACAAGTATTAAAGAAAGAATCGAACTCATCAAACCTCCATTTATATCTTGCCCTCGATGGAGATAAGGTCGTTGGTTATTGCAGTTTAGGAGAATATCGAGAAGATGATGGAGCGCTCTACATCCCGTTATTGAATGTAAGAGGAGATTATCATGGTAAGAAGATCGGCAAAAAGCTTGTACTAAAAGCGCTACAAAAAGCGATTGAAATGAAGTGGCCGCGTTTGGATTTATACACATGGCCAGGGAACACGAAGGCAGTTCCACTCTATAAAAAATGTGGATTCTTTTGGGAGGATCGGGATGACACGACACATCTCATGAACTTTATGCCTTCCGTTATGCAAACAGAGGCGGTTTTGGATTATTTTAATGATGGTAAATGGTACGAAAACAGTACACGTACGATTGAAACAATCCCTGATGGAAACAACGAAAATGAATTTCATTATTATGAGTATGCTTGGAATCATGAGACTCTTGGTAACTTGAAGATGGAATTTGAGCGTTTTGGAAGAGGACTTCGCTCCATTGAAACTGATGATTATAAAATCTTAGCGGTTGTTGAACACTTTAATCTTGTTTTTGGCTCTGAATATAAGATTCGATACCAAATGATTAATAAAACAAGTAAGCCGTTAACCGTAGAGATCCAAGGTGTGGACGATAAGAACATTCAGTTCGCAACTTCAAAAAAAATCACAGTTCAAAAGGAAGAAGAGATTGAGATTCCTTTTGTGGTAAATCCAATTAGTGTAGATCAAAGTGTATGGAGAACGCACCCAGCTGTTACTTCTCAATTACTGATCAATGGGAAGAAAGCACAATTTAGAGTAGGGATTCGTCCTAAGTATCCAGTTAAGCTAAGCTGTAGCACTCCGGGTAATCTAAGTTTTGTCGGCAGTTCATCTCGACTGTTTTTTAACTTTGAAAATAACTTTGATGAAACAGTAACATTTAGCTTTGAACTTCCTTCATCAGAATTGGTTACCATTCAGGATCGAAATGTGAATGTTACGCTAGCACCGAAAGGAAAGCAATCAATATCCGTTCCTTTTAAGCTAATGATGAATGGATTTTACTCTGACGAAGTCCAAATCTCCGCAAAGAAATCCAATGGAGATATCGTTACTTTTACGAAAAAGCTTGGTGTAGCATTGCAAGGGATCGGAGCTAGATTCGCTGGAGAGTGTGATGATTTTTATCACGTATGCAACGGACAATATCAAATCCGACTAGATAAATTCAACAACTGGATTGCACCAGGTAAAGGTGATGTGGATTACAAAATGGCTTTCATGGTGCCTCAGCTCGGCAAACCTTTCTCAGAAGAGATAACGCGAATTCGTCCAGAGAAAATCGAACCATTGGTCGAAGATGGTTACGCAGGATTAAGAGCAACTTTTCATTCACAGGCGTTTCCAGAATTGCAACTTGCTACTGTTGTGAAATTGTACAGCGAAGGTCTAGTAGAAAGATACGATGAAGTAACAAATATAAGCGATGTAGAAACAGCCGAAGAGGTATGGCTGAATACGCCGATCATGTGTCCTATGCTTGATAAAGGGATATTGCCTTATGAAGGAAGATACATTGAATTAAATGATTCTATGGGATCTGGTTTATCATATTGGGATCCTAGTAAACTTACAGAAAACTGGCTTTTCTTACGTGGAAATAATAACCCTAGAGGCATTTCATGGCCGAGAGAGGGGAAAGTGAATTTCTCCAGTTGGTTCATGTATCTTGAGAATAAGTTAGGCAAATTAGCTCCTCAAGAAACTGTAGCGACAAAGCCAATCACCATGACAATTGGTGCTTTCCGTGATTGGCAATCATTCAGAGAATTTGCGACGCAAAAGGGTGATAAGCCAGCCAGTTTGACCAATCATATGAACGTATCGGTTAACGGGGGAAATCCTTTTATTGATAATAGTGAGTGCAAAGCTGTTGTGAGAGATTATAAGTCTTCGTTTTTTAACGGGTTTATTGAAATGAAACTAGACGATGAGATTCTGCAGAGTCATCTATTCGCTTCAGATGAAGAGTTAACACATGCCGAGTTTGATATCGAATTACCAGACGATAGGGGTATACATGTATTAACTTCCAAAATGAATTTAGGTGCTGTTCATGTTACACGACAATCAGCCGCTTTTGTGTTGAGTAATCAAGCCATTCAGTTGGAAAAGTCGATAAAAGATGGTCTTGAAGTGTACACCGTAGACAATGGAGAAATGAAGATCTCAGCTTCAGCACAGTTCGCGCCTTCATTGTTTTCTCTTCAATACGGAGATCAAGAGTGGATGGATTCACCGTTTCCAAAACCAACACCAAAATCATGGTGGAATCCTTGGTTCGGCGGTATCGCAGGTCTCCTAGAAGGCACGAGTCTTCATTCCTTATTAAAAGAGGAAAGCACTGTTGAATTTGTAGAAGAGAAAGACAGCAAAGGGAACGTGTGGAGAGGTCTTAAAGTATCTACTATCTATAAAAAGCACGAGAAGTTTAAAGGCATTCAAATTCACAAGTACTTCTTGATGCTGCCAGGAGTTCCAGTGCTTTGCCATACAACGGAAATCGTTCAGAACATGGAGAGCTATTTGGACGGTAAGAACTTTTACACAGGGTGTTTCTTAAATCCAGGACCAGAGCCTGCTAGGAGCTGGGGAAGCTTTCAGTCTGAAAATGGGGAGTGGACCATGGTTTCTGGTGCGAAAGGTGAGCAGGAAATGACAGTAGAACGCAGCGTGATCTACGGGTCTGATAATCATGAGAACCTGCTTCAAATTGTAGCGGACCAAAACGTTACACATGTAGATTCGTATATTAATTTAGAAGTCATTGAGCTTGGATACTCAGAAAAGGTGAGCCTTGAGCACGGTGCTAAGCAATTCACTTCACCTGTGTTTTATGTATTTAATGATAAAGTGATTCCAGATACAGCATTAGAAGATTTAAAGAAAATAAAATTCAGCTAGAAAGGGCGAACTCATGAAAATTATCGATGCACACATGCATTTTTCAAACATTGAAAGCTTCAAACATACGGCAACAAACCTTTCTAAACTTGACTATTCATATGATGGGATCATCAAAGAATATAAGGAATCTAATGTTGTGCTCGGCATCGCGATGGGGTTAACAGAAAAGGAGCTAGAGGGTTTTCCAGACCCTCTAGCTCCAACCCCAATGGGGATTGATCTGGATACGAAAATCCCTGAGAACGTCGTGTATTGTGCAGGCATCAATCCGTATCACCTAGGAGAGAGAGAATTAATACAGCTTGAAGAAACAGTTCAGCGACCTGAAGTTGTGGGTATCAAAATCTACCTCGGTTATTACCCGTACTATGCGTATGATGAAGTGTATCAGCCAGTTTATAAGTTAGCGGCGAAATATGGTTTGCCAGTCGTCTTTCACACAGGTGATACTTATTCAGAGCGTGGTTTGTTGAAGTACTCACATCCCCTAACGCTAGATGAAGTAGCGGTTATGCATAGAGACGTGAATTTCATGATGGCGCATTTCGGCGACCCATGGACCTTAGACGGAGCAGAAGTTATTTACAAGAATCGTAATATGTATGCCGATCTGTCGGGGCTAGTTGTTGGAACAAGAGAGGATATTACAAGATACAAAGATTCACCAAGATTCTTCAATCATTTGCGCCATGCCTTAACGTTCACGGATAACTATGAAAAGTTTTTGTTCGGAACGGATTGGCCGCTCGTACCAATACAGCCGTATATTGATTTTATAAAAGAGATCATTCCTGAAGAGCATCATGAAGATGTTTTTTACAACACGGCGGTAAAGATTTTCCCGAAGATTAAGACGTTTTTAAAATAATTATCAGTAGTCAGAGGGGTGATGCCAATGGTACGTGTCTGCGGTTTTCATATGAAGTATTTTAATAGATTACGAACTGAAAGAAGGGATCACCACTATGATATCCGGAAAAAAAGTAGAGTTACGACCCGTTTCACTTGAAGATCATAAGCGAACATACCACTGGCGAAATGATAAAGAGACCGCTACATTTGATGCAGGTTCTGGTTATTATCGATATAGTCATGTGCCACTGGAACAGATCCAAGCAAGCTATGAAAAAGATATTCGTACCATTGATAAACGTGAAGTAGGAGAGTTCTCGATCTATACAAGAGGGGAAGACGCGCGTCATATTGGTTCGATCGGATACCGAAGCCTAGATATAATCTCACGACGATGTGTGGTAGGAATAGGGATTGGTGAGAAAGAGCTTTGGGGTAAAGGATATGGGACCGATGCGTTAAGAGCCTTTCTTCATTATCTATTTCATACAATGAATTTAAAACGTGTACAACTGGATACATGGAGTGGTAACGCACGCGCGATACGCGCTTATGAGAAGTGCGGTTTTGTAGTTGAAGGACGTCTCAGGAATGATGCTTATATCGATGGCAAGTATTATGACACGATTGTTATGGGCGTGTTAAGAGCCGATTTTGTATATGACACAGATAACTTCTCTTAATTCATGAAAGTCATCGCTAAGTCCACATGGCATTTACTTAAACTAATTCCATGTTTTTTATTCTTAAAAGAAGGTGAGTTAAGTATACTCACCTTCTTCTTTTTTAACTGGAATAAAGCGATGAAAGAGGGAGGCAGATGAATGCTTTTTTTGTGGAAAAGTACTGAGCGGGAAGACAACGGAAAAAAAGTGTTAAAAAAATGTTGTGGCTTTTTATCATACCCGATCCTTTTACCCAATACATATTGTAACGAACCCAAAGCGGCATGTATCATTTCTGTTGGCACGTTAATGAAGAGGGTCATAAACTGGTACTTAAAATGATAAGAGTGATGAAACAGGTAGCTGCTATAGTGACGAAAGAACATGGAGCTTGTAAAGTAGTTACAATATAGGTAATTATCGAGATTCTAAACACCTTCACTGGCATATTGTGTGGGGAAAGCCAAAGGCATAGACTTCTAAAAATCATATTAATATTGAAACTTACAATGTTGCTAAACGACTAATTCACAAAGGGGGATTGGTTAGAAATGAAGAAGCTCATAATGATGATTTGCTTTGGAACGTTATTATCAATTTTGGGAATAAGTAATGAAGCTCATGCTACAAGTTGGGCAGAACTTCAACCAAAGGAAGTTCATAAAAGAGCTGAAGTAATTGTAATTGGCCGATATGATTTCACAAGTAAACCTAAAGGAAGAAATATGGTGTTTACTAGTTATGAATTTATCATTGATAAGGTATATGAAGGGGATGTACCTTATAAAATAAGGGCAGGTATCGATGGGTACGACGTTGGTTGGGCGGATGAATTACAAAAAGATGGTGGAAAGTTTTTGCTTTTTCTTGATAATAATAAGGATTCTAGCTTTCTAACCCCAGTTGGTGGACCTAATGGAATGATTCAGATCTCAGAGGGGAAAGTACTACATCATAATAGTAAGAGCAAAGCGTATTATGAGGAGTTTCTATTAAAACAACCAGAAAAGCCTATAGTCAAAACGACTAATGAAACCTTTCAAAACGACAATGACGAGTATAAGTATTTGCATGTTGGCTTAGTTGTCTTCTTCGTTTGTATTGGAATCTTCTTTCTAGTGAGATTCAGGCAAGCTAAATAAAAAAATTGCTTTGACATCTTCCGCTAAACTGACTATACTAATAAAAATTTAACATTTTATGGCTATGAAGAGAAAAGTAGTTAAGTAACATTATTTCCAGAGAGCTCTTGGTTGGTGTGAAAGAGCAATAATACCTTAACGAAAAAAGACTCTGAGCTTTGTACGGATGCAAAGATTTCTTTGCTGATACTACAACGGGATCTCCCGTTACAGAGATAGGGTATACGCAAATGATTGTTGTTCATTGCCGTACCTGAAGAGGTTGATATGGTGACATATGAACAAACTGAGGTGGTACCGCGAACGCTAAATAAGCTCTCGTCCTCAAGATGAATAATCTTGGGGGTGAGGGCTTTTTTGTTTTTCTTTTTTATAAAAATGGAGGAGTGATTCAATTATGCATTGGGCATATCGAATAGCAGAAGAATTAATAAGGAAGCACCCAGATCGAGAGACGTTTGTTTGTGCATCAGGCATCAGTCCATCGGGCTCGATTCATATTGGAAATTTTCGAGAAGTGGTTACCACATATTTTGTTGTAAGAGCATTGCAACACCTAGATAAGAAAACACGTTTTATCTTTTCATGGGATGATTTTGATCGTTTTCGTAAAGTCCCGAAAAATGTTGATCCGACTTTTGAACAATATATTGGAATGCCATACTCAGAGATTCCATGTCCGTTTGGGTGCCACAGTTCTTACGCTGAGCACTTTGAAAGAGAGTTTGAACAGTCACTCAGAGACTTCGGGATCGTTCCTGATTTCATCTATCAAAGCAAGGAATATCAATCAGGAAGATATCAAACTCAGATCGTTCAAGCTCTTCAAAATCGTAAACAGGTCTATGATATTTTAATGAATTTTAAAACTAGTGAACACAGCATGGAAGAGCGAGAGCGCTTTTATCCGATAAATGTGTACTGTGAAGTTTGCAGGAAAGATACGGTAAACATTCACAGATTTCAAGATGAAAGATTAAGTTACACTTGTTCATGTGGTCATTCAAATTCTATCAAAGTAGAAGAAGCGACAAACATCAAGTTGAATTGGAAAGTGGATTGGCCGATGAGATGGCAGGCTGAAGATGTGATTTTTGAACCGGGTGGAAGAGACCATTCTTCTGCGACTGGAAGCTTTAATGTTTCCAAGGAGATCGCATCCCACATTTATAACTTTCAAGCACCTGAATATGAACCGTATGATTTTATTAGTATTAAAGGATCTGGTGAGAAGATGTCGAGTTCTTCGGGAAACAATATTACACCTGGAGAGTTGTTGAACATCTATACACCAGAAGTTATCCTTTTCATGTTTGCCAAGTATCAGCCGAATGCACCTTTCCATATTGGGTTAGATGATGACGTGATTAGGAACTACACAGAGTATGAAAGATTTAGCCATGCAGAGAAAAGTCAGTTAAAAGAAGAGATATCAGCAGCTTTGGAACTTTCTTCAGTAACATCTGTTATAAGGCGTGTACCTAAATTTAGCCATGTGGCGAGTATATTGCCGCTTGTAAATTTCGATACCTCACTCGTTCGTGAAGTGTTGGAGAGAACAGGGGAGGCGTATACGTTGAAAGAGGTAGCTGGCGTTTGTGAAAGAGCTGAATATTGGTTAAAAAATTGGTGTTCAGAGAAAGTACTTAAAGTTAATAAAGATAAGGATTTACACTTTTACGGGTTACTAGATGATATAGAGAAAAAGTGGATTGAAGACTTTGTAAGGTTATTGATGTCTGAAATAGATATTCAGGATGAAGAGCTGATGAGAAGCGTTTACGATATTTGTCATGTAGATGATTCCAAACTAAAGAAAAGTAACCAAAAAAGATTGTTTAGCACCATATATCAACTGGTTTTAAACAGCAACAGTGGACCCCGAATTCCAATATTGATTCATTCTGTTGGTAAAGAGCGGTTGATAAGTTTGCTGACATTCTGATACGAAGGTTTCTGTCGGGTTTTCATGAAATACTGTCCACTTTATAAAAAATACTGTCCAGTTTTAAGATTTACTGTCTACTTTCGAACATTTACTGTCCACTTTCACAATAATACTGTCCATTCGACAAATCCACTTACCGATGAAACACAAAAAGGTGACGCCCCACCCGGAGCGTCACCTCAACTTATCATCACTTCTTCAATTCCTGACCCATACCTTTCAAAAAGTGAAGACCAAATCCGATCGCTCGGTTAATATCAGGGTCTTTCAGCGACTTCACAAGATCAAACGCGCCGATCTTCTTATCGCTCTCCACAAAGTCTTCCCCCTGCTTCAAGCCAGAAACAACACTATCAAGCATCTTAGCCGTAACTTCTGGATCCATTTTCGTTAAAACACCCGCTGCACCCATTAAGTTGTTGATTATGTTTGTCACCGGTTCGCGCGTTGCTTGACCGAGTGCGATGCTTGCGATTTTATCTTTTGCGACAAGCATGGAGTTTGCCGCTTCCAATGCCCCGATTTTATCAAGCTCACCTATAAAATCGAGCGCCTTCGTTAGTGCTGCATCTTTCTCAGCTAATGCTTTTTGCAGTTCATTAAGTTTCTCTTGCTGAATCTGCTCTTCGGTTTTTATGTTCTTTTTGATAACCGTAGTTGGTTGTGCCATATTAATTCCGCCTCCTTAGACTTCATCCGTCAAGTGAACATAGCCCGGACGGTTCCATTTACGCTGTACTTCAACACCGTTTTGCGGATAGCGTTTTTTATTTCTTGGATTGTTGCCAGGAAGCTTCACTTCTCCTTCACGACTAATGATCTCCATTCGTACTTTCGTCTGTTTGTAAGCTGGGGTATGTGTACGATGATCAACAGCTGGACCGGTTAAAAAGTTGATCGCCGTCTCGTTGTTCACAGAGTTCATCGGAAGATACAGCTCGTTGTTTTTTACACGATCTGTAACGAGTGCATTCAACTTCACGGCTCCAAACGGCGAGATTAACCGAACGACTGAGCCATCGATCACACCACGTTCTTCAGCAAGACTAGGTGATACTTCAACGAAAACATCAGGAACCTTATGCTGGATGCCTTTTGATTTATTCGTCAGATTGCCTTCATGAAAATGTTCGAGCATGCGCCCGTTGTTGATATGAAGATCGAACTCTTCTGGAAACTCTGCGGGATGCATCCAGTCTGATAGTGCAAAGCGTGCTTTTTTGTCAGGGAAGTTGAAGCCTTTTGTGTAGAGAAGCGGTGTGCTTTTACCGCTAAAGTCTCCCCAAAGGAAACTGCCCCAGCCTTCTAGCACATCATAGTTTGCTTCTCCAAATAGAGGAGCAAGACCCGCCATCTCTTCAAAGATTTCACCTGGATGACTGTAGTTCCAATCTGCACCCATTCGAATGGCGATCGCTTGGATGATTTCCCAGTCAGGACGAGATCCTCCTGTTGTAGGTAGAGCTTGATACAAACGCTGCACACGACGTTCCGTATTCGTAAATGTTCCTTCTTTTTCAAGAGAAGGAGCTGCAGGCAGAACGACATCTGCGTATTGTGCGGTTTTTGTTAAGAAAATATCTTGGACAACAAAGAATTCAAGCTGACTGAGCATCTCATGAACATGGTTGGAGTTTGAATCAACGAGCGCCATGTCTTCGCCGACTAAATACATCGATTTAATCTCGCCCGTTCCGATGCCTTCGACCATCTGGATGTTGTCTTTACCAGGTTTGCTGTCGATTGTTACGCCATACGCTTTTTCAAATTTTGCACGAGCAACGTCATCGGTAATATGCTGATATCCTGGCAGCCAAGCTGGTAGAGTCCCCATATCACAAGCGCCTTGAACGTTGTTGTGACCTCGTAGCGGGTAAGCGCCAGCACCAGGACGACGATAGTTACCAGTTGCTAATAGCAAGTTTGAGATGGCAGCTGAAGTGTCACTTCCACCAGTATTTTGTGTTACACCCATCCCCCAAAGGATGCATGTGCCGTCCGCGTCACGGATCATTTTCGCCACATCAATAATCGTTTCTCGTGAGAGCCCTGTATGTTCCTCGGCATATTCTAATGTATATTTTTCAAGTACTTCTTTAAAATCTTCAAAATAATGCACGTTCTCATCAATAAATGTCTGATCGTGCCAGCCTTGATCGATCATGTACTTCGTAACGGCCATGAGCCATACTTGGTCAGTGCCTTGTTTCGGACTCATGAAAATATCTGAGCGTTCAGCAAGTTCATGTTTACGAAGGTCCGCTACGATTAATTTTTGTCCATGCAATTTGTGTGCACGCTTTACACGAGTCGCAAGAACCGGATGCCCTTCTGTCGGATTCGCTCCAACGACGATCACGAGACCCGCTTCTGCGATGTCTTGAATCGTACCAGCATCACCACCCATTCCAACCGTGCGGAACAATCCATCTGTTGCAGGAGACTGACAATAACGAGAGCAGTTGTCAACGTTGTTCGTGCCGATGATCTGACGCGCGAATTTTTGCATTAAATAGTTTTCTTCATTTGTGATTTTAGAAGATGACACAAAGCCAAGCGCGTTGCTGCCGTGTTTTTCTTTTATCGCGCTCATTTTATCAGCTATTACTGTAAGTGCTTCGTCCCAAGTGGATTCTACAAAAACGCCGTCTTTTCGAATGAGTGGAGTAGTGAGGCGTTCTTCGCTATTCACAAAATCCCAGCCGAATTTTCCTTTAACACACGTGGAGATCGCGTTTACAGGACCTTCACTTGGTTCGACTTTTAAAATTTTTCTGCCTTTTGTCCATACTTCGAACGAACAGCCAACACCGCAGAACGTACAAACCGTTTTTGTCTTTTTCGTACGTGTTTCACGCATTGCGGCTTCCACTTCAGAAATCGCGAAGATTCCGCTATAGCCAGGCTCAACTTCTTTAACAAGCTCGACCATCGGCTCAAGTAGCTCTTCTTTCAATCCTGTCATAAAGCCCGCTTCGCCAAGCATTGATTTTTCCATAAGAGCGTTACAAGGACAGACGGTAACACATTGTCCGCAGCTGACACATGAGGAATCGTCGATACTTGAACCTGCATCCCAAATCACCCGCGGGCGTTCGCGTTCCCAATCGATCGAAAGTGTCTCATTCACCTGTAAATTTTGGCATACCTCCACACACTGACCGCACGTGATACATTGGTTGGCATCATATCGGTAAAAGGGGTGAGACATGTCAATATCCACAGGTTCTTCTTTAGGCGAGTAGGGAACCGCTTGGTGTTCGATCTCCATCAGTTCTGCTGTGTTATGCAGTTTACAGTTGCCGTTATTGTTATCACAAACCGTGCAATAAAGAAGATGGTTCTCGAGTAAACGATCCATCGCCTCGTTCTGCGCATCCTTTGCTCTCGTAGAAGAACGCTCGATCCTCATACCGTCGAGTGCCATCGTTGAGCACGAACGCATCAGCTTGCCGTCAACCTCTACGATACATGTATCACAAGTTTCTATCGGATCAACTTCTGGGGTGTAACAAATTTGGGGGTGAGATAGTTCGTTTTTATTTAATAGATCGAGAATAGATTTGCCAGAAGGAGCTTCGTATTTGTTTCCGTCGATTGAGATTTGAATCAACTTATCCATTTGAATTCTTCCTTTCGTTTAATACTTCTAATCATCATAAAACTTACTGATTGTACAAAAAAATCCACCACGAAAGCACAAATTCTATAGACGTACAGAAAATGTGTGTTCATGGTGGAATAGTGTAATAGCAGGTCATACCATTTGGCCAATCCAGCATTGGATCTCTTTTATTCTAATTAAAAGATAGATCATTATGTAATTTAACAAGATGGAAGGAAAAACAGTGTGAACGATTTTTTCTACCAACTTTTCTCTTTTATTATAACGTTTACATTGTCAAGAAACAACCAGACTTGAATGCTAGCATTTCATTTTAATCACGTGCGAAAAGTAAGTACATCATGTATGATTAGAAAAAAATGGAGAAATTGTGGTGATGTTCGAATGACGAAGAAAGTACATGACTTTAATGATATTATTCGTAAACTTCGTAAGAACTTATTAGGAAAAGGACCTGAGAAAATACATACGGTCTTTGTAGAAAACATGGCGATCTCAACCATGTATGGAAATTTAACACCAACTGAAAAATTCATTGCCCGAACGGCTGAAGGCAAGGAGATGGTGCATGCTGCGAGAACTCGCCTGATTCAGGACGTTTACGCAACAGCACCACCAGATGGATTAGAAGATGTGACCGGTGCAAAATTTGTTCATCTGTTCTCAGATTTTAAAGTGGATGAAGACATGGCTGTGTCTGTCTTTGTTTTTGATAAACCGATCGCATAGCGAAGGGGTGATTGTCTTATGAAACCTATTGTGACCAAGCGTAGTATTCTGCAGATTAAGAGCGGTCTTCCTGTGAACGTAGAAGACACCATTGTGACCGAACTTCCTGTAACGATTAAGATCAATGGGGAAGAATTTGTAACGATGGTATGCAGTCCAGAGTACATTGAGGATATGGTCGTAGGCTATCTCGCTTCGGAAGGAATTATCCGAAACTATAAAGATATTAAAGACCTATGGGTGCAAGAGGACGGAAGCTTTGTACACGTGACGACAGATCGCTTGAACCCGGTCTATCAAAATTTGCAGAATAAAAGATACATAACTTCATGCTGTGGCATGAGCAGGCAAGGCTTTGTTTTTGCAAATGATGCACGAACAGCGAAATCTATGAATGAAGTCAGGGTGCAAGTTACGCCTGAAGACTGCTTCCGTTTGATGCAAGAGATGCAGAACGGAGCAGGTGTTTTTCAAGAGACAGGCGGTGTGCATAACGCAGCACTTTGTGACGTGAACGGAATTGTGCTGAGCCGGATGGACATAGGACGTCACAATGCCCTCGATAAAATTTATGGATATTGCTTAAAGAATAATATTTTCATAGGAGATAAGATTCTCGTGTTCAGTGGTCGGATTTCTTCTGAGATCTTGTTAAAAGTAGCGAAGATAGGCTGTGAAATTGTCCTCTCTAAATCAGCTCCAACAGAATTTGCACTGCAATCAGCAGAAGAGCTCGGAATTACGACGGTTGGTTTTGTAAGAGGAGATTCTATGAATGTGTATACACGCCCTGAGCGGATTGTTGTATGAGTCTAAGAGTTAATACACTTGGTATTCTTTTAAATAATGTCCGGATTTTGTTAGAAGAACGGGAAGGGAACCATTCGGAAGGAACGGGGACTTATTACAGACCTATTGGTGGTACGATAGAATTTGGAGAGAAATCAGAGCAAACGATTGTTCGTGAATTTTACGAAGAGTTAGGCGCAGCCATTAAGGTGAAGCGTTACCTGGCATGTGTAGAAAATATTTTTGTTGTCGATAAAAAGATGGGGCATGAGATTTCACAGATTTACTTAGTGGAATTCGTAGATTCAGATTTATATCTGGCAAAAGATTTTATTGTAACAGAGGGACAGCAAAAGACGATTGCGAAATGGATAGACTTAGATGATATTTTAGAAAATCGTATGCTTCTTTTTCCTAAGGATTTACGAGATCTACTTAAGAAATCCTAGTGTGACACCTCTTTTATAAACATAATAATCAAAGAATAACTGTCAAAGTAGTTCTGACATATTGCAGAACTACTTTTTATTTTGAGAAAAAATGAACGAAATGGAATGTTCTTACCAATAGATAGTGAAAGGTAAAGGAGAGGTGAGAGTGGATACAAAAACAGAGTTTGAAGAACTTATACGACGTACACGATCTGGAAATAAGCATGCTTATGGAGAACTATATGAAAATACAGTGAATGATGTGTATCAAACGGTTCATTTTTTACTAGACGATAAATCAGATGTTGATGATGTCGTTCAAGAAATTTATGTAGAAGTACTAAGAAATTTACATCGCTTCAACAAAGATAAACCATTTCGACCATGGTTGAAAGGGATTGCGATCAAACAAATTTCTGCTTATAGAAGAAAGCGATGGATTAGTTTTAGAAACTACCAAAAAATGTATCAGCAGCCTTCTGAGGTTGAAGATGATTTTTCTCCGCAAGTTGTTGATGGCCTTTTTAATAAACAACTCGTTCAACTAGTAGAACAACTTCCGTATAAATTGAGACAAGTCATTATATTACGCTATCTTAATGAGCATTCTCAAGAAGAGGTAGCGTCTATTTTAAAAATTCCAGTTGGAACAGTTAAGTCTAGAGTCCATACAGCACTCAAAAAGCTGCGTAAACAAGAAGAGTTAGGAAACATTTTTTTAAGAAAGGTGGAGAATGTTTAATGGCACATGTAAACCAGTTAAAAACGGCACTGAATGAAGAGGCTAGGAATGTTTGTCCACCACCTGAGTTGAAGAGTAAGGTTATGTGTCAGTTTACACAAAAAAGAAATTGGGGCATGAAAAGATATGCAGCTGCTTTCCTTATTGCATTGTTTATCGTTCCAACGAGTGCATTTGCGTATCAATCGTTGTTAGCAGACGGTCTATACGGTTCTTTTGCTAACGTAAAAAAACATGTGGCTTCAGCCACGTTAGAGGGTTACATGACTTTTGATGCAAAGCTATCAGAAGTAAAAGGAGAAATGGGTAAGGAAGAGTATGAGAAGTTTCGAGGATCATTAAGTGTACTGACAGATGCAAAACTAAAGTATGGTGATCAATTTGGTAACATTAATTATGACCTGATGCCTAAAGAAAAAAAAGAAAAGATGAGAGCAAATTCTTTTGTACTTCAACCTTATTTTGATAAATTGAACGGTGATGTTTCGAGCAAGGAATTGCTTTCATCCCATGAATACAAATTATTTATTGATGCGCTCATGACGTACGAAACCATTCTAGCAAAGGCAGAAATAGATACGACTAAAGGCCCTGTAGTCATTGATAATTTACCTGACGAATATCGAGAACAATTTAAACTTACACAGAAATTTATACATAGTGTATACCAGTTACAAGAAGAACAAAGACAGTAAAATTAGAAAAAAGCAGTTCCGCCAATAATTGTGGAACTGCTTTCTTTTTTTACCAACCACGCTCGATCCAATCGTTTTGAACGACGGCTAATCGTTTCTTCTTTCCTCGCTGATCTCTTCCGTATACATCATCTACATACCATCCTCTACCGTTTACAGATGCATCGGTTTCATAGAGGAAGCGAACAAACTTTGTTCCTTCAGGGAGCTTTACCTTTTCGCGGTCCCATGTTTCTTCTTTTCCGGTATAGGTGTTTGGTAACGTTGTCCACGTTTCATTGTCGCTTGAAACTTGAACGAGACCTTTGTCACTTCCGTCTTCAATACTGAACCAATGGTTAAAATTAAGAATATCCTGATTTTTTCCGACTTCAAATGTTAATCCTTTTTTCAGGTTATCACCATATCCTGAAAACCAAGCTTTATCTCTATGATGAAGAGGAACCGAGATTGCATCGGCTGTAAGCTGTGCGACCTTGCGTCGAATCGGATTCATCGAGACTGTCGCACGAGATGGATGAACCCGATTTGTTAAGGTTAGTACAATCGTTTTATTCTTTGGTGAAACAACCATAGATGTACCGGTATATCCCGTGTGTCCTAGTGTTTCTTCATTGCTGAGAGCATCCATGTACCAACCTTGATTTAATTCCCAGCCTAGTCCGTGAGAGTTGGTTGGAAACTGTGGGAGCTGATTTTCTGTTAATAAGCTAACCGTTTCTGGGTTTAGAATCTGTGTTTTACCGTACTTACCATTCTGTAAGATCATATGTCCAAAAATGGCGAGGTCTTTAGCGGTAGAAAAGACACCCGCATGACCTGCAACGCCATCTAAACTCCACGCGTTCTCATCATGCACACTGCCCCAAACCATGCCGCGTCCGATTGCTGGCTGATATTCTGTTGCTGCGATTCGGTTACGAAGATCTGGAGAAGGGTTGTACATCGTATCTTTCATTCCTAGAGGTTCAGTGATGTTCTTTTTTACATAGTCATCGAGACGTTGACCTGACAATCTTTCAACTAAAACACCAAGTGTAATTAGATTTAGGTCGCTGTATGTATACGTTGTCCCAGGCTCATTCTTTAAGCCGTATTTTAAAGCAATCTGCAACCGTTCCTCGCGATTCGCACCCATGCTGTATAGAGGAATCCATGCTGTGAAACCTGAAGTATGCGTCATGATCTGCCGAATCGTTACGTTCTCTTTTCCGTTTTCATTAAACTCTGGAATATATTTTCCGACAGGATCATCTAGATTGAACTTTTCTTGTTCATAAAGCTTCATTGCTGCCGTTGTTGTGAAGAGTTTAGAGATTGAGGCAATATCAAAAATCGTGTCTTTTCTCATCTCAACAGGCTGGGCCATTTCTGTGAACTGATCGTCTATGTATCGCGCGGAATAGCCGTAAGCATCATGCTTTGCGATGCTGCCACTTCTAGCGATAAGAACGACAGCGCCTGGCATGGTTCGTTTTTCAATCTCACTTTCAATAAACGGACCGATTTGCTCGAGCGGTTCTCTTTTTAGTGAGGCACTTTCAGGTGTTCCCGGATGTAGAACAGATGATGGTTTAGAGGGATGATTCCAGTCACCGTGATGTGTGCGATTATTTTGTTGGGAGGAGGAGCCATCTGCAAAAATGGAAGGAGTAAAACTGGATAATAACAGGGCTGTACTTAGCATGGTACAAACTAAAACACGTTTTCCGCTCATAAGTCATTCTCCTTATTCTGAATATTCTTACACTTACTTACAGTAGCAATCAGGAGAAAAGGTGTCTATCACTCGGAAGTCCCACAGCACTTTGTCCTATTTAAATTGTAGGGGGTCTGGTCAGACCCCCTACAATTTAAAGGAACTTTTCATCTTTTCTCGAATAATTAAAGTGGATAAAGAAGAGAGGAGACCACAATCGTGTTGTTACAGCTAACACCTGCATTTATCACGTTTTTGTTAACCGTTTCACTAGCGCCTCTAATCATATTCACGTTAAAAAAACTAAAACTCACACAGCCTATTAGAGTGGAACTTCCTGCAGATCATCAAGAAAAGAAGGGAACACCCTTAATGTTAGGAAGTGTGTTTTTTGTAGGGATTTTCGTAGCACTTTATTTCTCGACAAGTCCCATCATGCTCTTTCTAGTGGGAACGTTTATACTGTTTAGTTTTATCGGGTTTCTAGATGATTTTTGGAAAGCTTCAAAACAAGATCCTGCCGGGGTCTCAGGAAAGACAAAACTAAAATTTCAGTTTGCGTTCACTATTTTACTCTTATATGTAGGCATTGATCTTTTCGACATTGATACTAGCATTCGTGTGACAGAATCATTGAACATTGTTCTTCCTTACTTCATTTACCTGATCCTAGTCACTCTGTTTATTGTCGGGACGGCGAATGCGATTAATTTTACTGATGGTATGGATGGACTTCTAGGCATGGTTGCAATTCCTACATATTTCTTTTTCTTTGTAATCAGTGAATATACGGAAGTAAAAGTCTTTTGCTTAGTGATGATCGCTACGATTCTAGGATTTTTAATCTATAACTTGTATCCAGCAAAAGCGTTTATGGGGGACACGGGATCACTCGCTATTGGAGGTAGTTTATCGTTTCTTGCCATCATTGAAAACGTTGAAATCTTAATTCCTGTTCTGTTCATTATCTATCTTGCAGAACAGCTTTCTGTCATTATTCAAGTCGCTTATTTTAAACGAACAAAAAAGAAGCTTTTTCGATTCACGCCCATTCATTATCACTACGGAATCAAATATGGTTGGTCGGAAAATATAATCGTAACCGTTTTTGCGATGGTTTCTTGGGCAGCATGTGCAATCTGTTTAGTGTATTACGAGGTATTGATGTAAAGAGAGTGACACAACTTGGTGTGTCATTCTCTTTTTTAGCTGTTGTGTGTTTTTGGAGAGGATTTTCAACCATTATGTAGATGTGGTAGAAATAATGCGGCTTATCGCTTATACGAGGCGGGGTATCACCACTAATTCTATAAAAATTCCTATTAATCTTGGAAATTTTGGAGCTATTCCGGCAAGTTTTAACAATAATCCGGCGAGTTTTGAACATATATCGGCGAGTCGACATTATTAGATAAAAATAAGCAGTTAGATACCCTAAATCCCAACCATCTAACTTCCTTAACAATGAAAAAAGCCCACCGAAGTGAGCTTCTTCAAAACGTAATTCTACCAAATTTCCTCAGCCCATTCTGGGTGATCGATGAATGGGTTGCGGTTATGCTGATAATCTTCGTAAATAATGTTGTTACGGTTGCGTTCCCAGTTATCAACCGGATCCTCTAAGTGCCACTGAAGCAACACAGACATCTTACCGTGATACGGAGCCGTTCCGTTATTGACATTGTTGTTCAATTCTAGTTGTGGTTCACCGCTGTCACCTTCATAACGAACGGCCATGTAGAACAACATGCGGGCAACATCGCCTTTTACTGCATCGCGTGGTTCCCATGAGTCACTGTCGTAATAGTTGCCAAGTGCCTCAGAATGCTGAGAGCCGCCATTATCAAAATCAAGGTTTCCACGAGAGCTGTTTACA
Organism: Fictibacillus nanhaiensis; assembly: GCF_036213205.1. Taxonomy (GTDB): domain Bacteria; phylum Bacillota; class Bacilli; order Bacillales; family Fictibacillaceae; genus Fictibacillus; species Fictibacillus nanhaiensis_E. Next base: position 66,503 of record NZ_JARMFC010000020.1, read on the forward strand.
CTCACATCAGTTGGACGCAAGTGATGGATATCCGTTCCTGGACCCATCGCCGTTCCAAAATCACCATGTGATTTTGCCCAAACGTGCTCTCGGTTCCAATCGTTTACGTTGCCACCGTTTGTTGTTTTGCTCTGCGAACGCCCTGTGTATAAAAGGATGACATTGTTGCTGTTGTTTGGATCTTGATCAGTTACTTTAAGTGCGTTCCATACGGCATCATAAGAGAGTTCAGTGTGATCATCGATAATATTGTGAAGAGCTGTTTTTAATGCTGCTCCAGTTTTCCCTTGAGCAGGATCATAATACGATTCATCAAAAGTTGGTGGGTCTGTAGGGTCTGTTGGCGGGTCTGTTGGTGTTGAACCAGATGCTTTCTCCATAGCCGTTGGATCTTTTAGGCCAGCATGAGAGAAGTAAGCCGCTAGACTGCCTGTTACTTTAATGGATTGACCTTTTAAAGTAGGGTTAGTTTTCAGTCCAAACTGTGATCGGTAAGAAGTTGGAATCTGAACATACACCATATTAGCCGTGTTTGTTTCAGTGGGACTGTCTGCTAAAGCAAGTGCATAATCATTTGGATAATTGCTTGTTACTACGGTTGTGGTTGCGGTAGGTTGTCCTACTACATAACCTTGAACAGTCTTTGCAGAATTGTTCTGATTCGAGATACTTTGAGAAACTGAATAAGGACTAGACCACGATCCATCGCCTGCCGCTTGAAGAGCTGGAATAAATGCTAACGTGCTGACCACTAACGCAATTACTACTGAGAAAAGCGAAAGAAACTTTTTGTTTTCATGCCTTTTCATCATCAACGCCTCCATCCATTTAGTTTTTACCCCTTGTAGCTAGTATTTCTAGTTGTTTCACATATTTCAAAATGTTGGTGAAACAGGATTTATTCTACAATACTTTTATTAATTTCATTTTACAGATTTGTAAAACGAGAAAACTAGCTACAAAGGGAGGAACTAGAAAGGCATTAAAAACAGGTAAATGGACCCAATAAATGAAAAAAAGTTAATTTCTTCTTACTTTCTTACTGTGAAGAACAGAAATGAAACCTTCTAATATTTCATGACTGACTGTGAAGCCTTTACGTTGATAGAAGGATAATGCGTCATCATTCCCATTGGAAACGTAAATAAAGTAATCATCCACTTCATCAAAATGAGAGAGCCAGTCCATAGACATGTTAAATAGTTTAGAACCTACTCCATATTGTCTGTACTCATCCTTAATATAAAATTGAGAAAGGCAACCGACCGCTTCTCTCTGAACGGAATTCATATCAAAAAAGGTGGCAAAATCATTGCGATACACTTCTTTCGGAGAAATGTTTGCATAAACGTATCCTACAGGCTCATTTTTATCTTTGACTACAACGATGTAGTTATGCATCGCTTTATGTATGGATGGAACCAAGCGCGTTTCAAAGTTCATAGTGTCAAATAATTCAGGACTTATGATGGCTTTTGATTTTTGATATTTCATGAGCTCGTTACAGAGTTCTCGGCAAACCTCGACATCATGATCAGGAATAATCTCGTATTTTAATTCCATTTTAATCACTCCCATACGTTAATCATTACGCTATAATTTTATTACATAGAAAAAGGAAAACAAGTATGCAGTAATTTCTTACTAAGTCAGTAAAAACTGATTAAAGGAGACACAACATGAGTAATGAAGGGTATAAGAGAAAGGAAGATTGTCCGTTAACATTTGCTCTTACGCTAATTGGGAGTAAATGGAGACTGCCAATCATATGGGCATTGTGGAAAAATAAGAGGATACGATATAACGAACTGAAACGACAGGTTGATGGAATTACTAACATGGTTTTATCTCAGTCTTTAAAAGAGATGGAAAAACAAGGTCTGGTGGTGCGAACGCAATTCATGGAGATACCGCCTAGAGTGGAGTATTCTTTAACGGAGGCAGGAGAAGCTTTAATTCCATCACTGAAGTCTTTGGCAGAATGGGGAAAAGAGATGCAGATAAATGTGAAGAATCATGTCTAAGTGTCCGTTATGTAATGGCGATAATGCATGTGCGATTTCAAACGGAAAGAACCCTGAAACGTGTTGGTGTATGAGTGTTCAGATCCCAACCCAACTCCTTGAACGTGCTGCATCAGAACGTGAAACGTGTATTTGCGAGACCTGTGTGGATAATTGGAATGAAAAGGGGTGCTGAAAATGAGTGATCAGCACCTGAATTTTTCACCGTTTAAAAGTCTTTATAGGAATCTCTTAACTCAATAATCTTGGAAAGCAAATCTTCTCCAATCTCACTCTTGAACTCTCTGTACACAGTCTCCCAACGCTTCGCCCACTCTCTTTTTTCATCCTCTGTAAGGTAATGAATATCGATTGAAGAGTTTTTCTCAATTAAAGCAAGCTGTTCTTCGTTCATTGAGAAAGATTGATTCTGGTTCCAGCGAGTAGTTTCGTCCAAAGCTTCAGTTATGATTCTCTGCTGCTTCTTCGTAAGATTGTTCCAAAACTCCTCATTCATTATTACGGCATACCCTAAAAATCCATGATTGCTTATAGTAAGGTGACTCTGTACATCAAAGAATTTCTTAGAATAGATGTTAGAGATCGTGTTCTCCTCACCGTTCAGTTCTCCAGATTCCAATAATCGGTACGTATCGTTAAAATCCAATCCAACTGCTTTAGCTCCGACTTGATTAAATTGATTCTCGAGCACTGTACTAGGCATGATTCGCAGGTTTTGTCCTTTTAAATCATCGGGGTGAACGACAGGCCCGTCGTTTGTTGTAATCTGTTTGAATCCATTAATCCACAACGTAAGACCTTTCATTTTTTTCTCTTCTAGTGACTGAAGCAATGTGTTCCCAATGTCTCCGTTTAACGCCTTTATAATGCTTTCAGAAGTAGGCATGGCATAGGGAAGATCAAGAACCTGCCATTTTGGTGAAAAAGATCTTAGCTTTGTAGTAGCTGGCGCGATCATCTGAACATCACCGCGCTGCAGAGCTTCGAGTTCTTCCTGATCGGAATAGAGACCACCGTTTGGAATCACTTCGATTTTAATTTGGCCATCTGATTTCTCATTTACCTGATTTGCAAAACGCTGCGCAGCAAGCCCCTTAGGAGTATTCTCTGCCACCACGTGACTGAACTTGATGACGACCTGATCCTTAATTCCTTTTTGATCGTCGTCAAAGGGAAGTGTTCCTTCTGACATTTTTGTATGAAAACCAATCCAGATTGATACGGCTAAACCTGCCATTAGCATCAGCGCGATCCCAATGAACGATTTCATCATAATTTACCCCAAATCCGTTACTTTTTTAAATAGTCTAACATATTGAAGTTGGAATGATACAATAGGGACAATGAAGAGGAGGATGCTAGTAAATGACGATGAAACGATTACCCATTCGAACAAAAATAATGATTCTTACGTTTGGAATCGTATTCTGTGCCATCCTTATCGGCGGTGTCGTCATTATGGGTAAAATCCTCGATATTCAGGAAGAAGAGCTCGGTAAGCGGGCAATGATTACTTCGCGCACGGTAGCGCAACTTCCTGAAGTGAAGAAATACATTCAGATAAATAAGGGCTGGGGCGAGATAGAGCCAGTCGTTGAAAAGATTCGTGTCATAAATGAAGCCGATTATGTCGTAGTCATGGACATGAATCATATTCGATATTCCCATCCTGTTAAAGACATGATTGGTACCGTGTCTAGAGGGAGTGATGAAGGTGCAGCGTTTGCTGACCACACGTTTATTTCAAAAGCTAAGGGAGAGATGGGGACAGCCGTAAGGGCGTTTGTTCCTATCAAAAATGATGAGTTGGAGCAGATCGGGGTTGTTGTGGTCGGTCATGTAATTCCAGGATATTATGAAGTGTTTCATGATCTGACAGATGAGATGACTCTCATTCTATTATTAGTTCTCTCTTTCGGTGTGATCGGCTCCTATCTGCTAGCTCGTCATCTTAAACAGCAGATGTTCTATTTGGAACCACACGAGATCGTTCGTATGTTCGAAGAAAGAACAGCAACGTTTCACTCTATGCATGAAGGTGTAATCGCCATTGATAAAGAGGAACTCATCACGATCTTTAATGATAAAGCTAAGAGTATATTCTCTGTGAGTGGAAATGTCGTAGGAAGGCAGATTCGTAATGTGATTCCGGATACTCGGTTGCCAGAAATTATAGAACTAAGTCGTCCTGTTTATAATCAAGAGATTCGTGTAAGTGGAAAGGTTATCATGAGTAACCGCGTGCCGATTAAAGTGAAGGACAAAATTGTTGGAGCTGTTGCAATTTTTCAAGATAGAACAGAGGTTGCTAAGATCGCAGAAGAACTGACAGGTGTAAAGGCGTTTGTGGAAGCGTTGCGTGTTCAGAACCATGAACACATGAACAAGCTTCATACGATTGCAGGGCTTTTGCAGTTAGGTGATATGAAAAAAGCGATGCAGTATGTATTTCAAGTATCAGAAGAAAAAGGATCCCTTACTCGATTTTTAAATCAAAAGATTAAAAACGAGAGTCTTGCGGGTCTACTGTTAAGTAAAGTAGGACGTGGAAAAGAGCTCGGAATAAAAGTGGTCATAGATAATGAAAGCTCACTTAAAACCTTTCCAGATCAGCTCGATCAGCATGATTTTGTTACGATCATTGGTAATTTGATAGAGAACGCGTTTGACGCTCTAAAAGGGATACGTGATGGCAGGATTGATGTTTCCATCGCGCAGGATTCTGAGATATGTGCCATCTTGGTTGAGGACAACGGTCGCGGAATGAATCAGGAGGTTTTGCAGCACATGTTTGAAAGAGGATATACGACAAAAGGAAACAATGGGTCAGGAATTGGATTGTACCTGATTCATCAAATCGTAGAAAAAGGTAATGGAGAGATAGAAGTAACATCAAACGAAAAGCAGGGAACAAGCTTTGTGATTGTATTTCCAATGAGCGATAGAGGTGAAGCTGATGAGTGAGATAAAGGTTCTGTTGATTGAAGATGATCCGATGGTTCTAGAAATAAACAAAGCGTTTATAGAAAGAGTAAAGAGATTTAAGGTAATTGAAACGGCATCGAACGGAACAGAAGGGCTGAAACTGATAAAAAAATATAAGCCAGACCTCGTTGTTCTTGATATCTACATGCCAGAGCAGGATGGTGTAGAGACCCTTCAACAGATTCGAGCGAATAAAATTCAGGTAGACGTTATGATAATAACTGCTGCAAATGACTTAGAGACCATTCGTTTCATGATGCAGAACGGTGCGTTTGATTATATTATCAAACCGTTTAATTTTGAGCGTATTGAAAAAGCATTAAACAAGTACAAAACCTATTACTCTACAATGGCACCATCCGGAACGGCAACACAAAAAGATCTGGATACTCTCTTCTTTTCTGAAGTACGCGACGTTCCTGTTACGCTGGAGCTTCCTAAAGGGTTGAACGAACTGACGCTGAAACAGATCGCTAGATTTATAAAAGAGCAGACAGAAGCAAAGTCAGCAGAAGAGGTTGCGGAAGGTATAGGCATCGCACGAGTGACAGCTCGAAGGTATCTCGATTATTTAGTAAAGAGCGGCACCATTCAAATGGACATTCAGTACGGTACGGTTGGACGCCCTGTAAACCGATACCTCTTGAAAAAATAGTTAGAGACCAAAAAGACCAAAACGTCCAATAAGTTCTTAATATTCTAACAAAATACTGAAAGCGTTATCATTATCTTTACAAATGATAACGCTTTTTTCTATGGCTTGTTTAAATTGTGTGGAAATTGTTTGGGGTCTGACCCCGGGTCAGACCCCAATTTATTTTCAAACTCGAAAGGAGAAGAACAATGAAAAGGTTATTTAAGAACTTAACATTTCAGGTTTTAACGGCTATTGCAGTAGGTGTACTTGTAGGACTCTTCTGGCCGGATTTCGGAAAACAGATGAAACCTGTCGGAGATACATTTATTAATGCCGTTAAGATGGTGATCGCGCCAATTATTTTCTTAACGATCGTACTTGGCATCGCGAAAATGGGTGACATGAAGAAGGTAGGGAAGGTCGGAGGCAAAGCTTTCATCTACTTTGAGATTGTTACCACCCTCGCACTCGTAATCGGATTGATTGTTGTTAACGTGTTAAAACCTGGAGCGGGCTTAGACTTTGATAAGCTTGAAAAAGGTGATGTTTCACAATACACATCTGAAGAAGGCGGTAAGATCGATTGGATCGAGTTCGTTACACATATCGTTCCTAGCAACATGGTAGATGCATTTGCTAAAGGTGATATTCTACAAGTACTTTTCTTTTCCATTTTATTTGGTGTCGGACTTACGGCACTCGGAAACAGCGGAAAAATCATTATCGAGTTCTTTGAAAAATTGTTGAACGTATTTTTCAAGATTGTCGGATATATAATGAAAGCTGCACCACTTGGAGCGTTCGGTGCAATGGCATTTACTATTGGAAACTATGGTCTAGAGTCACTCGTCCCGCTTGGCAAGTTAATGATTGCGGTGTACACGACGATGTTCTTCTTCGTTTTTATCGTATTGAATCTGATCTGCAAGATGTATGGATTCAGTTTGTGGAAGTACTTGAAATTTATAAAAGAAGAGCTATTAATTGTTCTTGGGACGAGCTCTTCAGAATCGGTTTTGCCGCGAATGATGAACAAGATGGAGAAGTTCGGATGTTCAAAGTCAGTTGTAGGTCTTGTTATTCCAACCGGTTATTCCTTCAACTTAGATGGAACGTCCATCTACCTCTCGATGGCAGTCGTCTTTTTAGCTCAAGTATTTGGCATTGATCTCAGTATCACTCAGCAGCTAACGATCATCGCTGTTCTGATGCTAACATCAAAAGGTGCAGCAGCCGTTACAGGCGGTGGATTCATCGTTTTGGCGTCAACGCTAACAGCTATGCAAGTCATTCCTGTGGAAGGACTAGCTCTGCTATTAGGAGTTGACCGTTTCATGAGTGAAGCACGTGCGATCGTAAACTTAATCGGAAACGGAATTGCAACGATCGTTGTATCTAAAAGTGAATATGAGTTTGATGAAGGTAAAAGTGAAGAAGCTATTCAGGCGATGTACGAAAATAGAAAAATTGCGGTATAACGTTGGGAAGGAGCTTTGGTCGAAACAGACTAAAGCTCCTTCTTTTTGATATGCTTAATATAAAAGCAAGAAATGGAGGAAATAACTTATGATCTGTAGCATGCTCAATATTAAATATCCTATTATACAAGCAGGCATGGCAGGTGGACCGACAACACCTGAATTAGTAGCAGAAGTAAGTGAAGCGGGAGCATTAGGAACACTTGGTGCAGGATACATGACTCCTCAACAAATTAAAACGGCTTTAGAAAATATTCAGCAACGTACTCATTCTCCAATTGCTGTAAACCTGTTCCTTCCCCAGAATTATGAAATAGAAGATGATGCCATTCTAGCAATGCAGCAACACTTGAATATATACCGTTCAAAACTTGGAATTCCTAAGACGAATAACATTCCATACATGGAAGATCTTTTTGAGAAACAAATCGCTACCGTGATAGAAGCAGGCGTGAAGATAATAAGTTTTACATTTGAAGCGCCGACTAAGAGATTAGTAGAAAAATTACACGCTTCAGAAATCATAGTTATCGCAACAGCAACTTCTGTTAAAGAAGCGATTCAGCTTGAGTCAATTGGTGTAGATCTTATCGTTGCACAAGGTGCTGAGGCAGGAGGGCATAGAGGAACGTTCTTAAATGTTAAAAATGAATCTATGATTGGCACAATGGCACTCGTTCCCCAAGTGGTAGATGCTGTATCCTGTCCGGTTGTAGCAGCGGGTGGCATCATGGACGGCAGAGGAATGGCAGCAGCACTAGCTTTAGGTGCTTCAGCCATTCAGCTGGGTACAGCATTTTTGACAACAAAAGAGAGCGGAGCAGATAGTATTCACAAACAAACGATCCTATCAAGTTGTGATACTGACTCGAAAATTACAAAAGCCTTCTCTGGAAAAAGTGCGAGAGGTCTTAAGAATAAGATGATGATAGATTTGGAGAGTCGTATTCAAGGTGATTTGCCTCCGTATCCACTGCAACATTTACTAACATCTGATATTAGAAAAGAAGCGGCTAAACAAGGAAATAAAGATATGATGTCCATGTGGGCAGGTCAAGCATCAGGTCTAGCTAGAGTAAGAACTGCTGGAGATTTGGTGGAAGATTTAGTTGATCAATGCGAGAGCGTACTCAAGAAAACCACATGGAGATAAAGTTTATTTGTAACGGTCTATTTTCATCCAAGTCCTAATAAAATTTGTATAAGATTACAAATCTAATCGATAGGGGTGAAAATCATGGATTTTATGACCGATTTTGCGCCGTACATTGGTTTAGCTGTGATTTTATATGCCATTCGTCATACGGATCGTTTTTCGAATAAGTATATCCCCATTGTTGCAGTTGTCTTAGGCGTTCTTTATGCCTTTTGGGAAGCGGGAGCTGCTACACCAGAAGCCACATTAATCGGGTTAAAATATGCACTCCTTGGAATAGGAACAGTCGCGGGTATTAAATATTCAGTAGAGAAAAACTTAAAAAAATAAGCGGTAATGAGAACAGTGCTTAAACTCAAGCGCTGTTTTTTATTGTACAAAATATATATTAAAGTTAAACAAATATTGTGTTCGATGTTTAACTACTTTAACTTATGGGAAAGGGAAAATATCAAAGGAAGTAGTAGGAGGGTGTTGCTAAAATGAACATACGACATGACCTTGATCGTAATGTTTTAAACAGATTGCATCATAAGGATTCAAGTGCCTTGAAACAGATGATCGATTCATATAGCACACTACTATTTCATGTAGCCCTCCGAATAACTGGTGATAAGCGTGTTGCTGAACAGGTATTGTGCGAAGTGTTTCGCGACTTATGGGATAACTCAGACCATTACACAAAAGTAAAAGACAAATTTCTTTCAAGTTATTTAATAAGATTATGTAAATTAAAATGTGTCGATCGCGAAGAAATTCACATTACTCACTTATTATCTAAAAAGTCAAAAAATTATGTTGCGCATAATGCGACGATCTGATATTATAAAAACGCTTACAACTAATGTGTGAAGTAATGGAGAAAATACACGATCTGTACTTTTTCTATTCTACTTTAATGATGAATGAACGCTCTGCACGAGTATGTAGAGCTTTTAGGCAACATTCTACAATGGACTTATTTGAAAAAATAAGTACTTTCGAATGTTGTCTTTTTATTTGTCTTACATTAGGGTAAGGTTCATGAATGTTTAACTTTATTAACTTTTAGGGGGGATTTAAGGATGAAAAAGTCAAAAAATCGTTGGCTCATTGCTTTATCAGCTGTCGGGATTCATATTTCTATTGGTTCCGTGTATGCTTGGAGCAACTTTACAAATCCATTGATCGAAAAATTTGGGTGGACAGCTTCACAAGTACAGATGACATTTAGTATCGCCATCCTTTTCTTAGGTTTGTCAGCAGCTTTTTTAGGACATTTTGTTGAAAAACATGGTCCCAAGAGAGCGGGTCTGCTTGCAGCCATTTTCTTTGGAGTAGGAATTGCAGGCTCAGGTCTTGCAGTGAATCTCGGCTCGTTAACCATGCTTTACATTTTTTATGGAGTACTTGGTGGAATCGGACTCGGTGTAGGATATATCGCGCCTGTTTCTACACTGATTAAATGGTTTCCCGATCGTCGTGGTTTAGCAACAGGACTTGCTATCATGGGATTTGGTTTTGCAGCAGCGATCAGTTCACCTATTATGGACGCACTTATTAAATCAGTTGGTATTGCAAACACATTCTTCATATTAGGAATTGCTTATTTTGCTGTAATGACTTTGTCCTCTCTTTATTTAGAAAAACCAGAAGAAGGATGGCTTCCTGCTGGGTTTAAAGAAAATGTAGAGAGTGGAAAAGTAAAAATAAAAAAAGACCTCTCACAACTAACAGCTAACCAAGCGATAAAAACACGCCGTTTTTACTATTTGTGGATCATGCTGTTTATCAATGTTACATGTGGTATTGCTATACTTTCTGCCGCAAAACCTCTTGCAGAAGAGAGTATCGGATTAACAACCGCTGAAGCAGCAGCACTTGTAGGCGTACTAGGATTGTTCAACGGTTTTGGTCGAATCGGATGGGCATCCATTTCAGACTATATCGGGCGACCTAATACATATACGACATTCTTCGTTCTGCAGATCGCGCTTTTTTTCATGTTGCCACAAACATCATCATCCATTCTTTTTCAAGTGATGCTAGCAGTTATCTATACTTGTTACGGTGGAGGTTTCGCATCAATACCAGCATATATTGGCGACCTTTTTGGAACAAAACAGGTTGGAGCTATCCATGGCTACATCTTAACGGCATGGGCAGCAGCAGGTCTTGCAGGTCCATTGTTCGCAGCATGGATTAAGGATACAACAGGATCTTACGCGAACAGTTTAACTTTCTTTTCTGGATTGTTTATACTAGCACTCATCGTATCCATATTAGTCCGTTTTGATATGAAAAAACTCGCAGCAAAACAAGAAAAATCCGTTGCATAATCTTCCAAAATGCAGTGTCTTTATTAATGGGAAGGCACTGCTTGTTTAATGATTGAAAATACAAGAGCCGTACTTTTGAAAATAAACACCTTCTATATGAGATATTATGGTAAAATTGGAAATGTATTTTACATCTAAAGGAGAACTTATGACACAAAAACAAGTGACAATCGCAGAACTAAACGCAGAAAACTGGTACGAGTGCTGCTTTTTAGAAGTAGCAGATGATCAAGTGAGCCATATTGAACCTAATGCCGTTTCAATTGCACAATCCAAATTTGAACCGAGCTTAAAACCTTATGCTATCTTTTTAGAAGATAAGACAGTTGGATTTCTTATGTTCAACTCCATGAAAGAAGAATTAGGTGGTTATTGGATCTATCGAATTATGATCGATAAAAATTATCAGCAAAAAGGAATTGGAAAGATAGCTACACAGTTGATGATTGATGAAATGAAGACTGTATTAGATGCTAAATTAATTGTAGTGGGATATCACCCGGAGAATAAGGGAGCACACCAGTTGTATGAGAGCTTAGGATTTGTTGATAAAGGTGATAGATTTGGCAAAGAAATGGCTGTTGTTTTAGAAGTATAATACATATCTTGTGTTGGCAAAAACTTCTGAAATCTTAGGTCACCCTCAAATTCTTAGTAAATCTCATCGAATAATTAATGTTGAATATATAAAAGTTTTAAGTTGGTTGAACTCTAATCTTTATTAGAGTTCTTTTTGTTTTGTTTCATCATGAGAGGGAAAGATTGTTACGAAGGAGTGAATGTAATAGATGAGAAGATCAGAACGCAAGAAGTCAAAAAAGAGAAATGTTGTTTTATTTAGTGCGTTAGGAGCTGTTCTGTTAGCGTTATTGTTCTTGCCTAAAGACGCGTTGCTTATGGGCAGTGAAGAGGAGCCAACTAAAGAAGAAGCAAATAAAGAACCAAAACATAAAGTGGTTAAACTTCAGCCTGATAACGAAAGTGCATATGAAGATGAAGAACGTGAAGAAAAAGAAACAAACAATAAGGATAAATCCAAGAAACAAGAACCTTCTGAAGAGATTGGCATAGATCCTGAAAAAGAAGCAGATAAAAAGAAAAAAGCTGAAGCGGAAAAGAAAAAACAACAAGATTCAGGCGATAAACCAGTTTTAAACAAACCGATCGGAACTTCTCAAACAGGAACACATACATCTAGTTATGATGAAGGAAGCGTAGATTGGAATGAAAAACTGAAAGCGATCCGTCTTGCTACAGGACTTGATGAAAACATGACTGTATGGAAGATCGGTAACGGTGGCAGTCCTCAAAAATCAGTCGCAGAAGTAAGTCCGAATAAACAGCCGAACGAAAAATACACAGTGAACCTCGAGTGGGTTGATGAAAAAGGCTGGATGGTGACGAGTGTTCAGAAGTAATTTCTGATCTGAAGAAGTGGACAGTAAACATTCCCTTTTAAGAAGACTCACCTAAAATTCTTAACAAAAGCTGGCTTAGCTCGTTCATATGTAACGATACTGAGCCAGCTTTTTACTTTATTTTCGCTTTTAGTAGAAAACGGTGTTGATTTACCTCAAAGTATCCATTATTTTGAATCATCTTATGAATATGATGTAGCTTCTCCACAGAATCTTCAATTTTAAACTCTGGCACTTGCCAAGGTATTGCATCTAAGTAGTAAAGTAGCCCTCCTATATCATAAAAGCGCTGAACAGGAAATTCTTCTTTTGCTTCCAATATATCGAACCCATTTTCTCTCAATTCATTTTCAGCAAAACGCAAATTCCAATGTGAAAATTCTTCGTTAATAGGGTAATCAAGTATTGTGTTAATTTCAGCACAGTCTGAACCGCCAACTTGTTGTGTAAGAAAAATACCGTCCGCTGTTAATATGCGTTTTACTTCAAGTGGAGAATAGGATTCATGTTTATTGATGATAAGGTCAAACGTATGATCTTCAAAAGGAAGAAGGTCGTCGTCACCGATCTGAAACACTTTTACACCAAGAGGTTCAAGTCGTTCTCGTGCGATTGGAACATTTGGCAGATATCCTTCTGTTGCACAAACTACTGCTGGAAATGGCTGAAGTTTGGATAACAGTTCTCCACCTCCAGTGCCCATGTCAAGCATCGATGACACTTTCCCGATGAGAGGAGTCACCATACTGCCATAAGACCAAGAAAGCATTCCACTTGCCATTCGACCAGATTCAGTTATATATGAAAAATCCCACCCCGAAAAAGGTTTCTTAACTTCCTTAATATACATTTCAAAATCTACATCACGTTTCATACCTGCACCTCCAAAGTTTATGTTTCATTATGTTGAGTCTATACGGATTTGTTGGAGGTCCCCTTGAATAATAGCCGTTTTATATTTCATGCTCGAAATGATTCATAATGTTCTCCTCATAATATGTTACTCATTGTCATACTAAAATTAATTCTTCAAAACAATTCCAGCTCCTTCTGAAACTTCACAAATAGAGGGAATTTTGTCGTGTTGTCGAAATTAGGCAAATGAGTGAAGTATGTGATAAAGGGGAGGGCATTATGACACATCACGCTTTGAAAATGTACGACTATCATGTATGGGCGAACAAGGAGATGTTTAATCGTTTAGTAGAACTTGGAGATGAAGTATATCATCAGGAAATGCAAAGTGTTTTTCCATCCTTCTCGAAGGTGGTTTCACACATGTACATCGTTGACCAGCTTTGGTTTCATATCGTTTCAGGAACAAGCATGACAGAAGCGCTCGAAATTGAAAAAGTAGAGTCTGATACAAAGAGTATTGAGGAAATCATTACGATGTTCAATGAATTAACGAAACAGTATAGAAACTTTCTTAATAGACATGATGATTTGGACAAAATGTTAATGCTAGATATACCTTGGGCAGGAAGAAGAGAAACGAGTATCTCTGAGATGGTGATGCATATCACGACTCATGGTGCCTATCATCGCGGAAATATTACAGCTATGCTGCGTCAAAATGGTTATAGCTCAGTTACGACAGATTTAACGAGTTTTTGGTATTCAGGTTAAAAAATCCTACTTACTAATAGCTCGATACATACGGTTCAACAAGGAGAAATGAATGAAGAAAATAGTAATTTACGTAAGCATTGTGCTCATCCTATTGACAGCGTTAGCATACATCGGTTTAAAGTTAAGCAGTTCAAGAGACTTTCAATTTTTCGGAGGTTTAGTGACGAGTGCAGATACTACTGAAAAAGTAGTTACCCTTACATTTGATGATGGCCCTACAGATAACACTGATGAAATTTTAACGATTTTAAAAGAAGAGGAAGTTAAAGCTACTTTTTTTGTAACTGGCAAAGAGATAGAAGAGAACTTGGAGGATGCAAAAGAAATAGTTGCAGCAGGACATGAGCTCGGAAATCATTCCTATTCTCATGAACGAATGGTTTTGAAAACACCTTCCTTTATTAAAAATGAGATAGAAACAACAGATGAGCTGATACGAAAAGCAGGGTACGAGGGAAAGATTCACTTTCGCCCGCCATTTGGTAAAAAGTTGATTGGTCTGCCTTATTACTTAGATAAACACCATCGTAAGACAATACTTTGGAACATAGAGCCGGAAACCTATCCCGAAATAGCATCTGATTCTACCAAAATAGTGAAGCATGTGAGTCGAAATATTCAGCCTGGCTCAATCATTCTGCTGCATGTTATGTATGATAGCCGAAGAGAATCGATGAAATCCGTAAAAGGAATAATTACGGACTTGAAGGCAAAGGGATACACGTTTAAAACGGTTTCTGAAATGATTGAATAAGAATTGAGAAGCCCATCTTAATCTAAAAGGGGCTTCTCAAATGAATTGAATGTTATTTGGAAACAAGTACAGGTTGATGTGCGGTAGAGACAACCTTTTGACTAACGCTTCCTAAGAATAGTTTTTTTAATCCGCTATGGCCACGATTACCAATGACGATGAGATCGATGTTATGGCTATCCGCATAACCACAAATGGTGGTAGTCGGGTCACCATGCAAAATGGCTGTTGTTGTCTTTATTTGAGGATCAACACGTCCTAACGCTCTGTTTAGGATTTCTTCACCATGACTTTGCTCCAAAATTTCTGCTTTCCTTACTTCTGCAGTTGAACTCGCTACTCCGCCTGGGTGAACGACACCATACAAAGGCAGGACTACTTCATTGGTAACATAAAGTAACGTTAACTCAGCCTCGGTATGCCGTGCGATCTCATTACCATTGTGCAGAGCTGTGTAACTTCCTTCAGACCCATCAAAAGCAACCAGAATCTTGGTAAATAACATCACGTTGATCTCCTTTCTTGCAGATTTGGCAACTTGAATTAAAATGTCACCCTATAAAACCATTACCCCTTGATATTTTATGTAAACAAAAAACAGATTTCTGTCACAAAACATAAGCCAGTATCGTCATGTTTGTAAAATCAGAAAGTGGTGATTATACAATGAATACATTTGATGTGGCTATTGTTGGAGGCGGAATAGCAGGCTTGACTTCTGCCATATATTTAGCACAAGCAGGAAAGTCTGTCTTGGTACTAGAAAAAGCTAGCAAGGTTGGCGGACGTGCACAAACCAACTCGAAAAATGGAGCACTTTTTAACTTAGGAGGGCATGCATTATATAGAGGGGGAGCGGCTGAGGAGATTTTAAATGAGTTAAAAGTAAATATATCTGGAGCTGTTCCCGATACAAAAGGATACGCGATCTGGAATGGAGAACTATTTCATTTGCCAGGATCATTAGGTGCAATGGTGAGATCAAAACTTTTAACATGGTCCTGCAAGACGGAACTTGTAAGAGTTATGTTGAAGCTGCAAACGATCGATACCTCATCAATTCCGCATATGAGTTTGCGAGAATGGGCCGAAAAGGAAATAAAGAATCCCATGGTGCGTAACGTTATTTATGCACTATGCAGAACATCAACGTATTGTATAGACTACGATCAACAGTTAGCGAGTGCTGTCATTCGTCAAGTTAAATCAGGATTGAAAGGTGTTCTATATATTAACAACGGTTGGCAATCCATCATAGAAAATCTGCGTTCTAAAGCCTTGGCTGCCGGTGTACTTATTCGTACAAACAAAATGGTTTCTTCTATTGAATGTGGAATTCAACATCAACTCTTTTGTACAGATGGAGAAACGATTGAAGTTTCAAATGTACTATTAACAACAGGACCCGAGCAATCAATGAAATTAATAAAGAAATCAGAAGGAACATTGCTGCAAAAGTGGAATCAACAAGCACGTCCCGTATATGTTGCATGCTTAGATATAGCTTTAAAAAAACTCCCAAGGTCGAGTCATCATTTTGCAATAGGAATCGATCAGCATATTCTGTTCTCTAACCACTCTAGAGCTTGTTCATTAGGTCAGAATGGTGAGATTGTTATTCAAATGATCAAATATTTAGGGACGAAGAAAGAAGAGAGTGCAAATGTTCATAAACAAGAGCTTGAGAGTATTTTAGATCTCATGCAGCCAGGCTGGAGAAAAGAACTTGTTTCTCAGCAGTTTCTACCCAGCATGATTGTAGTTCAAGACACGATTAGCGTTCACGATAAACAATATTTTGGTCCGAGTGTACCTCAAATACCTGGATTATACATTGCTGGGGACGGAGCAGGACATGGAGAAATGTTGGTGGACGCAGCTTTTGCTAGTGCTAAAAGAGCAGCGAAAGCTATTATGCAGAATGAGGGATTAAATCGTTTGCGAAGGGAGGCTTAATGGATGAACGATGTCCATACGGAGCAGTTATTTATAACATATAAATCACTCTTGTTTTCATTAGCGTTTCGTATGCTTGGAAGTGTGCAAGATGCGGAAGATATCGTGCAAGATGCGTACATTACTTGGAGTGAACAACCAGTTAATCATGTTCAGAACCCAAAAGCTTACCTTTGTAAAATCGTGACTAATCGCTGTATTGACATTCTCAAATCTGCGCGTAAACAAAGGGAAACATATGTAGGGCCTTGGCTTCCAGAACCGTTATTAACAGACAACAACAATGATCCAGCATTACATTTTATAATGAAAGAATCTCTTTCTACTGCATATTTACTGTTATTAGAGCAGCTATCAGAAACAGAACGTGCTGTATTTTTGCTTCGGGAAGTCTTAGAGTATGATTATAATTTGATTTCAGAAGTGGTCGGAAAAAGCAGTTCGAACTGCAGGCAGATCTTTCACCGCGCAAGAAAGGCGATAGGCAATCATACAGCTACTCAGTCGTCACCGCCGAAGACATCCGCACTAACCGAACAGTTTGTGTCAGCCGTAGTTTCAGGAAATGTCAATAAACTATTAAGCTTGCTTGCAGTGGATGCGACACTTGTATCAGACGGTGGTGGGAAAACAAAAGCTGCTCTTGTTCCAATCATTGGAGCAGAGCGAATCTCTCGCTTTTACATGGGAATCATGGCAAAAGCAAAGGAAGACTTTTCATTTAAATATACTATTGTTAACGGTGAACCAGGAATTGTACTGTATGCCGAACATCAAGTACTCGGTGTTCTATCATTACAGATTAAGAATGACCTGATTCAGACTATTTATTGGGTAGTAAACCCTGACAAACTTACTCACATTAAGTAACAACACTCGGAGGTATACCTTGAAACCTATATTAATGAATTTTCCTACTGAATTTACAACCGATCGACTCCTTATCCGTATGCCAAGACCTGGAGATGGCAAAGCGATGTTTGAAGCTATTCATGCTTCACTGGAAGAGTTAAAGCCGTGGCTACCCTTCGCCCATTTTGAACAAACCGAGGAAGATGTAGAAGTAAATATTCGAGAAGCGCATTTGAAGTTTCTAAGCAGGGAAGATTTGCGGTTGCTTGTGTTCTTAAGAGAAAACGGTAACTTGATCGCTTCATCAGGGTTACACCGTATTAATTGGGAAATTCCAAAATTCGAGATTGGTTATTGGATCGATACTCGATACACAGGCAAAGGATATATGACTGAAGCTGTTCAAGGAATTACTGAGTTTGCTTCTAAAGAACTAAAAGCGCGTCGAATTGAGATTCGCTGTGATACTCAAAATGTTAAAAGTGCGGCTATTCCTGAACGACTTGGTTTCACATTGGAAGGTATTTTGCAAAATGACGCATTGGAAATTGGATCAACTACGAAACTTCGAGCTACAAGTGTGTATGCAAAAGTATTCTAATAGGAGGAGAGATCTTGGTAAAAGCTGTTTTCTTCGATTTGTACGAAACATTGATTACGGAATGGAAAGATGGACGAAAGAAAGCCAAGTATTCTATTAAACCTTTAGGGTTAGATAATAAAATTTTTAAAGTAGAGTGGGACCTTAGAAGAGAGCTTAGAATGAATGGCACTTTTTTAGATCACGAGAGTGTGTTAAGGGATATACTTCGCTCACAGGGCATGGAACCAAAGTTAGATGCTATCGAGCAAGTTCATCGAGAAAGAATGGCAGTTAAGCGTATTCCTTTTCAAGAGATGAATCCTCTCGTGTTAGGACTTCTTCGTACTTTAAAGTCCAAAGGTTTAAAGCTTGGTCTGATCTCTAATGCGGCGGCTGAAGAGGTTTACGCATGGGAAACGTGTGATTTAGCTGACTTCTTTGATGAAGTGATCTTCTCATATGAGGCACGAGTTGCAAAACCCCAAAAAGAAATCTATCAATTGGCTTGTGAGAAGCTTGGTGTAACACCGCAAGAATCAGTATTTATTGGTGACGGTGGATCTGACGAATTAAGAGGTGCAACAGAAGCAGGAATGACAGCACTTCAAGCAACTTGGTTTTTGCCAACGGTGATCAGTGAGAGAACGACAGGTTATCCAAAACTAAAAAAACCACAAGACATACTGAAACATGTGGATATTACTTCCTTCACAATCTGCTAATCTATTTATTTATGTGGAGAGCTAGCACTTGAATTAACGTGCTAGCTCTTTTTGATTTGAGTTAGAATCTATTTTTTATTAATAAAATTTCGGTAAAAAAGAACTACAGCAAAAATATGCCATCAGACACTTTGATTTTATTTCCTATTTTTTACTCTAGTAACAACTAATTAACTTTCTGAAAATTCGTATAAATAGAGTCTAAGAGGTGATATGATGTTGCAGACAAAGTAAATAAAAGGAAATTGGAGGCGTGACAATGACAAAGAAGAAGTGGGTTGCAATGGGGATTGCGGCAACATTGATCGCAGGTGCGTTCGGACCATCAGCTATGGCAGCAACAGAAGAGGTGAAGGTGAAAGTAAGCAGTGATTCTGGGACACCAGCCTTTTTTGCAGGGAAGTTATCTTCTAAATCAAAAGCTTCTGCACAAAAGGTTTTATTCGATTATGTGAATAGTCATAAATCCATATTTAAACTCGGAAATACAAAAGCAGAAGAATCGTTCTCCATTTTAGAGAGTACAAAAGAAGCAAACGGGAATACGGTTCTAAGACTTCAGCAAGAATACAACGGTATTCCTATATGGGGTTATACCCAAGTGGCGCACATTAATAAAAACGGTGAACTTACCGTTATCTCGGGTGAAGTTGCTCCAGAAATGGACAAGCAACCAAAGTTAAATAACGCAAAGCAGATCAGTGGGAAAAAAGCGGTGCGAATTGCTACTGATGCACTTGGTCTAAAACCAGAATATGAGAAGAAGCCAAAAGCGGAAAAAATCGTACTGATGAAAGACGGTAAAGCTCATTTTGCTTATCTTGTAAACTTAAACTACTTAACTCCTGAGCCAGGAAACTGGAACTATTTTATTGATGCACAGTCAGGGGAGATCTTAAACCGTTATAATGACATGCACGAAGTAACGGGAACGAACACGACTGGAACAGGAAAAGGTGTACTAGGCGATTCAAAAACGCTTAATCTCACATTATCTAGCGGAAAGTATTATATGCAAGATAATACGCGAGGAAACGGAATCTTCACCTATGATATGAAGAACCGTACGTTCCTTCCTGAATTCTTCTTGCCGGGAACACTATACAGTGGAACAGACAACTTGTTTGATAGTTCATACGATCAAGCAGTCGTAGATGCTCATTACTTTGCTGGTTTAACTTACGATTATTATAAAAATACACACGGGCGTAATTCATATGATAATAGAGGAGCACAGATTAAATCTTCTGTTCACTTTAATAAAAACTACAATAATGCGTTCTGGAACGGTTCTCAAATGGTATATGGCGATGGTGATGGCACGAACTTTATCGCCTTCTCTGGCGGAATTGATGTAGTTGCTCATGAATTGACACATGCGGTAACAGATACAAGTTCAGATCTTGTCTATCAAAACGAGTCAGGTGCATTGAACGAAGCGATGTCTGATATATTTGGTACATTAGTTGAGTACTATAACGGTAAAAACCCTGATTTCGAGATCGGTGAAGATGTTTATACGCCTGGAGTAGCAGGAGATGCACTTCGTTCCATGTCAGATCCGGCGAAATACCAAGATCCAGACCACTATTCTGTTCGTTATACCGGAACAGGTGACAACGGCGGCGTTCATATCAACAGTGGTATCATCAATAAAGCAGCATATCTATTAAGTGAGGGCGGCAGTCATTACGGCGTGTCCGTTACCGGAATCGGACGGGATAAGCTAGGTGCGATCTTCTACCGTATGAACACGGTATACTTAACGTCATCATCAAATTTCAGTCAAGCGAGAGCAGCTGCAGTCCAGTCCGCAACAGACTTATACGGTGCTTCGTCACAAGCTGTTACTTCGGTAAATCAGGCATTTAATGCAGTAGGCATTCAATAAATTTTGATGTAGCTAGAACCATGTTTGATGGTTCTAGCTTTTTCTATGGGGAAATAGCGAATGATTACAGACTCGTGGTTTGAGAGCTGAAACTTGTGGATTGAGAGCTGAAACTTTTGGATTGGGAGCCGAAACTCGTTGATTGGGAGCCGAAACTCGTGGATTGGGGGCTGAAACTTCTGGATTGGGAGCCGAAACTCGTGGATTGAGAGCAAAAACTTCTGGATTGGGAGCTAAAACTCGTGGATTAACAGCCTAAACTCATGGATTAAGAGCAGAAACCCAGGAATTGTAAGCTCAATCTCATGAAATTAACCATCATTAGCAGGGCTGATCACGTCGATATAGAATAAGTAAAACGGTAACTTAGCAAAAAAGGTTAAGAACGAATGAATGTTCGTGTATATGATGGATGTAGGGTAGGTGATGGAGATGGATTATGAAGTTTGCATTCAGCGGACACTCGATTATATTGAAGAGAATTTGCAGAACCGGATTACATTAGAGGAGCTTGCAGAGCTCGCTTGCTTCTCACCTTTTCATTATCATAGAGTGTTTCAGTTTCTAGTCGGCGAATCTGTTATGGATTATGTGCGTAAAAGAAGACTCTCACACGCGGCTATGCGATTGATGCAATCAGATGATAAAGTGATTGATATCGCTTTTGATCTAGGGTTTCACTATCATGAATCGTTTAACCGAGCTTTTAAAAAACAATATGGCCGATCACCGCGAGAGTACCGTAATGCATCCGTTCATCCCGTCTCTCTTCATCAAAGGACTTACCTCAATATAAATCGTTATACAGGAGGAATAAACATGGAAATGAAAATCATGAAAAAGCCAGCTTTCCACATCATCGGGTATGATTTGAACACACGCAACACTGCCGGTCAAAATAATGTAGATATTCCGAAGTTTTGGGAGAACTATATTCAAAATAACTTAGGAGACAAAATTCCAAACCCTTTAAACAAAAACCAAGAACTAGGATTGTGCACAGAATACAATACGACAACAGGTGAGTTTGTTTATATGATTGGAATGGAAGTGGAGAAAGGAACACTCGCTCCAGAAGGAATGTCTTACAGAAGTTTCCCAGAGATGGAGTATGCCGTTTTTACAACGCCAAAAGCTTCAGAGGAGAACTTCGTACAATCGATCCAGCAAACATGGGTTGAAATCTTCTCCAAATGGTTTCCAGATTCAGAATATGAGCATAACGGAAAGTTAGAGTTTGAGCTTTATGATGAACGATGCTATGGAAATGAGAACAAACAGATTGACATCTATATTCCACTCGTTAAGAAGGCGGAAAAAGTGAAATAAGTTGTGTTTTGCCCTTTTTGCTCAATGAGCAGAAAGGGTTTTTTTTGAATCTAGGAAATTGGAATTTTGTGTTAAAATAAAAATCTGAATATTAATAAAAATTCAAGCGGATAAACGAGGAAGGATACATCAAATATGAAGTTTTCGGTCGATCAAAAAGTATTTAGTAAAGCTCTATCTGAAGTTGGAAGAGCTGTTTCTCAAAAATCACTTCTTCCCATTCTTTCCGGCATAAAGGTTATAGCAGAGAATGAGGGGATAACGCTTATTGGAACAAACTCAGATATTATTATCACACGGTTTATATCTAGAGAAAAAACGTCCGGTGTTATGATAATCGACCAAACAGGGAGTGCTGTCGTTTCAGCGCGATATTTTACAGAACTTATTCGCAAGCTACCTGAAGACGTCCATATCGAAGTAGATGATAAGCACGTCGTAAAGGTTAGGTCGGGTGACATCTTTACTAAATTAAATGGATTCCTAGCAGACGAATATCCTAGGTTACCTGAGATCAATCGAACATATTCATTCACAATGGGTGCAAATGAATTAAAAGAGACAATCAAACAAACAGTTTTTGCTACAGCTAAAAATGAAACGCGGCCAGTACTTACTGGTGTTCATTTTATGTTCTCAAACAATGAGCTTACTGCCGTTGCCACTAATTCACAACGTTTAGCTTCTGTAATTAACGAAGTTCAGGTTAAGGAAGAGACATCGTTTATTGTTCCAAGCTCCAGTCTGAATGAACTTATAAAACAAATCAGTGATTATTCAGGTATCGTAAAAATCTCCTGGGCAGACGGATACATTCTTTTTGAAATAAATCAGGTTTCTCTGTATTCAAGATTAATTTCTGGGCAGTATCCGAATACATCAAAACTCATTCCGAATGAACAAAAGACAATATTAAGATTAAATAAAGATCATCTCGTTAAAGGAATAGATCGGGCCTGTTTGTTTGCCGGTGAATGGAAGAACAACAATATCACATTAAGTATTAAAGACCATAAACTGTGCATCTCATCAGGCTCTTCAGAAATGGGCAATATTCAAGAATTACAAGAGATTAACGACTTTTCAGGTGACAACGATCTTAAGGTTTCAATCGATGGTCACTTTTTGAAAGAAGCATTACATACGATTAAGGACGAAGAAATCAACATGAAATTTAATGGCTCAATGAGACCGATCGTAATAGAATCCACACATCAAAAATCAAGATATCTTCATCTCATTTCACCAGTAAGGTCTTTTTAGGGGGGGTTCCATGGATTACAAAAATGGAGAATATCAGCTACTCGTAAATGGGATAAGTCATTGGATAAGAATAGAGGGGACCGAAAAAAAAACGATACCTTTATTGATTATCCATGGTGGTCCAGGAGGTAATCACTATGTTTTTGAACGGACTGCAGGACCGAAGCTTGCTGAGGAGCGAACGGTTATTTATTACGAACAAAGAGGTTGTGGTAGAAGCGATTTACCCCACTCTGAAGACTATACGGTTGAGTTATTAGTAAATGATTTCTATTGTCTTGTGAAGCAGCTCGGAATCAAGAAAGTAGATGTATTAGGTTATTCATTCGGAGGAGAATTAGCGTTAGAAATCGCTCTCGCTTTTCCAGGAATAATCAATAAATTAGTGCTCTCTGCACCAAGTTTAATGTTTTCGGATATGGTCTATGATACTCAGATTCAAGGATTTCAGACAGTCAGCGATGATATATTTTTCGAGAGAATCGAAAAGGTATTGAAGCAAAATATTTCTTTAAAAGCTAAATGGGAAAGGGTTTGGGCACTAGCTGACTCTAAGCTTGTTGATCGCTTTTTATTTGAAAACGCGAAGGTAGCTGATTATAACAGACGCTTATGGGAAGAAAGTGGCTTAAGTAACACAGGAACATTGTTGGAGTCACTTCAAAAGAATCCCCCGTCTACACCACTTAAAAAGCGATTAAATGAAATTAAGCATCATACGCTTATCTTAACAGGTGCGCATGATCGGAATACGGGCTTAAAGATATCAAATATCATTAAACATGAATTATCAAACAGTAACTTAGAGATATTTGAAAACAGTGCACACTTTCCAGATTTAGAAGAAGAGAAAAAATTTGTAGCAACGACATTAGATTTTTTAAGATAGGGGTCCTAGTATGTTAGAAATAGTGGGTACATCGAAAGTTGATAAAAAATCGATTAATGAATTCTTTCAAAAGCACTGGGGAAGTCAAGAGATGGTGATTTCGAGTGGAACGTTTAAATGTGAGGAACTTGATGGATTTGTTGCTGTGAATAAGAGGAGTGAAATAGTAGGTCTGCTTACATATTTCATACATAAAAACGTCTGTGAGATCATTTCGTTGGACAGCATCTTAGAAAACAAAGGAATCGGTACAGAGCTTCTAAAAAAAATTGAAAAAGAGGCTTATAGTCAAGAAGTATTACATATAAAAGTAACGACTACGAACGATAACATAAGGGCATTGAGCTTTTATCAAAAAAGAGGTTATTGTTTAACGGAGCTTCTTCTAAATGAAGTAGAAAAGGCTAGGAAGGTAAAACCTGAAATTCCTCAAGTCGCAAACAATGGCATACCTATTCGGGATGAAATTGTTTTAAGTAAAAAACTTCAAGGGAGTATTAACGTATGATTCCCGACAACGAAAGTATTATCTATATTGCAGACAACCACGAAGTGTGTGTGTCAAAATTTCTTTCTTTAGTGAATGCAGTATGGCCAGGTGAATACCATGAACAGTTTACAAAAGAAGCTTTGCAAAAAACAATAAACATTACAGCATGGGATCATGAAAAACTCGTTGGCTGTGTACGAATTCTTACTGATGGTTATTTCTTTGGAACCATCACTGAAATTCTTGTTAGGCCGGACTATCAAGGAAGAAAGATAGGCAAACATCTAATGGAGATGGCTTTCAAACATAGTCCAACGTCTCTCTTTATAGGTGCTCAACCAGGAAAAGAACATTTCTTTGAAAAGTTAGGTTATACAAAGTCTATTCAATCTTTTCAAAAGAAAAAACAAAGGAAATAGGTGAAAACATGCAAAAGGTATTTCCAAACGTTCAACTTAGGGATCTTGTTATAGAGGATGCTGAAGATCGTTATGCGTGGTGTTTAGACGAAGAAGTCACAAAGCATCTTAACATGCCAGACAAATATCCTCCATTTAGTTTAGAAGAAACAAGAACTTGGATAAATCAGTGTATCGCAAAGAACAATGGTTATGAGCAAAAAGCGATAATCAGTGAGACGGGTAAACATATTGGTTGGGTAGACCTAAAGAATATAGATCGGTTGAACCAACATGCCGAGTTAGGCATAGCCATTGGAGATAAGAGTTATTGGAACAAAGGCTATGGTATTGCCGCTATGCATGAGATGCTAAATTTTGGTTTTTGTGAACTCTCCCTTAATAAAATCTGGCTTAGAGTTGAGATCGATAATGAAAGAGCCATAGCTTCATACAAAAATGCAGGTTATGTAGAAGAAGGGATTTTAAGACAAGATCGTCTACGAAATGGAAAGTTTGTTGATCGGTTACGAATGAGTGTAATAAAAGATGAATTTTTTGCAAATAGTGTTTCGCATCGGTAAAGAATGTATACCAAATTTAAACCTGTAAAATTTTATAAGTTAATTGGAATAATTACTCATTTTAAGGTAACCCTAATGACATACAAAGAACAGGTTTGCCACTTGTTTCACAGAGGACGATACTCTAAAATCGTCCTTTTTTTTTATTAGCAAATACTACCTTTTGCTGTTGCGCATAAGAAAGATTCAATGTGGAACTATAATCTTAATTCAACAAGGAGGTGAAAATAACATGGCTAACACAAACCAATTAGTAGTACCAGGTGCACAACAAGCTATCGACCAAATGAAGTATGAAATCGCTTCTGAGTTCGGTGTAAACCTTGGACCAGATTCAACTTCTCGTGCTAACGGATCTGTAGGTGGAGAAATCACAAAACGTTTAGTTGCTCAAGCTCTTGGCGGAAAGCGCTAATTAAATTTAATATCATGGCTCGGCTATCTGTTCATCGCAGATAGCCTCTTTATTTTTTACATAAACTTTTCTGTTTGACATTTGAAAAGAAGTATTTTATATTAGTTGACGTATCAATTATTGAGCTATCAATTATTTAGAGGAGGAGGATGCTGTTGTCCAACTCATATATAGATGACGAGAAGATTATTAACCGTTTGTATGAGATCCATCGCAGAACGGTTCCTAAGTTTGAGAGCTGTACTGGGATCAGTCAGACGCGCTTAGAGCTTTTGCATGAATTATATGAAGTTGAAGAGATCAGTCAAAGAGCTCTTCAAAAGAAAGTGAATATTGATCATGCCGCTGTAACGAGGCATCTGAAACAGCTTGAGGATAAAGGAATGGTAGTTAGAAGGAAAGATCCTAAAGATCAACGATTTACGTATGTTTCTCTATCAGAGGAAGGACGTTTAAAAATCATTCATTACCGTGAAGAAAAGGAACGTTTTATTTCTGGTGTATTACATGATTTTTCTGCTGAAGAGAGAAAAAGTTTGCTGGAGATGTTAACCCGTATTCAACGCAATATTGAATGTTTTGAGTAATCACAATCAAATACAACTAAGACTATTACACATAAAGGAGAATGTATGATGCAACAAACTAAAACCAATGACTTTAACGAAATTATCACTGGACGTCGATCCATCCGTAACTACGATCCATCTGTAAAAATTTCTAGAGATGAGATGAATGAAATCCTAACAGAGGCTTCTCTTGCACCATCATCTGTAAACTTACAGCCTTGGCGTTTTGTCGTGATCGATACACCAGAAGGAAAAGAAACGCTGGCACCGTTGGCTAAATTCAATCAGCGTCAAGTAGAAACTTCATCTGCTGTCATTGCTGTATTCGCTGATAACAACAGCTTGGATTATTTAGAAAAAATTTATGATAAAGCAGTAGACGAAGGGCATATGCCTCAAGAAGTTAGAAATCAGCAAGTGCCAGCCATTCGCGGACTTTTAGAACAAATGACACCAGAACAATTTAAAGACATGAACCTGATCGATGCAGGACTTGTTTCTATGCAATTGATGCTCGTTGCTCGTGCACATGGATATGACACGAATCCGATCGGTGGATATGAAAAAGCTGATATTGCTGAAGCGTTTGGTCTAGATAAAGAACGTTATTTCCCTGTTATGTTGCTTTCCATCGGTAAAGCAGCAGATACAGGATATCAATCTGTTCGTCTATCAGTAGAAGAAACAACAGAGTGGAGATAATAAGGAAGGGGAATAGATAAAATGATTATTATTCACGCAGGTTTAACGGTACAAAAAGAAAAAGAAGAAGCATTTTTAGCAGAGGTAAAAACTTTAGTAGAGGCTTCGCGTGCTGAAAGTGGTAACATTCAATACGATCTAAAGAAAGATACAGAAAAAGAAGCAACGTATATGATGGTTGAAGTTTGGGAGAACCAAGAAGCGGTTCAAAACCATAACACAAGTGAGCACTTTGTAGCGTTCGGTAAAAAGGCTGCAAGCTTTATGGCTGCGCCAACTGATGTAAAAGTGTACGCCGGTGAACAAGTAAAGTAATGATGAAAGGAAGGCGCATAGAATGTGCCTTCCTTTTTTAGTGATACTATTCGGCTTTTGTGTACTTGCGCTCTTGTTCAGCGATTAGTTCATCATCCTCCGCGTTATCACGAGTAACCTTTTGGGTCAAAATCGCACCAACGGCTACCAATATCATTACGGCGATGTAGTAACCTTTTTCGTTCAGTTGCAGATTGTCTGCATTGTAAAGTCCGATACAAAACATAGACACCCCAGCGATGAATGTAAAATAAGCTAAAACGGTAAATGCGGGTGTATTTCTTCTTCTATGACGTTGCATATGTAAACCTCCTTTAATCTCTTTATAGATAGATAAACAAATATATGCCAAAAGCTATCTTCATTATAATCAATAAAAGGTTTTATTTCCTTATTTTTCTTGTTTGGAAATGTTATCATGTGTAAAAGAAGCAGGTTCTAGCATCGCGGATTCAATAATGATTGCTGTAAGACCACACTTTGTAGATGTTTCATGAAATTCGTCTTTGATCCAAAAGGCAGCTTCACCCGCGTTGATTTTATGCATGATTTTATCCTCACCACAAACCTCAGCTTCCCCACTAACTACAAGAAGGAGCTGTGGAACTACGGCTTGATGGTAGCCAATGACTCCTCCAGCTTCTAGATGAACACATCCAATTTGTGCAGGATTCTTTGTTTTTGCAATTCTAGTCATTACAAAATTTGAATTAAATTTAGAAATGTGTCTTCCTGATTCTTTCGTAAATTGAAAAATTTTCATGTATTATCCCCATTCTCTAAAACATATATGGCCCAACAACAATCGATAAAAAGAAAGTGTTTAAAGCAGCGAAATAACAAATGGCCGTAAGTTTGCTCCAATCTTGCTTTCTCCCATACCATACCGCTGCACCGCTTAATAGTGCGAGCGCAATAGGGATAACAAATGAACTCCCTGTAAAAGCCAAAAAATCGGGAGCATACATGTAATAATGAGTGTTAAACAATTTCTGAATAAAGATTAATTGGACACCGAGAAACAGTGCTAAGATGGTATACAAAATGCGCTTATCTTCATCTTCCATCAATTTAATTTTTACAATGTATATAACTAATGCAAAAAGGACGGCAGGAGTGATCCAATATACTGAACTCATCGCAAAGATTAATCCTTGAAAAAGAGATAATACCGTTGCAGAAACGGCTTCCTTCATATCTGATTGTGTTATTTTTAGACTTTTTTCAATAACATCAGGATTCTTAGAAGCGCCGCTAAACGTGTATTCTTTGTACCCCACTAAGTTTAACCACATAACCGACTCTTCACCAACCCAGTTAGGGTGAAGGGACTGATAGTTTGTTGTACTCCGCAGCTCAGTTCTCCAAACATCTCCATCAGCTCGTGCTTCATACACATTAACGGCTTCCTTTTCGTTAGACCTTAATGCGCGAGTAGTAAACATAACTTTTGCTTGACCGTTCGCATCAACACCATATTGAATAAACTTAGGATTTTCTAACTTCACTCCATTGTTGTCAATGAATGTCATCATGTTAAAATCCCAATCCTTATTTGCATTCAATGGATTAGTTCCTTGGTAGATTTTATATGACTTTCCACCTGAATTATTAGTAAACAAAGTATAATAAATCGTCACATCTCTGCTATTCTCAATAAAGTAAAAGCCAAAATGATTTTCATGAATTTGTTCCTCTTTATCTAAGATCACGTGTTCCTTATAGCCAAACTGATCAACAGGTTGATAAAAAGTAACCTTAACTTGTTTAGTCGTTTCCTTAGAAGATTTTCTAACACTAATAAACGAATCCGACTTGTCGTTTAGAACGACCGAATAAATTTGTTCTGGCACCTTTTTTAGAGACTTAACTTTCCATGAATCCATTTCTACAGCTAGTATCTCGTTTTCCTTAAAATAAATAATGTTATTAGGGTTAGAGTCCAATCCTCTAACATTTTGATCGAGTATATTTTCTTTCTTTCCATCATAGTGAATCAGTTGCTGATCTCTAACGAATACATACTGATCACCTTGTACCCAGAAGTCTTGGGGACTTGGAATAGAAAGTGGAATGGTTTGTTTATCTTGTACCTCTAATTTATCAGTAACATGAAAACTCAAAACTTCATTTTCTTTCGGAACATATACACGTTGTATTCCGTTTTGTTCTTGAAATACCGGCTTAACTTCACCAATTTTTTCTGTTTGTAATGGCAATGACCGACTCCAATCTTCAATCGGTAGTTTCAGTTCAGTTTTTAGATTTTGAGAAGTGAAAGCAATAAAAACAACCATGAAGAATAGAAGTGGAATAACAAAAGGCTTGAACTTTTTCATCATATTTCCCCCTTACTCCAAAATTCGACGAAAGTCCATATTTTTCCTTTTTGAAATTAAGTATACAATAGTAAAAGTAAGGGAGGGATTCATTTTGGAAAGTAAAAATATATTTATGAACTTACCAACAATAGAAACAGAGCGCCTTCTATTAAGAAAAATAACATTAGAGGATGCACAAGACATGTTTCAATATGGATCGGATGCTGAGGTTTCCCGCCATGTAACTTGGGATGCGCACCAAACGCTAGAGGATACGAAGGAATTCATTCAGATCGTATTAACAAAATATGAGAATGGTGATCTAGCACCTTGGGGAATTGTTTTAAAAGAAACCAACCAGCTGATTGGTACGATAGACTTTGTATCATGGCAGACCAATCATAAAACAGCTGAGATCGGTTATGTAATCTCAAAGATCTATTGGGGTCAGGGCATTACGACAGAAGCAAGTAAGGCGATTCTCAATTACGGCTTTACCAAAATGGATTTAGTACGAATTCAGGCTAGATGTTTTGTAGAGAATGTTGGATCTGAAGGGGTTATGAAAAAGCTCCGAATGAAATATGAAGGTACGGTAAGAAAAGCGATGTTTGCAAAAGGAAAGCACCGAGATCTTAAGGTATATGCTGTCTTAAAAGAAGATTTTAAAGTGAAGAATAACCTATAAATTACTCAGCTCTACGCGATTGCCTTACTAATAAGACAATCTATCTGCTTCTTAATTACTATATTTTCCTTTTATAAAGTATTTTTACAAAATAAGTAGTCAAAACGAATGTATATAATAAGCTATATGTACGTTCTTAAGTATGATTGAATTTTCTGATAATAAAGTTACACTTACCTTATACATATATAGGAGGTGTGCTTGTTATGAAAAACAGTAAGAGATGGCTATCTTCTGCACTCGTATTATCAACAGTTGCAGGGATGGCTTTTTCAACATTGGAATCAGGTGTGACGCCGCAAGTTGCTGAAGCTTCATCGCTCAAAATACAGCCAGCAGAGTCCGTTTCTCTCGTTCAATTCGCTGTTCCAAACACAAAGGAAGCGATGGGGAAAATCGAAGAACTTGGTATCGATCTAACTCACAGAATGCACGTTCATAATGGACAAATTGAAGTAGATGCAGTCGTAACACCAACTGAAGTTGCGATGCTGAAGCTTTATGGGATTAACGTAAAAGAAACTCTCATCACAGAAAACCAACTCAATCAGCGTGCTGCAGAAAGAAGTATGGCAGTTAGGCAAGAACAAAAGTTAACATCCGCTAAAGAAACAGTAACAATCCTCAGAGCAAATCACTTCACGAATCAATCAGACACTTTCCTTTATGTTGAAGCCAAATCCACAACTGGTGCCGTATCAAGCACGATTCTAACCGCTAGATGGACAGAGAATGGAGAAGAGAAAACGGCAACACTACAACAGATTCAAGATGCTGGAGAGTACCTCTACCATTCCTTTATGTTACCTGTTTCGGCAATACCAAATGATATAACAATTGAAAGCTCGCTAGGAGGTTCAGCTACGTCTCAAGTAACCGAATGGCTCGGTGAAGGAAAGCCGGACAAGCCAGGCAAGCACTATGTTAAGAATTTTGTTGACCATTATATGGACCCGACAGAAATCAACGCGAGAATCGAGAACTTAGTAAAAGAATATCCAGAGCTCGCTGAAATTGTGGAGATGCCTAACAAGACGAACGGATATCGCAGACAAGCTCAAGCGACATTAGGAACGATGCAAAACACAGCGGTAGTTGTGACATCTCGACACTGGGGACACGAGGGCGGAAATGCGATCAGCTTGGAATTGAAGAGAGCTTCAGCTGCAGGCACACCTCTTTCTGTTGGTACGAGCGGAAGCAAAATCGTCGTTACACTGGCAACAGATGCTGAAGGTAATGCGAAAAGTACGGCAAAAGAAGTGGTAGATCTTTTGAATGCAGAAGTTAGTGATCTTGTCTCTGCTACAACCTATCGTGGAAATGCAGGTAATGGAATTGTAGAACCTGCTACTTCAAACCTGTCTGATAACTTAAAAGCACCAGCTACAGTATCGCGTGATCCATTTACTGTTAAAGCGATTCGAATCGGAAAGCATAGAGATGGCTCAAAGCCTGGTGTACTTGGTTACTCACAAGAACATGCGCGTGAATGGGTAACACCACTTGTTTCCGTTGAGACTGCTGAACGACTTTTACGAAACTATTCGCATGATAAAGAGACTAAGAAGCTGGTTGATAATCTTGATATTTTTATTATTCCGTCCATGAATCCAGATGGAGGGCACTATAGCTTCTATGACTTTAATTCACAGCGTAAGAACATGACGAATCACTGCTCACCTCATCAGTCTGACAATGGCTACCGAAATTCGTGGGGCGTTGATTTGAATCGTAACCATGATGTGGGATCTGCGTTTGATGGTTATGTCGGAGCATCAACAACGAATTGTTTGAGTGGCACATACGCCGGACCTAGCGAGCATTCTGAACCAGAAAGCCGTAATCTAGTTTGGTTAACGGATGAGAACCCTAACATTAAATTTGCCATGAACATTCATAGCTATGGTGGTTATTTCATGTGGTCACCAGGTGCGTATACGCCAGAACGTGAAACATTGCCTCGCCCGTCTGCTGGGGAAGAAGCCTATTATTGGCAAGCTTCAGATTATATTTTAAAAGAGATCAAAAAGCATCGTGGAACAGTGATCTTACCAAGTCGAACAGGACCGATTCCAGACGTTCTTTATTCTGCTGCTGGAAACTCAGCAGATCACCTCTGGTATGAAAAAGGAATCTACGCTTGGAACTTTGAAGTAGGAGCAGATCTTTGGAACAAAGAAACAAAACGCTGGGAGCTGGTAGGTTTTCAGCCACCGTTTGACGAAGGACACGAAGAAGCCATGGAATTCTCAAACGGATTATTAGGACTTATCGATGTGGCGTATCAATATTCTAAAGATAAAAAAGCGCCAAAATCAAGTATCACACCAAACGGCGGAAGACATGAAAATAAAGTTGAAGTCAGCTTCAGAACAAGTGAGCCCGCTACGATCTACTACACGTTAGATGGCAGCCGTCCTACGTTTGATTCACAGAAATTGCAGTTGAGCGGTACACGTGAAGGACCGGAATCATTAACGTTTGAAAAGACGACAACGGTAAACTGGTTTTCGGTCGATGCGAGTAAAAACGTAGAGAACCGATATGAACCTGGAAACAACAAGAAATACAACACGAAAACATTTTTCATTAAATAGCCATTACAAAAAGGGAGGAGCAGAGGAGATAAGCTGCTTCTTCCTTTTACATATTGACTCGTAGTAAAGGAAGCGTTGACATTTTTAAAGAACGTCCATATACTAACAATTGTAAGTTGAAGTCATTTTGGAAAGGAACGGTACTACGCTGATGTGGAAAACTCTTATTTTCTTAGGCTAACTCTAAACTAATGAGACCTGGAGAATAGGATAAGTCTGCCCATTTTGCGTATACACGTGCCATATGCCTTATGATTTCACACAAAGAATAGTTATGTTCTTGTGTTTATTTGGATACGTGTCTTTACCATATTGTGCAATCCGACCAACCTCTCTGGGCTCTCCAGGGAGGTTTTTTTGTAGCCTCCTTAATGACCAAGAAAGAGGTGAGCTGCATGACGACAGTATTACAAGTTAAAGGATTGCAGAAAAAATTTGGTGATAAAGAAATTTTAAAAGATATCTCATTTGATATCAGGCAAGGTGAAAAAATTGGCCTAGTAGGATGGAACGGTAGTGGAAAAACAACACTCGTTAACATCCTTATGAAATGTATCGACCACGATTATGGATCATTTACGACGTGGCCGGCAAATCTGCACATGGGATATTTGCCACAATCAACAGATTATGTGTTAGATGTTGAACGGGAGTTGCTTGAAACAGGCGAAGAATTAATGGCTACTAGTAAGAAGTTAGGACTTCAAAAACATTTGCTTCAAAAGAGCGAACTACGACATTTAAGTGGTGGCGAACGATTAAAGGTATCCATCGCAAAAATATGGGCAAATCATCCAGAGTTCTTGATTTTAGATGAACCGACAAATCATTTAGATCTTCAAGGGATAAACTGGCTTACAGAAGAAGTTAATAACTATAAAGGTGCAGCCATTATCATATCTCATGACCGTCATTTTCTTGATAAATCGGTAGAGAAGATATTTGAACTAGAAGAGGGTGTTCTCACACTCTACGAAGGAAATTACTCTGCGTATAGAAAAGAGAAGCAACGTCGATTCCACCAGCAAAAAAGGGACTATGAGAAGCAGCAAAGAAAAATACACATGATCGAACAGCAAGTGAACACGTTAAAAACGTGGTCTGATAAAGCTCACCGAGAAGCAGGTAAAGGTGGAACGGCAGCAGAGAATAAACAGATGGGACTCAAAGAATACGAAAGAATGAAAGCGAAGAAAAAAGATAACCAGATCAAGTCAAAGTTGAAGCGTTTGAATCTAGAACTCTCAAAAAAGGGAATTGATAAACCAAAAGAAGAAAGTGATGTTTTCTTTCAATTTGATTCTGCTGGAAACAGGGGGAAAAGACTCATTGAAGCCCGTGGTCTAACAAAACAATTTGATGATCGAACTCTTTTTAACGAATGTCACTTTTATGTCAAGCATGGAGAAAAAATAGCATTACAGGGACCAAACGGATCGGGAAAGACAACATTTATAAAGATGTTACTCGGTCAGGAGTCTGTGACAAAGGGGACAATTTGGAAAAGTGAATCTATGAAAATTGCCTATCTATCTCAAGATGTGAGTGATCTTCCTGAAGAGAAGACGGTTTATGAATACTTTGATCTAGAGGAAAAGCATCATTTAACTCAGGCAAGAACAATCTTTGCTAACATGGGCATCGAGGACCGAAAACTCTCAAAGCCAATCCGTCACTTAAGTTTAGGAGAACGAACGCGCGTTAAACTAGTGCTGATGATATTGCAGGAATATGATGTTCTCATTTTGGATGAACCGACGAATCATCTGGATCTGCCGAGCCGCGAGCAATTGGAGGAGACATTGTCACAGTTTTCAGGCACCCTAATCATCGTCTCACACGACCGTTTTTTCGTTGAAAAGCTGTGTGATAAACTGCTAGTTATTGAGAAACAGCAAATAAAGAGGATAGAGATGGGACTTGGGGAATACGAAGAACAGAGGTTACGTGTTTCTAATATCGATGATCAAAACCATGCAGAAGAATTAGCTTTAGTAGAGAACAAGATTATGGAATTGCTCGGGAAAATTAGTTTTTGTAAAACGGGGACTGATGAGTATAGAGAGGTTGATCAGGAGTTGCAAATGTTAATGAGTAAAAAGCGGCAGCTCATACAAAAAACTTAAATGTAATATAAAGCCAGGTTGGATTATCCGCCTGGCTTTGAGCTTGATTAGATGAGCCTGAAATAGACTTATCAAATAATTTTTGATTCTAATCACATAAACAAGAGCGACAATCAAAAAAAAACGGTCTCATCACATAATTCTAAATTTTTTATTAAAAACATTGAAATTTCAGATAATTGGTTTATACTCTCTTAAAAAGGAGAGTGACGACCATGAGATTTCTAGAGAAAGTTAGTAAAGTAGCGGGCAACACCTTTGCGGTTTGGGTGATTCTTTTTGCCGTACTAGCATTTTTGATTCCAGAAGGCTTCACATGGATCGCTCCCCATATTCCTCTTTTATTAGGAATTATCATGTTTGGGATGGGGTTAACCCTGTCTTTGAATGATTTTAAGGCAGTGTTTCAAGCTCCAAAGAGTGTTTTAATTGGTGTGGTATCACAGTATACAATCATGCCGCTTCTTGCGTTTGGATTAGCTACGGCGTTTCAATTGCAGCCAGAAGTGGCAATAGGAGTTATATTAGTAGGATGTTGTCCTGGTGGAACGGCATCAAACGTTATGACCTTTCTAGCAAAAGGTAACACAGCCCTATCGGTAGCGGTAACATCCGTGGCAACACTACTCGCGCCAATCTTAACACCAGCACTAACGCTTTTGTTTGCGAGTAAATGGCTCACGGTTTCAGCGAGCAGTTTGCTGTTGTCGATTGTTCAGATTGTACTCGTTCCAATTTTGTTAGGTCTTGTTGTTAAACTTTCATTTCGT
This sequence comes from Fictibacillus nanhaiensis, assembly GCF_036213205.1. Lineage (GTDB taxonomy): Bacteria > Bacillota > Bacilli > Bacillales > Fictibacillaceae > Fictibacillus > Fictibacillus nanhaiensis_E. Next base: position 102,368 of record NZ_JARMFC010000020.1, read on the forward strand.
AAACAAGTGGAAAAAAGCATTGCAGCTCTTCCCCTCGTCTCTGTTGTGGGAATTGTGGCTGTAGCATCCGCTGTTGTTGCAGCGAACGCAAAACAAATTGCAGAGACAGGATTATTGATCTTATCTATTGTTGTTCTTCACAATGTGTTAGGGCTGTTAATTGGTTTTCTGATCGCGAAGAGTTTGAAGCTGGATTTTGCAGATCAAAAAGCCATCTCTATTGAAGTCGGGATGCAGAATTCTGGATTAGGTGCAGCCCTTGCAGTTGCTCACTTTTCACCGCTGTCTGCTGTGCCAAGTGCGATTTTTAGTGTGTGGCACAACATATCAGGACCATTGCTTGCAACATGGTGGGGGAAGAAAGCTGAACATCATTCCGCACAAACTAGAACTCAAACTACATCATCTAAGGTGGTTTGACAGATAGAGAAGCTAACCTTTTAACAGTGAAAGGTTAGCTTTTTCTCTTTTTATGGACTTTTCGAAAAACCATGTCAGAAAATCTTACATGGGTGTAGAATCTGCGCCAGAACTGTATAGAATGAAAGAAACAGTTCAGTAGGGGGCGTTCAAATGGAAGATATCATGTTTTCATTAAACAGTGTTTGGCTTGTACTAGGTGCACTTCTTGTCATTTTAATGCAAGGTGGGTTTATCTTGCTTGAAGCAGGGTCGACTCGAATGAAAAATGCAGGACACATTGCAGGAAAGACAGTCTTTACATTTGGTTTAGCATCAATCGTATTTTGGGCAGTTGGATATGGATTCATTTTCGGTGGTAACTCAAACTTTTTTATCGGGTTGTCTGATTTTTTCTATTCGGGTGATCAAGCTGAAGGGATGGCCTATTCGACAGCGGCATTCTTCATGTTTCAGCTTGCGTTTGCAGGAATCTCGTTAACGATTGCGTTCGGGGGATTCGCGGAAAGAGCGAAATTATCAGCATATCTCGTGTTTGCCATTCTTTTCTCCGTCGTCGTCTATCCGGTTGTCGCACACTGGATCTGGGGCGGAGGTTGGTTGGCAGAACACGGTAAGCAGGATTTTGCTGGCTCGACAGTTGTCCATTTAACAGGTGCCATGGCAGCCTTTGCAGCGACAATTCTGTTGAAACCTCGAATCGGTAAATTTAATAAGAATGGTACGTCTAATAATATATTTGGTCACAATCAAGTGTACACAGCACTAGGAGTTATCGTTTTATGGGTCGGATGGTTCGGGTTTAACGGAGGAAGTACCTTTGTAGTTGATGATGGATTTTTCGGATTTGTTGCGTTAAATACGAATCTTGCTGCTGGAGCAGGTGCGGTTGCTGCACTAATCATTTCTTGGATGGTACTCGGTAAATCGGATATTCCGACGATATTAAACGGTGCGTTAGCAGGACTAGTAGCCATTACAGCTTCTTGTGCATTCGTTGAAACGTGGGCAGCGGTTCTAATCGGATTTGTTGCAGGAATCTTAGTATTCTATTCTGTTAAATTTTTCGATAGATTAAAAATAGATGACCCGATCTATGCGTTGAGCGTTCATGGAGCTGCTGGAGTATGGGGGACGTTATCTACAGGATTATTCGCAACACCAGAACTTGCTACAGTTGGGAAGCCGGGATTGTTCTATGGCGGTGGATTTTCACAGCTTGGCGTTCAAGCGATGGGTTTGTCTGTGTCAGCGTTGTACGCATTTGTTGTTTCCTTCGTTCTTTTGTACGCTATGAAAAAGGTAATGAAAGGTCTTCGAGTTTCTGAAGAAGAAGAGATTATCGGTTTGGATGTGAGTGAACACGGAAACTATGGTTATCCGGAAGCGTTCATCGCAAATGAAGAAAAGAAAAAAATCGCAAATTAAAAGTGGTGAAGAGCATTGGGGTCTATCCTCAATGCTTTTATCACATAGGATGTGTAAAAATGCCTTATTCACAGATAAAAAAATGGCGCGATAATAAATGGGTCGAACACCAAGATTCATCTCAAGCTTTAAACACTTTTCACGATGAAGTGATGAAAAATGTCTTTGATGCTGCTCTTGAAAGACATATTTCAAAGTTCGGTGCCGTTCCTTGCCGTTACGCGTGGATTGTAATGGGGAGTGCAGGTAGATTTGAACAAGCGATCATCTCAGATCAAGATCATGGTCTGATTTATGAGGAAGAAAATGAGATAACGAATCAATATTTTATTGCATTCGGAAAAGAATTGGCAAATGGATTAAATGAAGTTGGCTATCCGTATTGTGATGGAAATGTAATGAGTTCAAATCCTGTTTGGAGTAAATCAATGTTTGAGTGGGAAGAGCAGCTGTCAAAGTGGCTTACCGAAGAGAGCTTTGAAAGTATACGATTTCTTCTTATCTTCTATGATGCACGAGTGCTTATTGGTGAAGAAGCTTATTGTAAGAAACTTAAACAGATCGTACATGAATACATTAAAAAGAATCCACGTTTTCTAGAACGCTTGTTAGAAAATACACAGCATGTAAAAAAAGCGGTCGGGTTCTTTCATCAATTTTTAACAGAACCACATGGCTCACATGCAGGGAGTATTGATCTGAAGCAATCAGGTTTCTTTCCCTATGTTAATAATGTGCGTTTGCTTGCAATGAAAGAGAGTTTGGAAGTTACTTCTACCCTTGCAAGACTAAAAGCGCTTAATAACATGTCTAAATACGAACTTAGTTGGTGTATTAAAGAATTTGATAAACTGCTTCATTACAGGCTGCAGTATCATAAGAAAAATACAGAAAACTATGATGATATACACTACTTAAACATTAAAAAACTCAGTAAAGATGAGAAAAAAGACATGAAGCATATTCTATTAAATGGGCAAAAGCTACAAGAATACACTCAGTCGGTCATAAAGGGAACGATAGAAACATGAGGATGAATCCGCTTATTCAATTTATGAAGCAAGTACAAGGGAAGATAAACTCTAGTGTTTATGCGTCGTTACAAGGGCAATCTAGTCCTCAACATGTGGCGTTTTTAAGGCAGCTTGAAAAAGAGTTGAAAGTGGAAGAGAGTTTAACCGTACCTCTCAATGATTTGAATGTAGTGGTTTTTGATCTTGAAACTACTGGTTTTTTTCCTGAACAAGGGAACCAGATTCTATCGATTGGTGCTGTGAAAGTAAAAGGTGGAGAAGTGCAGAATGAAGAAACCTTTTATTCTCTCGCGCGTTGTACGGGCGAACTTTCAACTGAGATCAAAGAGCTTACAGGAATAGAAGAGAGTGAGCTTGAGAATGCGCCTCAATTATCAAAAGTGCTAGTAGATTTTTACGATTTTGCAAGAGGTCATGTCCTAGTGGCTCATCATGCAAGTCACGAGAAAAAGTTTCTACAACACTATAATTGGAAACTTTTTCGAAGTCAGTTCAAACACCGAATAGTAGATACTTCATTTTTACTGAAAATTGTTGAGCCAAACGCTAACCTTGTTACTTTAGAAGATTGCTGTGAGCATTGTAACGTGCCTGTGATTAATCGACACCATGCCTTAGGGGATGCGAAGATGACGGCTGAGCTTTGGAGTATTTATGTAGCACGTGTTCAAAAGTTAGGAATTAAGAATTTGAGAGAGGTATATGAACGACTCTCGACATAAAACAGCTGGCGCTATGATATGAAGAGCCAGCTGTTTTTAATTTCTCATATTGAATTGAGCGTTAATTTGTCCGCGAATCATTTTATTACGTTCGTCACGTTTTTGCTTTTTCGTTAATTCTTTTTTAATCTCAAATGTTTGCACACCATCTTCAATTTGATCAGCAATCTCCATAAGACGCTCTACATCAGAAAAAGAGTATTTGCGCGTTCCTTTACCTGTTCTTTCTGGAAAGATGAGCTTTCTTTCTTCGTAATAACGGATTTTTCGCTCTGATAAACCGGTAAGTTCACTTATGATACCAATGGACATGACCTTTTTATCTTTATAAGATGATTTATCACCAGACATTTTGAGCCTCCTATCCTAGCAAGTGCTTAACCAGACAATTCTAAATATTGTTATTTATTATATCATATTAATGTTAGGTTTTCTTACATATATTTTATTCCTATTTTATTTTCTTTGTGAACACATTTTTTTCCGTTGTTTAGTTTTTTAAAAGAATGTAAGAAGTTGTTTGAAAACGGTTATCTCAAGAAAGGAATAAGGATAAAAAGAGTTGATAAAATATTCAGACATATGACATAATTAGCAGATGTTATATTGAAAGCGTTTTATTTAATGGATAAGGAGGAGCTGAAATTGAACAATGAATTGAAATTAAACACTAAACTTAATACTGTTGACCCTAGTGAACCAGTACCGCCTCAAACGATGGGCCAAAAGTTAAAAATGATTGGTCCTGGTTTCGTAGTAGCAGCAACTGGTGTAGGTACAGCAGATTTAGTAACTGCTATTGTAATCGGTACCTCATTCGGCATGACTTTTGTATGGGCAATCGTTATCGGTTCTATTTTAAAGTATTTCTTAAATGAAGGGGTCGGACGCTGGTATCTTGCGACAGGACAAACGATTCTTCAAGGTTGGCACTCGCTTGGTAAGTGGGCGACTGGATATTTTGGTGTTTATTCTGTGATCTGGGGTTACATTTACGGTGCCACTGCAGCGATGACCTGTGGACTAGGTATGCATGCGATGCTTCCAATCATGCCGATCTGGGCTTGGGCAATCATACATTCCTTATTAGGTTTTGCACTTGTTTGGACAGGGCGTTATTTACTTTTTGAAAGAATTATGACGGTATTAATCGGTGTCATGTTCATCACTATTATCGGTACATCATTGCTCTTTTTACCTTCACTTGGTGAATTTGCAGGTGGTTTTGTACCCAAAATGCCAGATGGGTCGCTCATGTTAGCTCTTGGATTGATTGGTGGAGTAGGTGGTACGATCACTATGGCTTCTTATGGATATTGGCTAAGAGAAAAGAATTGGAAAGGAAAAGCCTTTGTACCGATTATGAGACTTGATACGAAAGCGGCATATGTGATTACTGGAATCTTCACAATGGCAGCACTCGTAATCGGAGCCAAGTTCTTATTTGGAACAGATGTAAAGTTAGAAGGGGATCAAGGTCTTCTTAATCTTGCTGAGCTGTTAGGACAAGAATTCGGAACACCTCTACGTTGGTTATTCTTAATCGCGTTCTGGTCTGCTGCTTTTACTTCTCTTCTTGGTGTTTGGAACGGTGTGCCTTATCTGTTTGCGGACTTTTTAAGAACAATCAAGACAAAGAAGGAAGACTTACATTCTGTTAATCCAGTTACAGAAAAAGATAAGTCGTATCGTGCTTATTTAGCGTGGCTGACATTCCCGCCAATGTTGATCTTCTTTTTTGGTAAGCCTGTTCAGTTAATTATTATATATGGTGTCTTAGGTGCATTATTCATGCCGTTTCTTGCAATCTCACTCATTATTTTATTAAATTCTAAAAAAGTTGATGTGGAGTATCGCAACAAGTGGTTAACCAACGCAGTCTTGATCGGATGTCTCCTCATGTTCGCGTTTTTAGGAATAAATGAACTGCAAAAGCTGTTTTAAATAATCTTAAAAGACGAAAAGCCCACTAGATGGTGGGCTTTTTATATTCTACGTTATAACCTTATTTCACCATCTGCTTGACAAGCTCGCGATTACGCTCTTTAAACACTTCATTATGTGAGGAAACCATCGCAACTTTTTGTGCATCAGGCTGGATGTACTGCTTTGCTTTATTTACTGCATTTGCAGCGTCTTGAAAAGCACCAGAGATTAAATTTAATTTCCCATCATGTTTGAGAATATCTCCAGCTGCATACAATCCTGGGATAGAAGATTCACTGTTAGCATTTCCTGAGATATAAAAGTTGTCCGCGAGTTCAATGTTCAACCCACTGTTTCCTAATAGAGATGTATCTTGTTCATAGCCATGGTTAATGATGACCTCATCAATAGGGAGGTAAGAGATCTCACCTGTTTCGTGATTCGTTAACTCAATCTGTTCAATAACTTCATGGTTAGGACACGCGAATAATTTTGAGATCGACGTGTTAAAAATGCAATCAGCACAGCTGTTCATCAATTGTGTGACTTGTGCTTCATGTCCAGCTAGGTTTCCTTTTCGATAAGTCAGGTATACTTTTTTAGCGATCGGAACTAATTCATTCGCCCAGTCGATTGCAGTATTCCCGCCACCTGAAATAACAACAGTCTTATCTTTAAAATGCTGTAGAGATTTTACCGTATAGTTTAAATTAGACACTTCGAACCTTTCAGCACCTTCAATATCAAGTCGTTGAGGGTTTAAGATACCGCTTCCAACCGCAACGATAACCGTTTTAGAAAAATGCTGTTCACCAGAAGAACCCTGCAAAACAAATATTCCATTCTCATCTTGTGAAATAGATTCTACTTTTTCATTTAGAGCTACTTCAGGATTAAACGTGAGTCCCTGCTCAACGAGTTTTTCAATAAGTTTTGCACCTGGCAGCGGAGTATGTCCTCCTACATCCCAGATCATCTTTTCTGGATATACATGAATCTTTCCACCTAACTGCGGTTGAAATTCTATAATCTTGGTCTTCATTTCACGGAGACCACTGTAAAAAGCTGAATAAAGGCCAGCTGGACCGCCGCCGATAATGGTAACATCGAAAACGTTTTGTTGATTCATATTGTTCGCTCCCTTTTCGGAACATAATATTGATTATCATTCTCAATTAGTAGTATACAATCAAATTTCAAACTTTACAATCAGGAAATTGTAAGGAGAGAAACAAAGGGGATTTGCCAAAGATGTAGAAGGTTAAGTTGTAGAAAGTTTATCTTCAACATTTCATATTAAAAGGGAGATATTTATGTACGAGCAAAAGACAAAAGAAAATAATCGTAGTGTTGTGGAATTTATCGAGAGTGTGGAGAGTCCTAAAAAGAGAGAAGATGCATATAAGCTGCTTGATATATTCACACAAACAACTGGTTTTGAAGCGAAGATGTGGGGACCAAGTATTATTGGATTCGGCTCATATCATTACAAATACAAGACAGGGCATGAAGGAGACGCGCCACTTGTTGGCTTCTCACCAAGAAAAGCCAAGATCAGTCTTTATTTTGCACCAGGAGATCCGAATCGAGCAGAGCTGCTTCAACATTTTGGGAAGCATACAACGGGTGCCGCTTGTGTATACATTAATAAACTGGCAGATGTTGATGAGGGTATCTTAAAAGAACTGATCAACAAGTCAATTGAGTTTTTATTGAAAACATATCCTCAAGAATAGTTCTATAATCTGAGGAACGATCTTCAATTATTAGTGCGTGCTCTCAGGTTCCTTGTTCAAAAAGGAGGTGAGCCGATTATGAAGAAAAGTACTAACCTTAATAAAAGTGGAATGGCGATCGGAATTGCAATTGGTGTAGCGATCGGCATTGCACTAAAAAATATTGGATTAGGTATTGGTATAGGCATTGCATTAGGAATTGCTTTTGGTCAAGGATCAAAATAGAAGCATATTTGAAAAGGAGCCCGAAATGGACTCCTTTTTTAAAATTAATGTTTTTTGTGACAGCCGCAGCTTTTCTTCTTCTTTTTCTTGCAACGCTTACATTTTAGATAGATATAGTGTGAAGAAGACTCACATTTGTCTTTTTTCCAACAACCCATTAAAATCACCCCATTATTTTCACAACACCTTTGTTTGGTGCTGGTAATACATTATATGCAGAAAGGGGACAAGTTGATTAGACATCAAGAGGGGTGAAAACGTACATTTTTTTTGCAATCTAGCAATATGTAATGTTCTGTAAAACATGCTATCATTAAGCAAAACACTAGGAGTTGATTGAAAATTGAAACAAGAAATAATGGATCGGTTTATTACATACGTAAAAGTAGATACACAATCTGATGGAAGCAGCGATACGACACCATCAACAGAAGGTCAGTGGACGTTAGCAAACATGCTTGTTGAAGAATTAAAAACAATTGGTATGGAAGAAGTAACTGTTGATGAAAACGGCTATGTTATGGCCACATTACCATCCAATTCAGATAAAGAGATTCCGGTCATTGGGTTTCTTGCACACGTGGATACAGCTACAGATTTTACGGGAACGAACGTTAAACCGCAGATCGTTGAAAACTATGACGGAGAAACGATTATCTTAAACAAAGACTTACATATCGAATTGTCTCCAAATGACTTTCCTAGTTTAAAAGAGTACAAGGGGCATACATTGATCACAACGGACGGCACAACATTGCTTGGTGCAGATAATAAAGCGGGCATCGCTGAAATTATGACGGCGATGAAGTATTTGATTGAACACCAAGAGATTAAACACGGAAAAATAAGAGTGGCTTTCACTCCAGATGAAGAGATCGGACGCGGTCCTCATAAATTTAATGTGGCAGCATTCGGAGCAAAGTATGCCTATACGATGGATGGCGGCCCTTTAGGTGAATTAGAGTATGAGAGCTTTAACGCGGCTAGTGCTAGAATTCGTATTTTAGGAAAGAACATTCACCCTGGATCTGCAAAGAATAAGATGGTTAATGCTGCAAAAATTGCTATGGAACTGAACGGTAAGCTTCCTGTTGACGAAGCACCTGAGCATACAGAAGGCTATGAAGGGTTCTATCATCTAACTGGTCTAAAGGGTGACGTAGAACAGACGGACATGTCATACATCATCCGCGACCATGACAAGGAACTTTTCCAAAAGAGAAAAGATAGAATGCAAGAGATTGTGGATGAACTGCGTGAAAAGTATGGACAAGATAAGCTTCAATTAGAAATGAACGACACGTATTATAATATGAAAGAAAAGATTGAACCGGTAAAAGAGATTGTTGATCTTGCTTCTCAAGCGATGAAAAAGCTAAATATCGAACCAAATATTAAACCAATCCGTGGGGGGACAGATGGATCTCAACTATCGTTTATGGGTCTGCCAACTCCAAACATCTTTACGGGCGGAGAAAACTATCACGGCCGTCACGAGTATATCTCGGTTGATAATATGATTAAAGCGACTCAAGTCATCATTGAACTAGTGCAGTTGTTTGAGCAGGAAGCATAACATGTGAAGCTAACCAATAGCATTTGGTTAGCTTTTATCTATCACTAGGGGGAATGATTTTGTTAGCGCAGGGTGTAGTAATTGTTGATGGTAAGGTTCTCCTAGTTAAACAAAAAGTGAAACGTGGGGACATAGTATGGAATTATCCAGGTGGGGGAGTTGAGTACGGAGAAACCTTTGAACAAGCATGCGTACGAGAAGTGATGGAGGAAACAGGCTATACCGTAAGAATGATAAAACCCCTGATTCAGAGTACAGAAAAACAAACATTTCTTTGTGAACTAATCTCAGGCACACTCTCCATCGAAGACGATGAAGATATACTTGATGTCCGCTGGGTCGACTTACAAGATGAAACGTATTTTGATGATGTTTCAAGACCTGTAGTTGAAATGGTGTTAAAAAATATGGAGGTAACGTAAATGAGCTATCCTATTCGTGTTAGAGCAGGTGCTTTGATTATTGAAAACGATGCTATCCTGTTAATTGAGTTTCATGATGAGAATGGACTTCATTACAATTTACCGGCAGGTGGTGTTGAACCAAATGAATCTGTAAAAGAAGCAGCAAAACGCGAAGCCAGAGAAGAGGCAGCAATAGAAGTAAATGTTGGTCCACTCGCGTTCACGTATGAGTATGCACCACATCTGACTGATAGTAGATACGGAAAAACACATTCACTAGGACTTATGTTTGAGTGCACTCTTTTAGGAGGCTCCGAGCCTAGATTACCGGATAAGCCAGATCCCAATCAAACTGGTGTGAAGTGGATTCCTCTTAAGGATTTGAAACATATTATTTTGTATCCGAAAGTACAAAATCATATTCAGGACTATGTTAAATACAAACAGATCAATTCATTTATTGAAGAACATATCCTGGAGAAATACGAAAAGATACAATAAATACATTTTTAAAATTCTGAAAAAAACTGTCATTGCTATCAAAAAATCTTTATACTATAGATACATAAATAAACTAATCAGTCGTTTTTAAAACAATTTAAGGAGGACCACATGGAGTCTTATTTTTTTGAACGTAATCGAAGCAGATTAAAAGAAGTGCTTCCAGAGGAATCTTTAACTATTCTTTTTGCAGGAAAAGCACCACAAAAGTCAGCGGATGAACAGTATCCTTTCACACCTAACCGAAATTTTTATTATCTTTCAGGAATTTCGGAACAAAACGTAATCCTCGTGCTAAAAAAGAGCGGTGGAAAACTTGATGAAACACTTTTCATCGAAAAGGCTGATCCCGTCATGGAGAAGTGGGTTGGGAAAACCGTGTCTAAAGAGGAAGCAGAACATCAATCTGGGATCAAAGATATCAAGTATGTGGATAGCTTTGAGTCGTTTGTTGCCAGTCAGTTCTTTACGAATCAAGCTCAGCACGTTGGTTTAGATCTAGAACGCCGTGGATGGACGGGTGCCCCATCTGAAACATCACTATTCGCAAAACATATTCGAGAGCATTATCCGCATGTGACGATTCACAACGTATATCCTGAAGTCGCTGAACTGCGTGTGTTCAAAACGACAGAAGAGATTCAAAAGATTAAAGAAGCGATCTCCATTACGAAAGAAGGCATCTATAATGTGCTGAAACACGCGAAAGCTGGAATGAAAGAAAATCAGCTTGAAGCACATTTTGACTTTACTTTAAAATCCAATGGAGTTCGTGATTTCGCGTTCAAGACGATTGCGGCTAGTGGAAAAAATGCTACGATTCTTCATTATGAGCATAACAGCGCGCTAACGAATCCCGGAGAGCTCGTACTTCTCGATTTAGGAGCACAAAAGGACTATTATAACGCGGATATCAGTTATACGTTCCCCGTAGATGGGAAATTCACAGAGCGTCAGAAAGTTCTCTATAACATCGTACTTAAAGCGTTAAAAGAAACAACAGCTATTATTAAGCCGGGTCTTGCATTTGCCGAACTTAATAATCATACGAAAAAAGTATTAGCAGAAGAGTGCAGACGTATTGGTTTGATTCAAAATGACGATGAGATCTCCAACTATTATTATCATGGTGTGAGCCATTTTCTTGGACTTGATACACATGATGTCGGTTCGTATAAAGATCGCATCTTAGAGCCAGGAATGGTCATTACAATAGAGCCTGGACTTTATATTGAGGAAGAATCGATCGGCATTCGAATTGAAGATGACATCTTGGTAACTGAAGATGGATTCGAGAACCTATCTAAAGATATAATTCGTGAAGTAGAGGAAATTGAGGAGTTTATGGCTACTCAAGGTGTTCATGTGGTAAAAGCTTAATAATATCGTTATATCATTACAAAAAGAGGTCCTACGCACTTGGACCTCTTTTTGTTGTTTTCGGAAGTTAAAAGAGCGAATGAATACACTGGTTTACAACATACATCTCATTTGTTTATACATGTCTTTTTATGAATTTTTGATCATTAAAATTTTTCATGTACCATACCCATTTTCCATAAAGAGTCACATTTCTAAAAATAAATAGCCCTTGTTGTTTACCAGTTGAAATAATAGAAAATGGACTAGTATAAGGTTTGAAGCTTTCTAATGATTGTCCGAATAGAAAACGCTTAATATTTCTCCATAAAATAGGTCCTTGCTTTGTTGCATGAAAATCGTTTTTCACTAATTCAGAGTACATTGAAATTGTCACACAGTTACCTGCTCCGAACACATAGGGATACTCGTCGTTTTGCAATGTGTCTTCAACAAGGAGGAATCCATCAGAATCAACGGGTAATAATGCTTGTTTAAAAAGGGAACTAGCTTTAGGTTCTGTAATAGGTAGGATGATAGAGTATTTTATTTTCGTGCCGTTTTTAGTCGTTACATAACTATCTTTTGCTTCGTTCACTTGTTCATTTTCGTAGAATTCAAGATTATGATCGTGAGCGATCTCTCTAATCTTTTTCGTAGCTTTAGCCCCATATGAGTGAAGAAGCGAAGAGGGGCTTATTAAGGTTACGGAATTACTCAGGTTATAAGTATTTCGCCAAGACGAAACAGAAAGAGCGAGCTCAACTGCTCTGGAACTATCACCAACGATTACAGGTGCTTCACTAGAGCGAAGTTTTTTTATCTTTTCAATAAAATGATGTTTGGGGGTTAGTTCTGACGTAGATATGAGTTCTGAAGAAACCCAAGGTTCAATATCAAAAGAAATCACATCAAAGTGATAGATCTCTCCAGAAAACCCTAATAACACTTTCTGCATGGGATCAAAAGAGATGATGGTGTCCTCTATAAATGATACCGAGGCTCGACTGCATAACGACTCTAAATCAATACGGATTTCGTCTTCGTCATAAAGACCTTCTGTAAATCCTGAAAACATTCCTGAATAATATTGAAATTTTGACGATGTAATAAGTGTAATTTCTAAATCACTCATTTTTTCATGTAAAAGACTGCGGAGAATGGAAAGATGAGCATGTCCACCACCGATTAATAAAAGCTTTGTCAAAATGAACACTCCAGTTAGATTGATGAGTATTTTTCCTTAATCATATAAGTACGATATGGATAATGCGAATGATTTGTTTGTTTAAAGGTAAAAAAAGATGAGTTGGAAATTTTGTTAGTTTTTGGATGTATTATATGGTATTTTACTAGATGGTGATAAAAATGATAATTGTTAAACAGCTTTTTGCTAATCTTGCAATCTTAGTCGCACTATTATTTCTGTATACCCAAATTAAGAAAGATCCACCACTTAGAATGAATTCTTCGATAAAGAAAAAGCTCACAACAGGTGTAGCAGGGGGATTGTTCAGTAATATTCTCATGCAGTACAGCATTCCAATCGGTACAATTATTATTGATCTTAGGCATATCCCGATTATCCTTCTAGCCTATTTTGGTGGAGCAGTACCAGCATTAATTGGAATGGTATTAGTTATTGCAGGTCGTTTTTTAATAGGAATTAACATTTCTTCTTATGCATCTAGTCTTCTTATGATAGCTATTACCCTATTTGCCATCATAATTGCAAGAACTCGTTTGAGCCAGCAAAGAAAAAAATGGTGTATGCTTACTTTTGCTAATCTGCTAACAACCGTCTTATTTTTAAATCTGATAGAGGACCAACAATTGTTATTCTACTTGATTCCAGGCTTTTGGATCGTGTCCTTTCTCTCAGGTTATGTTGCGTTTCAAGTCCTACACATTTTATTTAAAAGTCAGATGATGTTCGATAAATACAAGGCTGAGTCTACGATCGATCCGTTAACGGGGTTAAACAATGTAAGGAAATTTGATGAAGTGTTTAACAGTTCTATGGAAAATCTCGATAAGAAGAAACTTTCTTTGCTTTATATTGATATTGATTTCTTTAAGAAAATTAATGATACTTATGGACACTCAGAGGGTGATGTTGTTTTAAAAGATTTAGGCTTAATCCTCAGATCGTGCTCACGACCTACTGACATTGTTAGCAGAAACGGTGGAGAAGAATTTACTGTTCTACTTGTGGATTGTTCATTGAACCAAGCCCAAAAAATTGCCGAAAGAATCAGATCAACAGTCGAACAGCATGCCTTCGTGTTAAATAGCGGTAAAGAAGTAAATATAACGGTTTCTGTTGGAGTATCAAACTTCCCTGAAACTACAACGAATGGAAACTTGATAATTAAAGATGCAGATAAAGCTTTGTATGAAGCAAAAAAAACGGGTAGAAATAAAGTATGTATTGCCAACCAATAAAAAATAGCAATTAGGAAAAAGGAACGAGAAATTTATCGTTCCTTTTTTTCTAGTATGAAACAGAATAGTTAACTCCTAACTCATCAATATATGAAAAGTAACCCTAGCAAGAGTTGGGGTCAAACTTTAACAACTGAAATATGGTGGAAACTCCCTTAACCCACCTGTAAGTAGAGTAGGCTCGCATGTCCCTTTGTTTAGTAGAAAAATAGAGGGATTCACACTAGTCTCACAGTTCTTAGAGGTTTGCTCTGCTATTGCTCTAAGAACACAACAGGCACATCCACCGCGTATTGAATGGTTTAAACAGCCACAGTTTGCTAACATTTCTGCTCACCCTTTCTAGTGGAGTGGTACAAAACCACTGAGTTCATGACAATCTACTGTGACCTTAAAAATTAAAGAAGAGGAAAAATGATATAAAAAGGTGAATCCATATGATTAATGATCGATTTATTCATTTTTCACGTATTCTTTTTAAAGGTTATTTCTTATATGAGGATTATCATGAAGGAGGGAAAAAGTATGAACGTTAAGCAGTTTTTTCAGCGGAAAACGATACTCAAAAAAGATTTAACTCGCTTGCATCACACAAATGCCATCCTTTTTTTCATGCTAAGTGTAACGGGGTTCATTTTATTTTCATCTTCATTCCGCTCAACACTTCCAACATTTAGAGTATGGATAAAAGATATTCATGTTTGGATGGGCGTCCTTTTTTGTTTGCCTCTCTTTTTTTATATACCAAAAATGAAAAAACATCTTACAACTTTACGGAAAAAAAAGAACATCGTGTGAACCTTTATGTTGTTCTTTGCATCGTGACAGTACTAATTTTTACCGGACTGCAGCTCTCGTTTCATCGTCAATTCCCACCAATCGTGAGTTCTGTATCTTTATTCTTTCATGATGCTGCAACATGGTTCGGGGTTCCTTACGCCACATATCACAGCATAACGCGAAGCAAGTGGTTTAAACGATTGACTGCAAGAAAGAAGGTCGCTCAGCCAAAAGAAGAACCATTGACAATTAGTGAAGAGAATCCGATCTATAAAAGACGGACGTTTTTAAAACTACTAAGCGGTAGTATTATTGCAGTGTTATTTCTGCCTTCATTCTTAAAATGGATTAATCCATTTTTCCCTGAGGATACAGGAAGCAGTGAACAAGTTTTATCGGATGGAAACAACTTAAATCCGCAGCCGAGTCCAAGTCCAAAGTCTGCTCCTCCTGTTGGTGGTGGGCGAAGAGGGGAATTCCGCTATTACACCGTGACGGAGATTCCTGAGATCAATAATGATAATTTCAGCTTGGCAATTGATGGACTTGTAGACAGGAAACAAAAGTGGAATTGGAATCAGTTTCTGAATGTTCATCGTGACGTTCAAGTTAGCGATTTTCATTGTGTAACAGGGTGGAGTGTGTATGACGTTACTTGGGAAGGGATTCCGCTCAAAAAGTTGTTAAATGAAGCAGGTGTGAAGAAGAACGCAAAATATGTGAAGTTTTATTCGGCTGATGGCGTGTACACAGACACACTTACAATCGAGCAGGCGATGATGGATGATATTATGGTAGCTGTTCTTATAGATGGAAAATTAATAACGCAAAATAACGGAGGCCCTGTCCGATTGATCGTACCTAAAATGTATGCATACAAATCTGTGAAATGGCTGAATCGAATCGAGTTAATCGAAAAGGAGCACGTTGGATATTGGGAAAAAAGAGGATATGACAAGAATGCCTGGGTAGAATCTATCTAAAATGCTGCCGGCTAACCTAGTTTAGCCTCAATTCAAGAAGTGTATTCCACATGTGTACAAATACATTAATATTGTACATGTCTAGCGGACATATTACTCTGAAGTTTAAACATCCTTGATTAATTTCACGGTAACTTCTCATATATTCACGGATAGCGATAATAATTTCACGGATAACCTTCATAATTTCACGGATAAATTATTTTATCCGATTTTCGACAAATCCCCCTTCTTTTCAATGAAAGGGAGTATTAAAATGAATGATAAACAACTAGTGAAGAAGGGGCTTACGGTAATGGAAATTGTTGAAATACGGAATGTTGACGAATGTACAGACGAGCTGACTGATCTATTAATAAAAGTAGTCGATGAAGGAGCTTCCATCGGATTTTTGCCTCCGCTAAAAAAACAAGACGCTGATGATTTTTGGGAAAGCTGTGTGAACCCTGACATCATGTTTTGGGTTGCAAAAATAGATGGTGCGATCGCAGGGACCATACAGCTTCACTTGTGTAAAAAACCAAATGGCACTCATCGGGCAGAGGTAGCGAAGCTGATGACACACCCAGCGTTCAGACAAAAAGGGATTGGGCGAAAACTGCTGCTTCACGCAGAACAAAGAGCAAAAGAAATTGGACTGTCGTTGCTTATCTTAGACACAAGGGAAGGGGATCCGTCAAATCTACTTTATCAGTCGTTTGGTTTTCAAGTAGCGGGGCGAATCCCCTTTTTCGCTAAGAATGAAAAAGGTGAATTAGATACAACCGTTCTGTACTATAAAACGATTTGACTCTTTACCTTTGCCGTCACTTGAGGAAGATCTTGCTCTATGTGTGCGGCTTTTATTGTTCTTAATGTTGCGTAAAGTGTAATATAAAAATCTCTCAACTTTATAGAGTGCAATCTTCATTCCTTCAAATAAGAAGTAATTTAACCAATTCGTCATAAATTTGTTACGAAAGTATGGATATCCTTATTTTCCCTATTCATTTATTCCCATTCCTTTACAATTGAATTGAAGAATATGGTGAAGGAAGGGGAAGATACTTGTGGATCTCCAACTATTAATCTCAATTGTCATAATAATTATTGTATTTGAGAGTTTGTTTATCAGCTTATTTATAATGTATAAGAAAGGAAATATAGATCAGAACCCCTTATTATTACTCTGCAAAAAGGAATGGCACATCTTATACCATGCCTTCTTTAGATGGAGAACTAGAAAACGTAAGATGATTCAGAACGATAGTTACTCCTTCCATAAGAACTCCAGCTATTTTTTTCTATTTCTAGCATTAATTCACGAACAGATTATTGAAATGATTGTTTTTCATATTTACCTTAAAAAAGAAGAACCTAATATAGCACTCATTATGCTAGCTTTACATATTTACAGTGTAATCTACATGCTAGGTGATTATAATTTAATGAGAAATTCGCCTATACGTATTATTAAAGAAAAAGTAGTGATGAATATCGGTGCTAGAAGATCTCTGTATTTTAATTTGAGCGAGATTGACTATATAAAGCCTGCTTCAATCAAATACAATAAAAGCGGGGGGATTATCAACGAAAAAGAAGTATTCCATGCTACGGCTTTCCCGAGAATTTTAACTATAATCTTTGGAATAAGTGACGAATTGAAATACGAGATTATATTCAAAAAGCCTGTAAATGCTCGAGGTTACTTTGGACAAAAACAAAAAACAAATAAAGTGTTGCTCTATATGGATAATTCTTCTGAGTTTGTAAATGAAATTCAAAAGCGGATAAAAATTACCGTTGCAACAACAAAATTTGTTTAGCAGGTTCTTTATCGATAAGGCTCTTCAGGCTTTCGATTCCGAAAAGCTTCAAATGAAATAACGTATGAGTAATAAACACCGATTGCTGAATTTCCATAAAACACACCCATGAAGATACCTGCCCACAGATTTCCAGGATGGGCAAAAACAATTGAAATGAGTAAACCCAAAACGTTAGAGATAGTATTTAGCCAAGTCTGAAGTTTAGGAAATAAGATCTTCAAGATAATTAGCGCTAGAATTATGATTGGAACCGCTTGAAAAGCATCCCAAAAATTTGTATGTACGACTGGAAACTCTTCCACTTTCAATCTCCTATTATGTAAGATGATTTTACTAGCTTTGACGTATAACCAAAAATATAAAACTTTTAATATTCATTATGTATAATGGTAATAATTCTATTCTTGAGGAGTGATGAAGGTAATGAATGTAGCTCTACTCAGTAAATGGCATGTGCATGCGGTCGACTATGCTCGTGAGGCAATGGAAAATGAAGCAATCACTATAAAAACAGTTTGGGACGAAAACGAAGAGAGGGGTACCTTATGGGCAAAAGAGTTAGGGGTATCGTATGAATCCGATCTACAGAACGTGCTAACTGATCCTAACATCGACGGTGTAATTGTTACTACAGCAACAAGTCGTCATAAAGAGGTAATCATCGCTGCTGCTAACCATGGGAAACACATTTTTTCGGAAAAAGTTCTTGCTTTTACTGTAAAAGATTGTGAAGAAATTTTAGAGGCTGTAGACAAAAATAATGTACAACTTATGGTCAATCTACCAAGGTTAACAGAAAGCTTTTACCTCTATGCTCAACAAGCCGTCGACAAAGGACTCCTTGGTGATCTTACATATATTAGATGTAGAGTTGCTCATAACGGATCAGTACCTTCAGAAGAAAATCCAAAAGGATGGCTGCCACAGCACTTTTATAATAAAGAAGAGTGTGGTGGAGGGGCGCTAATCGACCTTGGGGCACATCCGATCTATTTAACGAACCGTTTAGGCGGGAAAGTAAAAGCAGTAATCGGTAAGCTAAATGAATTATACAAATTAGGCGTAGATGATAACGCTGTCGTTATGGTTGAGTATGAATCAGGTGCAATGGGTATGATCGAAACGGGCTTCTTATCTTATGGAAGTCCGCAGCAGCTCGAACTTTACGGTACGGAAGGTACAATCATGATAGAGGGACAAGAGGTAAGGATTAAAAGTAAGCACCTTAACCCAGAGGATTGGGTAAACCCGGAGCTGCCAAATTCGATTTCTACTAATATGGAGCAATGGGTTGATGCCATTGAAAAAGGTACAGTGTCGACAATTTCAAGAGATGATATAGTAAATTTAACCGCAATAAATGAAGCAGCTGCAATTTCAAGTAAAGAAGGTCGTCGCGTACAGTTAACAGAACTAGACTTAAAACAGAAAATTTAAAGATAATAAAGGAATCCAACCTCCTGGTGCAGAATGTATGTTCGTGAACAGTTTGCACAAGGAGGTTTTTGTATGAATCAAAAAACAATTTTATTAAATCAAATGGCAGCCAACCATAATGAACCAAACTGGTTTGTCCCCGTTAATCGGGCACTTGAAGGACTTACAGCTGAACAAGCAAGAGAAAAAACAGGAGATAGCAACTCCATATGGGAGATCGTCAACCACTTGATTTTCTGGAACGAACGCTATTTACAGAGGTTTAAAGGAAATAAGTCACAGCAAAAGATTGAAAGCAATGATGAGACGTTTGAGAACGAAAACAATCAGGACTGGGAAACAGCTAAAAACCAATTGTTTGCCATACTAACAGATTGGGCAAATGTCGTAAAAGAAGCAGATGATAGTATCTTTGAGATTTCTGCTCATGAAGACCGACACGATTCTTGGTATTCTGTGCTTGCCAATGTAAACATCCATAATGCTTATCATATCGGGCAGATCATAGAGATCAGAAAATCTAAAGGAAACTGGAATTCTAAAAAGGGTGTTCATTAAGGGGGCGAGTATGTGGAGAATTTAAAGTTTGTATATGTAACTTACATAGAAACTACTACTAAGAAGGTGTGGGAGGCTCTGACAAACGGAGATTTAACAGAACAATACTTTTTTGGCAGTAGAGTGGATTCAGAATGGAAAGAAGGTTCAAAGATTACGTATTCACGCGGCAGTAAGGTTACGGATTGGGGACAAATTTTAACGTGTGAGCCAGAAAAAAAGCTTTCCTATACATGGATAAATAAGTGGGATGAAGAAGAGCGGCAAGAGCCTACTATTGCGACATTTCTGCTAAAAGAGATGAACGGAACAGTGCGATTAACACTGCGTCATGAGAATTTGAAGGATGCAGATATAGTAGAGGATGAAGATACGTTCGTAGGATTTAACAACGGCTGGCCAGCAATCTTGAGCAATCTGAAAACAATGCTAGAAACTGGACGAACGTTGCCCCCAGTAATTTCTTGAATACATAAAAAAGGGAGAGAGTTTCTCCCTTTTTTTATGTATTGAACCATTCACCTTTAAGCGCTGCGATATAACGCTCAGCAGAGCGCTGAACTACCTTATCAGCATCTTTTTTTACGTGACGATTGAACGCGTTATATAATTCTTTAAATGAAAGAGAGTCTACCTTTTTTGCCATTCGATCTACCGTGCTCGCGGGAAGCGGGATGATATTTGGATAACTGTACATAAAGCTTACCCATTTTCGATCAGGCACTACTTGAATAACATCACCAGTCAAAAGAACGCCACCTGCGCCACCACTTTCCCAATGAAGCACAGCGGCACCCCTATAATGGCCACCTAGTCGATGAAGAACCAGTCCATCAGCAATTCTCTTCTCATCACCGCTCCAATAAACAATGTAATCACTTTCTTGTTGAACCCATTGTTTATCATCTTCATGTATATAGATGGGACAATCAAACGTTTCTGCCCATTGTACTTGAGTGGAATAATAATGTGGATGAGATAATGCGATCGCATCGATTCCACCTTTCTCAAGAATGCGATCAATGGTTTCTTGGTCAAGGTAAGGAATACAATCCCACAATAAATTAAAATGATTCTCCTCAACTAAAAAAGCAGATTGGTTGATGGCAAAATCGGGTTCTGTTTTTATACTAAAAAGGCCAGGCTGTTCGCTTACAATTTTATTTCTGTATTTACCAGAGCAGATCATTTCATCTAATGTTGTCCACTCTTGACCGTTAGGATTTATGTATTGCCGTTCTTCTCTACAGATCACACATTCTTCTAGTGGAGTAGAAGATGCAGGATATTGTGTACCGCATGTTGTACATAGAAACTCTTCCACGTTGTTGTGCTCCCTTCTATAATTCTACAAGCTAAGTCTAGCAAAGAATTTATGGAAAGTATTGTTAAACGACTTAACAGTTCATTGGTCTCAGTTTTAAAAAAGGGGAGAAGGGAATTAGTATACAAAACATAAAGGAGGTGGCTAGCATGTCTGTTTATGACCAGATCAGCTCTTGTTGTAGCAGGATCGAGAAAGCAGACACAAAGGAAGACGTACTTCGCGAAGTAGATAAGCTGGACAACTACGCCTCTTATCTAAACGCAGATAAAGCAAAACGACTTCATATTTATTGTGACAATATTCGTAAACTCAATGTTGATGTTAAAACAGAAACTGTCAACCAAGCAGGATTTATCCGAAATTTATTTGCCTAACATAAAGATCCCTCATGATGTTTTCATGAGGGATTTGTACGTTATTCGTATCTTGTTTCCTGAAGTGCAGCTTGAGTTTCATGAAGATGTCTTAAGTATTCTTTGGCGTGATGAAGGTGTTTTTTTTCTTCTTCTGACATTCCTTCACCTGCGTCATGTATGGATTGCTGAGCAGTTTCAAGCCATAATTTTGCTGTTTGAAAACAAGATGGCGTTTGGTTCGCTTGAGCTTCTATCATAGCTTCATCCGCACGTTTTACATGGTCTAGTGCTTCTTGAATCTTAGGGCTTAGCTGATGCTCCATTTGTATAATCTCCCTTTCACTATTTGAATTTAGGTCTGATAAGAATTCCTTCCGAATAAGATTTAAGACAAGCATAAGTTGTCCATCTTATACGTGGAGGTCTTCAATGATTATATTTATAAAATATGTACTGCTAGGTTTATCACTCGCAGCTCCCATTGGTCCGGTAAATGCTGCACAGATGGACCGCGGAATCAAATACGGATTTTGGCAAGCTTGGATGGTCGGATTAGGTGCAACTGTTGCAGACGCACTCTATATGCTTATGGTCTACATGGGGCTTGTTAGCTACATCAATACTCCGTTCATCAAAACTTTTCTCTGGCTCTTTGGCAGCTTCGTTCTCCTTTACACGGGAATCGAGACATTCAAAAAAGCTTCTCTAGAAAGAATGAACAGTAAACAAGATTACACCGTACATAACAGCAGGAGTTTTTTTGCTGGTTTTCTAATGTCTCTTACCAATCCTCTTACCATCTTATTTTGGTTAGGAATATACGGTTCTATACTTGCAGAAACTGCAACGAAATATTCGCTAGAAAGTTTACTTCTCTATAGTATGGCCATATTTTCAGGCATTCTCTTATGGGATTTCACGATGGCGATCGTATCTAGCAGTTTCCGTAAAATGCTGACTGACCGCATCTTAGATGGGATCTCGAAACTATCAGGATTATCACTGATCGGATTTGGTTTTTATTTTGGCTATAAAGGTATATCGTTTTTATTATCCTAAAACAGCTTTGGAATTTTTTCTAAAGTTGTTTTTTTGTTTCTCCAGTGAATATTCGAACGCTTAAGTAAAACAATAATACGTGTAAAGCAGGAGGGTATTATTGTGAAGAAATCTAGTTGTAATGGACCGGTTCAACCAAATCTTGATCAATCAGAAGCAAAAAATATGGCTTGGTGGCAGCTCTCTCTTGTTGGAGTAGGATGTACAATTGGAACAGGCTACTTTTTGGGTTCCACAATTGGGATTCAGCTTACCGGACCTTCAATTGTTTTTTCCTTTATATTGGCAGCTATAGGAACTTACATCGTGTTTCAGTTATTAGCCAAAATGACAGCAGCTGATCCTCAAAAAGGTTCGTTTTGTTATTATGCCACTCATGCTTATGGAAGATGGGCGGGTTTTAGTTGTGGCTGGAATTATTGGGTCTCGAATATATTGATCATGGGAAGCCAGCTTACTGCGCTCTCGATCCTCTCTCAATTTTGGCTGCCACATGTTCCGATTTGGATCTTTGCAGCTTTTTACGCGGTGTTGGCCATTATTGTTGTTCTAGCGGGAACAAAGAAATTTGATCAAGTTGAAAATTTATTGGCTGTTATAAAAGTGGCAGCTATCGTTATGTTTATTATTTTGGCGATTGCAGGACTAATCGGTATTGTGGACGGTAGAATCTATAATCTAGCCATACCAAATACGTACAACGGTTATTTTACAGGTGGATTAAAAGGATTTTGGTCGTCTCTTATCTATGCGTTTTATGCCTTTGGCGGAATTGAAGTGATCGGCATGATGGCGATGCAATTGAAAAAGACAGAAGATGCTTCAAAAGCGGGAACAATCATGCTTTTTATTCTTACCATTATCTATGTCCTATCAATCGGACTAGCCGTCTCTACTGTTGCTTTAGAAACATTTGATCATAAAGAAAGTCCGTTTGTTACGGCGATGGAAAGGTATCACCTTGGTTTTTTTCCTCATGTATTTAATGGAGCTATCATCGTAGCTGGGTTTTCAGCGATGGCGGCAGCTTTATTTGGAGTGACCAACCTATTAAGGACGCTTGCGGAAGATGGAGATGCTCCAAGATTGTTTGCGAAAACCATAAAATTTAAAAAACTGCCGCTTCCTGCCATGGGTTTAGGAGCAGGAGGACTTTTAGCTAGTATTATCACAGCCCTACTTCTTCCAGGGAGGATCTATGAATACATTACAACCGCAGCTGGAATTTTACTTTTATTCAACTGGCTATTTATCATTATGTCATCCATGAAAATTTTAAAGCACTCCTTATGGCTGAAGATGGCTTCAATTGTTGCAATCCTATTAATTTTTTTAGCTGTAACAGGAACTTGGTTTGAAGAAACAATCCGTCCGGGGCTATATGTTAGTATCGGAATCTCAGTGATTATAGGAATAATTTCAATGGTTATACAAAAGAAACGGAATAATCAAGAAGGTAATACGATTTAATTCTAAATTATTGAAAAACTATAAGCCTTTTTACTCATATTGATTCAAAAAATGATCTGATTCGACATCCACTTCGTTAGCTTAGTGCAAGACAAAAAAATTACAGGAGTGTGATGAATCATGATGAAGAAATTTGCGAGTACAGGACTAGCTTTGGGATTGCTATTAGGTGGAGGTACTGCATCCTTTGCTCAAGATGACAGCACCACTGTAGATCTTAGCACGAAGCTCAATGCTGCGATTGAAAATAATGAAACTGTAACTTCAGCTGAATTTGCAGCTTGGGCAGAAGCAAATCATTGGGAGATGTCCGATCTTCAAGCTTGGGCAAAAGCAAAAGGAATGACAGAGAGTGAAATTCAAGCTTGGGCAGAAGAGAATGGCTGGAGCGAGGAAGATAGCTCTTCTTTAGATCTGAACTTAGATGCTAGCCTAAATCTAGATAACATTTTGGATCGTAATGATAACGACCACTGGGAAGAAGATGAAAATGATGACGAAGGAATTCTTGATGATATCCTTGGTGATCTATTATAAGAAATGAGCACAAAGAAAGCCGTTCCCTCGGGAACGGCTTTCCTTATATGTTCATAATGTATCACTTGTTTTCACGATCAACCAAAACATACGAAGTTTCGAATCTGAGAAAATTGGTATCGTACACGCTGCCTGCGACCACCAATCCAGATATAGCCGGTAACGCTGTTTTGGCGAATTGCTACAGGGAAGAACCAAAAGTCACGCCCAAACTGACCTTGACGACGAAGACCTAATAGCCCCCAATTTCCTAAACAGCTGCACATCCTGGCACGAATTTGAGAAGGTTGGAACGTTTGAGTGAAAAAAGGCTGTGGAATCTGGCTTTGTGCAAATTGTTGAGGCGGTGGAGAAAATGGACCTGCTTCATCTTCTTCCGTTTGACGCTCCAAATAGTGTGATTGATCGATTGAATGCTGATGTTGATGATTATATGGATGATTGTTCATGGGATTATTATTCATGGTGTTACCTCCTTCCTCTAAACAGTTTGTTCGATATATGAATATGATAGCTGTTCCTTTTGAGTAGCTTGTTCGTTGTACATAATAGTAAAATCAGAATGAATTGGGCTAAATGATGGAGGTTTGATGAAACAGATGAAAGCAATGACAATTGATCGATACGGTAAGGATGTAGGACTTCAAGAAACAGAAATGCACAAACCTGAAATTGGCGATCAGGATCTTTTAGTCAGAATTCATGCCGCAAGTATTAATCCAATTGATTTTAAAATTAGAGATGGAAAAGTAAAAATGCTGTTATCTTACGAGATGCCGTTGATTCTTGGCAATGATTTTTCAGGAACCGTCGAGCAGGTAGGGAGTAAAGTCTCTGGTTATCAACCTGGAGACAAAGTGTATGGAAGGCCAAGGAAGAATCGAATCGGAACATTCGCTGAATATATCTCAGTACACCAAAATGATGTGGCAATCGCACCAAGTAACATTTCTTTGCTTGAGAGTGCTTCACTGCCGCTGGTTGGCCTGACCACTTGGCAAGCCTTTCATGATGTTATTCAGTTGAGAGAAGGACAAAAAATCTTAATCCACGCGGGTGCCGGTGGGGTTGGAACATTCGCGATTCAGCTTGCAAAAGCCATGGGAGCATACGTAACCACTACAGCAAGTGAAAAAGGATACGATCTTGTAAAGTCATTGGGAGCTGACGAGATTATTAACTACAAAGAACAAGCATTTGAGAAAGTCCTTAAAGGCTATGATGCTGTCTTTGATACGTTAGGTGGAACGTCTTTAGAAAAATCATTTCAAGTGTTGAGACCAGGTGGTAAAATCGTTTCAGTTTCTGCCGTTCCGAATAGAGCATTTGCAGAAGAAAACAACATGGGTTTCTTGAAAAAAATGATTTTTTCTATCGTGAGCAGAAAATTAACAATGCTTGAAAAGAAATACAATGTCCATTACCATTTCCTGTTTATGAAGCCGAGCGGAGAACAGTTAAGAAAGATTGCTGATTTGGTAGAAAAAGAAGACATCCTACCTGTGATCGATAAAGTCTTTCCATTTGATGAGGCACAGAAAGCAATTGAATACGTAGAAACGGGAAGAGCAAAAGGTAAAGTTATCATCAAGGTGGAATTACCTCTAATCGCAAATGAATAAAGGAAATTATCCTTATATTATAGAAGTTTACTTAAACACAGAAAAATACAAAATTAGGATGATTTCAAATGATTAGATATCCATTATTAATAGAAAAAGCAACAATCGGAGTAACTGCTCCTTCGTCAGGTGTTCAATCAGCTCTTCATGACATGTTCAAGCATGCCTGTCTTCGAATGGAAAAGAGAGGATATGAAGTAATTTGTGGTGATACGGTATGGACACAGAATAAGGCGAAGTCATCACCAGCAAAAACACGAGCTGCTGAATTTAATGAGATGGTAAGAGACCAAAAGATAGATGTAATCATTCCTCCATGGGGAGGTGAGCTATTAATCGAAATGTTAGAACATGTTGATTTCATGAATTTGCCGAATAAGTGGATTTTAGGATATTCAGACACAAGTACTCTCCTGCTTCCCATCACTTTAAAAACAGGAATCGCAACCGCTCATGGAACAAATTTCGTCGATTTGAGAGGTGAGTACTCTGATGAAACCACAGCGATGTGGGAAAAAGTACTCTCAACAAAAGAAGGGGAAACCGTTCTTCAGAAGTCTTCTGGCAAATATCAAAAAGAATGGAAACACGATTCACCAACACCATACATATTTCATCTAACTGAAGATACAGAGTGGAAGACAGTTTCGGGTAAAGCCGAAAAGATTTCAGGGCGTTTGCTAGGTGGTTGTATTGACGTGATTCGTCATCTGATCGGAACACCTTATGGCGACGTCGCAAATTTTCATAAACAGAAGATTAATGGTGAACCAATTTTATGGTACTTAGAAAACTGTGAAATGAACACTACTGATTTAAGGAGATCAATGGTTCAAATGAAGCTAGCAGGCTGGTTTGAAAATTGTTCCGGTATTCTGTTTGGCCGTAGCCCTGCAAATGAGCCTGTTAATGATTACACAGCAGAAGACGTATATAGAGAATTGGCAGATGAGCTGAAGATACCTATCATTTACGATGTAGACTGTGGACATGTACCGCCTCAGATTACTTTTGTAAACGGGGCTTATGCTGAGGTTCAGGTAGAAGGTGGTAGAGGGACGGTTTCACAGTATTTTCGTCCATGATAGCTTCTTATATTAGTAAAGTAAAAAAATCAAGTACAAAATCATTCAGAAGTTGTCTCCTTAATGAAGGGGGCAACTTTTTTGCTGGCCACAATTATAGAATTGATGACTAATTGTAAATATTTTAAAAATATGGTTTAAGTTTAAAGTTTAAGTGGTACATAACTTATACAAACGCATTACAATTATTGTGCATTCGTTTGTATACCATTTGTGAGGAGAGATGAAATGAAAAAGTTTTTTGGATCTGCACTTGCTGCAATCATGATGTTTGCTTTGGTGGCAACGGGGGTTTTCGCTGAATCTAATGATGCGATGGTACGTATTGTACATGCTTCACCTAATGCACCTGCAGTTGATGTCTACGTAGATGGAAAACCAGTAGTTGAAGGAGCTGAATTCAAAGCAGCCACAGATTATATGCCATTGCCAGCTGGTGAACATAAAGTTGAAGTCTTTGCAGCAGGAACAAAAGATAATGCAGTCATTTCACAAAGCTTAACGGTAGAGGCAGGTAAAGCTTATACGGTAGCTGCGGCAAACATGTTAGAAATGGTTGAGTTGGTAGTAGCAGAAGACTCCATGCAAGCTACTGAAGGAAAAGCAAAAGTGCGTATCGGGCATCTTTCTCCTGATGCCCCGACAGTGGATATTGGTTTAATTGGTGGTGATGCTTTGTTTAGTGGAGCTTCATTCAAAGCATTCACAGATTATAAAGAATTAGATCCAAACACATATGATTTAGAAATACGTACTCCTGACGGTACACAAGTGCTTGATCTTTCAGGAACAAAGCTTGAAGCAAATATGGTATACAGCGTGTATGCAATTAATACTGCTGATAAACTTGAAGTATTAGTTCTCCAAGACTCAATGGTAATGCCATCAGAAATGCCTAAAACAGGAATGGGTGGAGCATCTGAAGAGTCATCAGCAAACTATTCAGCAGGAATAATCGCAGCATCGGCTGGATTGGGAGCATTAGCGATTGTCCTATATCGCAAACGTACAGCTCAATAAAGATGAAAAAACAAATAACCTTATTGACAACCATATTCCTGCTGAGCAGTTGCTCAGCAGGATATAATTATGAAAGTGATAAGAAACAAAAGTATAGTCAGAACGAGATTCTAGTTTCATCACAAAAAGAACAAGAAGAAACAAATACAAAATCAGCTCAACAATCCGAGTCTATGATGAAAATGAATAACGAGGATGCAAAAAAAGATAGGGAAAATGAGACTGAGTCCATTGGTATTGTTCCAACAAAAATAGAGATTCCAGCTTTAAAAGTTAGTGCTACTGTAAACGGACAGGGACTAAACAAAAACGGACAGATGGAAGTACCAAATAACGGAGAAGATGTTGGTTGGTATGAGTTGGGTGCTAAACCAGGGGCAAATGGAAATGCGGTTATAGCTGGCCACGTTGATGATTATAGGGGACCTGCTGTATTTTTTTATTTAAAGAACTTAAAAGCAGGTGATCTCATTCACGTTTATGGAAAAGAGAATGAAAAAGTTTCTTTTCAAGTGGAGAAGGTTGTTGCCTATAAAAAAGAAGAGGCACCTTTACGTGTGATATTTGGACCTGGTCAGCACCCTAGGTTGAACCTTATTACTTGTACAGGTGTATATAATAGGAAAAACAATGAACATGAGAAACGGTTGGTCGTTTATGCAAAACGAATCAAACTATAAAAAGAGCAGAAACCATCTACTGAAGATGATTCTGCTCTTTTTTTAAAACTATAACAACTGTTTAACGATCATTTTCTTAATCAATCTCCATTCAACATGCCGAACACGCCTTTAGCTATGCTACCCTCATCGCTCGATCCGCCTCTATGAGGAGCTGCAGCAAACACACGACTTGCTAAACGGCTGAACGGAAGCGATTGAATCCAAACTGTTCCTGGTCCTCTCAATGTGGCAAAGAATAAGCCCTCACCGCCAAATAAAGCTGTTTTCACGCCTTTTACCATTTCAATATTGTAATCCACACCGCTAGTCATCGCGACCAAGCACCCAGTATCTACACGCAGTACTTCGCCAGGAGCCAATTCTCTTTTATGAATGGTTCCACCAGCATGAACGAATGCCATCCCATCGCCTTCAAGCTTCTGCATGATAAAGCCTTCACCACCAAAGAAGCCTGCACCAATTTTACGTTGAAATTCTATTCCGACTGTTACACCTTTCGCAGCGGCTAGAAACGCATCTTTTTGGCAGATCACTTTACCGCCAAGCTCACTTAAGTCCATTGGAATGATTTTCCCTGGGTATGGTGAAGCAAATGAAACGTGTTTCTTTCCGCGCTCTTCATTCGTAAATGTCGTCATGAACAGACTCTCACCTGTCAGAACACGCTTACCGGCATTAAAGAGTTTACCCATTAAACCGCTTCCGCTTGATGAACCTGAACCGTCACCAAAGATGGTTTCCATTTCGATGCCGTCTTCCATCATCATCAGTGCACCAGCTTCAGCAATCACGGTTTCTTTTGGATCTAATTCTACTTCAACGAACTGCATATCATCGCCATAAATTTTATAATCGATCTCGTGGTTGTTCATGTTCAATTCCTCCAATAATGTTTAA
Organism: Fictibacillus nanhaiensis; assembly: GCF_036213205.1. GTDB lineage: Bacteria > Bacillota > Bacilli > Bacillales > Fictibacillaceae > Fictibacillus > Fictibacillus nanhaiensis_E. Next base: position 131,766 of record NZ_JARMFC010000020.1, read on the forward strand.
TCTGTGTTTTCAGAGACCATTTCTAAGTTTGAAGATGTACCATTTTTGTATAATTGAATGGTTTCATAGGCTTTGTTTAATTCTACCTTATACAATTGTTGGTTTTTATTTTCCTATCTTCATAATCAGCAATCATCTTCTCTTCATAAAAGAGGCTCCTTCAGGTTTCTCGAATAGAATGCAAAAGTATTTACGCATCTAAAGTCTTTTGGTTTCAAATCGGGTATAAAACCTGTTAGAAAATATATCAAGGTTCCTTGAAGGAAATAAAACGTTAGTGAGATAATCTAACAGATTTGTTGAATGGAAGGTTCATTGAGATATAGTAAAGAGAGGGGGCAGGGCGAAGGAGTGGCTTCTATATGTCTTTTGAAAATACACCATATAAAGATAAGAAGGTTATTTCAATAGGTATTGTAAGTGAGTTAACAGGGTTGTCATTCAGACAGATTCGTTATTATGAGGAAAGAAAATTGATCTTTCCAGAGCGTACTGAAAAAGGTACACGGAAATATTCATTTAGTGATATTGAAAAGCTAGTTGAGATTGCAAACAAACGAGAAGACGGAGTACAAACAAATGAAATTAGAACAGAGATGAAAAAGGAGAAAGAAACACAGGCAGAAAAGAGTGTGCTAAAAGAAATGCTCCGTGGGCAATTCAATGCACATTTTAATAAAGACCATAATAAATCATTATAAAAAGGCAGTCGGAAAGACTACCTCTTTTTGTTTCCTACTAATTTCATTGTTATAACTCTTTCTAACGTCTTCCATGGGACGATTAATTTCAGCCATAACGTTAGTCTCACACCTTTACCAATCGGATACCGCAGTTTAGGAGTTTTTGGGGAGACAGCTAGTTTCGTTACAAGCTTCGCTACATCGACGGGATCTCCATGATTTTTTTTGCTGCTTTCCATGTTTTTTATCAAAGCTTTCAAATAAAAATGATATGGAGATCTAGAATTGATGGTCATGTTATCGATCGAAGACCAGATGTTTGTCTGATAAGATCCAGGTTCAATGAGAACCACATCTATACCGAACGGTCGCAGCTCCAAACGCAAACTTTCACTGTATCCTTCTAACGCGTGCTTTGATGCCGTGTATGGGGACAGCCCAGGAAAGCCGAATTTTCCAGAGATACTGCTCATATTAATGATGCGTCCTCGTTTGTTTTTACGCATGAAGGGGAGGACGGATTGTGTAATTGCGATAACCCCAAATACATTCGTCTCGAACTGCATGCGATATTCATCAATCGATAGTTCCTCTGAAAAACCCCCAAGTGCAAATCCCGCGTTATTCACTAAAACATCAATACTAGGAAACTCTTTTATGAAGTCTTTAAAATCATGAATAGATTCACTTGACGTCACATCCAGAGCGCAGAGATGAATATGGTCACTTACCATATGTTCGGTTGCCAACTTTAATAAAGCTTCTGCACGATCGACATTACGCATCGTACTCACTACATTGAAACCGGCCATCGCAAGTTCGACTGCACAATGCATGCCGAATCCGCTAGAAGTGCCGGTCACAATGGCTGTTTTTCTGTTCATTTCATTCTCCTCATGATAAAAAAAGTTCGTTAAGTTATGTACTAAACGTAAACGAACTTTTCTAAGCAATCAACTATTTATAAGGATTGTGAGGCTTTTTATCTCGATAGTTGTAAATGACAAAAACAAATCCTGAGTATGATCCAACCGCAGCTACTCCATAGATGATTCCCATTACGATTCCAGTCCAAAGACTATGAGGGTGCGCAATTAAAACAGATATGATTAAGCCTAGCATGCAGGCGATCGTTGGTATCCAAGCAGAGACGTAAGGAAAGAAGATCTTGAGGATTTCTATCATGATAATGATGGCGGGTATAGCAATCAATGCATCCCAAAAGTTAGTAAGAATGAACGGGAACTCCAAATAGATGCCTCCTTACCCTTTTTTGCCCTTTATATACTCTATACAGAATACGGCTAATCTTTCCTTCTATTTGTCCACATTGTGCAAAAATTTGTTAAGCTTATTTTTGTGTTTTTCTTCAATATAGTTACGATTGTATAACTTCAAATCCAACTCATATTCAAATGTTTTCCAATATTACAATATGTAATTTCTCATACATTCTGCAGAAAATTGTTAAGCCGCTGTAACTCCCTCACAATGTCTTTGTCATCTCTGCCTGTTAGTATGGGACAGGTCAGATTAAATAAGAAAAGGAGATGTTACTTTGAAAAAAGCAGCAGCAGGATTAGCAATAGCAGGTGTCGTGGCGTTCAATCCGATAGTGGGTGAAGCCGCTCTTGGAGATCAAACGCTGGAACCTGAGACGCAGCATTCAGATGTACAAGACCTCCAACAAACGTTAGACAAAAAAGGATATTTTTCATATAGCAAAACAACGGATTATTATGGTGACTATACAACAGATGCGGTAAAGAAATTCCAAGCAGATAAAGGCATCACGGTTGATGGCATAGCAGGTGATGAAACATTTAAAGCACTAGGAATTGATGCTTCAGAAAGTGATTCTTCAATTGTTTATGTAGCTAAGAAATACGAAGGAACTGCTTATCAATGGGGTGGAGCGTCACCTAATGGTTTTGATTGCAGCGGATACTTAAAATATATCTTTGACGAAGCAGAAAATGTTGAGTTACCTCGTACAGTCGATGATATATATGCAGAAGGAACAAAGGTTGATTCACCAGCAGTAGGCGATATCGTATTCTTTAATTTAGAAGGTGACGGACCAAGCCATGCTGGAGTATATATTGGCAACGACCAGTTCGTACATGCTTCTTCTTCAAAAGGCGTAACAACATCTGAACTTAATAGCTCTTATTGGTCAGAAAGCTATATTGGAGCAAAAAGTTACAAATAAATTATAAGAGAATGTGAAAACGTCCACTTCAAGTGGGCGTTTTCTCTTTGATGGAGAAGCGTTAGAGGTGAACGTGGGTGAAACTCAGGTGTTAATCACTTTGTTGCAGGTTGAACTTGGTCACTAAAGGGTGGTCATTAATGAGTTACAGGTGAAAAAGATCACTTTTCCGGCGAACGTGTAATAAATATAATATCACGTACCGTAATAGAATTAGAAACGCATAAAAAAAAGATGATCACGGTAGAAAAACGTGAATCATCTCTCTACAGATGCGTTTTGATTAAGCTTATGCTTAACGACCGTTGTGACTTTACGTTGTTCCGCGCGACTTCCACCAAACTTAAACACGATAACGCCACCGATTATGATGAGCACGCCTAATAGTTGCTGAGAGGTAAACGGTATTTTTTCTAGACCGAACAAACCGAGTGAATCCCACATGAGTGCAGAACCTAGCTGTGACGTTAGTACGATAGAAATCGCAAATGTTGGACCGAGCAGTCGTGTACCTTGAACTAAACAAACTACAACCCCGACACCGATCAATCCGCTGAACCAGAACCATGTCTCCATGTTCTTCAGCACGAACAAATCTTTCCCTTCAAAAACAACACCTAGTGTCATGGAAGCGAGGAAGCCCAAGCCTAGCACAAGGGCTGTAGTCGACCATGTTCCGGCATGATCATTGACTCTCGTATTAAAAATATTTTGCAGACCAACAAGTACACCTGCAATAATGGCAAAGAGTAACCCGATAAGCATTTAATAGCTCCTTTCTATTTTTCATAAATATTTCGATGGTTGGCTAGTTCGCTTAAACCTTCTCGATTCTTTACTTCAATAAATCCTTTATGTCTTTCCACGAGCCCTTCTTTAGAAAGTTGTTGGATAACACGGTTCAAGTGGCGATAGCTCGTTCCGATCAGGTTAGCTGCATCTATAAGATGACTCGTGCTAAGTTGACCCCTATACAAAGCATCTCCTTCGTCAAAACATACCGACAAAAGGTAGCTCGCAAAACGAACTTCAACCGGATACAGAAGATTAAAGCTTAATGAGCTTGATTTCACATAAAATTTTTTGGTGATCACATTCAGCAGAAACTTTAAGAGCGGAGTATGATCGCTCGCGAATTTTTTCAACCAGCGGTGGTGGATTGCAATCATATGAACTTCAGAGACCGCTTCAACCGTATTAATAAAGTCAGTTCCTTGCACATATTCAATATCACCTACAACATCTAGAGGTGTTTTAAATGAAAGAATGAGTGTTCTACCTTCAGGTGAAGTGTTGAAAATCTTCAGTTTACCTTTTACTAACAAGTATAGATGGTTATAAGGATCACCTTGTGTACAGATCAATTCACCATGATCATAGCTATATAAAGTTAAATAAGGCAGAAGAGCATCATTTAAAATAGGTTTGATTTCAAAAGTCTCCATATAGTGCTGAAGCAACTCTGGGTCGTGAATTTCTCTCATTGTTCAAATCACCTCATCTCATGCTTCTCTTAAAATTTCAAAATAACAACTCCCGCAACCATCATCGCAATTCCAATAAATTGGGGAAGCTTCATTTCTTTCTTCATTACACCAAACCAGCCTTTGCCATCTATTAAGAATGTGATCGCTAGCTGTGAGATCAAGATTACCGCGATCGTTAATGTCACGCCTATAGAGTGGATGCCATAAATATTTCCATAGATGACGACTGCAGCAAATGATCCGCCAGTTAAATAAATCGGTCGTACTTTCTTAAATTCTTTCCATTTTTGGTCTTTTACGATCAAAACAATCAGGATGGCTGCGATAAAACCAGTCAATTGAGTAATCGTGGCAGCCTGCCATGAGCCAATATCCTGGCTGATCCGTGCATTCGCTACGCCTTGCAGAGTAATAAAAGCGCCGGCCAAAAAAGCAAACACTATTCCTTTCAATTCATCACTTCCCAATAAAAAATTCTATAACTATTAAAGAATAGAAGTGGATATGTTGGGAAGGACATATGTCCCAAAACTATAAAATGTATGTTAAGCACATGATAATTACATGATGAAATGTTCCTTTTCCTTTCCACTTTTACATATTTCGTTTAAAATAAAAAGCTGCACGACAATCTCTATGAAAGAGGTAAGAATATGAAACGACTAAAAAATTTATCAAATAATAATAAAAGCAATGAACAATCAGCAGAATTTAAGAATCGCGAAAGCTGGCTTAAGATTATCATCATCGGTGCATTTGCTTTATTGATCTTTTATAAAATTGCGACGGCACCATTCATATTCCGCTTTTCAGATTTCATTTCCGTATTTAGTTCGTTGTTCGCAATAACGATTTCACTTATTTATTTTAATAAGGTCAGCAAGTTAGAGAAGATGATTGAGTCTTTCACTTCTAAAGAGAGAGCTGTTCAGACTTATGAAACAGCCTCGTCAGTAGCTTTAGTAGCAGATGAGCCAGATCAAGAGCAATTAGAGCTGTTTGAGGAAAAGGAAGAAGTGAACGAAGCTCCTGTTTCTGAAGTGGAAAAAGATGAAGTGATTAAAGAGGATGAAAAAGAACAAGAAGTAAAAGAACAAGAAGCAAAAGAAGAAGTAATTGATGAAGAAGAGATTTGGGAAACGCAACGAATTAAAGAAGAAGAATTAGCCAAGATCGAGATGGATAAAACACAGATCTATAACGAACTGTTCTCTCGTGCACAGTTAAGCAAGGAAGAAATGACATACTTTAACGAGAAGATCAGAGAAAAAGAAACAGAAAGCTTCAACACAAAACAAGAATTGAATCAGTTTAAAGATCGTATTCAAAATGTGTTCAAGAAAACACCGCAATTCTTCCAAAAAAGAGATTCACGAATCGAAGGAATTGTTCGTATGATGAACCCAGTCACTCTCAAGAATGCGTCTCTTGAAGACTTAAATCAGCGTATGGATCAAGTGATTGATGTTATTCCGGAAGAAACGCTAAAATCCTTAATAAGAGACGGATTATTAGATGACACCTATCACCTGACACGTTCGGGTTACCGTGAATTCATGCACGTAAGTAAAACATTTCAATAAATGAAAGTAAAAAAGGTGTGCCTTCGCAGATGAGGGCACACCTTTTTGTATGTTTTGTAAAGCTAAGGTGGACAAACACATAAAAATTGTTCGTCCTGAATAAACATGGTAAATAATTTCACGGTAATTCAGATTATATTCACGGTAATTATTATTAATTTCACGGATAAAAAAATTTAAACAACTTTCGACAAAACCGCTTCCTCACTCCATCAAGCAAAATTTATTTTGCAAACAGATGGTTGCCGATCTTCGTAACGGAAGCTCTTGAAAAGATCCACGTGTCTGTTGCAAGTTCAGGGTTGTAATAATAAACGGATCCGTAAGTGGGGTCCCAACCTTTTATCGCGTCAAGCACTGCTCGATATGCATAGCTAGAAGGCTTTAAGTGATATTGCCCATCATGAACGGCAGTAAATGCGTTCGTCTGATGAATAACATCACTCACATTTTTCGGGAATGCAGGGTCATCTAAGCGATTTAAGATAACAGCGGCTACGGAAACTTTGCCTATGTAGGATTCACCTCGTGCCTCACCGTGGACAACGCGAGCCATTTGTTCTACATCTTGTAACATTAAAAACGTAGCAGGACCAGCGACGCCATCTGATGAAAGATTTGTCTCATACTGAAAGTTAGCAACAGCTCGTTTTGTAATAGGGCCATAATATCCAGTAACAGGTCCATAGAATATACCAAGTGCTTTTAATTTTTCTTGTAGGATGGCGACCTCATAGCTTTGACTTCCTTCAGTTAATAGTCCATGCGCTTGAACATTAGTCGGAATGAATAGAAACGTCACTACCACTAAAACGAGTACCAACTTGCTTAATAGATTTTTCATTGTCAAACACCCTTCCCTTAGTGATTTCTATATATTATCAATAAAGGATGAATTAGACATGAAGCGCATTCTCTATTTTTTATGAGGAGTGCATGTACTTCAAAAGTAGGGGAAAATGACAATTCATGTTACAAAATGACTAACTCTAAATTAAATACGTTTTATTTAAAAGGTAAGGGGTATACAAATAAATTGGTTAAGAATCTATACTTACATAAAAATAAACCCATTTAACACTGTGTTAAACGGATAGAATCAATCATTCACAAAGAGAGGTATCAGGGAAAAAATCTGGATACTTGTTGTTAAGTGCTTTATATTCAATTGGATATTGTTTGCTTAAAAAGTGAATATAACAGAGGATTCTATGGTTTTGGATATATCGCCTGTTCTTAAAATTTAGTTTGTATTCTTGTCCGATAGGGAGGTTTAATAAGGGCTTATTCTTAAAAAAGAGAGGAGTCATACAATTTGAGATAGCATCGTGAATATTCACAACGCGAATGCTGTTTTTTACTTCATCATAAAATCTTTTTGTAAAATTTTCATCTGCGATTGGTAAGCTTGCAAAACTATAGAGAATAGGATTATGAAAATTTGTGTTCACAGCTGCATCTAAAGTAAACAAAGCAGCTAGACTGCCACCAAGGCTATGACCTGTTATAAGCAGCTTTTTATCATCTGAATAGAGCATTTTGATATCTGTTAAAATGGCATCTCGAAATGTACTGTATATTCTAGTGATTCCTCGGTGTGTTAAACCGCTATTTAATACATAGGTATAAGGAATCTGAGAAACATCTAGGTATGAACTTACATTATCCATGGTCTTCGTTCCCCGAAAAGCAACCACTAAGTTATCCTCTGACTCAGCAATAAATCCAAAAGATTCGCCTGACTCTGAGACAATCTCACGTTTCATCTTGTAATCGGTCGGTAATTCAATCGTACAAAGTTCATGAACCATATAGGCTTTGTAAGACATCACTGCCAAGAACAGAGCCATTTCTCCATCAAACATAAATAACTCTTTTGTTTTTTTCATACAAATCACATCCTTCGCTCATCCGATTTAATAGTATATGAAGTAAGTGGTGGACAAGTATAGACATGTACACTGAGAGAATTAATTATTTTTTCTTTAAAATGGAGGTTCTTGTTTATTGTTCAGAGAGATGGATACATACTAGTTGAAAGTGAGGAATCAATAGAGAGAGGAGCTTGGAGATGACAAAGACTGTCCTTAGTTTAATTTTTGTAATCGGATTCGCTCTAGTTCATTTAAGCTCAAAATACTTGAGTTTTATAAAAGAATCTTCTCGAAATAAGTTTTTATCTTTTTCAGGTGGCGTAGCTGTTTCTTATGTTTTCCTACATCTTCTCCCCGATTTGAGTCACTATCAACAAAAGGTGGGAGAACTGCTTAACCATGGAATTGGTCACTACTTGGAAGACCATATTTATTTAATTGCGTTGCTCGGCCTTGCACTTTTTTATGGACTAGAGCGGTTAGTAAAAAATTCAAAAAAGAAACAAGACGCACAGTCAAGCTCAGAAGAAATTGCTGTTTCTTCAGGTATCTTCTGGATACATATGGCATCATTCTTTTTTTACAATGCGGTTATTGGTTATTTGCTCATAAGAGAAGAGTATGAGACAAAATGGGGAATGTTCTTCTTCTTTTTGGCATTGAGCATTCACTTTGTTGCAAATGATCATGGTCTTAGGAAGGATCACAAACAAAAATATGACAAGTACGGGAGAGTGCTGCTTACAGTCGCAATTTTAATTGGCTGGGGAATTGGAGTTATCACAGTCGTTCATGAACTCATCATATCTATACTAGTTGCTCTTCTAGCAGGAGGTATCATATTAAACGTTCTAAAAGAAGAACTTCCAGAGGATCAGAAAAGCAGTTTTGTAGCATTTATCACTGGATTAACGGGCTTTTCAGTACTAATGATGTTGGTGTAAAAGGTTAGTCGTTAATTTTTTTGAAAAGTTCGTTTAAACTTGCAAAAGTGAGCTTCTCTATAGCTGTTAAAGGTGAAAGTGATGAGGAAATGATTTCGTTTTTCTTAACCAGTAACCTAGTGATTTCTTGTGAACCAATCTCAGTTAAAGATACATAGACTTTTCTTCTATCAGATTCTGTATATTGCCGATCTACCATTCCTTTTTTAGCTAGCCGATCAATAAGGGTAGAAGTTGAAGCGGGAGATGTATCTATTTTTTCAGCTAACTCTGTAATTGTTTGCGTACTGTTTTCAAGCAGATAGATCATCGTTTCGATTTGGAGATAATTTAGTTTTTCATCATGAAGGAATGATTCTTTAAAATTATTCACATATTTAATCAGTTCATTTATCTCAAAGTTGTCATTGTTAGTCATTATCATTCTCCTAAGTATTAAAGTAAATGAAAAGACGACACTTCTTATTAAGTGCCGTCTCATTGAAGTTGTTTAATATAGATCTTTAATCCTTAACATGGTTAACTTATGTGCCTACTGTAACATAGGTGTTTACGTTGTTCAATTTGAAATAAATGGATGATCTCTTTAGGCAGTCGGTAATTAGCTCACCTTTGAAGACTCAATTTCTTCTTTATTTCTGTTTTTTAAAAGGAAAAAGGAGATGCCAATTCCCATAAGGGTCAATAGGAGAGTCACTCCGTAAATGGCATGAACCCCAGAAGCAATGATCTCTTGAAGTTGACCCAATTGGCTAGTTGGTAGTTCACCACCATGATCAAAAGAAGCATTGAGATCAAGGTCTTGTCCTACCTTATCAGCCTTAGAGATCGTGATTAGGTTAAATATTGTACCGAATACAGCAGACCCGAGTGTTTGGCTGAATGTGTTTGTAAATGTATTGGATGCTACAGCTACTCCGCGTTTGTTGGATGGTACAGATGCTTGGATAATAAGCATGTATATAGGTGTGATAAGTCCCATGCCAAGCCCAAGAACACCTGAGGCTACATAGATAAAGTACGTTGGAGAATGAGCATCTAACAGATAGAATAGCAGAGAGGCTGTGCTAACGACGCTAAGACCTAGAGTAATAATCCAATTATCCTTTACCCGCCCTACTAAATTCCCCGCAACGAGTGAACCTAGTGTCCACATCACAGGAAGTGGCATTAGAACAAAACCGGCTTGTGTCGCCGTTTTCCCCATCACACCTTGGCTCCATATCGGTAAATAAATCGTGATACAAATGACGACAGCCCCAGAAATCAACGTGAGTAAGTTTACGATCAATACACCCTTATTGGTGAAAAGGGAAAGAGGGATGAGTGGTTCAGGTGATCTTTTTTCAATATAAACAAACAGCACATAAAGCAGAATCGCAGTTAGAAAAAGTCCAATAATAATAGGATTGCTCCAATCTTGAGTTTGGCTTCCTGTTAAAAGTGCATATAGAAAAGCGATCGTTCCAAGAGAAAATGTAACAGCTCCCCAATAATCAATGTATGGTTTACCTTTTGTAAGATTCTCTTTGTAATTCGTTGCGAGCATGAAAAAAGCAAGAAGTCCGATCGGAATGTTTAAGAAGAAAATATATCGCCATGACAGCGTGTCAACAAGAAATCCACCTGCTAGAGGGCCTAAAACACCTGCAACTCCCCACACGGCTGAGATCCAGCCTTGTGCTTTCGCTCTTTCTTTTGCTTCAGCATACAGATCTCCTATGATTGTCATTGTGATCGGCATAACTGCACCAGCACCAAGACCTTGAATAGCTCGATAGAAGATGAGTTGCTCCATGGACATGGCGATTCCGCAAAGAGCAGAACCAATTAAAAATAGAATAATTCCTGCAAGAATCACTTTTTTTCGACCGAATAAATCCGCAAGCTTTCCGTATATTGGTGTGGATACCGCAGTGGCAAGCATATAAACTGCGTATACCCAGCTTACTAGTTCAATGCCGGAAAGATCGCTCGTTATTCGCGGAATGGCAGTACTCACAATCGTACCTTCCATCGCAGCCAAAACAGTAACGAGCAATAACGCGGTCATAATTTGTTTTCTCATAAAAGTCCTCCCCAGCGGTACGCATCATGCTGTATCTATTAAATAGTTCACTTAGTTAAATGATTGATAGAAAAAGAGTGTAACTAAGAAATTAGTTTATCATGTCAATGAAGGATTAGCTATTTTGAGGTAGTAAAGTTGGAGGGAGGATGAGAGAGTTATAATTGGACAGATTATTGATTAGATTGGACAGATTATTTACTAGAACGGACAGAATATCCTCTAGATCGGATAGATAACTACCTGTATCGGACAAATTATCATTTGAAGCAGCGAACAGGTGGTCTAGTTTTGATATACTTTTTATAGGTGATGCTAATGTTTTTAAAAAGAATTAAGCTATTGCGTGAAGAAATTAAATCTATCAAAGTTTATCCGTTCTCTATTCCTGCAATTAGCAAACTTGATGAGATACATCTCAAAAAAAACGTAACTTTTTTTGTGGGAGAGAATGGCACGGGGAAATCTACCTTGTTAGAAGCAATTGCAGACAAATGCGATTTTAATACAGCTGGTGGTGGTCGCAATAATATGTATGATGTGTATGCATCAGAATCAGAGTTAGGCAATTATATTCGCCTTTCGTGGATGCCTAAAGTATCGAACGGTTTCTTTTTACGCGCAGAATCGTTCTATAGCTTTGCTACCCATCTTGAAGATGTAGATGATACGGGATTTAGAGATTATGGAGGTCGATCACTTCACAAACAATCTCATGGTGAATCTTTTCTGTCTCTGTTTTTACATCGCTTTAAAGGAAAAGCAATTTACTTACTAGATGAGCCTGAAGCAGCTCTCTCACCTTCAAGGCAGCTCACTTTCTTAAAAATTATTCATGATCTTACAGCTCAAGGTGATACGCAATTTATTATTGCTACTCATTCTCCCATTTTGTTAGGTTATCCGAATGCGGACATCATAAATTTTGATGATGGAAAGATATTAAAAGTAGATTATGAATCTACAGATCATTTTCAAGTCACCAAGTACTTTTTAAATAATAGAGAGAAGTTTTTGTCAGAGCTTCTAAAAGACGATTAAGGTCCCTATTAAATGCTGAGAAATTCTAAAATGTCTGTCTGCGCAAACTTTTTCCCTTAGGAGTCCCTCATCTTCCACTCCAATCAACTTGTAAATGAAGAGAATGAATAAGCAACGATCTTCAGTGAAGAGCCTTATAATAAACCAACCGAATGCAATTGAACTGTATCTCCAATTGTTAATGATGTCTAACAATTGGGGTGCAGTTCAACTTATTCCGGTTGGTTTTTCTTCATGTTAACTGTAGTTTCATAAGGGTCATAAATCATAACAAAGGTTGAGAAAGGAATCTGCTGGCTCGTTACCTCCTCAACTAATGAAAAACCTAAATGCTGATAGATCTTCACATTTTGGATCGTTTCGGTTTGAAGCAAACAAAATGTCTTGTTTTTCCTAGTTTCTGTCATAGCGGCTTTCATCATTTTTGTCATATGACCTTGGTGCCGGTGATTCGGATCCACACAAACGGAATCTACCATCAAAAAGTGGTTATATCTTTTTTTATAATTTGCTAACATGCTGTTGGCGGGCTGCAACCGGCTTACTTTCCTCATGAATTCAATCAGCGACACATGGATCAGGAATTGAGGTAGTCGAATTGCGCATGTTAACCCAGCGACCAACAATTTTCCCATCTTAGTTTTCTCTCCATGATGTGACACACAAAAAAGCCCCTCCACTTGATCAGAAGTCACATACAGGCGACCATTAGACTGAAGAACTTGAATGACAATAGGAAAGGTCATCATTAAAATTTTTCTTCTTTTTTTTGGCTCGGGAAAGAAGTAGATGAACATGGGATTATCAATAAAAGAATTGGTTAGTATCTCATTAGCTCGTTTTACGTGTCTCTTTTGTAACGGCAATAATTGATCATACATGCAGTAATCTCCCTCCGATGCTGTAACCCAACTATATGCAAGGAAAAGTCGTATTTATTCTAAAACCTATTTATTTATACCTGAAATAGTTAAGTGAAAGTTAGGTCCATATGTTTAATTTCAAATATGGAGTAAATCGCTTTCAAAGTTAAAGATTTCCGCTTTCATTGTAGAAAATTTCTAGTGGGTAGGTTATTCTTACTATCTTTTATGCTGTATATACAAGTGTTGACGATTCGTTTTTTTCTCACGTATAGTTGCTACGTTACAAACAAAAACATACATGAGGTGAACAATGAACGCATCACGAAAGTCCCTACGAGTTTTAGCAAGTATCTCCCTTGCCGCTGTAGTAAGTTTAACAGCAGTAGCTCCGACTGCTCACGCTGTTACGCAGCCTGAAGCAGACACCCCTTTATCGAAAGAAAATCTTCAAAAGCTTTCTGTTCAGGGAGTTAAAGAACTTCCAAACGGTCTTAAGTTTGACCTGGGTACGAATGAGGCATTTATCCGAGTGTTTGATAAAGATCTCGTAAAAGTTTCCTTGCTAAAAAAAGGTGAAAAAGAATATGAATCACGCGGAATTGCCAAAAAAGCATCAGAGTGGAAGACTCCAAAGTACAAGATTAACAAGCGTGGAGATCGTTATCAAATCATAACTGATGAAATTACGGTGGAAGTCAAAACGAAACCATTTGGTGTTAAGTTCCTTGATAAAAAAGGTAACGTCATCAATGAAGATTATGTGAATCAAGGTACATCTGGCTATGAAAATGGCAAGCCGTATGTATTTAAGAAAACAGATAAGAACGAAGACTTCTATGGTTTTGGGGAACAATCTGGACTAGATGTAAACAAACGTGGGGACAGCATCGGTCTATGGAACACAGATGCATATGCGTATGATAAAGACACCAAATATATTTACACAGCCATACCATTCTTTATTGGATTAAAGAATCAGAAGGCATACGGAATTTTCTTTGATAATACACACCGTTCGTATTATGAAATGGCAAGTGAATCCGATGATTTCTACTACTTCTATGCGAACGGTGGAAAACTGACGTACTACTTTGCTTATGGGCCTGAAGTAGGAGATGTTATTGACAGATACACGGACTTAACTGGTAAGATGCAAGCGCCTCCGAACTGGTCATTAGGTCTTCATCAAAGCAAATGGGAATACAAGGCAGATGAGATTGTAAATGTTGCAAAAACATATCGTGAAAAGAAGATTCCTTTAGATACAATGCATTTCGATATCGATTATATGGACGGATATCGAGTGTTCACTTGGAATTCCGAATATAAACAAGCACTTCAAAAGCTAAAAGCAATGGACGGTTTCCATGCTGTAGCGATTAACGATCCAGCTGTGAAACAAGATGAGAACTATCGTATGTTCCAAGAAGGTACAGCAAACGACTATTGGGCGAAAAACGCTGACGGTACACCTTTTATTGGTCCAGTATGGCCTGGAGATTCAGCGTTTCCTGACTTCTCAAAACCAGAAGTGCGTAACTGGTGGGCAAACAATCATGATGTATTGTTCGACGCAGGAATCGATGGAATCTGGAACGATATGAACGAACCAGCCGTATTTGTAGATAGTGATAAGATGCATCACACATTACCTTTAGATGCCTATTTTGGAACGGAAGATAACAAGATCCTTCATACGGAATATCACAATCTTTACGGCCATGATGAGGCAGACGCTACAGATCTAGCTTTCAAAAAACATAAGCCGAATGAGCGTCCTTTTGTCTTAACACGCGACATGTACGCTGGTTCACAGCGCTGGGCTGCATTATGGACAGGAGATACGGTTTCCACGTGGGAACATTTACAGATGTCTGTTCCAATGCTCTCTAACATAGGGATGTCTGGTGTATCTTTTGCAGGTACAGATATTGGTGGATTTGCAAAAAGACCAGATGCAGAACTTTATGCACGTTGGATTGAAGTAGGTATGTTTTACCCGTTCGCACGAATCCATTATGATAGTGATGCAAAATCTGATATAAAACAAGGTCAAGAGCCATGGTCATTCGGACCAGAAGTGGAAGAAATCAGCAAGAAATACATCGAGATGCGTTATCAATTGCTGCCATACCTATATAATGAATTTAATGAGGCAAGTGAGAGTGGAAAGCCGGTACATCAAGCGTTAGTGTATCAGTTCCAAAATGATCCTAAAACATACGATATAAGCAATCAATACATGTTCGGTGATTCTATGATGCTAGCACCAGTGCTTGAGCAAGGGAAGACATCTAGAAGTGTTTATCTTCCTGCAGGTGTGAACTGGACAGACTATTGGACCGGCAAAGAGTATAAAGGCGGTCAAACGCTTACGGTTGAAGCACCACTTGGCCACTTACCGATTTTTGTAAAAGACGAGTCTATCATTCCGAACCGTGACGTTCAACAGTACACAGGTGAAAAGCCATTAACAAACCTAGTTTTAGACACGTACTTGGATAAAAAAGCATCGTATTCGTTCATTGAAGATGATGGAAAGACAGAAGACTACAAAGATGGTGAGTTCAACAAAACTAACTTTGAAGTAAAGCGCAACCTGAATGTAATTACGTTTGAACAAAGTAAACAAGCTCAAAACTATAAAGAATCCAAGCTAAAGCAGTACACATTAAAAATTAACAATACGAAAAAGCCATTACTGGTACAAGCTGGTTTAAAAAAGTATAAAGCAGTAGATTCGCTTGAAAAAGCACAAGCACAAACAAACACATTTTTCTATGATAAAGTAACAAAAGACTTATATGTTAGCATTTCAGCAGACGAAAGAAAGAAAGTTATCATTAAGTAAGTAACAAGAACAGAGGGCATCGTGCTCTCTGTTTTTTTTGATCACGAATGCCTTTTCTTAAGTAAGAAATTTACCATTGAAGATTTAATTAAGTGATGATAGTATATAAAAATCAAATCGTAATTATTACGATTTGAAAAATGGTTGTATGGAGGTACTAGTGAAAGAGAGATTTCAATTACTACTATCTTTGAAAGTCACTGAGTATGAGATCAAAGAACTTTCAAAGTTTGCCAAAGAATGTGATGAGTGTTATGAGCTATTAAAAGTAAAGCTGGATAGTCTTCATCATTTTATGACAGATCCTACTAACCTGAACCGGTGGCAAGAGTGGGGTGAAGACAAGGATATTGTGTCACTGTCTGAAAAGCTCAGAGAAGCTTCCGTACAGGCACTTTGTGAGATGGAAAAATATCAGAGTTTGCGTACATGTAACCATCAATTGAATGCAAGTGAATACATAACTACACTTTCACAAACCGTGAAACAGGAATTAGATGAATTACATATCAACGAGAACTCAAAGGTTTTATTTATAGGTTCGGGAGCGTTCCCCATTTCCGCTCTTACGATTGCGAGTGAAAAGAATGCAGAAGTTCATTGTATAGACATTGATGAAGAAGCGGTTGAGATGGGCAGAAAAGTTTCTGAGATCACCGGCCTTCAAGAAAAGGTAAGATTTTCAAAGTCCGTTCGAAACGACGTGCACTTTGCCAAAAGAACAACTCATGTATTAATTGCTTCTCTAGTCAGAAACAAACGAGAAGTGTTGAATGAAATTAAGGATTTATTACAGCCTCATACAAAAATTATACTCCGATACGGAAACGGTTTAAAATCAATCTTTAACTATCCGTTAGAAATGAAGCAAACTAAAGAGTGGGAACTGCAGACCGTTAATGTAACAGAAGGTATCTATGACACGATGGTTTTAGAGAAAATAAATGTATGTATGGATTAGAAGGAAGTGAGGAAATCGTGAGTACAAGAAGTCCAAGTGACTTAGGGAATATCCTAATTGCAGGCGCTGGCCCAGCTGCCATTCAGACAGCTGTCCAGCTATACAATGCTGGCTTCAGTGAAAGAATAGGGTTGTATAATCGTCCTGGTGTACATGCGGAACGTATAAAAAAAGAACTGATTCATAATCAATTTGAAGTTAGCCTGACTATTCAAGGTAAAGAGGCTGAATTAACTGCAAAGATCGATTGTTTTTTTAATGATGTATCCAATATATCTGATGAATGGGACACTATTATTCTAGCAACTCCCTGTACGAGTTATGCAGAAGTATTGATGTCACTTCAAACTACAGATTTTAAGCGAATAAGAACCATAATCCTACTAGCACCAAACATTGGTTCAAACGATTTAATAAAAAGTTTGATGGCAAAAGAAACAGTTGAAGTGATCAGTATGTCAACTTATTTTGCTGCTACTAAATTTCATGCTAATTCTGCAGTCACTGCTCATACGAAAGCATTTAAAAAACGAATTTACTTGGGCTCTTCAAAAAGTAAGAGCAGTATGGTAAATATCCTAAAAGAATTTCTAAAATCAATGAAGATTGCTGTAGAATTGGTGGATCATCCTCTCGATGCGGAATGCAGGAATATTACCACATATGTGCATCCAGCCTTCTTTTTAAATGAATTTACGCTAAATGAAATATTCAATCTTCATTCTAAAGGTAAGAAGTATATGTATAAGTTGTATCCTGAAGGTCCCATCACGCAGCAAAGAATAAAAACAATGGTACGGCTCTGGAAAGAAATTTCAGCATTAATGAATAATCTAGGAGCAAAACCGATTAATTTATTACAGTTTTTAAATGACGATAATTATCCAGTTCCACCAGAATCCATCCATAGAGATGACATTGATAATTTTATAGAATTTGAGGAAGTCAAACAGGAGTATCTGCTCTATATACGCTATACTTCTATTCTAATCGACCCATTTTCAATTCCTGATCGTGAAGGAAGATATTTTGAATTTTCTGCAGTTCCCTTTAAAAAAGCAGAAGAAGAACAAGAGGGAGTGTGGTCAATACCTAGAATACCGTTTGAAGATTACCAAAAATTGATCGTGATTTATGGGCTGGCAAAGAATTTAAATATTCCAATGCCTGAGATGAAGAGACTTATTGAAGACTTTGAATTAGAGTGTAACAAGGTTGAATCCTTGCTAGGAATAACAGAGTCATTGATTGAAGCTAGAAGAGTATCCTCATTGCGAGAAGTAACAAACATCATGAGGGAAAGAAAGAGGCAATGTTTATGAAAAACGGTGTTTGGCTCGCCATCTTGTCTTCCTTTGTTTTCAGTATTATGAATGCACTCGTTAAGGCAGTAAGTTTAAATATCCCTTATTCAGAAAGTGTGTTCTTTAGAAGTTTAATAGGAACAATTATTATCTTTATTATTATGAAAAAGAAAAAGGTAGCCTTTTCAAAAACAGGTGTACCGATGCTTATGGTTCGAGGAGTCTTTGGAGCACTCTATCTGTTGGCTTATTTTTATACAATCGCCAAAATCCCTTTAGCAGATGCGAGTATTTTGGCTCATCTGTCTCCCATTTTTGCTGTAGTATTAGCAGGAATATTTTTGAAAGAAAAGCTAACAAAAACGCTTCTATATATCCTGCCTGTTGTATTAGTAGGGGCATTTATGCTGATTAAACCACAGGAGTTCTCGTCCTATTCCATGTATGCGCTAATAGGTGTAGGAAGCGCGTTTTTTGCAGCTTGTGCAGCAACTTCTATACGTTATTTAAGCAGCAGACATCATGCTTATGAGATCGTATTCTATTTTCTTGCTACAGCAACGTTGGTTAGTATACCTTTAATGTGGAACCATTTTGTTATTCCGTCAGCATTAGAGCTATTTTATCTGATCTGTATAGGAGTAGTATCTTTAGTAGGGCAGCTATTTTTGACAAGTGCTTTCACACATGAAAATGTCATTGTTGTAGAGGTTACCCGTTACATTGGAATCGTATTTAACGCTTTTTGGGGCTTTTTGTTTTGGTCTGAGATTCCAGATGGTCAAACAATTCTAGGAGGAATGTTAATTATTGCTTCATGCATCTTCTTATCACGTAGGCGCGCACTTGAAGCAAAGGTTGATAAACTAAAATTAAATAAAGTAGCAATGAATACACATGCTAAAAGGTAAGGAGAAAACGCTCGGTTAAGAGCGTTTTCTTTTGTTAACTTGCAACCTTTTCTTGATCAGTGTTGAGTGATTTTCTTCTAAACACATAAGTTGCGCTTATCAGTATATAAATGCCTAGGGTTACGATAGTGATTATAACCGATGTGGTGAATACAATACCGACTAAAATAGCAAGTAAGGAAAGAATGGCAACCCATGTTGTATAAGGGAACCACTTTACATAATAGCCAGATAGTTGTTCATTCTTTTTTCTTGATTTTAAATGAGCAAAGGCAATAATCAACCATATGAACAATACAGTGTACCCGAGTGATCCCATAAGATAGTTAAAGGTTTTGTCACCTGCAAATATAGAAATCAGTACACCAGCATATAGGGAAGCGGTACACATCAGAATTGCGATAAAAGGAACTTTCTTAGATGAAAGTCGAGCGAAAATCTGTGGAACTCGACCGTCAACAGCTTGTGTATACAACACACGTGATGAACCATATAACCCTGAGTTCATGGATGAGATAATTGCAAGCAGAATCACACCATTCATCACATGATCTGCACCAGGAATTCCGATCATCTGAAACACCATGACAAAAGGACTTTCATTCACGCCGTTTACTTTGTTCCAAGGAATTAAGCCAACTATGATAAAGAAGGGAAACAGATAAAAGGCTATGATTCGAGTTAATGTACTGCGAACAGCTTGTGGAACTACTTTTTCTGGATTCTTCGTTTCAGCTAAGGTTACACCGATAATCTCCGTTCCACCATACGAATAGATAACGACTAACATAGCTGTCATAAAACCAGCTGAACCGTTCGGAAAAAATCCACCATGATCTGTTAAGTTCGTGAAACTCGGTGCAACATGGTCACCAAAAGATACAAATAAAAGCAAAAGACCTGAAAGAATAAAAATGACGATCACACTGATCTTAATAAGTGCTAACCAATATTCCGTTTCAGCGAATATTTTAACGGATAACAGATTTACGATCGTAACGGCGATTGAAACCAAAAAGGCTAGCATCCATATTGGCGTATCCGGGAACCAATATTGAAGAAAAATCGCTGCCACTATAGCTTCGGCTGCAATGTTTAATACCCACATCTTCCAATAAATCCAATCTAGAAAATAAGCGGGAAACATGCCTAAAACAGATTGAACAAGGTCGCGAAACGTTCGGGCACCACTGTTTTGAACGGCCATCTCTGCTAATCCTTGCATCACAAATAATAAGATGATTCCACCGATTAAATAGGCTAGAACAACCGAAGGACCTGCTGTATCAATAGCGGCACTACTACCTTTAAAAAGGCCGGCTCCGATACTGCCTCCTAGAGCCATCATCATAATATGACGAGAAGTCATTGTTCGTTGTAAGTTCACTGTGCTTTTTTTCATCTTCATAACCTCTCCTAAGTGATGTGAATTCTAAATACAAATAACAAAAAAAGGCTTATCATCTCTAATCTCAGTTGTGAGAAAAGAGACGATAAGCCTTTGGCTGACCGCGGTACCACTCTTGTTGATTCGTCATAGAATCCTGCTTGTAGAACCTGTTAACGAAGGTTAGTCGTCAAAACATAGAGAACGCGTTCTTTTTGTCTTGCTGCTCCAGGGCGAGTTCAAAGATTTCATAGACTGCGTTCCACCAACCCGCAGCTCTCTAGACTACAAAATTACTTTTACTACTCCCATTCGTTGCTTTTATCAAAAATGATTATTCAGAATAATATGGATTACTATAAAGGCTAGATCTCGTGCTTGTCAACACATAAATTTGAAATGAAATGACTCAAGGTGGTATGGAAACGTTATCATTTATTCACTTTATGAAGTTATTTCACGCTGTTTTTAACAAAGATAAAAAAAGGATGCAGGAGGTTATGTATTCCCCCAGCACCGCAATTTATTTCTTTATAGCCAGCTTTTGAAAATAATATTTTCCTACATGGTTCACTTGCGCATTAAAATCATTTCTTCCATTT
Source organism: Fictibacillus nanhaiensis (assembly GCF_036213205.1). Classification (GTDB taxonomy): domain Bacteria; phylum Bacillota; class Bacilli; order Bacillales; family Fictibacillaceae; genus Fictibacillus; species Fictibacillus nanhaiensis_E. The sequence goes on from NZ_JARMFC010000020.1 coordinate 152,540, forward strand.
TCTTTAAAAGAAGGACCACAACTAGAAGACGTTACTTGAATAACGGAATACTTAATATCTTCACCGTTTCTACCTGAAAAACCACCGTTTGATCCAAGACTGATACACTGGTCGTTGATTTCTTTTCGTTTGCCGTTTTTATCAACATAATAATATTTATCATTCACAACTCCATAGATCATGTCCTTCGTTGAGGTGAATGAAACACCATACTGACTGATCTCCGTATCTTTCAACACATCCAAAGTCTTTTCTTTTACAGGAATTACTGTGTAATCATCTTCTTTTTTTAAGGCGGGTTCGTCTGGCATGTTATAGAACGTAAAGATAGAGCCCTCAAATCCTTCTGGAATTAAAAAGATGTTGTTTGTAGTCTCTTGCTTATTAAAACCACAGCCTGCTAAAAACAGTATGGATAAGGCGACGATCATATATTTTTTCAATTGCATTCACTCTTTCGATTCATTTTCTTTATTGTATCATTGTATCCAAAATTCCAATAACAACTAACAAGCTTTCCACAGAATTGTAACGAGTTAAACAAATATTTCCAAAAGAAAACCTGTTTTATACATTCTTTTTGTATAATGGAAATGATAGGAATAGAAAAAGGGGGATAAAGATAATGACGACATTGTTTCAGAGCAACACAATAGTGAAAGGAACTGAATTACTAGCACTCTTAACTACAATAAATGACAAAGAGAAGACATGGAAAGATGTAGATCAGGAAGTTGTTTTAGATGCGATGATCCTGCATATTGGGTCACCTAATAGTGATCTACGAGAGATGGTTTATCGATCGTTTTATAGGTCAATTCTTAATGATCAGCTCGACCCTCAGACTTTAAGCAAACTCCTAGATTATAGTGTACGGCACCTTTTATTTAAAGGGATAGGCGAAAGTGGGACAGATTCTGTTTTTACACGTGCTTTCACAACAATATTAATAGCTGTGATTATCAATAAAGATCATGATATGGACTTTCTTCCAAAAGAAACACTTACTGAAGTGAAAAATGAAATCAAGAACTACATAGAATTAGAACAGGATGTTAGGGGATATGTACCAGTAAAAGGTTGGGCACACAGTATTGCTCATGTAGCAGACACGTGCGATGAACTGATTAAGAGTGAAAAAATCGATGAAGTGGAATACTTTTCTATCGTTGAAATTCTTTTGAAAAAATATTGTACAACTCCGACTGCTTTTGTGCACGGGGAAGACGATCGTGTTGTTATAGCTGTTCTAGCAATGCTCAAAAAAGAGGTTGGATTAGAAGAATTAAAGCTATTTGTTGAAGGTATTCCTAGCCTTTTAAAATCTCAAAAAGAAGAATTGTCATCTGAAAAGTACTGGTTCGTTATGGCTAACTGTAACTCCATATTAAAAAGCCTCTACATAGGAGCTAGTAATGATCCGCTATATGATTCTCTACAGGAAACAATTCGAAAAAGCTTATCAAAAATTTAAAAAAGCTAAAGGAGGCAGGCTTATAGTTAAGAGCACTGAACTCCTTTTATTTTGCTAAATCTCCGTGCTCTGTTCCCCAATCATGCATCTGTTTTAATATAGGCATTAACGTCGAACCGAATGCTGTCACCGTATATTCTACTTTTGGAGGTACTGTATTGTACGATTTTCGATCAATGAATCCGTCTTCTTCAAGTTCCTTTAACTGCTGAGAAAGAACTTTATGTGTAACCCCTGGCAACAGACTTCTTAGTTCGTTATACCGCAATGTGCCATCCACACCTAAGTGCCATAGAATAACCGTTTTCCATTTACCACCGATCTTTTGCAATGTATATTCAATCGAGCATTTTAATTTTCCATCATCATGTGTTGTTATTTTCATGAGCATAACAGTCCTTTCTTACCTCAAGGATAGTATGTCACTTTAAAGTGCGTTCTTACATACGAGAAGTATGTCTGGGTATAATGATTCCTGTAAACAACACTTAAAGGAGGAATACGATTATGCCAATCTATCCAAGAACATTCTCTCATATCGGATTATCCGTGCCAAATTTAGAAGAAGCGATTAAATTTTACACAGAGGTTTTCGGGTGGTACGTCATCATGGAGCCTTCTGATGTAGAGAATGATGATACACCAATCGGACAAATGTGCCGTGATGTTTTCGGTAATGATTGGGAGACTTTCCGAATTGCTCACCTAGCAACAGGTGACAAGATCGGAGTTGAACTGTTCGAGTTTCCTCATAACGAAAAGCCCGAGAACAATTTCGAGTACTGGAAGACAGGTTTGTTCCACTTTTGTATCCAAGACCCTGACATTGAAGGAATCGTTGCGAAAATTAAAGAATTTGGCGGTAAACAGCGCATGCCAATTCGTGAATATTATCCGAACGAAAAGCCTTATAAAATGGTCTATGTAGAAGATCCATTCGGCAACATCTTTGAAATCTATACACATAGTTATGAGCTTACCTATTCTCAGGGAGCGTACTAATAAACCTCTCAACCGCTGATCATTTTGTTCAGCGGTTTTTTTCTTTGCACAGACTGGTAAAGAAAAGAAAAGACTACAATTTGCTTTTTTACTTCTGTAAGCTTGATATAGCACAATCACGGAAATGGAGTGATGAAAATGGCAAAGAAATTCAAAATAGATCTGCCTAAGATTCAAGGACAATTAGAAGAAGCAAGGTTTCGGGATTTGTATTTAGAAGATGATCCATATCTCCACGATTGCTCAATTACGGGAGCATTTTTAGAGAATGAAGAAATCGACAAGCTGATTCTATCCAAAGTGAAATTTAATAATGTGACACTAATCCACTCCAGTTTTTATAAAGTGGACATGACGGATGTTGTATTTGAAAACTGTGATCTTTCCAACACAAATTTTAAAGAAGGTATCCTTTATCGCGTTCATTTTAAAGAATGTAAGCTGATGGGTATAGACTTCGAAAAAGCGAATCTTAGAAATGTAACGTTTGAGAACTGCATGTTAGACATGAGTGAGTTTGTAGAAACAGACCTTAAACCGGTTTTGTTCGATCATTCATCACTTAAGAATGCTAACTTCTATGAAACAAAGCTTAATACAGTAAAATTTAAGGCGTGTAATATCGAGGAAATCGATTTTACAGAAACATCCTTAAACGGGATTGATATTAGTACATGTAAATTCAATACCATTCATGTAGACATCACAAGTTTAAAGGGATGTACCGTATCCCGAGAGCAAGCAATCGTGTTTTCCACATTGTTAGGATTAAACGTAAAAGAAGATGAATAACAATTAACTGAAAAATGGATAATTATGTTAATATTAAAGTGTAGGCACTTATGACATGACTTCATATATGTAAATCATTTTCCACTAGGAGAGATGAAATGAAGGAGAACCTTACACTTGCTTGGATTGCTGCGTTATTTGCTCTTGTAGGACAGCTGTTGTTTTTTATAATCATAGCTATTTATACCGGTGAATGGCGCTTCGTGATGTGGAGTTTCATCGTGAGTATGAGTGTTGGAGTTCCAAGTATGATTCACGTTTGGCAGGCACAAAAACGTACGAATCTAAATAGAAATTAGGAGGAGTCATCTTGTATGTAGCTCTTCTGCTCTTGATCGTAAGTGTAGTTGGATACTTCAGTTTAAAGTATTACGTTCGCTCTATTACTTTTGGAGAAGGAGTGCTCTTTAACTTGAAACATATGTTTAAAGAAGACTCAATCAAAGTTAGTTGTCCCAAATGTAATAAAGTCACACATCGTGCAATGAAAGGCAGTCAAGTTTGTTCAACATGTTATCATTTGTTTTAAGCAAGTCTTTCTTTGATAACAAAAAGATTCTAAAACACAAAAAAGCTCATTACCCATCTAGAGGGAAATGAGCTTTTTTCGTTTTATTCTCTTCAATAAATGAAAAAGAAGGTGCAGCTGGTATTACCTTAATAGGATTAATTTGTTCTTTAAAGCCGTTTTGTTTAGATAAAAAGTAAGCTCGCTCCAGTCCTGAAAGTATAAATGTGCTCGATATTATGGTTAAGGTGAAAAAAAGAATTGGGACAAGTGGAATCCAAGGATGTGACATAAATGAAGGATAATACATCCCTAATAAACCCGTCCATTCGTGTGTAACAGAATCGATATCTCCCCCATGAAACACAATGGTTCCTCCAAAGAATACTTGAAGTACTCCTAAGTGTATTAGGATGACAAGAACTTGAATGAATTGCTGCAAAAACAAGATGATAAGTATTGGATTGAGGTGGGGGGCAATATGCTTTCTTAGAAGATGAGGATAGCGACCCCCTAATATTTTAGAAGAACAAACAAATTCTTCATTGAGTAGTATTTTTATTTCATTGCCTAAATAGAACGTAATCGTAGGAACGGCGAATATAATTAATATCATCATCTGAAAGCCAACCCTTAAGTAAAAGGGTTCCGGAGTAGTACCGTTACTAAACGTAAGGACGTGTTGCAAGAGGAAATAGGAAATCATGGTCATTGGAATAACTGAAAAACTATCAAAAAAAGATTCAAAGCTTCGGAATAATGATTTCTTAAATTTAGCGAGGGCGATCGCTATTGATAAGCCAATAAAAATGCGCATGAAAGTAATAAGTAGACCAGCACCTATTGTCCACTTTGCACCTTCAATGATGAGATGAAGTAAATCATACCCTTTACGGTCCGTTCCTAATAAGAATTCAGCTGAAGGTGCAAAGGGTGCAGCACTCACTGTTCCGTTTTTATCAAAAAGTAAGGATACACGTCTGATTTCTCCATCATGAATAAATGAATTTCCAATACTTAATAATACGAGAGTTACTAAAAACACAAGAGCAGAAACAGCTCTTTTTTGGCGTATGAAAAAATACCACATATTAGACGACCTCTTTTAGATGTGAAGTAAATAGTCTGAACAGCTGGAAATAAATAAAAATAGGTATATAAATGAGTAATAGAGCAACAGTAAATGTTTCGATACTGTTATAGTCTTTCACAAAGATAAATAGACCAATAGAATTAAAAAAATATTCAATAATATAAAGATTAGATAACATAAGCCAAATATTGGTCTTTGTAAAAAAGAAGAAACGAAGCAAGACGTTTCTTAACACATGTTTGAAAAATACATTGAAATGATTTAAACCTTTACCACTTGCAAGTGATACATAAGGTTTTTCATACTCTTCTTCTGTACGTAAAAGTAAAATCTTCGTAAACATTATGGTTGTAGGAATACTTAAACAGATGATAGGAAGTCCTCTTATCTTTTGATCGCCAGCCGCTGCAACTTCCACAACGAGTATACCGGTTTTCTTAAACAACCAAACGATAGACAACTGCAAAGTCATAATGATTAAAATATCTGGCAAAGCTTCAAGGTATACAAGGCTCTGCTTAACTCTGTTTACAATCCTAGGGTTAAGACGGGTAAGACAATAAACAATAAGTACAGCTAATATTAATGAAATGATAAATGAGCAAGCGAATATAATTATAGATTCTTTGTATCTGATTAGAATTTCAGGAAACAAAGGGCGTACAACTTTATAATAGGAATACGTTAACGTAGAGGGTACTAGTAAACTTGCAACTAGGTTCCCGAATGCTTGAAAATATTGTGTGATATTTAGTGTAAGTCCATTAAAAAGAGCGGGTGAAGCACCCAACGCTATAATTCCAACTAATGACAGGAATAAATGAATACAGGCTAATAATGAATGATTGACCCACTTCAGCACCTTATTCATCTTCCGGCATGCTCCATTCGATACCGTTTGATCCTGCAGGTTTGCGTGCAATAAGTATATAGTCTTTAGAAATATCATCTTCATAAAGTGCTGGATGGTCATTATTGTAGGAAAGATAAACAGTCACATCTTTCATGTCCCATACGTTTTTTCGATGTGGGTAAAGCATTTGATATAGCCTTGAGTATGTTATTAACACGTTTTTTACTTCCTTCTTATAATCACTTATTCCACCCTTATCTGAAATCATCACTTCCATCGAGAAGGACGTTTCACTTTGTTTAAGATTATAAATTTCCTCGGTCAAACCTTTTTGTTTTGCCAAGTTTTCAGCTTTTATTAAAAACGGAATGGACATATAGCTTGTTGACGAATTATTTCCTGTTTTTGAAACGAGAAGTGGAATACTAATTGTCACGAAAAGTAAAAATAACGCCGTAATCATAAGGTCTTTTACAAAATAAAACGAAGGTTTAACGGTTTTCTGCTCTCTACTATTTTGTAAAATATCTTTCTCTATTTGCGAGGTGAGTTTGATATGTCTATATATACGCTGATCCATATGTTTTTTTAGATATTGTAGTTTATCTTCCAAATGTAGATCCCCCCTTTTTCTCTAATCTACTTTTAAGAAGTTGTCTTGCTTGATAGAGTCTCGACTTGACGGTTGAAGACTTTATCTTTAGAACTTGCTCAATTTCTTGCAGCGATAATTCCTCGTAATAAAATAAGAGAATAACCTCTCTATACTTAGGTTTTAGCTTCATAATCTCTTGAACGAGTTGCTCTGTTTCATCTTGGATAATTAACTTCAACTCTATTGATCTTTCGTTTGAGGCTATAAAAGTTAGCATCTGAGAAAGCCTCAATTGTTTGTATTGCCAGCTTTTTAAATAATCTTTGCATTTGTTTATTGCAATTCGGTAGATCCAGCTTTTGATCGCTTGTTTATCACGCAGTTCATCCATCTGTAAATAAACAGTTAACATCGTATCTTGAAGAATGTCCTCAGACTTTGCTTGATCTTTAACATAGGAATAACATAGACGTAAGATGTTTTCTCCATACTGTTTTATAATGCGTTTAAATTGTTCTTCGCGGTAATCATATGTTTGATTCTGCAATGATTTTAGTTTCATCTGCATCCCTCATAAAAAAGATATTTAACTAAAGACGATTCATTTTAGTAAAGGTTGGAATTTTTTTCTAAACAATAACCATTTCGAATATTTATTCGAAAAACCTTTTTTATCCAATTAGAAGGTACATTCCTACTTTAAGAGGAATAGAAAAGGAAGACTATAATGGGGAGCTGATTTTCAATGTGTGGGATTAGAAGCGTTAAGAAAGCTGTTTAGCAGGAGGGATAGAGAACTGCCGTTACAACGGAATAAATTAATGAGCGCTATAGAACGAGACCTTATGGCAGATACAAATGTTCTGGCGGTTTTTTATGGCGGATCGATCGGAAAAGGAAACACAGATCTATACTCAGATATTGATCTTCGTATTGTTGTGCGAGACGCAGTTTTTGAGGAATATCGAGCATATAAGAAGAAAAGAGCAGCGAATTGGGGAAATGTTCTTTTCTATGAAGATTTTCCTTGGACAAACTATTCCATCGCTCATTACGATTCGTTTATTAAAGTAGATACTTTCTATTACAAGATACAAGATCTTCATCCTTCTATTTGGATGAAACATTTAAAAATAGTTTATGATCCGGATGGACGAGTACACTCAATTAGGCAACAATCAAATCACCTATCCTATACACCATCTAAAGAAGAAGTGGAGATCTGGCGCAATAAATTTTTCGCATATGTCCATGAGTTCTATAGGCGAATCATGAGAGATGAATTCTCATACGCAAAACAATGTTTAGATAACCTCATCTATTCTATGGTGTCTGGATGGTATATGATGGCAGGGCTACAGCCAAATAACTTTGGTGATTGGTCTAAGGTTGAAGGAATTAGAAGTCCGTTAGCTGACTGGCAGCGCATGCATCTTTCTGGATGGCGCTATAACCCTAAAGAAGAGGACATGTTAAGAGTCTTAAAGAATATCTTACCTGAATTTCAAACATTACATAAAGAGTTATGTAAAGTCGTCGAAATTACGTTTGAACAGAAATGGGAAGAAGAGATTTTGAAGAAAGTTCTCATTGATTATTAACTTGCATGAGGTGGTGAGTGTATGGGTGGAGCATCAGGGCTAGCGTTTATGGGCTTATTTACTTTTATTATTCCAATAGCTGTAGGAATCTTTGTCTTGGTCATGCTGTATCGAATGAATCAATCACTAAAAAGAATAGCGGATCGTCTAGATGAGAAATAACAGTTAAACAAAAGGTAGCTGTCCCTGTGTGGACAGCTATCTTTATTTATATCGCTTTTCTATGATTATCCTCTAAAGAAGCATGTTTTTTTAATTTAGGTATCTTTAAGTAGACGACCAAGCGTACAAGATATTCCACTGGACCGATGGGCAGATGTTTTAAATAAATCGAACTAAGGAATGCTTGAGTTCCGAAGAGTATAACACCTACTACAGTGGCCAGAATTACACTAAGATCACCAAACCAACCTAAACCATACCCGTAAAATAGAAATGTACAAATAATAGATTGCATTAGGTAATTTGTTAATGATAGTTTTCCCATACTTTCAAAACCACTTAAAAAGCGTCTGAACTTCTGGTGGTTATACATATAGACGAACAAACTGATATAACCGATCGCAAGCATACTTCCTCCGATCATACTCATATCAAAACGATAATCCCACTGGTTGCTTAGTAGAGGGGTAGCTTTTAGTACGAGTCCGAATGGTATAAATAAACTACTTAAAATTGTAAACTGTTTAATCTTAGAAGACGTATTTTGCAGCCATTTTCGATGTGCTGCATACATACCAATAAGAAACATCGGACTAAGAACAAAAGGAGTTAAAAATAACATGAAGGCGGCTTTACCACCACTCATATCAAGCATTTCGTCATCAAGACTGTGTGCTCTTATTTCTGAGTACGTTCCTGATCCATAGATTTCTTGTGTTTGTTTCATATAAGCATCTATCTTGTTATCACTGATCATTTTAATTTCTTCTGCCTCAAACATGGAACCGATGAAGAGAAGAGAGAATAGTAGAGTAGCCCAAATTAATAGTGTCTTTGGATTACGATTTACCATGACTAAAAGCAGCAAGCCCATAAGCCCATATACAAAAAGAATATCTCCTTCCCATAAATACGTACTATGCAAGATCCCAAGAGTCATCAGTAAAGCAAATCTTCTGAACAGATGCCACTTTACGCGTTTGTTATTTTCCTTTAACTTGTTACGCATAAGAATAAGAGAGTACCCAAAGATGAACATGAAGATGGGAAGGAATGCGCCTTCAATCACCACTTTTGTGAAGTAGTAAGCATATGTATCAACGGTTGATAATTGATAATAATGAATTTCGTCCTTTCCAAAGATTCCGAACTGGAAAATGAGTAGGTTTGCTAAAAGAATCCCTAATAAACTAAATCCTCTAATACCATCAATGATGTTTATTCTCTGTTTGACCAATGACATGTTAATAATCCCCTTTATCTACATAATTACCAATACCTAACAAATGCGTCGACGACATAACTATAACAGCGCATTTTATAAAATTCAACAATTAATTATTGTTTTACGATAAAAAAATAATGATTATTGAGATTTTATCCTTCTTTTATGGTATGTTAAATTTATGGAATTAAAGAAGAGGAGCAGAAAGATGAAGTGGAAAATTTTTTATAAATATGGAGCGAAATTATGCTCAGTTCTTTTTTATGTTATTGGTCTTATTGGTATTTTTACCTTGGTATATCATTTGTCTTATTTAATGAGTCCAACAGGGGAATTGGCAAAGTCTTTCGGTGCATTTGATCCTGTGTACAGCAACTTAACGTTAGTTTTTGATCAGCAACCTTTACTTTATAAGGATGAAGAATTCATCGTCCTCTCATTGGTGACCTCTATCATTATGTTTGTTTTTGCATTAATTTTCCTAAGACTCATGAGAAAATTGTTAAAGAATTTACACCAAGAGAGTTTATTTATGATGGAAAACGTTAAGGTTTTATTCAAGATGGGTATCACAATTCTCGTACTTGGATCAGCTTTTACATTTATGGACGAGCTTTTAATGACAAAAGCACTTAAGGAAATTGATGTAACGAACGCTTCTGTAACATATACTGGCCTAGCTTATGTTGATACGTTTTTCACAGGGGTTTTCGTAATGATTCTAGCCTCTGCGCTAAAGGTTGCCGTAGAGGCAGTAGAAGAAAATAAACACACAATCTAAAGGTGGAGTAGGGATTTCGATGATTAGAATAAAATTAGATGTTATGATGGCACAACGCAAAATGTCATTAAATCGATTGTCTGAACTGGTTGATATCACCCCTGCTAATCTTTCTGTACTTAAAAATGAAAAAGGAAAAGCGATTCGTTTTTCAACACTTGATGCCTTGTGTAAAGTACTAGAATGTCAACCAGGCGATCTGATCGAATATATTGAAGACTAAAATAGAAGGAGAGAGGATTTTTAAATGAAAAAAGTAGCTGTTAGCTGGAGCGGCGGGAAAGACAGTTGCTTAGCTCTATATCGATTGCTTCAAGAAAAGCATGAAGTTGTATGCTTAATATCCATGGTTTCTGAAGAGGATGCACGAAATCATGCCCATGGTATTCCATTAGAAATCTTACAATTACAAGCAGATGCCATCGATCTTCCTTTAATTATGGTGGATTCAGCTGGGGAGTATGAAGCTTCTTTGGTAAAGTCTTTGACTTCTATAAAGGAACAGCTTGGGTTAGATGCAATCGCATTCGGTAGTTTGTATATGGAAGAAGATCGTAAATGGAATAAACAGGTTGCGGAAAAAGCAGGTCTAGAAGCTCTTTTTCCAGTATGGATATTAGAAGAACAAGCATCTGAACTATTGGAAGAATTTATTTCATTAGGTTTCCAGTCAATTGTTTGTCGAGCTTCAGCAGATGTCTTGGACTCCTCTTGGACAGGTCGCGTGTTAAATGCAAGTTTTTGTGAGGATATTAAAACAACAAAGAGTTGCTCAATGGGTGAACATGGAGAATATCATACATTTGTTGTAGACGGACCAATTTTCCAAAAAAGGCTAGAGATTGTTACCTCAGATGTTATCTTAAATTCAGGATTATGGTCGCTCGACATACATTCATGCAGGTTCATAGATAAGGATACGGAGGCTGTTATGAAATGAACATTCAATTTAGAAAAATGTTAAAACCTGAAGAAAACGTAGTGGAAGCTTTAAATCGTTGGGAGAACGACAAGAAGCTTGTTCCATTAACACGACCGAATAAAGATAGAGTAGAGCTCGAAAGTAAAAGAGTCATCACGATGGAAGACTTGTATCAACGTTTAGAGTTTCACGAGATTTTTTTGATCTTTGTAGATGATCAATTAGTAGGTGAGATGAACTATATGGTCGATCCTCCTCACCTTTTTAAGAGAACAGAAGGAACGGCATGGTTAGGTATTACAATAGGTGAATCGGTTGGAAGAGGTAAAGGAGTTGGTTACCAAGCTTTAACATACTTAGAAAGTGAAATGAAAAGGTATGGGTTGAACCGCATCGAGCTTGGTGTTTTTGAATTCAATGCCACCGCACAAATGCTTTATCAGAAACTTGGATACTCAGAAATTGGTAGAGTAGAGGCATTCACGTATTATGAGGACCGAATGTGGGCGGATATTCGAATGGAGAAGATGATCAAGTAAAAATTTTTGGATTTATTATTAGTATGTGCTGGAAAAAGCTTTATGGCCAATTATAAGTTGAAAACACTGCCAATCGCAGTGTTTTATTTATTGTTAACTCTTAATTTATATTGGTCTGATATATTGAATTCTTCGTCTATAAGAATATAGGGATGTGTTTTCAATAAGATTGTCTGAAGATGTTCTGGCATCCTTTCACCTTCATATGCACAAATGAGTGGGAATGCGAGTTCATTGACCGCATCATCTACGATTCTCTCAAGATCCTCGATCAGATGAAAGGGATCTTCCATCGTGCCCCATTCAACATGTGCCCATGAGCGGAAAGATTGGTTATTATCTACATATGATTTAACCGTTTTGAAAAAGTAATCAAAAATCGCAGGCGGATGATAGCTGCCGCTTGAATAATAAAAATCGAAATTATTTACATGATGAACAAGCTTCATTTGTTCTGGAGTTAAGCGACTGATGAGCTCTTTATGAACCATTCGATAAATTCGTTCGTTTTCAATAACTACAACGTACTCTCCTAAAGAGGTACCTTCTAGTATAAAGCTAACTATTTGTTTCATGTAATTTTTCATTCCATTGTAAGAATAAAGCACATGGACACTTCTTTTTTGTTTAAATAACTCGTTCATACTCATTTTCAAATCATCACAACCCTCGGGTAGGTATTTCTATTAGTTTACTAGTTTTACAGGATAAAAGCTAAAGTTGTTTTAAATTACGTTGGTATGGCGGTTTTATCCCTTTATTTTTGGGTTACTATAAGAGAAGTAGCGATAAGGCAATAACTTTTTATTGACGAATGCAGTATGTGTGGAGACAAATTATGGATTGAAAAGGGATGATTTTATTGAAAGCCGTTCAAGTGACTGGATATGGAGATGTAAGCAAATTAGAAGTGGTTGAAATAGATATACCAGAGCCAGGAGAAAATGAAGTATTAATACAGGTTAAGGCTTGTGGAATCAATAATACTGAAATTTGGATGAGAGAAGGAGCATATGGGAAGGATTCCAAATCTGGTTGGCGACCAGAAGGGGTGCAATTTCCGAGAATACCAGGCTCTGATATTACAGGTACAGTTGTGAAAACAGGGAAACAAGTTGACTCTTCTATGATCGGAAAGGACGTTGTTCTGTTTCCTTTTACATCAAGTGGAGAAGAAGGGTCGGAACATATCTCTGATGATATGTCCTTTATAGGGTCAGAGTATGACGGAGGATATGCTGAATATGTAGTGTGGCCAGCATATCTTTGCTTTGATATGCCTTTACAGAGTTTCACAGAAAGTGCCGTTTTCTCAGTTAGTGGATTAACCGCTTGGCACATGGTCGAACAGTTGCAGATTCAACCGAATGAGACTATCCTTGTAACAGGTGCCAACGGTGGTGTAGGCTCACTGAATGTACAGATTGCTGCTAAAGTTTTTGGTGCTAAAGTAATTGCAGTAGTAGGTGACTTAACGTTAGAGGGAAAACTAAAAGAACTCGGAGCAACTCATGTCTTGTCATATAAATCGAGTGACCTTGCAAATGAGATTCAACAAATAAACGGGGGTCCGATTGACTCTGTTTTAGATGTAGTTGGGGACGCGTTGTTTTCTATTTCTCTCCAAGTATTAAAAAATGGAGGCAAGTTCTGTATATCAGGATCTGCCGGTGGGCAGAAAACAGAACTTGATTTTAGAACCTTATATTTAAAGCACATAACACTTTATGGTTCTGTCTTAGGAACAAGGGCAGAATTTGTTCGAATGTTAGATGCGATTTCTCAAGGTAAGATTGTACCCGTTATAGATCGAACGTTTTCTCTCCAAGAGGCGAGAGAAGCTCAAACATATTTTAAAAAAGCTGGAAAGTTAGGAAAGATTGTATTAATTCCTTAGTAACAATGTGTTCAAATTAAAAGTAAAGAAATGGCTACCAAATTAGGACTCTCTAGTTTTGGTCGCCATTTTTTCATTTAACTTGAGATTTCAACTCGATCTTTCAAATTATGATCTTTATTTTGAATCAAGGTACAGATTAAGTAATACATTCCCGGCACTGCAATTATCACACCGATAAAAAAGTATGTCATACGTGTACTTATTCCTAAGAAACTGGAAGAAGCGAATAAGATTCCGAGTGGCATAGTTATACGAAGAAAAAGCAACCTCACTGCGCTTAATTGTGATAAACGTTCTCGAGGAGCATTACGTTGAAAAAGAGCAGAGCTTTGGGCATTGAACATCGGGAATAAGATTCCTCCTAAGAGTTCGCATCCCCACGCTATATAAACAGATGGAGCTAAGTACAATGCGATAAAAGATAACCCACCACCTACAAGGCCAACGTACATGGTTTTGCTGTTCTTAGGTAACTTTGTAAGAAGCAGCATGCCAAGCGCATATCCAATCGGAAACATTCCCGCAAACATGGCATATTCCCAAGCTTCTCCGGTCAATTCCTCTCTTATAAAAGGTACGTTTACTACCAAAGTTGCTCCTACTGCAAATTGTACTGAAGATGATAACAAAGTAAGTCGTAATAACTGTGGAGATTGAATGAAAGTGCGACATCCAGCTTTTGTTTCTTGCCACCAGAATTTTTTTGACCATGTTGCTACTCTTTTTTTGCTTACTTGGGGAATTTGAGATAGCGATATGGAGCTCAGTAAAAACATAAGACTGGATAACCCGTAGATGGCATATAGAGGACTGACTAAAAGAAGTAAGGATGTAACACCTGGTGCGATAAAACTCATGAGGCGCATGGTTCCATCGAGAAAGCTGTTGGCTGTAACTAATTCTTTTTCTTCACAAATGTTGGGTAGTAAGGAGAATGAAAGACTAGCGTAAATCGGTTGTAAAAGTCCCAACACACATTGCAACACAGCTAATCCAGCTATAGTACCGATCTCTGTACCACTTAAGTATCCGATCAGAGGAAGGGTATAAGCAATAGAGCGGAATCGTTGAATATTTATAATCATTCGTTCTTTGATAACGTGATTTAGATATGGAGCACTAATTCCTTGCAGAATTAAAGAAGGAAGAAAATAAAGAAGCCAAAGTGCTCCCATCCACTCTTTGGAACCTGTTATTTCGAACAATAGAAGTCCATTTATGATGCTACCTGCAGCGCCTCCGAATTCGGAGATGATCTCCCCGATCCAGAGGGCTTTAAATGGTCTAGATAATGAGTTATTCTTCATTTGTATTTTCTCCTAAATAGTGCTGAAGTTGGTTGGAGAACGAATGAATATGGTGTGTGTTAGCTGAATAAATACCTTTTTCCACCTTAACAAATTTAGCGGCTTTTAATAGTGATAACTGGTGATGTAGAGTTGTTTTTGATACGTTGAATTGAATGGTTAATTCTTGAAGAGAGAGTTGTCCTCTTATTAGTTGATATAATAATTTTAATCGCAGATCGTCACCTAATGCCTTATGTCCCCGTACAAGTTCGTTTGGAGGAGAACCTGGCTCTAATAACGCTTCATCAGTTAATGGATAGAAGATCAACTTTGTATCTGATGTTTTTTGCTCTAGTATCCATGGTCTGTACGATACATGAGGAATGAGTTTTATGTCCCAAACGGAAGGTTCTGGTACATATTTTGCGCCTCTTGTAATACGTTCAATTTCTTCTTCTGGTTTTTTGTTATTAAGAAAACCATGCTGTTTCTTTTCAAATGAGAGAGCTTGCATCCACTTTTCCCATTCCGTATTTTGACTGACCCAGTTGTACCATTCCGAAAGTGTGTTAGTTAGTAAGGAATGCAGTTCATTGCGGCTAATTTCAGCAAGTGTACGTACATATCCCTCTAAATAATCGTGTCCTTTAAATATTGACGCATATTGATAAAAGGCATCAGGCTGTTCATAACTTTTCGCTGTCTCATTTCTATGCGACTCATATGAACGATTTTTATAAGGTAACAGTGTTTCATAAAAAGCTGTAGATGATAATTCAGCGACTTTTATTGAAAATTCTCCAATTGAAGAAGCTGAAACCTTGTTCTGTAGCATGATCATTCCATACCACAAATTTGTCTGCTCCATGACATCTAAATTATTCTCTAATGAAACAGACATGAAGGACTTACGCTTCGTCCATAGTTCATCTTGCTCAAACGTGTGTCGCAACTTCGCATATGTATAACCTGCAATTCCTAATGCTAGTTCCCATACCGGTGAACTCTCAATCGATAGTAATACGGTTTCTTGAGAATGAGGAGAATGTATTTTTTTCATGTCTACCTCCAAAATGTAATAAATTCTAATTTTATTCTAAATTAATAAAATATATTATTCAATATATTTCGAATTTAAAATTCTTAAATATTTGAATCGCAAAGAAAGGTATTTTCACCTCTGTAACCTAAGCGTTTGTGCTAAAATTAGGAAAAAAGGGGCTAGATGTTATGTTTATTTATAAAATTGACGAGGAGCTATCTCTTCGCATGTTTAATGAAAAAGATGCTTCAGAGTTTTTTAAACTAACAATTCAATCTAAAGAATATTTGAAGGAATGGTTAGGGTGGTTAGACTATACAAATGAGGAAGAAGACTCCTTAGCTTTCATTAAAGCTACCTTAAAAGGAGTAAGTGAAACAGGAGGCTATCCGAAGACTACAGCAATCATCTACAAAGGAAAAATCGCTGGAATAATTGGATTTAACGAAATTAATAGAGTACATAAGTTAGGTGTTATGGGGTATTGGCTCGGTCAAAAGTTTCAAGGAAAAGGAATTATGATGAGAGCGTGTAAAGCATACATAGAATATGGCTTCAATGAAATCAATCTTAACCGAATTGAGATAAGAGTAGCGGAAGGAAATAGAAAAAGCCGTGCAATTCCACAGAAACTTGGCTTTCAGGAAGAGGGAAAGATTCGTCAAGCTGAGTGGCTATATGATCATTATGTTGACCATGTGATTTACGGTCTGTTGGCTGAAGAATGGAAACAAAATAACTAGAATGTTTAGGGAAGCTGTCACAAAAAGGTTATTACAGAACCTTTTGCTGTCAGCTTTTTTTAATGTTGTAAATGTTTCTATTTACACAATTGTTACTTGAAAGTGCCTATCGTACTTGTAAGTGCGTACTTTTATTTTTGATTAAAGGGCGTATGATTGCATTCATGAAGGTATTTTTTGATAGGAGGACATGACCTATAATGAATCCATTTCAGTATCATCGTTCTTACAATCGAATGTATAAAGAGGGTGAATTAACACTTGGACTACACATCCCTCTTGAAAATTATAGATTTGCTACACCGACGATGGAACAGCAGGTTGAATTGTCGCAGTTAGCTGAAGAATTAGGTTTTACAAGTTTATGGTTTCGCGACGTTCTGTTGGAAGACCCGAATTTTGGAGATCCAGCGGTAGGACAGATTTTCGATATGATGATCTATATGACATATTTGGCCAGTCATACGAAGGAAATCGCTTTAGGAACAGCCGCTGCTGTACTTCCATTAAGGCACCCGTTGCGTGTTGCAAAAGAGATTGCAACGTTGGATCAACTGTTTCCAGAACGCGTATTACTCGGTGTATCTTCAGGTGACAGACGAGCTGATTTTTCTGCTTTAGGCGTATTGCACGAAACACGAGGGGAAGTGTTTGTGGAGGCTTTTCAATATCTTAACGAGATTTTGTACAACGAGTATCCAGAAATTCGTTCATCTCATGGAACTGTGCATGAATCTAATCTTGTACCTAAGCCAACAAAACGAATTCCAACATTTATTACAGGCTATGCACAACAGGAAATGGAGTGGTTTGCAGAGTATGGAGATGGTTGGATGTACTATCCTCGTAGCCCTAAGTATCAAGAAGTAACAATTAAAAGGTGGAGAGAATTAGTTGAGCGTTATCATCCTGATACGTTTAAACCATTTACTCAGCCGATGCACCTTGATCTAGCGGAGGATCCAAACGAAGCTCCACAACCGATCCGTTTAGGATTTAGATTGGGCCGCAACCATTTAATCCAGTTGTTGCAAGTGTATAAAGAATCTGGAGTTAATCATTTGTTCTTTGCACTCTTTGATAGTGAAAGACCAGCAAAGGAAGTCATACAAGAACTAGGTGAAGAAGTGATTCCGCATTTCCCAGCATTAACAAAATAAGAACAAGACTAAAGGAGTTAGATGAAATGTTAAATACAATCAAAGATAGCGTAACTTTGAGCAATGGAGTAAAGATGCCTTGGGTTGGTCTTGGTGTCTTTCAAGTAGAAAACGATCTAACGGTGATTGATTCAGTGAAAGCTGCTATTAGAAATGGTTACCGTAGTATTGATACAGCTGCCATCTATGAAAATGAAGAAGGTGTAGGACAAGGAATTAAGGAAGCGATGAATGAAGTTGGACTTTCCCGAGAAGAATTATTTATCACTTCAAAATTATGGAACGCAGATCAAGGATATGAATCAACAATTGCAGCATTTCATGAAAGTTTAAAGCGTTTAGACCTTGAATACCTTGATCTTTATTTGATTCATTGGCCAGTAGAAGGAAAATATACAGAAACGTGGAGAGCTCTTGAAACTCTCTATCTAGAAGGTAAAGTAAAAGCGATTGGTGTAAGTAACTTCCAAATTCATCATCTTGAAAAATTGATGACAACATCCAAGATCAAACCAATGATCAACCAAGTAGAACTCCATCCATGTTTGAGCCAGAAGTCTTTGCGAGAGTTTTCTAAATCTCAAGGCATTCAGATTCAGGCGTGGGCACCACTCATGCAAGGACAATTGTTTGAGGATGTCGTTCTTTCATCCATCGCAAAAAAACACGGAAAGTCTGTTGCACAAGTTGTTCTGCGTTGGCATTTACAGAATGAAGTCGTAATCATTCCAAAATCAATTAAAGAGCACCGCATCCAAGAAAATGCTGATTTGTTTGACTTTACACTCGATCAAGAAGATATGAAACAGATTAATACATTAAATCAAGATAAACGTGTAGGTCCAGATCCAGACAATTTTGATTTTTAACAGTAGTGTCAGATTCAAAGAGCCAAGCTAGCTGCTTCATGCAATAGCTTGGCTCTTTGTCTGTTCCAATGAAATAAACCGAACAGCCTTCTTCTTCAATGTATATTTCTTAAAAAGTACCATACCAAGTTAGTAAAAGTTTGGGCTTGGGAAGAAATTGGTGATTCCGCTGTACATTTTTGAAATGGTTTTAGTAAGGGCTGAAGAACAGTCTTTCGAATACGATCTCGTTTAAGTTCGCTTAAAATGGCATCAAAAAGGTCTTGCTGATCTTCATTAAATAAATAATTCTGCTGTAGTTGATCAGCGAGTGATAGAATATCATCTATTTTAACTTGTTTTTTATTCGCGTTTGTTCGCAATAAATCAATAGCAGAATGAGGGATGAGAACCGTTTCGTTCAACAGCATCTTCTGTACAATTAACTCAATATACGACAAAAGTGTATCAACGACATGCTCTAATGAGTATGTCGTATTTGTTATTCGCATCATAAATAACATATGATGCATCATGCCGAAGAAAATGATAGTTGCATCAAACACATGATCACGAACTTCATCACCTAAGATCTCAATAAAACGGTTCGAAAGCCATTCCATCTCGTACAATCGATGCTGCATAACGAGTTTTTTTAGGTCAGCTTCATTGGAAGATAATATCGCTTCAAAAAGTGGCGAAAGGTTACGTTCCTGATTTAGTCGCATAATGATCACAATTTGTTCAATGAAAACATTACGATCACCCGTATCTTTTCCTATCTGAACAGCTATTCGTTGTTGACTGGCGTCATAACGAAGAAATTCTAAAATGTCTGCGATACAATCGCTCTTTGATGAGAAGTAATTATAGAACGTACCCTTTGAAATTTTTGCTTTTTCAATAATTTCCTGTATAGAGGTCTGCTGAATCCCCTTTTCGATAAATAGCTTCAGAGCGATATCAGCAACTTTTCTTTTCTTGTTATTCATCCGTTCCTCCTATGTCCAACCCTTATGCCTAGTATAAATTTCTTCACATTGAAATACAACGTTTTTAGACCCCGGGTACAAAAGTGTTGATATTTTTATACTAAGGGTATAAACTTAATAAAGTTAAGTAATTATTTTAATACAGAGGAGAAATGACATGGGGAATACAGATTCCACTTTACAACATAAAAAACCGCCCTATCTGATGCTTGCAATCTTGTTCGTTGGAGCGTTCGTAGCTTTCTTAAATAATTCATTGCTGAACGTAGCATTACCGACCATCATGGTGGATTTAAACGTTAAAGATTATTCGACCGTTCAGTGGCTTGTCACCGGTTTCATGCTCGTGAGCGGTGTTTTAATACCCGCTTCGGCATTTTTAATCACTCGATTTTCAAATCGAATGTTATTTATTACAGCAATGGCCATCTTCACCATTGGTACAGCGTTATCCGCTTTTGCCCCTAATTTTGGTGTGTTATTAACAGGACGTATGGTGCAGGCAGTAGGTTCATCTGTTATGGGACCGATCCTAATGAATGTAATGCTCGTTAGTTTTCCACGTGAAAAACGAGGCATTGCAATGGGGATTTTCGGATTAGTTATGATTACAGCACCTGCAATTGGTCCCACATTATCGGGGTACATCGTAGAATATTACGACTGGCGTCTACTTTTTGAAATGATTTTGCCGCTTGCTATTCTCAGTTTATTATTTGCAGTATGGAAGCTTGAAAATGTAATGAAGCAGAACAAAAATGTTTCATTGGATTATCTTTCTCTTGTTTTGTCTAGTATCGGTTTTGGAGGAATTTTATACGGATGTAGTACGGCAAGTTCTGATGGCTGGACAGATACGGTTGTTCTGTCCACACTAATTATAGGTGGTATTGCATTAGTTATCTTCATCCTGCGACAATTAAAGTTAGATGAACCATTGTTGAACATTAGGGTGTATAAGTATCCAATGTTTGCACTTGCTTCTGTGATCGCGATTGTTAATGCAGTGGCTATGTTCTCAGGTATGATTTTAACACCTGCATACGTGCAAAGTGTTCGTGGAATATCGCCACTTGATTCAGGGCTTATGATGTTGCCTGGAGCAATCATTATGGGGATCATGTCACCTATTACAGGTAAGCTTTTTGATAAATTCGGACCACGAGCTTTAGCGGTAGTTGGACTTTCTATCACAGCAGTCTCGACATATATGCTCGCTCATCTTCAAGCTGATTCTGCTTATTCTTATATCATCATGATCTACTCAATGCGTATGTTTGGATTATCGATGGTTATGATGCCGATCATGACAAATGGTCTCAACCAGCTTCCAACGAGTTTGAACCCCCACGGTACAGCCGTTAACAATACGGCACAGCAAGTATCAGGTTCTATCGGAACAGCAATCCTTGTTACGATTATGAACACTGTTACGAAAACAGAGGCAGAAAGCTTGATGAGTGGCGTTGATCCAGCAACGATCACTGAAGCTTCAACAGCTGCACTAACACAGCAAGCGCTTCTGTCTGGTATTCAATATTCATTCTTTGTAGCATTCGGAATAAATATTGTTGCTCTAGTCTTAGCCTTTTTTGTGAAACGAGTAGATACGAGTGCAGAAGCAGTGAATAAAATTGAAAAAGAAAACAAAACATCAACAAAATCAGTTACTGCTTAAAATATTTTTATAAAACCGACACTATAGGTACGATTGATACCTAATCTAGTGTCGGTTTTTCTTTTTGCAACAATGATCAGTAAATGCTCAAGTGGAGGTGCCTTGATCTCAGGTGAATAGGATCAAATTATCAGTGAATGTGAAGTGTTTACCGGTGCTCACAATTAATTCTTAGGTGATTACACTCCATTTATCGGCGAACGTGTAACAAATATAAAAACACGTACCGTAAACACTTATGATCCACAATTCATGTGTAGTACCTATGAGTAGTTGGGTAAAGTAATAAGCAGATTGATTTACATCGCTTAAAAGTAGGAGTAAGGTCTTAACTAATCTTTTGTAAGTAAAAGGAGTGTTAATGAAATGAGCAAAATGAACACTGATTTTTCAAATATATATATTAACGGAGAGTGGAGAAATGGTAGCAGCAATAGCTTTATGAAAAACACAAATCCATTCACTGGAGAAGAGCTTGTAACTATTAAAGCAGGAACGAAAGAAGACTTGGACGAGGCTTATGAAGCTGCTAGAATTGCTCAAGCTGAATGGGCAAACGAACTTCCGCAAAACAAGCGTGCCGTTCTAGAAAAAGTTGCTGACGTTATGCAAGAGAATGAAGAGCTTATTATTGATTGGATCATCAAAGAGTCAGGCTCAACTTATATGAAAGCTATCTCAGAATTTCGAGCTTCTATCAATATTTTAAAAGAATCTACAACATACCCTTATCGAATGGAAGGAAAAATTCTTCCTTCTCAAACAGCAGGGAAGGAAAATAGAGTGTACCGTAATCCGTTAGGTGTAATTGGAATTATTAGTCCTTGGAATTTCCCGTTTCATCTGGCGATTAGATCCATCGCACCTGCCATTGCGACAGGAAATGCTGTCGTAATTAAACCAGCTACAGACACGCCAGTTACTGGAGGATTGATATTTGCGAGTATCTTTGAAGCGGCTGGTCTTCCAAAAGGTCTGATTAACGTAATCGTAGGGCGTGGTTCAGAAATTGGAGATGAGATCGTCACACATCCAACTCCTCGTCTTATCTCGTTTACAGGTTCAACGGAAGTCGGGAGACACATTGGTGAACTTGCTGGTAAGAACTTAAAGAAATCCGCTCTTGAATTAGGCGGTAATAACGTATTTATTGCCTTAAAAGAAGCAGATATTGATCAAGCGGTAGATTCAGCGCTGTTTGGAAAGTTCTATCACCAAGGGCAAATTTGTATGGCAATCAATCGTATCTTTGTTCACCAAGACATTTATGAAGAATTTGCAGAAACCTTTGTACAACGAGCAAAAAATCTGAAATTTGGCGATCCATCTAAAAAAGATACGCACGTTGGTCCGTTAATTAATAGAGACCAAGTAGATCGAATTTTAAAAGATATCGAATCGAGTGTTTCACAAGGTGCGAAGATTTGTATTGGTGGAGATGCAAATGGAAATGTGTTAGAACCAACCGTAATAACAGATGTGAATAATGAAATGCCATTAGCGAAGAATGAGATCTTCGGACCTGTAGCTATTCTTATTCCGTTTGAAAAAGATGAAGACGTTGTTCAAATGGCAAATGCTTATCCGTACGGACTAAGTGGGGCTGTTCACTCTAAAAACATTGAACATGCCACAAACATAGCTCATGACATTCATACAGGTATGATTCACATCAATGACCAATCTGTTAATGATGAACCTCATATGCCATTTGGTGGAGAAAAAGATTCAGGACTCGGCCGTTTTAATGGTGAATGGGTGTTGGAAGAATTCACTACTCTAAAATGGTTATCTGTGCAACGCACTCCAAGAAATTATGGACCTTTCATTAGCCAATTAAAATAAATAAGTACACAAAAAGCATCCGGATGCTTTATTCGGATGCTTTCTTTATGTGAAGTAATCTTATGATGTTTTTCGATATGGGTAAAAACTCAACTTATTTTTCCCCGTATTCTTTGAAACGTATAATGCCTCATCTGCATACTCAAGTATCGTTTGTGGCGATACGTCCTGAGCTATCCACTCAGCTGATCCCATGCTACACCCAATGTTGATAGAATGATCCTGGATAAGAAATGGTCGGTTAAGATTGTCTATGAGGAGCTGTGAGATCTCGGTTATCTCATTCAGATATTTTTCCTGAATGGGAAGAACAACTACAAATTCATCTCCGCCTAAACGGGCTGCGAAATGTTCCTTTTTTATTAATGCATCAAGGATCCGCTTACCTACCTCTATTAATAGTAGATCTCCTGCATGATGTCCGTGTGTATCATTGATTGATTTAAAACCATCCAAATCTATATAAAGCACGCCATAGCTGCCATTAGAAGAATCAAAGCGAACTGAATTCATGTACTCTAAAAGAGCTAACCGATTCGGCATACTTGTCAGAAAGTCCGTATGTGCCATGTTTTCCATCTTATCTAACTGTTTTTCTGTTTGCTTCAGCGATGAAATTAAGCTCCTAAACGAAGAGCTTAGAACTTCTATATCTTTGATTCCGCGCAACAAAGGAATCTCTACAATCTCACCATCTTTCAACTTGTCAGCAGAGATAGCCAAGTCAAAAAGAGGACGAGAAACTCGCTTTGTGATAAACCATCCAATAACAGCCATAAGTAGAGAAATCATAATACCGCAGACTAAAATAAACGTTTGCAGAAATTGGACGGATGCATAAGCCGCTTGTTCTGATTGACGAATGACAACCGTCCAGCCTAGTCCGGGATAATTTTGATATCCGTCCCCAAATGCATAGCCTGTTACATACTCATTTCCATCTGGCCAACGAACAAAATTCCACTCATTTTTCTTTCCTTTATTATCGAGATCACCTATCTTTAGTTTTTTCCCTAAATCATTTTTATTACCTAGTAGCACTGTACCTTCTTTACTTATTATGTATACTTCTACATCTTTTTTCTGCTCTTTTATAGGCTTTAGAATCGCGGCTTCCACTTCTTTAGACCACTCCCAGCTGAGATGGGCGGCTAACACACCTTGGAACACACCTTTGTTATCTGTTAAAGGTGTACTGATATCAACTAATTGTAGGGGTGAACCATCCTTAGTTGGAATCAGCTTGGATAACAAAAGCGCATCATGAACATCACCGATAAAAGGTTGTTCAGTTGCTTTTTGAAAAACGGGACGAGCAGATATATCTTGTTTGATAAGCAGTTTCTTTGTAGAAGCTTGAATGATTCCTTTCTGATTCGTTATACCAACCCAAGAGAAGGATGGAATTTTATTTTGAAGCTGATCGATCAGAAATTGTGCTTCATTTATTCTCCTTGGGTTTTTCAGAACTTCCTGTTCACTTAAAACTTGTAGTTCCTGGTATCTGGACCACATGAAAGAATCAAGATTGTGAGATAGTTGAAAAGCTGAAGAAGCTAGAGAATTACCTATTTCTTTTTCTAATAATTCGCTGGATTTATCACTGATAATTACGCTAAGAAATAACGACGTGGTTAATATGATCAATGAGATGGTAACGGAAAAATAAGTTTGAATTTTGATAGACATAGAAATGGACTCCTATAACAATTAAAATTATTTCAAAAAGAACTATTTGTTATATCGGAAACAAGTATAGAAATGATTAGGAGTCAATTAAATAAACGATGAGTTAAAGTTCTTAAACGGGAATTATAGCTGCTGATTATGCTACACTACGAGGACAAGTCATATACATTAAAGGTGATGAAGAAATGCTGATTAATGATAAGATACGCCAAGATTTGTTTACAGAAGTTGAAGGATTAAATGACGAGAATCTAAATCGAAAACCTTCAGAGAATGAGTGGTCTATAAAACAAATTCTAGAACATTTATATTTAATGGAAGGCGGTATTGCTAAAAACATTAAACATCAACTTCAAAATGGTAAAGTGGTAAACGCAGACAAGAAGCCGATTGAAGCAACGATTAACAGAGATATTAAAGTAGATGCTCCAGAATTTGCAGTGCCAACTTCAGAATTTGCATCTATTGAAGAGCTAAAAATGAAATTGGCTGCAACTCATCAACATTTACTAAATATCGAGAATACTGCTGATGACAAGGACTTAGAAGCAAAAGGCTTTCCCCATCCAATTTTTGGTGATATAAGTTTAAAACAATGGATTCCATTTGTGGCCTATCATGAACAACGGCATATTCTTCAAATTAAAGAAGTGAAAGAAAAGTTAAGTCTTTAAACCTAACCTCAGTACATTCTTCAAGACAGGAGAATGTACTTTTTTTATTGAACGTTAAGAAGATAACAAGAATGAAAGCTTTGGATTAGGTGCAATACTGATTGAAAGGATGAAAAAAGGAGGACTGAAGATGTTGTTGAAAAACAAAATCGCAGTCGTTTATGGAGCGGGTGGTGCAATTGGCGGTGCTGTTGCCCGCGCTTTTGCAGAAGAAGGAGCTTCTGTTTTTCTGGCTGGAAGATCTATGGATTCTCTTCAAATTGTAGCAAATGACATAACAAATGCTGGAGGCACAGCGAAAGTAACAAAAGTAGATGCTCTTAATCAAAATGAAATAGAAGGACATCTGAATCGAATCGTACAGCATGCTGGTAAGATAGATATTTCCTTTAACGCAATAGGAATACGAGGAGATCTTCAAGGAACGCCCCTCACTAAAATGTCACGAGAAGACTTTATGACTCCTATTTTGACTGGTGTCCAAACTCATTTTCTCACAAGTACTGCAGCAGCAAAGCATATGATAAAGCAGAATTCGGGAGTGATCGTAAATCTTTCTGCTTCATCTGCAGCATTGTCAGGCAGAGACCGCACCTATCATTTTACGGGAGGTTTCGCTACCGCTTGTTCAGCCATTGAAGGATATACACGCAGCTTAGCCGGTGAGCTCGGTTCAAAAGGCATTCGAGTTGTATCTTTAAGGTCAGATGCTATACCAGAAACATGGAAACCAGACGCTCCTGAGGTTAGAGCTTATATGAAGGAAGGAACAGCGCTTGGGCGTCTTCCAAAGTTAAAAGAAGTTGCTGATGCAGCGGTGTTTGTTGCTTCTGATCGAGCGAGTGCCATAACAGGTGCGATTATCAATGTAACGTGCGGTTCAATTATGGACTAAATCATTTTTGGATTTTTATGTTAAAATTAACTCTATCCAATGATAAAAGCTAAAGGAGCATATAAGAATGTCCCATACAAATTGTGTAACATGGTCTCATGAGTAAATAAAGGTGTTTATTCATGAAGTAATGCATTTTTTACCGACTGTTTATGAATGATATCTTTGTTTACTTCCTTCTAATTTAACGAAAAGTAGAATGGAGAGATAACATGATACATTTAAACCGAGTAACCGAGCAAGAATTTGATGAGTATGTGGCATTCATGATTTCTGATTACGCATATGAAATCACTAAGAACTTCAACCTAACGCTACAGTCAGCCTTAGAAGAATCAGAAATGATGATGAATGATCTCTGGAAAGATGGGTTGTTAACGGAAGATCAGTTTTTATACAACATTGAAGATTCCGAGACCCGTGAAAAAGTAGGCATTCTATGGTATGGATTAATACCGGAGATGAATCAAGCCTATGTGTATCATATTTTCATAGACGATCTCTATAGAAGAAAAGGATACGGAAAGAAAACGTTAGAAAAACTTCAAAGTGTGTTAAAGCCATTAGGTATAGAGTCCATTGGGTTAAGTGTTTTTGGAAAGAATGAAGTCGCTTTTCAGTTGTATAAGAAGCTAGGGTATAAAAACACGAGAATATCAATGGAATTGGTTCTATAAAAAATTCTTTATAAAACTAGGGAATGGCTTAGGCTTAGGGTTAGTTTAACTCTAAGCTTTTTTGTATATTTCGAAAGGGCAGCTTCTTCTGAAACAGGAATTATATCCCAAAAAGAGAATATTGAAATGTAAGAGGTGATTGTATGAAGAAAATACTAAGCTTGTTACTTTTAATTATCTTGGCAGCTTGCAGTGATCAAGGAGCTGTCGAGAAGCTTAAGATGAATTATCCAAATGTGAAGAAAGAGATGGAGCGGTTGCCAAAAGATGTGCAACAAAAGATGGCAACTCCAGAAAAGCTTCCTTTTCAGCCAAAAGACGTCCAATTAACATATGCAGCAGAACCTGCGGGAGATCCAAAAGGGGATATCTTACATACTGAATTTATTTATGGTAATGAAAAAGGTTCCGTCCTTCATGTAACCACGTTTCAAAATAAAAACGCAACTTTTAATGATGAAGGTGAGAAGAAGACAACAAAATTGCAAGATGGAACTGAGGTTGTTATTGAAGCTGAATCATCTGACGTTAAAGCCATTCGTTGGAGTAAAGATGATGTATATTATGGGATGATGTTAATGGGTTCTGAATTTAAGATGGAGGATCTATTGAAATCAGCAAATTCGATGGACTACTAGGAGTGGAATGGTTTGAGAGGAAAATTTAGTTCGATTTCATTACTTGTAAGTGCTTCTACTGTCGCGTTCTTTTTACTTATACACACCTATGCCATTGCTTTCGGATACTGGCGGTTGATCGTGTGGGGAGGAGTGCTCACTGCTATGTATTTTGCATTTCGCTCTCCTAAGAACCTCGGTTTTCGAGCTTTGGCCATAACTGTATCAATCATTCTTGCGGTTCCTCTTTTGCTGATGGAAATGGTCGGATTAGCATGGCGTAACGGTGGATTTGGTAATTAATTAGGAAGCTGTTAAAACGTGTTACATATAATTATATGTAAATATTAAATTATGGAGGACTAAATGATCTTACATACAGAAGTTATAGGAGCAGGGGAACCAATGATTTTCCTGCACACAGGTTTACAAACAGGTAGTACAGATTTTGAATATCAAAGTGAATATTTTAAGCACGACTTTAAAGTTTATAAACCTGATTTGAGAGGTCATGGAAAATCTTATACAAATGATTTTTCTAATTTTTTTCAAGACTCTACAACTGACCTACTAGATACAATGGAACATTTACAAATAAAAAAAGCGCACATAGTTGGTTGTTCACTAGGTGCATTAGTTGGTTTGATTTTTTCACAAAATTATCCCCATAAAGTTCAGTCATTAACAATTTCAGGTGTTTTACCAGAAAAGCCTTCTAACTGGTTAGAAGCACATCAAAGAGATGTAGAACAACAATCAAAGATATTAGAAAACCAGGAAGTAACTAATTATTTTAATAGCCTTCATGGTGAGGGGTGGAAGCAATTTATTTATATGGGTAGAAATGTAGATTGGTATCCTTTTAAAGAAACAAGTGAATTAAAGATGATGAATCTGCCCATTTTATTTGTAGTCGGTGAGGGGAACGTTAATGAGACGAAAGGGGCTATTATCTATCCGAAGTTAAATAAACACGTTCGCGTATCTATCATTCCTTTTGCAGCTCATTTGGTTCATTCAGAACAACCAGAAATATATTCAAAAATTTTAGGGGTTTTCCTAAATAAAAATAGGATAAGCTAGATATACTGCTCATTACCGAAACTTTCCATCTCCTAAAACGTAATAAAATGTAAGACGAAAATTAGGGGTGGAGAGCAATGATTGAGGTTAGTGTAAAAAAGGTAGATAACCACTTTATTATTCGATGGCAGCTATTGAGAGTTGAAATTCCTGCTAATGATATTGTTAAAGTGGGCTTAGACGATACATATGGTGGAGACGAAAAGGAAGCTATCCGTATCGGTATTCCTTATGGCACGACAGATCGGGTCGTCATTCAGACAAAAAAACAAACTTATATTTTGTTCACCTCTAATCCATCAGCTATTATGACAAAACTAAGTGCTTAAGGAATGAAAATATATAAACAAAGCTCGGATTTTCCGAGCTTTTTGTGACTGGTTTTTTATTATAAGATCAAACCTTATGTTAAGGTGGAATTAAGAGAATATGGATTTAATCATATAAAAGAAGGTGTTTTTCTCATGACGATAAAAACAGGTTGGAACTTAGAAAACAGTTATATTCAACTGCCAGATAAATTCTTTTCAATAATAAATACAAATCCAGTAGAATCGCCAAAGTTAGTTGTGCTCAATGAAATGGTGGCAACTTCTCTTGGGTTGAACGTAAATTTCCTTCGAAATGAAGATGCTGTAAACGTATTTGCAGGCAACGAGCTTCCGAAGGGTGGAACTTCTTTAGCGCAAGCTTATGCAGGACATCAGTTTGGGTATTTTAATATGTTAGGTGATGGACGAGCATTAATGGTGGGAGAGCAGATCACTCCTGATGGGAAACGTTATGACATTCAACTAAAAGGTTCAGGAAGAACTCCCTATTCTAGAGGAGGAGACGGACGGGCAGCTCTTGGTCCGATGCTTCGTGAATATATTGTGAGTGAAGCGATGCACGCTTTAGGCATTCCAACGACTCGAAGTCTTGCGGTTGTGAAAACTGGTGAATCAATCATGCGCGAAACGGCTCTTCCAGGAGCAATCATGACACGTGTAGCGTCAAGTCATCTACGAGTGGGTACGTTTGAATTCGCTTCAAAATGGGGAACACTTAATGAATTAAAAGAGTTAGCAAATTATAGTTTGAAGCGTCACTATCCTGAGGTTGAGAATGACGATAATCAATATTTAAGCTTGCTCAAGAAAGTGATCGAACAGCAGGCGTATTTAATTTCGAAGTGGCAGCAAGTAGGTTTCATCCACGGCGTTATGAACACCGATAATATGACAATCAGCGGAGAAACGATTGATTATGGTCCGTGTGCATTTATGGACAAATATGATCCACTGACTGTTTTTAGTTCAATCGATAGAGAAGGCCGCTATGCCTACGGCAATCAGCCTCGAATTGCAGGCTGGAATCTCGCTCGATTCGCTGAAACGCTATTGCCACTCTTACATGATGATCAAGAAAAGGCAGTTGAATTGGCACAAGAAGTTCTATATGGATTCTCTGATTTGTATCATGCAAACTATTTTAGAGGAATGCGATCAAAGCTTGGATTATATAATGAAGAGAAAGAAGATCAATCTCTTATTGAAGAACTACTTTCACTCATGGCTACCTATAAAGCTGACTATACAAATACATTCCGTTCTTTAACGCTAGGTAAAAAGGAATGCTCTGATTTATTTGAAGCAGAGGATTTTAAGACTTGGTTTAATAAATGGGAAGAAAGACAAGCAAGACAGCCAAAGTCTAAGGAAGAATCCTTGCAGTTGATGCGTAACTGCAATCCCGGGGTAATTCCTAGAAATCATAGGGTGGAAGAAGCTCTTTATGCAGCTGGAAAAGGTGACTACAGCGTGATGGAAAGACTACTTCATGTTTTATCAACACCTTACAAGCACTCTCCTGATCAAGAAGAATATAATCAGCTACCACCCGAAACAGAAGGACCTTACCGAACGTTTTGTGGTACGTGATCACATAAAAAGTTTAAAGAAATTAATTACTAAAAAGCTGCTCAGATGAGTAGCTTTTTCTGATACCCATAATATCCCATGGGAAAGCAGGAAAGTATGTTTCGTTGACTTTTTAGTTAATAAGGTGTACTATTTTTTATATTGTTTTCTGAAATGGTATTGAAATAACAGTGAAAATAAACTAGAATGGTAGATTGGTTACTGAAACTTTAGAGGTGAGAGAATGATAAACCAAAAGAACATACTGAACAAACATATGGGTTTTTTCCTTCTTACTGTCGCTTTAGTATGGATAAAATCTTATGCCGCTTATAAAATAGAATTTAACTTAGGAGTCCAAGGTTGGTTTCAAGAGTTTATATTGTTTATTAACCCTATTGGATCAGCACTCTTATTCTTGGGCTTTGCCTTATTTGCGAAGGGTAGAAAATCATACGTATGGATGATCATCATTAATGCTGTGATGACTTTCATGTTGTTCGCTAACATGATTTACTATCGCTTTTTCACAGACTTTATTACGTTGCCTACTTTAACGCAGACAAAGAATGCAGGAACAATTGGAAACAGTATCGGAGCTCTGTTCAATCCGTATGATATCCTGTTCTTCGTAGATATCGTTGTATTATTAGTATTAGTTTTAACAAAGAAAATTAATCCTGAACCAATTAAAGTAAAGCGGAAAAATATTTTAACAGTGGGTCTGGCAGCAGTTATCGCATTATCAGCGAACTTATTATTAGCGGAAATGGATCGACCGCAGTTATTAACTAGAACATTTGACAGAAACTACATTGTAAAATATCTAGGAATGTATAATTACACGTTATATGATGCGGTTCTGAGCTCGAAATCTTCCGCTCAGCGTGCTCTTGCGGATACAGATGATGTCACAGAAGTGGAAAACTATGTGAAGGCCAATTATGCTGAACCGAATCCGGAATATTTCGGAAAAGCAAAAGGTATGAACGTCATCTACCTACACTTAGAATCACTGCAAAATTTTGCGATTAATTACAAATTGAACGGACAAGAAGTAACGCCTTTCTTAAACTCATTAACAAAAGATAAAAACACGTTGTATTTCAATAACTTTTATCATCAAACATCACAAGGTAAGACAGCTGATGCTGAGTTTATGATCGAGAATTCGTTGTATGGTTTACCACAAGGAACAGCCTTCACAACAAAAGGTGAAAACACATATCAAGCTGCACCAGCCATTATGGAACAACAAGGCTATTCAACAGCTGTATTCCATGGTAACTACAAGTCGTTCTGGAATCGTGATGTGATCTATAAACGCTTTGGTTACCAAAAGTTCTTTGATGCAGAACATTATGATATGAACGAGGAAGATGTAGAGAACTATGGTCTTAAAGATAAGCCGTTCTTTGAAGAATCTATGCCGATGCTAAAAACGTTGAAGCAGCCGTTCTATTCTAAATTCATTACTTTATCTAACCATTTCCCTTATCCGATCACCGAAGAGGAAGCAACGATTGAACCTCATACGACAGGTGACGGGACGGTAGATCGTTATTTCCAAACGGCTAGATATATGGATGAAGCACTTCAACAGTTCTTTACTGACTTAAAAGAAGCTGGACTATATGATAACACGATGGTCGTTATGTATGGTGACCATTATGGAATCGCTGAAACACGTAATAAATCAATGGCTAAAGTACTTGGAAAAGAGATTACACCTTATGAGAACACGCAACTACAGAAAGTACCTTTATTCATCCATGCCCCAGGATTAAAGGGTGGAACCATTGATAAAGTTGGAGGGCAGATCGACATTCGTCCAACGCTTATGCACTTGTTAGGGATGGATACAAAAAAGCACATCCAGTTCGGTACTGATTTGTTGTCTGAAAATCATGATCAAGTTCTTCCGTTGCGTAACGGTGACTTTGTTTCACCAACTGTAACCGGAATTGATGGCAAATATTACGACTCTAAAACAGGAGAGCCCGTTAAAGAGACAAAAGAAATTAAAGCCATCGAAAAAGAAGCAGAGACGAAATTGGATCTATCTGACCGTACCGTATACGGTGATTTGCTTCGATTCCATAAAGTTAAAGGATTCAAGAAAGTTGATCCTTCGAAATATGATTACAACGTTAAAGAAGAAGAAAAACCTAAAAGTGGAACAAATAAATAACACAAAATAGCCGTCCAGATTATATGGACGGCTCAGAACGTAGACAAACCC
>NZ_JARMFC010000021.1:0-18575 GCF_036213205.1 Fictibacillus nanhaiensis
GACGTTGCTAGGCAATGAGGAAGATGGATGAGAATCCATCTTCTTTTTTTGTGCTTAAAAAGATAGAAAAGAAATAAGGTGGTTTGCCGGATGCCAAACTTCTGATTAAGAGTGACTGGGGTTGGGGTTAGAAGGCTCGGGGGTATAGAGCTTGGTTAGAGTCGCGAGTGTTTGTCGAGATTTAGCGAATGGCCTTTATTTTTGATTTTAGACTTAATTGAGGTTCGTTCCGACTTAATTAGCTCTTATTTCGACTTAATTTTCTTCATTCAGACTTAATTAGGGCCAGGAGATACCCAGCGTGGTATTCTTGGGACGCACGCTTAACGCTTAGAACGATCCTCACAACCTCAAAATAGGAAGAAGATGGCCACAGCCATCTTCCAATACGCGATATTCTTCAGTAAAAGCTCCAAAAATCATCTCTACAAGCCCCTCTGGCAGCTCCACAAACCATCACCCAAGCTAAAAACCCACTAAAACACTTTAGATACTACACACAAATCCCAAAACAGCGCTCCTCATCACCTAATCCCACTTAATTTCACGGTAATCTTTCATATATTCACGGATAAGCCTCATAATTTCACGGATAAAATTATTTATCGAATTTTCGACACTGATACCCTTTATTACTAACACCCTCTATTACCGCCACCGTATCAGCCAATTCCCCACAACCAAAAACCACCTCTCAATTCCTCAACTGCAGCATAACACCAAAAAGGTAGGGAATCTTTTGAGCTGTAATGTTTAGGAACTGTTGGATATAGGGTAATTCTTCTGAAGAATATGTATGAAAAAGTTCGCTCCACCATTCGGTATCGTATCTGCTCAACATACTTAAGTTGTAAAGAATCACATAGTGAACCATGAACTCGTTTAAACGTGGAGATTGTAAAAGATCGCGATTAACGGGCAAGTAGTATGTGCTCTCTAGATAATGATAAGATAACGGAAAGCAATCAAACGGCTTCAACCGATTATTCGCCCCAATAACAAGATGCATCTTATCTTCACTACCACTCAAATCCAAAGTAAACTGTGAA
Organism: Fictibacillus nanhaiensis; assembly: GCF_036213205.1. GTDB lineage: Bacteria > Bacillota > Bacilli > Bacillales > Fictibacillaceae > Fictibacillus > Fictibacillus nanhaiensis_E. The sequence continues at coordinate 1,050 of NZ_JARMFC010000021.1, forward strand.
GGAAACAAGCCGGTCATAAATTCACTAAATCTTTCTAATGACATATGTAGGTGGTCGTTAACACGCTTTGGAAGACAAAAAGTATTTTCATTTTCCCTATCCATCTTAACGAGGTGAACACCATCAGTCATCTGTTTAAACAAAGGACATAATTCTGGTACTGTTTGCAGAAGAGAAATCATTGTGAATTTTTCTCCTTCAATATGTTTCATGTGAAACACTTTTTCACAAAAATGATTAAACAAACCTGTCCTTTGTACTTTTACCTCATCGTATAGAAATTCATAACTTCTTTTCTTTCTTTTTCTTGTAGATAGTCCATGCGCAAGAACTGCGCTTGAATCCGGATAGTCAGGATCGGTGCACAATATGCATGCCTTCATCAGCTGAGTCATGCCATAAAACAAAAGAACAGGCTTTAGCTCCATAGGTGCTCCATCAGCGAGTTCGTAATATTTTTTTCCATGCTCGATATAGTAAATAAATCCATATGTATTATCAAAACTTTTGCCGCTCTTGTCTTCAATGTTTAACTGATCGTATTGTTTGCTTAAGAATTGCTGTGTTTTTTGAGAGGAAAAGAACATATCGAATAAAGCCCAAGGTTCATGTTTCGTTATCATATCTAGATTAATCCTCTCTTCGTAAATTATTTGAAAAATCGAACATATTTTGTATTCCTTGACACTAGTGTACCCAGTTGATAATCTACAAATAATATTTTTCAGGAAGATAAATTTGAAGGGGTGGTTATGGTATGTGGCAAGATAAGTTTGCAAAAGAAGGTTTAACCTTTGATGATGTGTTATTAATTCCAGCAAAATCTTCAGTTCTGCCTGGTGATGTTTCGATTAAAACGAGGTTATCTGATACGGTTCAATTGAACATTCCGATTATCAGTGCTGGTATGGATACGGTAACAGAAGCAAACATGGCAATCGCTATGGCACGACAAGGCGGTTTAGGAATTGTACACAAGAACATGTCTATCGAAGAACAAGCAGAGCAGATCGACCGCGTTAAACGTTCTGAAAGTGGCGTAATTACAGACCCGTTCTACCTGACACCTGAACATCAAGTATTTGACGCTGAGCATCTGATGGGCAAGTATCGCATCAGCGGTGTGCCAATCGTTGACGAAGATAAAAAGTTAGTGGGTATTTTGACGAACCGTGATTTACGTTTTGTTCAGGATTATTCCATTAAGATTTCAGATGTGATGACAAAAGAAAACTTAGTGACTGCGCCTGTTGGCACTACGTTAAAAGAAGCTGAAAAGACACTTCAGCAATATAAGATTGAAAAGCTTCCACTCGTGGATGATGAAGGTACACTACAAGGCCTAATCACTATTAAAGATATCGAAAAAGTGATCGAGTTCCCGAACTCTGCAAAAGATTCACAAGGCCGTTTATTAGTCGGCGCTGCAGTAGGTGTTACGAAGGACGCACTTCTTCGTGTAGAGAAGTTGGTTGAAGCAGGTGTGGATGTAATCGTAATCGACACGGCTCATGGTCATTCTGAAGGCGTACTTCAAAAAGTGCGTGAAGTTAGAGAGGCTTATCCAAAATTAACGATCATCGCAGGAAACGTTGCTACTGCAGAGGCTACTCGTGATTTGATTGAAGCAGGAGCAAGCGTTGTAAAAGTAGGAATCGGACCTGGATCGATCTGTACGACACGTGTTGTTGCCGGTGTAGGTGTTCCACAAGTAACGGCTGTATATGATTGTGCAACAGAAGCGAAGAAGTATGGAGTACCGATCATTGCAGATGGTGGTATTAAATACTCTGGAGATATCGTTAAAGCGATCGCAGCAGGCGGACATGCTGTTATGCTAGGCAGTATGCTTGCAGGAGTGTCTGAGAGTCCAGGAGAGCGTGAAATCTTCCAAGGACGCCAATTTAAAGTGTATCGTGGCATGGGTTCAGTTGGCGCGATGGAGCGAGGAAGCAGCGACCGCTATTTCCAGGAAAATAATAAGAAGCTTGTTCCAGAAGGTATTGAAGGACGCTTACCTTATAAAGGACCATTGGCTGATACGATTTATCAGCTGATCGGTGGTATTCGTTCAGGTATGGGTTATTGTGGAACAGCTACAATCGATGAGCTTCAAAATGATTCACGTTTTGTAAAAATAACGGGTGCTGGTCTTCGTGAGAGTCATCCGCATCAAGTTCAAATTACTAAAGAAGCACCAAATTATTCAGTCTAAAGACACATTTTTAGGACAGAGGTATAACCTCTGTCTATTTTTTTGAAAATGTGTATGGTACAATAACTTTTGTGTGTAAATGGGTTTGGAGGTGCAGTTTTTTGAACAGCAAGATAAAACAACTTTTAGTGGTAACACTGATTTTTTCATTTTTTACGACGAGTTTATTAGGATTTTCAAAGTCAGCAAGTGCGGCACCGTCTTTAGATCTACAAGCTGAAGGGGCTATACTTGTCGATGCAGAAACGGGGAAAATATTATATCAGAAAAATGCTGATAAGTTACTCGCTCCTGCAAGTATGAGTAAGATGATGACCGAATACCTATTACTAGAAGCCATTGACAAGAAAAAGATATCTTGGGATCAGAAAACGAGTATTTCTGAATATGCCCATAAGATATCTCAAAATCGAACGTTATCGAACGTACCTTTACGTGTAGATGAAAAATATACAGTTCGTGAGTTATACCAAGCGATGGCGATTTATTCTGCTAATGGAGCAACGATCGCATTATCAGAACTAATTGCGGGCTCAGAAGGTGAGTTCGTTAAAAAGATGAATGCCAAGGCGAAAGAACTAGGCATGAAAGATTTTAACTTCGTTAACTCTACGGGCCTTAATAATAAAGACCTGTTTGGCAACCATAATTCAGGCAGTGAAACAGACGAGAACATGATGAGTCCTCGTGCTACTGCTATTCTAGCGTTTAGCTTACTTAACGATCATCCAGAAGTATTAGAAACAGCAAGTGTTCCACGTTTAAAATTCCGTGAGGGTTCTGATGACGAAATCCAGATGGAAAACTGGAACTGGATGCTTCCTGAGCTCAATAGTGGCTATGAGGGAGTAGACGGATTAAAAACAGGATCAACGGACCTTGCAGGTAACTGTTTTACAGGTACAGTGAAAAAGGGAGATACTCGCCTAATCTCAGTTGTTATGAAAACAGATACTCGTTTAGATCGATTCAAAGAAACGAAAAAGCTATTTGATTTTGGATTTGCAAACTTTGAAAAAGCACAGATCCTACCAGATAACTACCAAGTAAAAGGCAACAAAACGGTTCCTGTCGAAAAAGGTAAGGAAAAAGAAGTTAAAGTTGCTACAAAACAACCTCTTTCCATGGTGATTAAAAGAGGAGAAAAAGAAAACTATAAGCCTAAGTTTGTTATTGATAAGAAGAAGATGACAAAAGAAGGCGAACTGACTGCACCTGTTAAAAAAGGTGAGATTGTCGGTCATATCAATGTTGAGTATACGGGCAGCGGTGAAGACTATGGCTACCTGCTCAATGGAGACACAAAAGGTAAAACAGAAGTAGTGACCACACAATCAGTTGAAAAAGCAAACTGGTTCGTTCTTGCATTACGTGGTGTTGGCGGTTTCTTTGGAGGACTTTGGTCCGGTGCCGTTGACATGGTTAAGAGCTGGTTTTAATTTTATACGTACTTAAGAAGTTCTTTAGCAGATGCTGAAGGACTTCTTTTTTTCTGAAAATAGAGAGAGCTTGCGATTTTTTTGATTTGCGATAAAATAGATGAGAATACTAGTTTTATCTTAAAACAACCGAAAATTGTTGTTATAACACATATAATTCAGGGGGTAGTAAGCATGTTAAAAACAGGTACTGAACGTGTTAAAAGAGGAATGGCAGAAATGCAAAAAGGCGGCGTCATCATGGACGTTGTAAACGCAGAGCAAGCTCGTATCGCTGAAGCTGCAGGAGCGGTAGCGGTAATGGCTCTTGAGCGTGTTCCGTCAGATATTCGTGCTGCAGGCGGAGTAGCGCGTATGGCTGATCCTACGATCACAGAAGAAGTTCTGAATGCTGTTTCTATTCCCGTTATGGCGAAGGCTCGTATTGGACATATCGTTGAAGCGCGTGTTCTTGAAGCTATGGGTGTGGACTATATCGATGAGAGTGAAGTACTAACTCCAGCGGATGAAGTTTTTCATTTATTGAAGAGCGATTACACTGTACCATTCGTATGCGGAGCACGTGATCTTGGAGAAGCATCACGCCGGATTGCTGAAGGTGCATCTATGCTTCGTACAAAAGGTGAGCCTGGAACAGGTAACATCGTTGAGGCGGTACGCCACATGAGAATGATTCAAGGCCAGATTCGTAAAGTCGTTGCTATGAGCGAAGATGAGCTCATGACAGAAGCTAAGAATTTAGGTGCTCCATTTGAAGTTCTTCTTCAAATTAAAAAAGCTGGCAAGCTACCTGTTGTTAACTTTGCAGCAGGCGGAATTGCAACTCCAGCGGATGCAGCACTCATGATGGAGCTTGGCGCTGACGGCGTATTCGTTGGATCAGGAATCTTCAAGTCTGAGAACCCAGAAAAGTTTGCTCGTGCCATCGTAGAAGCTACAACTCATTACCAAGACTACAAACTAATCGCTGAACTATCTAAAGATTTAGGAACGGCTATGAAGGGCATCGATATCTCTACACTAGCTCACGGTGAGCGCATGCAGGAGCGAGGCTGGTAATTACATGCTTAAAATCGGAGTATTAGCCTTACAAGGTGCGGTACGAGAGCATGTAGCAGCGATTGAAGCAAGTGGTGCAGAAGCCGTAGCGGTAAAGCGTGTAGATGAACTATCTGACCTCGATGGATTAGTTATGCCAGGCGGCGAGAGTACAGCGATGAGACGATTGATTGATAAATATCACTTCCTAGAACCATTAAAGAAGTTTGCTCAAAACAAGCCAGTCTTCGGCACATGTGCAGGTTTGATCTTGATGGCTAAACGCATTCAATGCCAAGATACAGCACATCTTGAACTGATTGATATGACGGTTGAGCGCAATGCGTTCGGGCGTCAGGTGGACAGTTTTGAAGCGGATCTTATGATACATGGTGTAGGAGAAGATTACACGGGGGTATTTATTCGTGCTCCGTTTATCGTTGAAGTCGGACCAGAAGTAGAGATTCTTTCGAAGCATAACGATCGAATCGTAGCGGCTAAACAAGGACATTTCCTATGTGCAGCATTCCATCCGGAACTAACGGACGACTATCGACTGCATCAATATTTTGTAAAAATGGTACAAACCGCTAAAGAAGTAGTTGCATAAAATACAAAAATGCTGTACATTACTATAAAATCATTATAAAAAATCAATGACAGGAACTAGTAGCAAAAATTACTTTGTTTAGAGAGTCGGTGGTTGGTGAAAACCGATCAAGGTGTTTTGTGAATCCATCCTCGAGTGAAGAGCTGAACAGTCAGTAAGCTTTTCCGGTGAAGAACCGTTACATGTAATGAAGCCGGCAATAGATATTCTATTGCAATTAGGGTGGCAACGCGGGTTAACTCTCGTCCCTATTTCTAATTTTTTTAGAAATAGAGGGCGGGAGTTTTTTGGTGTTAGTTTTTTACATTTTCTTCCTTGCATGTTGATTGGAGCGTAAGATGCGAGACTCCTACGGACGAGCGGTCAGGTGGAGACTACTGATGGCGCAAAGCATGCAGGAGGCTCACCGCACGCCCCGTGGAAAGCGAGCAATCTGAAGTCGAAATCAACTACTAACATGAGCGACCATGTATGAGAAAACCGTGATTTTTTATAAACTAAAGGAGGACATAAACATGTTAGATTTAAAATTTGTTCGTGCCAATTTTGAAGAAGTAAAAGAAAAGTTATCTGCACGTGGAGAAGATCTTTCTGGGTTAGATAAATTTGAAGCATTAGACCAACGCCGCCGTGAGTTGATCGGTGAAACGGAAGCTTTAAAATCTAAACGAAACGAAGTATCTAAACAAGTGGCAGAATTCAAGCGTGAGAAAAAAGACGCAGACCACCTCATCACAGAGATGCGTGAAGTAGGGGATAAGGTCAAAACGATGGACGATGAGCTTCGTCAAGTAGAGGAAGACCTTCACGGCATCATGCTGACATTGCCTAACATTCCGCATGAGAGTGTTCCTGTAGGCGAGACAGAAGACGATAACGTACCTGTACGCCATTGGGGAGATGTTCCTGAGTTTGCTTTTGAAGCAAAACCTCACTGGGATCTCGCAACTGAACTAAATATCGTTGATTTTGAACGTGGTGCAAAAGTTACAGGCAGCCGTTTCGCTTTCTATAAAGGGTTAGGCGCTCGTCTAGAGCGTGCCCTTATTAACTTCATGATGGATCTGCATGAAGACGAGCATGGATACACAGAGGTACTGCCACCATATATGGTTAATCGTCAAAGCATGACAGGAACAGGTCAGCTTCCAAAGTTTGAAGAAGATGCGTTCAAAATTCGCGAAGAAGACTATTTCTTAATTCCAACTTCTGAGGTTCCTGTAACGAACATGCACCGAGAAGAGATTCTTACAGCTGATGAACTTCCGATCACGTATGCGGCATACAGCGCATGTTTCCGTTCTGAAGCGGGATCTGCAGGACGCGACACGCGCGGCTTGATCCGTCAGCATCAGTTCAACAAAGTAGAACTTGTTCGCTTTGTTAAACCTGAGGATTCTTATGAAGAGCTCGAGAAGCTTACAGGACACGCTGAAAAAGTACTTCAGCTGCTTAACCTTCCGTACAGAGTACTCAGCATGTGTACGGCTGATCTAGGATTTACAGCAGCTAAGAAGTACGATATTGAAGTATACCTTCCAAGCTACGGCGAGTACCGCGAGATTTCTTCTTGCTCTAACTTTGAAGATTTCCAAGCGCGCCGTGCTCAAATTCGTTTCCGTCGAGATGCAAAAGGTAAGCCAGAATTCGTTCATACACTAAATGGATCTGGCCTTGCGATCGGCCGTACAGTAGCAGCTATTTTAGAGAACTACCAACAAGAAGATGGAACTGTAGTCATTCCAGAAGTTCTCCGTCCTTATATGGGCAACAAAGAAGTAATTAAGTAAAAATTGAAAGAAGCTGACTCAAAAAGGTACAAAAAGTGATCTTTAGAGTCAGCTTTTATTTGTTTAATGGGTGTAAACGTTTTACCATAGGTGGTGTGATTAAGTTTTCAGGTGGTGTGAAGTTGTCTATCGGTGAAAATTCAGGATTCACAGGTGAAAGTCATAGGATTTCAGGTGGTAAGCACTGTTTTATCGGTGAACGTGTAATAAATATAAGAACACGTACCGTAAAACCGTACATTCAAAAAAGACTAATAAAAATATAAAAAAGTTTTTAAAAACCGTTGACACTATAATTATGCTCATGGTAATATAGTTCTTGTCAGTCACACGGAGGTATACCCAAGTCCGGCTGAAGGGATCGGTCTTGAAAACCGACAGGGGTTTAACGACCCGCGGGGGTTCGAATCCCTCTACCTCCTCCATATACATATTCAACCTCATCTGAGTTTCTCGGATGAGGTTTTTTGTTATGTTTTCACATCTTAAACTCCATAAATCTAGACTTTAATAGAGTTTCACAAAGATTGTTGCTTTCAAATTGTCTTTTATGGTTGTTGATGGAGTGTAGGATGCGAGACTCCTGCGGGACAGGAGGGCAGGTGAGACACTTAAGAGAGTAAAACGTCTAATGTAGCTCACCGCCTGCCCCGCGGAAAGCGAGCAATCTGGAACGCAAATCAATCACTCCCAAAAGCAACTTTGCATATACCTAAAAAAGTTTTCCATTACACCACAGCAATGTAAGCGCTAACACTTTAAAGTGATAAAATAAAGTATTGACAGAACTTTTAGACAGAGCGTATGATGACAACTATAACTTAAATCAATAATGCAATGCTTATTCAGAGAGACCGAGGGATCAGGCCCTATGACGTCCGGCAACCTCCATTATGGAACGGTGCTACTTCCTGCAGAATGATGATTCGTTCTGGAAGATAAGTCGATGTTTACTTATTCGCCCTCTTCCATGGAATGAAGAGGGCTTTTTTATATTGTAAGGGGGAGGACATATGATCGAGATCAAAGACGTGACTAAATTATATAAAGTAAAAGGCAAAGAAATCGTCGGTGTTAAAAATGTATCACTGACCATCGAAAAGGGTGAGATTTTTGGCATTGTAGGCTATAGCGGGGCTGGTAAGAGCTCGTTGCTGCGCTGTCTTAACTTATTGGAAAAACCAACATCAGGAGAGATCAAGATCGATGGCGTCTCGATCACGAAGCTAGGAAAAAAGGAGTTGCGAGAAGAGCGTCTTAAGATTGGGATGATCTTTCAGCATTTTTATTTGATCAGTGCGAAGACTGTTTTTGAGAACATCGCCTTTGCTTTAAAAGCAGCTGGGAAAACGAAAGAGGAGATCAACAATAAGACTTCTGAGCTTTTAAAGATGGTGGGATTAGAGAATCAAAAAGATCAATACCCATCTCAGCTGAGTGGTGGGCAGAAACAGCGAGTAGGCATCGCGAGAGCACTTGCTAATGACCCGAAGGTATTACTTTGTGATGAAGCTACTTCAGCTCTTGATCCGAATACAACAAAATCTATTCTTTCCCTTTTAAAATCCATCAATAAAAAGTTAGGCATTACGATCGTGCTGATCACTCATGAGATGGAAGTGGTGAAAGAGATTTGTCACCGAATGGCTATCATGCAGGATGGAGAAATCATCGAGTCAGGTGAGGTGTACAACATTTTTGCTAATCCAGAAAAAGAGCTCACAAAAGCGTTCATCAGTTCTGTTATCCAGATGGATCTACCAGAACCTCTTCTAAAGAACAGAAAAGGAACAGTGATTAAGATTCAGTTCAAAGGTGCGATTGCAGAAGAGGCGGTTGTTTCAGAGCTATTCCAAAACTTCCGTGTAAAAGGAAATATCCTTCACGGTAAGATCGAATACATTCAAGACACACCGCTTGGTATCTTCATCATGGAACTTGTCGGTGAAGAGGCAGAAGTGAAGCGAGCGATCTCTTATATTGAGAGTCGCATAGAAAATCTTGAGGTGGTGAAACAAGTTGCTTGATTCTATTTTAAACATCCTTCCAGACCTGAATAAGGCATTCTTTGAAACGCTATATATGGTCGCAATATCACTAGGTGTTTCATTGATTGTAGGTTTACCCCTTGGAATCATTTTATTTGTAACTGACAAAGGATTGTTGTTTGAGAATGCGTGGATCAAGCAGATAGCGGGCATTCTTGTGAACTTAATCCGCTCTGTACCATTCATCATTTTATTAGTCGCGTTGTTACCATTAACACAGCTCATTACTGGAACAACCATCGGACCAACTGCAGCCTCAGTTTCTCTATCTGTTGCAGCCATCCCATTCTTTGCGCGGCTCGTAGAAACATCACTACGAGAGATCGATAAAGGCGTGATCGAAGCGGCCGTTGCAGTAGGCGCTACGCCATGGATGATCATCCGTGAAGTCCTTCTACCAGAAGCCAAGCCAGGAATCGTTCAAGCAATAACAGTCACAGCCATCAGTCTACTTGGCTATTCAGCCATGGCGGGTATCGTCGGCGGCGGAGGAATCGGAGACTTCGCCATCCGCTTCGGCTACTACCGCTACGACAACACGATCATGCTCACAACCGTAATCCTACTAATCGTAATCGTCCAGCTCATGCAAGTCATCGGAGACGGTGCAGCAAAGGCTGTGAATAAGAGATAATTATTACACTAAAGGATAGAAGATAAGCTTGATTTGAGTTTTAAAAAGACTTCATTGAAAAGTTGATTGGAGTGCAAGGTGTGAGACTCCTGCGGGACGAGCGGTCAGGTGAGACCCTTAAGGGCGCGAAGCGGCAAGGGGCTCACCGGTCGCCCCGCGGAAAGCGAAGCACCTGGAAAGGAAATCAACCACTTGCACAAATGCATCTAGTATATGCAAAAACAATTTTTAAAAGGGGATCATCATGAAAAAAATCATACTTACACTACTAACAGCACTACTAGCTTTCGGGTTAGCAGGCTGCTCATCTTCATCAGATGCATCAAAAGATAAAGAAGTAACCTTAGGCGCAACAGCAGGACCTTACACTGACATGGTCAACAAAGCGATCAAACCATCACTCGAGAAAAAAGGGTATAAGGTAAAGGTCATTGAATTCAGCGACTATATTCAACCAAACATGGCATTATCAAAAGGCGATCTTGACGCTAACCTTTTTCAACACAAAGTGTACATGGAGAATTTCGCAAAAGAAAAGAATTTAAAGCTCTCAGAAGTCATCATTGTTCCAACAGCACCGATGGGCCTCTATTCTGAGAAATTCAAATCGGTTAAGGACATAAAAGAAGGCAGCACGATCGCGATTCCAAACGATCCTGTGAACTTAGCTCGTACGTTGCTCATGCTTGAAGATGCAAAACTGATTACCATTAAGGAAGGAATTAATGAACTGACAGCTTCTGAAAAAGATGTAAAAGATAACCCTAAAAAGCTCGTGTTCAAACCATTAGAAGCCGCACAGCTTCCACGTGCTGTCCAAAGTGCAGATATTGCAGCTGTCCCTGGAAACTTTGCACTCGCAGCAAAGATGGACTTATTAGATGCGATTCAATTAGAGAACATGCCGGACACGTATCGTAACCGTGTTGTAGTGAATACGAAGGATGTAGATTCTGCTTTTGCAAAAGATATTAAAAAGATCGTGGAATCGAAGGAGTTTGAAGAAGTGATCGATAAGGAGTTCGAAGGCTTCGGAAAACCAGAATGGATGAAGAAATAAAATAAAACAAAACCCCGGGCTCATAAAAAATGAGAACCGGGGTTTCTATGTTTATAAGCGAACTTCTCTTTTCGCATTAATCTTTTGTGCGATCTTTTCTACGATATGATCGATAGATTCCGGATTATCGCGTAGATCATAGTCGTTAATATTCACACGAAGCACAGGACATGAATTAAAAGAAGCGATCCACTTTTCATAGCGGTCATACATCTCTTCCCAATAGGAAACAGGTGTCTCTTGCTCCATCTTACGGCCACGTTTTTGAATACGAGCTAAAATATCATCAAGAGAGCCTTCTAAGTAAATTAAACAATCAGGCTGCGGGAAGTATGGTGTCATCACCATCGCTTCAAACAGATGTGTATACGTTTCGTAATCTACATCAGACATGTTACCTTTATCAAAGTGCATGCGAGCAAATATACCCGTATCCTCATAAATGGAACGGTCTTGGACAAACCCACCGCCATAATCGAACATTCTTTTTTGTTCTTTAAAGCGTTCTGCTAAGAAGAATATCTGCAGGTGAAAGCTCCAGCGCTTAAAATCATGATAAAAGTTTTCTAAGTATGGGTTGTTATCCACTTTCTCCATGGATGTACGAAACTTTAATTTTTCAGCAAGTGCATTTGTAAACGTTGATTTACCCGCACCTACCATTCCAGCCACCGTAATAACAGCATCGTTTGGAATTCCGTATTGTATGAGTTTACTCATCGTGCAACCTCTCCTTTTTTCAGAGTTGCATCGATTAAGGAAAAGATTTTCTCTTTATCCTCTTCATACGCAACAAAATCTAACTCATCTCCGTTAAACGAGAGGACAGGAATCTCTGGATGTTGCTTCTTAAAAGCGGTCATGAACGTCTCGTAATCTGCAGCTAACTGTTCTAAGTATGCTGGCTCCATATTTTGCTCAATGAAGCGTCCACGCTTTCGAACGCGGTCCAGCAACGTATCGAGGCTAGCATTTAAATAAATGATCACGTTCGGAACAGGCATATCCTCAGTAAGGATATCAAAGCACTGCATGTATTTATGAAGATTTCCGTCTTTTAGCGTTCGACCGGCAAAAATACGGTTCTTAAAGATATGATAATCAGAAACGACAGGTATTTGTTTAGATAAATACTGCCCTTGAATCTCTTCAAGCTGTTTATACCTGTTGCAAAGAAAGAACATCTCGGTTTGAAAACTCCACTCATCAATGTTGTCGTAAAATTTTCCGAGAAAAGGATTCTCCTCTACAATCTCTTTCAATAATTGAAAGTTATAGTGCTCAGCAATAGCTTTTGCGAGCGATGTTTTCCCTACGCCAATCGGCCCTTCAACTGCGATAAAGGGGGTTGAACTCATCTTCCTTTTCCTCCCTTATAAAATAACAAACGAAAAATTACAGACAAAGAATATTGTAGCATACGTTTGGAAAAGGTGGTGGGAATATCGGTAAAAAGTTAATGGTAAATATGCTTTTTAATACATCGTTTTATGTTTGTTTTCTTTTGCCTGATTGATGATCGAACGTAAATCTAAGTCTACGCTCATGTTGATATTAGCATCTAACGTCTTTTCCATTAATAGTAAAGCTCTTTCGTTATCTTCTTCTATATTAGAAGCTGAACAATCAGAAGGTGCATAAAGTGTAAAACCTCTCATGTAAGCATCGTTTGCCGTAAAGAGGACACAAATGTTACCTGCCACACCGCATAGTATCAAAGTTTGTATCCCGAGTTCATTTAATAATGTAGATAAAGGTGTTGAAAAGAATCCAGAGTGCTTTGGTTTTACGACAAAAAAATCATCATCGTCAGGCTGCAATTTTTTAACGAATTCACCACCGGATTGTGTAAAGCAATAATCGACGAGCTTGTGCTTATCTGACTGCCATTGTCCAAAGTTATCGTTCACATAAATAACCGGAATGTTTTCTTGTTTAGCTCGCTTTTTCAAATCAAGAATTTTATCGGCAATCCGTGCAGATGTTTTTAACAAGAGCGGCGCCTCGGGAAAATTAAAGTCGTTGATCACGTCAATAATAAGCATAGCAACAGGTATTCTATTGTTTCCGTGCTGATGTTGTTTTTCCATAACGATCTCTCTTTCTTCTTAGCGGTATTAATTCTAGTCTCATCTATAAAAGGAAGTAAAATTTAGTTCATACATCCATTCCTTTCTTTATTATTAGCAAAACCTCTTGTATAATCTCTTACAACTAAAACTTTGGAGCGAAAATGATGGAAACCTTAGAAAAAGACGAATATTACATGGAGCTTGCTCTAGAGGAAGCGCAAAAAGCAGCAGATATTGGAGAAGTTCCGATAGGGGCTATTTTAGTAAAAGATGATCATATTGTGGCGAGAGCTCATAATCTGCGTGAAGCCGAACAAAGAGCGATCGCTCATGCAGAGCTTCTTGCCATTGATGAGGCGTGTAGAGAAATGAATGCATGGCGACTTGAAGGGTCAACACTTTATGTAACGCTTGAACCGTGTGCGATGTGTTCTGGCGCGATTGTTCTCTCAAGAGTAAGCCGTGTTGTATACGGAGCGGCTGATCCTAAAGGAGGTTGCGCGGGAACGTTAATGAATCTTTTACAAGAAGATCGTTTTAATCACCAATGTGAGGTTGTAGCGGGCGTAAAGGGTGAAGCGTGCAGTCGGATTCTTTCAAGCTTCTTTAAAAACCTTCGTGACCGTAAAAGGAAGGAAAAGGAAGAGCGTAAAAAGGAGCTTTAGTGCTCCTGCGGTTGATTTTTTCAGTAGGACATAGTATACTAAATCTTGCACATTTAGTTGTGCATCTAACATTGTTATACACTTTGTCGCGCTAGATGGGGAGGTAGCGGTGCCCTGTACTCGCAATCCGCTGTAGCGAGGTTGAATTCCTCTCCTCGGCTAGTTCAACGTATGGTCTGACGGACGTAAGTGGTGTTGATGTCCGGGTCCTGCGCAACGAAGACCCATGAACCCTGTCAGGTCCGGAAGGAAGCAGCAGTAAGTGGATCACTTCGTGTGCCGTGGGGCAACCTGGACTGAGCTAACTGCGTTTGTACGCATAGGTTGACTATTCCAAAGAGAGGTGCGCGGCATTCTTATATATAAACAATCACTCACCCTTGTTTCAGGGGTGAGTTTTTTGTAATGTTTCAGTATAATATAGAAAGAATGTATGTGATATAAAGGAGGCAAAGGGATGAGTTATCAAGCGCTCTACCGCGTATGGAGGCCACAGAGCTTTGAAGATATGGTCGGGCAGGAACACATTACAAAAACGATTCAAAATGCCTTGATGCAGGACAAGCTTTCCCATGCCTACCTGTTTTCAGGACCAAGAGGAACGGGTAAAACAAGTGCAGCGAAAATTATTGCGAAAGCCGTTAACTGTGAAAGGGCTCCAGTTTCTGAGCCATGTAATGAATGTGACGCTTGTAGAGGGATTACGAACGGCTCGATATCTGATGTGTTAGAAATCGATGCTGCGTCTAATACAGGTGTAGACGATATAAGAGATATACGGGACAAAGTAAAATTTGCGCCGTCTTCTGTTACGTACAAAGTCTATATCATAGATGAAGTACATATGCTTTCAACTGGTGCTTTTAACGCGTTGTTAAAAACATTAGAAGAACCGCCGAGCCATGTTATTTTTATTCTGGCAACAACTGAACCTCATAAAATTCCAGCAACGATCGTGTCGCGTTGTCAACGCTTTGACTTTAAGCGGATATCTTCACAGTCTATCATAGGTCGAATGAGGCAGATCGTCGATTCGAACGGTACCGAAGTTGATGAAGAGGCTCTGCAACTACTTGCTAGAGCAGCTGAAGGCGGAATGCGTGACGCCCTAAGTCTGCTCGACCAAGCGATCTCCTATAGTGATGATAAAGTAAGAGTGGAAGATGTTTTATCTGTAACAGGCTCTGCCTCACAAAAGCATCTTTCTGAGATGGCAGAAGCGTTTTTTGAAAAAGATGTATCAAAAGCTCTTACGTTATCGACAGAACTTTTACATGAAGGAAAAGATCCTGTTCGATTTTTAGGAGACCTTATCTACTATTATAGAGACATGCTTCTATATAAAACGGCCCCTCAATTAGAAGAGCTGTTAGAGCGGGTCTCAACGGATGAAGATTTTGCGCGATTAGCAGACGCTACAGCTGCAGAAGACATCTATTCGATCATCGGGCAGTTAAATACCGCACAACAAGAGATGAAATGGACGAACCATCCTAAGATTTTCTTAGAGACGACGTTCATCAAGATTTGTTATCAAAAACAAGAAGGAATCTCGTCACAAGCGGGGAATCCTTCTGTTGAACCGTTAATGCAGCGAATCGATCAACTAGAGCAAGAATTGCGAAAGATGAAAGAGGGCGGCTGGTCACCAAATGGTTCATCCACACAAACTGAAGCAGAGGCTCCAAAAGAGAAAAGGGTAATAAGAGGACAAGGTGGAGCATCACAAACGCAAGTGAAAGAAATGCTTAAAAAAGCAAAAAAACCAAATCTTGTTCAGCTTAAAGGGATGTGGGGAGAGGTCTTAGATAAGATACGTTCTGAAAAAGTAAGTGCATATGCTCTTCTTTCAGGGGCAGAGCCGGTAGCTTGTTCAGATCAGATCTTTTTGCTCGCGTTTCAGCATGAAATCCACCGTCAAATGGCTTCTCAAGAGAACAACAGAAGCTATGTTGAAAGCGCAGTTTATAGTACAATAGGTAAGAACCTGTCCATGCTATCTTTATTAGATCCTGAATGGCAGAAACTAAAAGCTGATTTCATTAAAGAACAACAGCAAGGTCAACCATCTTCTGAAGAAAAAGAAAAAACAGAAGATCCTCTCATCGCAGAGGCGATCAAATTGGTTGGCGATGATTTAATTGAGATAAAAGAAGAGGAAGAATAAGAGGAGGAATTGTAGGATGATGAAAGGCAACATGAACAATATGATGAAACAAATGCAAAAAATGCAGCGTGACATGGCAAAAGCTCAAGAGGAACTAAAAGACAAAGTGATCGAAGGTACAGCTGGAGGCGGCATGGTTACCGTTAAAGCGAACGGTCACAAAGAAATCATCGACATTATCATTAAAGAAGAAGTTGTAGATCCAGATGATATCGACATGCTTCAAGACCTTGTGTTAGCAGCTACGAACGATGCACTTAAAAAAGTGGACGAATTAGTATCACAAGACATGGGCAAATTCACAAAAGGACTTAACATTCCTGGAATGTTCTAGGAATATGTTATGCACTATCCTGAACCGATTTCAAAACTGATTGAAAGCTTTATGAAATTGCCGGGCATCGGACCGAAAACGGCGGTTCGCCTGGCATTTTTCGTATTGGAAATGAAAGAAGATGACGTTCTTGATTTTGGACGAGCACTCGTTAATGCGAAACGTCAGCTGATCTATTGTTCCAACTGCTTTCATATTACTGACCGTGATCCTTGTATGATCTGCGACGATTCAAGCAGAGACCGAACGACGATCTGCGTCGTTCATGATTCCAAGGATGTTATTGCGATGGAAAAAATGAAAGAATATCGCGGATTATATCATGTCCTCCACGGTGCCATCTCGCCGATGGACGGCGTAGGACCAGAGGATATAAAAGTCGCAGAACTGTTGAAGCGCTTAACAGATGAAGGAATTCAAGAAATTATCATGGCTACTGATCCTAACATTGAAGGAGAAGCCACTGCCATGTACATCGCTAGACTCTTAAAACCAACGGGTATTAAGATTACTCGTATTGCCCATGGCTTGCCTGTAGGCGGAGACTTGGAGTATGCGGATGAAGTAACGCTTTCCAAAGCGCTTGAAGGAAGAAGAGAAATCTAACTAAAGGGGTTGCTTACATGTTTTTTTCCCGAAAAGGGCGATTGAAGCGATCCGGAGATGAAGAGCTGCTTCAAAGTCTTGACGAGCTAAAGATAGACTGGATGCATCAAAAAGAGATGGTCGAGCGCAGTGTCGAGCCCTCTGAAGAGGTTATCTTTAAGCTTCAACTAGCAGAATCAAAATACTTCTTCTTATTAAAAGAAGCGAAAAAAAGAAACGTAACGACCAGCAAGTTAAAATAACTGCTGGTCTTTTTTTGGGACAACTCCCATACAATATCTAGTAAATAAATTGGATGTTGTATAGGAGGGATCACAGAATGGAGCCAATAACGGTAATCGCTATTCTTGGAACACTCATCTTTGTTCTTTTGCTTGTAGGTGCTCCAATGCGGCCGATACGCTGGGTCGGATTCGGCATCACACGTCTTTGTATTGGTGCACTGTTGTTATTTTTATTAAATGCGATTGGAAACTCATATGATATTCATATTCCGATCAATGCGATTACGGCGCTGATCTCAGGAATCGCTGGATTACCTGGCATTGCATCATTAGTAGCTATTGAATTCTTCATCTTAAACTAGAGTGAACATATGAACTTATAAACTAAGGTTTGGTGAGCGATTATAGGCTTTCTAAACCTTTTTTCATTTTATTAAAGTAATTTCAAAATAACTATTGACCTTAAATCACAATACGTGATATATTAGTTCTTGTCGCCGCAACACATGAAACATTGTTGCAGGCGGGAAACAAATTTCAAAAAACGGTTGACTTCTTATTATAAAGATGTTATCCTAATAAAGTCGCTAAAACGAGCGGCTAACAAAAAAGTTCTTTGAAAAC
>NZ_JARMFC010000022.1:0-60906 GCF_036213205.1 Fictibacillus nanhaiensis
AGAATCCATCTTCTTTTTTTTGTGCTTAAAAAGATAGAAAAGAAATAAGGTGGTTTGGCGGATGCCAAACTTCTGATTAAGAGTGACCTTGAGGTGGAGAAGGCTCGGGGTATAGAGCTTGTTTAGAGTCGCGAGTGTTTGTCGAGATTTAGCGAACGGCCTTTATTTTTGATTTTAGACTTAATTGAGATTCGTTCCGACTTAATTGGCTCTTATTTCGACTTAATTTTCTTCATTCAGACTTAATTAGAAGTGGGAGATACCCCACTGCGTATGCTTCGAAGATCATTATCACCTCACGAAACCTCCTCAACCCTCTAAATAGGAAGAAGATGGCCACAGCCATCTTCCAATACGCGATATTCTTCAGCAAAAGCTCCAAAAATCATCTTAAAAAGCCCCTCTGGCAGCTCCACCAACCATCACCCAAGCTAAAAACCCACTAAAACACTTTAGATACTACATACAAATCCCAAAACAGCGCTCCTCATCACCTAATCCCACATAATTTCACGGTAATCATGATTTTATTCACGGTAATCTCCCATATATTCACGGATAAGCCTCATAATTTCACGGATAAAAAATTTTATCGAATTTTCGACACCGACACCGATCACCGACACCGACACCGACCAGCCGCTTATCGTACTCATCTCATCTTCACCCGCACATCCATCCTCCTCCAAAAGCATCATCTTTTCGACAGAATCATACAGGTTAAGAAGCTAACCAGGAGGCAATAATGGGGGATAGAGATTTGCATTTTCGGAAAAAGGCAGGCTATAATATAACTATAGTCAAAGTTAGTCAAAGTCAGAAGGGGGAGGGAAATGAGGAATATTTCAGATGTAATTGAAAATTACTTAAAGCAAATTCTCTCAAGCTCTAATGATCCGTCTATTGAAATAAAACGGACAGATATTGCTGAAAGGTTTCAATGCGTGCCTTCTCAAATAAACTACGTTATAAACACGAGATTTACGATTGAAAAAGGGTTTGTAGTGGAAAGTAAAAGAGGTGGAGGAGGTTATATTCGGATCATGAAGGTCCGTACCGAAAGCTCTGCCCATTTAATTGATCACTTGACCACCTTAATCGGTGAAAGGATATCGCAAGGCAACGCAGAAAATGTAATAAAGAGACTTATGGAAGAAACGATCGTTTCAGAACGAGAAGCAAGACTTATGCTGAGTGTGATGGACAGATCTATTCTAAAACTTAATCTTCCACAACGAGATGAATTACGAGCAGAATTATTAAAAGCTATGATAAAAACGTTAAAATATCGAACCACATAGCCCTTTTTTTCATTCTATATAAAGGGAGGGAGCAGAATGAATTGCGAAGAGTGCCATGAACGTGAAGCTTCATTGCATTTTACAAAAATCATAAATGGAGAGAAAACAGAATTTCACATTTGTGAACATTGTGCCAAAGAAAAAGGAGAATTCTTGCCGGGGTCGAATTCTTTTTCCATTCACCAATTGCTTTCTGGGCTTTTACACGGCGATGGACATGTCCCGAACACGCCATCATCCAATTTCATTCCGCCCTCATTAAGCTGTGAAAAATGCGGGATGAGTTATTATCAGTTTGCGAAGATTGGCCGCTTTGGGTGTGATAATTGCTACAAAGCGTTTGAGTCGAAACTGAATCCTATCTTTAAAAGAGTTCACGGTGGTAACACTTTGCATGCAGGGAAGATTCCACTCCGTGCAGGAAGCAGTATTCAAGAAAAAAAGCAGCTTCAGCAATTAAAGCAAGCTTTGCAGCAGTATATATTAAATGAGGAATTTGAAAGAGCTGCTGAAACAAGGGATGTCATCAGAGAGATCGAGCACCGCTTGCAACAGGGGAGGGAAACGTAACCGATGTCTTTGGAACGTTTTATCAGTGACGCGATCAGTCCCTGGATGAAAAGGGAAGGGCCAGAATCGGATATAGTTCTATCGAGCCGTGTCCGACTAGCAAGGAATATTCATCAATATGTTTTTCCCATCGCAGCAGATAAAGAATCGGCTCATGAAGTCATATCAGCGATCTCGACATGTATTAGCGAAGAGAGCGAAGAAGCAGAGAATCTAGAAATGCTGATGATGGAGGAATTAAAACCTGTTGAAAAACGGGTACTTGTTGAAAAACATCTGATCAGCCCCAATTTATCTGAGCAAGCGAAATATGGTGCAGTTCTCATGAATGCAGATGAATCGGTCAGTATCATGGTGAACGAAGAAGACCATATACGCATCCAATGTTTAGCGCCAGGCTTTCAACTAGAAGAAGTTCTTCATCGGGCGAATGAGATCGATGATAAGATCGAAAAAAACGTTGATTATGCGTTTGATGAAAAACGAGGATATTTAACAAGCTGTCCGACGAATGTAGGAACTGGGCTTCGTGCCTCTGTTATGATGCACCTTCCAGCGCTCGTTCTCTCAAAAAAAATGAGCCGTATCATCCCAGCGATCAATCAGTTAGGATTAGCGGTGAGAGGCATATATGGAGAAGGTACCGAGGCGCAAGGAAACATCTTTCAAATTTCAAATCAGATGACACTAGGCAAGTCGGAAGAGGATATAATGGAAGATCTCGCAGGTGTTGTCATGCAGGTCATCCAACAAGAACGAGCAGCCCGCAAGCAGCTGCAGGATGGATTGAAATTACAGCTTGAAGACAAGTTATTCCGTTCATTGGGAACGTTAGAGAACTGCCGTATCATCCAATCAAAAGAAGCTGCCAAATGTTTATCAGATGTGCGGCTGGGCATTGATTTAGAGATTTTACCCGGGATTTCAAAAATGATACTCAATGAACTTATGATACTTACACAACCAGGTTTTCTTCAACAATATGCAGGTGAAGTTCTAACTCCAGAAGAACGTGACATAAGAAGAGCCACTTTAATCAGAGAAAGAATAAAATTGGAAAACCGATAAGGAGCGTGACGAGTATGATGTTTGGTCGTTTTACAGAGAGAGCACAAAAAGTTTTAGCTTTAGCACAAGAAGAAGCTATTCGATTGGGTCATAATAACGTGGGAACAGAACATATCCTGCTTGGTTTGATCCGTGAAGGTGAAGGAATTGCAGCGAAAGCTCTTCAAGTTCTTGGACTAGGGCCTGAAAAGATTCAAAAAGAAGTGGAAACATTGATCGGCCGCGGTCAGGAGGCTGTTCAAACGATTCATTATACGCCTCGTGCTAAAAAAGTAATCGAACTTTCCATGGATGAAGCTCGTAAACTCGGACATTCATACGTGGGAACAGAACATATTCTATTAGGATTGATCCGTGAGGGAGAGGGCGTTGCAGCTCGCGTTCTAAACAACCTTGGTGTCAGCCTTAACAAAGCGCGTCAGCAGGTGCTGCAGTTACTAGGAAGCAATGAATCTTCTTCTAGTCACAGAGGTTCATCTGCTAGTGCCAACACACCAACGTTAGACAGCTTAGCGCGTGATCTAACGGCTATTGCTCGTGAAGGTACACTAGACCCTGTAATCGGGCGTGCAAAAGAAATTCAACGTGTTATTGAGGTTCTAAGCCGTCGTACAAAGAACAACCCTGTTTTGATCGGAGAGCCTGGCGTTGGTAAAACAGCTATCGCAGAAGGTTTAGCACAGCAGATCATCAATAACGAAGTGCCAGAAACACTTCGTGATAAGCGTGTTATGACGCTTGATATGGGTACAGTTGTAGCAGGAACGAAGTACAGAGGTGAATTTGAAGATCGTCTGAAAAAAGTAATGGATGAGATCCGACAGGCAGGGAATATCATTCTATTCATCGACGAACTTCATACTTTGATCGGTGCAGGTGGAGCAGAAGGTGCGATCGATGCATCCAACATTCTAAAGCCAGCTCTTGCCCGGGGTGAACTTCAATGTATCGGTGCTACAACACTTGATGAGTACAGAAAATATATTGAAAAAGATGCAGCGCTTGAGCGTCGTTTCCAGCCGATCACAGTTAACGAGCCGACGAAGGATGAGAGTATTCAAATTCTTCAAGGACTTCGCGATCGCTATGAAGCTCACCACCGTGTGACGATCACGGATGAAGCGATCGAAGCATCTGTTCAGCTATCTGATCGTTACATTTCAGATCGTTTCTTACCAGATAAAGCGATCGATCTCATTGATGAAGCGGCGTCAAAAGTTCGCCTTCGTTCTTATACAGCTCCGCCGAACTTAAAAGAGCTTGAGCAGAAGCTGGAGGAAGTTCGTAAGGAGAAGGATGCGGCTGTTCAAAGTCAAGAATTTGAAAAAGCTGCTTCATTAAGAGATTCTGAACAACGCCTTCGCGAAGAGCTAGAGAAGACGAAGGATGTTTGGAAAGAGAAGCAAGGAAAAGAAAATACAGAAGTAACGCCAGAAGATATCGCACAAGTTGTATCCTCTTGGACGGGAGTTCCTGTTTCAAAGCTTGCTGAAGAAGAAACAGAACGTCTTCTGAAAATGGAAGAAATTCTGCATGATCGTGTTATCGGACAGTCTGAGGCTGTTACAGCAATCTCTAAAGCTATCCGAAGAGCACGTGCTGGACTCAAAGATCCGAAGCGCCCGATCGGCTCGTTCATTTTCTTAGGGCCAACAGGGGTAGGTAAAACGGAGCTTGCTAGAGCTGTTGCCGAAACGCTATTTGGTGATGAAGATGCGATTATCCGTATCGATATGTCTGAGTACATGGAGAAACACACAACTTCCCGTCTTGTTGGATCTCCTCCAGGATATGTTGGACACGAAGAAGGCGGTCAGTTAACAGAAAAAGTTAGAAGAAAGCCTTACTCTGTTATCTTGCTTGATGAGATCGAAAAAGCGCATCCAGAAGTATTCAATATCTTGCTTCAAGTGCTAGAGGATGGTCGGCTTACTGATTCTAAGGGACGTACGGTCGATTTCCGCAACACGGTTGTAATCATGACTTCAAACGTAGGAGCGAGCACGCTTAAGCGTAACCGTTCATTAGGGTTTGCTGTTCATAACGAAGGTCAAAAGTATAACGATATGAAGTCTAAAGTAATGGATGAACTGAAGCGTGCATTCCGTCCAGAGTTCTTAAACCGTATCGATGAAATCATCGTGTTCCATTCTCTAGAAAAAGAGCACTTATTAAGAATCGTTAGCTTGATGGCTGCCTCACTTAAACAACGTTTAAGTGATCAAGGAATCGAGATCGAGTTAACACAAGCCGCTCTTGAGAAGATTACAGAAGAAGGATACGATCCAGATTACGGAGCTCGTCCATTGCGCCGTGCCCTACAGCGTAAGATTGAAGATCGATTATCTGAAGAGCTTCTAAGAGGAAATATTAACAAAGGGCAGACCGTTAAAATCGATGTTGAAGAGAACGATTTTGTCGTTCAAACGGTCTAACATTTACCACATATGAGAATATCCTACAAAAGACCCGGAAGACAGACATGTCCTCCGGGTTTTTGTCGAAATAATCTTAGCCGTTCGCCTTTTTTTGCAGAGCTCAGATGGAAGTAGTTGTTAGGTTTTATGTTATGATATTAGTGAATAAATCTTGATATTTTCAGTATTTAACTTATTAAAATAGTAAACCTATTTTTCCTTTACAATGATGCTTTGAAAGTGGTTGGTTTCCGTTACAGGTGTTCGCTTTCCGCGGGGCGTGCGGTGAGCCCCCTGCCGCTTTGCGCCTTTAGGGGTCTCTCCTGCCCACTCGTTCCGCAGGACAAGGAATGCTTCGGCAGAGACACATCGCACGAAGAAAATTTGAAGTTTAATTTTCGAGGAGTCTCACACCTTTCACTTCAATCAACCTTTCTATGAAGTCTTTTCAGGGATACTCTAGAAAAGTCTTTTCAGTAATACTTTAGAAGCATCAACTCACCAAGCGTCTGAAAGTAGAAACTAAAGGTTATGAAATAGATAGATATTAAAGTGTTAAGTTTGGAAGAGGAGTTTTTTAGATGGCTAAAGTAAAATCAATCTTTCTTTGCCAAGATTGCGGTTATGAGTCTCCGAAGTGGATGGGAAAATGTCCTGGATGCCATGCGTGGAATACGATGGTGGAGGAAACGATTCGACCTGAAAAAAATATTAGGGGATTAAGCTCTGGCGGAGATAAGAACGTAAAGCAAAAACCCCAGTCAATAGCGGATGTGAAAAGCGAGCAAGAGCCGCGCATACCGACAAATTATCAGGAGTTCAACCGTGTTTTAGGTGGAGGAATCGTTCCGGGCTCAATGGTTTTAGTTGGTGGAGACCCCGGAATTGGTAAGTCCACACTGTTATTGCAAACATCAGCACAGCTTGCACAAAAAGGAGAGCGTGTTCTATACATATCTGGTGAGGAATCTGTGAAACAAACGAAGCTTCGAGCGGATCGTTTAGATATCGATGCAAAAGACTTGTTTGTTTTAGCAGAAACAGATCTAGAGCTGATCGAGCAGGCGATGACAGATGTGATGCCTTCTGTTATGATCATCGACTCCATTCAAACCGTCTATCGGTCTGAGGTCACCTCCGCTCCAGGAAGTGTTTCGCAAGTACGAGAGTGTACGTCGCACTTGATGCGAATGGCGAAAACGAAAGGTATTGCTGTATTTATCGTTGGACATGTTACAAAAGAAGGGAATATCGCCGGACCGCGTCTTTTAGAGCACATGGTAGATGCGGTGTTGTACTTTGAAGGAGAAAGACATCATACTTTCCGGATCTTGCGTGCTGTTAAGAACCGATTTGGCTCTACGAATGAAATCGGTGTTTTTGAAATGAAGGAAGTGGGCCTTGAAGAAGTATTAAATCCTTCCGAGATCTTTTTAGAAGAACGTTCGAAAGGGGCAGCGGGTTCGACTGTAGTTGCTTCTCTTGAAGGAACGCGTCCGATGCTAGTAGAACTTCAGGCTTTAATATCACCAACAAGCTTTGGTAATCCTAGAAGGATGGCTACGGGTATCGATCACAACCGTGTCTCGCTGCTTATGGCTGTTTTAGAAAAGAGAGTCGGACTGCTGCTTCAGAACCAGGATGCGTATCTGAACGTTGCAGGTGGTGTTCGGCTGGATGAACCGGCGATCGATCTTGCTGTTGCGATCAGCATCGCTTCAAGCTTTCGCGATTCACCAACAAAGCCAACAGATGTTATGATTGGAGAAATAGGATTAACGGGAGAGGTTAGAAGAGTTTCCCGTATCGAGCAGCGTGTACATGAAGCTGCTAAGTTAGGTTTTACGCGAGCTATTATACCTGATAAAAATATTGGCGGCTGGACGGTTCCAAAAGGAATACAAGTCGTCGGAGTATCGACCGTTTATGAGGCATTACAAGCAGCGTTAGGAGGGTAAAGCATATTATGGATCATGCGATAAAAGAAGCTATCATAAGCCAAATGCTACAGCTAGTTGCTCCCGGGACACCACTTCGGGAAGGTATCGACAACGTACTGCGAGCGAACACCGGTGGACTGATCGTTGTTGGATATAACGATAAAGTAAAAGAAATCGTTGATGGAGGTTTCTCTATTAACTGCAAGTACTCACCAGCATCACTATATGAGCTTGCCAAGATGGATGGTGCGATCATTTTGAACGAAGATGCTGTTAAAATTTTGTATGCGAACACACAGCTCATTCCAGATACAGTTATTCCGTCAACAGAAACGGGGATTCGTCATAGAACGGCGGAGCGTGTTGCACGACAAACAGGCAATCTTGTGATCTCCATCTCTCAACGTCGTAACGTAATTACGCTATATCAAGGGATGATTCGTTATTCACTAAAAGAGATCGGAGTGATCTTGACTAAAGCGAATCAAGCGATTCAAACACTTGAGAAATATAAAGTTGTTTTTGACCAAAGTGTTACGAACCTTGGAGCACTAGAATTTGAAGAATTAGTGACTTTCCAAGAAGTTACACAAGTTATTCACAGAATTGAGATGGTTTTACGCATAAAAAATGAGATTATTAAATATGTTAATGAACTTGGTGTTGAAGGCAGGCTGATTCGAATCCAGATGGAAGAACTCGTTTCTAACATCGAGGAAGAAGCATTGCTTTTAATCAAGGATTATATGAAAGATCGTGAAAGTGATCCTTATGCGATTCTTCGCCAATTGAACAAACTCTCATCTGAAGAATTGTTCGATGAATCCGTTATTATGAAACTTTTAGGCTTCTCAGCCGGTATGAATATGCAGGATGAGACGATTCATCCACGTGGATACCGTATTCTTGGCAAGATTCCAAGGCTTCCAGCTGTTATTATCGAGAATTTAACAGATGCATTTGAAAACCTTCCGCAAATTTTGCGTGCTTCCATCGATGAATTGGACGAGGTAGAGGGTATCGGTGAGATTCGTGCGAAAAAAGTAAAAGAAGGTCTAAAACGCATTCAGGAGCAGCTTTTTGTCGATCGCCATATTTAAATGGAACATTCTACGTAAAAAAAGGAATTTTCTATTTTTTGCACGTTTTTAATACGGTCATTTTGTAAATAATGATTAGGGGAGGTGAATCAGGCATGCTAAAAAGAATTGTTCAACTATTTTTCATTGTAATAGGGGGCATGCTAGGCTATCTATATATACCAGATCTCATTCGTGTACTTAATTTCGGTGATCTTCCGAATCAAGTAACATCCCCATATGTCGGGGCAGTGATTGGTGCACTTATACTATTTTTATCTACATTTTGGCTGTCCGATTACGTAGTAGGTTTAATCCGCTGGGCTGAGGAAACTGTTGTGAAAGCTCCAGCAACTGATCTTTTATCGGGGACGATGGGACTCATTATCGGGCTGATCGTAGCCTTTTTGATCCAGTCACCGTTAAGCTCTATGGATATTGTTGTGGTCAGCTCGATCCTGCCGATCGCTATCACATTCCTGCTCGGTTATTTAGGCTTTCAAGTAGGTTTTAAAAAGAGAGACGAATTGATTCAGCTGTTCTCTTTGAAAAGCCAAGGCAAAGAACGGAAAAAAGAAGCAGAGATCGAGAAGCCTAGTGGTAAGTATAAGATTTTAGATACGAGTGTAATTATTGATGGCCGTATTGCAGATATCTGTCAAACTGGCTTTTTAGAAGGTCCGCTTATCATACCTCGTTTTGTTTTAGAAGAATTGCAGTATATTGCTGACTCCTCAGATGTTCTAAAGCGAAACAGAGGACGCCGTGGTCTTGACATTCTAAATCGTATTCAAAAAGAGCTTTCTATGAAAGTTGAAATCTATGAAGGTGACTTTGAAGAGGTAACAGAAGTTGATAGCAAGCTTGTAAAACTCGCTCAGTTGTTATCCGGTGTCGTCGTAACAAACGATTTTAACTTGAACAAAGTATGTGAGCTGCAAAACGTTGCAGTACTGAATATTAATGACCTTGCAAATGCGGTGAAACCGGTAGTTCTTCCGGGCGAAGAGCTTGTTGTACAAGTGATCAAAGACGGGAAAGAACAGAGTCAAGGTGTAGGCTATCTGGACGATGGAACGATGATCGTCGTGGAAGATGGTCGTGATTATGTAGGCAAGACGATTGATGTTGTTGTTACATCCGTACTCCAAACATCAGCAGGCAGAATGATCTTTGCCAAAAAGAAACTATTAGAAAAAGCATTGTAACGAACGGTGGGGAAGCACGTGAATTATTGGACAGTCATTCCCGCTGCTGGACAAGGTAAACGCATGAATGCTGGGATCTCTAAGCAGTGGATCGAGCTCTTAGGAAAACCAGTCCTCGCGCACACGCTACATGTGTTTGAAAATGATCCACATTGCGAGGGTGTTATCCTTGTTGGCAGTGAAAAGGAATTGCAGCAGATGCAAGATTTTGTAGAGTCGTTCCAATACAAAAAAGTGCGCAAAATCGTTCCAGGCGGAAAAGAGCGTCAGCAAAGCGTGTATGAGGGTTTAAAGGTCGTGCCTATTGATGCGGATCTCGTTCTTATTCATGATGCTGCACGTCCTTTCATCACACATGATTCTATTTCACACCTTGTTAACACGGCACGAGAAACAGGCTCTGCCGTGTTAGCTGTTCCTGTAAAGGACACGGTTAAGCGGGTGTTAGAGAATCAAGTGGAAGAAACGATCGATCGTTCCAGCTTGTGGGCTGTTCAAACCCCGCAAGCTTTTCGTCTTTCTATCGTCATGGATGCACACAGGAAGGCAGACGAAGAAGGATATATTGGAACGGATGACGCCAGCCTTGTGGAACGAATTGGACAAACAGTCGCTATTGTAATGGGAGACTATCATAATATAAAATTAACTACGTCTGATGACTTGTTGTTTGGACAAGCCATTTTGTTAGAGAGACAGGGGGAAAAAGCATGATGCGCATCGGACAGGGTTTTGATGTACATGCCTTTAGTGAGGGTCGTCCGTTAATCATTGGCGGTGTAACGATTCCTTATGAAAAAGGACTTTTAGGCCATTCTGATGCTGACGTTCTTTTGCATGCGATAACAGATGCATTGCTAGGCGCAGCGGGTGAAGGAGATATCGGCAAACACTTTCCAGATACAGATCCAGCATACAAAGGCGCAGATTCTAAGCGTTTGCTACTTGATTCTTGGAAATTGGTTGAGAAAAAAGGGTATTCTTTAGGTAATATAGATTGTACGATCATTGCTCAAAAACCAAAGATGCTACCGTATATTGAAGAGATGCGCGGAGTGATCGCAGATATTTTTAGTGTTGATGTAGAGAGAATCAACGTGAAGGCGACAACGACTGAAAAGCTAGGATTTCCTGGACGCGAAGAGGGAATCGCAGCTCAAGCGGTTGTGTTGATAGAGAAAGCATAATTATATTGCTGTTTAAGGAAAGCTCTGGAGTTTAAGGGAGCGGTTGATTTCCGTTCCAGGTTGCTCGCTTTCCGGGGGGCGTGCGGTGAGCCTCTTAGCGCTCTGCGCTTTTAAGAGTCTCACCTGTCCCGCTGATCCCCCAGGAGTCTCGCACCTTTCACTTCAATCAACTTTTCAGTGAAGAGGATCAGTCAAGCGATCCACCCATTTATCTAAAGAAGAAAAAAATTATAGAGGTGAAACATGATGGCAAACGAAGTTCGAGTGCGTTATGCGCCAAGTCCAACGGGACACTTACATATAGGGAATGCACGAGCAGCTCTATTCAATTATTTATATGCACGCCACACTGGCGGGAAATTTATTATTCGTATTGAAGATACGGACCAGAAGCGTAACATTCAAGGTGGAGAAGAGAGCCAGCTGAATCATTTGAAATGGCTCGGGATGGATTGGGACGAAAGTGTGGATATCGGAGGAGATTACGGTCCGTATCGTCAGATGGAACGTTTAGATCTATACGAGAAGTATACAGATGAACTACTTTCAAAAGGTCTTGCATACACTTGTTATTGTACGGAAGAAGAGCTTGAAGTGTCTCGTGAAGAGCAGATGGCCAAAGGGGTCACACCAGTTTATGACGGACGCTGTCGAAACTTATCGGTTGAAGAAAAAGCGGCACTAGAAGAAGAGGGTCGCCGTCCAAGCATTCGTTTTAAAGTTCCACAAGACCGTACGATCACGTTTGATGATATGGTTAAAGGTGAAGTATCGTTTGAATCGAGCGGCTTTGGTGATTTTGTTATTGTAAAAAAAGACGGAATCCCAACTTACAACTACGCTGTTGTTATCGATGACCACGAAATGGCGATCACTCACGTACTGCGTGGTGATGATCACATCTCGAACACACCGAAGCAGCTATTGATCTATGATGCGCTAGGATTTTCGCATCCGAAGTTTGGTCACACAACATTGATCGTGAATGAAAACCGTAAAAAGTTAAGTAAACGTGACGAATCGATCGTTCAGTTTATCGAGCAATATAAAGATCTAGGATATTTACCAGAAGCGCTGTTTAATTTTATCGCATTATTAGGCTGGTCTCCAGGTGGGGAAGAAGAGATCTTTACCCGTGAGCAGTTTATTGAGATCTTTGACCCGAACCGTTTGTCAAAAGCACCTGCTGTGTTTGATACACAAAAGTTAGAGTGGCTGAACAACCAATATATGAAACAGCAAGACGTAGCCCGTATTGTTGAGTTATGTATGCCTCACCTAGTAAAAGCGGGTAGAGTGTCTACTAACCCTAGCCCCGAAGAACAAGAGTGGATCACAAAGCTTGTCGCTCTTCATCAGGAAAAAATGAGCTACGGTGCTGAAATCGTAGACTTAACGGAACTTTTCTTCAAAGAAGAGATCGAGTATGAAGGAGAAGCACTTGAAGTTTTAAAAGGTGAAGGTGTTCCATCTGTTATGGAATCATTCTTAACTCAGATCGAAAATAGTGATTCATTTGAAGCGGAAAACATCAAGGCGATGATGAAAGCTGTTCAGAAGGAAACGGGCCAAAAAGGAAAGAACTTATTCATGCCGATCCGTGTGGCGACGACTGGTCAGCAACATGGTCCAGATCTACCTGCTGCTGTTTCTCTTTTAGGAAAAGAAGTTATTACGAAGCGCGTAAATGCTGTACTTACTCAAATTAAAAAGTAATAAAAGTACACATTTTGCAAAGATTATAATATAGTAAAAGAAACTTATATCAAAATGTAAAAACGCAGATGAGGAAAGTAGGCTAGCGCTTTTCATAGTAGAGAGAACCATCACCGGCTGAAAGTGGTTCATGGAAATGCTTGCTGAAGTGCCCCTCGGAGTCCCTTGCCGAAAGTTAAGTAGGTTTGGGCGGTAACTCCCCGTTATGGAGCTTAAGGGAACAGGTGGGTTTAATACCTGTTAAACAGAGTGGAACCGCGTCTATCAGTACGTCTCTGTGTCATATATGGCACAGGGGCGTTTTTTATTTTTTAATTAGATTAAATCTAAACAATTTGCTTATGAATCACTTTTTTTCAACTTTGGCTAGTTGATTGTAGTGGAAGGCGCAAGACTCCTGCGGGACGAGTGGGCAGGCGAGACCCCTAAAGGCGCAAAGCGGCAGGGGGCTCACCGCACGCCCCGCGGAAAGCGAAGCACCTGTAACGGAGATCAACCTCTTCCAAGGCAACATTGTATTCACCGTAAAAGCACGATATTTTTATGCAAGGAGGTTGGAGAACATGTTTTCAGCCATGAGAGAAGACATTCAAGTTGTTTTTGAGAAAGACCCAGCGGCTAGAAGTTCATTCGAAGTATTCTTAACATACTCAGGACTACATGCGGTTTGGGCCCATAGATTAGCACATAAATTATTCAAGCGAAACTGGCTGTTTTTAGCCCGCTTGATCTCACAGATCAGCCGCTTTTTTACTGGTATTGAAATACACCCTGGTGCACAGATCGGCAGACGCTTTTTTATCGATCACGGAATGGGTGTGGTGATCGGCGAAACGTGTATCATCGGCAATGACGTGACGCTCTACCAAGGCGTTACGCTCGGAGGTACGGGAAAAGAAAAAGGAAAAAGGCATCCCACACTTGAAGATCATGTTCTTGTTGCTACAGGAGCGAAGGTGCTAGGCAACATTACCATCGGCAAAAACTCAAAAGTGGGGGCGGGGTCTGTTGTCCTCCAACATGTACCACCGGATGCGACCGTAGTTGGAATTCCAGGAAGAGTCGTTATTAAAGACGGCATCAAAGTAGGGTGTGAACTTGATCACCGCGATCTTCCTGACCCGGTGGCTGATAAGTTTAGAGAGATGCACGAGGAACTTAGAAGAATGTGTAACGAGCTCGAGAGATTAAAAAAAGGGAGTGATGTTTAAATGGGTATTAAAATCTATAATACAATGACACGTCAAAAAGAGCCTTTCGTTCCGTTAGAAGAGGGTAAAGTAAAGATGTATGTGTGTGGACCGACTGTTTATAATTATATCCATATCGGTAACGCTAGGCCGGCTATTGTTTTTGATACGGTGAGAAAGTATTTGGAATACAGAGATTATGATGTGCAATTCATCTCCAATTTTACGGATGTTGATGACAAGCTCATTAAAGCGGCTAATGAAATGGGAAGTGATGTTCCGACGATCGCCGAAAAATTCATTCATGCCTACCATGAGGATACTTGCGCACTAGGCGTACAAAAAGCGGATGCACATCCACGTGTAACCGAAACGATACCAGAAATCATCGAGTTTATCGAAAACCTCGTCAAAAAAGGTTTTGCTTATGAAGCGGGGGGAGATGTTTATTTTAAAACACGCTCGTTTAACGGCTATGGTAAGCTTTCTCATCAATCGATCGATGATCTGAGATCTGGCGCAAGAATCGAAGTGGGAGAGAAAAAGGAAGATCCACTTGATTTCGTGCTCTGGAAAGCGGCAAAGGACGGAGAGATCTATTGGGAGAGCCCGTGGGGCAAAGGGCGTCCAGGATGGCATATTGAATGCTCGGCAATGGCCAAAAAATACTTAGGTGATTCAATCGACATTCATGGCGGCGGTCAAGATTTAGCTTTTCCGCATCATGAGAATGAGATCGCACAATCTGAAGCATTAAATGAAGTTCCGATGGCTAAGTATTGGATGCATAATGGGTATATTAATATTGATAACGAAAAAATGTCCAAATCACTTGGAAACTTTGTACTTGTTCATGATCTTGTACAACAGCAGGATCCGCAAGTTATCAGATTCTTTATGCTTGCAGTCCACTACCGCAACCCAATCAACTTCAGTCAAGAGTTGTTAGAAGCAGCAGAGGCAGGATTGAATAGAATCCGTACGTCTTATGAAAACTTGAAACATCGCTTGAGTGTATCTGCAGACCTTTCTATAGATACAGAAAGATGGACTCAGCTCGTTAAAGAAACAAGAGAGAAATTTATCACGGATATGGATGATGATTTTAACACGGCGAACGCGATCTCTCATCTTTTCGATTTTTCAAGAGAAGCGAACGTATATCTTCAGGAGAAGAACACTTCTAAAGCCGTTATTACAGAATTCATAGCACTGTTCGATGAGCTTGCTGGTGTGCTCGGACTTACTCTTCATAAAGAAGAAGAACTGTTAGACGAAGAGATTGATGCTCTTATTCAAGAACGTAACCAAGCGCGTAAAGAAAAGAACTTTGCTCGCGCAGACGAAATTCGTGATCAGTTAAAAGAACAGAACATCATTTTGGAAGATACCGCACAAGGTGTTCGGTGGAAAAGAGATAAGTAAATGAAGATAACGGACGCAGATATTAAACAACTGAACGGAACCACGCTTGCTTATATGGGAGATGCGGTAATGGAGCAGTTCGTGCGTGAACACCTTATTCGTAATGGACAGGTGAAGCCGAACAAGCTCCACGTGTCGGCCACAAAGTTTGTTTCAGCAAAAGCGCAGGCGGGCATGGTCGTTCAGCTGCTTGAAGAAAATTATTTTACAGAAGAAGAGGTCGCTGTTATTAAGCGTGGACGCAATGCAAATCAAGGGACTGTCCCGAAAAATACGGATGTTCAAACGTATAGGCATGCAACAAGCTTTGAAGCGATCATCGGTTATCTCTATCTGTTAAATAACCATGAGCGACTAAAGAACATGATGGAATATGTGTTATCAGATAATAAAAAGGGGGAGGTCTAAAGATGAGTGAAGCAAAAGAACAAAAAGAACAAGAACTGATTATCGGCCGAAATCCGGTTATGGAAGTACTGCGCTCCGGCCGTGATATTAATAAAATTTTCGTAGGTGAAGGATCTCAAAAAGGACCGGTAAGTACCATCGTGTCTATGGCGAAAAAGCAAAATGTCCTTGTGCAATATGTACCGAAACAAAAGCTAGATTCTTTAAGCGGAGGAGGCAATCATCAAGGTGTGATCGCTGGTGTAGCAGCATACTCATACTCAGAGCTTGATGATTTGTTTAAAATTGCGGAAGAAAGAGGAGAAGAGCCGTTCTTTATTTTATTGGACGAGCTTGAAGATCCTCATAATCTAGGTTCGATCATGCGTACGGCTGATGCAGTTGGTGCACATGGCATCATTATTCCGAAGCGACGCTCAGTAGGATTGACCGCTACAGTAGCAAAAGCTTCAACGGGTGCGATCGAGTACATTCCTGTCGTTCGTGTTACAAACCTCGTTCAAACGATGAAAGAGCTTAGAGACCGCGGTATGTGGTTTGCTGGTGCAGACATGAAAGGGAAAGACGACTATAGACAAGCCAAATGGGACATGCCATTAGGTCTTGTGATCGGAAGTGAAGGAAAGGGAATGGGAAGACTCGTATCAGAAACGTGTGATTTCCTCGTTCAGCTTCCGATGAAAGGGAAGGTTACCTCGCTTAATGCATCAGTTGCTGCTAGTCTCTTGATGTATGAAGTATACCGTGACCGAAATCCTTTAGAAGCACGAAAATGAAAACCCGCCACTATTTGATTGTTGATGGCTACAACATCATTGGCGCTTGGCCCGAACTGCGGAGCTTAAAAACATCCGATTTTGCCAAAGCAAGAGACCTGCTGATTGAATTTATGGCAGAGTACCAGGGAACGACTGGGTATCAAGTAATCGTAGTATTTGATGCCCATCTCTCACCTGGCATAGAGAAAAAAACGAAAAACCACGGCGTTGAAGTCATCTTTACGAGGGAGAACGAAACGGCGGATGAACGAATCGAACGTCTAGTTGTAGAGTTGAAATCGATCGATACGCGAATTTACGTCGCAACTTCAGATTCAACGGAACAGTGGCAGATTTTTGGTAAGGGCGCATTGAGAAAATCTGCGAGAGAATTAAAAAATGAGATGGATGAGATCGAAAAACATATACATGTGTCTGTTGGCGAGCGAAAAAGAAAGCAAACCTCCTCATCAATCCACCTTTCAGACGAAATTGCCGAAATATTTGAAAGATGGAGAAGAGGGCAAAAATAAGGAATCTTGACGCTTTTGTGAACTATGAGCTATAATATTGCTATATTTTGCCGGTAAAAACCTGGTGGGGGGATTTGTCGTGAACATAGATCTCAAGGAACGGTCAGTAAGCGATTACGAGCTCATGGAAGATGAAAGCCTTGTGGAACTGGTTCATGAGGGGGACAGCGCAGCACTTGAATATTTGATCAACAAATATAAAAACTTTGTTCGTGCGAAAGCAAGATCATACTTTTTGATCGGTGCAGACCGAGAAGATATCATTCAAGAAGGCATGATCGGGCTGTATAAAGCCATTCGCGATTTTAAAGAGGACAAGCTGTCATCCTTTAAAGCTTTTGCCGAACTATGTATAACAAGGCAAATGATTACCGCTATCAAAACGGCAACTAGACAAAAACACATTCCGTTAAATTCTTACGTGTCGTTGGACAAGCCAATCTATGATGAGGAATCCGACCGTACACTAATGGATGTAATATGCGGTACAAAAGTCACTGATCCAGAAGAACTGATTATCAATCAAGAAGAATTTGATGATATTGAAGTGAAGATGGGAGAAATATTAAGTGACCTGGAACGTAAGGTTCTGATGCTGTATCTTGACGGAAGATCGTACCAGGAAATCTCAGTGGATCTCGACAGACACGTGAAGTCGATCGACAACGCGCTTCAGCGAGTGAAACGTAAATTAGAGCGCTATTTAGAGCTAAGAGAAATATCATCTTAAGAGCGGGGATTGTTCCTGCTCTTTTTCTTTTGGTGTTGAAGTTGAAAGATGTTGATTTCCGTTTCAGGTGCTTCGCTTTCCGTGGGGCGTACGGTGAGCCACTTGCCGCTTTGCGCCCAAAGAAAAATGAAAGATAACGACAAGCTCAAAGAAAAATTTCGTCTTAGTATGAATTTAAAATTAAGTTTAGATGAGATAAACCTCCATTTTCCCTTTATTGACAAGCGTATACCCCTATGTTAAGGTTTTAAAAGTAACATTGTAACGTGGATGAGTGGGTTTGTCGCACGAAAGGTGTTTATTTAGCATGAGAAAAAAAGTTTTTTTAGCCTGTAAACAATGCTCAAAACGAAATTATACAACGATGAAGAACCAACAAAACAATCCTGAACGAGTCGAGGTTAAAAAGTTTTGCAGCTACTGCAATGCTCATACCATTCACCAGGAAACGAAGTAAGCGAAACAAGCTTTTTTTATAAATGTTAATTGATCAAAGGCATGGGGGTTTATGAAGATGGCGGATGTTGCAGAAAAGACAAAAAAATCACCAGCAAAGTTTCTTTCAGATGTAAATAAAGAGATGAAACGTGTTAGCTGGCCTTCGCGAAAAGAATTATTTCGCTATACGGGTGTTGTACTGTCAACTGTAGTGATTATGGCTTTGTTCTTCTGGGTTGTGGATCTTGGTATTTCACAATTAGTTGAGCTTATTTTAGGGTAGATTAGATATAGCTTCTTTTGGATAGAATGCTAGAGTATATCCATTTTAGGAGGGAAAGGACACGGGTCCCATCGTATGGAAAAAAATTGGTACGTTGTTCATACCTATTCAGGGTATGAAAACAAAGTAAAAGCAAACTTGGAAAAGCGTTTGGAATCTATGGGGATGACAGATAAGATTTTCCGTGTACTTGTACCTGTAGAAGAAGAGACCGAAACAAAGAACGGCAAGACAAAGACAAGCATGAAGAAAGTTTTCCCTGGTTATGTATTAACGGAGATGATCATGACAGATGATTCGTGGTACGTTGTACGTAATACGCCAGGTGTAACAGGATTTGTCGGTTCTGCTGGAGCGGGCTCAAAGCCTACGGCACTTTTGCCCGAGGAAGTAGATCACATTCTTAAAGGTATGGGTATTGAAGCTCCGCGCGTTGAAGTCGACTTTGAAATCAAGGAATCTGTAAAAGTAAAAGAAGGTCCTTTTGCTGACTTTGTTGGTACGATTGAAGAGATCGATGCAACAAAACAGAAGCTGAAAGTTCACGTCAACATGTTTGGTCGTGAAACGCCAGTTGAACTTGAGTTTACCCAAGTTAGCAAGTTATAATGGAAAAAGACTTGTAATCACTTCAAAAAGGTGATAGAATTTTTTATGTTTGATATTACTAATCAACTGCTTCCTCTCTTTTAGGAGGGGAAGCGTATTTTTGAGTGGGAGGGTTTCGGCCCATAATACCACATCACGGACTTAAGGAGGTGTGTCGCGTGGCTAAAAAGGTTATTAAAATGGTGAAATTGCAAATCCCTGCTGGTAAAGCAAACCCGGCACCGCCAGTTGGACCTGCACTAGGACAAGCTGGGGTAAACATCATGGGATTCTGTAAAGAATTCAACGCTCGTACTGCTGATCAAGCTGGTTTAATCATTCCGGTAGAAATCACGGTTTTCGAAGACCGTTCATTTACATTCATCACTAAAACTCCTCCGGCTGCTGTTCTTTTAAAGAAAGCTGCGGGAATCGAGTCAGGTTCTGGTGAGCCGAACAAGAAAAAAGTTGCGACTGTAAAGCGTGATAAAGTTCGCGAAATCGCAGAAACAAAAATGCCTGACCTAAACGCTGCTAGCGTTGAAGCTGCAATGCGTATGGTTGAAGGTACTGCACGCAGCATGGGAATTGTTATCGAAGACTAATCCTGTGTTTGATGTCTATTAGGTTGCGAGTAAATGGATTAATATCCTGCCCGTCAAACGGTTCGCAACCTTTATTCATGCAATGCGTGTAATTGCGCTTGATTTTTAAGTGCAATAAGTGGGAGGAATATCCGCTAAACCACATAAGGAGGACAATAAAATGGCAAACAAAGGTAAGAAGTACCAAGAAGCGGCTAAGCTAGTAGACCGCACAAAAGCATATGACGCTGCAGAAGCGATCGAGCTAGTTAAAAAAGCTGCTCCTGCAAAATTTGACGAGTCTGTAGAAGTTGCAGTTCGTTTAGGTGTAGACACAAAGAAAGCTGACCAACAAGTTCGTGGAGCAGTAGTGCTTCCAAACGGAACTGGTAAGACTCAACGTGTATTAGTATTCGCAAAAGGTGAAAAAGCAAAAGAAGCTGAAGCTGCTGGAGCAGATCACGTTGGCGATTCTGACTACATCAACAAAATCCAACAAGGTTGGTTCGAGTTTGACGTAATCGTTGCAACTCCGGACATGATGGCTGAAGTTGGTAAACTTGGACGTGTTCTAGGGCCTAAAGGTTTAATGCCTAACCCTAAAACAGGCACAGTTACATTTGAAGTAGAAAAAGCGATTAACGAAATCAAAGCTGGTAAAGTAGAATACCGTGTCGACAAGACTGGTAACGTACACGTTCCTATCGGTAAAGTATCTTTCGAAGCTGAAAAGCTTGCAGAAAACCTTAACACAATCATCGAAACATTGTTGAAAGTTAAGCCTGCAGCTGCAAAGGGAACTTACATGAAGAACGTTGCTGTTTCTTCAACTATGGGACCTGGGATCAAAGTTAATCCATCTTCATTCGCTGTAAAACGATAGTTGACAAACGGGTTTTGACCCGTTATATTATATACTGTTAAACACAAATGCATCAGATGAATGCCGTAGACAGCAGGAGCCAACTGGCTTAAATCTTCCTGCCGAGGTGAAGCATCGATAAGCTCATTAGTTAATTACTTATGACTTTAGATACTCACGCCTCCATGTCTCGACATGGAGGCTTTGTTTTTGGACAAAACCTGCGGTGATGCAATCATTTTACAGGAGGTGTAATAATGAGCAGCATTTTAGAAACAAAAAAGCAGTTAGTATCCACTATTTCTGAGAAAATCAAAAATAGCCAATCGACAATCCTTGTTGACTACCGTGGTCTTACTGTTTCTGAGGTTACTGAACTTCGTAAGTCTTTACGTGATGCTGGCATCGAGTTCAAAGTTTACAAAAACTCAATGGTAGTTCGCGCTGCTGAAGAGAATGACCTTAAAGAATTAGCTGAACACTTAACTGGTCCTACAGCGATCGCATTTTCAAATGAAGATGTTGTAGCTCCGGCTAAGATCCTTAATGACTTCGCTAAGAAACACGAAGCGCTTGAAATTAAAGCTGGTGTAATCGAAGGACGCGTTGCGTCTCTAGAAGAAGTGAAAGCTCTTGCTGAACTTCCATCAAGAGATGGTCTTCTTTCAATGGTACTCAGCGTGCTTCAAGCACCTATCCGCAACTTTGCGTTGGCTACTAAGGCTGTTGCAGAACAAAAAGAAGAGCAAGGCGCTTAAGTCTTATCTTCAACCAATAACTTACATTCCATAAGGAGGAAATTATAATGTCTAAAGAGCAAATCATTGAAAGCTTAAAAACAATGACTGTTTTAGAGCTTAACGACCTAGTAAAAGCAATCGAAGAAGAGTTTGGTGTAACTGCTGCTGCTCCTGTAGCTGTAGCTGGTGGAGCTGCTGGTGGAGACGCTGCTGCTGAGAAAACTGAATTCGACGTAATTCTTGCAAGCGGTGGAGCTTCAAAAATTAAAGTTATCAAAGTTGTTCGTGAACTTACAGGTCTTGGACTTAAAGAAGCGAAAGAACTTGTTGACGGTGCTCCTAAGCCAGTTAAAGAAGGCGTATCTAAAGACGAAGCTGAAGAAATCAAAGCTAAACTTGAAGAAGTTGGAGCTTCTGTTGAAGTTAAGTAATTCAAAAGAAAAGGTTCGCCCGATGGCGGACCTTTTTGTTTGTTTCGCTTAATCTTTTAGAAGGCTTTCTACAAGAAGGGTGTTGCTATTCTCATCAATGCAAGTTGATTGGAAAGCGAGCAGCCTGGAATGGAAATCAACTACTCACACAAGTAACTTTATAGATAGACCGTTAAAGAATTTCGGAACGGGAATACTGTCTTTATCAGAAGGTAAGGAGAGTTTAAAAACGATGAAAAACCATTATTATTCTGAAACACCTGGTACAGAAAGTAAAAGAGAGACGTGGGATTTTTTATTGAACGGAGAAAAGTTTCGCTTTACGACGGATGCTGGTGTCTTTTCAAAGAAAGAAGTAGATTTTGGCAGCCGTGTTTTAATAGAATCCTTTGTACCTCCAGAAGTACATGGTGATTATATAGATGTAGGATGCGGATATGGCCCGATCGGACTTTCGCTTGCGAGAGCGGAAAAAGATCGTGTTGTTCAAATGGTGGATATAAATGAAAGAGCAATAGAACTTGCTAAGCTGAACGCAGATAAGAACAAGGTTGATAACGTTAAGATCTATAAAAGTTATTTATTTGCTGAAGTGAAGGATGCTGAATTTGCTGCTGTTATTACAAATCCGCCGATTCGTGCAGGTAAGACGGTCGTGCATCAAATTTTCGAAGAAGC
The DNA here is from genome assembly GCF_036213205.1 of Fictibacillus nanhaiensis. GTDB lineage: Bacteria > Bacillota > Bacilli > Bacillales > Fictibacillaceae > Fictibacillus > Fictibacillus nanhaiensis_E. The sequence continues at coordinate 22,135 of NZ_JARMFC010000022.1, forward strand.
TTATCACAAACTTTGCGTTGGTGGCGAGTTATGGGTAGTGATTCAAAAGAAACAAGGTGCGCCATCTGCTATGGATAAAATGGAACAATTATTCGGCCAAGTTGAAACGGTTGCGAAGAAAAAAGGCTACTATATTTTACGCGCAAGAAAAGTTTGACTTGATAAATTCCGTATGTTAGTATTATAAAATGCCAATGGATTCGCATTTTGCTGCTTATTTTTCGTGGTAAGCGAAAAAACGTTGATAAATCAACGTTTTTTACTCATGTTTAGACGTATAGAATGCGAAAAAGTTGGACAAAATTATATAATAGCTTTTATCAAATTAGGAAAACTGCGGTTTTAAGAATATGAAACCCTTTTTCTTTTTGTTTTCTAACCTTCTTAATAGAATGTTAGATAGAATTATGATACACGAAAAAAACGCTGGATTTGAGGGGTGAAGCAGTTGACAGGTCAACTAGTTCAGTTTGGACGCCACCGCCAACGAAGAAGTTATGCAAGGATTAGCGAAGTGCTTGAATTACCAAACTTAATTGAAATTCAAACCGCTTCCTATCAATGGTTTCTTGATGAGGGGTTACGTGAAATGTTCCGAGACATTTCGCCAATTGAAGATTTTACAGGGAACCTCGTTTTAGAGTTTATTGATTATAACTTAGGTGAGCCGAAGTATCCTGTAGATGAATCAAAAGAGCGCGATGTTACTTACGCTGCTCCGCTTCGTGTGAAAGTGCGTCTGATCAATAAAGAGACGGGCGAAGTAAAAGAGCAGGAAGTATTTATGGGAGATTTCCCGTTAATGACAGATACGGGAACCTTTGTGATCAACGGGGCAGAGCGTGTAATTGTATCACAGCTCGTTCGTTCACCAAGTGTTTACTATAGTGAGAAAATCGACAAAAACGGTAAAAAAGGTTTTACCGCTACTGTCATTCCAAACCGCGGTGCTTGGCTGGAGTTCGAAACAGATGCTAAGGACGTAGTTTATGTGCGTATTGACCGCACAAGAAAAATCCCTATTACCGTATTGCTTCGTGCTTTAGGGTTTGGGTCTGATCAAGAAATCATTGATTTGCTTGGAGAAGATGAGTATCTTCGCAACACGCTAGATAAGGATAATACAGAAGGAACGGAAAAAGCCCTTCTAGAAATCTATGAGCGTCTTCGTCCGGGAGAGCCTCCAACAGTAGATAACGCAAAAAGTTTATTAGATTCTAGGTTCTTTGATCCTAAACGCTATGACTTAGCTAACGTTGGACGCTACAAAATCAATAAAAAGCTTCATATAAAGAATCGTCTCTTCAACCAAAAACTAGCTGAAACACTTGTTGATGCTGAAACTGGTGAAGTGATCGCTGAAGAAGGTACGCTTCTTGACCGCAGAACGCTAGATAAGATTATCCCTGCTCTTGAGAGCGGTGTAGGCTTTAAGACTGTTACACCAGCAGGAGGAGTGGCTGAAGATCAAGATATCGCTCTTCAATCTATCAAAATCTATGCGCCTGATGATCAAGAAGGTGAAAGAATCATTAATGTTATCGGAAACGGACTTGTTGATAAAGAAATTAAAAACATCACAGTTTCTGACATTATTGCTTCTATTAACTACTTCTTCAACCTATTGCATCAAGTAGGAACTACAGATGATATTGACCATCTTGGAAACCGTCGTCTTCGTTCTGTTGGTGAGCTTCTGCAAAACCAATTCAGAATCGGACTTTCCAGAATGGAACGTGTTGTGCGTGAGCGTATGTCCATCCAAGACACAAATGCGATCACACCACAAGCATTGATCAATATACGTCCTGTAATTGCTTCTATTAAAGAGTTCTTCGGAAGCTCTCAGCTTTCACAGTTCATGGATCAAACGAACCCGCTAGCAGAATTGACGCACAAGCGTCGTCTATCTGCACTAGGGCCAGGTGGTCTTACACGTGAACGTGCAGGCTTTGAAGTTCGTGACGTTCACTACTCTCACTACGGTCGTATGTGTCCGATTGAGACGCCAGAGGGTCCGAACATCGGTTTGATCAACTCACTTTCTTCTTATGCAAAAGTGAACCAATATGGATTTATCGAAACACCATACCGTCGGGTTGATCCTGAAACAGGTCGTGTAACGAGCCGTATTGACTACCTGACTGCAGATGAAGAAGATTTATACGTAGTTGCACAGGCGAACTCTATCCTAGGTGATAACGGAGAGTTCATGAACGAAGACGTAATCGCACGTTTCCGTGGTGATAACACTGTTGTTAAACGCGAACGCATCGATTATATGGATGTATCGCCGAAACAGGTAGTATCTGCTGCGACAGCTTGTATTCCGTTCTTAGAGAATGATGACTCCAACCGTGCCCTAATGGGAGCGAACATGCAACGTCAGGCTGTACCTTTGCTTGTTCCTGAATCACCGATTGTTGGTACAGGAATGGAGCACGTATCAGCAAAAGACTCCGGAGCTGCAGTTATCTGTAAGCATGAAGGAATCGTTGAGCGCGTTACAGCAAAACAAGTTCAAGTACGCCGCATTAAAGAAGTAGATGGCAAGGAAGTTTCAGGCGACCTTGACACTTACAACATGCTTAAGTTTATTCGTTCCAACCAAGGAACGTGTTATAACCAGCGCCCGATCGTAAGCACAGGTAACCGCGTGACGAAAGGGGAAATCTTAGCGGATGGCCCTTCAATGGAAGTCGGTGAACTTGCTTTAGGTCGTAACGTTCTTGTTGCCTTCATGACATGGGAAGGTTACAACTACGAGGATGCTGTTATCATGAGCGAGCGTCTTGTTAAAGACGACGTTTATACTTCGATCCATATTGAAGAATATGAATCAGAAGCGCGTGATACAAAACTTGGACCAGAAGAAATCACTCGTGATATTCCAAACGTCGGAGAAGATGCATTGCGCAACCTGGACGAACGCGGAATCATCCGTGTTGGTGCAGAAGTTAAAGATGGAGATATCTTAGTTGGTAAAGTAACGCCTAAAGGTGTAACTGAATTAACAGCTGAAGAACGTCTATTGCATGCGATCTTCGGTGAAAAAGCTCGTGAAGTCCGCGATACATCATTGCGTGTACCTCACGGTGGAGATGGAATCATCCTTGACGTTAAAGTGTTTAACCGTGAAGATGGCGATGAACTTCCTCCAGGTGTGAATCAGCTCGTTCGTGCATACATCGTGCAAAAACGTAAGATTCACGAAGGAGATAAGATGGCCGGCCGTCACGGAAACAAGGGTGTAATTTCTAAAATTATGCCTGAAGAAGATATGCCTTATCTTCCAGATGGAACGCCAGTTGACATCATGTTAAACCCGCTAGGGGTACCTTCCCGTATGAACATCGGTCAGGTATTGGAGCTTCACCTTGGAATGGCTGCACGTCAGCTAGGCATTCATGTTGCTACACCGGTATTCGATGGAGCGCGTGAGGAAGATGTTTGGTCTACGATCGAAGAAGCTGGAATGGCTCGCGATGGTAAAACGGTTCTTTATGATGGACGTACAGGTACTGCGTTTGATAACCGTGTATCAGTTGGGGTTATGTATATGATCAAACTGGCTCACATGGTTGATGACAAGCTACATGCTCGTTCTACTGGACCTTACTCACTTGTTACACAGCAGCCTCTTGGTGGTAAAGCACAATTTGGAGGTCAGCGTTTCGGTGAGATGGAAGTATGGGCGCTTGAAGCATATGGTGCAGCATACACACTACAGGAAATTCTTACGGTTAAATCCGATGATGTTGTCGGCCGTGTGAAAACGTATGAAGCCATCGTTAAAGGTGAAAACGTTCCTGAACCAGGTGTTCCAGAATCATTTAAAGTATTGATCAAAGAACTTCAATCTCTCGGAATGGACGTTAAGATCTGTTCTGGAGATGACAAGGAAATTGAAATGAGAGAGCTTGATGATGAAGACGATCAGGCAAGCGAGAAACTAAATCTAAATCTTGAGTCTTACACTTCGAATGACTAAAACAGGATATCAAAAGGGAGGTACGCTCCTTGATAGACGTAAATAATTTTGAATATATGAAAATTGGTCTTGCTTCACCGGACAAAATTCGGTCGTGGTCAAGAGGGGAAGTAAAAAAACCTGAAACAATCAACTACCGTACACTTAAGCCTGAAAAAGACGGCTTGTTCTGCGAAAGAATTTTCGGTCCTACAAAAGACTGGGAATGTCATTGCGGAAAGTATAAGCGCGTCCGTTATAAAGGCGTGGTTTGTGACCGTTGTGGTGTTGAAGTAACAAGAGCTAAAGTTCGACGTGACCGAATGGGTCACATCGAGCTTGCTGCTCCTGTATCTCACATTTGGTACTTCAAGGGTATCCCGAGCCGTATGGGTCTTGTTTTGGATATGTCTCCAAGAGCATTAGAAGAAGTAATCTACTTTGCTTCATACGTTGTTACTGATACAGGAGATACTCCTCTTGAGAAGAAACAATTGCTTTCAGAAAAGGAATACCGCACATACCGTGAAAAGTATGGAAAAGGTTTCACTGCACAAATGGGTGCAGAAGCGATCAAACGTCTTTTAGAAGACATCGATGCTGAAAAAGAAGTTGAGATGTTGAAAGAAGAGCTTAAAACAGCACAAGGCCAACGCCGTACACGTGCGATTAAGCGTTTAGAAGTACTAGAAGCATTCCGTCACTCTGGTAACCATGCTGACTGGATGATTCTAGAAGTACTTCCGGTTATTCCACCGGAACTGCGTCCGATGGTTCAGCTTGATGGTGGACGTTTTGCCACATCTGATCTTAACGACCTTTACCGTCGTGTTATCAACCGTAACAACCGTCTGAAGCGTCTATTAGACCTAGGTGCTCCAAACATTATCGTTCAAAATGAAAAACGTATGCTTCAAGAAGCAGTCGATGCATTAATCGATAATGGTCGTCGTGGCCGTCCGGTTACTGGACCAGGAAATCGTCCGTTAAAATCACTTTCACACATGCTGAAAGGGAAACAAGGTCGTTTCCGTCAAAACTTGCTAGGTAAACGTGTTGACTACTCTGGCCGTTCGGTTATCGTAGTAGGTCCGAACTTAAAGATGTACCAATGTGGTCTACCTAAAGAGATGGCACTTGAGCTCTTCAAACCATTCGTTATGAAAGAGCTAGTTTCAAAAGGTCTTGCACACAACATCAAGAGTGCAAAACGCAAAGTAGAGCGCGTTCAGCCAGAAGTTTGGGATGTTTTAGAAGAAGTTATTCGTGAACACCCAGTTCTACTAAACCGTGCACCTACACTTCACAGACTTGGTATCCAAGCATTCGAACCAACGCTTGTAGAAGGCCGTGCAATTCGTCTTCACCCGCTCGTATGTACAGCTTACAACGCTGACTTTGACGGTGACCAAATGGCGGTCCACGTTCCTCTATCTGCTGAAGCACAAGCAGAGGCTCGTATCTTAATGCTAGCTGCCCAAAACATCTTGAACCCGAAAGATGGTAAGCCGGTAGTAACACCTTCACAGGATATGGTTTTAGGTAACTACTACTTAACTCTAGAACGTGAAGGAGCTATTGGTGAAGGGTCTGTATTTAAAGATATCAATGAAGCGATCATCGCTTATGAAAATGGATACGTACACTTGCATTCTCGTATTGCTGTTCCTGTATCCAGCTTAAATAAAGAAACTTTCACAGATGAACAGCAATCTAAGCTTCTTATGACAACAGTAGGTAAGTTGTTATTCAACGAAATCCTGCCACCGTCATTCCCATACATTAACGAACCGACTACGACGAACCTTCAAGTGGAAACACCTGAAAAGTACTTCTTAGATCCGGCTGCTAATGTAAAAGAGGAAATTCAGAAGCATGAGGAAATTGTTCCATTTAAGAAAGGGATCCTAGGTAAGATTATCGCGGAAGTATTCAAACGCTTTAAGATTACTGAAACGTCTAAGATGCTTGACCGCATGAAGGACTTAGGATTCAAATATTCTACGCGCGCTGGTATCACGATCGGTGTATCCGATATCGTAGTACTACCTGAAAAGCAAGAAATCCTTGCTGTAGCCGAAGAAAAAGTAGTTAACGTTACAAAGCAATTCAGACGTGGTTTGATCACGGAAGAAGAGCGCTATGAGCGTGTAATTAATGTTTGGAGTTTGGCGAAAGACGAAATCCAAAATAAATTGATGGGTACACTTGATAAGCGAAACCCAATCTTCATGATGAGTGACTCCGGTGCCCGTGGTAACGCATCTAACTTTACGCAGCTAGCTGGTATGCGTGGTCTGATGGCCAACCCGGCTGGTAAAATCATCGAGCTTCCAATCAAATCAAGTTTCCGTGAAGGTCTAACAGTACTCGAGTACTTTATCTCTACTCACGGAGCGCGTAAAGGTCTTGCCGATACAGCCCTTAAAACAGCTGACTCAGGTTACCTTACTCGTCGTTTGGTTGACGTTGCTCAAGACGTTATCGTACGTGAAGATGACTGTGGAACGGACCGTGGCTTAGAAGTTGCAGCTATTAAAGAAGGCAACGAAGTAATCGAACCTCTTCACGAGCGTTTGATCGGTCGTACTGCTTATAAAAAGGTATACCATCCTGAAACAAAAGAACTTCTTGCAGACGTTAATCAGCTGATCACTGAAGACATGGCCGCTCATATTGAAGAAGTAGGCGTGAAAGCAGTAACGATCCGTTCTGTATTTACTTGTGATACACGTCACGGTGTATGTAAGAAATGTTACGGACGCAACCTTGCAACAGGCTCTGACGTTGAAGTTGGGGAAGCTGTTGGAATTATCGCTGCTCAATCCATCGGTGAGCCAGGTACACAGCTTACAATGCGTACCTTCCATACAGGTGGGGTAGCAGGAGACGATATTACACAAGGTCTTCCGCGTATCCAAGAATTGTTTGAAGCGCGTAACCCGAAAGGTCAAGCGGTTATCTCTGAGCTTGAAGGTACGGTTGTTGGCGTGAACGACAATAAAGATAAGCGTGAAGTAGTCGTTCAAGGTGAAATTGAATCTAGATCTTACACGATTCCTTTCGGTGCCCGCATTAAAGCGGTCGAAGGTGATAAGGTAACTGCCGGTCAAGTATTGACGGAAGGTTCGATCGATCCTAAAGAATTAATTAAAGTGCGTGGTGCAGAAGGCGTACAAGAATACCTATTGCGTGAGGTTCAGAAAGTTTACCGTATGCAAGGGGTAGAAATCGGAGATAAGCACGTTGAAGTAATGGTTCGCCAGATGCTTCGTAAAGTGCGCATCATCGATTCTGGTGATTCTCAAGTACTTCCAGGAGCTCTTATGGATATTCATGCCTTCACGGATGTTAACCGTAGTGTACTTCTTGAAGGTGGAACTCCTGCTACAGGTCGTCCAGTGCTTCTTGGTATTACAAAAGCATCTCTTGAGACAGAATCATTCTTATCTGCTGCATCATTCCAAGAAACAACTCGAGTTCTTACGGATGCTGCCATCAAAGGTAAGCGTGATGAATTACTCGGACTTAAGGAAAACGTTATTATTGGTAAGCTGATTCCGGCTGGAACTGGTATGAACCGTTACAGAAACATCGGAATTAACTCTCCAGTAGTTGAAGATGAGAACAATGAAGAGGCAGAATTGCCTACAGAACTTGTTTCTCAAGATTAATAAATGAAATGTTGACATCGGGAGCGCATCGGTGATATGATTACGGATGTGCTCCTAAGATTTGTTACTTTGGAGGATATTCGTATGTCTTATGAAAAAGTGACACAGGCTTCTGAAATTATCGTAGGTACTAAGCAAACAATCAAAGCTTTACAAAACGGCGAGGTCAAAGAGCTGGTCGTTGCGGAAGACGCAGATTTTCGAGTAACGAGCAAAGTATTGCAGATTGCCGAAGAGAAGCACGTACCGATCGTAAAGGTTGATTCCATGAAAAAGCTTGGAAAAGCATGCGGTATAGATGTCGGGGCCGCAACTGTTGCGATAAAAGGATAAAATTCATGTTTTTGCGATGGGCATCAATATCGCTCCTCTCGCAAAAACTTTCTTTTGTCCTAAAATGAACCACCTGGGTCGGTGGTATTACGAAAAAAGAGAGGAGGAAATACAAAATGCCTACTATTAACCAATTAGTCCGCAAAGGTCGTGTTTCTAAATCAAAGAAATCTGACTCTCCTGCGTTAAACAAAGGTTACAACAGCTTCAAAAAGTCCCAAACTAACGTTTCATCTCCGCAAAAGCGTGGAGTTTGTACGCGTGTTGGTACTATGACTCCTAAGAAGCCGAACTCGGCGCTTCGTAAGTATGCGCGTGTTCGTCTAACTAACGGAATCGAAGTTACAGCTTACATTCCTGGTATTGGCCACAACCTTCAAGAGCACAGTGTTGTTCTTATCCGTGGAGGACGTGTAAAAGACTTACCAGGGGTACGTTACCACATCGTTCGTGGTGCTCTTGATACGGCTGGTGTTAACAACCGTATGCAAGGTCGTTCTAAATACGGAACGAAGCGTCCAAAGGAAGCTAAGAAATAATTAAAATAAATTACACAACTATCAGAAAGGAGGGGACCACATGCCACGTAAAGGACCTGTTGCTCGTCGTGATGTGTTACCTGATCCAATTTACAAGTCTAAGCTTGTAACTCGTCTAATCAACAAAATTATGATTGACGGTAAGAGAGGGGTAGCTCAAACAATCTTGTACAATGCGTTCGATCTTATTAAAGAACGTACAAACCAAGATCCTATGGAAGTGTTTGAACAAGCTCTTAAAAATATCATGCCAGTTCTTGAAGTTCGTGCTCGCCGTGTTGGTGGAGCTAACTACCAAGTACCAGTTGAAGTTCGCCCAGAGCGTCGTACAACACTAGGACTTCGTTACCTAACGAACTACTCTCGTCTACGCGGAGAAAAGACAATGGAAGAACGTCTTGCGTATGAGATCATGGATGCTGCTAATAACACTGGTGCTTCTGTTAAGAAGCGCGAAGATATGCACAAAATGGCAGAAGCAAACAAAGCGTTTGCTCACTACCGCTGGTAAAATCATAGAGACAGTTTTCGGACTGTCTCTAAAACACTATAAAAATTCCTTTTAAAAAGGGAAGGAGAGAAATTCATGGCTAGAGAATTCTCCTTAAAAAATACTCGTAATATCGGTATCATGGCTCACATCGATGCTGGTAAAACAACGACTACTGAACGTGTTCTTTACTATACTGGCCGTATCCACAAAATCGGTGAAACTCATGAAGGAGCTTCACAAATGGACTGGATGGAGCAGGAACAAGAGCGTGGAATCACGATTACTTCCGCTGCTACTACTGCTCAATGGAAAGGTCACCGTGTCAACATCATTGATACACCAGGACACGTAGACTTTACAGTTGAAGTAGAACGTTCATTACGTGTATTAGACGGAGCGGTTGCATTACTTGATGCACAATCAGGTGTTGAACCACAAACAGAAACAGTTTGGCGTCAAGCGACTACTTACGGGGTACCTCGTGTAGTATTCGTAAACAAAATGGACAAGATCGGTGCGGATTTCTTATACTCCGTAAAAACGATTCATGACCGCCTTGGTGCTAACGCTCACCCGATCCAATTACCGATCGGTGCGGAAGACCAATTCGAAGCAATCATCGACCTTATCGAAATGAAAGCTGTATTCTACGGAAACGACCTTGGTACTGATATCGAAGTTCGTGATATTCCAGAAGAGCACATGCCTTTAGCTGAAGAATACCGTGGAAAACTTATCGAAGCGGTTGCTGAGCTAGATGAAGAAATGATGATGAAGTACTTAGAAGGCGAAGAAATTACGAATGAAGAACTTAAAGCAGGTATCCGTCAAGGAACTTGTAACGTTGAGTTCTATCCAGTAATGTGTGGATCGGCATTTAAGAACAAAGGTGTTCAGCTTATGCTAGACGCTGTTCTTGATTACCTTCCATCGCCAATCGATGTACCAGCTATTAAAGGTGTACTTCCTGACTCTGAAGAAGAAGTAACTCGTGAATCAAGTGACGAAGCACCATTCTCTGCACTTGCATTTAAAGTTATGACTGACCCTTATGTTGGTAAGTTAACATTCTTCCGTGTGTACTCAGGTACACTAAACTCTGGATCATACGTACAGAACTCTACTAAAGGAAAGCGCGAGCGTGTTGGACGTATCCTTCAAATGCACGCAAACTCCCGTGAAGAGATCTCTATCGTATACGCTGGAGATATCGCGGCTGCTGTAGGTCTTAAAGACACTACAACTGGTGATACACTATGTGATGAAAAGAACCTTGTTATCTTAGAATCAATGGTATTCCCAGAGCCAGTTATCTCACTATCTATCGAGCCGAAGTCTAAAGCAGACCAAGACAAGATGGGTATGGCGCTTGCTAAGCTAGCTGAAGAAGATCCAACATTCCGTACTGAAACAAACGAAGAAACTGGACAAACGATCATCGCAGGTATGGGTGAGCTTCACCTTGATATCCTAGTTGACCGTATGCGCCGTGAATTCAAGGTAGAAGCTAACGTGGGTGCTCCTCAGGTTGCATACCGTGAAACAATTCGCCAAGCTGCTAAAGTTGAAGGTAAATTCGTTCGTCAGTCCGGTGGTCGTGGACAATACGGTCACGTTTGGATTGAATTCGAGCCAGGTGATGAAGGATCTGGATTCGTATTTGAAAACAAAATCGTTGGTGGGGCAGTTCCTCGTGAATACATCCCTGCAGTTCAAGCTGGTATTGAAGAATCAATGAAAAACGGAATGCTTGCTGGTTTCCCATTACTAGACCTTAAAGCTCGTATCGTTGATGGATCATACCATGATGTTGACTCCAACGAAATGGCGTTTAAGATTGCCGGTTCAATGGCTCTTAAGAACGCTAAATCAAAGTGTGACCCTGCAATCTTAGAGCCGATTATGAAAGTTGAAGTAACGGTTCCTGAAGAGTACATGGGTGATATCATGGGTGACGTAACTTCCCGTCGTGGACGTGTTGAAGGTATGGAAGCTCGTGGTAACGCACAAATCGTTAAAGCGATGGTTCCACTTGCTGAGATGTTCGGATATGCAACTAGCTTGCGTTCTCGTACACAAGGCCGCGGTACTTACTCAATGCACTTCGATCACTACGAAGAAGTACCTAAGTCAATCTCTGAAGAAATCATCAAAAAATCAACTGGAGCTTAATCTCTTCGGTTGTAAGAAACAACATTTTCATGTAATCTAAAATGGGCAGTACAAACTGTTCGTTTTAAATAAAAAAATCTACTATATGTAAACATATTTAAGGAGGAATCTTTCTCATGGGTAAAGAGAAATTTGATCGTTCCAAAACGCATGCTAACATTGGTACTATCGGTCACGTTGACCATGGTAAAACAACTTTAACAGCTGCTATCACTACTGTTCTTGCTAAGAAAAACGGTAAGGGTATCGCAATGGCTTATGACCAAATCGACGGTGCTCCAGAAGAGCGCGAGCGTGGAATCACTATCTCAACAGCACACGTTGAGTATGAAACTGATTCTCGTCACTATGCACACGTAGACTGCCCAGGACATGCTGACTATGTTAAGAACATGATCACTGGTGCAGCACAAATGGATGGTGGGATCCTAGTAGTATCTGCTGCTGACGGCCCAATGCCACAAACTCGTGAGCACATCCTTCTTTCTCGTCAAGTAGGTGTACCTTACCTTGTTGTATTCATGAACAAGTGTGACATGGTAGACGACGAAGAACTTCTTGAGTTAGTAGAAATGGAAGTTCGTGACCTTCTTTCTGAGTATGACTTCCCAGGAGATGACATTCCTGTAATCAAAGGTTCTGCTCTTAAAGCTCTTGAAGGAGACGCTGATTGGGAAGCTAAAATCTACGAGCTAATGGACGCTGTAGATTCTTATATCCCAACTCCTCCACGTGACACTGAAAAGCCATTCATGATGCCAGTTGAGGATGTATTCTCAATCACTGGTCGTGGTACTGTTGCTACTGGACGTGTTGAGCGTGGTGTAGTAAAAGTTGGTGACGTAGTTGAGATCCTTGGTCTTACTGAAGAGCCAAAATCAACAACTGTAACAGGTGTTGAAATGTTCCGTAAGCTTCTTGACTATGCTGAAGCTGGTGACAACATTGGTGCACTTCTTCGTGGGGTTTCTCGTGAAGATGTTGAGCGTGGACAAGTTCTTGCTAAGCCAGGTACTGTTAAAGCTCACACTAAGTTCAAATCAGAAGTTTATGTTCTTTCAAAAGAAGAGGGTGGACGTCATACTCCATTCTTCTCTAACTACCGTCCTCAGTTCTACTTCCGTACAACTGACGTAACTGGTATCATCCAACTTCCTGAAGGCGTAGAAATGGTTATGCCTGGAGATAACGTTGAGATGACTGTAGAACTAATCGCTCCAATCGCTATCGAAGAAGGAACTAAGTTCTCTATTCGTGAAGGTGGACGTACAGTTGGTGCAGGCGTAGTTGCAACAATCACTGAGTAATCTCATTACTCTTTTATAAGAAAACACTCTCCTTTTGGAGGGTGTTTTTTTGTATATAATCGAATTCGATTATATTAAAGAAATTTTTCGTAAAACTTTGTTGCTTTTGGAAGGGGGTGATTTCCGTTCCAGGTTGTTCGCTTTCCGCGGGGCAGGCGGTGAGCCCCTTTCCGCTTTGTGCCTTTAAGGGTCTCACCTGTCTAGTTGCAGTGGCTAGCCCCTCGAGGTCAAAAGTTAAATGGCTAAGAAGGCAAAGTGCGCCTTCAAACCCATTCACCTTTTGCTTGTCGGGGCTGAACGAGCCACTTCCACTTTTAGGACTGCCCGCTCGTCCCGCAGGAGTCTCGCACCCTCCACTCCAATCAACTGATCAAAGAAGAGTATGAACAAATACCCCAATTGAAACATGCAGTAAGAAAAAAATTGATTATTAAGTATAAATGAATCGATAGTGAAGAAATCTCTATCCAATTAGCATTGAGTAGCTGATCCTGAGTGTCAGAATGTACCTGAAATAGCTTGAAACACAATCAATCCAAAAATAAAGATGATGAATCCAGAAATTTAATAGCTGAATCCAAAAGTTTGGCCCTTGAATCCACGAGTTTTGGTCGTGAATCCACAAATAGTAAAATATATATGACATGCGATTACAGTCGGCTGAAAAACTGAATAACCACATGCGTGATCAGCAACGCATTATCTGGATCACCACTACCATTCGCATCTCTTCTATATATATAGAAGAAACACATTCAAATATGCAAAAGAAAAAAAAGGAAGTTGAAATCTGCTGATAAAGTCTCTATAATAGAAAAAGTGCGATTAGCAATAAATAAATGCAAATAACACTTGCATTGGGCGTTGCTTTTCTCTATAATAAGTAATGTTGGTCATTCACTGCGATGATCCGGAAGGTTGCTGACACACTAGGCCCCTTTGCCATGGCTGGTGATATCAGGTTGAATTTCCGCGGAGCAATGTCTGTTTATCAAAATAGGCGAATAAAGGAGGGAAAAAAATGGCAAAGCAAAAGATTCGTATCCGTTTAAAGGCGTATGATCACAGAATTCTTGATCAATCAGCTGAAAAAATCGTAGAAACTGCTAAGCGTTCAGGAGCAAAGGTATCTGGTCCTATCCCACTACCTACTGAGAAAGCGATCTACACGATCCTTCGTGCGGTTCATAAGTACAAGGACTCTCGTGAGCAGTTCGAAATGCGTACTCATAAGCGCTTGATCGATATTATCGAGCCAACACCACAAACAGTTGATTCGTTAATGCGTTTGGATCTACCGTCTGGTGTAGACATCGAAATTAAACTATAATTTCACGTTTGCTTATAAATATTTTACTTATTAATAGGAGGTGTGACGAATGACCAAAGGAATCTTAGGTAGAAAAATTGGTATGACTCAAGTTTTCGCAGAAAACGGAGATCTAATTCCAGTTACTGTAGTAGAAGTAACTCCTAACGTTGTTCTTCAAAAGAAATCCGTTGAGAATGATGGCTACGAAGCTATCCAACTTGGATTTGATGATAAAAAAGACTCTCGTTCTAACAAGCCACAAGCAGGACATGCTGCTAAAGCTAGCACGAGCCCTAAGCGCTACGTAAAAGAATTCCGTAATGTTGATGTTGCGGGATACGAAGTTGGTCAGGAAGTCAAAGCTGACATTTTTGCAGAAGGTGACGCTGTAGACGTTACTGGTACATCTAAAGGAAAAGGATTCCAAGGTGTTATCAAACGTCACGGGCAATCACGCGGGCCAATGAGCCACGGTTCCCGTTACCACCGTCGTCCTGGTTCAATGGGTGCAGTTGACCCTAACCGTGTTTTCAAAGGGAAAGCATTACCTGGACGTACTGGCGGAGATACAGTAACTGTACAAAACTTAGAAGTTGTAAGAGTTGATGCAGAACGTAATCTTCTACTAATCAAAGGTAACGTACCTGGAGCGAAAAAGAGCTACGTTACAATTAACTCTGCTGTTAAAGCAAAGGATGCTAAATAAGGAAGGAGGACAATCTGATGCCAAAAGTAGCATTATTTAAACAAGATGGTACTCAAGCTGGCGATATCGAATTAAACGATTCCGTTTTCGGTATTGAACCAAATAAAAGCGTGCTTTTCGACGCTGTTATTATGCAGCAAGCATCACAGCGCCAAGGAACGCACGATGTAAAGAACCGTTCTGAAGTTGCTGGTGGTGGACGCAAACCTTGGAAACAGAAAGGTACTGGACGTGCTCGTCAAGGATCTATCCGTTCTCCACAATGGGTTGGCGGTGGAGTGGTTTTCGGACCAACACCAAGAAGCTATTCTTACAAATTACCTAAGAAGGTTCGTCGCTTAGCTATTAAATCAGCGCTATCTTCTAAGGTTCTAGATAACGACTTAATCGTTTTAGAAGGACTTGCATTCGAAGCTCCTAAAACAAAGGAAATGATGCAAGTACTTGCAAATCTATCCGCAGATCGTAAAGCATTAGTTGTAACTGCTGATTACAATGACGCTGTTGCATTGTCTGCACGTAACATCCCTGGCGTAACAGTTGTTACGGCTAACGGCGTTAGTGTTCTTGACGTGTTAAACCACGACAAGCTTCTTATGACTAAAGACGCTGTGGAAAAAGTAGGGGAGGTGCTCGCATAATGGAAGCTCGTGATGTGATTAAGCGCCCCGTTATTACAGAGCGTTCTACTGAAATAATGGCTGACAAAAAATACACGTTCGAAGTAAACCCTCGTGCTACTAAGACTCAAATCAAAGGCGCACTAGAAGAAATCTTTGGCGTGAAAATTCAATCTGTTAACACTGCTAACTACAAAGGTAAGTTTAAGCGTGTAGGCCGTCATACTGGTTACACTTCTAAACGTAAAAAAGCTGTAGTTACATTAACTCCAGAAAGCAAAGAACTCGACTTTTTTGAAGGAGTTTAAAAAGAACTCGTAAAGGAGGGAAATTACAATGGGTATCAAAAAGTTTAAACCGACAACTAACGGTCGTCGTAACATGTCTCAGCTTGACTTTGCTGAAATTACAACTGACCAACCAGAAAAATCCTTGCTTGCTCCTCTTAGCAAAAAAGCTGGGCGTAACAACCAAGGTAAACTAACTGTTCGTCACCAAGGTGGAGGACACAAGCGTAAGTATCGTATCATCGATTTCAAACGTAACAAAGATGGAATACCAGGTCGCGTTGCTACAATCGAGTACGATCCAAACCGTACGGCTAACATCGCGCTAATCCACTATGCAGATGGTGAGAAGCGTTATATCTTAGCTCCAAAAGGAATTAAAGTAGGACAAGAAATCATGTCCGGTACTGAAGCTGATATTAAAGTAGGTAACTCACTTCCATTAGCTAACATTCCTGTAGGTTCTACAATTCACAACATCGAACTTAAGCCTGGTAAAGGTGGACAATTGGCTCGTTCAGCTGGTGCTGAAGCTCAACTTCTTGGTAAAGAAGAAAAGTATGCGCTAGTTCGTCTAGGTTCTGGTGAAGTTCGTATGATCCTTCTTACTTGCCGTGCAACAATCGGTCAAGTTGGAAACTTAGAGCATGAACTTGTAAACGTTGGTAAAGCAGGTCGTTCTCGTTGGAAGGGTATCCGCCCAACAGTTCGTGGTTCTGTAATGAACCCTAACGATCACCCACACGGTGGTGGTGAAGGTCGCGCTCCAATCGGACGTAAATCACCAATGTCTCCATGGGGTAAACCAACTCTTGGATATAAAACTCGTAAGAAAAATAGCCAAACTGACAAGTACATTGTACGTCGTCGCAAAAAATAATGTGATTGTACTACGGTTCAATCGAGCCGTAGCGCAAACACAAAGGGAGGTTCTCAAATGGGTCGCAGTTTGAAAAAAGGGCCTTTTGTAGATGACCACTTGATGAAAAAGGTCGAGGCACTTAATGAATCTAACGACAAGAAAGTAGTTAAAACTTGGTCTCGTCGTTCTACGATTTTCCCTGACTTCATCGGTCACACAATCGCTGTTTATGATGGTCGTAAACACGTGCCGGTTTATTGTACAGAAGATATGGTCGGTCACAAGCTAGGTGAGTTTGCACCTACTCGTACTTACAAAGGCCATGCAGCTGATGATAAGAAAACAAGACGTTAATTGAGGGGAGGTACACAAAATGGAAGCAAAAGCAATTGCTAAACAAGTGCGTATTGCTCCTCGTAAAGCTCGCATCGTAATCGATTTGATTCGAGGCAAGCAAGTAGGTGAGGCACTTGCGATTCTACGTTTGACGCCTAAAGCAGCTTCTCCTGTAATTGAAAAGGTGCTTAAGTCTGCTATTGCAAACGCAGAACACAACTATGAAATGGAACCGAACAACTTGGTGATTAAGCAAGCGTTCGTTGATGAAGGTATTACTCTTAAGCGTTTCCGTCCTCGTGCGATGGGTCGTGCAAGCCGTATCAACAAACGTACTAGCCACATCACAATCGTTGTTTCTGAAAAGAAGGAGGGTTAAGACGTGGGTCAAAAAGTAAATCCAATAGGTCTACGTATTGGCGTCATCCGTGACTGGGATTCAAAATGGTACGCTGAAAAGGATTACGCTAATCTTTTACATGAAGACCTTAAGATCCGTTCTTATATTGAAAAGCGTTTAAAAGACGCTGCTGTATCAGGTGTTGAAATCGAACGTGCAGCTAATCGTGTGAATATCACAATTAAAACTGCTAAACCAGGAATGGTAATCGGTAAAGGTGGATCTGAAGTTGAAGCACTTCGTAAAGCCCTTAACGACATCACTGGCAAAAGAGTTCACGTAAACATCTTTGAAATCAAACAAGCTGACGTTGATGCTAAGTTAGTAGCTGAAAACATCGCTCGTCAACTTGAAAACCGTGTATCTTTCCGTCGTGCTATGAAGCAGGCGATCCAACGTGCAATGCGTATGGGTGCGAAAGGTATCAAAACACAAGTGTCAGGCCGTCTTGGCGGAGCTGATATCGCTCGTGCTGAACATTATAGTGAAGGTACAGTTCCTCTTCACACACTTCGTGCAGACATCGATTACGGTACTGCTGAAGCAGACACAACTTACGGTAAGCTTGGAGTTAAAATCTGGATTTATCGTGGTGAGGTCCTTCCAACAAGAGGAACGAAAAAAGAGGAAGGAGGCAAATAATTATGTTATTGCCAAAACGTGTTAAATATCGTCGTGAACACCGCGGTAAAATGCGTGGGAACGCAAAAGGCGGTACTGAAGTTCATTTCGGAGAATTCGGTTTGCAAGCTCTTGAAGCTAGCTGGATTACTAACCGTCAGATCGAAGCAGCTCGTATTGCGATGACTCGTTATATGAAGCGTGGCGGTAAAGTATGGATTAAGATTTTCCCGTCTAAGCCTTACACTGCAAAGCCTCTAGAAGTCCGAATGGGATCTGGTAAAGGTGCTCCTGAAGGATGGGTAGCAGTAGTTAAGCCAGGAAAAGTTATGTTTGAAATCGCAGGTGTCTCTGAAGAAGTGGCACGCGAAGCGTTGCGTCTTGCAGCACACAAACTTCCTGTAAAATGTAAGTTTGTTAAACGCGAAGAAGTGGGTGGTGACACAAATGAAGGCTAATGATATTCGTAACCTGACCACTGCAGAAGTTGAACAAAAAGCAAAAGCACTTAAAGAAGAGCTTTTTAACCTTCGTTTCCAACTAGCGACAGGTCAACTTGAAAACCCGGCCCGCATTCGTGAAGTTCGTAAAGCAATTGCCCGTGCAAAAACGGTTTTACGTGAAAGAGAGCTTGGGATTACTAACGGTTAAATCTTGAGAGGAGGTTCGCACAATGAGTGAACGTAACCAGCGCAAGGTGTACACTGGTCGTGTTGTTTCTGACAAGATGGACAAAACGATTACAGTGCTTGTAGAAACATACAAGACTCACACTTTATATAACAAGCGCGTTAAATACTCTAAAAAGTTAAAAGCGCATGATGAAAACAACACTGCTAAAATTGGCGATATCGTAAAGGTTATGGAAACGCGTCCGCTTTCTAAAGACAAGCGATTCCGTCTAGTTGAAGTAGTACAAGAAGCAGTAATTATTTAATAAATTGTTCGGATTATACTCATATCCGAAAGGAGGTCCATTCGCATGATTCAACAAGAATCCCGTTTAAGAGTAGCTGATAACTCCGGTGCGAAAGAGTTACTTTGCATTAAAGTTCTTGGTGGTTCTGGTCGTAAGTACGCTAACGTTGGTGACATTATCGTTTGTTCGGTTAAGTCCGCAACACCAGGTGGCGTTGTTAAGAAAGGTGACGTTGTTAAAGCGGTAGTGGTACGTTCTAAGCGTGGTATGCGCCGTAACGACGGATCTTACATCCGCTTTGATGAGAACGCGGCTGTAATCGTTAAGGATGATAAAGGTCCTCGAGGAACTCGTATCTTCGGACCAGTAGCACGTGAACTTCGTGACAAGCAATTTATGAAAATCGTATCTCTTGCTCCAGAAGTTCTTTAATATATTTACTAGCAAGGCGCTTATTGTCTTGTAAGGAGGTGCAACATCACAATGCCATTGCATGTGAAAAAAGGCGATAAAGTACAAGTTATTTCCGGCAAGGATAAAGGTAAACAAGGTGTGATCCTTGAAGCTTATCCGAAGCTAAACAGAGTGCTTGTTGAAGGCGTGAACGTTGTTAAGAAACACGCAAAACCTTCTCAAGCTAATCCACAAGGTGGAATCCTTAGCCAAGAAGCACCAATTCATGCTTCTAACGTAATGCCTCTTGACCCTAAAACTGGTGCTCCTACTCGTGTAGGCTACAACGTAGTTGATGGGAAAAAAGTTCGTGTGGCCAAAAAATCTGGTGAATCCCTAGATAAATAAGTCTCAGAGTGAAAGGAGGACACATAATGAACCGTCTACAAGAGCGATATAAAGCAGAGATCTTACCATCTCTAATGGAAAAGTTTAATTACACTTCAGTAATGCAAGCACCAAAGATCGAGAAAATCGTTATCAACATGGGTGTTGGTGAAGCAGTATCCAACTCTAAAGTTTTAGATACAGCAGTAGAGGAACTTACAGCAATCGCTGGTCAAAAGCCTGTGATCACGCGTGCTAAGAAATCTATCGCTGGATTCAAACTTCGTGAAGGTATGCCGATCGGATCAAAAGTTACACTTCGCGGAGAGCGCATGTATGACTTCCTTGATAAGTTAATCAGCGTTTCCCTTCCACGTGTACGTGACTTCCGTGGGGTTTCCAAGAAGTCATTTGACGGCCGTGGTAACTACACGCTTGGAGTTAAAGAGCAATTGATCTTCCCGGAGATCGATTATGATAAAGTAAACAAAGTTCGCGGAATGGACATCGTTATCGTAACGACTGCGAACACTGACGAAGAAGCACGTGAGCTTCTTACACAAGTCGGAATGCCATTCCAAAAATAACCTTTAGCCAAAGGAGGTTTACCCGTGGCAAAGAAATCCATGATTGCTAAGCAACAACGCAAGCAAAAGTTCGGAGTGCAAGAATATACGCGCTGTGAACGTTGCGGGCGTCCTCATTCAGTAATCCGCAAGTTCAAACTGTGCCGTATTTGTTTCAGAGAACTTGCTTACAAAGGTCAAATTCCTGGCGTTAAAAAAGCCAGCTGGTAATACCCTGAAAAAAGGGAAGGAGGTAACTAGTAATGGTTATGACAGATCCAATTGCAGATATGCTTACTCGTATCCGCAACGCAAACACTGTTCGTCACGATAAATTGGAGCTTCCTGCTTCTAATATGAAAAAAGAAATAGCTGAAATCCTTAAGCGTGAAGGTTTTGTTCGCGATGTGGAATATGTAGAGGATAGCAAACAAGGAATGATTCGCATCTTCCTTAAGTACGGTTCTAACAATGAGCGTGTAATCTCAGGTCTTAAGCGTATCTCTAAGCCTGGTCTACGTGTTTATGCAAAATCAACTGATCTTCCACGTGTACTTGGAGGACTTGGTATTGCGATCGTATCTACTTCTAAAGGCATTATGACTGATAAAGAAGCTCGCCAATCACAAATGGGTGGCGAAGTACTAGCGTACGTTTGGTAATAAATAGCGAATGGAGGTGTCAACATGTCTCGCGTAGGTAACAAACCGATTGAAGTTCCAGGTGGCGTTACGATCGATGTTGCAAATGACAACACGGTTTCTGTAAAAGGCCCTAAAGGTGAACTTTCTCGCAAATTCAATGCTGACATTAAGATTAATGTTCAAGATAACGAAATTACTGTGGAACGCCCGAGCGACCACAAAGAGCACCGTGCATTGCATGGTACAACTCGTAGCGTACTAAACAACATGGTAATCGGTGTAACAAACGGTTATGAAAGAGCTCTAGAAATTATCGGGGTTGGATATCGTGCTTCCAAAGCTGGTAACAAGCTTGTACTTAACGTAGGTTACTCTCATCCTGTTGAAATCGTTCCTGAGCAAGGGATCGACATCGAAGTACCTTCTAACACGAAGGTAATCGTTAAGGGTATTGACAAGCAACGTGTAGGTGAAGTTGCTGCAAACATCCGTTCAGTTCGTTCACCTGAGCCTTACAAAGGTAAAGGTATTCGTTACGAAGGTGAATTCGTTCGCCGTAAAGAAGGTAAAACTGGTAAATAAAGCCGTTAGGTAGCGGAAAGGAGTGCAAAGGATGATCACGAAAGCAGATAAGAATGTCGCTCGTAAGAAAAGACATGCTCGTGTTCGCCGCGTTGTAAGCGGAACAGCACAACGTCCTCGTTTGAACGTATTCCGTTCTACAAAGCACATCTATGCTCAATTGATCGATGATCAAGCAGGTGTAACAATTGTATCTGCATCTTCCCTTGATAAAGGTGTAAGTGTAGAAAACGGTGGAAACGTAGATGCTGCTAAAGCGATTGGTCAAGAAATCGCTAAGCGCGCAGTTGAAAAAGGAATCAAATCGGTAGTATTTGACCGAGGCGGATATTTATATCACGGACGTATTAAAGCATTAGCAGACGCAGCTCGTGAAGCTGGGTTAGAATTTTAATCGAAGGAGGGAACCTGATGCGTATCGACCCTAACAAACTTGAACTTGAAGAACGCGTCGTTACCGTTAACCGTGTAGCTAAGGTAGTAAAAGGTGGACGTCGTTTCCGCTTTGCTGCAGTAGTTGTAGTTGGTGACAAAAACGGTCACGTTGGATTCGGTACTGGTAAAGCCCAAGAGGTACCAGAAGCGATCCGTAAGGCGATTGAAGATGCTAAGAAGAACTTAGTAACTGTACCGATCGTAAAAACAACAATTCCTCACCAAGTAATTGGACGCTTTGGAGCAGGTAACGTACTTCTTAAGCCTGCATCTGAAGGTACTGGGGTAATTGCTGGTGGACCTGTACGTGCAGTATTGGAGCTTGCTGGTGTAGGTGACATCCTTTCTAAGTCACTTGGATCTAACAACCCAATCAACATGGTTCGTGCAACTATCGAAGGTTTGAAAAATTTAAAGCGTGCTGAAGACGTTGCGAAACTTCGCGGTAAATCAGTACAAGAGCTTTTAGGTTAAGGAGGGAACTTTAGATGGCTAAGAAATTAGAAATCACCCTCACTCGTAGTGTTATCGGCCGTCCTGAAAACCAACGTATCGTTGTTAAGACACTTGGTTTACGCAAAATGCACCAGACGGTTGTACACGAAGATAACGCGGCTATCCGCGGTATGGTTAACAAGGTGTCTCACCTTTTAACAGTGAAAGAATTAGAAGCTTAATAAGATAAATAAATCATGAGGAGGTGCTCAGATGAAACTTCATGAGTTGAAGCCATCAGAAGGATCCCGTAAAGTTCGCAACCGTGTAGGTCGCGGTATCGGATCAGGCAATGGTAAAACAAGTGGTCGTGGTCATAAAGGTCAAAACTCTCGTTCAGGCGGTGGTGTTAGACCTGGATTCGAAGGTGGACAAAATCCACTAGCACGTCGTTTACCGAAACGCGGATTCACAAACCCTACTCGTAAAGAGTATGCAGTTGTAAATCTTGAGAAGCTAGTTCGTTTTGAAGAGGGCACAGTAGTTACTCCGGAACTTCTTATCGAAACAGGAGTAGTTAGCAGTCTTAAAAACGGAATTAAAGTTCTAGGAAATGGCAAGTTAGAAGCTAAGCTTACAGTTAAGGCGCACAAATTCTCTGTTTCTGCTAAAGAAGCAATTGAAGCAGCGGGCGGAACTACTGAGGTGATCTAATGTTCCAGACAATCTCCAACATTATGCGTGTGGGTGATCTGAGAAACAAGATATTGTTTACACTTGCTATGCTGGTAGTGTTCCGTTTAGGAACATTTATCCCAGTACCAGGCGTAAATCGCGATGTACTGAAATTCAGTACAGGCGACAGTGCTAACATTTTTGGTTTTTTGAATACGTTTGGCGGTGGAGCTTTACAGAACTTCTCCATTTTCGCTATGGGTATCATGCCGTATATTACAGCATCGATCATCGTGCAGCTTCTGCAGATGGACGTTGTTCCTAAATTTACGGAGTGGAGTAAGCAAGGTGAAGTTGGGCGTAAGAAGTTAGCTCAATTCACTCGTTATGGAACTATTGTTCTTGGTTTTATCCAGGCAATCGGTATGTCTATCGGTTTTAACAATCTTTTCCCAGGACTTATTCAAAACCCTAGTATGTCTACGTATCTTTTTATCGCGTTAGTTTTAACTGCAGGTACTGCATTCTTAATGTGGTTAGGTGAGCAGATTACCCTTAAGGGGATTGGAAACGGAATTTCAGTTCTGATTTTTGCGGGGATTGCCGCAGCTATTCCTACAGCAGTTAACCAGCTTTTCACAACGCAATTTGAAGGTGGTAACGATCAGTTATTCATGCATATTGTAACGATTGTACTGCTTGCTCTTGCGATTGTACTCATTATTATGGGTGTTATCTTTATTCAACAAGGTGTTCGGAAAATCCCGATTCAGTATGCAAAGCGAGTCGTTGGAACAAAGCCTGTTGGCGGCCAGTCAACTCATCTTCCGATTAAAGTAAACGCAGCAGGTGTTATCCCGGTTATCTTCGCGATTTCCTTGATCATCACGCCAAGAACTGTTGCTGGCTTCTTCGGACAGAATGATGTAACGACTTGGATTATCAACACGTTTGACTACACGAAACCAGTCGGAATGATTATATATGCGCTCCTTATTATTGGATTCTCGTATTTCTATACGTTCATCCAAGTTAATCCGGAGCAAATGGCGGAAAACTTAAAGAAGCAGGGTGGATACATTCCTGGCATTCGTCCAGGAGCTAACACTCAAACTTATATAACAAGAATTCTGTATCGATTAACATTTGTTGGATCTCTATTCCTGGCTGCAATTGCAGTCCTGCCAGTTGTCTTTACAGCAATTCCAGGTTTGAACCTTCCGCCAGCCATTCAAATTGGTGGAACAAGCTTGCTGATTGTTGTAGGTGTGGCACTAGACACCATGAAGCAAATTGAGAGTCAGCTGATAAAGCGACACTACAAAGGCTTCATAAAATAAGAGCACGGGAAGATTCATCTTCCCATCATGCTCTTAAAAAAAGACGATTGTGATTTATGGAGGGATTAGATGTATCTAGTCTTAATGGGATTACCCGGAGCAGGTAAGGGTACTCAAGCAGAAAGAATTGTTGAGAAATACGGAATACCTCATATCTCTACTGGAGATATGTTCCGAGCAGCAATTAAAGAGGAGACTCCTCTTGGACTTGAGGCAAAATCGTATATGGATGCGGGTAACCTCGTTCCTGACGAAGTTACAATCGGTATCGTACGTGACCGACTTTCTAAAAAGGACTGCGAAAAAGGATTTTTACTAGATGGATTCCCTCGGACAGTTGCCCAAGCGGAAGCACTGGAAGAAATCACAACTGAGCTAGGAAGAACGATTGATTATGTGTTAAACATTTCAGTAGATTCTGATCAGCTTATGCAGCGATTAACAGGTCGTCGGATTTGCCAAACATGCGGAAGCACGTATCATGTAATATTCAACCCGCCAAAGGTTGAAGGAGTATGTGATAAAGACGGCGGTACGCTTATCCAACGTCAAGATGATAATGAAGAGACCGTTCGAAACCGTTTAAATGTAAACATGAAGCAGGCTAAACCACTGCTTGATTTTTATGGTGAAAAAGGTTACCTGAAAAACATGAATGGTGATCAGGATATCGACAAAGTCTTTCAAGACATTGACCAACTTATTGGGGGATTGGCGAAATGATAATCTGCAAAACACCGCGAGAGATTGAAATCATGCGGGAGGCAGGTCGCATTGTTGCCTTAACTCATCAAGAGTTAAAAAAACACATTAAGCCTGGCATAACTACTAAGGAACTGGATAAAATTGCTGATACGTTTATCCGCAGCCAAGGTGCAATTCCTTCATTTAAAAACTATAATGGTTTTAGTGGAAGCATCTGTGCTTCTGTAAATGAAGAACTTGTGCACGGAATTCCAGGTAAACGCGTACTCAACCATGGCGACATTATCTCTATAGATATTGGGGCGAAGTACAAAGGATACCACGGTGACTCCGCTTGGACGTATGGAGTTGGCGAGATTTCAGATGAAGCTCAAAAACTTCTGGATGTAACCGAAGAGTCTTTATATAAAGGACTTGAAAAAGCAAAAGCCGGTGCCCGGTTAACTGACATTTCTCATGAGATACAAAAGTATGCTGAGGGTGAAGGGTTTTCTGTTGTTCGCGAATATGTCGGACACGGAATAGGCCAGGACTTACATGAGGACCCGCAAATTCCTCATTATGGACCGCCTGGTAAAGGGCCGGTGCTGAAAAAGGGCATGGTTCTAGCAATAGAGCCTATGATTAATGCGGGAACTCGCTATGTTCGAACATTATCCGATAACTGGACGGTTGTCACAACGGATGGCAAATGGTGTGCTCACTTTGAACACACGGTTGTCATTACGGAAGAAGGCTTTGAAATCTTAACAAAGATCTAAGTGAAGGTGATGAGATGGTAAGCGAATCTGATTCGGTACCGAACATAGGTCAACTGGTTCGGATACTAAAAGGAAGAGACGCAGATCGGTTAGGTGTGATTGTCGGTATTCTCGATGGGCGTTTCGTCCTCGTAGCAGATGGTGACAAGAGAAAGTTTGATCGAGCCAAGCGCAAGAACCTAAACCACTTAGAACTGCTGGATTTTACTTCTCCGGAAGTTGTTAAAAGCATTCTTGAAACAGGTCGTGTAACCAATGGCAAATTGCGTTATGCAGTAGCGAAGTTTTCCGACGAGAAAGTCATTGCTCTGAAGAAGGGAGATCAAGTCGATGGCTAAAGATGATGTTATTGAGGTCGAAGGTACAGTAATTGAACCTCTTCCGAACGCCATGTTTCGTGTTGAACTAGAAAACGGACACAAAGTTCTAGCGCACGTTTCTGGAAAGATTCGTATGCACTACATTCGAATTCTTCCAGGGGATAAAGTAACCGTAGAATTGTCTCCGTATGACTTATCACGTGGTCGTATAACGTATCGTTTTAAATAATCAATGTACTCCGTGACATAAGGAGGTTATAAACAATGAAGGTAAGACCATCAGTCAAGCCAATATGTGAAAAATGTAAAGTGATTCGCCGCAGAGGCACTGTAATGGTGATCTGTGAAAATCCGAAACATAAACAAAAACAAGGTTAATATACAGGAGGTGCAAAAATTATGGCACGTGTTGCAGGTGTAGATATTCCTCGTGATAAGCGAGTAGTAATCTCTTTAACATACATCTTCGGTATCGGTAAAACAAAAGCACAGCAAATTCTTGCTGGAGCTGGAGTTTCTGAAGATACACGCGTTCGTGATCTTACTGAAGATGAATTAAATAAAATCCGCGAAGTCATCGATGGACACAAAGTGGAAGGTGACCTTCGTCGTGAAGTATCACTAAACATCAAGCGTCTAATCGAGATCGGAGCATATCGTGGTGTTCGTCATCGTCGTGGATTACCAGTACGTGGTCAAAACACGAAGAACAACTCCCGTACTCGTAAAGGACCTCGTCGTACAGTAGCGAATAAGAAAAAGTAAGTAAAGGAGGTAAACTCTAAATGGCAAAAGCACGTAAGACTAATACACGTAAACGTCGTGTCAAAAAGAATGTTGAAGTCGGCGTAGCACATATCCGTTCTACATTCAACAACACGATCATTACGATCACTGACACGCACGGGAACGCAATCTCTTGGGCGACTGCTGGTCACCTAGGATTTAAAGGTTCTCGTAAGTCTACTCCGTTCGCAGCACAAATGGCAGCTGAAACAGCTGGTAAAACTGCAATGGAACATGGTATGAAAACGTTGGAAGTATCCGTTAAAGGACCTGGTGCTGGACGTGAAGCAGCAATCCGTGCCCTTCAAGCGGTAGGCTTAGAAGTAACAGCTATTCGTGACGTTACTCCTGTACCTCACAACGGTTGCCGCCCGCCAAAACGCCGTCGCGTGTAACAATATACACGGTATATATTTCTATAACTTGTCTATAATGGTTATAGTGAACGTTTTGGTAAATGATAAGTCGGAATGCCTATGGGGAATTTCGGCTGGAAATCTCCAGCCGAGATTCGACGTTTGAAGGAGGGTTCAGTTGAATGATCGAAATCGAAAAGCCAAGAATTGAGACGGTTGAAATCAGCGACGATGCCACATACGGAAAGTTTGTTGTTGAACCACTTGAACGTGGATACGGGACTACACTAGGCAACTCCTTGCGTCGTATCTTGTTGTCCTCACTACCTGGTGCAGCAGTTACATCTATTCAGATCAATGGCGTATTGCATGAGTTCTCTACAGTTGAAGGTGTAGTTGAAGATGTTACAACCATCATCTTAAACTTAAAGAAACTAGCAATGAAGATTTACTCTGATGAAGAGAAGACACTTGAAATCGATGTACAAGGTGACGGTGTTGTAACAGCTGGCGACATTACGCATGACAGCGATGTTGAAGTCCTTAACCCGGATCTTCATATCGCAACACTAGCAAAAGGAGCTCATTTCCAAATGAAGCTTCATGCAAAACGTGGTCGTGGTTATGTACAGGCAGAAGGCAATAAACGCGAAGACCTGCCTATCGGAGTTATTCCTGTTGATTCTATTTACACGCCAATTTCGCGTGTGAACTATCAAGTGGAAAACACTCGTGTAGGACAAGTAACAAACTATGATAAGCTAACGCTTGATGTATGGACAGATGGGAGCATTCGTCCAGAGGAAGCAGTTTCTCTTGGTGCGAAGATCATTAGCGAACATTTAAACATTTTTGTTGGCTTAACAGATCAAGCTCAGAACGCTGAGATTATGGTAGAAAAAGAAGAAGACCAAAAAGAAAAAGTACTTGAGATGACGATCGAAGAACTTGATCTTTCTGTTCGTTCTTATAACTGCCTAAAGCGTGCTGGCATTAATACAGTTCAAGAACTTGCGAATAAGTCTGAAGAAGACATGATGAAAGTACGCAACCTTGGAAAGAAATCTCTTGAAGAAGTTCAAGAGAAACTTGAAGAGCTAGGTCTTTCATTACGCGCTGACGATTAATTCGTAATACGCGCTTTTTCAAGACGAGAGAGAAACGCGCAGAGGAGGGAATACAAGCATGGGATACCAAAAGTTAGGTCGTGTATCTGCGGTTCGTAAAGCAATGCTTCGTGATTTAGCTACTGATTTAATCATCAACGAGCGTATTGAAACTACAGAAGCACGTGCAAAAGAAGTTCGTAAATTTGCTGAGAAAATGATTACGCTTGGTAAGCGTGGAGACCTTCATGCTCGCCGTCAAGCTGCATCGTTCCTTCGTAACGAAGTAGCAGACGCTGAGTCTGGACAAAGATCTCTACAAAAGCTTTTCAGTGATCTTGCACCTCGCTATGCAGAGCGTAACGGTGGTTACACTCGCATCGCAAAAATCGGCCCTCGCCGTGGTGATGGTGCACCAATGGTTATCATTGAATTAGTTTAATAAAACGTATGAAAGGGCGGGATCAAGTCTTCAATGACAATCTTGCCCTTTTTTATTTTATCGAAAATCCGAGTAGATTTTCGAAAGGTTGATTTGCGCTCCAGGTGCTCGCTTTTCGCGGGGCAGGCGGTGAGCCCCTTGCCGCTTTGCGCCCTTAAGGGTCTCACTTGACCGCTTGTCCCGCAGGAGTCTCGCACCTTGCGCTCCAATCAACTAGTCAATGAAGCTCAAACTTTTTGAAAGCAACAATTTTATTAAAGAATAATATCGAGCAGAGAGCAGCTTAGAATGAGCAGCAGTTAAGGGGAGGATTGTCACATGGAAAACATCATTACCGTTAAAGATGTGACCTTTAATTATCCGGGAGAAGAGACACCTACGCTTAAGGGTGTAACGTTAGACGTTCATAAAGGGGAATGGCTATCTATCGTGGGCCATAACGGTTCTGGGAAGTCAACGTTGGCAAAGATGCTCAACGGGCTACTGTTGCCCAATGAGGGTGCTGTATATGTCTCAGAGTACACGACAGGCCGTCCAGACGATATCTGGGAAATAAGAAGACTTGTTGGGATGGTTTTTCAAAATCCAGATAATCAGTTCGTTGGAACGAGTGTACAGGATGATATCGCGTTTGGTCTTGAGAATTTCGGCGTTCCGCGAGACGAGATGGTAAAGCGTATCAATGAAAGTATAGAGAGAGTGGGAATGGAAGCTTTCTTAAACCAGGAACCTCATCAATTATCCGGTGGGCAGAAGCAACGAGTGGCAATAGCCGGTATATTGGCACAGAAACCTTCTGTTATCGTTTTGGATGAGGCGACATCGATGCTCGATCCGATCGGTCGAATTGAAGTGATCGAGACTGTGCGCGAACTGAATAAAAAAGAGGGCATCACTGTCATTTCTATCACTCATGATTTAGAGGAAGCGCTAAGTGCAGACAGAGTTGTCGTCATGAAAATGGGAGAGAAGGCAGCTGAGGGAATACCTGAAGACATTTTTCAGCAGCGCGAACTGTTGAAATCGGCCGGTCTGGATTTACCGTTTTCACTAAAGTTAAGTGAGGCTCTTCGCCAACAAGGTATGGAGCTTGATAAAAGCTATTTAACGCAGGAAGAGCTGGTGAATGCATTATGGAAATTAGCATAAACCGTCTAGAGCATAAATATATGGAGGGAACTCCGTTTGAGAGGCGTGCACTGCACGATATTAACCTCGACATCGCGGATGGTACTTTCCTTGCTTTGATCGGGCACACTGGCTCTGGAAAGTCTACGCTTATTCAACATCTTAACGGATTGTTAAAGCCTTCAGCAGGCTCGATAAAGATGGGTAGTACTGAACTTAAAGCTGGGGGTAAGAAGCAAGATTTGAAATCACTTCGAAAAAAAGCCGGAATCGTTTTTCAGTATCCTGAGCATCAGCTTTTTGAAGAAACGGTAGAAAAAGATATTATGTTTGGGCCGCGTAATTTTGGTGTTTCAGAAGAAAACGCGAAGCGAACTGCTGCTAAAGTAATTGAGATGGTAGGACTTCCAGAGAATGTTCTAAGCAAGTCTCCTTTCGACTTGAGCGGTGGCCAGATGCGCCGTGTGGCGATTGCGGGTGTCCTTGCTATGAATCCGGAAGTGCTGATCTTGGACGAGCCTACAGCAGGTCTAGATCCAGCAGGGCGTGTTGAAATAATGGAGCTGTTCTATTCCCTGCATGAAAGAAACAACCTTACTACGATACTTGTTACTCACAGCATGGAGGATGCGTCGAGATACGCAGACGAGATCGCTGTGATGCATAGAGGCGAACTGTATCTGAATGGTAAGCCGACCGCTATCTTTAGTGAGCGAGAAGCTTTGAAGAAAGCAGGATTAGATGTCCCAGAGACCGTTCAGTTTTTACAAAAGTGGAACGAGAAGTCTGGTCTGAATCTCGAATTATCAAAGTTTACAGTGGAAGAGCTGGCTAAACAAGTTAGTCAGAGTCTGAAGAAGAGGGGGGACTAATATGCTGCAGAATGTTATTATCGGGCAGTATTACCCAGCTTCCTCTCCACTTCATCGAATGGATTCACGTTCGAAGCTTATTGCTGCCTTCTTTTATTTGTTTATCGTCTTTTTGGCGAACAATTGGCTGACTTATGGACTGCTGATCGCATTTACGTTTGTAACGATCAGTTTATCAAAAGTCCCATTTCGTTTTTTATACAAAGGATTAAAGCCTATTCTTTTACTCGTAGTTTTTACGATGCTTTTGCATATTTTCTTAACAAAAGAAGGCGATCTGCTTTATAAAGCGGGCTTTCTTGAAATTTATGAAGGCGGAGTGATTCAAGGGATATTCATCGCACTAAGGCTTTTGCTGCTTGTTATGATGACGTCACTTTTAACTTTAACAACAACACCAATTGATATAACTGATGGATTAGAGCACTTGTTGGGACCTTTGAAAAAGTGGAAACTTCCTGTTCATGAGTTCGCATTGATGATGTCGATCTCACTCAGGTTTATTCCAACACTCTTACAAGAGACGGAAAAAATCATGAAAGCGCAGATGGCACGTGGTGCTGATTTCACGAGCGGACCGATCAAAGAACGAGCAAAGGCTTTTGTACCGCTGTTAGTTCCGTTATTCGTTTCTTCGTTTAAGCGGGCTGAAGAACTCGCTCTTGCGATGGAAGCAAGAGGATACCGTGGTGGTGAAGGAAGAACCCGACTTCGTGCACTAGAATGGCATCAGCGTGATACGTTTGCACTGCTTTTATTAGCATTGCTGTCTCTTTCGCTATTCTTATTACGAAATTAAAAGGAGATTGAACATGGCTCGTATGAAAGTAACCGTAGCCTATGATGGTACGGATTTTGCTGGATACCAAATACAGCCTAGCGGTAGAACGGTACAAGGAACGATTCAGACCGTGCTGCAAAAGATGCACAAAGGGGAACCTGTAGGAATCTATGCCTCAGGACGCACAGATGCGGGTGTTCATGCCATCGGTCAAGTGTTTCATTTTGATACACCCATGGAGATTCCTTCTGAAGCTTGGGGGAAGGCATTGAATGCGATGCTTCCGAATGATATTCTAATAAAAGACGTAGAGATGGTCAGTGATTCTTTTCATTCTCGTTTCTCTGCAACAGGTAAAGAGTATCACTATAAAATTTTAAGAAGTAAGCAACCAGATATTTTTCAAAGAAATCATATGTTTCATTTCCCTTACTCCTTAAACGTAGAGGATATGAAGCAAGCTGCATCGTTATTTTTAGGTACACATGACTTTACCTCATTTTCATCAGCAAAGTCGGAAGTGGAAGATAAAATTCGTACGATCTTTGCTTTAGATGTTGAGGAAGAAGGCAACGTCCTAACGCTGAAGGTAAGAGGCAGTGGTTTTTTATATAACATGGTTCGCATACTTGTTGGTACACTTTTAGAAGTTGGTCAAGGAAAGCGAAAAACTGAGGAGATCTCAGCGATTATTAAAAGCAAAGACCGTGCGCTCGCTGGAAAAACAGCTCCGGCAAACGGACTCTATCTCTTTCATGTAGAATATGAAGATAAAACGGAATAATATTTAGGATACGCTTGACATCGTTGTTTATATATTATAAGATATTATTTGGTATTTCTACAGATATCGTCCACATGCCCCGTGTAGATATCTCGGGAAATGTTCACATGAATATAATGAAATTTGATTGAAGATACAGGAGGGAAAACACATGCGTACGACTTTCATGGCGAAAGCTTCTGAAGTAGAACGTAAATGGTTTGTGATCGACGCTGAAGGCAAAACACTTGGACGTCTATCCAGTGAAGTTGCATCTATCCTTCGCGGTAAGCATAAGCCTATTTATACACCACACGTTGACACTGGTGATCATGTAATCATCATCAACGCTGAGAAGATTGAATTAACAGGTAAGAAATTAACAGACAAAATTTACTACCGCCACACTGGTCACCCAGGTGGACTGCGTACGAGAACTGCATTAGAAATGCGTACAACTCGTCCAGTTCAAATGCTTGAGCTAGCAATCAAAGGTATGCTTCCAAAGAACAGCCTTGGTCGCCAAATGTTCAAAAAGCTTCACGTTTACGCTGGAGCTGAGCACAACAACCAAGCACAAAAACCTGAAAACTACGAGTTACGCGGATAAAAAGGAGGGTATTTACGTGGCACAAGTACAATATTATGGCACTGGACGTCGTAAGCACTCCGTAGCGCGTGTACGATTAGTTCCTGGTGAAGGCCGTATCGTAATCAACGGACGTGACATTGACGAATTTTTCGGATTAGAAACTTTAAAGCTTATCGTTAAGCAACCACTTAACACAACTGAAACAACTGACAAGTATGACGTATTAGTTACTGTTCATGGCGGTGGATACACTGGACAAGCAGGAGCTATCCGTCACGGTATCTCTCGTGCGCTTCTAGAAGCAGATCCTGAGTACCGCGGATCTCTTAAAGCAGCTGGATTCCTTACTCGTGACGCTCGTATGAAAGAGCGTAAGAAGTACGGACTTAAAGGCGCTCGTCGTGCACCTCAGTTCTCAAAACGTTAATTTTTATTACGTTTATCAAAAAAACCCTGTTCTCTTTTTTAGAGAGCGGGGTTTTTTTGTTTGTGATGAATCGCCTCTGATTAGGGAAGATTGGGTCTAATTCTGAGACCATTAAGCCTGAATCAAGAAAATTGAGCCTGAATCCAAATAATTAAGTCTAAATTTAAAATAATTAAGTCGAAATCAGAAAAATTAAGTCTAACGGCTGATCTTATTTTGTTCTGCATATATCCCAGTCGCAGGCAGTAAAGAGTTATTATTCCCATCTTTTATGAAGTGTCGTGAAGCTATCTCTGGAGAAAATATAGATATGGAAAACACAACATGATGAAAGGGGAGGTAATAATGGCAATCGTATTAAACAACTTTAAAGAAAAGCAGCGCTTCAAAAAAGAAACATTCGAGCGAAAAGTACTTCGGGACTTGTCTCTTGCTACCATAAAAAAAGAATTTCAGCGTTTGTTTCAACCTTTTTTTCAATACTCGCTTCTTTATCAAAATGATATAGAGGATGCGTGCATCGACATGGCGATTGATTCTTATCTTTTAGGCGCAGGTTATAGTCGGTTTGCGTATCATGGAGAAACGTTAGAAAAGATTAAAGAACGAGCATATGCTAAACAAAAGGCAATCGCAGACGGTCTTTTTGAATATTGGCAGTTCTGGTGCTGGGGAACTGAGATGATGATGGAATCTCTTCATCTTTGCTGTGAGGCATTCGTTCACATCTGGTGGATGGAAGGCTACAAAAACGGCGAAAAACGCTATCGCATGAAGCTGCAATAATAGTTATAATTTTCTTCTTGTCCCATATACATAATGTTATATGGCTTGTATAGGGGGACGAAACATGAAGAAGTGGGTGAAGGGAGCCGCATTTGCACTTGGATGCGCTGTCCTTATCTTTATTTTCACCTATCATTTTTTAGATGATGATTCGTGGCGCTCGTGGAACATGCCGCTCTCTGGAAAGATTATCGTAATCGACCCAGGCCATGGCGGTGCTGACGGTGGTGCTGTTGGTGATGGAGAAGTTCTTGAAAAAGAGATCGCATTAAACATTTCCGTTATGCTTCGAGATTATTTACAAGAAGCGGGAGCACTGGTTATCATGACACGAGAGACGGACACAGATCTCGCGAACGAAGGTACAAAAAAATTGCGTCATCGCAAGTATGAAGATTTAAAAGAAAGAAAACGAATTATTAACGAAAATCATGCGGACTTATTTATATCGATCCATCTCAATTCTTTGCCTTCATCCCGCTGGAGAGGTGCTCAAGTCTTTTATCATCCTGGAAAAGAAGGCGGAGAAGCTGTATCTAAATTCATTCAAGACGAAATCAAACGAAATTTAAATAATACGAACCGATTTGCAAAATCCATAGAAGGTCTATACTTGCTTCGAACGGCAGAAGTGCCAGGAGCGCTCGTCGAAGTCGGTTTCTTATCCAATCCATCAGAACGCGAGCTGTTAAAAACAGAATCGTACCAAAAAAGTATAGCGGCATCAATCTATCAAGGTATGCTGCGCTTTTATACAAATGAAACACCACCAGCATCTCCTCTTGATTAGAGGGGGTGTTTCTTATTGTTGATTTCTATCCAGTTGCAACGCTGTCCGGGCGAGTAATTTGGAGTGGACAGTAAAAATATCGAAGTGGACAGTAAATATGTAAAAGTGGACAGTATTTCTTTGAAAGTGGACAGTAAATTTCAATAAGTGGACAGTATTTTCATAAAAGACGACAGTAAGTGCTCGTACATACTTTAGCGAGCTTCCTCGTTTGAGTGAAATTCACACATCTAAAAAACCGCTTACATGATTGTAGGTGGGGGTTATGATATACTGAAAAGGAATTTTACAGGTAAAGGATGTGTCTATGTGCTTACAGAAGAAAAAGTCATCGAGCTGTTAGGTCCTATTCAAGACCCTTATTTACATAAAAGCATGGTCGACTCAGGGAGTATTCGTGAGTTGAAGATAAAAGAAGGATATGTGGGGCTGAAAATTGGCTTAGCACATACAGGAACGCCCGAACAAATGCAGCTTCAGCAGCAGATCGTTCAAGTGTTAAAGAACGCTGGCGCGGAATCTGTTGGACTTCGTTTTGAAAAAAGAGACGACATTACGGCTGTTAATCCGAGTGAAGCGGCAGAACAGAGTGCACCAACTACTCTTCTTTCCGAAAACAGCAAGACGCAATTCATCGCGATTGCAAGTGGTAAA
Source organism: Fictibacillus nanhaiensis (assembly GCF_036213205.1). Classification (GTDB taxonomy): domain Bacteria; phylum Bacillota; class Bacilli; order Bacillales; family Fictibacillaceae; genus Fictibacillus; species Fictibacillus nanhaiensis_E. The sequence continues at coordinate 57,412 of NZ_JARMFC010000022.1, forward strand.
GGTGGCGTAGGGAAATCAACTGTCTCTGTTAACCTAGCCGTTGCTCTTGCAAGGCTTGGAAAGAAGGTCGGATTGATCGATGCTGATATCTACGGATTCAGTGTGCCAGATATGATGGGAATTACTGAGCGTCCGAAAGTAAAAGGAGATCGTATCTTTCCGGTTGAACGTTTTGATGTAAAAGTAATCTCTATGGCATTTTTCGTTGAAGATAACGCACCCGTTATCTGGCGTGGACCGATGCTTGGGAAGATGCTCATGAACTTCTTCAGCGAAGTGGAGTGGGGAGATCTAGACTATGTTCTCCTGGACTTGCCGCCAGGTACAGGTGATGTGGCGCTGGATGTTCATAAGATGCTTCCGAAGTGTAAAGAAGTAATCGTAACAACACCTCATGCTACAGCAGCATTCGTAGCAGCTCGAGCGGGAACGATGGCGATCAAGACAAATCATGAAGTACTTGGTATCGTTGAGAACATGTCTTACTTCCAAAGTGGATCGACAGGTGAGAAAGAATATGTATTCGGTAAAGACGGCGGAAAGCGTTTAGCAGAAGAGTTGAATGTACCGTTGCTAGGACAAATACCGCTTGGTCAGCCTGAAATAAGAGAAGATGATTTTGCGCCAAGTGTATATGACCAAACACATCCGATCGGTGAACACTACATTCAGATGGCAAAGAAAATCATCGATAAAACAAACTAAAGAAAAAGAAAAAGCCTTCCGGTTGTCGGGAGGCTTTTATTGCGGGCTTGTGGACTCTTCTTGTTGCTCTTGTCCGCCGCCAGATGACGAAGCTTCTTTTCCTTTTTTAGAGATAGATTGATCAATCTCTTCATGTGCTACTTTCTTTAGCATATCTTGAATTTGCGCTTGTACGATCGGACTCTCGAATGTTTCAAGCATCACTTTTTTCATTTCTTTTCTAACTGGTTGTGTATCAACAAGTGACAATAATTTCTCTGCCATTTGCGGGTTCTGCATGATTTTCATCACTTCCGCTTGATACTGATGATCTTTTATGAGGTCCTTCATCAATTTCTCATGTTCTTTTCGCATGCTTTTTGCAAATGCTACTGAGAACTTCGGATCTTTAAAAAGGGTCTGCCAAAACTTTTGGCCCTTTTCAGAAAGAAGCTGCTTTTCAATCGTCTGTTTGATGACTTCTTGATCAATGAGTATATCTTGCTGAATTTCTTTATCAGATAGAACTTCTTTGATGGCTTTTTTTCCTTCATCTGTCTTCAATAGATCGACAAGCATTTTTTTCGTTGCTTCGTAATCGACCTGTGAACTGCCTTGGGCTTCTTGAGCACAGCCCGAAAGAACAGCAAAAGAGATACAAAAGAGGAAAATGTATATTTTTTTCAATGTAATTCCTCCTCCTTTCAAGTTGAGCTCGATACTTATAGGATTGATTTTTAGCACGTATTTATACTGGTTATTTAAAGGAAAACTGGCAATTTAAAAAAGACATTGGTACAATCGTTACGGAGCATGTTAGAGGGGGAAAACACGCGTGAAAATTAGAAGCTGGATCTTTTTATTCTTTACCACATTGTTAATTGGGATTGTTAGTGCAATCACAGTTGGTCTTATATTAAAATTTCCTGAGGGCAGCAGCGCTTTAGAAGTACTTCTATATATTTTTGGATTGATCGGTTTCGGCGCGTTGTTCAGTGTATTTAGTCAGATGGGCTTTTTTGCTTATTTAACCGTTCACCGTTTTGGACTCGGTATTTTTAAAAGCCATCGCCTTTGGAATGGAGTACAACTTGTCTTGATTGCGGTCGTACTTTTCGATCTTTTCTATTTACGATATACATCTTTTCACAACGAAGGCGACAGCCTCGTTAATTACATTCTAATTCCGCTTGCAATTTTAGCTTACGGATTGGTCATTGCCTATGTAAAAGTAAAACAAACATCGAGTGTAGCGTTTATCCCAACGCTTTTCTTTATTACAGTCGTAACTATCTTAGAATGGGTACCGGTGTTAAAAGAAAACAACACCCTTTCGCTTTGGATGGGCTTTGTTCCGATCATGCTTTGTAATACGTATCAAATACTAATGCTGCATCGACTGTTGCAGTCACATCAATCTAAATCAACGAAACAAACAAAGCCCACTGCCTTATAAGGCATGGGCTTTTCTTTCATTCATCAGTTAACTTCTTTACTGTTTGCCTCGGTATTCGCAATCATTTCACTTACACTTACAAATTTAAATCCATCGTCTCGGAGTTTATCGATAATTGTTGGAAGTGCTTTATGCGTTTGCTTAACTGAATCGGATGCATGAAGCAAGATGATGTCTCCTGCTTTCGTCTCATCTGTAGCAGTTGTAACGATCCGATCCACTCCAGGGTTCTTCCAATCCTTCGTGTCAATGCTCCAATGAACGACAGTGTGGTTGAGGTCTTCTGAGATGTTCAAGACACGCTCATCAAAATTCCCATTTGGCGGTCGTATAAGAGAAGTCATTTTCCCTGATACTTTTTTAATTTTCTCCTGAGCTAAAAGAATATCCCGTTTGATCTGTTTATCTTCCCAATCTGTATAGCTTTTGTATTGATAACCGAGACTCGCTACTTCATGACCATCCTTTACAATGCGTTCGACGATTTCAGGATGACGTTCAGCCCAAGCGGCCGATATGAAAAAGGTACAGTTTTTAACTCCCTTTTCCTTTAAGACGTCTAAAATCGGTGTAACCCGTTTATCCCCCCAGCTGATATCAAACGTGAGAGATATTTTGTTTCCTTGTTCTTCTCCCTTATAAATCGCACGGGGTCCATCTTTTGATGAAAACACAGATAGTTGCTGCTGACCTACGAATGCAAGGGAGGCAGCAAAGAACGCTGCAAATACAACAACCATGTATTGTTTCATTTTCTTGCCGTTAATAACAAAGAAAAATTTCATAAAACCATCTACCCCCTGTCCATCTTCCTTACAAGATATCTATGATGAAAGGGACAAGATATACCGAAAATTTAGACAATCCGATAAAATAATAACTCCAACTTTTCATGGCCATAATGGTAAAAGAACAAATATGAGGGGTGTCGTCTATTGTCTTTAGTAGGAATGTTGTTAAATCATCAAGAGCTGTATGAGTTTGAATATATTTTAAAAAAGGAAATGGAAGAACTAAGGTATGATCTTGAAGACAAAAAGATTGATGCCATTGTTAAATCTGTATTAGAAGAGAGATATCAGACACTTTATCGTTTATTCTGCAGGTTCGCTAAGCCATCTGATTGCAGAAGATATTTAAGGCGAAAACAAAGAAATTAACTTTTTTTCAAAAAACTATTGACCAAATTATTAAGAAGATGGTATATTACTTCTTGTCGCTTTTACAGCGGCTGAAACAAACGGAATAAACAAAATAAGAATCACTAAAAAAAGCTGTTGACATCAACTGGCCAACGGTGGTATCTTATAAAAGTCGCCAAAACGAGCGACACACGAAACACACAGTTCTTTGAA
>NZ_JARMFC010000023.1:0-58128 GCF_036213205.1 Fictibacillus nanhaiensis
TTTCAAAGAACTGTGTGTTTTAATTTCGTTAGCCGCTCGTTTTGGCGACTTTATTAGATTACCACGTCGCAACCCTCGTTGTCAACAGCTTTTTTCAAAAACTTTTAATCGTTTATATGAAGCTCATCAACATGTTAGTATTCCGTGCGACGAAGAATAATATACCATCATTTTCGCTCTTGTACAATAGTTTTTGCGAAAAAAAGATAACTTTTATATTGCCTTTTTTCAAGGATTTATAACTTATACAAGATACAGCGGTCGTAGGTCAGTTTTGTACAAGATATAGTGAAATCGTAATTCGGAAATATCACCTTAATTATGATACTCCTTTTGATAAATCCTATACTTACTTCCTCTTAAAACAAAAAGCCAGCACAAAGGCTGGCTTTTTGATCCTAATTATTTTTCAGAATGACGCATTTGCGGGAATAATAAAACGTCACGAATAGATGGCGAGTTAGTTAATAGCATTACTAGACGATCGATTCCGATTCCTAGTCCACCTGTTGGAGGCATGCCATATTCAAGCGCCTCTACAAAGTCTTCATCCATCATATGCGCTTCGTCATTACCTTCAGCGCGTTCTTTTAATTGTTCTTCAAAACGCTCACGCTGATCGATAGGGTCATTTAGCTCAGAGAATGCATTCGCATGCTCACGGCCAACGATAAATAGTTCAAAACGATCCGTAAAGCGAGGATCTTCAGGATTCTTCTTCGCTAAAGGTGAGATCGCCACTGGGTGACCGAAAATAAATGTAGGCTGAATTAATTTTTCTTCAACAAAGTGCTCAAAGAATTCATTTACTACATGACCATAAGACATGTTGTCTTTTACAGGTACATTATGTTCTTTAGCTAGAGCACGTGCCTCTTCATCTGTCATCTCTGGCCAGAAGTCTACGCCAGCTGCATCTTTAATCGCATCGACCATGTGTACTCTGTTCCAACGCGGCTTAAGATCTACTTCATAGTCTCCATAAGTTACAGTTGTTGTTCCTAATACATCTTGTGCGATGTGTGCCACTAAATTCTCCGTTAATTCCATAATATCATGGTAATCTGCATAAGCTTCATACAGCTCGATCATCGTAAATTCCGGATTATGACGAGTTGATACTCCTTCATTACGGAATACACGACCGATCTCGTATACCTTCTCAAGTCCACCAACGATAAGGCGCTTAAGGTGAAGCTCGATTGCGATTCGCATGTAAAGCTCCATATCAAGTGCATTATGATGCGTGATGAACGGACGAGCAGAAGCTCCTCCAGGGATTGAATGCATGGTTGGTGTTTCTACTTCTAAATAACCGTTGTCATCTAGATAACGGCGCATAGAACGGATAATCTTTGAACGAGAAATAAACGTATCCTTTACTTCTGGGTTCATGATCAGATCAACATAACGTTGACGGTAGCGCTGTTCAACATCTTTTAGTCCATGAAACTTATCAGGAAGTGGACGCAGGGATTTTGTTAGTAACTGAAAGTCCTTCGCTTTAATAGAAAGTTCTCCTACTTTCGTTTTAAAGACAAGTCCTGTTACCCCTACCCAGTCACCGATATCGATCGTATTGAATAGTTCGTATTGCTCATCACCAACAGCATCTAATCTTACATAGATCTGAATCTTTCCAGACAAGTCTTGAATGTGAGCAAATCCCGCTTTCCCTTTTCCGCGTTTTGTCATGATACGACCCGCAAGAGTTACTGAAATCTCTTCATTATCAAGCTCTTCTTTTTCTTTTTCTCCGTATTCAGACACAAGATCCGCTGCAGTATGTGTACGGTCGAACTTTGTACCGAAAGGATCTACTCCTTTTTCAGTTAATGCAGCTAATTTTTCTCTTCTAACACGAAGCAAGTCATTTAATTCTACTTCTTGGCTCATGGGAACACTCCTAGCTTTTAGCAGTTTTGAATATCAAGTATGGTATAAGATAAATCTTCGCCGAAAGGAACAGTAACAGTAAATGTCGCGTGTACAGTTTTTCCAATCGCAGCTTTTGCAATGAGAGACTGTACAGAGATCGTATTTTCACGAGGATCAGCTTCAAAAGGATGTACGATCGTATATGTGTACCGTTCTTTATAAACTGTATCTTCTATAGTAATGGTAGAGCCGGGTTCTACATGATAACCCGCTTCCCTTACCATCGGCCATGTAATAGATCGAGCTAAAATATCTTTTATCTCAGACATCCTCGTGAGAATAAACTCTTTCTCTGACGTGTTTCGGCATTCTTTTTTACGTTTTAATAGGTATTGTAGTTCTTTTTCTAGATTCCTAGTGCCTTCTTGGGTGAGTTTAAGTATAGCCATAAGCTATTCCTCCTCCACTATTATAAAGAAAAACACCAGATGCTGAATCTGTCGCCTTTAAGCAAACAACAGCCAGTCATCTGATGATCTGGCTGTATGTTGCTAATGTTAGCTGATTTTTTGTACTTCTTCTATTTGATCCACATAACTAAACAATAGTTTACTCATTTCTTCACGTGTAGTCATCTGGTTGATCTCGTTTCGAACGGAACCAGTTTGAGGCAAACCTTTAAGATACCATGCCGCATGCTTTCTCATCTCTCTTGCAGCAACAGCTTCACCTTTTAGATCAATTAAACGATCCATATGAAGCATGCAGATGTTCATCTTTTCACGCGCAGTAGGTTCAGGTGCGATGATCCCATTCTCTAGATATTGAACAGTGCGATAAAGCATCCATGGGTTACCGAGTGCAGCTCTTCCGATCATTACTCCGTCTACACCATATTGATCCATGCGGTCTTTCGCTTCTTGAGGAGAAGAGATATCACCATTACCGATAACCGGTATAGATACGTTCTTCTTCACTTCACCGATGATGTCCCAATCCGCTACTCCTTCATACATCTGAACACGCGTGCGGCCGTGTACAGCAACAGCGGCTCCTCCGGCACGTTCGACTGCTTGAGCGTTCTTAACAGCATAAATGTGATCTTCATCCCAACCGATACGCATTTTAACAGTTACCGGCTTCTGAACAGCATCGACCGTAGCCGCAACCATCTCATAAATTTTATCTGGGTCTAACAGCCACTTTGCTCCCGCGTCACATTTTGTGATCTTAGGAACCGGGCAGCCCATATTGATATCAATAATGTCTGCGTTCGTATTTTTATCTACGTACTTAGCTGCAGCTACTAAAGATTCGCGTTCTCCTCCAAATATCTGCAGGCTAAGTGGTTTTTCTCGTTCATCTACATATAGCATCTTTAAAGATCTTTCGTTCTCATGCAGAATCCCTTTGTCGCTTACCATTTCTGCGCAAACGAGTCCGGCTCCGAACTCTTTTGCGATCAATCGGAAAGCAGGGTTGCAAACACCAGCCATTGGCGCAAGAACTACCGGATTCTTCAAAGTAATATCACCGATCTTCAAGTTAAATATCACCTCGTTCCTTTTACTGCCTATATATATTGATTTACTTATTGTAATTCTTCTACGTTAATGCTGAATTGATCTGCAATTTTGTGAAGCAGATCTCCTTTAGGCTTTCGGCTTCCCCTTTCCACCTCACCAAGAACCGAAACTGAGATTCCGATGTCTTTAGCAAGCTGTTCTTGGGTATAACCTTTTAACTTTCTGAACGCACGGATGCGTCTTCCCAGTCGGTCTTCTTCCATATGCGTACACCTTCTTTATCTCTTTGTTCGCAAAGGACATGATGTAACGAAATTGAGTTCTCCGGGTAAATATCATCTGGAGCAATTTCACATAGAGGTATGAGAACAAACGCCCTTTCAAGCATACGTGGGTGCGGAATGGTTAACTCTTCCGTCTGTATACTTACACTATTATACAATAAAATGTCAAGGTCTATTGTTCGCGGTCCCCATTTTTGAACCCTTTTTCGGTCTAATTTCATCTCAACGTCGTGCAGTTTACTCAAAAGTGCTTGTGGAGAAAGAGAGGTTTTGAGTTTTAATGCTAAATTTAAGAATAATGGCTGATCAGTCACGCCTACAGGATCTGTCTCATAGATCGAAGAAACAGATTCAATCTGGATGTCGTCAAACTTCTCTAATAAAGAAATGGCTTGATTGAGTAATCCTTCTCTATCTCCCATATTGGAACCGACAGATAGATAAGCAATATGGTTGTCTATCATTTAAACCCTTCCCCTTGTGATCTCAACTGCTACCGATTCATAGTGCCCGGGGATTGGAGGATCTGGTTTTATTACTTTTATCATCACTTCATCAACCAAAGTAAACTTTCCAAGTATGGAAGCAGAGATCGCTTCAGCCAATGTTTCTAAAAGCTTGACCGGCTCACCTTCTACGATTTCTTTAACGGTACCGTACACTTCTCCATAGTTGACTGTATTTTCTAGTTCATCGGAAAGTCCCGCTTGGGATAGGTCCATAGATAATACTACGTCCACATTAAAACGCTGTCCAAGCTTTTGCTCCTCTTTAAACACACCGTGATAGCCATAAAACTTCATACCGTTCACATAGATTTTATCCATGAGACACCGCTCCTTTTTTGAGCATGATGTCCATCATCTTTGCCATTCTGCTCATTTCTTTTACATCATGAACACGAACGATCGAACAACCACGTTCAATTCCAAGACAAACTGTCGCACCTGTTCCCTCTACGCGCTCTTCAACTGGCAGATCCAGCGCCTTGCCGATCATTGATTTACGTGAAGTTCCTAGTAAAACAGGATAGCCCATCTGAACTATTTCATTCAATCTTCGGATGGTTTCAAGGTTTTGTTCAAACGTTTTAACAAAACCAACACCTGGATCTAGGATGATATTGTCAGGATTAACGCCTGCCTTAACCGTAATCGCGATACTATGCTCTAAATCTGCGATTACATCTGGCATGAACTCTTGGTAGTTCGTATCAAACCGATTATGCATGAGGATGACTGGCACATTCGTCTCGGCCATTACCCTCGGCATATCTGGATCAAATTTGGCTCCCCAAACATCGTTGATGATATGAGCGCCGGCTTTAACCGCTTGATAGGCAGTCTCTGCTTTATACGTATCAATGGATAAAGGAACGTCTACTTCTTTTCTTAATGCTTCTATTACAGGAATCACACGTTCCAACTCTTGTTCGAGCGGTACTTTATCTGCACCCGGCCTAGTCGATTCTCCACCAATATCAATGATATCTGCGCCGTCTTTCACCATCTGCTTCGCATGAAAAATCGCCTGTTCGATTCGGTTGTGTTGCCCGCCATCTGAAAACGAATCCGGAGTCACATTAAGAATGCCCATTACATATGTTCTTTTTGAAAAATCAAGTACGTACTCACCGCAGTTCAGCTTTTGCTGCCTTAGCATCATATCGTGCATGGAGATCTATCCTTTCAAAAAATATCTATACTTTTGCATTGTTTCTTCGTATGTCTCATGTAGAGCTCTCTAAACTTCTGATACACTTCACCTTCAGCTCCAGAGAACGTTGTATCTTGAAAATGACTGACCGGAACGAGCTCTTGTATCGAGTTCGTCAGGAAAACTTCATCCGCTTCAGTTAAAGTCTCTATAGTATAATTCCCAGTTTCAAGAGGAATGTTCAACCGTTTTGATGCATGCATGACCCATTTTCTTGTAATCCCCTCTAAAATCCCAGTGGACGTGTGTGGGGTAAAGAGCATGTTATCTTTGTACCAAAAAAGGTTAGATACTGTCCCTTCACTGATATAGTCTTCTCGAGTCAGGAAAATGCCTTCTTGATTCATGTTAGAAAGCTCTCTTTTTCCTAAGATGCTGTTTAAATAGTGGTGAGATTTCAGCCGCTTCTCACCTTCTGGAGTATTGCGTTTCGTTTTTAGAAGAACCAACTCTTTTTCAGAAATAAAACTTGTTTCCACAAGTGGCTTTGTATATAAAATAACGACAGGTTCTACATATGGATCAGTCTGTAATCCAATATCTCCAACGCCCGCTGATACGTTCAGTCTGAAATAAGCGTCGTTCATCTTATTTTTATTTAGAAGTGTACTCACCATCTGGATAACAGCATCCGAATCCAACTTAAGATTGATATTCAACTCATTTAACGCTTCATGCAGCCGTTTCAAGTGTTCTTCGATTAAAAAAGGAAAACCATTATAGGTTCTGAATGTTTCAAACGCCCCTAAACCATACATGAAGCCATGATCATACGGTGAGATCATAGCATCATTTTTGGAAATCACTTTTCCGTTTAAATAGATGTACATGTAACATTCTTACCTTTATAAAAATCAATAAAATTTCTAAGCAATTTCTTTCCGTCTTCCGTTAGTATGGATTCCGGATGATATTGAACGCCTTCGATTGGAAGCTCTTTATGGCGAATTCCCATGATTTCCCCTTCACTTGTCCACGAAGAAATCTCAAAGCAATCAGGTAATGTTTCTCTTTTTACGATTAATGAATGGTAGCGTGTTGCCGGAAACTCTTGTGCGAGTCCGTTATAAACCGTCTTCCCGTCATGAAGAACAGGAGACACCTTGCCATGCATCAATCGCTCTGCACGCACCACGTCTCCGCCGAACACTTGCGCGATCGACTGATGACCTAAGCAAACTCCGAAAATCGGTATCCTTCCTGCAAAATGCGAGATCGCTTCTAGCGAAATACCCGCTTCATTCGGAGAACATGGCCCCGGAGAAATCATTAAGAAATCTGGATTCAATTGCTCAATCTCTTGTATCGTTATCTCATCGTTTCGTTTTACGACTAGCTCCTCACCCATCTCACCTAAATACTGAACGAGGTTGTACGTAAAAGAATCGTAGTTATCAATCATTAAAATCATCTCGTCTCATCTCCTCTCATGTGCTGTCTTATACCAAAATTGACCCGAGCTCGCTCTGCTCTTTGGCACGCCACAGCGCCTCTGCTTTTTTTAGACTTTCTCTGTACTCACTTTCAGGTATGGAGTCAATAACGATACCCGCACCCGCTTGAACGTGTGCAGTTTCATTTTGACATACCATCGTCCGAATTGCGATATTCATTTCCGTATCTCCATTAAAACCAATCCAACCGATACTTCCTGTGTATACTCCTCTTCGGACAGGTTCTAACTCTTCAATGATCTCCATCGTTCTCACTTTTGGAGCGCCCGTAATCGTACCACCTGGGAATGTCGCTTTGATGCAATCGAACGCATCAAATTCTGACCTTAATGTTCCAACCACATTCGAAACAATATGCATCACGTGGGAATACCTTTCGATTACCATGAACTCATCAACATTCACACTGCCATAAACCGAAACTTTACCAAGATCGTTTCGTTCAAGATCGACGAGCATCACATGTTCTGCTCGTTCTTTTTCATTTTGGATCAGCGTGTTTGCAAGCTCGATATCTTCTTCCTCTGTTCTACCACGTGGTCGTGTACCTGCAATCGGACGCGTACTGATGTGATCACCTTTTTTCTTAACTAAAAGTTCGGGTGAAGCACTAACAAGCTGAAAGTCTGGTGTTTCTAAGTAACTCATATATGGAGATGGATTGATCCTTCTTAGTTCTTCATAAATGTTTAAAGGCGTTGTTCGTAAAGCCTTTGACTGACGAACAGAAAGATTCACTTGAAACACGTCGCCATCAGAAATGTATTTTTGAATCTTTTTAACCGCGTCTACAAAAACATCCTCTGTCATTGAAACGTGTTTAAAATCTTCATTGTGGTAGTTCTGATTCTCTTGATCCACTTCTGTAGCATCAGATAACGGTGCTTCCCACATTTCTTCATAAGCACGCAGCTTGTCTACGCTATAAGAGTCATCCTTATTTTCGGTCAACGTTACAATCCATAACATACTCGTTTCATGTTCGTATACAAACACATCTCTAAACAGTAAGAAGTATAGATCCGGAAGACCTAGATCATCTTCTGAAGTAACAGGTAACTTTTCAAACTCGCGCGTTAAATCATAACTTAAATAGCCGATCGCTCCACCCGTAAAGTCTGGCAATCCTTCAACTCGCTCCACTTCAAAATCTTTGAACCAATTTTGAAACTGCTCATATATAGGTCCTTTTAAAACAGTCGAACCTTCATCTGTTTTTATGGATAAAGTATTTTGTTTTCCAGTGACTTCGGCAAACGGAGAAAGTCCGATGATGCTATACTTTCCTGTTCTTCCACTCTCCAGCAAAACGTGGCGAGGTTCTGTTGCCGCTAATGATTTATATTTGTAAAACCACTCTTCTTTAGATAGAGGTATACATGAATGCATGACATGCCATTTTTTGTTCATCCCCATACGGTCACTCTCCCAAAAATCTTCTGCTTACATTGTACATGAGGTGTTTCACTTTGGCACATCTTTCTCCTAATTTCCTGCATTTACATGGGTTTTATCACCATTAAAAAAGAAAGGCTGTCTTGGTTAAGCCTGGTTGCTTTGAAAGAGGTCGATTTCCGTTACAGGTTGCTCGCTTTCCGCGGGGCAGGCGGTGAGCCACATTCGTTCGTTTTACTCTTAAGTGTCTCACCTGCCCACCTGTCCCGCAGGAGTCTCGCACCTTTCACTCCAATCAACTTGCAATGAAGAGAAAAACAAAATAAATAATCTAGTAGAAAACAACTCATCAAAAAAGCCCCCTGAATAGGGAGCTCTCTCGAAATGATTAGTCTTCAAATTGATACAGTGGTGTACTTAAATATCTTTCACCGTTACTTGGGATAATCGCTAAAACCTTCTTACCTTTACCTAACTTTTCCGCGACTTTTAATGCTGCTGATATGGCTGCACCTGAAGAGATACCACCTAAAAGGCCTTCTTCACGCGCTGCTTTTCTTGCCCATTCAAAAGCTTCGTCGTTTGAGATAGTCAACACTTCATCGTAGATGTCTGTTTTTAAAATATCTGGCACAAAACCCGCACCGATTCCTTGAATCTTGTGTGGTCCTGGTTTACCACCAGATAACACAGGAGAATCAGTCGGCTCAACCGCATAGATCTTGATGTCCGGATATTTCTCTTTTAGTACATGACCTGCACCTGTGATTGTTCCACCCGTTCCTATTCCAGAAACAAACGCATCCAGTCCATCCGGAAATTGTGAGACGATTTCTTGACCCGTCGTGTTTTTATGAATGGCAGGGTTCGCTTCATTCTTAAACTGTTGTGGCATAAAGTAGCCTTTTTCTTTCGCTAATTCTTCTGCTTTTCTTATCGCTCCGCCCATTCCCTCAGGTCCAGGTGTTAGTACAAGGTCTGCGCCATAAGCTCTCAACAGATTTCTTCTTTCTAAACTCATCGTTTCAGGCATGACAAGAACCGTTTTATATCCTTTTGCAGCAGCAACCATAGCTAAGCCAATACCTGTGTTACCACTTGTCGGTTCAACGATCGTATCTTCTGCTTTTAATTTTCCGCTTTTCTCTGCATCTTCAATCATCGCTAAAGCAATACGGTCTTTTACACTGCTTCCTGGGTTCATGAACTCTAACTTCAGGTAAACATCTGCCATATCCTCTGTTGTGATGCGATTTAACTTTACTACTGGTGTTTGACCGATCAGATCTGTTATCGATTGTGCCACTCTTGCCATTTGCCATCACTCCTAAAACCGAGTATTTTTATTGGATTAATTGTAGCAACCCTGGAAATACTCTGTCAATTTTATTGCATACAGGAATCATCTATTACAATGGTACGCAAATATTTTTATTTCATGTATAAAACAAAACCCGGAGAAAGGTCCGGGTTTACGCTTTTGCTTGATCCAGCAAAGTTTGAAGTTCTTCTTTTGTAAAGATATATGTGGCGTTGCAAAATTGACAGTTCGTTTCTGCTTGGCCATCTTCTTCTATAATATCTGAGATCTCTTGTTCACCAAGGCTTACAATCGCCTGGCCAAAGCGCTCGTGTGAGCATGTACACTGAAAACGTACTGGAGATTTCTCAAGGATTTGGACTTGGTCTTCTCCTAGAAGTTCAAATAAGATCTCTTCCGGTGTCATTCCTTTTTCAATCAATCGAGAAATCGGAGGAATCGCGTTGATTCTTTCTTCTAGCAAGTCAACGATTGCTTCCGAAGCGTTCGGCATCACTTGTACGATAAAACCGCCTGATGCTTTGATCGAATTATCCGGATTCACTAGAACACCAACACCTACTGCAGAAGGTACTTGTTCAGACGATGCAAAGTAATACGTGAAGTCCTCTCCTAGTTCACCTGAAACCATCGGCACTTGTCCTGTGAACTTTTCGCGCATTCCGATATCTTTTAGGACAGATAAGTAACCCTCTTTTCCGACCGCTCTTGCTACATCCAGCTTGCCTTTGCTGTTCAGTTCAAAGTGAGTGTGCGGATTCGTTACATATCCTCGCGTCTCACCTTTTGTATTGCTGTCTACGATGATTACTCCGATTGGGCCGCCGCCTTCAATCTTCACCGTTATGCTGTTGTTTTCACCTTTTAACATCATACCCATCATGGTTGATGCAGTCATCGCTCTTCCTAAAGCCGCTGAAGCAGTCGGCCATGTATCATGTCTTCTCTGTCCTTCACTTACCATCTCAGTAGAAGAGATCGCATAAGCACGGATCTGCCCGTCATAAGCAAGGGCCTTTATTAAATAATCATTCATTGAAACTCACCCTTTAACCATTCTTATTTTTATCGTATATCAGCAAAAGACCTTTTAATGTTAAAAATGGATCAACATGATCAATCACGTTGCTTTCCGCTGCAATTAAATTCGCAAGGCCGCCTGTCGCAATCACTTTTGGTTCAACATCAGACTGTTCTTTCATTCTTTTTACAATACCCTCTACTTGACCTACATATCCATAGAGAATACCCGCTTGCATGGCGTTGACCGTGTTCTTCCCGATCACACCCTCAGGCTTAGCGATCTCAATACGCGGCAACTTCGCGGCTTTCGTATAAAGAGCTTCTGTAGAGATATTAATTCCAGGCGCGATCGCTCCACCCATATACTGTTTGTTCTCATTGATGTAACAATACGTAGTAGCTGTGCCGAAATCAACGATGATCAGTGGTGCATCATATTCATGAATAGCAGCAACCGCGTTAACAATTCGGTCTGCTCCCACTTCTCTTGGGTTTTCATACTTAATATTAAGACCCGTTTTAATACCAGGTCCCACTACTAATGGGCGTTGATTAAAATATTTTACACACATGCGCTCTAAGGCAAACATGATTGGTGGTACAACTGAAGATATGATGATACCTTCGATCTGCTCTTTATGGATATTAACGTGACGAAACAAATCGAGTATAAGCATGCCATACTCATCCTCTGTTTTTTCACGTGATGTATGAATTCTCCAATGATGCTTTAATTCATCATTCTCGTAGAGTCCTAAAACAATATTCGTATTTCCGACATCAAACACAAAAATCATGGAATTTGTCCCCGCTTCTTATCTTAAGTTTCTATAATAGTTATAACATAAAACGTATAGGAGTAAAGCAACGCGGCTTATTGGGAATATTTCGCTTGGTCAAGGAGGCAATGAAAGTGGTTGATTTCCGTTACAGGTACTCGCTTTCCGCGGGGCAGACGGTGAGCCACATTCGTACGTTTCACGTATAAGTGTCTCACCCGCCCACCTGTCCCGCAGGAGTCTCGCACCCTACACTCCAATCAACCTGTCAGTGAAAAAAAAAAACAAAAAACCAAATAAAATAATAATAGAAGCGTCTATTTCAAAGAAGGCATTTTCATTAATTATTGGAGTTATACTGTCATTCAATGAGGCTCCTGGTAACGCACCTCGCAAAATGATTCCATGTAGGAACAAACGCTTTCCCATTATCATCTGTGAGAGATCAGAAAGAATAAATTAGATATAATAGCTAACCTTTATAAGGCTTTTTTCTATTGCATTTATATTCTTCTTCATTTGACAAGTTGATTGTAGCGTAAGGTTGCCGACTCCTATGGGACGAGCGGTCAGGTGAGACCCTTAAGGGCGCAAAGCGGCAAGGGGCTCACCGGTCGCCCCATGGAAAGCGTGCAACCTGGAGCGGAGATCAACTACTTTCAAAGGCAACAAGTAATACAAAAAAAGGACACCTCATCACTGAGGCGTCCTTTTAGAAATTAATCTTGTTTTGGCTCTTCATCTTTTTTGTTAAGTGTTACTTTAACATCATCAGATGGGTTAGAAATCGTTTTTCTGTCAGGTAGTTTACCTGTTTTAACGAGTTCTTTGATTTGTTCTTCATCAAGCGTTTCTACAGTTAGCAACGTTTGAGCAATGATTTCTAACTTAGAATTGTGCTCAGTAAGGATCTGACGGCAACGCTCGTAAGATTCTTTAATGATGCGTTGAACTTCTAAGTCGATCTCATGTGCGATTGCATCACTATAGTTTTGCTCGTTATTGAAGTCTCTGCCTAAGAAGACTTGACCGCCTTGTGATGAACCGAATTGCATCGGTCCTAGACGTTCACTCATACCGAACTCTGTTACCATGCGGCGAGCAATTCCAGTCGCACGCTGGAAGTCATTATGAGCTCCCGTACTTACTTCTTTGAACGTAATCTCTTCAGCCACACGGCCTCCAAGAAGTCCAACAATCTTATCTTCCAATTCAGGTTTTGTCATAAAGTAACGATCTTCTTTCGGAAGCATCACTGTGTAACCACCTGCTTGACCACGAGGGACAACGGTAACTTTATGAACAGTGTCAGCTCCTTCAAGAACTAAACCGATAACAGTGTGACCCGCTTCATGGTAAGCAACAATGTTCTTTTCTTTTTCAGAAATCACACGGCTCTTTTTCGCAGGTCCTGCAATAACACGGTCGATCGCTTCATCAACGTCATCCATATCGATCTTTTTCTTATCAGAACGTGCCGCCACTAGAGCTGCTTCATTCAATAAGTTTTCAAGATCCGCACCAGAGAAACCTGGAGTACGCATCGCGATCGTTTTCAAGTTAACGTCTTCTGCAAGCGGCTTGTTGCGCGCATGGACTTGAAGTACTTCTTCACGTCCTTTTACATCTGGGCGGTTAACCGGAATTTGACGGTCAAAACGTCCCGGACGAAGAAGGGCTGGATCTAGAATATCAGCACGGTTGGTAGCTGCAATAATGATAATTCCTTCATTAGCACCGAAACCATCCATTTCAACTAGCAATTGGTTAAGTGTTTGCTCACGCTCGTCATGACCTCCGCCAAGACCAGCTCCACGCTGACGACCTACCGCATCAATCTCATCGATGAAAATGATACATGGTGCGTTTTTCTTAGCATTTTCAAACAAGTCACGAACACGTGATGCACCGACACCGACGAACATCTCAACGAAATCAGAACCTGAGATCGAGAAGAACGGAACGCCAGCTTCTCCTGCTACTGCACGCGCAAGAAGTGTTTTACCAGTACCCGGAGGTCCTACTAAAAGGACACCTTTTGGAATACGAGCACCTAAAGCAGAAAACTTACGTGGATCTTTTAAGAATTCAACAACTTCAACAAGCTCTTGTTTCTCTTCATCTGCACCAGCTACGTCTTTAAACGTAACCTTTTTCTTTTCTTCGTTGTAAAGTTTAGCTTTACTCTTACCAAAGTTCATTACTCGGCTTCCGCCGCCTTGCGCTTGGTTAAGCAAGAAGAAGAATAAGATAAAGATAATGACAAACGGAATTATTGAGGTGAAAAATGTCACCCAGCCACTCGTCTGTTCTTGCTGTTTAAATTCAACGTTTGATGAATCAGCAAGCTTTTCAATCTCAGCCAATGTGTTGCCAGTTAGGGGAGCATTCGTTTGGAATACTTCTCCTTCTTTAGCTCCTTCAAGCTGACCGCGGACAACGTATACGCCACCCTCAGGCTGGTAAACGATGCTTTCCACTTTGCCTGATTCGATGTACTTAGTCAGCTGGTCATAACGAATTTCTTTAACTTCGTTGTTGTTGCCGTTAAAAAAGCTGACAACTCCAACCACAACTAAAAAGATTAATAAATAAAATATAGTATTACGGAAGATGCGATTCATTCCTTACCTCCTTAGGCGAACAATCAAATCTTATGCGGTTTTTTATTCTTTCTTTTCGTAGATCTCTGGCTTTAAAACGCCGATGTAAGGCAAGTTACGGTATCTCTCGATGTAGTCCAATCCATAACCAACAACAAAAGCATCAGGAACGATGAAGCCAGCAAGATCTGGGGCGATATCAACCTTACGTCCTGTAGGCTTATCCAGCAAAGTTACGATCTTAACCGATTTTGCTTTACGTGCCTTAAACAATTGAACGAGATAACTGAGCGTTAAACCACTGTCAATAATATCTTCTACAATGATAACGTCTCGACCTTCTAAGGAAGTATCTAAATCTTTAACAATTTTAACTTGACCAGAAGAAACGGTAGATGCACCATAGCTGGACACTGCCATTAAATCAATCTCAAGATGGATATCCATACGTTTGATCAAGTCTGCCATAAAAGGTAGAGCACCTTTTAAAACCCCGACCACCAATGGAAAGCGTTCCTTATATTCCACAGAAAGCTCTTTTCCAAGTTCTTTAATCTTGTTTTGAATAGCTTCTTCGGAAATAAGTGTTTCTAAAATTTCATCATGCATGTTCAACAAGCCTCCTAGACGTCATGGCGATAATTTATGAAAGTGTAGGATAACCCAAAGTTCTGATGAATTTATTTGTTGACGTCTAATGTGCTTTAGACCTGGAAGCCAAATGATCTTACCGTTTGCATCAACAACAACCGGCCAAACGTTTCTCTCTTCCTGCGGCACTTTAGCATCAATAAATATATCTTTTAATTTCCGAGAACCGACACCGGCAATCGCCATCCGGTCACCTGGTTTTCGGGTGCGAACTCGTAACGGGAGATCAACCTCTTTCATTGAAAACACAAAAACATCTTTTCCTCTTTTTAAAGCGGGTTCACATTCTGTTATTTCAGCAGTTATACGTCCAATCGGCAATTCTACATAACCTGGCAGCTCTAGTGAAAAGTCATAGGACTCTTCTTCATTTTTGACGATATGCTCAAAACTTAACAAACAACTGTCATAAGTTCGTCTGACTACTAAACCTGACGGAAAATGCAACATTCCGGATGGATGCTCACTTCCGAGCAAACTAAGAAAGTTTTCCTTATGTACAGAGGAAAGAGATGAAGGATTAATTTTATACAGATAGTTCAATATTAGTGTAATCCCTCTTTTTTGTAAAGGAATAGGCATCTTGTTAAAAGCGAATACAGATAACTCTATTTTCCCCTCTGTTTGCCTGATTAAAACCTTTTCTAACTCTATTTCAGCCAATTTCAATATATACGTTTCATCTTCCGAAATAGTTTCACTTAAATATTGAAATCTTTCATGTACGTTAGGGTTTTCCTGTTTTAAAAATGGTAGAATTTTTTTTCTGAAGCGATTTCGTACATATTTATCACTTTCATTGCTCGTATCATAAACAGGAAACAGGTTTTCTACTTTACAATAATGCTCGATTTGGTCTTTTGTTATTCCTAAAAAAGGACGAATTATTTTGCCGGTAGCAAATGGCCGTTTTACAGGAATACCTGCGGAACTAAATCCTTCGCTTCCCCTCGTCATTCTCATGAGCATCGTTTCCACTTGATCGTCTCCATGATGCGCCAATGCGAGTGCCTCTGCAGCGTATTTTTTCATCACGTTTTCAAAAAAATTGTACCGACAGATCCTAGCAGCGGATTGTAACGACAAGTTATGTTCTTTTTGAAAGCTTGTAACATCCGCACTGTCACCTTCAAAGATAATATTTCGTTCGTCACAAAAGCTTTTTACAAACGCAAGTTCTAATGCCGACTCTTCACCTCTTAAGCGATGGTCGAACGAAGCTGCAACGATCTTGATTTTGTAATACGAAGACCTTCTCCATAAAAAATGAAGCAATGCCAAAGAATCTGGTCCTCCGGAAACACCGATCACAACAGTTTGGGCGGTTGAAAGAAGCTGATGTCTTTTAATAAAATTCTCCACTTCCTGCAACGTAAACCGCTCCTTCATTTTCCGTTTTTTAATAAGGCTTGTTTTCGTTGGACTTGTTAACCTAAAAGAATAGGCTGAATGTAAATAAGTTCTTCTCTGTTAGATTGTTCATTTAATTTCTTCAATGACAAGTTGATTGAAGTGCAGAGTGCGTGCCTACCACATGAGAAACTTCTCGCAAGGCATGCGACGAGGAATCTCACTTCGATAGCATAACTTGTAGACGCAGGAGCAAGAATACTTCCTTGAAGCGGGACAGGTGAGACTCTTAACAGCGCATAGCGCTAAGAGGCTCAACGCACGCCCCCCGGAAAGCGAGCAACCTGTAACGAAAAGTAACCACTTCCAAGAGCAACGAAGTTCTACGAAAATGCCTTTTAAAATCATAACAAAGAATTGCAGGAACGAACACTATTTACATCGTTTGACCCAGCATGTAAAAAAAGTACACAACAAAAACAAACGTGAACACTAAAAATGTTTCTACGATAAAGCTGCTTTTCTTTTTCTTTTGCGCTTGTCTTGATGCAGGTTTTTGCGTCGAATTTCTCTGCGTTTGAGGAGATCTTGCTTTATCGTCTGCGTTCAACAAAAGAACAAGCTCATTTCTCATCTCTTCAGCATATCGGTATTTGCCGTTCCATGCTTTTTGTAAGATAGGTGCATATGGCTTTAGCATCGGACTACCTGCTATTTTGGCATGAAACTGTTTATCGGCATCTCCATTTTTCGTGAATCGGGAAGGATAAGCTAAATTCACCATCACCATCCCTGCTGAGAATAGATCATACGATGGCTCGGCTTTTCTTGTTCCCTTTCCCCAATACCCTCGATCATAGAATTCAGTGTATTCCTTGATCGATCTGTCCATAACAGTCGTTCCTCCGACATCAATCCAACGAATTCGGTATGGAGGTCCCGTCACAAGAAGATTATCTGGCTTTAAATCACCGAATGCCCATCCCGCTTGATGAAGCGTATGCAGATCGGTAAGCAACTGTACAAGAAGGATTCCAGCCCATTCAGGAGATTTCGTCTTCATAAAGTCAAAGAGCGTCTCTCCTTTTAAATATTCCATCGCATAAAAAGGATATGTGGCAGTTTGCGTCACCCAGTCATCCACGTCGATTAAAGAAGGCCCAAGGACTTTCCCCTGGACCTTAGAAAAACGCTTCAGCACATTGACTTCAGATGTGATCGACATCTGATCGTGTCCGATCTTAAGTGCGACCACTCCTCGGTCCGAATCAGCTAGATATACGGCCCCTGTTGCTCCATATCCTAAACGGCGCCTAACCCGATATCTGGAATGATTCCACTTGCCGCGTATTTCTTCACCAGCAACTAAGTTACAGACCGGACTCGTTCGAATATCCTGGGGCATCATCGGACAAAAATCTCCTTTTTGACGATCGTTTACGACCAAAAGCCGCTATAGCCTCTTTTATTGCAGGACCTGTCGGTGTGATCCCGCCAAGTGAAATCTTTGAAAATGTTTTACCGATCGATTCTAGTTTAGACGACCAGCTTAAAAGTTCTTCTGCCTCTGTTCTTTTGCCCGGAAAAACATAGAGTGCAAATTCATTATCACCAATTCTCGAATTCAACGAGATAGATAGATCAAGAAGGGACTCTTGAACCGTTAGCATCTTATCTTCCATTGATCCTGAAGCATCAATCAAGACTAGAATTTCAAGGTTCATAGTCTCTCCCATCTCATCGACAACTTCAATGACTTCTCCCCGTTTGTCGGGCGGAAGGTCTTCCATTGAAGACTGACTTCCGAGAATCTGTTGCAGCTCGGCATTAACGACACCTTTTATCGTTTGGGCCATTGCTTTTTGAGTGACCATCTTAACCGTTTGTGCAAGTTGCTTCGTATAAACAACCTGACTGATGCCACCACCGGCCATCGCGATCTCTTCTACTTCTTTTAGACCTTGTCTATGATACTCAGGTGCATTCTCATTCAATACGCCAATCACATTTACAGCTATCCCTTGTTCGTTAGCAAGTGCCGCCATCGCGATCGGATCTTCACCCTGGTTCGAGCACCCATCTGTAATCAGCAAAATCTGACGCAGCGTTCCTTTGTTCCGCATAACGCTAACCCCTCTCAAGTACGAATTTTAACTATTACCATCTTCGTCAAGAAAGCGGTTGTTTATACGCAAGAAAGGCCGCGAAACATAATCAATAAATGTGGCCGGAGCGGGAATACTGTCCACTTTTACATAAATACTGTCCAGTTTTCACTATTTACTGTCCACTTCTTCCAAAATACTGTCCACTTACAACAGCGAGTGACTACATACAAAAAAGACCGCTCTTTTTCACATAAAAGAACGGCCTCTTATTCTTATAAACTATTGAGCTTTCTTTCGGTTGATCGCGACTTTCGGATATTGAGGAACAGTTGCCCACTTAGGAATGTTCTTTTCGATCTTTGTTACAGCGACCGTCATATCATCCTCGATTCCGTTATTTCCTGAACGAATCACTTCTTCCATGATTAGATCTGCTATCTCTTGCGGATCTTCTGTATCGATCTCTCTGATCTTACGCTTAAGCCACGCATCAATATTTTCGATATGTCGCGGAGCCTCGTAGATACCATCACTCATCATAATGAGGATATCTCCTGCTTTTAACTGTTCATCAACAACGTCTACATCAAAGTCCCGAATGATGCCCATCGGCAGGTTGCTTGCTTCTACCGTTTTGATTTGATCTCCTCGTTTAATAAAACTTGGCGTGGAACCAATTTTTAAAAACTTAGCAGATGCATCTTGCAGATCAATCATCGCAAGGTCTAGGGTTGAAAAAATTTCATCTGTTGTACGTAAAGAGAGTACTGAGTTGACGGACTTAATGGCCACTTCCTCTTCAATTCCGGATTGAAGAATCTTCTGCAGAAGCTGCAGCGTTTCATTGCTTTCGATGAAGGCTCTTTCTCCATTACCCATTCCATCAGCAATCGCAACAGCAAACTTGCCGGCGCCGATCTCTATCGTTGAATGGCTATCCCCTGAAAGCCATGCTCCCCCTTTGGCTGCTGAGGCAATACCTGTTTCAACCATATATTCTCGCGCTGAATGAAAAGATAAGTGACAGTAGCCTGTTGGATAGTTCGCGCAATCCTCATGCGTCACGAGAATCGTCTCTTCTAATATGTCGGATAAGATTGGTGCGATCAGCTTCTCAGCGATTCCTGAACCGTTGCAAGATGGAATCGTCATTTCAATATCCACATTGGACGTTTCTAGACTGTAAATATCCACGTGACCTACATCGATTCCTGCTTGAGCAAGAGAGTCTTTAATCTGCTCTTCTTGAATCTGGTGATTCTCTTGTTCCCGTTGGATCTCTTTTGCAAAATCACCCATAACCTGTGAAACACCCATCAGCTGATCTGCTACTAGACGGCGGCTTTCTTGCACTTGAATCTTTAATTTTTGAGAAGCTCGATATTGTGTTAGTTCTTTTTTCATCAAGTCGGTGATCTTTTCAGGCTTGATACAATGCTTCTCCCATTCTCGCTTTAATTTACGATCCTTAACATCACTATAATCCTCTTGTTCCACCATCAGCCTCGTCATCAGGTCGTAAGTCGTTGTGAAATTTTGCGCCCAGCACTGTTCTTTCTTAAAACAAGTCTGGCATGTTTTTTCTGTAATGTTGCTTAAGAAAAGATCTACTTCACGTGTGCTCTCTTCCTCATTTAAAGAAGAACCTACCGATTGAAACGAGTGTGATAGAGCTTGGAAGAGGCTTGAGAATCGTTCAACGCGACTCGCGGTCACGTCGCGAATTTTCTTCAAATATTGTTGCTGATGCATCGAATGTTCTCTTGTGCCTGGTACATATTTTGAAATGTTGCTGATCGCGGTCTTCGGTGTTAAAAGGAAGAGCAGAACAGCAAAACCTGATTCCATCAAAGTGGATGTAATCTCAGATCGTCCCTCACCGTACAAACCGATCATGACGGTTCCGATAATGAGCCCAAGACTTACACCGAATCGTTTACCCTCTTTCAAAAGTCCGCCGAGAAGGCCAGAAAATGCTAACAAGCTCATTTGAGAAAGGCTTGCCACTTGCGCGAGGCTTAGAATAAGACCTGTCACGACACCAACAGTAGAACCAATCGCTGCTCCTCCCACAAAAGCAAACAGCAACACTAAGTAACGTGAAACCACATGTTCTACCGCAACGTCATTGATCTGCCAGCCAATCGTTCCGGTCATGACAGAAGCTAAAAGAATCATCAAGCATACGATCTCTTCGTTTTTTAGCGATTGTGGAATCTTTTTATTCGTTAATAGCGGAATGCTTTGAAGAAAGATTAACGTAAGGACTAAGCTTAATCCCCCTTCTACTAACGCAAGCATCGTATCGACCCGCTCTAATCCACCTTCACCAAACAGAGAGAACACCGTTCGTGTGATTAAGGAAGAACCGAAAACCAATAGTGGAAGGCTTTGCATACGATTCTTTATAAATAGGTCTGCCCCTTTTTGAAGACCTGCATAAACGAGCAAGGCACTAATAAAGAACAAAGCGTTCATCGGTTGGTGCGACATCGCTCCAGCTAATATTGCAAAGACAGCAATGCCTGTCCTTTCTTTTCTCAAAACGAAGACACTAGCCGCAAAAGGTAAGGCGAATGGAGACATCTCAGCTAGAATCATAGCTCGTCCTAACAAAAAACCAATTCCAAACAACAGCATTCTCCAGTTAAAAATGCTCTGGTTCAAAATCTGAAGCCATCTCTTACTCGTCTTCGTTACAGCCTGCTGGCTCTTTTCTACCCATACCATTCCTCTGATCGGTTCGAGTACTTCTTGCTCTACCTTCTGCCACATCCCATACACCACCCGTTTCCAATTTGTGTAACCATTATAAACAGGTTTAGAACAAAGATTTTGTCAAAAGAGCAGTTAAGGTTTTAAAAACTTATCGACGGACTTCTCCACTATTTCGGAAAAGAAGAGCAAAAGCGGACAACATTTTTACAAAAAGAGAAAAGGAAGTTTCATTTTTGAAGTTATTAAGGAGAATTATGAAGAAAAAAATAAAAGGATAGATGTTTAAAATTTTTTGATGGAATGACAGAAAAAGAAATAAAAAAGAGCACCCGCTGACGGATGCTCTTGTACGTTTGTATGTAGATGTCAAAATTAAAAATGGTAGCGGCGGAGGGAGTCGAACCCACGACCTCACGGGTATGAACCGTACGCTCTAGCCAGCTGAGCTACACCGCCATTTGTAAAAGACACAAGTAGTATATTACATCTATCTGGGTACTCTGTCAACGGTTCTTTGAAAATTTGTCGAAAAAGTTTTTTGTCGCGTTTTTTTAAAGACTGTTTTAGTACGCATTGTTGCTCTTGAAAGTAGTTGATTTCCGCTCCAGGTTGCTCGCTTTCCACGGGGCGTGCGGTGAGCCTCCTGTCTAGTTGCAGTGACTAGCCCCTCGAGTCACTTCCACTTTTCGGACTGCCGCTTTGTGCCATTAGGAGTCTCCACCTGTCTAGTTGCAGTGGCTAGCCCCTCGAGGTCAAAAGTTTAACGGTCAAGAAGGCAAAGTGCGCCTTCCAAGCCCATTCATCTTTTGCTGGTCGGGTCTGAACGAGCCACTTCCCCTTTTCGGACTGACCGCTCGTCCCGTAGGAGTCTCGCACCTTGCGCTCCAACCAACTTGTCAAAGAAGAGGTTGTTAAACATTCGTAAGCAAAAATCTTTGAGAAAAACTTTGTTACTTCTAGAAGCAGAGGTTTCCGTCCCAGGCTACTCTCTTTCCGCAGGCAGAATCTTCGCACCTTCCACTCCAATCAACTTTTCAAAGATGAAAAGGAATTGGAAGAAACAGATTTCAGGAAAACTCTTTTGTTATTTAACGAAATAAAAACGATGGCATCCTGACATAAAGATTAACGACTAACTACAACAAACAAAAAAGCACTCTATTCATAAAGAATAGAGTGCTAGCCATATATAGATGAATGAGCATTAAAAATGCAACAATTATCCTCTTCGGCCGCCGCGGCCACCTCTTTTTGATTCAGTACTACGCTTTAAAGTAGTGAGTCGATCTTCACTATCTTTAAGGAATTTGTTCATCTTATCCTCAAAAGATAATGCTGTTGAATGGTTGTTACCGCCTCGGTTAGGACCTTTGCGAGATTTATTAAATCCGCCTCTTGCAGGAGCTGGTCTACTAGCAGATGCAACATTTTCTTTTGCTTTCTTAATAGATAAACCAATCTTCCCGTCCTTTTCGACACTCATAACCTTAACTTCGACTTGATCACCAACTTTAAGAAATTCGTTGATGTCCTTTACGTAATTATCCGCAACTTCGCTAATATGCACGAGTCCTGTTGTACCCCCTGGCAGCTCTACAAACGCTCCAAAATGAGTAATCCCAGTAACTTTACCTTGCAACTTGCTGCCTACTTCAATTGACATGCAAAAAATGCTCCTCCTTAAAAAATCTCCTAAGATATCATTACTTATTATACAATCGAAAAAATCTGCGTGTCAATCTACGCTTAATGCTTTATTCTGGAAGTTTAAAGATTGTTTCACCAGGTTTTGACATAAAAAAGTCTCGTCTGGCGATTTCTCCAATGTATTCTTCGTCTTTTAGTTTATTCACTTCATCTTTAAGTTGTGCCTTTTCTTCTAAAAGAGCTTTGTATTCGTCGCTTAACTCTTTTTGTTCCATCTGTTTTTCATTTAAAAGGGAGAGCTGTTCTGCAATACCCGTAATAATTAAAAAAGCAAAAAAGGAAAATACGATAAAAGCCCCCGTTAAGCGTCTGTATAAACCACGCTTACGTTTAGCGATCACTTGGTCATGACGCTCTTTATTCTGGATGTATTGTGAGTGAATCTCTGTTATTTTTTTCTGGCGCATTTGT
Organism: Fictibacillus nanhaiensis; assembly: GCF_036213205.1. Lineage (GTDB taxonomy): Bacteria > Bacillota > Bacilli > Bacillales > Fictibacillaceae > Fictibacillus > Fictibacillus nanhaiensis_E. The sequence goes on from NZ_JARMFC010000023.1 coordinate 22,925, forward strand.
TCGCTGTTCCCCTCCTTTACTTCTTTTTTCCCTTCCAATTGCTGACTTTATTCTTCGCAGAAATTAAAAACCCTGCAAATTTTAAATATTTCTCTTTTAAATTATACCATTTTTGCTTTGGTATGAAACGCCATATGAGTCTTCCAACCCACTTAAAAGGAGAAAAAAGAATCATGAATAGTACCATAATAATTTTCCGCAAGATGTTAAGTACATATAAAAGAATAGCGGATATGAGCATAATTAACCATTTTATCGGCATAACGATTAAAGAGTTAAGTAAACGGTATAAAAAACGAAAAAGTGAGGTGACCGCTGATACCATCCACTCAAGCATCTTTTTATAGATTCGTTCAAAAAGTGCGCGGTACGCCGCATATCCGCAAATGAGAGCAATAAAAATATAAAACCGAATCTCCGCGTGGTTCACGTGTAGAAGGACATAAAAGACCAGCAAAGCCTGTACCAGCCAAAACATCAGATCGTTTAAAAAATGAAGCCAATGCCATTTTCGCTTTTCATGGATGAATCGGCTGTACGTATCGACAGCCATTCCGATCCAGATTCCCATGAAAACCATAGAAAGCATCGTTTCGAACTGTACGGTTAAGGTCATTTGAACAGTTTGCCGAAGAAGCCTTTAGTCTTTTCACCGGTCTGCTGGTCTAGGTAAACGAGGTCGAATACTTTGCCTTCAATATTTACAACACCTGACTCCACATCGAGATTCTTCATCTTCAAGTTTGTCCCGCGGATCGCTAAAAAACCCATCGTTGTTTCAAGCAAAAACTCTTCATTATCAAAGCTTTCAACTTGCTTAACACCCGTGATCTCTAGATTCTTTCTTCCTATCATTCTTACATCGTGGTTTGGTGTGCTCACTTTTTGATTATATCCATTCAGATCATATCGTTGGTCCATACATTCCCCTCCTCTATTCCATACAAATGTATGAGACAAGAGTGGAGAATAGAACAAGCTGTATGGAAAGCGTTACTTGAGAACAACCTTTTACTTTTTTTCGGTCATACGACAATCATTCGTAAACATTGTTAACTTTGGTAGTATTGATTTCCGTTCCAGGCTGCTCGCTTTCCAGGGGGCAGGCGGTGAGCCACATTCGTACGTTTTTAGAAAAGAACAAAAAGAAAAGAACCTGAAAAATTCAGGTTCTTCACTCAGTCGTTTCGATGCGTTTTTCTTCGAGGACGGTATACATGTTATCAGCGTCCTCTTTTTTTGTCGTATCTTTAAGCTCGTTGATTTTAACTTTTACAAGCTTTTGACCAAAACGTATCGCAAGCTCGTCCCCTACTTTTACATCAGAGGAAGCCTTCGCCTGCAGACCGTTTATAGAGATACGACCTTGATCTGAAATCTCTTTCGCCACGGTTCTCCGTTTGATCAGGCGTGAGACTTTCAGAAATTTATCTAAGCGCATGCTTACTTAACAGCTTCTTTCAGCTTGTTTCCTGCTTTAAATGCCGGAACAGTCGCTGCTGGAATTTGAATTTCTTTACCTGTTTGAGGGTTGCGGCCAGTACGGCTAGAACGCTCACGAGTTTCGAAAGTTCCAAATCCAACAAACTGTACTTTGTCTCCGTCTTTTAGAGCAGAAGTAATTTCATCGATTACGCCATTAACGACTGTTTCTACGTCTTTCTTAGTAAGTCCTGACTTTTCTGAGATATTTGTTACCAATTCATTTTTGTTCATTTTAATTACCTCCTAAGGTTTCTATCAAAGATTTCGCTAGAAACCCCCTATAGTTAAGGGTTTCATGATATTTCTCGAGAAAATATTCTCTATTTTTCACTATAATCCTTCTTTGTTGAAAAAAAAATTATTTTGCCTCGTTCCATAAACGGTCCATTTCCTCTAAAGTGACGTCCTCAAACGAAAGACTCCGCTCCTTAAGTGCCTGCTCGATGTAGTTAAAGCGTTTCTTAAATTTACGATTCGTTTCATTCAGAGCTTCTTCAGGATCAATCTTGTAAAAACGTGCTAAGTTCACGACCGAAAACAACAGGTCACCTAATTCTATTTGTTGATCGTCGCCTTCTGCTTCTTGAAACTCATTTAATTCTTCTAAGATTTTATCAATTACCGGTTCTACTTCTTTCCAGTCAAAACCGACTTTCGCTGCCTTCTTTTGAAAAAGAAATGCTTTTTGAATAGCTGGAATTCCCTTTGGCACACCGTCTAATAAAGAGTCACGATCTTCTTTTCCTGCTTCTTGTGATTTTATAGCATCCCAATTGGCAACAACTTCGTCTGCATCATCTGCAGAAACATCGCTGAAAACATGTGGATGGCGACGAATCATTTTCTCGGTTAACGTTTCAATCACGTCTTCTAATACAAAGAAGCCTTCATCCTCACCAATTTGTGCGTGAAGCAGAACTTGAAGTAACACATCTCCCAACTCTTCAGCAAGAGCATCATCGTCTTCTTCATCAATGGCATCTAACACTTCATAAGCTTCTTCGATCAAATACTTCTTTAACGTAACGTGTGTTTGCTTTTGATCCCACGGACAGCCTCCAGGGCCGCGCAGTCGAGCAATAACACTTTTTAAAAAAGCAAAGTCTCTGTATAGCAGTTCTTCTTCTTTTACCGGTGGAACATACACTGCGGTTAAGTTATTTAAAGTTACAGATTGATCTAGCTCGTATAGAGGAACGCGTTTGATAGATTCCTCTGCACTGCCTGCCGCGGTGACTACTGTTACTTCATAATCATCTGGATACTTTTCCATCAGTGTAAGCTTCACTTCAGAAGCGATAAAGTTATCATACACTTGCACGATAACAAGATGATGTCTGACTTGAACTTCATCTTTTCTTAAAGATGTCCCATCAAGAATCTGGCACCCTTCGATCGGATCAATCTTAAGTGTCGTATACATTTCATCAAGGAAACTCTTTCCGCCGGCTACAGAAACCTCGATCGCCTTACTTTCACTTTTATGAAGCAGAATCTGTACAGCTTGCTCTGCAACCAACGGGTGACCCGGCACAGCATAAAGGACATGGCCCTCTACTTCTGCCTTTTCAAATAAAGTCTCAGCAATTTCTTCATACACCGGTTCAAACTGATCATGTTTTTCGTAGATTTCATCAAATGCCACAAATTGTTTTCCTTGTTTCATTAACTCTTCGACTGCAGGGTGATGTATGGTACGCACATAAACCTTTTCAGCTGATTCTAACATGCGATAGATGCCAAGAGTCATCTGGTCTAGATCTCCTGCACCTAAACCGATAATCGTAATCTTTTTCGTCATCATGGTCTCCTTTTTTTAAGACGTTTAAACACTTTTTGGATAAAACCAATAGAATGAAAGACTGAATTCCATTCACTTTGAGAAAAAATTTTGAACATAAAGATACATAGGATGTAAGTTACCGCACCAATAAATGAAGCGCTAATACTAATCAGCAACGCTTGAAAACGAGTGTTGTCATCCATGAATAAATAATTTTCAGCTAGATCTATCCATATATAAACACCTGCACCCATCAAGCTTAAAGATAAGAATAGTTTGAGTGGTGTTGAAATTCTGCTTCCGTTTAAAAACTTTGTAACGAACTGAAGCTTCAATAGTTGGGCAATGGCTGCAGCCATTGTAGCCAATACGGTAGATACTGCCGCCCCCTCCATGCCAAAAGAAGGAATGAGAAGCAAGTTACCTGCAATCTTTATCAATACCGCTATAAGAACGGTGTAGGCTGCAAATCTTCCTTGACCGATTCCTTGTAAAAGTCCTGTTGTCGTATAGATGATCGATACAAAAATAATCGATATACAAAGGATAGCTAGAGCAAGTGATCCATTATCATTTTTAAACAGCATAACATTGAGATGTTTCATAATACAGATCAGCCCTACTGCAGCCGCTCCGCCAAAAACAACTGAAATTTTCACAGCAAGTTTCGCGAGAGATCGAATCTCTTTTTGTTTCTTTTCTGAAACAAGAGATGCCATCTCTGGTACGACAGCAAGTGCTACAGATGCCGCTAGCACTGTTCCTAATTGAAGAAGAGGCTGTCCACGATCAAAAACTCCTTTTAGAAGTTTCGCGTCATAAGCATCCATACCGCTCTCTATCCACACATTAACAAAAAGGAAGGCATCAACAAGCTGCATCAACGCTAAAATGAGCGCGCTTAATGATAAATAAATGCTCGTTTTTAATAGCTCTGCAGCATATAGGAACTTAAATCTTGCTCCAGCTCTATAAGCACTCGCAGCACCTTTTTTCCAAAAGTATAAAAGAAACAACCCTGAAGCGAGTGCTCCAATAACTGATCCTGAAAGGGCTGCCGCTCCAGTTTCATAATATGAATACCCTTTTAAAACAAAATAATATGATAAAAGTAAAATACCTGAAACTCTTATAGTCTGTTCGATTAACTGCGAAACAGCAGTCAGTTGCATATCACCGAATCCTTGATATGCCCCCCTAAAAAATGCGGAAAGTGGAATGAAAAGAAATAGAACAGAGATTACCTTGATTGGCAGCTCCAGATGCCGGTCTCCCATCCATTCTGCCATAAATGGTGCTACGAAAAATAAGAATACGAATGATAATAAACCTAGCATGACAGACGTCCATGCCGCCGTCTTCAATAAATGATCGTCTTTGTTCTTCTCTGAAATGATCATTTTTGATAGAGCCATCGGAAATCCTGTAAACGCAATAGCGACCGCAATCGCATAAAACGGATAAGCTTGTTGAAAGACATAAAAACCAAAATCACCTGTCATGTTCTGATAAGGGATCCGATAAACGACGCTAAGTAATTTTACGATTATGGCAGCTGCAGTCAGCAGCAAAGCCCCTTCCCATACGGAATACTTATTAGAATTCATGGAATACCTCAAGACTTAAAATATATTTCCCGGGACGACACATGTCGACACCATTTGTAAATGTTGAACATAATTCAAGGTATTATACCATAGTCGGACTGTATCGCCCTGCGATATACGATGCTTATTCTTCGATTACCTATAGAAAACAGCCAAAAAAAAGAAAGAGCAGAATCGCTCTTTCTTATTGCTCCATCTGTCTTGCTAAAAATCCAGCTGCAGTTTCAGCAAGTTTTTGCTCTAGCTCTGTAAGCTTCTTGCCTTCTTTCCCAATCATAACAACTGCTCCGATCGGGTCTCCACCTGCTATGATCGGCGCGATAACATGGGATGTGTTTTCTTTGATCCCATCGATTAGTTCAGCGTCAGCTCCGTTGGATTCAACCAAAGTTTTTCTGTCACTCATAGATGCTTCCACTACTTTACCGATGCTTTTATTATGATAATCTTTCTTGGATCCGCCAGCTACCGCAATGTATGTATCACGGTCAGCAATTAACACGACATGACCTGTACTGTCAGCAAGGCTCTCTGCATATTCTTTTGCAAAATCACCAAGCTCATTGATTGGAGAATATTTCTTTAAGATAACCTCTCCATCTCTGTCTACAAAAATCTCAAGCGGGTCTCCCTCACGAATCCGAAGTGTTCTGCGGATTTCCTTTGGGATAACAACGCGCCCGAGGTCATCAATACGTCGAACGATACCAGTTGCTTTCATATAAATAATGCCCTCTCTTTCGGAAGATGATGAATCATTGATGTAACAACAAAATGGTTCCTTCACTGAAAGAATGTTCCATTTTCTAGGTTTATTATTTGTTACATCTCCTGTTCTATTCACGAAAGGGAGGGTTATTATTTTTTAAGGTGTATTTGTTGTCTTTTCTTTCCTTGCATGCTTCATTTCTTTTAGGAAAAGATCGATCTGCTTCAACAGATCCAAGTCTTTTACACGTTTGCGGTTAATAATAACTTTCATCAGGTTACCCTGCATCCCGAGATTTACATGTCGCCCTATCTTATTGGCGATCTCGAACATCTTTCCTCCATCAACCAATGAAGTAGTCTTTTCACTCAGAATCATGTTCACTGTATCCTGCTTCTGTTCGATCGACTTGACGCCTTCTCGTTTTGCACGGAGTTTAATGCCAGCCACTAAAAGCAGACATTCGACTTCTTTTGGATAGTCACCGAAACGGTCGATAAATTCTTCTTGTAAATCGGATATGTCTTTTAGAGCTTTTGCTGCACGTACGTGTTTGTACATCTCGATCTTTTGCTTTTCGTCACCTATATAGTTCGTCGGAATATAAGCATCTACCTCAATATTAAGGTCAACGTCTTCTTCCACTTCTTTTGGTTTGTTGCCTTTTCTTTCTTGAATGGCTTCTTCAAGCATTTGTGAGTACAGATCAAACCCTACAGAGTCGATGAATCCGTGTTGCTGAGCACCTAGAAGATTACCTGCACCACGAATAGATAGATCTCGCATCGCTATCTTAAAGCCTGATCCTAACTCAGTAAATTCTTTAATCGCCTGTAGACGTTTTTCAGCGACTTCTGTTAAGACTTTATCTCGTTGATACGTAAAATACGCATAAGCGACACGGTTAGAACGCCCTACACGGCCTCTTAACTGATAGAGTTGTGAGAGTCCCATCTTATCCGCGTCGTACACGATTAATGTATTTACGTTTGGAATGTCCACACCCGTTTCAATGATCGTTGTAGATACCAACACATCATAATTTCCTTCTAGGAACTCTAGCATGACACTTTCTAGCTCATTCTCAGACATCTGACCGTGCGCATAGGCAACACGGCAATCAGGGACTAGCATAGATATTTGCTCTGCCATTCGTTCAATAGAATCAACACGGTTGTATAAGAAATACACTTGACCTCCGCGACCCATCTCTCGCTCGATCGCCTCTCGAACAAGAGAACCATTATAATCCATCACATACGTCTGCACCGGGAAGCGATTCTCTGGCGGTGTTTCAATAACAGATAAATCACGAACACCTAGCATCGACATGTGGAGTGTACGCGGAATAGGTGTTGCTGTTAACGTAAGTACATCCACATTGGATTTAAGCGTTTTGATCTTTTCTTTATGCGTAACGCCGAAACGCTGCTCTTCATCAATGATGAGCAAGCCTAGATCTTTATATTGAACATCTTTAGAAAGGAGACGATGTGTTCCAATCGCTATATCGACGGTGCCTGCTTTTAATCCTTTAAGCACTTCATTCTGCTCTTTTTTAGATCGAAAACGGCTTAAACTGCCAATGGTGATCGGAAACTCGGAAAAACGCTCACGAAACGTTTCAAAGTGCTGCTGAGCTAAGATCGTAGTAGGAACAAGAAACGCCACTTGCTTACCGTCCATAATTGCTTTAAACGCCGCACGGATGGCCACTTCCGTTTTTCCGTAACCCACATCACCACAAAGCAGGCGATCCATCGGGCGGACGCTCTCCATGTCTTTTTTAATCTCTTCGATGGCACGAAGCTGATCGTCGGTTTCTTGATAAGGGAAGCTTCCTTCAAACTCACTCTGTTCGGCACCATCTTCTGCAAAAGCATATCCTCTACTCGCTTCACGCTCTGCATAAAGCTTGATCAGATCATCTGCAATATCTTGAACAGAAGACTTAACCCTGTTCTTCACTTTCTTCCAATCACTACCGCCTAGAGAATAGATCTTAGGTTCTTTACCTTCAGATCCTACATATTTTTGTACTTGATCGATCTGCTCAACCGGAACATACAATTTGTCGTTGCCGGAATATTTAATATGCAAGTAGTCTTTGTGAACCCCTTTGATCTCAAGCGTTTCAATTCCTAAGTACTTACCGATCCCGTGATTTACATGAACGACATAATCGCCTACTTTTAATTCTGAGTAGCTCTTAATCCGCTCTGCGTTCGTCATCTTCTGTTTTCTTGCAGGGCGTTTCGCCTTTTTCGTGAATACTTCTTCTTCCGTGATAACAACAAGCTTTTGCTTCACAGATTCAAATCCACTTCCAAGATCTCCAAGTAAGATTTGACTCGTCTTCGGCTGAATGTTTTGATCTGATCCAATGATACCTGCATCCATCTCATAATCTGCTAGCACTCGTTCCAAACGATTTGCCCGTTCTTTGTTCATCGCTATAAATACAATCGCAAATCCGAGCTTCTTCCAACGGTCCATCTCACCTTTTAAAACATTCATCTGGCCGTGGAAATTCTGCATGCTCTTACATTCTACGTTCAAAATATTTTGAGGCTGTGTATGAGGTACATGCCTTAAGAACAGAGATAAATATATAATTGGAAACGTCTTTTTATCACCAAGCAACCCATTCGTGTCTGGTGAAATCGTTAAATCTTGAACAAGCTCACCATGCTCAAGAAGTGCAGTCTGCCATTCCGCTTCCTCTTTATCTAGCTGCTGACTCGTTTCTTGAATACGGCCAATTTCATCCATAACAACTAAACTGTCAGGTGATATGTATTGCAAAAGGCTCGCAGGTTCATCGTAAAAGAGAGATGCGTACTTATACATACTTTGAAACTGTTGCTTTTCACGCAATCTTCCTGTTTCATAGCTGATATTTTCAACAAGTGTTTCTTTAAGTGCATCATCTTTAATGTTTTTTAGAGTAGTTGCCAACTTTGCATCTATGCGGTCTGCTGCGTTGTCATAATGTTCATCAAAAAGTATAAGTTCTTCAGCTGGTGCAATAGATATGGTTTTTACCTTATCCTGCGAACGCTGTGTTTCTGCCTCAAAGTATCGAATTGAGTCGATCTCTGTATCAAAGAGCTCGATCCGAACAGGATTCTTTTCGGTAAGCGGGTAAATATCAATAATCCCACCACGAACACTAAATTCTCCAGGTGTTTGAACCATGGATGATCGCTCATAACCCATCGCAACTAGCTTTTTTAATATTTCATCAGAATCGATATCTTCGCCTACCTGAAAAGAAAGACCTGCTTTTTCCCAGACCTCAACAGGTGGCAAGTATCTCCTTAACCCTGCAACAGGTGTGATGATGACACCTTTAAAAGAACGACTCAATTGATTTAAAGCCTCGATTCTTTGGCTTTTCAATTCAGGACTCGATATGGCCATCTCAGATGAGATCAGATCATTTACAGGATATAAATAAACTTCATCTTCAGACAAAAGAGAAGTGAGATCTTCATATAGTTTTTGTGCTTGAAATAAATTATGGGTCACGACGAGTTGAGGTTTTCCTGTATTCTCGTGAAGACTGCTGATAAGCATCGTCCGAGCAGACCCTGAAAGGCCAGTGACTAGTTGTTCTTTCAACCCTCCATTGATGCCATCCATTATAGATTTAAGATCTTCTCCCTGACTAAAATATTTCTTTAATCCAAGCATTCCTTACTCCCCCTCTCACATGAGCTAGTTTTCTATGGTTGAAATATTAGATCTCTTTTCTAAAGCTTTTTTCTAAGAGTTTATTGCTTTCGAGTAATTTATTTCACTTACTTCTCTGAAAAGTTAATTGAAGTGTAAGATGCGAGACTCCTGCGGGACAAGCGGTCAGGTGAGACCCTTAAAGTCGCAACGCGTCAAGGGGCTCACCGCCTGCCCCGCGGAAAGCGAGCATCTGAAACGGAAATCAACTACTTTCAAAAACATCAAGGAACACGAAAACAGCTATTTTAAACAGAAAAAGGCTTTGGCCCGCTTAGATAGGCTGAGGCCAAAGCATTACCTTATTGAATAAAGGATTTCAGCGTATGATACTCCGGATTACGTTCTAGCGTATCCTGACAATCCTCACATGTCGTTGTAACTTCTATATCTCCATTCTCTTTATAGGAGAGTAATTCCTGCCGTTCTTCGTTACTTAATGTTTCAAATCCAAGTTGTGCTGCATTCACAGTGTGGTGGTCAATCGTACCAACATGTGTTTTACAATGCCTGCACCGGTAATGAATAGCCATGCACAGTCCCCTTTCGGTTAGCATTATACTAACCATTATGAGCGGAACATGTGTAATCTATTCTTTAGCCATTAAACTTATTCATAACTTTATCAAACGTTGTGTCTATAAAAGCTTCGCATGCTTTCACAGACCGATCGATACCATGTTCGATATCGATGAGCTCCTCTTTAGAAAAACGGTTTAATACGAAGTCTGGAACTGGCTGCTGGTTCGTCGGGCGTCCGATACCAAATCGAATTCTTTTAAATTCTTGCGTACCAAGATGAGCGATCATGGATTTAATACCGTTATGCCCTCCTGCGCTTCCCTTTGTACGAAGTCTTAGTTTTCCCGGAACCGTATCGAGATCATCGTACACGACGATCATGTCCTCTAATGGAATCTGAAAATAATCCATGAAAGGTCCTATACATTCGCCTGATAAGTTCATATACGTTAGCGGTTTTAATAAGAAGACTTTTTCTCCTCCAACTACACCCGTCCCGTACATACCTTTGAACTTTGTTTGCTGTAGTGGGATATTTAAGGAGTCTGACAATGTATCAATCACTTCAAAACCTATATTATGCCGGGTACCATCAAAACGAGATCCAGGGTTCCCAAGCCCAATAAACAATTTCACTCTATGTTCACCTTACCTTCAATTGTCTTATAAACATTATACACAATTGGGTTAACAGAATAAAAACGCAGCGGCCGCTGCGTTTTTATGTTCAATCATTCTATTCGTCTTTCTGTTCTTCTTCCTGACTGTCATCAGTGACAGATTCAGAAGATTCTGGAGCATCTCCTTCTGCATCCGCTTCTTCTGTCTCTTCATCCGTTTCTTCATCTTGAAGTTTTGGAGGTGTTACACTCGCAACCACTTCGTCTTCCTCATGAAGAATTTCGTATTTTTTACCTGTTGGTAAGTCCTTAACAGATAAGGAGTCGCCTATATTTAAATCTTCTACAGAAGCTTCCAATTGTTCTGGGAAGTCAGCAGGTAATGCTTTAACGTTTACTGTTGCAAGTACACGCTGCAATACTCCGCCTTCTTTAACACCAACAGATTCACCTGTTAGAACAACCGGCACCTCTGCTTCTGTTTCTTTATTTAAGTCAATTGCTAAAAAATCTACGTGCGTAACAGAATTTTTTAAAGGATGGATTTGCATATCCTGTACCATGACAGAATAGTCCTTTCCATCTACCTTTAATCTGAGTACGCCATTCTTACCTACTTCTCTGTAAGCTTTAATAAATTCAGGCTCATCAACGGATAAAGAAACAGCTTTAGTCCCATAACCATATAGGTTTGCCGGGAAATGTCCCTTACTTCTTAATTCCGTTAAAATCGAACGTTTGTCTGTATTTCTTTTTTCGACTGTTAGATTCGTTGCCATAATGAGATCCACCTTTCCTATTTCGAGTCTCTTTAAAGCATTACCCGAACTGAAAGATTTTAAAACGTAAAGTTAGAAATCGATTTAGCAAGCATTTCTTAAGCGAAAGTTGATTCAGACTTTGTTACGAAATTTATTAATTTTTGCTTAAGAATAGTTTTTCTGTTCCTTCCCCGAAAAGTTGATAGGAGCGCAAGGTGCGAGACTCCTGTGGGACTGGCGGTCAGGTGAGACCCTTAAGGGCGCATAGCGGCAAGGGGCTCACCGCCTGCCCCACGGAAAGCGAGCAACCTGGAGCGGATATCAACACTTTCAAGGACAAACAGTTATAAGATCTTAATCAAACAATTTAGAAACAGATAATTGCTCGTGAACGCGAATAATAGCTTCTCCTAATAAAGGAGCTACAGAAAGCTGTGTTACTTTATCAATCTTCTTCTCTTCAGGAAGAACGATCGTGTTTGTAACAACAAGCTCTTTAATAGAAGAATTCTGGATGCGATCCATCGCAGGGCCTGAAAGTACTGGGTGCGTACAACACGCATAAACTTCTTTTGCCCCATTTTCAACTAGTGCATTAGCTGCTAGAGTGATCGTTCCAGCCGTATCAATAATATCGTCGATTAAGATCGCTGTTTTTCCTTCAATGTTACCTACGATGTTCATAACTTCAGATACGTTCGGGCGAGGGCGTCGCTTATCAATGATAGCGATTGGTGCTTTTAAGCGATCAGCCATCTTTCTTGCTCTAGTAACTCCGCCATGATCAGGCGATACGATTACGATATCATCTAGTTCTTTGTTTGCAAAATAATTTGCTAAGATCGGCACACCAAGTAATTGATCAACTGGGATGTCGAAGAAGCCTTGAATTTGAGTCGCATGAAGATCGATTGCAATTACACGAGTTGCACCAGCCGTTTCAAGTAGGTTAGCTACAAGTTTAGCGGTGATCGGCTCACGAGCACGAGCTTTACGGTCTTGACGTGCATATCCATAGTAAGGCATTACTACGTTAATCGTTTTTGCAGAAGCACGCTTTAAAGCATCAATCATAATTAAAAGCTCCATTAAGTGCTGGTTAACGGGATCACTTGTAGATTGAATAACGTAAACTTCACAGCCACGAATACTTTCTTCAATGTTAATTTGAATTTCCCCGTCACTAAACTTTGTTACTGAACTTTCTCCAAGCTCAATTCCAATGTGCTGAGCAATCTCCTTTGATAATTCCTTGTTAGAATTTAACGTGAAAACTTTCAATGTAGGATCTACATACGTACTCATTGATGGCTCCATCCTTCCCCACTCTTAAAATTATTGGTTTTGTTTTTGATTTAACTTTTGAACATAGTTTTCTTTGACAGTTTGACGCGATCGCGCAATCGATAAAGACTCAGCAGGAACATCATTTGTTATTGTTGAGCCAGCTGCAACATAAGCATTTTTGCCAACAGTTACCGGAGCAACTAAGTTGGAGTTACAACCGATAAACGCCCCGTCTTCAACCTTTGTTAAAAACTTGTTCTTACCATCGTAATTCACTGTGATTGACCCGCAGCCTAGGTTAACATCTTTTCCGATCTCAGCATCACCAATGTAGCTAAGATGAGATGCTTTGCTTCCTGTACTCATCACTGATTTTTTTATTTCTACAAAGTTTCCGATCTTTACATTGTTCTCAAGAACGGACTTCGGACGGATGTGAGCAAATGGACCGATCGCCGTCATGTCCCCTACTTCACTATCGTGAATAACAGATTGACGAATCGTGTTTCCATTTCCAATAACACTATCTTTAACCTCTGATTGAGGGCCGATAATGTTTTCTTCCCCTATTTTCGTATGTCCTAAGATTACAGTCCCAGGATAGATGACTGTATCACTTCCGATTTCTGCGTCATCTGAAATATAGGTTTGATCAGGGTCGATCAACGTAACACCATTTCTCATATGACGTTCGTTGATTCGTTTCTTCATATAACGTTCAGCTTGCGATAAAGCTACTCGATCATTTACACCAAGTGTTTCATTAAAATCTGGTGTTTGATAAGCCGCTACTACTTCGCCTGCATTTTTTAAGATTTCTATAACATCTGGCAAATAATATTCGCCTTGTACGTTCTCGTTGTTCACTTGTTTAAGCGCATCAAATAACGCTTTATTATCAAAGCAGTAAGTTCCTGTGTTGATCTCAGTTACTTTGCGCTCTTCTTCTGAAGCGTCTTTGTGCTCGACATTACGTTCTACAGTTCCTTCGCTGTTACGGATAATGCGTCCGTAGCCAGTAGGATCTTCAGCCTTAGCTGTTAGAATCGTTGCTTTTGCACCAAGAGACTCATGCTCAGCAATCAGCTTTTCCATTGTTTCCGAAGTAATAAGAGGTGTATCACCACAAACAACAAGTGTGATTCCTTCTTTATTTGCTAGGGCGTTTTCAGCCTGCATAACAGCATGTGCTGTACCAAGCTGCTCTTCTTGAAGCACGTACTGAACGTCTGAGCCTAATTGATCCTGAACTTTTTCAGCACCATGGCCGACAACAGCGACCAACTGTTTCATTTGAAGAGAGTTGATCTGATCAACTACATGTTGAACCATCGGCTTCCCACAAACAGGATGCAATACTTTATATAATTTGGATTTCATCCTTGTTCCTTGACCCGCAGCAAGAATGACCGCATAGCGATTTGTCATTGTGAACCTCCATCCATTTGCTAAATCTTAAATATTTCTTAACATACCATTACGAATATATCTTAAACACGTATTCATTTCAAGAAGTCACGTGGGATTGTCAATGGTTTGATAAATTTTGTTTAGAAATGAGGTGTTTTTCTTGAATGAAAGGGGTATATATAGGAAGGTTCTCTCTTATGAGGAAAAAAGAGCAAATAAAAAGAACCCAATCAAATCGATCTGACCAGGCTCTAAATTCTTATTGAGATATTAAGATGCTCCTGCTTCTTCTAAAGCAGACTCCATCTCTCCCATACGGTGATATTCTGTTAACACCGCGTTTTGGATCTTCTCACGTGTACTAGACGTGATTGGATGCGCGATATCACGGAACTCCCCATCTGGTGTTCGTTTGCTTGGCATAGCCACGAACATTCCATTATTGCCATCAATTACCCTAATGTCATGAATAACAAATTCATGATCGATTGTAATGGAGGCAATCGCTTTCATACGACCTTCTGTATTTACACGGCGTAATCTTACGTCAGTCACTTCCACTTACAAACACCACCTTTTTCCAAAATAAGAACGTAATACTATAATTCTGCAGTTTTTTACAAAATCCTTCTTTGAATAATAAAAATTTTTAAAAAATTTATGAGGTCTCTCCCAGCCTAGTATTGTAAGGTTTATTTTAAGCGGTTTTATTACCTCGTAGCGCACCGTTCAAAGTAACGAAGAAATTTGCTTCGTTTTTACTTGTAGTGACTGAAGATCAATTACTTCGGTCAGCTTTTTTATCAATTATCAACGCGTTGCTGGGTTAAGCGCGCATTCTTTAAGGAAAATTAACTAGATCTTAGAATAGAATAGGTCGTGATAACAGTTAAGTGTAAGAGAACTGGTTTATTTCAGCTCATTGTCGGTACTCACAAAGGATTTCAAGTATACCTTTTGGGGTATTCATGACCATAATTCATGAAATAGGATAAATAATCCTAGTAGAAATTTTGGAGATAATCCAGCGCGTTTTCCTCATATATCGGCGAGTTTACATATTTCGACAACTATTAGCCAGTCCTATACCCTCTACTATAACCGTTGACTCACTTAAACAAGCTTCCTAACTCTCAGCTGACACTTCTCATACAACCAAGAATTGCTGCTAATCAATATGATTTTTTAGAGACAAAAAAAAACAAGCCCCATAAAAGGGACTTATTTTGTAAGTGCGATAACTTCTATTTCTACTTTCGCATCTTTAGGAAGACGTGCGACTTCTACGCAAGATCGTGCTGGCTTATGCTCGTTAAAGTATTGGCCATATACCTCATTAATATCAGCAAACTCGTTCATGTCACTAATAAAAACCGTTGCTTTGACGACTCCATCAAGTGAAGAGCCCGCTTCTTTCAAGACCGCTTTCAGATTTTGAAACACTTGATGCGTCTGTTCTTTCACATCGCCTTCAACCATAACTCCTTCTTTTGTAAGAGGAATCTGACCTGAACTGAAAAACAACTGATCGATGACGATCCCTTGAGAATAAGGGCCGATTGCTGCAGGAGCTTCTTCTGTATGAATTTTTTTCATCACGTTTGACCTCCGTTTAGAAAGTAATTACCTTTTTCTACTTCAATGCGATTTTCTTTTTCGTTCACTTGTGCAAGTCGTGCAATGGATACATAATCATCTACAAGTCGTTCTGAAACCTCTTGCGCCTCAACGAGTACGCCGATGCCTTCAATGTGTGCCTGAAACTCTTCGATCAAGCTGATCATTCCCTTGATCGTTCCGCCAGCTTTCATAAAGTCATCGATGATGAGTACACGTGAGCCCTGTTTAATGCTTCTTCTTGCAAGAGCCATCGTCTGGATACGTTTTGTTGAACCCGAAACATAGTTAATACTCACTGTAGATCCTTCTGTTACTCGGCTGTTGCTTCGTACTACTACGACAGGAACGTTAAGATGTGTTGCTACTGCGTAAGCAAGGGGAATACCTTTTGTTGCGATCGTCATGACAACATCAATTTTTCGTGATGAGAAAACAGATGCAAACAGCCTTCCGATCTGGTTTACTAATCTTGGGTTACCGATGATATCTGTAACGTACAAATATCCTCCAGGTAAGATGCGGCTCGGATCTTCGAGCAGCTCAACGAGTTCTTTCACTGTTTCTTCTGCTTCTGCTTGATCTATGCCTGGAATATATTTAACGCCGCCGGCCGCACCGGGAACCGTTTGAACATGACCTAAGCCATGCTGCTCAAAGTGTTCCTTAATGATAGCAAGATCCTCGCTTATGGATGATTTAGCCGATTCGTACCGTTCTACAAAATAAGACAAAGGGATGAGTTGATGGGGATGGTGAAGAAGGTAACCTGTTAAATCTACCATTCTTCCGCTTCTTTTTAATTTCATATTATCCTCCAAAACCGAATGTTTGAAGATAATATACCATTTTTATACGGATTTTATCAATCATTCCCCTAATAAACGAACCGCATAAACTTCATGACAAAAGCCTCTTAAACCATTGTACACTCTTTGGAGGCGGGATTCGTGCTGAAATAGCCCAAATACAGTTGGTCCGCTTCCACTCATTAGAACAGCGTCTGCTCCGAGTCGCATCATCTGTTCTTTAATGTGTTTAACTTCCGGGTACATCTTCAAGGTAACCGATTCTAAAACATTTCCTAAAAGGCCGCAGATTTTATCATAATCCTTCTCCTCGATTGCTTTTACCATCCCTTCCACATCAGGATGCTCGATTCCTTGTAGCTTTAAGTTACGATACACTTCTCCTGTTGATACTCCGATCGGTGGCTTAGCTAAGAGCACCCAACAAGGAGGTGGTGAGGAAATATGATGAATCTTTTCACCTCGCCCCGTCGCTAAAGCTGTTCCTCCATACACGCAAAAAGAAACGTCTGAACCGATCTTCGCACCAAGCTCAGCTAATTCATCTAGGGACAGGCTAAGTCCCCAGAGTTCATTAAGTCCTTTTAAAGTAGCTGCCGCATCACTGCTTCCGCCAGCTAATCCAGCTGCAACAGGGATATGCTTTGATATATGTATATAAACACCTTTTGTTATGTTAAATGTTTTCTTTAGGAGCAATGCTGCTTGAAAGGCAAGATTGCGTTCATCAAGTGGAACAAAGCCACCTGAACTTTCAATTTTGATTTCGTCCGTTTCTAATAAAGTGAGTTCGATCCGGTCAGCCAGATCTACCGTGGTCATTACCATAGCCACTTCATGAAATCCGTCTTCTCTCTTACGCAAAGCATCGAGAGACAGATTAATTTTTGCTGGAGCTTTAATGGATACTTTATTAATTGTCATCATTATCCCTGCCTACCATCTTGCACAATTTTGATATTTTTAATAGTAACACAGTATATGGAGTGAAATATAGATAAAACCATCTCTGTAGAGGAAAACCGGAGACACAATGGCCTCCGGTTAAAGCTACCGCATATTTATCTGTTTTCGTTGTTATAACGTTGTTCAGCTATCTCCAAAGCGCGTTTAACCATATTTCCTGCATCTTTAGAGCGAATTCCACCCCAGCCTTCCCGCTGGACCGTATCGTAAAAACCAAGTTCTTTTGCGAGCTCTGTTTTTAATCCTTCAGACATCATTCCGTTTTTTCTTCGTCCCATGAGAAAACCCCTTTCATATGCGATACATCAATAGTATCTCCAAAAGGGGTTTTATCTTACGTGATGGTGCTGATTATATGTATGTTTTATGCCGACCACAATCAGCAAGTAAAAAAAATAGCAGTAAAGATTCTTACTGCCCGATTGCTGCTTGTGTATCTTCTAAGAATGTAAGTTCTACTGTTTCTGTGAGTACATCCGCGTAACTATAAGAAACACGTTCAAAAGCGTTGGTGTCCTGATCTAATTTGATAATAAAAACTGCCGGGTATGTTTCTTCCAGTGTTCCAAGTCGTTCGATCGTTTTACGTCGACCGCCGTTCGCACGTAAAGAAAGTCTTCTACCCACGTTGGACTCTAAAGAGCGTCTAATGTCCACTATTGTTTTACCCATTTTAGGCTCCACCTCACTTAGACAAATTATAACACAAATCGCGTTTTTTTGTCAAATTAAAATTTTCATTATAGCAAGCAAAGCATTTTCATGTCAATGACCAAATATCCTTTTTTTGCTTTTTTTAGTATGCCAAATTTCCTGTACATTATGTATAAAATGAATATTTCTTACAAATAATTGTTTAATTCGGGCACTTTTGATATAAATTTCTCTTAATTATCTATTTTCGGAGCGACAAAAAATGCATAAAACAGAGGGGGCTTACGTTGACCTTTGTTAGGATCTAAACGCAAAAAAACTCCGAAGTTTTTCGGAGTTTACTCGCTTATGGTTTTGATTTTATCGGCATCCCCGTTCTAAGGAACCCCTTTGTTTCCACACCACCTAATCCTTCTTTGCCTGTTAAGGTGTTCCGAAGGACATCCATGACGTTTACGCGGTCCATAAAAGACGTCAAACTGATCTTAGAGACAATATACACTGGATCGAGTGCATGGATATTAATACGAGCTGGTGAGCTGGCAAAATTAGAGCCTACCTTTATTAAGGATTCAAAATGAGACTGACAAGCTCCGGCAAAGATCATTAAATGGTCAAGGTGTGTATATTTTCTTCTAACTTCACGAACGGTTCTTACGAAATACTTCGTATGACGATAGGCATTTACATCTGATACATCGCCCTTTGACTTCATATATGCATCATGACCCGTGATCACAAGAATATCCGGCCTGATCTCATCCACGAGCGCAGGAACTTTCTCAGGCATTTCTGTTTCCTTCATATGAATGCCGTACACAGGCACTCCCAGCTTCTTATAAAGCTCCAAGCATTTATTTAAGTATAAAGGGTCTCCGTCAATATGAAGCACTCTACCAGGAAGCTCAAAGTATGATTGATCATATTGATATCCGTTCGTAGATAAATATTCTCTCTTCTGCCTTAATAAATAATAGTCCTGCCTGAATAATTTTAGCGAAGACTCTTCTTTTTCTTTTTCAACCTGCCTGTGTTCAGACATATGTTTGTCATCCACGACGAATAAGTCATCGACTGGAGCATCTGCCCATAGTCTGAGCTCTTCTCCAGCGAGTTCGGCAATCGTCCGATCCTCGCTGAATCCTACAACTCGAAATAGCAAATCTCGTTTGTAAGAGTTTCGACTTACAATTGATCCAATCTCTAGTTTCATTTTACTCCCCCTATTCGGAGTAACAAGCTCCATAGCTACCACTGTTCCTTTTATAAGGTTATGTGAGAGACAGGGGAAAAATGAGGTTTATTTTACAAGGGGTAAAAGAGCATCTGCTAATTTACCGAATTCTTCAATAGAAAGGGTTTCTCCACGACGCTTCGGATCGATATCAATCGATTCTAGAATCGTTTGAAGTTCCTCTTTCTTATCTTTTGGAACGAGCTGGCTTGTCAAGTTGTTCCAAAGTGTCTTTCTTCTTTGTGCGAAAGATGATCTCACTACATGAAAGAAGAAGTCTTCATCCTTTACAGAAACTGCCGGTTCTTTTCGAAGTGTCAGCTTAATAACAGATGAATCAACATTAGGAGCTGGAACAAAAACAGTCTTAGGCACCTTGATCATCGTCTCAGCTGTTGCATAATATTGGATAGCGATAGACAACGAGTTATAATCCTTCGTGCCTGGTGTAGCTGCAAGACGGTCCGCAACCTCTTTTTGAATCATACATACGATACCTCTGATCGGAAGCTTGTCTTGAAGAAGCTTCATAATGATCGGTGTTGTAACGTAATAAGGCAAGTTCGCGACAACCATCAAATCTTGTCCTTCTTCAAAGTGTTCTTCTATAACAGCATGTATATCTGCCTTTAAGACATCGCTATGGATAACATCTACATGGGGATACGGAGCTAACGTTTCTTCCAATATAGGTAGAAGGCGTTGATCGATCTCGAATGCAACTGCTTTTTTTGATGATCTAGCAATAAACTCTGTTAATGCCCCTATTCCAGGACCGATTTCAATGACCCCTGAATCCTCTGTTAGATCTGCCGCATTTACGATATTATTTAAGATATTACGATCGATCAGGAAATTTTGACCCAGACTCTTTTTAAAAGTAAAGCCATGCTTCTCTAATATCGCTTTCGTGGATTGCGGAGTCGATATATCTTTTCTCATATTTTTTATTCCTCCTCATTGCTATAAAGCGCCTTTAACGCCTGCTCAAACTCCTCAGTTGTGACTCTGAACATATTAAGACGTTTATGTAATTGTTTTGCATTCATATAACCCAAGCGCAGCTCTCTTCCAATTACTTCTCGTCTATATTTAGAATCAGAACCGCCCGTTAATCCGGCAGCCATCAGATCTTCCCATGAGATCAACTCATCTTCCACTTCTAATAGCTCTTCTCTAACATGTTCGAGCGCTTCGACTATGGCTTCTCGTGACGCATGCTCCACACCGACACCTTTGTCGCCTTTCGCAATCGCATCAGATTTTTCTAAGTAAGCATGTTTACAGCCTGGCACATATTCTGAAATAATTGCACGAATTCTCTTACCTGGAAAATCCGGGTCGGTAAAAACAATGATACCTCGAGTCTCATGCGCTCTTTTAATGCGATTCAACGTATCTATGCTGATCTCTGAACCATTTGTTTCTATTGTATCTGCTAATACAGATCGTTTTATGGCAAGCGTATCGCTTTTTCCTTCAACTACAATAATTTCTTTAATTTTTTTCATGATTTCCTCCAAAACGGTGAAACCTTTTTAGGTATTAAAACGTCTAATGTATTAAATGACAAAACATCTTTTACTAGTATACCCCAGGCGTCAAGAAAGTCTAGGTCTCTACAGTATTGATGGTGTTTGTTTTATCGTTGTCCCGCGCACAAAAAAAGCACAGGGATTTTTTCCCCATGCTCTTACTATTAATTAATGATGCGAATTTTAACTGATTTTCTTCCCCAAGACTCTGCTTGTGACTGTGAAGAAAAGAATACGTCAATCTTATTGCCCTTAATCGCTCCCCCAGTATCTGAAGCAATGGCATATCCATATCCTTCAACATACACTTTTGAGCCAAGTGGAATCACACTAGGATCGACTGCGATAACTTTCGCATTTGGATTTGATTTTAAATTAAACCCAGTAGCCGTAATTCCTGAGCAACCAGCACAATTTGCTGTATAAGCTGTACTCGTTACCGTTATTTCTCGTCCACCAGAACTGCTTGAAGCGGATTGGCTACGTGATACAACAGGCTGTGGTTTTGGCTGAGCCTTCGTCCCGACAGCAACAATTTTATCCGAGCTATCTGATAACGTTTTTTCACTGATCAGTTTTCTGGAAATCTCTTTTCCGTTTTCCATAACAACTTCAAAGCGCTTTTCACGTTTACCTTTTTTTCCATCTTGCACGACACGCTCTTTACCTTTTGTTAACCCGCTGTCTTTACGGTTAACAACAGCAAACGGTGTTTCTTCTTCCACTACATCGGTGACCTTTTCTACTCGGATGACTTCAACCTGTGTTTTGCCAGTAATTTTATCTGACTTTGCAGGTGATACTCGATCAATTTCACTCAAATGTACCTTTTGTTGCTTCAAAAGGTCAGCGACGGTAGTCGAAGTGGTCCAAACTTGCTGAGCTTTTCCGCCTACAACAAGCTTAACCGGGAATGCTGATTCGATTTGGATCTTACCTTGATCCTTAATATCAGCAGTCAGATTTGGCTTAATAGAATCATGCTCTTTTAACGTTAGCTGCTGTTCTTGAACGAATTGTTCAACAGTCTTCGCTGTCGTCCATATCGTTTTTTCCTTGCCGTTCACGGTAAGGTTGATTTCTTTTGCTTGTAAATAATCGATCTTCATGTTGTCAGTTACCTTGGTATCAAGACCTGGTTTAACCGAATCATGTTGATTTATCTTTATGTTTTGTTCGCTTAAAAGTTCTCTAACTGTGTTAGCATGCGTGTTCACTTCTGTTTTCTTTCCGTCTTGTATTAGCGTTACATCAGCTTTCGTAGTTTCATAACCTACGAATCCACAAGTTACGGCTAAAACGAAAAGAGCAACGATGGAAAGATATACTTTCTTCTTTGTGAAACGTGAGAACAAAGCTGTAATATTCCTACTCATTCAATTTCCTCCCCTACAAGGACTGCATTATAAATATCTTTTTTCTCTCTGTCAAATCACCCTCCTTTTCGCCATGAATTGACCCAAGGCCATTATGAGCGGAAAAGAAGAAAAAAATAAAGGAAAACCGTTTGACAAATTTCCTTTACATTTTGTCAATTCTTGAAAGATTAGCGCGATATTTCTTATGCTTTGATAGTTTCCGACAACATCCCCTATCGGTTCATGTTAAAAATTCGGAACGCGTTGTCGGATGTTTTCTCTATGATGTCTTCAAGTGGAAGATCTTTTAATTCAGAAAGTGTTTCTGCAACATACTTTACATAAGATGGTTCATTTCTTTTCCCTCTTAACGGATGAGGGCTTAAATAAGGACAATCTGTTTCAATCAAGAGCCGGTCCATCGGAATTTCAGCAGCGACTTCCTTAACCTTTTTTGCGTTCTTGAACGTTACGGGTCCACCAAAGCTTATGTAAAAATTCATATCCATGCATTGACGTGCAACTTCTATGCTACCGCTATAGCAGTGCATGATACCGCCAACTTCATGAGCTTCTTCCTCTTTCAATATGTCTACAACATCTTGCGTTGCTTCACGGTTATGAATAACAATCGGAAGCTTCACTTTTTTAGCTAGTCGGATCTGGCGTCGGAATACCTCTTTTTGAACATCTGCAGGCGACTTGTCCCAATGGTAATCCAATCCCATTTCGCCAAGGGCGACAACTTTTGGGTGTGCTGCTAGTTCTTCAATCCAATCCAAATCTTCATCAGTCATGTCAATCGCATCTACTGGATGCCAACCAACACAAGCATAGATAAAGTCATATTGCTCTGCCAGCTCCATCGCACCTTTAATAGTTTCACGATCAAAACCGACAACAACAATATGGGTTACACCTTCATCTAACGCTCGCTGAATTACTGCTTCGCGATCTTCTTCAAACTGTGTAGCATTTATATGTGCGTGTGTGTCAAACATAGTGTACATCCTTTCAACTTTACAAATCTTATCACATTTTCCATTCATTCGGGTAACAGTAGCATTACAAGTTAGTTACAACGTAGGTTAAAAGTCCTATTTTTGATAGTGGTTTTACAGAAAATGACTGCCAAATGGACTAAAAATGACAAAAAAGCGGGGAAATGCTCCCCGCTTTTTGTGTTTATTTTACTTTTGAACCGTTTGGAAGTAATGGGTCAACGGTGGCTAATGTTAACTGACCATCAGAAGATCCTGCCAGGATCATTCCTTGAGAAAGTTCGCCGCGTAATTTGACTGGTTTCAAGTTTGTTACACAGATCACTTTTTGCCCAACAAGGTCCTCTGGTTTGTAGTACTGCGCTATACCAGACACTACTTGACGTTTTTCATAGCCTAGATCTAATTGAAGTTTTAATAATTTATCTGCTTTCTTTACAGGCTCTGCTTCAATTACAGTTGCTACACGAAGATCCACTTTCATGAAATCATCAATCGAGATTTCTGGTTTCTCATCAGCTACTGGAACTTCTTCTTTCTTTGGTTCTTCAGCAACTGGAGCGGAAGAGCCGCCCATAGAATCCTTAATAAATTCTACTTCTACTTCTGTCTCTAAACGAGGGAAAATCGGATCACCCTTTTCAACCTTCGTTTTCGCAGGGATTGCACCGAACTCTTTTAGAGAATCCCATTCTGTAAGACTCTTGTCAGTAAGACCTAACTGACTCCAGATCTTCGCTGGCGTTTCTGTCATGAATGGCTGGATCAACACAGAAACAATACGGATTGACTCTGCTAAATGATACATAACACTTCCAAGCTCACCTTTTTTAGCTTCATCTTTCGCTAATACCCATGGCTGAGTCTCATCAATATATTTGTTCGTACGGCTGACTAACTGCCAAATCGTAGAAAGCGCGATAGAGAACTCGAGCTTCTCCATTGCTTCTTCTGTCTTTCTAACTGTTTCTTGTGCGAACTCTTGAAGTGTTCCGTCAAACTCAGTCACTTTTCCTTCATATGAAGGGATTTCTCCATCGAAATACTTACCGATCATCGCAATCGTACGGTTGAGTAAGTTACCAAGGTCGTTTGCAAGATCTGCATTTACTCTATCTACGAAGCTCTCTGGAGTGAACACGCCATCTGAACCAAATGGAACTTCACGTAGCAAGTAGTAGCGAAGCGGATCTAATCCGTAGCGATCGATTAGAACATTAGGATCGACTACATTTCCTTTGGACTTAGACATCTTGCCATCTTTCATCAAAAGCCATCCGTGTGCAATAACTTGTTTTGGTAGTGGAAGATCTAGAGCCATTAACATGATCGGCCAATAGATCGTGTGGAAACGAACGATCTCTTTACTCATTAAGTGAACATCAGCCGGCCAATACTGTTTGAATTTCTCTTCGTTTTCACTGCCATATCCTAGTGCCGTAATATAGTTAGATAACGCATCGATCCAAACATAGATCACATGTTTCGGATTTCCTGGTACTTTTACTCCCCAATCGAAAGAAGTACGTGAAACAGCAAGATCTTCTAATCCAGGTTTAATAAAGTTATTGATCATCTCACGCTTACGTGACTCTGGGAAAATGAATGAAGGGTTTTCTTCATAATAAGCTAATAAGCGATCTGCATATTTACTCATGCGGAAGAAGTAACTTTCTTCTTTTACTTTCTTCACTTCACGTCCGCAATCCGGACATTTTCCATCTTCAAGCTGACGCTCTGTAAAGAATGATTCACAATCCGTACAATACCATCCTTCATATTCACTTAAATAGATGTCATCTTGATCAAGAAGCTGCTGAAAAATCTTTTCGACAGATTTCTTATGTCTGTCCTCTGTTGTACGGATGTAATCATCATAAGAGATGTCCATCTTTTTCCACAGAGCCTTAATATCATCAACAATGCCGTCTACGTATTTTAGAGGATGAAGCCCTTGTTCGTTTGCTTTCTTTTGAATCTTCTCCCCATGCTCATCCGTTCCTGTCAGATACATAACGTCAAAACCTTTAAGACGCTTGTATCGAGCCATCGCATCTCCAGCTGTTGTTGTGTATGCATGACCGATATGAAGTTTGCCACTTGGATAATAAATAGGTGTTGTAATATAGAATGTTGGTTTCGTCATTCTAGCCGCCTCCTCAAAATGATTACCTTATAATAAAGAAAAACTTGGCTGACGCCAATTCTTTCGCGTCAGCCTTAGTTGCACTTTTACTATCTATTTAAGCTTGAGCATTACCAAAAAACATCGTGCTGCAAGCTACATTTTCTGATAGTGGAAAAAAAGTCCCTCCATTTAGGGACTAGTTGTTTTTTTACATTTAGGAAAAATATAACTGTAACGGGAAATGTATCTTTTTACAATATTATAAGAAACTGTTTGCATTAGGACATAAAAGTAAAAAAGTAAGCGAAAGATTTCTATGTAAATACTTTCATTATTCTCTTTTCTTCCTTCAAAATATACCTAATGCATGGAAAGCGTGTCAAGGCATACAAGCGGATGGATGAAAAGGAAAATTGGATAGTATTTTTTCGTTGTTAGTTTTGTCGAAATTTGACGTATTGTTTTAGCGATATTTCCAGTTAAATATTTTCATCTTTTACACATTCTTGAATTTTTTATGACAATATATGAATATATCTTCCAATTAAGGGTTTTGGAAGTATGATAATATGGGTATAGTCTAGTAAATTCAATGGTAAAAGACAATAAAATGTTTAAGTCAAAACTATTGACGACAATTGGAAATCTTGGTAAGATGTTCTCGTAGGATTTTGTCGAATTCTGACGATTTAAATAGATAGGGAAATCTTTTATATATTTGAGAGGAGAGATTTTATTATGAAATCTACAGGAATTGTACGTAAGGTGGACGAACTAGGACGTGTCGTTATTCCAATCGAATTACGCCGTACTTTAGGAATTGCAGAGAAGGATGCACTAGAAATTTATGTTGATGACGACCGCATCATCCTTAAGAAATACAAGCCAAACATGACTTGTGCAGTAACTGGTGAAGTTTCTGATGATAACTACACAGTTGCAGGCGGAAAGATCATCCTTAGCCGTGAGGGTGCTAAAGAAGTAATGGACGAGCTTCAAAAGCAACTTCAAACATCAAAATAAGCTTAAAAAACAAGAGCCTTCGCTTTAGAAGGCTCTTTTCCTTTGTTTAAATCTTCGATGCTTTCTTAAGTGGTTGATTTCCGTTTCAGGTGCTCGCTTTCCGCGGGGCAGGCGGTGAGCCACATTCTTAAAGTTTCACTTTTAAGTGTCTCACCTGTCTACCTGTCCTAGCCGAGAGTCTCGCACCTTTCACTTCAATCAACTTTTCAATGAAGAAAAAACAATGATTCTTAAAATAGATAAGGAATTTTTAAGCTTTTATTGAAAATTGTAAGATCAGCTTTTTATGATCCTCTGCCTTATAGCCTACAACCCGTGGTATTCTTGGTAGACTTCCCGCTTTGGTACGTTTCGGTCTACTGCTGCTAATTTTATGGCTTCTTTTGGTTTTTCGCCTTTTTCTACGTAATGCTCTACGTGATCTTTTACTGACAAAGGTTCCCACCATTGTTCTTGTTCTTCTGCTTCAAATTCTTTATTTCCACTGCCTTCTACTACTAAACAGAACTCGCCTCGGATTTCTGTATCTCCTTGGCTAAAGAACTCTGATACTTCTTGTAAGGTTCCGCGAGTGATTTCTTCGTATTTCTTCGTAAGTTCTCGAACGACAGCGATGTTTCGATTTTCTAGTACGCCGCTCATGGCTTGAAGCGTTTCTTTTAATCGATGCGGTGCTTCGTAGAAAAGAAGCGTAGATGGAAATCGTTTTAGATTTTCTAGTTCAAGCTTTTTTTCTTTTTTTCCACGTGGTAGAAAACCGTAGAACGTAAACAGTTCAGTATTTAGTCCTGAAGCAACAAGAGCAGGTAGTGCCGCGTTTGCTCCAGGCAACGGGATAACGGGTATGCGCTCTTCCACGCATTGAACAACTAATTCATAACCCGGGTCTGAAACACCAGGCATTCCTGCATCTGTAACGAGTGCGATCTGTTTTCCTTCTTTTAATTCTTCTAACAGCTTTTTTCCGCTCTGCTGTTTATTATGGTCATGATAGCTTGTTAAGGGGGTGCTTATTTCAAAGTGGTTGCATAGTTTTTTTGTTTGTCTTGTATCTTCCGCTGCGATCACATCGGATTCTTTTAATATACGAATCGCTCGATATGTCATATCTTCCAAATTGCCGATCGGTGTAGGAACCAAGTACAGCATGCCGCTGTCTGTATCATTTCTGTAGCTTTTTTGCTGCCACATACGAAACACTTCCCTCTTTTATCATTCGTTCTTTTTCTGCACGGTTAAGCTTTTTTACAGCAAACTCCATACGCATCGCTTCTTGTTTAGTAGAAAAAACTGCATGAAAGACGAGCTTTAAAGGTCCTCTTCCTCTTGTATACTTTGCGCCTTTTCCTTCTTCATGTTTTTTGAGACGCTTTTCTAGATCATTCGTATACCCTGTATAATAACTTCCGTCTTTACACTCCAAAATATATATACAGTGCTTATTATTTTCCATCATCGCCATAGAACAACTTTTTTAATTGCTCGGTGTATTGACCGTCTTCACCATAGACCGTTATTGGAGGCAGAATATGCAGGTCAGGTTTGCCGTTCTTCATTCCTTCTATTAAAAGCATGTTAGCTTCACTTCCCGCTTTTGGATAAATGAGCTGCAGTTTCTTTGGTTCAAGTTTGTGTTGTCTCATATATGCTAATATCTCCATAAGCCTATTCGGCCGATGTACCATTGCGACTTTTCCGCCTTGTTTTACAAGCTGGCTGCTTACACGAATAACATCTTCTAACGAACAGTGAATCTCGTGACGCGCGATAGCAAGGTGTTCGTTCTGATTAATATCTTCTTCATGTACAGATGCAAAGTATGGTGGATTACAAGTGAGGGCATCAAATGAACCATGGCCATATCTAGCAGGAGCCTCTTTAATATCTGCTAAGTCCATCTGAATCTGTTCCTCTAAATGGTTTAACGCTACACTCCTCTTAGCCATACTGTGCAATCTTTCCTGAATTTCTACTCCCGTAATCTGTGCTTTTGACCGCTTGCTTAACAAAAGAGCAACAGCACCATTACCGCTGCACAGATCAATGATCTTACCCTTTTGAATCGGAACCCATGCGAAACGACTTAGTAAAACGGCATCTAGTGAAAAAGAAAAAACAGAGGGACTTTGTATGATTTTCAAATCTTCATGTACTAAAAAATCAATCCGTTCATCTTGCATTAGATCACTCACAGCTCTTCCCTCTCTTTCTTCTATATAAAAGGTTTTTGTTTTTATTGATTTTTGACTGATTATTCATTGGATGTTTTATTTCATAAGATATGGGATAGTTTCGGAACCCGAAACTGGTCATATTAGTATACTTAGGTGGGTATACAGCTCGTTCAATCCAGAAGTTTTTGGATTCAATCCAGAAGTTTCGGTCGTTTATCCACGAGTTTTGGGTCTCAATCCAAAAGTTTTTGCTGTTTATCCACGAGTCTACAATCGTCGACAAATTCCGCGCCCTTACTCCCCTCACATACCCTAGCTTAACGCTTACCCCGCAATCAAGCTTAGTTGCGCACAAACACTGCCATATAAAAAGAAGCCTTCCCATTTGGAAAGGCGTTTATTTCTTATTTAAAAATGAAAGACAAAACAAACAATCTCCCTCTGAACGCACACTGCCATAATGAAGGTTGCAAATGTGGAATCCTTCTTGGTAGAGACGCGCCAGGTTATCATAACCTTCACCAATATCAGTAGGTTCTTTCTTGGCTTTAGAGGCTACAGACTTTTTAACAGAACTCCGTTTCTGATCGGCATTCAGCTTGTTTCGCAGATTTTCATTTTCCATCACGAGATGGTGGTTTTCTTCAATTAGTGCAGCCAAATGAGTCTTGAAATCTTCCAGTTGCTTTGACAGCACCGTGATTTGCTCTTCCATCTGTACTACGCGGGAAAATATTGTTTTCTTTTCCACGAATTCCACCTCTTTTACTCTGTGGCCTGACTGAATAGTTCCTCTCTCTTACCGGCAAGCTCGTCCAATGTGAACTCTGTCGTTCTTTCCATGGCTGGAATGTTCACTTGAATGATCTTCTCTAGCAAGTTCAAGCCGACAACGCGACCAACACCATGAGGGGTCATAATCTCTTCACCAACATCAGGCATTTCTTCTTTAGCTTCTTCATAATAGTCGTTCTCATACTTCAAACAACACATCAAACGGCCGCAAAGCCCTGAAATTTTAGCAGGATTCAAAGAAAGGTTCTGATCTTTTGCCATCTTGATCGAGACTGGCTCAAAATCTCCAAGGAACGTTGAACAGCAAAGCATTCGGCCGCATGGACCAATTCCGCCAAGCATTTTCGCCTCGTCCCTAACACCGATCTGCCTGAGTTCGATTCTAGTACGGAAGATAGAAGCCAGGTCTTTAACCAACTCTCGGAAATCGATTCTTCCGTCTGCTGTGAAATAAAAGATAATCTTGTTTCGATCAAACGTATATTCAACATCGACAAGCTTCATATCTAGCTTATGCTCGATGATTTTTTCCTCACAACTTTGAAACGCTTCCTTCGCGGCTGCTTTATTTTCTTCTACAGACAAAATGTCTTTCTGTGTCGCGAGCCGAACGACCTTTTTTAAAGGAAGAACAACATCATTCTCCCCGACTAGTTTCTTATCGATAACTACCTTGCCATATTCTATTCCACGCGCTGTTTCCACAATGACAAACGCGTCTTTTTTCACTTCAAGGTCGCCGGGGTCGAAATAATATACTTTACCCGCTTTTTTAAAGCGGATTCCCACTACCTCATACAAGGTTTTATCCCTCCCGTAATCGTAAAACCAACTGCTCCATCACCATCAAGGGGCTGACGTTGCTCCTGAGTCTAGCTTGAGCAGTCAGTATCGCTTGCAGGGCTTCACCCGTCTTTTTTTGCGAAGTGTGAAGAGCCTGCTGCTCTAATGCTTGAAGCTGATCGAAAAACACAACGTTTTCCGAGTTTGATAAATGTATAGATAAAAGATCTCGATACCAGATCAAAAGTAGGTTTAGAGCTAAACGTAACTGATCTTTTTCTTTGAAAAAACTTAAATACTGATCTTGCAGTACAACAAGACAGTAATCAGGCCGGAGCCTCAAGTCCTCCGTTAATTGTATCACTTTGGCTCTTGCTTGTGCAAACCACTCTTCCCTACAAATTTCGAGTGCTTCCGCATAATCTGAAGTCAAAGAGGAGGCTAACATAGCTACCGGTTTTGGTATCTCTTCATTCAGTAATTTTTCTAAAATCCCTTGTGGGGGAAGGGATGAAAAGGTTAATGTCTGTGCCCGCGAACGGATCGTATCTAGCAAACGATGAACCTGTTCTGTTAAAAGAAGAGCGATCGTATCGTTTCCTGGCTCTTCTAAAAACTTTAAGAGGCTGTTCGCCGCCTGAACGGTCATCTTATCGGCATGCTCAATAATGTACACCTTTTTCGAAGATTCCATCCCACTATAGGCAAACTCTTTTTGAAGCCCTCTTATTTGGTCGATCTTAATGTTTTGGCCATCTGGTATGATGATATGTACATCAGGATGGTTGCCAGATGTTATCCTCTTGCAGTTTGGACAGCTTTCACAAGGGTTTCCATCCACACTATTTCTGCAAAGAAACGCTTTAGCAAGAACGGTTGCAGTCGCCATCTTTCCTGTTCCATGAGCTCCTTCAAAGATATATGCATGAGCAAGGCGCTGTTTTCGTATACTGTTTTTTAATAATTTCACAACACGAGGCTGTGTTTTGCTGCACTCTTCCCAGCTCACCATATCTTACTCACCTACTACGTATATAAATTAACTAACAGACCTTTAATTTCGCCAATTCTATCAAGCAAAGTGATTGAATCTTTCTCTTGGCTGAGAACAGCTTCGGTTAGCTGAATCAGATGTTCATCTACTTCTTTTACAAGTTTAAGGGTGCGCGATCTACCTTGTTCGTTCCAGCTTTTGTTCTGTTTAAGCTGCATACCGAAATCAACAGCTTCTTTTACGAAGCGTTGAACCAAGTTTTTGTACAGCTGCAGATCTCGTACCGTTTGTGATTGGAGCAATCTCTTGCCTTGAGTTTCTATATCACCTAACAGTCTCGTTAACTGTTCGGAATGTAATTTCTCACTTTGTTTGGATACAGCTTCACCAAATGAAAGAGATGGTTTTTTACCAATTTTTCCATCGTTTTGCTTCGCATCCAGAATGGGTCTTATATCTTGGCCAATTTTCATAATAACCCCTCAATATATTAAAATTGCTGAAAGCTTTCAACGGGCAAAACAAATACTGTCGCTCCGCCTACTTCAACTTCAACCGGGTATGGCACATAAGCATCTGCATTGCCACCCATCGGTGAGACAGGCGCTACCATCTGATTACGGCTCTTGCAATTTTCCCGGATAATCTCCATAACATCATCGATTTGAGCATCTTCCACACCAATCATAAACGTTGTGTTACCTGCTTTCAAAAATCCTCCTGTTGTTGCGAGTTTTGTAGCACGGTAGTTTTTATCAACAAGCGCATCTTGCAGTCGGTTGCTGTCTTTGTCTTGAACAACGGCTATAATCATTTTCATGGCGAATGCCCCTCTCTACTTTTTCTTATGATTCGATAAAAGTTGATCTAAATCCTTTACGATTTCTTCAAACACAGCATCAGGGCTCTGTTCACCATTAATGCGAACGATTCTCTCAGCTTGTCTTGAGAAAATCTGAGCAAATCCTTCTCTCACTCGTTCATGATAAGATAGGTCTTTTTGCTCGATTCGGTCTAAATTCTCTGTTCCATAGCGAGCTTTCATACGCTCTTTTCCAACTTTCGGCGATACATCTACAAAATAGCTGCGGTGGGGCACAAGTCCACTCGTTGCTATGTTATTTACTTGAAGCACCCGTTCTTCCCCAACGCCAAGTCCAAATCCTTGGTAAGCGAGAGATGCGTCGACGAATCGATCACAAAGTACAACTTTCCCTTCCTCTAATGCAGGAATAATCTTCTCATGTACATGCTGTGCACGGGAAGCCGCATAGAGTAGAACTTCTGTAAGATCATGCATTTCTTTATGCTCTGGATCTAAGACAAGTGCTCGTATCTTATCACTGATACTCGTCCCGCCTGGTTCACGCGTTTGAACAAAATTCACTTGATGTTTTCGTAAATACGCAGCAACTTTCTCGATCTGTGTTGTTTTTCCTGACCCGTCCGGCCCTTCTAATGTAATAAATAAACCCTTCACTATTACTGCCCCTTACCTATGATCAAAAACATATATCATATGGTCCTCGGTAATTCCTTGGAACCGAGCACCCTTCTTTTTTAATGTAGAGTACTCATCTATATGTTTCGAAGTAATTTGTTCTCCTTTTGCAACAAGCGGAATTCCTGGCGGATAGGGAATAACAGCTTCTGCTGCTACCTTTCCTTCTGATTCCTCTATCGACTGAGATCTTACTTGTAAACCTCTCATTTCTCTGTAAGAAAGTGACAATCTGCTTACTGGAGACAGATTTTTTAGAGATTGATCCGTTCGTTGTCTCGTATCATATTGAGCGAGCTGATCTGATATCTTTTTAATTACCTTTTGTAAGTCCTTCGTATCATTTAGCGGACCCAGCGGCAATACAAACAAGACATTTCTGTCATCTGCCAACTCTGTAAACAATCCTTCTTTTTCAAATAATTCCTGAAGCTCATATCCTGATATTTCCCTATCTGACTGAACGGTAATCTTTAATGGATCAAGCTGATAACGACCTGGAGCTTTCATAACCTTAAGATGAGGAAGAGACTCTATATACATCCTTAGTTCTTCAGATTGAGACATAATACGTTTGATCTCATCAGAGCTCAAATTTTCAAGGTATAGTCGGCTAAGATCGAGTGAAGCCATGATCAGATAGGATGGAGAGCTAGACTGTACTAACTGCAGCGCATGCTTTAATCGATGAATATCTACTCGATCGCTGTTCACATGTAAATAAGCACCCATTGTCAGAGCAGGTAGAGTCTTATGCGCAGATTGCACAACCATATCTGCCCCTTTATGTATCGAGCTGATCGGCATATCCTTTAATCCGAAATGTGCTCCATGTGCTTCATCAACTAAGACAACACCACCGAGACTATGAATTAGATCAGCAATTTCTTGAATGTCCTGCTGCATACCATAATAAGTAGGATTCGTTAGGATGATACCTTTCACATCAGGATACACCTCAACCGCTTTTTTAACCGTTTGAATATCAATACCTAATGGGTACCCGCCCTCCTCATCCATTTCTGTATGAAGAAATACAGGTGTAACACCCGCTAACTCTAATCCATTCAACACAGATTTATGACAGTTGCGTTGTACGAGTACGATATCATCATCACTAAATGAGGAAAGGATCATTGCATGATTGCCACAAGTACTTCCATTTACTAAGAAAAAGCTTTGTTTCACTCTGTAGTAGTTAGCCAAAAGCTGCTGGGCTTCTAAAATCACACCTTCTGGATGGTGCAGGTCATCTAGTCCTGAAAGCTCAGTAACATCTAACGGTAAAACAGATTGAAAATGAGCGGCTGCCTTCTCTTCAAAAATGTGTCCGTTCTTATGTCCCGGAACATGAAATGACCATTTATTAGTATGACTATGATTAATTAATGCTTCATAAAGAGGTGCATATTTCATCAGAAAAATTCCTTTATTTTTAAAACATTTTTTGCATTGATTACTATCTTTATTCTATCACAGTTTCCCTTCCTACGAATTTACAGCAACAAAAAAACAGGCTGACGAACAGCCTGTTTTCTTATGAAGACGCGTTTACTAACTTTAATTTTCTTAGTTGTGATAGATAATGTTTATAATATTCGTCATTGGTTTTCGCAGTTAGGATTTTATGTTCACATTCTTGGCAAATAAACTGATGAAGAATGTGTAATCCTCGATCTTTCTTCTCTTCACATACCATACAAAGTTCCCCGTACTGTCGTGTCGCTTTCATTCTTCCACCTCCATAATTGCCATTGTTGCCAGAATAATTTATTCATATACGTTAATTCAGATTATTTTGGATGCTCTATAAAATGTATGAAAATCTAGGCATAGTTGTGTCTGTCTTCATTCGATTCATAAAAATAAACCAAGTTCACGTCTTCATGGTCCATTAATCCCCGATGTGCCGTAGTTTAAAACCATTTGATGTGCTGGATAGGCAAATTATTTGCTTTTTTGAGTGATTTGAGGGGTATGGTGAGTTTTTGGGAAGTTTTATTGGGGAGTAGCCGCATTAAATAGTAAAGTAACTACGCCGAAAATCGGATAAATATTTTTATCTACGGAATTATGATGGAGTTTTACGGATATATTCATAATTACCTCGTATAAATAGTAGATTACCTCGTAATTGTGTGGGTGTTTGATTAGTGGGAAGAGCTGATCAGTTGTTTGGGGAGAGATCAGGGGCGTTTATGGAGGATTTTGGCTTAGGTGATGGTTGGTGGAGCTGCCAGAGGGGCTTGTAGAGATGATTTTTGGAGCTTTTGCTGAAGAATATCGCGTGTTGGAAGATGGCTATGGCCATCTTCTTCCTATTTAGAGGGTTGTGAGGAGGTTTCGTGAGGTGATAATGATCTTCGAAGCATACGTAGTGGGGTATCTCCTGGCCCTTATTAAGTCTGAATGAAGAAAATTAAGTCGAAATAGGAGCCAATTAAGTCGGAACCAATCTCAATTAAGTCTAAAATCAAAAATAAAGGCCATTCGCTAAATCTCGACAAACACTCGCGACTCTAACCAAGCTCTTTACCCCGAGCCTTCTCCACCTCAAGGTCACTCTTAATCAGAAGTTTGGCATCCGCCAAACCACCTTATTTCATTCTTACATCCTGGTTTTTACTTAAAAAGCACAAAAAAAGAAGATGGATTCTCATCCATCTTCCTCATTGCCTAGCAACGTCCTACTCTAACAGGGGGAAACCCCCAA
>NZ_JARMFC010000024.1:0-18246 GCF_036213205.1 Fictibacillus nanhaiensis
AATTCGGGGTGCAGTTCAAATTTAGCGGGTTACTTTTCTATGAACTCATACAAAAAGGATCCCCATTACGATAAAACCGGGGATCATAAATTCCGAGTTTCTCCTCTTCTTCAACCACAACCACGAATGGAGACCAGTCGTAAAGGGTTTTTGCGCGTGGGTTTTCTTCAAACAGTGGCTCTAAATCAGCTTCATCGCTCGAAACCAAACGATGTTCAACCTCAGGCTCAATAAAAATACTATCTTTTACAATTTCTACTTCACTATCTTTTTTCCCAATTACTTGAAACTGTGTAGGAACAAAGCCAGCAGCTAATGCGACCTCATCATACTTTTCTTTTGCTTCGCTATAGATCACATAGCCTTGTAAAGATTGAACCGCAACATGAGCAACCATTAAGATCCATACCACACGGAACACTTTAAAACGATCTGACGGTTCTTTTTTTCTTGATACGATAAAACCAGCAAGCATTAAAAACCAAAATACAAAATCAACGATTGAAATCGTACCAAATGTGACTCGATAGCTTGTTAAAGGCTCGAGGTACCCTGTTCCCCACGTGTTAAAGAGATCACTCGTATTATGAATAAACACAGCTAAGAGCGCCCAGTAGAATAGCCTTCGATCTTTGACCTTAAATAAAATCCTACTAAGAAGATAGATGATAATGCCCCAAACAGGAACGAGGAAAAAAGAGTGTGTTAATCCTCTATGCCACATTTGCTGCATGATGCGGCCCGTTTCTGTAAGGTTTACGACCACATCAATATCAGGAATCTGACTTCCAACCACTGTCGTAAACAACAAAGCTCTCTTGTGTGACTTGTCCATATTCATTTTATTTGCAGCGCCATACAACGTTAAACCAAACAATGTGTGAGTTACTGTATCCATAGGTCCTCTTAATTCGTTTTTCTTTTATGTTAACGAAAAAAAGAACTTCTGTCTTGATAGAAGCTCTCTCAAAGGTTTCCATTATTTCCTAAGATAATTTCCGGGGAAATTCGACTTTATTTCCTACTAGTTAACATTTCTTGTTTGGATAGTTTAATCCCTTTATTCAAAAGGGATTTTTCAATCTGCTTTTTATGATGTTCGTCGTGCTCGACCATACCCTTGATATATTCACATAATGTAACAAAGGAATTCCCCATTTGGATTTTCTCTTCCCATATTGCGCTGGGCACTTCTTGAAGTTTCCTAGTTAAGACAAGTCGGCATTCGATCACTTCATCGATTAATGCATTTTTAGAAATACCTGATCTTGCTTCATGGGCAGCATTCCTGTTTATTTCTTCTACATTCCCTTTTTTAGGTGGCAGGTCAGATTTCTTTAAAAAACGAGAAAACCTTTCATCCCAAACGAAGACATCCCATGCTTTTAGATGGGCGATGATCTCACCTATAGACCACTTACCTTCATGAATAGGTTCTAGCCAATAATCTTCAGGCACTCTTTTTAGTTCCTCGAGCCAATTCACTAAACTGTTATACTGCTTGATTATTTCACTCATTAGCATGTCCTCCTAGTATTCCATTAAACTTTTTCATTTTAATAGGATTTTGTCCATGTCACTCCTTCTCCTGGGACATACACTAAGATGAAAGCATAAGGCACAAGAAAGAAGGAGGACTTACAGCATGTTTGGAAAAAGACAAAAACAACAACGTAATTGGGGCTATCCAGGTTACGGATATGGTTCCTGCACTCCATGTGGTTATGGCTATGGTGGTTACGGCGGCGGAAGCGGCGTTTTCGCTTTAATTGTCGTGCTATTTATCCTTCTCATCATCATCGGTGCGACGTTGAGATAGTAAATCGTTAAAAAGGCAAGAGTCCATGCTCTTGTCTTTTTATTTTATAGCCACAAGTTATCAACCTGTCTTCTTTTCTGATAAAAAGACGAATGACTCTTTTGCTACCAATTTAATGTTTGGCTTTCGTTCACTTTTGCTCTTCACCTTTTTTTGTAGAGGCAGCTTGTTCGTTGATTGTTTGATGCCCTCTGCCATAAAGTTAAAAGCTAATATAACAGCGGCAAAACTGAACACTGGAAAGAAAACAAGCCAAGGCGCTAAACGAAGCTGATAATAATAACCTCCTATCAGCCCTGACCATTCATTGGAATCTGATGCTGGTATTTCATATTCGTTTGTGAATTCCCTCATCGTTGTTCCACCAAAGAATACGCCTAATATTCCTAGGTGAGCTAACATAAGGAGGACGGCAATCACTTGTTGTACATAAATCAGCAACAGCTTTGGCCATAGATGGGGCAGTATGTGTTTTGATAGAATTCTTACTCTAGAACCCCCCATTAATTTAGCACTTGTAATAAACTCTTCTTTTTCGATCAGAAGGATCTCTTCTTTTATAAGAATAGAAGTGTTCGGCAACGCTATAGCTATGATCAGTAGCATCTCAAAAAATGCTTTCTCCCAAAATGTGAAATTTTCTAAACGTATTATCGGTCCTACAATAAAAAAGATTAACAGCGCTGACGGGATGTAATAGAACGATTGGGATAATCCTTTTATAAACGGCATCACTCTTCCCGCTCTCCACAACAGAAACGATCCAATGAATGATAGACCGACCCTAAGCAGGCTAACAACAAGCGCGATACCAATCGTGTATTTAGCTCCAGATATAATTTGAGAGAACAGATCAGCTCCCATCCGGTCACTGCCAAACCAGTAAAGACTGGACGGTTCAAAAGGCGCCTTTTCTTTCGGCATTCCCTCTTCATCGTATATATACTGTTCTTCATAAATTGCATTATCCAGCACGATTTGATGATAGAAGCTAGCAATCAGAAGACCAAACACAAACAAGAATCCGACAATAAAGAAAGGGTCTTTCCATATATTTTTAATCATTTTTCACCAACCCATTTAAACGTGATCACTCTTAACAAAGTGAAAAAAAGAAACATCGGAACAAATAGCAGCAGCATTGAGATCGTAAAGACTGCCGGAGTTCCACTGATCCGAATAAGTGATGTAATGCCATAAATATTAAATAGGAATTCAATCATCAGCAGGTTGGATAGCATAAACCATAATATATTTCGTGACTGGTGAAATACACTTAGCAATGTATTTGGTAGAACATGGCGCCATAAGATTCGAAAGCGGCCCATTCCTTTACTTCTTGCCGTATCTACATAAAGCTTTCTGTACTCTTCTTCTATGTTCAATAATAGGATGCGCAGAATAAGAAAGGTTGGCAAAATGGTTAAGCACAAGATCGGAACAAAATAAGTCTTCTGATCGTACAGAGATACAATCTGAAATAATAAGATGTTCGTTTTCTTAAAGAACCATACGATAAAGAACTGTATACCAATCGCGATCAATACATCTGGAATCGATTCAAAAACAAAAGAAAATACTCTTATTCTATTCTTTAAGCCAGATGGAAGCATGAATATGAATAGAGCAAATAATAAAGCTACGATAATCGCTATAAAGAATGCAGCAAACAGAATGGTAACCGAGTAGCCATAGATTCCCCACATGCTTGGAAAGAGCGGGTAAGGACCACTTTCTGCAAAGTACATGATCTCTTCAGGGTGAAGCATGACTCTGAACATTTCAGTTATTCCATCCAAATAACCGCTAGTGTTGAATGTCATCCCACTGAACATATATGGAACAGATCCTAGTAGAATAATTCCAACGACAGAAAGAACCATTGAGAGGAAACTATCTTTTAAAATGTATGGCATGACAAACCCCTATTCCTTACTCTTATAGTCCGCTTTTGCTAGATTAAAATCTCTTGGACTAAATGGGGTGACTAATAGTGTAGAAACTTCTGTTGTACATCCATCTACCATCAAGTTTTGATGGGAATCCAAAATATAGCTACATTCAATCTCACCAGTTGGCATGCCGAATGTTTTGTTGTTGTTCTTGAAAATCGTTTTGTCTTTATTAACATAGTGCAATTCACTCGTTGTCGATTCACCGTTTTTAGAAAAAACCGTTATCTGAAGCTTGCTTTCTTTATCTGCTTTTACATCATCTAAAAAGGTGAACATAGGAACAAGATGCTCGGTTTTGGTTGCACCAGTCATTAGTTCAATTTCCTTTTCGGAAAGATTTTGAATGACCACATGATTCTTTTTGATCGCATCTTTAATCGTGAACTTCGATTCTTTTTCAGCTTCTTTTTCAGAGCAGCCAGTAAGAAGAATCCCTACAATAAATAAAGCACCCCAATTTCTCAAAAAGTAATCCCCCTTTTTATTCATCGAATATTCTTTCGTTTAAAGATAGATATTTTCCTTTTTATTACAAATCTCTTCCTTTATAGAATTTAGACGTACAAAGGCCTCTCTTTTATTCAAAAGAGAGGCCTTTATTTTTATAATTCTAATGTTTGTGGTTCGTGTTCACCATCATTCATAAGTCGGATCAAGCTTGGTTTGATCTCAAGCAAGATATAGTTAGGGTCATTCGGGCCTTCAAAATAGTGTTTCATTTGATCGTTCCAGAATTTTTCTTTTAATCCTTGATCATCTCTAATTGTAGCTGTACCTTCAATTTCAAGATAAGGGTCATTATATCCTTCTCCATCATAGCCGACAAGTACGTGAACATTCGGGTTGTCTTGAATCTCGTCAGCTTTATGTGTCTCAATACTTGTTGGTGTATAAAAGGTAAGCTCGTCGTGGAAGAAGGTCATGTAGCGAGAATGTGGCTTATTCTTCTTAACCGTTGCCAGCACGCCAGTCTGTTTTTTATCTACTACTTCATATACTTTATTCTTCATCTGCTCTTTATCCATGTCATCCACTCCTTAAAAGTTTGGCTCTATTATATCTACCTTTTAGGATGGAAAATAAAACATCATGTTATACATAGTTTAAACAGAGAGTTTTTACACAGTAGTATTCGTTAGGCTTTCTCTTTCAACGGTCTCCATAAAATCATGAACGACTTTATTATTGTTTTTGTCTCCAGCGATCTTTAACATCACTTTTCCTAAAAAGTTGATGCCTTTATTTGAACCTTAATTAGAGTGAACGCCGTTTGAATCTCAAATGCTTTAGCCAAGCTAAAACCGATTTCTAAATGCTTTCGATCGATAGTATCTTCGTATGCCAATGTTTCTACGATATACGTTTCTATCCTGCGTCCCTCTTTATAGGACTGCTTGTACGTAGAACCAACCACACCCTCTTTCTTCTCAATCGGTGTATGCTCTACAACGTTCGGCATGATCCTTTGAATATTCTCATCAGAAAAAAGCTCCCAAATTCTTTCAATGTTTACTGGTATCATTCTCTCTTCTTTCCACGTTAGCATTTTTCATCCTCTTCCTTTCCCCATAATAAAAATTGATCGATCTCATCTATCGTGCCGTATAGTTCATCTATCTTTTGTTGAATATTTCTCTTTTTTTCGTTTAAGATGTGTTCTAGATTCTCAAAGGATTCATCTTCAATGACAGACAGCATCTCTTGTATGGTGAAGTTAAAGGTTCTCAAACGAGCTAAGATCATTGCAATTAAGTAAGATCCGTTATCGTAATATCGATACTTATTCTTTGGATCGACATAGACAGGCTCTAATAACTTCACCTCTGCATAATATCGAAGGGTTTCTTTGCTCAATCCCGTCATTTCTGAAAACTCACTTACTCGATACATGGACAATTCACCGCCTGCCATTCCATCATAAACCGTGTTGTGCACCACATGGTCAATTCTTTTTTTATCTTACTTTATTCTTCCTCAATGACCTCTTTTATACCTGTTAAGAAGTTATACTTTCTAATAAAAAAAGCCCCTTCTCTAAAATTGAAAAGGGACTCTTATGATTGGATGAGATAAATCATCCAAATTGCGCTGCATGTAAACGACTATAGATTCCTTTTGATGCTAACAGATCGTGATGACTGCCTTGTTCTGCAATTCCATCACTTGTTACGACCAATATTCGATCGGCATTTTTTATCGTTGCAAGTCTATGTGCAATAACGAGGGTCGTTCTTCCTTCTGTTAACTCTTCTAATGCTTTTTGAATCGCAACTTCTGTTTCCGTATCTAAAGCAGATGTAGCTTCGTCTAGAATTAGAATCGGCGGATTCTTCAAGAACATACGAGCAATGGCTAGTCTCTGTTTCTGACCTCCTGAAAGCTTGACCCCTCTTTCACCGATCACTGCCTGGAGTCCTTCAGGCTGGTCTTTAATAAAGTCATCCAATCGAGCTCTCTTCGCCGCATCCATAATTTCAGCATCGGTCGCATTTAGGTCACCGTAAGCAATATTTTCTTTGATCGTACCTGAAAAAAGAAAAACATCTTGTTGCACGATACCGATTTGTTTTCGTAATGATTCTAGCTTCATCTCTTGGATGTTGATACCGTCTATCGTGATCGATCCATTTTGCACATCATAAAAACGAGGCAATAAACTACATAATGTTGTCTTACCCGCTCCAGATGGTCCTACAAACGCGACAGTTTCACCAGAGCGAATAGATAGATCGATATTATTTAATACTGATCTATGACCTTCATAACCAAACGTAACACCTTGATAACGAATCGCTCCTTTTAAAGCAACCTCTATAGCATCTTCTGAATCTGCTATGTCTGGGTCCGTGTCCATGATTTCAACGAACCGCTTAAAACCAGCAATACCTTTAGGATAGCTTTCAATCACGGCGTTTATTTTTTGAATAGGTCCGATCAAAATGTTCGATAACAAAATAAAAGCAACAAACTGTCCATACGTTAGTTCACCTGAAATGACAAAGTATGTACCAAACAATAAGGTAAAAAGCGTAACTAACCTCATTAATACATAGTTTGACATAACGTTTTGAGCCATGATCTTATAAGACTGAAGCTTTGTAAGACGATAATTCTTATTGTTTTCTCTAAACTTTTCCTGTTCATATTTTTCGTTCGCAAACGCCTGAACAACACGTATTCCACCGATGCTGTCCTCTACTCTTGCATTGATCTCCGCTACATCCTGAAACATTTTTCTAAACGTGATCGTCATTTTCTTATTAAAGTAAATAGCAAGAATGATCAATAAAGGAATAACGATAAAAGACAAAACAGCGAGCTTCCAATTGATCGTTAACATGAGTCCGAACGAGCCAATCAAAGTCATAACGGCCACAAACACATCTTCTGGCCCGTGGTGAGCAACTTCTCCGATCTCTTCCAAGTCTTTCGTAAGGCGCGAAATACTATGACCTGTCTTATTGTTGTCATAATAACCAAACGAGAGTTTCTGCATATGAGTGAACAGCTGCTGACGCATATCTGTTTCAATATTGATCCCAAGCTTATGCCCCCAATACGTGACAACAAAATGAAGAAAAGTATTCAAAAGATACACGAGCAACAAACCTAGACAAGCTAGAGAAATAATCTCCCAGTTACCATCAGGAAGAAGCTTATCGATCACTTGGTTTACAGCTAACGGAAAGGCCAACTCTAAAATTCCAACTAGAATGGCACAACTGAAATCAAGTATGAACAACCATTTATAGGGTCTATAATAAGCAAAAAAGCGAGCTAACACGTATAGACCTCCTTTTCTGTTTTAATTGAAATAGAACTAATTGAAATCCATTCTCAATTATACAGAATAAAGGATATTCTTACAATTTAAAATTACTGCACCGCTTTTCCTTTATGGGCTAGCCACTGCAAGTAGAAAGGTGTGACAAAGAAAAGGAAACGTCCGAATGTCGCTCTCCTCCTGTCCAGTGGAAAGAGAGCACCCTGGAAAGGATATCAACACTATTTAAGCAACAAAGTTTACGAAAACAGCCTTTTCTAAAAAGTGATTGCTAAAGAATTTCTTTGCACTTCTTATGCAAGTTGATTGTAGCGTAAGGTTGCCGACTCCTATGGGACGAGCGGTCAGGTGGAGACTCCTAATGGCGCAAAGCGGCAGGAGGCTCACCGTTCGCCCCATGGAAAGCGCGCAACCTGGAGCGGAAAGCAACACTTTCAAAGAAAAAAACCTCCCGTATCGCTACAGGAGGTTCTGTGTTATTCAATGATCTATTCTACTGTTACTGACTTCGCAAGGTTACGCGGCTTATCTACGTCACAGTCGCGGTGAAGCGCTGCGTAGTAAGAGATCAGCTGCATTGGAAGTACAGATACTAACGGCGTCAAGTACGGGTGAATCTTCGGAAGAACGACGCGGTCGCCTTCTTCTTGCAGACCATCCATAGAGATCACGCACGTGTAAGCTCCACGTGCTGCTACTTCTTTCACGTTACCACGGATGCTTAAGTTAACATGCTCTTGAGTTGCAAGAGCGATAACTGGTGTACCGTCTTCGATCAATGCGATCGTACCGTGCTTTAATTCTCCTCCAGCAAAACCTTCTGCTTGGATGTAAGAGATTTCTTTTAATTTAAGTGCAGCTTCTAAACATACGTAGAAGTCAGCAGCACGCCCGATGAAGAATGCGTTACGAGTTACAGCTAAGTACTCGCGTGCGATTTTCTCCATCTCTTCTTTTTGGTCACAAAGTACTTCCATCGCGTTTGCAACGATTGCAAGCTCTTGTAGCGGATTGAAGTCTAACTCGATTCCTTTTGCACGAGCTGAGTCAACAGCTAGTATTGCCAGTACTGCGATTTGAGCTGTGTATGCTTTCGTTGATGCTACTGCGATCTCAGGACCTGCATACAAGTTAAGCGTGTAGTTTGCTTCACGAGAAAGTGTAGATCCTGGAACGTTCGTAATTGTTAACGCTTTGTGTCCAAGTCTCTTCACTTCAACCAATACGGCACGGCTGTCTGCAGTCTCACCGGATTGAGAGATGAAGATGAACAACGGCTTTTCAGATAAAAGCGGCATGTTGTATACAAACTCACTCGCGATGTGTGCTTCAACAGGAATGTTAGCGATGTTTTCGATCAGCTGTTTTCCAACAAGACCTGCGTGGTAGCTCGTTCCGCAAGCGATAATATATACACGGTCCGCTTCTTTCATCGCAGCACGAATATCATCATCTAGCTTAAGATCGCCATTTTCGTTTTGGTATTGATTGATGATGTTACGCATTACGAAAGGCTGCTCATCGATCTCTTTTAACATGAAATGAGGATACGTTCCTTTTTCGATGTCGCTTGCATCTAATTCAGCTGTATATGGTGCGCGCTCAACAACTGTACCGTCAAGAGTCTTGATCGTATAGCTGTCGCGTGTCACGATTACGATTTCTTTATCCATTAATTCAACGTATTGATCGGTTTGAGAAAGCATAGCCATTGCGTCACTTGCAATAACGTTGAAGCCTTCACCTTTACCAACCAATAACGGGCTTTTATTCTTACCAACATAGATGGTTTCAGGGTTTTGGTTGTCGATTAGTCCGATCGCATAAGAACCTTTTAACTCAGACAATGTACGGCGGAATGCTCCTTCCACTTCCAAGCCTTCGTTTACAAAGTATTCTACAAGCTGAACGATAACTTCTGTATCTGTTTCAGACAACAATTCAACACCTGAGATGTATTGTTTCTTCACCTGTTCATAGTTCTCGATTACACCGTTGTGCACAAGTGTAAAACGCTCTGTTGAACTTTGGTGTGGATGAGAGTTAACTCTGCTCGGAACTCCGTGTGTTGCCCAGCGTGTATGTCCGATTCCAACGGATGCACCTACCCCAAGATCTACATTTTCACGCAGATTTGCAATACGTCCTTTTTCCTTGAAC
Organism: Fictibacillus nanhaiensis; assembly: GCF_036213205.1. Classification (GTDB taxonomy): domain Bacteria; phylum Bacillota; class Bacilli; order Bacillales; family Fictibacillaceae; genus Fictibacillus; species Fictibacillus nanhaiensis_E. The sequence goes on from NZ_JARMFC010000024.1 coordinate 9,719, forward strand.
ACATGAACTCCGTCTTCATTAAGTACAGCGATACCCGCTGAGTCATATCCGCGGTATTCTAATTTTTCTAATCCGCGTAAAAGAATTTCCTTCGCGTCATTATTCCCAATATATCCAACGATTCCACACATAAATAAACGTCCTCCTTAAAGCCATCACACTCTGCTGACGGCTTTCATAAGGGGGTCGTGAGCGGGGCTCACAACCCCACCTATGTTCTCTATTTTTATTTTTTTCACTTGCTTTCGTCTTTGTACAGGAAGTCACCTTACCTGGTTTGAACAAAAGCTTACGGAAGTGATGTTCCGAGAGGCATCCGCCGAAATATCGATGAACCTCTTCCTCGTCAACTGCTACTTTTCCCGGTCAGCAGTTCAGGCGCTTTGGATGAATGATTAACTGTAAACTCCTTCCTTTTATTTGAAGTAAACAAAAATAATCATACACGGGTTTTTCAAAACCGTCAATTATTATTCTTTCCCAATCTGAGAAAAAATTGAAACATAATGTTCCATAATAATAAAAATATGCATACACAGCTCTTTCTGTGAGCCGCATATGCATATGTTTCGTGCCCTTTTTTATTTTATGAGGGACAGTTTCTTTTTAATTTAAACGAGCTCAGCCTTTACTACTTCTACGATCTTATCCGCGTGCTCTTGGCAAAGTTCTTCTGTTGGAGCTTCAACCATTACGCGTACGAGTGGCTCCGTTCCAGAAGGACGAACAAGCACTCGGCCGTTTCCTTCAAGCTCAGTTTCAACTTTATCGATCGCCGCTTTGATCGCATCGTTTCCGTTCAACTTAGACTTATCCGCTACTTTCACATTGATAAGAAGCTGCGGGAATTTTGCCATCTCACCTGCAAGCTCTGATAATGGCTTTCCAGTTGCCTTTAGAATTGAAGCAAGCTGAATTCCAGATAGAAGTCCGTCTCCTGTTGTTGTGTAATCTAAGAAGATGATGTGACCAGACTGTTCTCCACCAAGGTTAAAGTCGTTCTTACGCATCTCTTCCATGACATAACGGTCACCTACAGCTGTTTGTGCCGATTTCATCTCGTTTGCTTCTACAGCTTTATAGAAACCTAAATTACTCATTACTGTTGAAACGACCGTATCTTGCTTCAAACGACCTTGCTCTTTTAAGTGCTTCGCACAGATGAACATGATTTGGTCACCGTCGACAATGTTTCCTTTTTCATCGATCGCGATCAACCGATCACCATCACCATCAAATGCAAGCCCCATGTCACAGCCTTTTTCTTTTACAAGTTCAGCAAGCTTCTCAGGATGTGTACTTCCTACACCTTCATTGATGTTTAGACCGTTCGGACTTGTGCCCATCGTTGAGATGTCTGCTTCAAGGTCAGCAAACAGATGTGGTGCATGAGATGATGTAGCTCCATGCGCGCAATCTAAAGCGATATGAAGACCAGAAAAATCTCCAGGAACCGTTTGTTTCAGATAATGCATATACTTTTGGCCGCCTTCAAAATAGTCGCTGACTGAACCTAAGTCGCCGCCTACAGGACGAGGAAGTTCATCCGTTTCATTATCCAAAAGGGCTTCAATTTCTGCTTCTTGCTCATCTAATAGCTTGAAGCCATCTGCTCCAAAGAATTTAATGCCGTTATCTGCTACTGGGTTATGCGACGCTGAAATCATCACACCTGCCTGTGCGCCTAAAGCTTTTGTTAAGAAAGCAACCCCAGGAGTTGAAATCACACCTAAACGCATAACTTCCGCACCGATTGATAGAAGTCCCGCTACAAGAGCACCTTCTAGCATCTGCCCCGAAACGCGCGTGTCACGTCCTATTAAAATCTTAGGTCTTTCTGTATTTTTTGTAAGAACATATCCTCCAAAGCGCCCTAATTTAAATGCTAGTTCAGGCGTAAGCTCTGTATTTGCAACTCCTCTAACTCCGTCGGTACCAAAATATTTTCCCATTATTGCTCTCTCCTTCAACTATTGACTGCTGGTTTCTGTTTGAATTTCCACACTGGCTTCCTGAACTGTACCTGTCAGTTCAACATCCCCTGGATTTTTCCAATCTATCTTCACTTTATGCGTTCCTTGATCGAGTGAACTCACATCCACGATTCCCTGCAGATCGGACTTTCTAAGAGAATTAAGGACACTCTTTTTACCTCTTATCGTTACATCTACAACACCATCTGCCGGATCGAGAATAGTTGCTTGTTTATCAGCGGCATTACCAAGCAATGTTAAAGGAACATCACTGAAGGTTTTTGTCGTCTCTTGATCAGTTTCTGGCTCTGCATCTGTTTCTGTACCCGCTTCTGTTTCCGTTTCTGCTTCAGTGCCCGTTTTTTCTACGTTCACATCCACCGTTACTTCCTTTAATGAAACGTCGTCAATTCCGTCTGGTACGGGAACATCGACGGTAAGCGTCGTGTCTTTTTTGATATCGCTTAAATCTATCGTTATTCCTTTATATGAATCGATTTTATCTAACGACGTTGTTGTACCTGTCAATGTGATCTCACTCGGATCAGATGTAATCGATTGAAGAGTAAGCCCCTCTTCTAACTTACCTTTCGTATCAATAGAAATCGGTACCGTCTTCTTAGGTTTCTTGATCGGTACAGATACTTCAGCTACTCCAGGATTGACCTGAACATCGATTATATCTCCTTGTTGATTATACGCACGAAGTGGAACTTTGGTTTGAATCGCTTCATCTGCATCACTTACGTCCACAAATCCTGTGATAAATGAGATTTGGTCGATCATTCCTTCAGCACCCGTGACATTAACCGTTCTCGGTGAAAACTCAACCTCACCTGCTGTATAACCTTCAGGCAGTTTTCTCTTATTCTTCAAGTCCACGTTCACGTTCATTTCTTTCGTTACTTTTTTATGCAGGATGACATCCACATAGTCCGGGTTAATCTTCGCCTTAACCCCTTCAGGGAGCCCTTGAACTTGAACTTTTACCCGCTTGTTGCCAGGTTTCATATTTGTTAGATCAATATAGACTTCGAATTCTTTATCCACTTTTGTCGCTTTTGTAATCAATCGGCTAGAACCAGTTAAGGTAAGATCAACCGATGACGGCAAGTCAGTAAGAACATATTGATCATCATCAAAATATGGTTTGATCTGTACGTTCTCGATTGTTTCACTTTCGGTATACATTTTTGAGAATATCGAATTGTTCGCTGCTTCTTCCTGTGTTTCCATCGTTACAATCGTATACATCATAAGGGCAAGAAGAAACGCAATAATTTTTACAAACCATGAACTACTAAGGAGTTTGTCCATTTTTCTTACCCCTCCAATTCCAGCGAGTTGAGGAAGTGGACTTGTTGGCAATAATCAATTCAGCATTTAACAAATTTCTTAATGACTCCTCGTCCAGGTTACGATAGATCTCCCCATTTTTCGTAAGTGAGATCGTACCTGTTTCCTCAGAAACAATAACCGTTACGGCATCAGTAACTTCACTAATTCCTAGTGCAGCTCTATGTCTTGTCCCAAGTTCTTTTGAAACAAATGGACTTTCTGTTAGAGGTAAATAACAACCTGCAGCATAGATCTGACTTTGTTTAATGATGACTGCTCCATCATGTAATGGAGTGTTCGGTACAAAAATATTCGTCAGCAATTCTGATGTTAGATGCGCTTTAATCGGAATGCCTGTTTCCACATACTCACTCAATCCCGTTTCTCGCTCGATTGACATGATTGCGCCTATACGTCGCTTAGACATATAGTTCGTTGACTTACAGATCGCGGCGATCGCTTTTTCCGTTTCTTCCTCTTCAGGCAATCCTGTACGAGAAAAGAACTTCCCTCGACCAAGTTGTTCTAACGCTCGTCTTAACTCTGGCTGGAAAATGATGATGATTGCAAGAAGACCGTATGTAATCACTTTATCCATCAGCCATGACATCGTTCTGAGGTCAAACGAACTACTAAGGAACCAAACCACAATAATTACGGTGATTCCTTTTAACAATTGAACAGCTTTCGTTCCTCGTATCAGCATAATCAGCTTATAGATCACATAAGTCACTAATAAAATATCTATGATCTGTGTAATGTAATTAAATATATTAAAATCAGCGATTGGTAACATAAATTCCCTCCCAACCCGGTTTGTCTTCCTAGTTGAAGTATTTAGTAGTGATAGTTGATTATTGAAAACCTCATATGAAGTAGTATTCTTTAAAAAAATCAAATTAATTTTAACCTACTTATTATAGCATACCTCAATGTAAAGAAAACTTGGCATGACTTTCACATGTTTTACTCATGATAGTTGGCTGATGTTTTAAGTAGAGTGAATTTAAACATGAAAAAAAGCCGTATGAGAACGGCTTTCTTTATGAGTATCATTCATAGCTTCCTTATTTGTACGAACTAAAGACTTCAACTTATACCATACCCATTCGACCACTTGACCGATTTCCTGACTGTGGCCTGTTACTTCTCCAGCCGATGCAAGATATTGATCACCTTTTATGACTGTAACGTCACCTTCTACTCTGCCTTCTATTCGAACATCCGCATTCTCTACAACTAGATCACCTTTTATTGTTTCTCCAGCAGGAACAACTACTACTCCTTCAGCTTTCTTGATCTGCAGGTTTCCTTCGCCCTTTACAACGGCGAGGTCTTGCTGGTTGTAACTCGTGAACACGGATGCTGCCATGAAGAACATAAAGATCGCCGCAGCTGTTAGAGCAGGATGACTCTTCATCCAGCGCATCCACTTAACTTGTTGACTCTCTTTAGGCAATTTAGCCGTCACAGCCTCTGTAAAGCCTTCTGGTGCCTTGATATGGGATTGTAGCTGCAATTCCTTCAATGTCGCTGTCAGCAGCTCAAACTCTTCCCTACACGTCTCACAATCCTTAAGATGATTGTGAAAGTCTACTTCCTCTTCTTTTGTTGCATCACCATCAAGCACTTTATTCATTAATTCATCATATACGGAAACTTCACAATGCATTATTATCACCTCGTTTTTACAACCATTTGAAATACTTTCTTCAGTGCTTCACGACCACGATGTATACGTGTTTTTACTGTTGGAACGGGTATGTCCATAATCTTACTGATCTCTTCTAACGAGAGATCTTCAACGTATTTTAAAAGAATAGCTGTCCTATATTTTTCAGGTAGCTTCATGATTTCTGCCTGAAGCTCGTTCCATTCTTCGTTCTCTGTAACCACTTCTTCAGGTAATGGTTCTTCACTCGAAAGTTGACTATACATAGTAGCACCGTCAGTTCCGGGCACTTCTGCATCCAGATAATAATCCGGTTTCTTTTTTCTTAACCTGTCGATACATAGGTTTGTAGCAATACGAAAAATCCAGGTTGAAAATTTGTATTCACTATTGTACTTACTTATATTACGGTAAGCACGTAAAAAAGTTTCTTGTGCTAAATCTTCTGCTTCATGACCATTGCCGACCATCCGGAAACAATGCCGGTATATTTTATCTTTAAAAAGGTCAACAATGCCTTCAAACGCTTCTTGGTCCCCTTTTTTTACTTGGGTCACCATATTCGCTATTAAGGCGTCCATTATCTTATCACCACTCGGATTTTATTTACGTACCAGCATTTCATAAGTTTCAAATCTTTTCATATTTTTTTATTTTATCATGTTGCAGAATTTGACGAAATAAAAAGGTATTTTTTTCTAAATAATGCGTTTCAATTAAATCAGACCTGGGAATATTAATCATATAAAATATTATGCTGAGGCAGAAAGGGGTAGTTTGTATGCACAGAGATTTATTAATCGAACAGATCGAACACTCCAGACAGCAAATGAACGAACTCTCAAAACATCTTCCGCTAATCGCACAAGAAGTAGTTGAACTCTCACAAGAGATTGATCACCTGCTTAACCAATATCAACGCATAAATGAAAAAGAACAGTTGCATCTATAAAGAGGCAACTGTTTTTATTTTATCTGGTCTATTATAGTAACTTTTCTCCAAATAAAGAACCCATTAAAGCTACAGCCACTGTCGCTGTTTTGTTCTTTTCATCTAAAATTGGATTAACCTCAACAAACTCCGCAGATGTTATAACTTCCGCTTCAGCTAGCATCTCCATCGCCAAATGGCTCTCCCTATAACTGATCCCTCCAAGTACAGGCGTTCCAACACCAGGTGCATCATGAGGGTCAAGACCATCTAAATCGAGACTTAAGTGCACTCCATCTGTGTGAGCTAAGTATTCAATCGTCTCTTCCATAACCTTCGCCATGCCAAGTCGATCAACTTCGTGCATCGTATACACTTTGATACCTTTTTCTTTAATCAGCTCACGTTCTCCTTCATCTAAGGAGCGCGCTCCAATGATTACAATATTTTCAGGTTTGATCTTTGGTGTGTAGTCACTTATATTTGTCAGTCTTTCGTGCCCGATACCAATACTTACCGCAAGAGGCATCCCATGAATGTTTCCGCTCGGTGATGTATCTGCGGTATTCAGATCTCCATGCGCATCGTACCAAATAACACCAAGATTCTCATAATGTTTAGAAACACCAGATAATGTACCAATCGCGATGCTATGGTCTCCTCCTAAAACGAGTGGAAACTTCTTGTTTGAGATCACATTTGATACGGTTTGTGAGAGCTTTTCACTCGCATCAATAACACCTTGTAAATTTTTTAGATTACCTTCGTTTTCAATACTTTGTTTTTCTGGACGAGCAATATTTATATCACCAAAATCTTCTACACGATAATCCAGGTTCTCAAGGCGTTCAACAACACCCGCATATCGAATCGCACTCGGCCCCATATCAACACCGCGGCGCATTTGTCCTAAATCCATCGGTACTCCGATCACTGTAATATCTTTCAACATTTTTTCTTCCTCCCTTATGAAAAACACAAAAAACTTGAAAATCTATCTCTATTGTAGCTGTAAGGGATTTCATGGTTCAACTGGACAAAATGATGCATAGATATACCAAAAAGAAAGCGCTTTCGGGCGTTGGATACATATTTATGAGGTTTTGGATAAAAAGAAGATAAAAATTAATAAAAAGAAGATGGCTCAAAGCCATCTTCTTTCCTTGTGCTTAAAGAGCAGCACTCACTGAAATGGGGAATCTATAGAAGGTGCCGCTTCATGAGTTAATAGACCGTTATAATAAATACCATTCGGGGTATTTGTGAAGCTAATTCTAGAAATTTCGCAGATAATACGGCGAGTTTTGCTGCTATAACGGCGAGTCATCATAGTTCGACAATATTCATGAGCCACATACCCTTACCCCTACTTCATAACTGACTAGAGTATATGTGATCACACTTTGCACTAGCTGTAGAAAAGTTAATCTCTATCAAACATCAAACGTGAAAGATTTTAAAGTCTTCTAAACAACAAAAAAACTTCAGGCATCGCCTGAAGTGAAATGATTATGTATATGGTGGAGCTTAGCGGGATCGAACCGCTGACCTCCTGCGTGCAAGGCAGGCGCTCTCCCAGCTGAGCTAAAGCCCCGAAGAAATATATGGAGCGGGTGATGAGAATCGAACTCACGACCAGAGCTTGGAAGGCTCTTGTTTTACCACTAAACTACACCCGCATATTCTATTAGTATCGTCTAACTTTTTAATGGTTAAACATAAGATGGTGGAGGGGGACGGATTCGAACCGCCGAACCCGGAGGGAGCGGATTTACAGTCCGCCGCGTTTAGCCACTTCGCTACCCCTCCACATAAAAAAAGAGACGTTACTCTTCTAAAGCACTTCTATGTGCTTTTGTGTCTACTATCATAATAAGTAAACATGGTGCCGGCTAGAGGACTTGAACCCCCAACCTACTGATTACAAGTCAGTTGCTCTACCAATTGAGCTAAACCGGCAAGTAAATAAATGGTGGAGGATGACGGGTTCGAACCGCCGACCCCCTGCTTGTAAGGCAGGTGCTCTCCCAGCTGAGCTAATCCTCCAAAGTATTTATAAGAAATGGTGACCCGTACGGGATTCGAACCCGTGTTACCGCCGTGAAAGGGCGGTGTCTTAACCGCTTGACCAACGGGCCATAACTGTTTGTTTATGTTTATGATATGGAGCTTCCAACCGGGCTCGAACCGGTGACCTCTTCCTTACCATGGAAGCACTCTACCTGCTGAGCTATGGAAGCAAGTAAAAATGGCTCCACAGGCAGGACTCGAACCTGCGACCGATCGGTTAACAGCCGATAGCTCTACCACTGAGCTACTGTGGAATAATGTAATGAAAATCCACAACTAAGTTGGAATTTTGAGATTATAGCCCAGCGACGTCCTACTCTAACAGGGGGAAACCCCCAACTACCATCGGCGCTGAAGAGCTTAACTTCCGTGTTCGGTATGGGAACGGGTGTGACCTCTTCGCCATCATCACTGGACCTAGTTACTTATGTAACACTCTCAAAATCATTTATCCTGTTGGGACAAGATAAATTTTATTATATTTTAAAGCTTTTTGCAAGAGAATTTTTAATGATTTTCATCATTTTTTTATGTTCTCTCAAAA
>NZ_JARMFC010000025.1:0-46556 GCF_036213205.1 Fictibacillus nanhaiensis
TACTTTGTCTACAAGCTGAGATCACATATAACGACTATATGTGATCTTTTTTTAGTTTTAAGAAACTATTTAGATTAAAGAATTAAAGAACATCATAAGCGAAACACACATGGAGGATCACTAAGGTTAAAAGGATGATAAAATCAACAGCAGATGGAAATAGTATCGTCCTTAAAAGCTGAAAGACAATAAGTGGCGCAGTCAATTGTCCGATTGTTTGTTTGAGTGTGACAAACCACCCTGGAAAACGTGTTTTTCGAAAATACTTTCTAGACAAGACAAGCCCTCCATTCGCCCATTTTTTATAATTTATGCAACAATATAATTAATGTGAAAGACAGGCTATCACCAAAGGGCGATCAAACGCATAGAATAACTTTTACAAGTTACGGTAATACTATTGACTAAAAACAGATAAGTTGTATAAAATATATTCAGATTCTATATTGTCGCGTAGACAGGGAATAGTACAACATAACACCTTTTAGAGAGAGGATTCATTTGCTGAAAGAATCCTTAAGGAAAGTTAGTTGGAAGTCGCCCTTGAGCATCTTCTCTGAAACACGAAGTAGGAGAAGACGGTCCATCCGTTATTCATGAGTGTACAGCAAGTTTATTTAGACTTGCCGTAAATAAAGGTGGTACCGCGGAGTCCTTTCGTCCTTTTTGACGAAAGGGCTTTTTTGTTTTTTAAGAAATAAAGGAGGAGAATAGAATGACGAACGAACAGAAAGAACTGACGATGCCTACGAAATATGATCCGAAGGCTACAGAAGAAAATCGTTATGATTTTTGGCTGAAAGGTAAGTTTTTTGAAGCAAAGAGTGAAGAGGGTAAACAGCCTTATACCATTGTAATCCCACCTCCTAACGTTACTGGGAAACTGCACCTCGGGCATGCATGGGACACTACCCTTCAAGATATCTTAACCCGTACAAAGCGTATGCAAGGCTATGATGTTTTATGGCTTCCAGGTATGGACCATGCGGGTATTGCAACACAAGCTAAGGTAGAAGGAAAGTTGCGTGAAGAAGGTATTTCGCGCTATGACCTAGGACGCGAAAAGTTTTTAGAAAAATCGTGGGAATGGAAAGAAGAGTATGCAGAGTTTATTCGTAATCAATGGGCAAAATTAGGGCTCGGACTAGATTATTCCCGTGAACGCTTTACATTAGATGAGGGATTGTCTGATGCTGTAAAAGAAGTTTTTGTTACTCTTTATGAAAAAGGCTTGATCTACCGCGGTGAATATATCATCAACTGGGATCCAAAGACAAAAACAGCTCTTTCTGATATTGAAGTTATCCACCAAGATGTTCAAGGTGCGTTCTATCATATGAAGTATCCACTAGCTGATGGATCAGGACATATTGAAGTAGCTACAACTCGTCCTGAGACGATGCTTGGTGATACAGCGATTGCAGTGCATCCGAAAGATGAGCGTTATCAACATCTTATTGGCAAAAAAGCGATTCTGCCAATCGTTGGACGTGAGATAGAGATTGTTGGAGATGATTATGTTGATATGGAATTTGGTTCTGGCGCTGTAAAAATTACACCTGCTCATGATCCAAATGACTTTGAGATCGGGAATAGACACAACCTTGAGCGTATCCTTGTAATGGATGAAGGCGGTCAGATGAATGCTAATGCTGGTGCTTACCAAGGATTAGATAGATTTGAGTGTCGAAAGCAGATCGTAAAAGATCTTCAGGAGCAAGGCGTATTGTTCAAGATTGAAGAACATGTTCACTCTGTTGGACACTCTGAGCGAAGTGGAGCAGTAGTTGAACCATATCTTTCAACACAATGGTTTGTTAAGATGCAGCCTTTAGCAGACGAAGCGATCAAGCTGCAAAAAGGTGAAGATAAAATAAACTTTGTTCCTGATCGCTTCGAGAATACGTATATGCGTTGGATAGAAAACATTCGTGATTGGTGTATCTCGCGTCAACTTTGGTGGGGTCACCGAATCCCGGCATGGTTCCATAAAGAAACGGGAGAGATCTATGTTGGCAAGACAGAACCGACAGACCCGGAAAATTGGGAGCAGGATACAGATGTTCTAGACACGTGGTTCTCATCTGCACTGTGGCCGTTCTCTACGATGGGATGGCCTGACGAGGAAGCGGCTGATTATAAGCGTTACTTCCCAGGAAACGTACTCGTAACAGGTTATGATATTATTACGTTCTGGGTTTCAAGAATGGTCTTCCAATCGATCGAATTTACGGAACAAAAGCCGTTTAACGATGTGCTGATTCACGGTCTCGTACGTGACTCTGAAGGAAGAAAGATGAGTAAATCACTCGGGAATGGTGTAGACCCGATGGACGTTATCGAGAAGTATGGTGCTGATGCATTGCGTTTCTTCTTATCTACAGGAAGTTCACCAGGAAACGACCTTCGTTTTTATTGGGAAAAAGTAGAGTCTACTTGGAACTTTGCTAACAAGATCTGGAATGCATCTCGTTTCGCATTGATGAACATGGACGGTCTGCAATACGATGAGATTGATCTAAGCGGAAAAAAATCATTAGCAGATCAATGGATTTTAACAAGATTGAATGAGACGGTAGAAGATATCACACGTTTGATCGATGCATACGAATTTGGCGAAGTGGGACGTCTGCTCTATAACTTTATCTGGGATGACCTTTGTGACTGGTACATTGAAATGGCGAAACTTCCACTCTATGGGGAAGACGAAGAAGCGAAGAAGACGACTCGTTCTGTTCTAGCTCATGTGTTAGACCAAACGCTAAGATTGCTTCATCCTTTCATGCCGTTTATTACAGAAGAGATCTGGCAGCACTTGCCTCATAAAGGGGAATCGATTACGATTTCTGCTTGGCCAGAAAAGCGTGAAGACCTTCATTTTCCTGAAGCAGCAAAAGAATTTGCGCTGATTACAGAAGTGATCCGTTCAGTTCGTAACATCCGTTCTGAAATGAACGTTGCTCCGAGTAAGCCAGTTGAACTACAGATCAAACCAAAGAATAAAGAGATCCTTTCGGCACTCGAATCAAATCGTCATTATTTAGTTCGTTTCTGTAACCCAGGGGAACTTATTATCTCAGATGAGATTTCAGCACCTGAAAAGAGCATGAGCACAATTTTAACTGGTTTAGAAATGTACCTCCCACTCGAAGGGTTGTTAAATATCGATGAAGAAATTAAGAGACTTGAAAAAGAAGCTGAGAAATACGCGAAAGAAGTAGAGCGCGTACAGAAAAAATTAAGCAATGAAGGATTTATGAAGAAGGCACCTGAAAAGGTTATAGAGGAAGAGCGTGCAAAAGAAGCGGATTATCAAGAGAAATATGATAACGTATTGGCGCGTATTAAAGAACTTCAAAGCTAACACATCATTAAATATGAGGCGGATCCTTATTTCAGCAGGGATTCGCCTTCTTTATGGTTAGAAAGGCGGAATTAACTTGAATTCTTACAGTGAAGCACTAGAGTGGATTCATAGCTTATTGAAATTTGGTATAAAACCTGGCCTGAAACGAGTGGAATGGCTTTTAGAACGAACAGGTAATCCCGAAAAGAAGATAACGTGTATACATATTGCAGGCACGAATGGTAAAGGATCAACGGTTGAATATATTAGAAGCATCATGAATGAAGCGGGTTATTCTGTGGGTACGTTCACATCTCCTTATCTCATTTCGTTCAATGAGAGGGTTTCATTGAACAGAGTACCTATTACAGACGAAGAACTGCTACATTATGCAAGAATCGTTAAGCCTCTAGTTGAAGAAGTTTCTTTAACCAATCTAGGAAGTCCTACCGAGTTTGAAGTGATCACCGTAATCTCACTTCTTTACTTCGCTGATAAACAGCCTGATATTGTTGTATATGAAACAGGGCTCGGGGGTCTTTACGATTCTACTAACGTTATAACACCGATCTTAAGTCTCATCACAAACATAGGCTTTGACCATATGGGCATACTCGGTGAAACTCTAAAAGAGATCGCCTTCCAAAAGGCTGGAATTATAAAGCAGGATGTACCCGTCATTACAACAGCAGATCAAACTGAAGCACGTGAAGTGATTGATCGTAAAGCGAAGGAAATGAACGCAGAGAACTACTTTCTTGATCGTGATTTTTCTGTTGTGCACCTTGAGAGTAAGAATAATGGTGAAAGATTTCTCTATACTGACTCTGAAGATCATGGTGGTATAGAACTAGAGATTTCTATGATGGGAACACATCAGATTAAGAACGCAGGACTCGCGGTGGCAGCTGTTAAGCATTTGACAAGGACTCGTAGATTTGAAATTCCACTTTCTACGTTAACTGATGGACTTCGTAAAGCGAATTGGGCTGGAAGATTTGAAAAAGTATCACAATCACCCGATATAATAATTGACGGAGCTCATAACCAGCAAGGCGTTGCAGCACTTAAACAAACTTTGATCAATCATTATGAATCAAAAAGAATCTTTCTTTTATTTGCGGCATTAGAAGACAAGGCGTATGCAACGATGATGCAAGACTTAGTAAGCGTCGTGTACGAAGCGTGTTTTACGACCTTTGATTTTCCAAGAGCAGCATCTGCAGAACAATTATTGAAAGATAGCCCATTGGAAAATTCATATAGCATCTCTTCTTGGAGAGAGGCATTGCAACATCTAAAAGAGCGATTACAGGAAGATGATATTCTTGTCATTACAGGATCGCTATACTTTATTTCGGAAATTAGAAAAACATTTACAAATTCAGAATAACATTTATTGTAATTTTTTGAACTTTTGATAAAATAAAAGATAATGAATTTGTCCTAGTAAAAAAGATGTGTATTTCAAGCATTTCTTATTTGGAAGGGGGACAAGGTGGTGGCGACTCGTATGGCAAATAGAAAAAAACGTATGATTCTTATAGCGGCGTGGATACTATTATTCCCACTCGCTATTTGGACGGCTGTTCAAATGACAAGTAATCAGCCTGAAATCAATGTAATCGATCTTGGTATAATAAGCTTTTTAGCGATCGTTGTTTCTTGTTTCCCGATCAAAGTGATGAATACGAACATCTCTTTCATGTCTGGAATCAATCTCGCCGTTTTCTTATATTATGGACTAACAGTTGCCTTATATGTAACACTCTTGTCTTTACTCGCGATGTTCATCTCATTAAAAGTTCATGTGATCAAAGAATATTACAGATATATGGCGAACACCCTCATGTTTTCGTGGTTAATCATCTGTGAAAGCACGGTCTTTCATCTCTTAGGAGGTGAAGTGGGACCGTTTGCAGTAGACGAATCTATTAATCTGATCCCTGTAGTGGCTTATGTATTAACAGGGTTAGTTTTAAATCATGTAGGTCTTTACTTTATCGTAAAAGTACTATACGAAGAAGATGTTGCTTTTATTGAGCGTGATGCAGTTTGGGACTTCGTATCCGAAGTATTAGCTATTCCTGTTGGTCTTATGCTATATGTTCTATACTCTCAGCTAGGACGTCCTGGAATCTTTTATGTCGGCCTACCATTTCTTTCATTATCTATCATTATTAATCTCTATCATGTAAGTCAACAGATTAACGATGCTCTTCAAAAAGCCAGTGAGATCGGTCAGCAGCTTTCAGAACATCTAAAGGTAAACCACATATTGGATGTTTTTATAGAAAGACTGATCGGTTTTATGAATGTAGATTTTGCCTTTATATATGATGCGGATGCAGGTGAAAATTTAAAAATCATCCGTCAATATGAAAGTGAAGAAGGTATTCTCACCACAGTTCCTATTAAAAAGCATGAAGCGATCAGTGGAAGAGTGTGGTCGACCGGTAAAAGTATACGCTACAGCAAATTAAAGCCATGGCGGAAAATATCAGAACTTTTCTTTCAAGGAAAAGCTCACTCTGTACTCTCAGTGCCAATGATCAGAAATCAAAAGATCGTGGGAATTATCACCTTTGCTTCTAAAGAAAAACACGCTTTTCAGAAGCATCACCTTATCATCCTGGAAATCTTAGCAAACTATTTGGCAGTAGCGATCGATAATGCAAGGAACTATGAATCCACTAAGTTGAAAAGTGAACAATGTCCTTTAACTGGTTTATATAATTATCGATATTTTGAGAGCATTCTGACCGAAATGTATCAAAATTATGAATATTTCAGAAAGCAGTTCTCAATCATTTTATTAGATATTGATCATTTCAAAAAAGTGAATGATACATACGGTCACCAAAGTGGAAATGAAGTATTAATCCTCTTAGCTAGAAGGCTTGAGGAATTTATAGCTGATCGAGGAACAGTTGCCAGATATGGGGGAGAAGAATTTATTATCTTGCTGCCTGACTCTGGAGACAGAGCAGGTATTCAATTAGCTGAACAGCTTCGCTCTGTTATTTCTGATCAAGGATTTGATATCTACAATGACCTAACCGATCAATGCAGACATACCATTTATATAACTGCAAGTATCGGCGTTGCCACCGCTCCACATCAAGGGGAAGATCCACTTACATTAATGCGGAATGCAGACCGTGCCATGTATACAGGTGCAAAACAGCAAGGAAGAAATAAAGTTGCCGCTTATATCGGATAAAAAATCTAGGGAGTGTAGCCCCTAGATTTTTTTTGTTCCTATCTTTTTTTGTTCTATTAAAACGAAAAAAGCATATGTTTTTAGTAGATGATAGAGAGGAGCGGATGATATGAAACAAGAGATATCCATCTTAATCAATGGTAAAGAAAAAAACTATAGTGAAGATCAAACATCTGTTAAAGAGCAGCCCGCTCATAATGAGGTTGCTGCTGCCATCGAGGAAGTTAACAGAGGCGGATATACGATTTTGGCAACTTCTCTCAAGAAGCATGAAAACTTCTTTAAAAGAAAGAACGGACATGTGTTGAATAAGAGGACAAGCTTTCTTGTTCCGAATAACGGGAAAGGCTTTCCTAAGCAAATTATTGCAGCAATTATTGGGGCTATCGTTACGGGAACGATTTTAGGTGTACTGGTCTTAACGGTATTCTCTTCAGATATCACGGAAGCGGGAGATAGAGTGACAGAGACTTCAGCAGTTCATACAGAAAAAGTAGCTAACTCAGATAAATCAGTAACGATCAGGCCGATAAAATTAGATTTTTCGGCACTTCAAGCAGGCGTCTTCTCATCAAAAGATCGAGCAGAAGGAGTTGTTAAGTCCATAGAAGAGAAAGGATTTTCAGCAGTTATTTTTAAAGCTGAAGAAGAGAAATATTCTGTTATCGTGGGCATTGGAAATGAGAAGCATCAGTTAGATACATTTAATGAAGCTTATCAAAAAGAAATGGATAAGCCACTTTTTAAATCGCTCTCTTTTTCTTTCGATCAATTAAGAACACCAACAAAGCTAGATGAAACTTATTTTACGAATGGTCAGATTTTACTTCAAAATACGCTCACACTTTCTCAAATGCCAGAAGCAAGTGGATCAGGTCTTGATCGGACACTTAGCGATTTTAACAAGTGGAAAGAATATGGAAAAGGGCAGAAAGGCAAGTGGAGTGAAAGTACAACGAAAGCAGCATCAGATTTTGAAAAGCAGCTCGAAGGTGCCTTTCTAGCATTAAGGGATTCGAAAAAAGGAGAACTGAATTGGGCTTTTCAGCAAAAAGTAATGGATAGTCTGCAGTCATATACGAAGCTGCTTGAAACATTAAAATAGACTGTTTTCTTAAACTTTGTTGCTTTTGGAAGTAATTAATTTCATTCCAGATGCTCGGTTTCCGTGGGGCAGGCGGTGAGCCACTTCCACTCCAATCAACTGTCAAACAAGACAAGTATTTGAAAGAAACAATCTTGTAGAAATGAAGAAACTAAAGAAACTTAGTATGGCTCAATTATTGAGTCATACTTTTTTAGTGTCCAACAGTATTGAGTGTGATAGCGTAAAACAACAAAATGTCTTGATTGATAGGTTTTTAGAATTTTGTCGGAATTCGTCTATGAATTTAATCATTTGCCCTCATAAAATGCTGTAAAGAACCGAAAAACTAATAGAAGTATGTTTTTCGGCGTGATTTGTCTAATTTTTACAAGTTTGCTATTGTAAATCTATACGAAACTATACATCAATGTATTAGATGAAAGGTGATTACATGAAACGCCTCATATTAGCCTCTGCTTCACCTCGAAGATATGAACTTCTGTCATTAACGCTACTTCCATTTGAAACGTATCCAAGTACACTTGAAGAAAAAATGGATTATTCCCTTACTCCAAGTCGACTGGTAGAATCACTTGCTGAGCAGAAAGCTGCAGACATTTTTAATCAGAAACCAGATTGTGTGATCATAGGTGCAGATACCATCGTATCTTATCAGAATAATCGACTTGGTAAACCAAAAGATCGGATTGAAGCTGCCAAGATGTTAAGGATGCTTTCGGGTCAAACACATGAAGTTTACACAGGGGTCTGTTTAATAGATCAAACAAAAAAAGTGATTTTCTCTGTTAAGACAAGTGTTACTTTTCACACTTTAGATGAAAATACAATTGATTGGTACTTAAACACCGGTGAACCATTTGATAAAGCTGGAAGTTATGGAATTCAAGGGTCAGGATCGCTATTAGTTGAAAGAATCGAAGGCGATTACTTCAATGTTGTTGGATTACCGATTTCTATGGTGGTTCGATCACTAAAAGATTTCGGGTTTTCATTCACCGAGTCAGTCACGAAGACTGAATAATAGGGGGGACGTAAGTGGTAACGAAGCCGCTTATGATAAAAGATTACCCATTACAGGAGAGACCGAGAGAGAGACTTTTAAATGATGGTCCTGAAGCGCTCTCCAACTATGAATTGTTAGCTATCCTTTTAAGAACGGGTACGAAGCAAATGTCTGCTATCCAACTTGCCCATCACATCATTCAGCAGTTTGAAGGATTAAGGCATCTAAAAGAAGCAACGATTGGTGAATTGAAAGAAATCAATGGTATAGGGTCAGCAAAAGCAGTGGAACTGATGGCTGCCATAGAAATCGGAAAACGTATTAGCCGTCTTCAGTTTGAAGAAAGGTACACGATACGTTCACCTGAAGATGGAGCTAGGTATCTGATGGATGAGCTGCGTTTTTTACAGCAAGAACATTTCGTTTGTTTATATTTAAATACAAAAAATCAAGTACTTTATAAAAAAACGGTATTTATAGGAAGTCTAAATACGTCTATTGTACATCCGCGAGAAGTATTTAAAGAAGGTTTCAAACGCTCAAGTGCTTCGATCATCTGTTTTCATAATCACCCGAGTGGTGACCCTACTCCTAGCAGGGAAGATATTGAAGTGACAAAAAGATTAGTAGAGTGCGGAAAGATGCTAGGAATTGAAGTGTTGGATCACATCATTATAGGTGATCAAAGATACGTAAGTTTAAAAGAAAAAGGATATGTTTAACATTGTCTTTTGTTTCTTCTTTAGCGTATAATCAAACTTATGAGTTTTGCTTGATGAAAGGAGTCTACATAAATGTTTGGTGGATTTTCAAGAGATTTAGGAATTGATTTAGGAACTGCAAACACACTTGTTTACGTGAAGGGCAAGGGTGTTGTTGTGCGTGAACCTTCCGTTGTTGCTTTGCGTACTGACACAGGTTCAATTGAAGCGGTAGGTAATGCTGCTAAGAATATGATTGGCCGTACTCCTGGTAATATCGTTGCCGTACGACCTATGAAAGATGGAGTTATTGCTGACTTTGAAACGACAGCTACAATGATGAAATACTTTATTCAGCAAGCCCAAAAAAACCGTTCAGTTTTTGCACGTAAACCTTATGTCATGGTATGTGTACCATCAGGAATTACTGCAGTTGAAAAACGTGCGGTTGAAGATGCGACTAAACAAGCTGGGGCTCGTGAAGCTTACACAATCGAGGAGCCTTTTGCTGCTGCAATCGGTGCCGATCTTCCTGTATGGGAACCAACAGGAAGTATGGTCGTTGATATCGGTGGAGGTACGACTGAAGTTGCGATCATCTCTCTAGGTGGAATCGTTACTAGCCAGTCAATTCGTATTGCGGGTGATGAAATGGACGATGCGATCATCGCTTATATTAAAAAGACTTATAACCTTATGATTGGTGAAAGAACAGCTGAAACTCTTAAGCTAGAAGTCGGTTCTGCTGGTGCACCTGATGGAATTGAGGATATGGATATCCGCGGTAGAGATTTGTTGACAGGCCTTCCAAAAACGATTACGATTACGGCGGAAGAAGTTTCCAGTGCGTTGCGTGATACTGTAAACAGCATTATGGATGCTGTTAAAGTAACTCTTGAAAAAACACCACCAGAACTTGCTGCTGACATTATGGATCGCGGTATTGTTCTTACAGGTGGAGGTGCTTTATTAAGAAACTTGGATAAAGTAATAAGCGAAGAGACGAAAATGCCTGTTATTGTGGCTGAGAACGCGTTGGATTGTGTAGCAGTTGGAACTGGCCGTGCGCTTGAAAACCTGCACCTCTTTAAATCCAAGGCTGGTATAACTTCTAGATCTAAATCCAAGTAAGTAGGTGTATTTTCATGCCACAATTTTTTTCGAACAAACGCCTTATCATTCTGCTAGTTAGCATCATCATTCTAGTAGCTCTGATTGGTTTTTCGATGAAAAAAAGGGAAAGCCTAACCTTACCTGAACAGTTTTTAAAAGATTCTGCAGGACTAACACAAACGATTTTCTATAAACCCGCTAATACACTAGCGGGTTTCTTTGAGAATTTAGCTGAAATGAAGCAGCTCTACAAAGAGAATCAAATGTTAAAAGCTAGGTTAGATGAGTACGCAAAACTTTATGTACAGTATGAGGAAGCTAAAAAAACAAACGAAACACTTAAAGCACAATTAGACAAAGAAGAAGATCTTACCGACTTTAAAGTGAGAGAAGGTACTGTGATCGGACGCTCCCCTGATCAGTGGAATCAATTTATCTACATCAATAAAGGGGAAAAAGATGGTATTAAACCGAAGATGGCAGTCATTTCACCACAAGGGTTTATTGGCAAAGTTACTAATGTTTCTTTGTTTCAATCAACCGTTCAGTTGATTAGTGACAATGACCGTACGAATCGTTTCTCTGCCATCGTTCAAGGTGAAAAGAACATCTTTGGAACGATTGAAGGTTATGATGCAAAAAAACAAGCTTTGGTGTTTAAGAAGATTCCGGTAGATGCGAAGATTAAGAAAGGCCAAAAGGTTATCACCTCTGGTCTCGGAGATGTCTTTCCACCAAATCTACTCATTGGAGAAGTAATCGATATTGAACCAGATGAAGTGGGATTGACACAAACGGCTTATTTAAAGCCTTCAGCAGATCTTTATGATATTGATCATGTGATGGTGCTTGAACGCGAAATGCCTGCAGTGGATGAAAGTTTAAGAGAAAAGGAGGAAGAATGATGAAAAAAGTCTTTCTTCCTTTTCTTATCTATCTAGCATTTATTAGTGAAAGTTCTTTAGTACAAGCTTTTTTGCCTCAGGATAATAGTATGGATTGGCAGCTTGTCCCCCGATTTTCGATGGTATTAATCTTGTTTGTTGCTATGTATGTAAACACCACATACGGACTGTTGTATGGGCTTGCTTTTGGTTTGCTCACTGACCTTCTCTATACAGACATCATTGGTGTTTATTTGTTCTCTATGGCTGCTACGGCCTATATTACATCAATCTTTTCAAGGTATTTATTTGGGAACTTAATCGTGACTTTACTTCTGTCCGTAGTAGGGGTTTCCATATTAGAGTTTTTTGTATACGGTTTGAACAGTCTTATAGGGATCAGTACTCAGATGTTAGATGTATTCCTGTATAAAAGATTGTTGCCTACCCTCATCTTAAACGGTTTCTTTGCGATACTCATTTATTATCCGTTTGTAAAGCAGTTGAACCAAATAAAAGATACTCTAAAAGAAAACTAACTTTTGCGAAGAGGAATTTAGACCTAGCTGTCGAATGTTAGTACGTTGAGGTGAACAATGGCAATGGTACAAAAACTCCAGCACAACGTAACAATTAAAGGAACAAAAGATGGCCTCGTTTTATTGTTGGATGATAAGTGTTCTTTCGATCTATTAATCGAGGAGCTTAATGATAAATTAACCGCCGGAAGCAGCCAAATGTTAAGCGGACCTGTTATATCCGTTAAAGTAAAAGCAGGAAATCGTTATTTGACTGCGGAACAAGAAGAAAAGTTAACAGAAGTTCTTAAACAAAAAGAAAATCTTATTCTAGATGATTTTGATTCAAATGTTATCACAAAAGCTGAAGCTGAAGAGATGAGAAAAGATGCTCAAGTTGTGACCGTATCAAAAGTCGTCAGATCAGGTCAGGTACTTGATATCCAAGGAGACCTGCTTCTGATCGGCGATGTAAATCCAGGAGCAACTGTTATGGCGACAGGGAATATTTATATTCTTGGTTCGCTAAAAGGAATTGCTCACTGCGGCACGAAAGGTAACGAAGAAGCGATCATTGCAGCATCCGTAATGAAGCCTTCTCAACTAAGGATTGCTCATTATATTAATAGAGCGCCAGACTCTTATCCCGAAATAGGCAATGAGATGGAGTTTGCTTACATATCCAATGAAGAAAAACAGATTCGTATTGATCGAATCAATGCTGTTCATCGATTAAGACCGAAACTGAACAGTTTGCTATAGAAAGGGGAATGAAGCATGGGAGAAGCAATAGTCATAACGTCTGGGAAAGGTGGAGTCGGTAAAACGACGACTTCTGCCAATTTAGGGACTGCTCTAGCTCTTTCTGGAAAAAAAGTATGTCTTGTAGATACTGATATCGGGTTGAGAAACTTGGATGTATTAATGGGACTTGAGAATCGAATCATCTATGATCTTGTTGATGTTGCAGAAGAACGCTGCAAGCTTAAACAAGCATTAATAAAAGATAAGCGCTTTGAGTGCTTGTACCTGCTCCCAGCAGCTCAAACAAAAGATAAATCTTCCATTACCCCTGAACAAGTGAAGAAAATCGTTCAGGAATTAAAACAAGACTATGATTATGTCATTATTGACTGTCCTGCCGGTATCGAACAAGGCTTTAAGAATGCCATTGCAGGTGCGGATAAATCAATCGTTGTAACAAACCCTGAAACTGCTTCTATGCGTGATGCTGATCGCATTATTGGGCTTTTAGAACAAGAGGATATGGAACCGCCTAAACTGATTGTAAACCGTCTTCGCAATCATCTTGCCAAGAACGGTGATATGTTAGATGTTGATGAAATCGTTTCCGTGCTTTCTATTGAGCTTCTTGGAGTCGTGATCGATGATGAGAACGTGATAAAAGCTGCAAACAAAGGTGAACCCGTTGCGTTACAGCCTGACTCAAAAGCTTCTATCGCTTATCGAAATATTGCAAGAAGAATATTAGGTGAGTCTGTTCCGCTTCTGTCACTAGAAGAAGACAAAGGTTTCTTTGGAAAGATCAAAACATTATTAGGTATGAAATAAAGCATCGGCTTCGCGCTGATGTTTTTTTATTGGGCATATTCCTCTGTAGATTTTTGAAAGTGGTTGATTTCCGTTCCAGGATGCTCGCTTTCCGGGGGGCGTGCGGTGAGCCACCTCGACACTTTGTGTCCTTAGGTGTCTCACCTGTCCCGCTGATCCCCCAGGAGTCTCGCACCTTGCACTCCAATCAACTTGCCAAAGATGTTTTCCCAAAGCTTTTTCACTCACCATTGTTGTTCTTGAAGTCGGTTATTGATTTTCAGGATGATTGTTTTTTAGATTTGATCATCTCACGCTTATGAGTGCAAGTAGCACACCGGTCGCCCCGCGGAAAGTGAGCACCAGTAACGGAAATCAACCACTTACGAAAACAACAGAGCATACGTAAATCTTTATTTTCAAGCTGTACAAATCAACAAACCATTTACTCATATCTCCAACGGACAAGTCATAGGATGTACATATATGAGAAAAATGGAGGAACGGTTATGAAAAATAGAGCAGATGAAATCCGAAAGAAGTACGGTAATATTTCTAAGAACGGCACCTCAAAAGAAAGTAGTTCGGTCATCTCGTCTAGGGACGAACCGGAGAAATCTCATCCTCTATTCAACCGTCATGCAATGTTAATGCAAATTATGTTTTCTATTATTTTATTCTTAATTGTAGGAATCGCTTTTAAGAATAATAATGAACATACGGTTCAAGCGCAAAAATTTATTAAACACGTATATCAAGATGAGTTTCAGTTTGCTGCAGCTAAAGATTGGTATGAAGATAAGTTTGGAAAACCATTAGCCTTATTTCCGAAAGATAAGCTGCAGAAAGAAAAGAAATCAGAAGAAGTTAGTGAAGTTTTTGCTGTTCCTGCAGACGGAAAGGTGTATGAGACTTTCAGTGCGAACGGTAAAGGAATCGTTATTGAAACGGGCAAAGAGGAAGATGTTGAAACATCGAAAAGTGGTTATATTGTTTATGCTGGAAAAAAAGATGACTTGGGTTATACCGTAATTATTCAACACTCTGATGAACAAGAATCGTGGTATGGAGACCTTAAAGAGATTGATAAGTCCATAAAATTATATAATTACGTAGAAAGCGGTACACGATTAGGTAAAGTATCTGGAAGTAAGGATGGGAAGTCTGGTAAATTTTACTTTGCGATTAAAAAAGACAAGAGCTTTATTGATCCTAGCAAGGTGATTGATATTGATTAAATTAATAATGGAATTCATGCGAAAAATAAAGATTAATCCCGCCTTTTGGGTTGTGATTTTCGGTGCGATCTACACAGGGCATTTTAGGGAGATCATCGTTTGGTTTTTCGTCGTTCTTATTCATGAGATGGGTCATTTTGCAGGTGCCCGTCTTTTTAATTGGAGAATTTCAAGAATAGATCTTCTTCCTTTCGGAGGCGCCGCCGTAGTTGAAGAACATGGAACACGTCCTATTCACGAAGAGGTCTGGGTAGCTGTCCTTGGTCCGTTACAACACATTTGGCTTACAGGTGTAGCTTTTGTTTTAAGCCAGACTAACCTCATCTCTGCGGGTGATTTTTATTGGTTTTTTATTTTGAATCTAACGCTATTTTTATTTAATCTTCTTCCGATATGGCCACTAGATGGTGGGAAGGTAATATTCGCTCTTATCACAAAATGGATGCCCTACAGGGTCGCACAACAAAAATTTTTAATAGGATCTGGAGCTTTGTTGGTAATAGGCGGTGCATGGCAGCTTTCTCTACAGCCATCGCATTTGAACATGTGGATAATCTGTCTTTTCTTAGGCTTAGCTCATATCCTTGAATGGCGAAGGAGACATTATGTATTCATGCGGTTCTTGCTGAACACAATGCAGCAAACAAGTAAAAAAGGTACTCGTACGATTATCGTACCCCCAACATGGTCACTTTCAAAAGTCACTCACCACTTGGTAAAAGGAGTTTCACATTCTATAGTTATTAAGAACCTTAATCTTACAACCATTAATGAAAAACAACTTTTACAAGCTTATTTTCATATTCATTCGCCTGAGTGTGCAATCGGAAAAGTTTTTCGTTAGAATAGGATACAGAGCGAAAAACAGGGAGATGTGAATGGAACGATGCAACGCGTAATAATCAATGCAGTAGGAATAGAAAAACGTACAGCGTTAATGGAGAATGAAAAACTTATAGAATGTGCAATTCATAGACCAACTAAAAGTCCGTTAACAGGAAACATCTATAAAGGAAAAGTTCAAAAGGTATTGCCTGGCATGCAAGCTGTGTTTGTAGATATTGGAACAAGCAAGAACGGCTTTCTTCATAAAGACGATTTGCCTGCTTATCAACAGCTCTCAGTTGAGGATCAAAAGAAAGTATCCATCTCAAGCCTTATAAAAGAAGGAGAATCGGTACTTGTTCAAGTCGTCAAAGAAGAGACTGGAGATAAAGGTGCCAAATTAACAGCTCTTATCTCGTTTACAGGTCATCTGCTCGTATATTTTCCATTCACTCCTCACGTTGGAATATCAAAAAAGATAAAAGATTCTCAGCGCGCGATGCTGCAAGACTGGGGAGATTCTGTTACAAGTGATAAAGAAGGCTTGATTATTCGCACAGGTTGTGAAGATTTTCCTGAGCGCGAAATGAATCAAGAGCTTGAAAGTCTTCGAAGACAATTGAATGAAGTACAAAAATGCTCAGATGGTAAAAAAGCACCTGCTCTAATCGTGCAACCTCATTTTTTTTATCCGCTCTTAGAGAGATGGCTTAATTTTAAGGTGGAAGAAATTTTAGTCGATGATTATGAAACGTATCAGCATGTCAAAGAATATGCGGCTTCATTCCGAAATCCATTTTCTGTTAATCTGTATAATGAAAAAGAGCCTCTTTTTCGTAAATTTGGAATCGACATAGACCTTGAAAAAACACTTTCTCCCCTAGTATGGTTAAAGAATGGGTCTTCACTATATTTTAATGTGACAGAAGCACTAACTGTGATAGATGTGAATACCGGAAAATTCACTGGAAAAAAAGATCGGTCTAAGACTGTTGTTGAGGCAAATAAAATCGCTGCAAAAGAAATAATGAAACAGCTTCGATTACGTAATATTGCCGGCATGATCGTCATTGACTTTATAACGATGCAATCAAATGAAGACAAAGAACAAATCAACAAAGTTATGCGAGAAGCATTAATGAATGATTCTTCAACTATGATTCTTCATGGTTTTACCAAAATGGGCTTGTTTGAAATGACTAGAAAAAAAGAGAGACCTTCATTACTTGAGACTCTTGCTACAAGGTTCGATCGCCATATGATGGATGGGTATATCCTGCGCCCAGAAACGTTTTATTATGAGATGGACCGTATTATGAAAGAATACACATACGAAGATGATGAGGCTTTATGGATGGAAGTGCCTCAACACTTTTCAGAATGGCTAAAAAAGAATCCTGACAAGCTAAAACTTTTAGAGAAACAGCATGATGTGAGAGTGATTGTATCTATCGGTTCGTCAAACCGGGAAATGGCAGTCAGACATTCAGGAAAAACAGATGAAATAAGAAGCAGGATGTTAAAAGATTCACATTGACATGAGGGTGCCAAACATGGTATCCTTTTTTCGTTAGTGTTTGGAGCACCCGCTCCAACCGCACAGACCAGGTTTTAAGTATTTTATATACACCTGGGATGGCGAGTCTGAGTATAAGAGGAGGTGCACGTTGATGTACGCAATTATTCAAACTGGTGGTAAGCAAGTTCGAGTTGAAGAAGGTCAAGCGATCTATGTTGAAAAACTAGATGTTGAAGCTGGAGCGTCAGTAACATTCGAGGATGTATTGATGGTAGGTGGAGATAGCTTGAAAGTAGGAGCTCCTTTAGTTGAAGGTGCTACAGTTACGGCAACAGTTGAAAAACATGGCCGTGGCGAAAAAGTGGTTGTCTACAAGTTTAAGGCGAAGAAGAACTACCGTCGTAAGCAAGGACACCGTCAACCATACACAAAAGTTGTGATTGAAAAAATTAACGGGTAATTCTCATGATTCTAGTTTCTATATACAGGAACAAAGATCAAGACATACTTTCGTTTACGATGGAAGGACATGCTGATTATGCTCCACATGGCCAAGACTTGGTTTGTGCAGCAGCTACAGCGGTGTCGTTCGGTACGATCAATGCGATAGAAAAGCTTTGCGGCTATGAGCCAGAAGTAACTACTCATGAAGATGGTGGTTTTCTAACGTTAACCGTACCGGGTAATCTTAATGATTCTATACATCAAAAAACACAGTGGCTTTTGGAAGGCATGATTGTATCCCTTGCTTCAATTGAAGAAGGATACAGCGAGTATATAAAATTGACTGAACATGAAGGAGGTGCAACGAATGCTTAAATTAAACCTTCAATACTTTGCCTCTAAAAAAGGGGTAGGTAGCACAAAGAATGGTCGTGACTCACAGTCTAAGCGTCTAGGCGCTAAGCGTGCTGATGGACAATTCGTTTCTGGTGGTTCAATTCTTTACCGTCAACGTGGTACTAAGATCTATCCTGGTACAAACGTAGGTAAAGGCGGAGATGACACACTATTTGCTAAGGTAGACGGAGTTGTACGTTTCGAACGTTATGGCCGTGACCGCAAAAAGGTAAGTGTTTACCCAATCGCGCAAGAAGCGTAAGAGGGAGATGAAAACTCTAACCAGATTGGTTAGAGTTTTTTCTTTGCTTTGTGAGAGTATTAAGTACTGCGCTAAATTTGTTGGTGTAAGGTATAGCCCTATTAAAAGGAAAGGCTAGGAGTGCGATGATGTCAAACAAATGGACAACTGTCGATCTTTTGCGCCACGCCAGGCATGACTGGCTAAACCAGCTACAGCTTATAAAAGCAAACCTATCACTTGGCCGCACAGAGCGGGCAAAAGAGATTATGAATGAAGTTATTGAACTATCACGGGAAGAATCAAGAATCTCTAACCTGAAAACCCCGAATTTATCGGAGTACTTATTAACATATAATTGGTTGAAGCATCCGGTGAAATTGTATGGAAAAGTAAATGGTGAAAGCGGGGATTTCAGCTTATTTGAAGAGGAATTGTTACATACTACGAAAGAAGTATGCGATGTGTTGAATAATTCCATTTCGGGTTATGATGAATACTCACTTACTGTTACATTTGATCCTGCAGTTCTTCGAGTCTGTTATACCTTTCAAGGAGCGCTAACAGATGAGAAGGATACGTATGAAGTATTGAGGAATATTTTTTCAACACATAAAAGCATGTTACTCATCGAAAGCTATAATCAGGAAAATAAGTGTTATTTTGATATTCAGTTAACTTCTTAATGGAAGGAGGAGAATGAAATGTTTGTCGATCAGGTCAAGATTTATTTAAAAGCAGGTGACGGCGGAAACGGGATGGTTGCATTTCGCCGTGAAAAATACGTTCCAGACGGTGGTCCTGCTGGCGGTGACGGAGGAAAAGGAGCAAACGTAATCTTTGAAGTTGAAGAAGGCTTACGAACGCTTATGGACTTTCGTTACAATCGTCATTTTAAAGCCCCTCGAGGTGAACATGGTATGTCTAAGGGCATGCATGGAAAAAAAGCGAACGATATGATTGTTAAAGTTCCTCCTGGTACTGTCGTGACAGATGCCAATACAGGAGAGACGATTGCTGACCTCGTACATCATCAGCAGCAAGCAATCATCGCTAAAGGTGGTCGAGGCGGCCGAGGAAACACTCGTTTTGCTACTCCTGCAAATCCGGCTCCGGAAATTGCTGAGAATGGTGAACCAGGTGAAGAACGAGAAGTAACATTAGAATTGAAAGTCTTAGCTGACGTAGGATTAGTTGGTTTTCCGAGTGTAGGGAAATCGACCTTCTTATCGATCGTTTCAGCAGCGAAGCCGAAAATTGCTGAGTACCATTTTACAACGATCACTCCTAACTTAGGTGTTGTTGCTGTAGAAGATGGAAGAAGCTTTGTAATGGCTGATCTACCAGGTTTGATTGAAGGTGCTCACGAAGGTATTGGACTCGGTCATCAATTCTTAAGACATATCGAACGAACACGTGTTATTCTACATGTTATCGACATGTCTGGAATGGAAGGACGAGATCCTTATGATGATTTCGTTAAAATTAACGATGAACTTAATCAGTACAACATGCGATTGATGGAACGTCCTCAAATTGTTCTAGCCAACAAAATGGACATTCCAGGTGCTGAAGAAAACCTTGAGATCTTCAAAGAAAAAGTAGGAGAAGACGTAAAAGTATTCCCAATTTCTGCGATTTCTCGTCAAGGTATTAGAGAGGTGCTTTTCACAACAGCAGATACTCTTGAAGTAACACCTGAGTTCCCGCTCATCCATGACGATGGCGGAGAACAACAAAGGGTTCTATATAAGCACGAAAAAGAAGATGCTGGCTTCTATATTACTCGTGACCCTGCAGGTACTTTTGTTATCAATGGTCCGAAGATAGAAAAGTTGTTTAAGATGACTGACTTTTCTCGAGAAGAAGCAACAAAGCGTTTTGCAAGACAAATGCGTACTCTTGGTGTAGACCAAGCGTTACGTGATCGCGGAGCAGAGCATGGCGATGTTGTTCGAATCTTAAAATATGAGTTCGAATTTATCGATTAAAAGAAGGCAGCCTATTCTGTAGGCTGTCTTTTTTATACAAATGTCCACGTGAGATAGACATAATAGACTAATCCTATTATAATGAAGGTAAGAAAGTCACCGGAGGAAAGCTAAATGAAAAATGATCAGCAATATTATATGGTAAGAGAAGATGTTTTGTCGGAATCCATGCAAAAAGCGTTGGAAGCAAAGTCTCTCTTAGATCGAGGAAAAGTAAAAACAGTCGCAGAAGCTGCAGAAAAAGTTGGGTTGAGCAGAAGTGCATTTTACAAATACCGCGATGGAATCTTTCCGTTTCATACGATGGTAAAAGAGAAGATTATAACACTTTCCATCCACCTTGAAGACAGATCCGGTGCCCTGTCGAGCCTGTTAACAGTTGTTGCTTCCCAAGGGTGCAACGTACTAACGATTAATCAGACGATCCCCTTACAGGGACGTGCACATATTACATTGACAATTGAAACGAACATGCTTCAAGGAGATATGAAGGACTTGTTAAGCACATTAAATCGTATGGAAACGGTAGAACGAGTTGAAGTAGTAGGAACCGGCGCCTAAAAAAATCCCTGGCTGATACAGCTAGGGATTTTTTTACGCTTATAACAAAAAACCTTTTTCCTTTAAGGCGCCACAAACTTCATCGAGTTTTTCTTCAGAGTCTGATGAGAGAGTGTGCATGTGAATGCCTTCTGTTAATTCACTTAAAAGGCTAGCATTCGTGTCTCTTAGTCGTTTAATGAGATCTTCAACATCTTTTCTCGTGGAGAGTTTAAGTGAAGCCTTGATATCTCCATAAACAGGGTGTTCAACAGTAACATCTTCTACTGTAACACCATAATCCACGATCGTTAATAGTTCACTCGTAGTTTCTTCTGGTGAATGATTGGCAGCAATCACTCGAGAGAATTGTTTTTTTGAGTCGTTCTTTAAATAAATATAGCCTTGAGCTGTTGCCATGATTGGCTCACCACTGGCTTTTAAAAGTGACATGTCTTGTACGATAACCTGTCTGCTAACATTGGTTTTAGTGGCGAGAATCGAACCACTAAGTGGCTTATCAGCTTTCAGCAGCCAAGTTATGAGCTGCGAACGTCTTTCATCACCTTTTAATTTCTCGTTGCTCATCTTGTAATTACCTCGCTAACAGATCTGAATGTATTTGTTATTTCAATAAGTGCTTTTCCAAGTAAAGCAATTTCTTCAGAAGTCGTTTGATGACTGGTTGATATTCTAACCAATTCATGAGCTTCACTTTCAGTTCTTCCAAGTGCAAGTAAGGTTTTAGAAGGTGCTTGCCGTCCGTTCTTGCATGCTGATCCTGTGGAAACAGCGATTTTTAATCGGTCCAGCTCTTGCATGACGATTTGGCCTTCCATCCCTTTTGCACGGATTGGTATGATAAAAGGAGAGCTGTCGTCATTGCCTTCAAAGATTATGGTCTTATCTGATAGTATAGACGATTTTAGTTGTTTTCGCATGTTAACAGCATGCTGATAGTGTTCTTTCTGTAGGTAGGATGCCTCTTCTGCTGCTGTAACAAAAGCGACAATGGATGGGAGATCGACTGTACCTGCACGGAATCCACGTTCATGTGTGACTTCAGAAAGAAGAGGTGCTATATGAACAGATGGTGAGATGTATACGGCACCAGTTCCCTTTGGTCCGTTTATCTTATGTGCAGACATTGTAAAAGCATCAATACTCATAGAATGAAAATAACTTTTATCCCATTTTCCGAATGATTGAACGCAGTCACTATGAAACAAAACACCGCGATTTTTTAAAAGCTCACCGATTTCTTTAATGTCCTGCACGATTCCCGTCTCACTGTTCACATGCTGAATAGTGACTAGTATGGTATCTGGACGAATAGAGGACAGCAACGTTGTGATCGGCATCTTCCCATTTTTTTGTACGGGTATTCTTGTTATCTCGTAACCACTCTCCTCTAACAATCTAAGAACATAATCAACAGAAGAATGTTCTACATTAGAAGAGATGATGTGCTTCCCTTTATAGTTTGCTCCATTCGCTAATGAAGTAATAGCTAGAAAATTACCATCAGAGCCCCCGCCTGTAAAATAGATTCCTTCACTTTCTTTCTTTAACAACTCAGCTAAAGAACATCGGGCATGTTCTAATAAATCACGAGCTGCTAGACCACCTTCATGTAGACTCTCAGTATTTTGAAAATATGATTTTGATGTTTGAACAAAAGCGTTCAGAGCTGATTCGGACAGGGGTGTAGTTGCTGCATAATCAAGATATATCAAGGTTTCCACCTCAGTTTTAATAAAATAGTTGTATCTAGTTTAAATCTATGTAAATATAGGTGTCAAGACACGTGTAAAGTTGAGGTGTTTTGTGTATATGAAACATAACGAAGCAGATGTTCTAATTGTCGGCGGTGGAATTGCTGGTTTGATGGCTGCTGAATATTTAAGTTCGTATAAGAATGTGATAGTTATCACAAAGTTTTCTGCAGAGAAATCAAATTCTTTTTTAGCTCAAGGTGGAATTTCTGCAGCAATAGATGAAGAGGACTCTTGGGCGGAGCATTTTTTAGATACGCTTAAGGCAGGGCACCACCATAATGATCAAGAGGCGGTCAAACAACTAGTTAAAGAAGGAGAAAGTGTCGTTCGCACACTTGCTGAGTGGGGAGTGAACTTTGATAGACATGAGAACGGGTCTTTTGTTTTAGGTAAAGAAGGCGGACATAACCGGAACCGCATCGTTCATGCTGGAGGAGATCAAACAGGTAAGAAAGTGATTGAAGCCCTAATACGAAGAGTTAGTAAAAATGTTAAAATTGTCAGCCACCAATATGCAGTGGACTTAATCATTCAAGACCATAAGTGTATTGGTGTGTATTGTAAAGATGATGAAAATCAAACCACTATCTTTCAAGCGAAAAATACGATATTGGCAGGTGGTGGTTATGCGGGGATATATGGAACGACTTCTAATGCATTTGGATCGGATGGGAGCGTTCTATGTATGGCATACCGAGCAGGTGTTGAACTCTCAGACTTAGAGTTTGTTCAATTCCATCCAACCCTTTTATCAGGTAGAGTTCCATCAGGGTTGATCACTGAAGCAGTGCGAGGACAAGGTGGAATATTGATCAACTCAAGTGGAGTTCCTTTTATGAAGGATGTACATCCATTAAAAGACCTTGCACCGAGAGATATCGTATCGAAGAGGCTGTTTCAAGAAATTCATGTACACGGTGAGAAAGTGTTCTTAGATATTTCGACAATTAAAGATTTTAGAAGTAAATTTCCTGGAGTAACAATGCTTTGCACAAAAGCAGGTATCGATCTAAATAAAGGATTGATCCCAGTATCTCCTGGTGCTCATTTTACGATGGGTGGAATCGTTACAGATCAAAGCGGTAAGACCTCGTTGAAAGGGCTATATTCGATTGGAGAGTGTGCCAATACCGGTGTACATGGTGCTAATCGATTAGCGAGTAATTCTCTCCTCGAAGGAGCTGTTTTTGCAAAAGCGGCGGCAAACGATATCCTTTCATCTGAGGTAACGGAATTGAAGCCTGCGCCTTTTAAAAGAATGAAGAAGCTCGAACAGAATTCAATACAGCTTGACGGTCTCTTGCAAGAAAACGAGATTCACCATCTAATGGATAAATATGCGGGAATCGTAAGAAGTAAAAAAGAACTAATGAGTGCGTCAAAAACCTTAGATCTAGGTTCGTGGAGACCTGATCTGATCAGTGAACCACTCCCTATTATTAAGAGGTTCAATATGCAAACAATCGCATGGTTGACTATAACAAGTTGTCTTAAGCGTGAAGAAAGCAGAGGAAGTCATTATCGAAATGATTTTCCATCTCAGAAAAATGAATGGAACACCAAAAAATTGATAAGGAGTTTGTGGCATGATGAATCCTTTATTGCTGAAAAAACAGCTGCAGGAATTTTTAATTGAAGATATAGGATCAGGAGACTTGTCAGCGTCTCTTTTTGAAGATCATACAGAAGTCACCGCAAGCATTATAGCCAAAGAAAATGGAGTATTTGCAGGTGGACAAATCTTGTCTATAGGGTATGAGTTGCTAGATAGAACAGTACAAACAAGAATCTTCGTCAACGAAGGAGAACAGTTTGAAGCGGGAACATTGTTAGCTGAGGTCACGGGTAGAAGACAAAGTGTTTTATCAGGTGAAAGAGTGATTCTAAACCTGCTTCAGCGTCTCTCGGGTATAGCGACGATTACGGCAAAAGCTGTTGATTGTTGCGAAGGTGGAACTCGTATTTGTGATACACGAAAAACGACACCTGGTCTTAGGATGTTTGAAAAGTATGCTGTTCGATGCGGAGGAGGATACAACCACAGGTTCGGGCTCTACGATACGGTGATGTTAAAGGATAACCATTTGGCAGGATTTCCATCTATTCGGGAAGCGGTTGAAACGGCGCGTAAAAAGTGTGGTCACACAGTGAAGATAGAAGTGGAAACAGAGACGGAAGAACAAGTGATCGAAGCGGTTTTAGCTGGTGCAGATATTATCATGTTTGATAACTGTAGCCCCCAAGAGATCAAACAAAGACTTACACATGTGCCCTCGAGTATTATTACTGAAGCTTCTGGAGGAATTACTCTGGATGAAATAAAGGAATATAGTGAAGCAGGTGTTGATTATATTTCTCTCGGTTACTTAACCCATTCTTATAAAGCACTGGATATTAGCATGAATGTTAAAGGAGTTGTAAAACATGACTTTACTAAAAACTTTTTCTAAACCAAACACATTACCGGATCGATATAGCACCATGTCAGTTGAAGAGATGGAAGCTAGGGTTCTAGAGATTAAAAGCAGTCTAGGAACACGTTTATTCCTTCCAGCCCATCATTATCAAAAAGATGAAATTGTTCAATTTGCAGATGTTACAGGTGATTCTCTTCAGCTTGCCAAAATTTCAGCGGAGAATAAAGATGCTGATTTTATCGTATTCTGTGGTGTCCATTTTATGGCTGAAACAGCAGACATGTTGAGCACAGACAATCAGACTGTAATTCTTCCGGATTTGAAAGCTGGTTGTTCTATGGCTGATATGGCTAATATTCATCAAACAGAGAGAGCTTGGATCGAACTTCAAAAGCTCTTTGGAGATACGATTCTACCCTTAACCTATGTGAACTCAACTGCGGAGATAAAAGCGTTTTGTGGAAAAAATGGTGGGGCTACTGTGACTTCTTCGAATGCTAAAGAGATGGTGAGCTGGGCGTTTGATCAAAAAGATAGGTTGCTGTTTCTTCCTGATCAGCATCTAGGAAGAAATACCGCTTTTGATCTAGGGATTCCACTTGAAGATATGGCAATCTGGGATCCAATTTCAAACAAATTAATCTATGAAGGTACGAACATTGAACAAATCAAAGTGATTCTTTGGAAGGGGCATTGTTCTGTTCATGAAAAATTTACTGTGGAACAGATTACCGACTTTAGAGAGAACCATTCGGAGTTCCAAATTATTGTTCATCCTGAATGTACGCATGAAGTTGTGAGAGCTAGTGATTTGAACGGATCTACTCATTTTATTATTGAGACGATCAAACATGCAGAACCAGGAACAAGCTGGGCTGTTGGAACTGAAATGAATCTTGTAAACCGGTTAGCTCAACAGTTCAGTGACAAGAAAATCGTCTCATTAAACCCACATCTATGTCCTTGCCTTACGATGAACCGTATCGATCTGCCACACCTGCTGTGGTCGCTAGAAAATATTATAGATGGAAACCTTGAAAACGTAATTAAGGTTGATGAAGAAACAAAAAAATACGCAATCACAGCTTTAAACCGAATGATGTAGTGTTTCTCCCCCTGTCATAACCTACTTTTGTAAGGCATAAATTGATAAAGGAATAATGTCACTTCTAATACGATGTAGCAATATGCCCAAATGTTCATATACTGTAAGGAAATTTGGCAGGAGGGAGTTTTGCAACGTGAGAATACACATTGTGCAAAAAGGGGACACACTCGACAAAATTGCTGAAAAATATGATGTACCAGTGAATGAATTAAGAAAAGCAAATCCAGGGTTCTCCAAAACAGATGTAATTGAACGGGGGGAAAAGATTAAAATCCCCATCAAGATGCCTGGTATGAAAAAAGAGCAGCCTATTGTACCGGTTAAAGAAAAACCGGTTGCTCCTGTTCAAGAGGCTCCAAAGCCAGCACCGGTTAAGCCTGCTCCAAAGAAACCAGCTCCAATAAAACAAGAAAAGAAACCAGCACCAATGAAGCCGGCACCATTAAAGCCTGCACCAACAAAGATGGAAAAGAAAGACGCACCAATGAAAAAAGATGCCCCTATGAAAAAAGACGTTCCAATGAAAAAAGACACGCCAATGAAAAAAGATGTTCCTATGTTAAAAGATCAACCGATGAAAGCGCCGATGAAGCAGCCCATGGCACCTATTCATGACAAGGACTTTGCTGGGATGGTGGAGTCGTCAAATCTTGGACATTATGTGCCAATGGGATATCCAAATCAACAACCAAACATAGCGAATATGCCAAATATGGCGAATCAACCAAACATAGCGAACATGCCGAATATGGCAAATCAGCCGAACGTGGCAAGCAAGCATGGGATTTATGCAGGAAAAGATGGCTATCCGCCCAATAAACATCCATTTTTGATGGAAGAATCATCTGGAATGATGCAAAACATGTATGGTTCTATTCCACCAATGTTTCCAAAACCACAAACCTATTCTCAAATGCCACAGGGTTATGGAATGATGCCTCCACAAGGTTTCAGTGGAATGCCACAACTCTATGGTGGTGGATATCCACAAGGTGGGCAACAAGGCGGAGGTAGCATGCAGCAAGGAGGCTCTATGCCTTTTGGAGAATATCCTGATTCGGATATGGACCAAATGCCGGCAGGAGAATACACACCTGGTGGACAACAACAAGGTATGCAGGATATGCAAATGGGTATGCAACAACCAGGATCAATGGGCATGACTCTGGGTATGCCGCAAGGATTTAGCGGTATGCCTCAGATGGGTCAAATGGGAATGGGTATGATGCCACAAGGTGGAGGAATGCCACAGATGGGCCAGATGGGTATGATGCCAGGAGGAATGCCACAGATGGGCCAGATGGGTATGATGCCAGGAGGAATGCCACAGATGGGTCAAATGGGTATGATGCCAGGAGGAATGCCAGGGATGGGTCAGATGGGCATGATGCCACAGGGTGGTGGAATGCCAGGAATGGGTCAGATGGGTATGATGCCACAGGGTGGTGGAATGCCAGGGATGGGTCAGATGGGCATGATGCCACAGGGTGGTGGAATGCCAGGAATGGGTCAGATGGGTATGATGCCACAGGGTGGTGGAATGCCAGGAATGGGTCAGATGGGTATGATGCCACAGGCTGGAGGAATGCCTGGAATGCCAGGGATGCCAGGGATGCCTCAACAAATGCAGCAAGGAATGCCTAATCCATATTCACAAGCACAATCTCGTGAATTAGATGAGAATTCTACGGAAGAAACGGAAGAAGATGAATAGGGACGTAAGGGACGATTTCCAAGGAGATCGTCTTTTTTTAAAAAAGATGAATGAACTAGGGCTTGAAGTGATTGATTTTGGTTTTTTTCGTGAGAACGTTATCTGGATTAAAACCAAACAAGGTAAATATGTATTAAAAGGGTTCAACAGATCAGAAACATGCAGCAAGCAATTAAAACTTTCTAAATTGTATCATGGACAAAACCCAAGAATTATGGGTACTTATACCGCATATCCAAATCAGAAAAAAACGGTTCAATTCGGTAAATACATTTGGGCAATCATGCCATTCTATAAAGGAGAAGGTCTTCATTTTGGTAAAATGGACGACGTTAAAGCTGGAGTAGAAGCAATCAGCCGTTTTCATTCTTTTTCAAAAAATATACCGGTACCAATCTATGAACAATTGTCTACGTACTCTTTATTTAAAAAATGGAGTGACAGATTGGACGCTTTTAAATTTCATTCGAAATCAGCAAATTGGAATCATCAAATGCAGCCGCTAATTTCAGATATAATCATGTGGGGAGAATGGAGTTTAAACCAGTTTGATCATGCAGCTGTTGAAAAGCTAGAAAATAAAGCATATAAGAAAAAAGAAATTACACATGGTGATGTTGCACCGCATAATTTTGTGAAATATAAGGATAAGGGTACGTATCTAATTGATTTTGATCTTTTTGCAGCAGTTCCCCAAGCTTTTGATTGGTTGCAATATGCAAATCGTATCTTACCATTTTGGCATTGGTCTTATGCAAAGATGGAAGAGGTAGGAAATGAAGATTTCTTAAAGTGGTTTACCAAAAGGTGGTTCGTAATATGTTTGGTATTTCCTACAGACCTCTATCGAGAATGGAACAGGGCTCTTAAGACGGGTGACAAGGAAATGATTGATGCAGTAACGAGGTTCACATTACGTGACTTTTCCCACAGGAAAAAATTTATTGAAAAGATAATGAAGAGGATGAGTTAACGATCATCCTACATTTAACAGATTATTTCGAGCCTTCTTCTGCCAAGCTAATGGTGAAAGGAGGTTTTTCCATTGAACTTTTTAGGGAAATCACTTACCGTAACAATTTTAGCTGTAGGTCTCGTAGGCTGTAACGGTGTAAATGAATCACAGGATAAGAAGGATAACGATGTTCGACCGATTGGTTACTACACCAATGAGGGAGATAATCGTGGTGATCTTGACCGTGGTAATGGATTTATTTCTGATATGGCTGATCGAGATATAAATGATCATAATGCAACTTACCATGAAGATTATGATGGTAAACTTGCTGAACGAATCGCGGGTAAGGTCAACAACATTCGTGGAGTAGACGATGCTCACGTTATTCTAGAGGATAACAACGTCAT
Source organism: Fictibacillus nanhaiensis (assembly GCF_036213205.1). GTDB lineage: Bacteria > Bacillota > Bacilli > Bacillales > Fictibacillaceae > Fictibacillus > Fictibacillus nanhaiensis_E. Next base: position 29,024 of record NZ_JARMFC010000025.1, read on the forward strand.
TGTAGGAGTAGACACGGATGAAAAGAAGAAGACTGAACTGACGAAAAAAGTTAGAGAGATCACTTCGAGATTGGCACCTAATCGTGATGTGAAGATTGTAGCTGATCGCGATATGGTTAACCGCATTGAGAACGTTGATAACAATCTGCGAGATGGCCGTGCTTACACGGAAGTTGAATCAGATGTTCGCGGAATTAGCAACGATATCGTAAATGCCGGCAGTGACCTTGGAAATGCGATAAAACGTCCTTTCGAAAACAACCGCTAGTATGAAAGAACTGTCAGAAGTTAAATCAACTTTTGAACAGTTCTTTTTTTTATGAGTTTAAAATGAAGCTTGAAATAGTGATGGCTGAGGTTGATTCATGAAAATTGATCGATTTTTAAGCCGAATCAAGCAATCAGTCAAAGATAAATGCGATTTTCTATGATACAATAAAGAATAGAAACATACGCTCGTGTTTAGCGTTAGGGAGAGAAGAAGTTGATTGAAAGCATATCTGGAAATGTAGAATACATAACAGCAGAATATATTGTCATAAACAATACTGGTATCGGATATAAAGTCTTATGTCCAAACCCTTTTATTTATAAGTTAAATGAGCAAAAGACGGTCTATACGTATCAATATGTACGAGAAGATGTTCTTGCACTTTACGGTTTCAAAAACCGTAAAGAGCGTGATTTATTTTTAAAATTATTAAATGTTTCAGGGATAGGTCCTAAAGGAGCACTTGCTATCGTAGCGTTTGGCCAGCCTGAACAAGTTGTAAATGCGATTGAACAGGAAGATGAAAAGTTTCTAACAAAGTTTCCTGGGGTAGGAAAGAAAACCGCTCGCCAGATGATATTAGATTTGAAAGGCAAGCTCTCGATTTTTGCAGATGTTGAATTTACAGAAGGGCTGTTTGCTGATGTTGAACTAGAAAGTGATGAACTCGACGAGGCAATTGAGGCACTTGCTGTTTTAGGTTATGGCAGAAAAGAAATTCAAAAGATTCTTCCTGATTTGAAAAAAGAGAAGATGTCAGCAAACGAATATGTAAAGACGGCATTAAAGAAGTTAATGAATTCATAAGGACGTGAGGATGTATGGAAGAGAGAATTGTTTCTTCAGAGGAACGTCAAGATGAAGCAAATATCGAGTTAAGCCTGCGCCCTGAACTTTTAGACGAGTATATTGGACAAACCTCCGTAAAAGACAATCTACGGATCTTTATTAAAGCTGCAAAACTTCGTAACGAGCCTCTCGATCATGTCCTGTTGTATGGCCCTCCTGGTCTTGGGAAGACGACTTTGGCATCGATCATTGCAAACGAGATGGAAGTTAATTTGAGAACAACAAGTGGTCCAGCTATTGAACGGCCCGGGGACTTGGCGGCCATCCTAACTTCTTTAGAACCAGGTGATGTATTATTTATCGATGAAATTCATCGATTGTCTCGTGCTATTGAAGAGATTTTATATTCGGCAATGGAGGACTTTTGCTTAGATATCGTTATCGGAAAAGGAGAGGTTGCAAGGTCTGTGAGACTAGACCTGCCTCCTTTCACATTGATCGGTGCGACCACAAGAGCGGGTTCTTTATCGGCTCCTCTCCGAGATCGTTTCGGTGTGCTCGCAAGGTTAGAATATTATAAGCCAGATGAACTAGGTGAGATTGTAAGGCGTACAGGTGATGTCTTTGGGGTTAGAGTGGATGATTTATCAGCTGAAGAAATCGCGAGAAGATCAAGAGGTACACCGAGGATTGCAAATCGTTTGTTACGTCGAGTCAGGGATTTTGTGCAGGTTGAAGGCAAAGATACGATTTCTTTGCCAATCTGTCAGAAAGCATTGGAGCTTCTTCAAGTAGACCGTTTAGGTTTAGACCATATTGACCATAAATTATTACTAGGGATCATTCACACGTATAAAGGCGGTCCTGTAGGTCTAGAGACCATTTCGGCTACAATAGGTGAAGAGTCGATGACGATTGAAGACGTTTATGAGCCGTATCTTCTTCAGATTGGCTTTTTACAACGTACTCCACGCGGACGAATGGTAACAGAACAGGCCTATCAATATTTTGGACTGGAGGCGTCTGCAGATTGAACCGGCTGTTAATCGTTGCAGGAATCGTTCTAATTATTATAGGATTAGTAGGGACGTATATAGGAAAACTTCCTGGAGATATGATATGGAAAAAAGGAAACACAACTGTCTATTTTCCAATCGTGACGTCTATTATCGTTAGTATTGTACTTTCCTTGATCTTCATGATTATAGGTCGATTTAAATAGAAAGCAGGAATACATGACATGAACGTAAATGATTTTGATTTCAATCTGCCTGAGGAACTAATTGCGCAAACACCGCTTGAGAACCGCACTTCCTCACGACTGATGGTCTTAGATAGATCACAAGAAACAATTGAACATAAACATTTTTATGACTTAAAAAACTATTTAAAAGCAGGAGACTGTCTTGTTTTAAATGACACGCGTGTTCTTCCGGCAAGACTTTTTGGGCAAAAATCGGATACAGGCGGAAAAGTTGAAGTGCTTCTATTAAAAGAAGAAGGCAACGATACTTGGAAAACGTTAGTTAAGCCAGCAAAAAGAATAAAACCTGGAACGGAAATTTCCTTTGGAGACGGCCGATTAAAAGCAGTTTGTACAGGTGAGAGTGATCACGGAGGTAGACAGCTTAAGTTTATCTACAATGGAATTTTTTACGAACTGCTCGATGACCTTGGTCAGATGCCTCTTCCACCATATATAAAGGAACAGTTAGAAGAAAAAGATCGCTATCAGACAGTTTATGCTGTACATCAAGGTTCTGCAGCTGCCCCAACCGCTGGGTTGCATTTTACTACAGAATTGATCGAAGAGATCAAATCTATTGGTGTACATGTTACGTTTATTACTCTTCATGTAGGTTTAGGTACGTTTCGTCCTGTTAGTGTAGAAAATGTACTTGAGCATGACATGCATGCGGAATTTTATCAGGTCACTAAAGGAACAGCTGAACTTTTAAATGGGGTTAAAGAGGCCGGAGGAAGAATTATTACCGTTGGAACGACAAGTACACGAACGCTTGAAACGGTAGCGAATAAATTTGATGGCAAGTTTGAAGAAGATTCTGGTTGGACAGATATCTTTATCTATCCTGGTTATACGTTTAAGGCGATTGATGGATTGATTACGAACTTCCATCTTCCAAAATCAACATTAATCATGTTGGTGAGCGCATTAGCCTCAAAAGATTTCGTTTTAAGAGCATATCATGAAGCCGTCGAAGAAAAGTATCGCTTTTTCAGTTTCGGTGACGCGATGCTTATACTTTAAGGGGGATATATTTTAAGATGAAACCAGCAGTAACATACGAATTAATAAAAACGTGCAAACAATCAGGTGCGAGATTAGGGAAGGTTCATACTCCACACGGAACATTTGAAACACCTATCTTCATGCCGGTGGGAACATTAGCAACAGTAAAAACGATGAGTCCAGAAGAACTAAAAGAGCTTGGAGCAGAGATCATTCTGAGCAATACGTATCACCTATGGTTACGCCCAGGACATGATATCGTAAAAGAAGCTGGTGGGCTTCATAAATTTATGAACTGGGATCGTCCGATTCTTACGGATTCAGGAGGATTTCAAGTCTTTTCCTTAAGTGACCTGAGAGAGATTAAAGAAGAGGGAGTTCACTTCAGAAACCATCTGAGCGGTGAAAAGCTTTTCTTAAGTCCTGAAGGTGCGATGGAGATTCAGAACGCACTAGGTTCTGACATTATGATGGCGTTTGATGAGTGTCCACCATATCCTGCAGAATATGATTATATGAAAGCTTCTGTTGAACGTACAAGTCGCTGGGCTGAGCGCTGCTTAAAAGGACATGCAAGGCCAGAGGATCAAGCCCTTTTTGGTATCGTGCAAGGTGGAGAATACGAAGAACTTCGGAAACAGAGCGCACGAGATTTAGTATCGCTCGATTTCCCGGGTTATGCAGTTGGTGGCCTATCTGTAGGTGAACCAAAAGATGTGATGAACCGTGTCTTAGATTTCACAACTCCACATCTTCCAGAAAACAAACCTCGTTATCTGATGGGAGTAGGCTCTCCTGATTCGCTTATCGATGGAGCGATTCGCGGGATCGACATGTTTGACTGTGTACTGCCGACTCGTATCGCTAGAAATGGAACATGTATGACGAGTGAAGGAAGGTTAGTGGTTCGTAATGCGAAGTATGCACGTGATTTCCGTCCGATCGACGAAAATTGCGACTGTCATGTATGCCGAACATACTCTAGAGCTTATATTCGTCACCTTGTAAAAGCGAACGAAACATTTGGTTTCCGATTAACAAGTTACCATAACCTTTATTTTTTGGTAAACTTAATGAAGCAAGTTAGACAAGCGATCATGGAAGACAGACTTCTGGATTTTAGAAATGAATTCTTTGAAATGTACGGATTCAATAAACCGAACGCACGGAATTTCTAAAACGTTCTGTCATAAACAAATAGTAACTTATAGAAAGGGGTGAAATAGTATGGGAAACCTTGGAGGAATATTGCCAATTATCTTGATGTTTGCGATTTTTTATTTTTTGTTGATCAGACCGCAGCAAAAGAGACAAAAAGCTGTTCGTGAGATGCAGTCTAGCCTTAAAAAAGGTGACAAAGTTGTAACAATCGGTGGATTACACGGAACACTAGACAGCATTGATGATAACATCGCTGTTATTCGTTCGAACGATGGCGCAAAATTAACATTTGATCGTAATGCAATCCGTGAAGTAAAAGAAGAAGCAGCATTATAACAAAAAGACCCGTTCATACGGGTCTTATTTATATGTTTGTTTATGACTGCTTAAGTTCACACCCATAATTCCACCGATAATTGCTAATAAAAGAAAAAGTCCATGATACATATACTGAGAAGAGTTAAACGTACTTTGATAGCCTAAGTATTGAACTAGAAAAACAAGAAAAGAAAACAAAAGACTTGTACCTCCACCTAACAGCCAACCTTTACTCTGTCCTTTCTTTCCAGAAATCAATCCCCCTATAAATAATGATAAAAAAGAAAGACCCACAGTCACCCATTTCAACGACGCTTCTGTCAAACCTGTAAACCGCAGCAAAAGAGAGAGCACTAAACTGCAAAGCATGATCATTAAAAGTACAGCAATCAGACCCCGTCCCATAGAAGACGCCATATGTTTAATCCCCATTTTTGATCCTCCTTATCCCTAGAAGCTTTCTATATACTTTATTCAGACTCCGTAAAAATTAGAAGTACAAGCAAGCATTTTCCCACTCGCTTCCATTGATTTATATTTGGCAAATCCTGCGTAACATTTTTTTTCATATCTGTGCCACACTAACTAATGGAATGAACAAAGTATGGAAGGAGGGGAATCATGGAACTGTACACGATTGTTTTTAGAACGCTTTTTATCTATTTCTTAATCATGGTGGTCTTTCGACTGATGGGTAAGCGCGAGATGGGACAATTATCGATCATTGACTTTGTTGTTTCGATCATGGTCGCAGAGTTAGCTGTTATCTCCATCGAAGATCCTACGATTCCCATGTTGAATTCCCTCGTATCCATTTTTATCTTGTTAAGTATCCAGCTCATATTAGCACTTGTTTCATTAAAGAGCAGGAAAATGAGAGAAATTGTCGATGGTAAACCTTCTTTAATCATTAAAGAAGGACAAGTGGATGAACATGAGATGAAGAAGCAACGTTATAACTTTGATGATCTTTTAACACAATTGCGGGAGAAGAATATTAGAAGCTTGAATGAAGTTGAATTTGGAATTTTAGAAACAACAGGCAAGCTCTCAATTATAAAAAAAGAGGCTGATTCTGATAATATACCGATTCAAATGGTTCTGCCTCTTATATTGGACGGAAAAATTTTAGATGATAATCTTGAAAAGATGGACAAGACAACGTTTTGGTTAAGGCAAGAGTTGAAAAAAATAGGGTTTAAAGAGATAAAAAACATTTCGTTCTGTACACTTAATGAAGATGGTACATTGTATGTCGACGAATTGAACAGCAAAAAATAAAACAGCCTAATTGGCTGTCTTAAATCCATCTTTTTATGAGAGGTATATGTTTAAGATCTTCCTTACCTAAGAGCTTAAAGAAGATGAGAACAAACAAATAGATAGCACATGTTGCCGTCACACATATCGTTAGACCTTGCAGTGGAGGAAATTGAGGCATCATGTATCGATACAGGTAAACAGCTCCTCCTCCTGTAATAAAAATGGAAATCAGACATAAAACAAAATCTTTTACTACGATCGTATAACTGATGGCTTTGATGACTGTAGCAAAATGAAGCAGGGTAACGACGACAATACTAATTACGATCCCGAGTGCTGCTCCCATAATTCCGAATTCAGGTCGTGTAGCTAGAGCGAATATCGCTGTTAATTTAACTAGTGCTCCAATAAGACTGTTAATCATCGCGGAACGTGCAAGATTTAATGCTTGAAGTACAGCTTGCAACGGACCTTGGAAATAAAGGAAAAAGAAAAATGGTGTCATGATTTTTACATAGGATGCGGAAGCAGGTGAATCATACATCAAGTCCATGATCGGAACCGCATATACATACATCACAACGGCTGCAATACCACCAGATAACATGGAGAGTCTAAGCGCTTGGTTTAAGCGATGTTCGATCAAGTGGTATTTTTTTTGTGCGTTCGCTTCACTGATGGCAGGTACTAAAGAGATAGAAAGCGAATACGTAATGAACGTTGGTAGAAACAATAGTGGGATAACATAGCCTGCAAGTTCCCCGTACTGCGCGGTGGCAACAGCTGTGGTGATACCAGCAATCGCTAAACTATTTGCCACAACGATTGGTTCAAAAAAATAGGAAACAGAACCGATCAATTGACTTCCCGTTGTAGGTAGTGCGATATTCAGGAGGTCTTTCATCGTTTCATGACCTTGCTTCAGCTGCTTAAAAAAACCTTTTCGAATACGCATCTTCTTTTTTACTTTGAACATGGAAAACATATAAAGAAGTGATGCGAGCTCACCGATAATAACAGAGATCATCGCGCCAGCTGCTGCGTATTGTACGCCATATGGCAGGAATAAACCTGTCAATAATGCGACGAGAGCAATTCTGACTACCTGTTCGATAACCTGCGAGTAAGCAGAGGGTCTCATGTTCTGCAGACCTTGAAAGTATCCTCTCAAAACCGAGGAGACCGCAATCACAGGGACTACAGGAGCGATGGCGAGCAACGGCCAGATCGTACGGTCATCTGTAAAGAAATATTCAGCTAATAACGGAGCAACGATAAACAAAGCGATCGTGATCACAATGCTCAAAATTCCTGTGATGGCTAAAGATACGATCAAGATTTTTCTTACTTTAGAACGATCTCCAGTTGCGTCTGCTTCTGCTACAAGTTTTGATATGGCGATCGGCAGCCCAAGCCTTGTTAAAGTTACGGCTAATAAGAATGTAGGGACTGCCATCATATAGAGGCCGACACCTTCGTGACCCATGACCCTGGCCATGACGATTCGATTTACGAAACCGAGTATCTTCGTTACAAGTCCTGCTAGTATGAGTAGGATCGTTCCTTGCACGAGTGTTTGTTTTGTCATTTTAACCTGTCCTTTCTTGGACAATCTTATATATCACTATATGCAAGTAGAGTGAATAGTCATGACAGCTTGTTTCATCTAATCTCGAAAGGAGAGAGTCAAATGGAGAATACACATTTTGCGGAATGGAAAAGAGAAGTGAAGCCAGCGGTACAGAGTAAAAAAGAAGAATTTCATTACTTAGGGTATGAAAGTGTAACTGAAGAGGAAATATGGGAATGTGTTCAATCTAGATTAAAGAAAAAGAAGGTTGAGCCTCGTCTTTACGCATTGGTTGATACAATCCTAGCTCTTTCACTTAATGATTTTATGACGTGGCTTACAGTACGCTCATATAAAGAAGAGGGGCTGTCCCAAGAGTAGAACTTACTTTTGGCAGCCCTGTTCTTTTTTGTTCCTTATTTTGTCTTATCTAGGGAGTTTTCTGAAAGATTGTTGTTTAAGTGTAAGGTGCGAGACTCATGGGAGCACACCGCACGCTCCATTGAATGTGAGCGAATGAAGCGGAAATCAGCTACTGTCAAGGGAACAATCTGTACGAAAAACAACTTAAGTTTATTATGTTTTATTTATGAACATTCACTGGACAAATTGACAGAAAAAAACAACAATCGCTATAATGGGAAGGGTTAGTATTCGTACTTATACATAGTGTTGTTTTTTGATACAGCATGAAGGAGGTTTCTTGAAGTGGTAAAAAGGAGTAAGATCGTCATCTTTTTTGTTGTGCTTATCATGTTCGCAGCACTAATAGGGCTTACAACAGAAAAGATCGTAAAAGGTACTAAGCTTGGACTAGATCTTCAAGGCGGATTTGAAGTACTTTACGATGTTGAACCTGTGAAAAAAGGTCAAAAAATTACACAGGAAACATTGAAGAGTACGGTTGAAGCATTAAACAGCCGTATAAACGTATTGGGTGTCTCTGAGCCTGAGATTCAGATCGAAGGAGACAACAGAATACGAGTTCAGCTTGCTGGTGTAACCGATCAAAACAAAGCACGTGAACTATTATCTACACAAGCAGAGTTAACATTCCGTGATGTGGATGATAAAGTGCTTTTAGATGGATCAGATTTAGTAGGAAATGGTGCAAAACAAACGTTTGAGTCTCAAAACAATAAACCGATTGTTTCTCTAAAGCTAAAAGACGCTAATAAGTTTGCTAAAATAACAGAAGAAGTGCTTAAACGTCAGCCACAAGGAGAAAATTTATTAGTTATCTGGCTGGATTATGAAAAAGGTGATTCTTTCAAAGAAGAACAAAAGAAAGAACTTGCTGGAAAACAGCCAAAATATATTTCTGCACCTTATGTAAGAGAAGTTCTTACAGAAGACGTAGTAACCATCACAGGTCAATTCTCTGTTGAAGAAGCACAGAGCTTAGCTAAAATTTTAAATGCGGGAGCTTTACCGGTTAAACTTGATGAAGTGTATTCTACATCAGTTGGAGCGAAGTTCGGAGAGAAAGCATTAAATGAAACTGTATTTGCTGGATTTATCGGAATTGCAGTGATCTTTTTATTCATGCTGATTTTCTATCGTGTGCCGGGAATAATTGCTGTAATCACGCTATCCATCTATATATGGTTGATCTTAGCTATTTTCTATCTGATGAACGGAGTATTAACGCTTCCGGGTATCGCAGCACTTATTCTTGGAGTGGGTATGGCGGTTGACGCTAACATCATTACGTATGAACGGATCAAAGAAGAACTTAGAAGCGGGAAATCTGTATTAAGTGCGTTTAAAGCTGGAAATCGTCGTTCATTTACTACAATTTTTGATGCAAACATTACGACAATCCTTGCCGCTGCTGTTTTATTCGCCTATGGAACAAGCTCAGTAAAAGGATTCGCGTTAGTTCTAATTATTTCAGTACTGGCTAGTTTCGTTACGGCCGTTTTTGGCTCAAGACTTTTCCTAGGTTTATGGGTGCAGTCTCGTGTTATGGATAAGAAGCCAGGCTTGTTTGGTGTAAAGGAGAGTGACATCCGTGAGCTTTAATTACGACTTTGTAAAAAACAGAAACCTTTACTTCATCATCTCAACTCTCCTGACCGTTGTAGGAATTGTTTTCTTACTTACGGCTGGGTTGAAGCTTGGTATTGATTTTGATAGTGGATCTCGTGTGAATATTCAAGCAAACGAGACACTTACCAATGAAAGTGTAGAAGAGGAGTTTAAGTCAATAGAACTTGAACCTGAAGCGGTTGTTCTTGCTGGGAAAAACGATCAAGCAAATGTTTCCTTTAAAGGTGCTTTGTCAAAAGACGAAGTAGTGAAAATCAACACTCACTTTGAAGAAAAATATGGTGAAACGCCAAGTATCAGTACTGTTACGCCAACGGTTGGCCGTGAGCTTGCACAGAACGCTTTTTATGCCGTGCTGATCGCTTCAGTCGGTATCATCATCTATGTAGCGTTCCGTTTTGAATGGAGCATGGCTGTTGCGTCTGTAGTGGCTTTATTACACGATGCTTTTATGATAATTGCCGTATTCAGTATCTTAAGGATAGAAGTAGACCTTCCGTTCATTGCAGCAGTTCTTACGATTGTTGGTTATTCGATCAACGACACGATCGTTACGTTTGACCGGATCCGAGAGAACATGAAACTTGAAAAAGTAAAAACACAAGAGAAACTGGCTGAAATCGTAAACAGAAGTATTCATGAGACGTTAGGTCGTTCCATAAATACCGTTTTAACTGTTATTATCGCAGCAATAGCGCTATTGATCTTTGGAGCAGATTCAATCAGAAACTTCTCCATTGCATTGTTAATCGGTCTTACTTTTGGTGCGTATTCTTCCATCTTTATCGCATCTCAGTTGTGGTACGTTATGAAATCACGACAGATGAAATCAAAAAGAACACGACCAGTTGAAGCAGAGCCAGAAATTTAAAGTAAATATCATTCATAAATTGTCACCTCTTATCCTGTTTTGTATAATGAATAGGTTAAGAGGTGATTTTTATGTTGGAGCCTAGAACAAGGTGGGAGATTCAAGAACCATCGGAAGACAAGGCGAAATGGTTGTCACAAGAATTAGATATCCCTCTTCTGATCGCTAACCTATTGGTTGTCAGAGGAATTGAAACGATAGAGAAAGCAGAAGCATTTTTAAAAATAGATATCGACCAATTTCACGATCCATTCTTGATGGATGGCATGAAAGAGAGCGTTGAGCGGATACATAGAGCTGTAGAATCTAATGAAAAGATTTTAATTTTCGGCGATTATGACGCTGATGGTGTAAGCAGTACGACGGTAATGTATTATGCACTGAAAGAACTCGGCGCACAGTTTGATTATTATATTCCGAACCGCTTTACAGAAGGCTATGGTCCGAATGAGCCTGCATTAAGAAAAGCGAAAGATGATGGTTACTCACTCGTAGTAACTGTTGATACAGGAATCTCTGCTGTACACGAAGCTAATATCGCAAAAGAGATCGGGCTAGACTTCATTATCACGGACCACCACGAGGCACCTCCTGTACTGCCAGATGCTTATAGCATTATCAATCCTAAGAAGCCTGGTTGTACATATCCATTCTCTGGTCTCGCAGGTGTAGGTGTAGCATTTAAAGTAGCACATGCCCTTCATGGTAAACCACCGCTACATTTACTTGATTACGCATGCATTGGAACAATAGCGGACCTTGTACCGCTTGTTGATGAAAATAGAGTGATCGCGAAACTTGGGATAGAAGCACTATCGAAAACGGATAAGATCGGTTTGCAAGAACTGCTAAAAGTAGCGGGTCTTTATGAAAAAGAATTGACGGCTGAAGATGTAGGATTCGCGATCGGCCCGCGAGTGAATGCAGCAGGAAGACTTGGTTCAGCGATGCCGGTGGTGGAGCTGTTTACTTCAAGTGATCGAGAGAAATCGGCCATGTTGTCACAAGAGATCGATTCGGTAAACAAAGAACGTCAAGGAATCGTAAACGAGATTACAAAAGAAGCAATCGCGATGGTCGAAGAAAGTTATCCTCCTGATGAGAATGAAGTGCTAGTCCTTGCCAAAGAGGGCTGGAATCCAGGAGTTATTGGTATCGTTGCCTCAAGATTGGTTGAAAAATTCTATCGTCCGACGATCGTGCTTTGTTTGGACCCTGAAAAGGAAACGGCAAAAGGATCAGCGCGAAGCATCAAAGGATTTGATATGTTTGAAAACCTTTCAGAATCTAGAGACATTCTTCCGCATTTCGGTGGGCATCCAATGGCTGCAGGAATGACACTTTCGATGTATGATGTCGATGAATTAAGAAGTAGGCTCATCCAGCAAGCTAAGGATTGTTTAAAACCAGAAGATTATCTGCCGGTTACGACAATCGATCTAACAGCAAGGTTAAATGAGATTTCATTAGAAACGGTGGAGCTCTTAAGTACGCTAGCTCCTTTCGGTGTTGGAAATCCATCGCCTCGCGTAATGGTTGAAGAAGTTCCGATCCGTGAGATGAAAAAGATAGGAAGTCAATCCAATCACCTCAAATTGCAGGTGGGCAATGGTGAGCTATCAGTTCTCGATTGCATTGGTTTTCAAAAAGGTAGCTTGTTAGAAGAGATGACTCCTTATTCGTTGGTTTCGATCGTTGGTCAGATACAACTGAACGAGTGGAACGGCTATAGAAAACCTCAGCTTCTTCTTGAAGATCTTTCAGTAAATCATTTTCAACTGTTTGATTATCGAGGTCTTAAAGATGCGGGCAAAAGGTTGATCGGACTACCATATTCTAAATCATGTTTTATCGCGTTTGAGGAAGAAACATTAAAGCATAAAGACTTTGAAGCGCTGTCTGACCAAGTGATCGGTGAAGATGAGCTGTTGACTCTACCCGAGGATTATTTTACAGGAAAGAATTTAGTGTTCTTAGATGTTCCTCCTTCTCTCACTCGCTTTTCTGAATGGTTGGAAACTATCGGAGAACCTTCAAGGATCTACGCGGTGTTCCACCAAAGTACAGAACACTTTTTTACGACTTTACCTACCAGAGAGCATTTTAAATGGTTTTATGGGTTCCTTGCAAAAAGGAAGACCTTTAATGTGCAGAGGGATGGCGCAGAACTAGCGAAATGGAAGGGCTGGTCAAAAGAAACAATAGATTTCATGTCAAAGGTGTTTTTTGAGCTGGATTTTGTTACAATAGACGATGGTGTTATTTTCATTAACAAAGAACCTAGCAAACGAGAATTAGAAAGTTCTGAAACGTATCAGAAAAAGTTTGAACAAGCAGACATTGAAAATCAGCTCGTTTACTCTTCTTATCATTCTTTAAAAAGCTGGTTTACAGAACAAACACGGCCAAAAGCCAGTTTGTAATTTTCAGGAGGCAAAGATTCATGGATTATAAGCCGTTTATTTCAGTAGTAGAGAATTTCCCAATCGAAGGCATTCGTTTTAAAGATATTACTTCACTTATGTCTGATGGTGCAGTATATAAACAAGCAATGGACGATATTGCTGTATATGCAAAAGAAAAACAGGTAGATGTGATCGTCGGACCTGAAGCACGTGGATTTATCGTAGGTTGCCCTGTAGCTTACACGTTAGGATTAGGATTTGTTCCAGTTCGTAAAGAAGGTAAACTACCTCGTGAAGTGATCAAAGTAGATTACGGTCTTGAGTATGGTAAAGATGTGCTAACGATGCATAAAGACGCGATCAAACCAGGACAAAGAGTCTTGATCACAGACGACCTACTCGCAACAGGTGGAACGATTGAAGCAACGATCAAGCTTGTAGAAGAGCTTGGTGGAGTAGTTGTAGGAATCGCATTCATGATTGAACTTACTTACTTAGATGGTCGTAAAAAACTTTCAGGTTATGATATCTTCACTTTAACTCAATACTAAAACGATGAAAGAGTTCCTTTTGAGGGGCTCTTTTTTTACCTCTCCTACAAACATTTGATTTTAAAGAGTCGGTTCTATACGACTGTTGCTTTTAATCTATTTTTACTATCTTCTTTGAAAAGTTGGTTGTAGTGGAAGGTGTGAGACTCTAGGCTAGGACAGGCGGGCAGTCCGAAAAGTGGAAGTGGCTCGTTCAGCCCCGACAAGCAAAAGGTGAATGGGCTAGGAAGGCGCACTTTGCCTTCTTGTCCATTTAGCTTTTGACCTCGAGGGGCTAGCCACTGCAACTAGACAGGTGAGACACTTAAGAGTGAGACGTACGAATATGGCTCACCGCCTGCCCCGCGGAAAGCGAAGCACCTGAAACGGAATCCAACTACTTTCAAAAACACCAAGTAAAATAACAGACATTATTTACAATCCTGTCACAAAATCTGCCTAATCATTCGACAAATTTCGTTTTTTGCTTTACATGAAGGGTCAATTTAACGATAATAGAAGCAATATACAATGACAACGTAAGGTGATTCCATGACGATTGAGGAAGTATTGCAAAAAGCGGAGAGCTATCTTTCTAAAGACGACTTAAGCTTCATCACGAAGGCTTATGAATATGCAAGAAATGCACATGAGGGACAATTCCGTAAATCGGGAGAGCCCTATATTCATCACCCTGTTGAAGTAGCAGCAATTTTGGTGAATCTGCAGATGGACCCTGTGACTGTAGCAGCAGGGTTTCTTCACGATGTAGTTGAAGATACACCGATTACACTTAAGGATATTTCCACTCAATTTAATGAAGAAGTGGCTATGCTTGTTGATGGTGTTACGAAGTTGAAGAAGATTAAGTTTAAGTCTAAAGAAGAACAGCAGGCTGAGAACCACCGGAAGATGTTCGTTGCTATGGCACAAGATATTCGTTGTATCTTGATTAAGCTGGCTGACCGTCTTCACAATATGCGCACGTTAAAGCATATGCCAAAAGAAAAGCAGATCCAAAAAGCGAATGAAACACTTGAAATCTTCGCCCCGCTTGCCCATCGCCTTGGTATTTCGACAATAAAGTGGGAACTTGAAGATGTTTCTTTAAGATACCTAAATCCACAGCAATACTATAGAATTGTTAACTTGATGCAACAAAAGCGCGCGGAACGGGAAGAGTATGTTCATCAAGTGATGGATGAGATGAAAAGTAAGCTTAAAGAAGTGAACATTCAAGTTGATATCTCTGGAAGACCAAAACATATTTATAGCATCTATCGAAAAATGGCTAAGCAAGGAAAGCAGTTCAATGAGATCTATGATCTTTTAGCTGTTCGTATTATCGTTCAGAATATTAAAGACTGTTATGCGGCTCTTGGTATTATCCACACGGCCTATAAGCCGATGCCTGGCCGTTTTAAAGATTATATCGCCATGCCAAAAGCAAATATGTACCAGTCTCTTCATACGACGGTCATCGGACCAAAAGGTGATCCACTTGAAGTCCAAATCAGAACATCTGATATGCATCGCGTAGCTGAATACGGGATTGCAGCACACTGGGCATATAAAGAGGGTGCAACAAAAGCTCCTGTCAGCTCATTTGAAAATAAACTAACATGGTTCCGTGAAATTCTTGAATGGCAAAACGATGTTGTAGATGCTGAAGAATTTATGGAATCTCTTAAGGTCGACCTTTTCTCTGATATGGTGTTTGTGTTCACTCCAAAAGGTGATGTTTATGAGCTTCCGTCAGGATCGGTTCCTATTGATTTTGCATACCGCATTCATACTGAGATAGGTAACAGATGTATCGGTGCAAAAGTAAACGGCAAGATGGTCACGTTAGATTATCGTTTGAAAACGGGAGATATTATCGAGATCTTAACGAGCAAACATTCCTACGGACCAAGTCAGGATTGGCTGAAAATCACTCAGAGCTCTCATGCAAAAAACAAGATCCGTCAATGGTTTAAGCGGGAGAGAAGAGAAGAGAACGTCGCAAAAGGCAAAGAGCTTGTTGAAAAAGAAATAAAGAATCGCGGGTACGATCTGAAAGACATCTTCACGAATGATAACATTCAATATGTAGCTCAAAAGTATAACTTTGCAGGCGAAGAAGATATGTACGCCGCAGTAGGATATAACGGCATAACGGCTGCGCAGATCGCCACTCGACTAACGGATAAAGTCCGACGTAAAAAAGAGCAGGACCCGGATAATTCTGAGCTGCTGGATGCGATAAGAGACTCTGCTGAAAAGCCTGAACCAAAACGAAGAACAGATTCAGGTATCGTGGTTAAAGGCATTGATAACATGCTTATTCGTTTATCTAAATGCTGTAATCCAGTTCCTGGAGATGACATTGTCGGTTATATTACAAAAGGTCGTGGTGTATCTGTTCACCGTGAAGATTGTGTCAACGTACACAACGAAGATGCACAAGTACGACTTTTACCGGTTGAATGGGAAGGTAATCTAGAGCAACCGAAGAATTATAACGTTGATATTGAGATTAATGGATTTGACCGTCGTGGCCTCTTAAATGAAGTTCTGCATGCTGTTGCAGAAACGAAAACGAATATTACAGCAGTAAGTGGTAAGTCAGATCGAAACAAGATGGCAACGATTAGTATGTCAATCTCGATTCACAACGTCAGCCACCTTCAAAAAGTAGTCGAACGAATCAAAAGAATTCCTGACATATATGCGGTTAGAAGATTGATGCAATAGGATTTAAGGAAGTGATTCTGCAATGAAAGTAGTATTACAGCGTGCTAAAGAGGCGAAGGTCACAGTCGATTCTGATGTTAAGGGCAGAATTGACAAAGGCCTTGTCCTCTTAGTTGGTGTTACTCATGAAGATACAGAGAAAGATGCGGATTATTTAGCCGAAAAGATCGTGAACCTCCGAATATTTGAAGATGAAAATGAAAAGATGAATCTTTCTTTAAAAGATACAGAAGGAAGCATCCTTTCTATTTCACAGTTCACGTTATACGGAGATACGAAAAAAGGCAGACGTCCAAATTTCATGGACGCTGCTAAACCTGATCATGCCATTACCATGTATGACTACTTTAACGACAAGCTTAAAAGCTTAGGAGTACATGTGGAGACAGGTGTATTCGGTGCGATGATGGATGTTTCGTTTACGAATGATGGACCAGTAACCTTAATCTTGGACTCTAAAATATAATCAACTTGAATGAAACCTCCGCCTTGATGGAAAGACTAAATCAAAAAGGTGGAGGTTTTTTGTATGAGGCAGAACCGGAAAGGCATAGAAGGAATCCCTCAATGGAAGCAGCTGAGCTTTCATGATTTTCTTTCTCTTGAAAAATCTGCAAACGATATGGAGCTTGCAGAAGAATTTGGAATGAATCTATATCAAGTGAATCAGTTAAAGAAAAAAATAAAACGCGAAAACTATTGACATCACACCCCATCTAAAAGTATGATAATCTACAATTCCAAAATGAAAACTGATGACGAAGAAAAGTAGCTTTACCCCACAGGGTTAGAGATGAAATACCATGGCTGAAAGTATTTCTCCCTGATGATAAAGTGAAAGACACTTCATAGGTTTTAATTCGAACGGTTAAGTTTTGACCTCAGTAGAGTTACACGTGGGCAATCGTTACTTGCATAATGAGGAAGCTTTTTTAGCTTCGAAGCAGGGTGGCACCGCGGGAAATCCCGTCCCTTATGAAATGACTGATTTCATAAGGGACGGGATTTTTTTATTTTTTATTAATGGCTTACCTCCTCTACAAGACTGTTGCTTTTAGTAATTTTGTTCATTCTCTTCACTGACAATTTGATTGGAGTGTAGGGTGCGAGACTCCTGCGGGACAGGTGGGCAGGTGAGACACTTAAGAGTGAAACGTACGAATGTGGCTCACCGCCTGCCCCGCGGAAAGCGAGCATCTGAAACGGAGATCAACCACTTTCAAGTACATCAATGAATACAACTGGCCTTATGCGTTCACTTCATTCTTCTTAAAAAAGCTCTTCATAGCATGATACACATCAGCTTTTTCTTTTAG
>NZ_JARMFC010000026.1:0-120177 GCF_036213205.1 Fictibacillus nanhaiensis
CAAGAATCAATCATAACGGGAATTGCACATGTTTCAAACATTACTCAAATTAAAGTGTATGCAAACGATGGTCAGTATGATCTTCATACAAAAGTGTTTAAAGCCATGGCACAGGAACAAATTTCAGTAGATTTTATCAATATCAGTCCTAAAGGTGTCGTATATACGATTATGGATGACAAGACAGATATGGCTATAGCAAAATTAAAAGAGCTTGGATACGAACCAGAAGTGAACCGAGATTGTGCCAAAGTATCTGCAGTTGGAGCTGGGATCGCAGGGACTCCAGGGGTTACAGCAGCTATCGTAGAATCATTATCTAGCAGAAACATTCAAATCTTACAATCTGCTGATTCACATACTACAATCTGGGTGCTCGTTAAGAAAGCAGATCTTATTGAATCAGTAAATGCTCTTCATTCCGCTTTTCGTTTGAATGAGGAAGGAATATCTGCGAACTTACAAGAAATTGTACAGCAGCAGTTTAATGAGTATTGAGGAGTGAAGTAAATGAATTTTGGTAGTATTAGCACTGCTATGGTAACGCCTTTTGACAGCAAAGGGAACATCGATTTTGGCAGAACGACGAAACTGGTTAATCATCTGCTTAAGAATGGTACGGATAGTCTTGTTGTAGCCGGGACTACTGGAGAATCAGCCACTTTGACTACAGAAGAAAAAATAGCTCTTTTCAAACACATTGTAAAAGTGGTTGATGGTAGAGTGCCGGTAGTTGCAGGAACAGGAAGCAACAATACGAAAGCATCCATTGATCTTTCAAAAAAAGCTGAAGAAATCGGTGTAGATGCAATCATGATCGTAGCACCGTATTATAATAAACCAAGTCAAGAAGGAATCATCGCTCATTATAAAGCTATTGCAAGTGCAGTAAGCCTTCCAATAATGGCGTATAACATTCCGGGAAGATCAGTCATCACATTTTCTGTAGATACAGTGCTCCGTTTAGCTGAAGTTCCAAATATTGTTGCCTTAAAAGATGCAGGAGGTAATTTGGATACGATGAGTGAAGTTATTGAGAATACCCCGGATGACTTCCTTGTTTACAGTGGTGATGACGGTCTGACGCTTCCATCATTAGCAATTGGAAGTGCTGGTATCGTTTCCGTGGCTTCACATGTGATCGGTAACGAGATGCAAACGATGATCAGTGCGTTTAGGAACGGCGAAAATAAAGAAGCTGCAGGTATTCACCGCAAACTTCTTCCGGTTATGCAAGAACTTTTTAAAGCACCGAGCCCAGCTCCTGTAAAAACAGCATTACAATTAAGAGGGCTTGATGTAGGCGGTGTCAGATTACCTTTATTACCTTTAAACCAATCTGAAAGAGAAGCGCTCTCAAGCAGATTAAACAGCCTATAAAAAAGTAAAATTGAGTTTTCTTTAGTCAGTTAAAAAGGGCTTCGCATGGGATTTATATGCGAAGCCCTTTTTTAAAAAGTATTAAAGGTATGTATTCGTAGACAGCAATGATCTATCTCCATCCTCCTACCGATAAAAATAAGCTCTCATTTTGGGTTTGGGTAGATGCAGGCATGTTTTTATAGGTGCGCGCGTTGGTATTGCTACGCTTTGTCGAAAATTGTTTAAATAATTTTATCCGTGAAATTATTAGCTCTATATGTGGATGTATTTTGATTTACCGTGAAAATAAAATGGATTACCGTGAAATTATTATACTTTGCGACTTCTACTATTAAATTTACAGTTCAAATTAGAGTACACAGTCTTACCAACTCCCTTTTAAAACAGAAATGCCCTGATTTAATCGAGAAACATTGAATCAGAGACTTAATTCTTCTCTTTAATGATAGTTCTGCCGGCTGATTTTCCAAGTTTATTCATAATCAGTGGTGTGTAAAAACAAAGACCAAAGTTCAATTACTATTACGTACAACTATAACCTTATTTTTATTTGTCTTTTGCTCAGTCTTGTTTTGTATTCCTCTCATAGAGTATAATGATTTTAAGTGACGTGATCGGGATTCATTTTTTTACATACAACATAGGAGGAATATACACATTGTCAAAACAAAATAGAGATAAAATTAAAGTTTTTGCCTTGGGCGGAGTCGGTGAGATCGGCAAAAACATGTATGTAGTGGACACAGGTGAGGAAATTTTTGTCATGGACTCAGGTCTAATGTTTCCTCAAGAGGAAATGCTTGGAATAGATATCGTCATACCAGATGTGACCTACTTGAAGGAAAACCTGGATCGTGTAACGGGAATCTTTTTAACTCATGCCCATGAAGACCATATCGGCGGGCTTCCTTATGTCTTAAGACAAGTACCTGTACCTGTTTATGGAACACGTTTGACATTAGGACTAGTAGAAGCAAAATTAAAAGAAGCGGGACTTTTGCGTTCCACAGAATTAAATATGATTGAAACGAATCAAAAGCTTTCATTCAACAGTGCGAAGGTAAGCTTCTTCCACGTAAATCACAGTATTCCAGATGCAGTAGGTATTGCAATTCACACGTCACAGGGAATTATTGCAAATACTGGTGATTTTAAGATCGATCATACACCGATCGATGGACAGCATACCGAATTTGGTAAGATCTCAAGCCTAGCTGAAGAAGGCGTACTGTGTCTGCTTTCAGACAGTACGAATGCAGAACGCCCAGGATCTACAGGTCCAGAAGCACAAGTTGGACAAGAAATCCTTGATGTATTTCAAGCGGCAAAGGGAAGAATCATCATCGCTTCCTTCGCTTCAAATGTACACCGTGTTCAGCAAGTCATGAACGCTGCTGCCAAAACAAACAGAAAAGTAGCTGTTAATGGAAGAAGTATGGTAAAAGTTGTTGATATTGCATCACAGCTTGGGTATTTGACGATCGAAAAAGATCTTTTAGTAACAATCGATCAAGCAAACGATTACAGTGATGAAAAAGTAGTCATCTTAACAACAGGTAGCCAAGGTGAATCGATGGCGGCATTGTCTAGAATGGCTCAAAAATCACATAAACAGATCGCTCTTCGCCCTTCAGATACAGTCGTTATTGCCGCTACCCCGATACCTGGCAATGAAACTTCTGTCGCGAAGATGGTTGATAAACTGATGCGTACAGGAGCAGATGTTATCTTTGGCCAAAAGAAGGTCCATGTATCAGGTCATGGTAGTGCTGAAGAACTTAAGTTCATGCTCAGTATGATGAAACCTAAATACTTTATGCCAGTTCATGGTGAATATAAGATGCAAAAAGCGCATCAAAAGTTGGCGATCGAAGTTGGAGTTGAAAAAGACAATATCTTTATTGTAGATAAAGGTGAAGTGGTAGAGTTCGCTAACGGATTCGCGCAAAAAACGGGGAAAGTTCCTTCTGGAAACGTATTAGTAGATGGACTTGGTGTAGGCGATATCGGAAACATCGTACTTCGTGATCGAAAACTTTTATCTCAAGATGGTATCTTAGTGGTTGTTGTTACGATTAGCAAAGATTCACATAAGCTGATCTCAGGACCTGAGATCATCTCAAGAGGCTTTGTGTATGTTCGTGAAAGTGAAGCTCTCCTTCAGGAAGCAAATACAAAAGTTCGTGACGTACTTGAAAAGTGCATGAACGAAAATATGAAAGAATGGTCAAGTCTAAAATCAAACGTAAGAGATACATTAAGTCAGTATCTATTTGAAAAAACAAAGAGAAGACCAATGATCATGCCGATCATTATGGAAATTTAACCCGCTGATAAAGCGGGTTTTTATTTTTTTTCTCATATGAATGGAAATTACGCCCATACTAAGAAGAACCTAACTTAGAAGGGGTATGAATTATGGATCAGACACCAGAAACAGAAGCACCGCACACAGATGCACCACAAAAGAAGGACGAAAGCTCAGGACTTATTCAAAAGATACAGTCGCTAGGACAGACGAACGTTCCAACAATGGAAGGATCAAGCATACATTGTTTGACGATCGTAGGTCAGATCGAAGGGCACATGCAGCTTCCTCCTAACAACAAAGCGACCAAATACGAACATTTGATTCCGCAATTAGTAGCCATTGAACAAAATCATAAGATTGAAGGACTTCTTGTGATTCTGAATACAGTAGGTGGGGATGTAGAAGCTGGTCTTGCTATTTCTGAGATGATTGCTTCCCTTTCAAAGCCTAGTGTATCTCTCGTATTAGGAGGCGGGCATTCTATTGGAGTTCCAATTGCGGTAAGCGCAGACTATTCGTTTATTGCACCTACTGCTACTATGACGATTCATCCGGTTCGATTAACAGGTCTTGTTATCGGGGTGCCGCAAACGTTTGAGTATTTAGACAAGATGCAGGACCGAGTGATCTCATTCGTAACGAGCCATTCGGAGATCACGGAAGAGCGTTTTAAAGAACTAATGTTTTCTAAAGGGAACTTGACACGAGATATCGGAACGAATGTTATTGGAACCGATGCCGTAAGTGATGGACTTATTAATGAAGTAGGTGGAGTGGGTCAAGCAATAAAGAAGTTGAATGAGTTGATCGAAGCGAACAAAAAAGAAGATGATAATGGGTTAACACAATGATCTGGTATACGATGCAGCCTTTTGAATTGATGTTTCCGGAAGAAGGAAACGAACAGTCGGCGCAGAATGTAATACTTTATAATAACGTCCCTGTCCTTGTAGAACGAAACGGCGATGAAACAAAGATCGTTCAGATCATGAGCACAGACCCTTCTCATTTCTTGCTAGAAGACTGTCAACCTGGAATGGTGCTGCGAAATTTTTAAAAAAGTCATCTGAGAATTATGCTATACTATTTTAAAGCAGCCTTCTAATTTGCAGGGCTGCTTTTCTTTCTATTTTTGTACATAAACACATATTATTGCATGCTAGTGAGGTGAAAAAAATGGCAAAAAACAAAAAAAAGAAAGCAAAGAATAAAGGCAGATGGAAGGAGCAACTGACGTTTGAGATAGCAGGGCTTACTCTCCTGGCTTTATCATCTCTTGCACTTGCAAAAATGGGGAACGTGGGAATGGCTTTTGTTCACCTTCTGCGATTTTTTAGTGGAGAATGGTATGGTATACTTCTGCTTGCTTGTATCTTATTATCTTTCTATTTGATATGGAAGAGAAGTTGGCCGATTTTGGTATCGAAAAAATTAACAGGTGTATATATCTTGTTCTTTTCATTTCTAGTATTGAGTCACCTTACCTTGTTTGAACATTTAACTAACGGTGGGGAATGGAAAGATGCTTCGGTGATTAGAAACACTTGGGACCTATATTGGATGCAGCTTCAAGGAGAAACTTCAACCAATGATATTGGTGGGGGACTAGTCGGAGCTATAGGTTTTGCTCTTTTTTATTTTTTGTTTGGTGCTGGAGGAACAAAACTTGTTATCTTCTTCTTAATAATAGGAAGCCTTCTGTTGATTTCAGGTAAATCGCTATCTGTTCTTCTTCAGAAACTAGTTGATACATCCAGTTCAGCTGCTTCTAAAATAAAAGAATACATACAAGAAAAGAAATCGTCACTTTCTGAAGAAAGAACCAAAAAAGTAAAAGAAAAGAAAAATTTAAAGCCGGCAACTGTAGATGAAGAGGAAGATACAGAAGAGATCATTATCTCTGAAGATCCTGTGATAGAAGATTTTACAAAAAGGGTGCAACAGACTGAGAGCGGCGTTCAGTTGAAATTTGCCCCTCAGATGTACGGTAATGATGCAGAAAAAGAAGATGTAAAGGATGTTAATCGTGCTGAACCTGAGTCGGCACCTTCACCATTACCTGTTAATTTTGGTGATGAAGTAATTCAGAATGAACATTATCAGCTTCCTACAATGAAACATCTCAGAACGCCACAAAACAGCGGTCAGCATAAAGACAAGCAATATGCTGCAAGCAAGAGCAATGCGAAGAAACTTGAAAAAACGTTTGAGAGTTTTGGTGTAAAAGCAAAAGTTCTTAAAGTTCACCTCGGTCCAGCAGTTACTAAGTATGAAGTGTACCCAGATGTAGGTGTTAAAGTAAGTAAGATTGTAAATTTATCAGATGACTTGGCTCTCGCTTTAGCAGCAAAAGATATTCGGATCGAAGCACCGATACCAGGAAAATCAGCTGTTGGTATTGAGGTACCTAATCAGGAGATCTCGATGGTTACATTAAGAGAAGTACTTGAGGCGCCTCAATTTTCTGGTCAACAATCACCACTCGCCATCGGTCTAGGAAGAGATATCTCTGGTGAACCAATCATCGCAGATCTTTCTAAGATGCCTCACTTGCTTGTTGCTGGAGCAACCGGAAGTGGTAAAAGTGTGTGTGTAAACGGTATTATTACGAGTATTCTAATGAGAGCTAAACCTCACGAAGTGAAAATGATGATGATTGATCCAAAGATGGTAGAATTAAATATGTATAACGGAATACCTCATCTCTTGGCTCCAGTTGTAACTGAACCAAAGAAGGCTGCGCAAGCATTAAAACGAGTAGTCTCTGAGATGGAACGCAGGTATGAGCTATTTTCCCTTAGCGGTACACGAAATATCGAAGGGTATAATGAATCTATCCGAAAGCAAAATGCTAAAGGTGATGCTAAACAGCCTTTTTTACCTTATATCGTAGTTATTGTCGATGAGCTGGCTGATTTGATGATGGTTGCTTCAGGTGACGTAGAGGATGCGATCACTCGTCTTGCTCAGATGGCTCGAGCAGCAGGAATTCATTTGATTATTGCGACTCAGCGGCCATCTGTTGATGTAATAACTGGTGTTATTAAAGCGAACATCCCATCAAGAATCGCGTTTAGTGTTTCTTCACAAACAGACTCTAGAACCATACTTGATATGGGTGGTGCAGAGAAGCTATTAGGAAGAGGAGATATGTTGTTCTTCCCTTCAGGAGCATCAAAACCTGTTCGTGTTCAAGGGGCGTTTCTATCAGATGAAGAAGTAGAAGGAATAGTAGATCACTGTGTGACGCAGCAAAGAGCTCAATATCAAGCAGAGATGATTCCTACTGAAGAAGCAGAACCAGCGGTCATGGAGTCCGAAGATGACTTGTTTAGCGATGCGGTAAGGCTAGTTGTTGATATGCAGACAGCTTCAGTTTCTATGCTTCAAAGAAGATTTCGCATCGGTTATTCGAGAGCAGCAAGATTAATCGACTCGATGGAATCGAAAGGAATTGTTGGGCCATATGAAGGATCGAAGCCTCGAGAAGTGCTGATATCTGCTATGCCGGACGAAAAAGAAGCCTCTAGTTCATAGGTCGTAGGAAAACGAGCTCATACGGGCTCGTTTTCATTTTTGTTTGGAATATAATTCAATTTATGTAAAATCCAAAGAATACCTATTAAAAATTTGTAAAAATAGTATTTATTTATAGAATTAAAAATGGTATAGTAATGTCGATTCTACTAATAATTTGTCATACGTCGAACAACTTAGTTAAGGTGGTTTTGTAATGTCAATAAAGGCTGACCATCGCTTGTTATATATAAAAGTGATTGAAAAGTTAAAAAAAGATATTGAAGAAGGTATTTATAAAGAGGGAGAAAAACTTCCTTCTGAATTTGAGCTATCAAAACAGCTCGGTATCTCAAGAGCTACATTGCGTGAAGCGCTTCGTATATTAGAAGATGAAAACGTACTCATTCGAAAACATGGTGTTGGCACCTTTGTTAGAACTCGTGCTTTGTTCTCATCCGGTATTGAAGAACTCTACAGTGTGACCGATATGATAGAAAGAGGCGGCAAACGAGCTGGGACTATTTTCTTAACATCGCAGATGACGGATGTGACAGAAGAACTACTTAGTAAGTTTAATGATTCATTGCCTGAAGGACTCATGATGATGGAACGTGTCCGTACTGCAGATGGTGAACCAGTCGTATTTTGTAAAGACCACATGCCAGCACACCTTTTCCCTGCAAAAGGATTGCACGATTATGAATCATTCTTAGAGATGTTGGAAAAAGAAACGGGTAGACGTGTTATGTATGCGGTAACAAACATTGAACCGATCGGATATCACGACAGAGTTTCTGAAATATTGGAAAGCGATGAACGCGTTCCACTCCTCATCTTAAAACAAATGCACTACGATCAATTTGATGAACCTGTACTTTATTCTTGCAACTATTTTAGATCTGATAAGTTTATGTTCTCTGTTTTAAGAAAGCGCTTATAGTTAAAGTCTTTTTTAGGGGGTGATCGGTACTTTATTTTGCAGCATTGGTTTTAGTCATTAAAATGAAAACACTTACAGGGGGAAAATGACTTGAAAAAGAAATTAGGATTAATGGTAACTGCAATGTTAACGGCCGGTACGATTCTTGCCGGATGTGGATCTTCTGATGACGGGAAGTCTTCTGGCGGAGGAGAGAAAAAAGACTTTAAAGTAGCGATGGTAACAGACACTGGCGGTGTAGACGATAAGTCTTTTAACCAGTCAGCTTGGGAAGGTCTAACAAAGTTTGGTAAAGATAATAGTTTAGAAGAAAGCAAAGGTTACAAATACTTACAATCAACTGCACAAAGTGATTACAAGCCGAACCTAAACTCACTGATCCGTCAAAAATACGATGTAGTATTCGGAATCGGGTTCTTAATGGGAACTGATGTAGAAACAGTAGCGAAACAACAGCCTGATGCAAAGCTTGCAATCGTTGATATGGTTGTTAAAGGCGACAACGTAGCAAATATTACGTTCTCTGAGCATGAAGGTTCATTCTTAGTAGGTCTAGTAGCTGGTATGCAATCAAAATCCAACAAAGTAGGATTCGTTGGTGGTGTTAACAGTGAGCTGATCAAGAAGTTTGAAAATGGATTTAAAGCTGGAGTATTAACAGCGAACCCTAAAGCTGAAGTACTTGTTCAATATGCAGAAGACTTCAACAAAGCTGAAAAAGGACAACAGATCGCTAACACGTTCTATCAACAAGGTGCTGACGTGATCTATCACGCAGCTGGTGGAACAGGTATGGGTGTGTTCACTGAAGCGAAGAACCGTAAGAAGAACGGTGAAGATGTTTGGGTAATCGGAGTTGACCGTGACCAACACGAAGAAGGTATGCCTGAGAACGTAACACTTACTTCAATGGTAAAGCGTGTAGACCAAGCGGTATACGAAGTTTCTGAGCAAGCGATGAACGGTAAGTTCCCAGGTGGAAAAATTGTAGAGTTCGGTCTTAAAGAAGATGGAGTAGGTATCGCTCCAACTCAAGAGAACGTGGAAGAGAAGTCACTAACAGCTGTAGAGGATTTCAAAAAGAAAATCATCGCTGGTGAAGTGAAAGTTCCTAAGACAGACGCTGAATTTGAAGAGTTCAAAAAGAACTTAAAATAATTCAAGTGAAACGAGTTAAATAATTGGCCAGGACTTGGCATGAGCCAAGTCCTTCCTTATGCAATAAGGGGGGAGCAAGAATATGGAATATGTAATCGATATGCGCAATATCCGAAAAGAATTCCCTGGAATCGTCGCGAATGATAACATCACGCTTCAAGTAAAAAAAGGGGAGATTCATGCTTTACTAGGAGAGAACGGAGCAGGAAAATCAACGTTAATGAACGTTTTGTTCGGTCTTTATGAGCCTGAACAAGGAGAGATCTTCGTAAAAGGAAATAAAGTGGTGAACAATGATCCGAATATTGCCAACTCGCTTGGTATTGGGATGGTTCATCAGCACTTTATGCTCGTTGATAAGTTTACTGTTACCGAAAATATCATACTAGGAAAAGAACCTACTAAAGGCGGAAAAGTAGATTTATTGAAGGCTGCAAAAGAAGTACAAGCTCTTTCAGATCAATATGGACTTCGTGTAGATCCTAACGCAAAGATTGAAGATATCTCAGTTGGTATGCAGCAACGTGTTGAAATTTTGAAAACGCTTTATAGAGGAGCGGACATTCTTATTTTTGATGAGCCGACAGCCGTGTTAACACCTCAAGAGATTGTAGAACTTATTCAAATCATGAAAAAGTTAGTTAGCGAAGGCAAATCTATCATCTTAATCACTCATAAACTCAAGGAGATTATGGAGGTATGTGATCGCTGTACAGTTATCAGAAGAGGAAGAGGCGTTGGTACAGTAGATGTGAGCGATTCTAATCCGGATTCTTTAGCTGCGATGATGGTAGGGCGTGAGGTAAACTTTAAAGTTGAAAAAATAGATGCTGAGCCTAAAGAAGCTGTCTTGAAGATAAAAGATCTAGTCGTTCATGATAGCAGAAAGGTTCCTGCGGTAAACGGTTTAAACTTGACTGTACATGCTGGAGAAATCGTAGGTATCGCAGGTGTTGACGGAAACGGACAATCTGAACTATTAGAAGCAATCACGGGTCTTCATAAAGTACATGAAGGATCTATACATCTTCGTGATAAAGAGATTACAAATAAATCTCCAAGAAGCGTTACAGAGAACGGACTGAGTCATATTCCGCAAGATAGACACAAACACGGACTTGTATTGGACTTTTCAGTAGGTGAGAACATGGTTCTTCAAACATACTACCAAAAGCCATATTCAAAATCAGGAATACTTAACTTCAAACCGATCTTTGATAAAGCGAAAAAGTTAATCGAGGAATACGATGTTCGTACACCTGATGCTTATACACCAGCGCGTGCTTTATCCGGTGGAAATCAGCAAAAAGCGATCATCGCAAGAGAAGTTGACCGCGATCCGGACTTTTTAATTGCGGCTCAGCCAACTCGAGGTCTTGATGTTGGAGCGATCGAGTTCATCCATTCTAAACTGATTGAACAAAGGGATAATGGGAAGGCAGTACTGCTCGTTTCTTTTGAATTAGATGAGATTATTAACGTGAGTGACCGAATCGCAGTCATGTATGAAGGAAAGATCGTTGCAATCGTAAACCCGAAAGAAACTACAGAACAAGAACTTGGTCTATTGATGGCCGGAGGAAAGAGAGGTACCGTTCATGCAGAATAATTCGAACAAAATGAAATTTTTAGTGCCTCTCATCTCCGTATTTTTAGGTCTTCTTATTGGTGGCATTATCATGCTGATAAGCGGTTATAAACCGATCGAAGCTTATTTAGCCCTTTTTCAAGGGATATTTGGTGGATCATACTATATAGGTGAAACCATCAGACAGATGTCACCTCTTATCTTGTCAGGACTTGCTGTTGCGTTTGCTTTTAGAACCGGCTTATTTAACATCGGCGTAGAAGGACAGCTTTTAGTCGGTTGGTTAGCTGCTGTTTATGTGGGTATCTTTGTTGATGCTCCGGCAATCATTCATATTCCTCTCGCTGTTCTTGCTGCAGGTGTTGCTGGTGCACTATGGGGATCTGTTCCTGGTATCTTAAAAGCGCGATTTAAAGTTCATGAAGTTATTACAACAATTATGATGAACTATATTGCACTTTATAGTACGAATGAAATTATTCGTAATTTCATGCTTGCTCCAGGTGAGCGAACCGAGAACGTAAAAGAATCTGCTTCTCTAGCTTCACCGTTCTTACAACGTATTACTGAATATTCGACATTACATTTTGGCATCATTGTAGCAATCGTTGCTGCAGTAATCATGTGGTTCTTATTATGGAGAACAACATTAGGTTATGAGCTTCGTGCTGTAGGTTTCAACCAGCATGCATCTCAATACGCGGGAATCAACGTTTCAAAAAATATCGTCCTTTCCATGGCTATCTCAGGAGCATTTGCGGGGATTGCAGGAAGTATGGAAGGTCTAGGTACGTATCAATACATGACGATTAATGCCGGTTTTACCGGAGTAGGATTTGATGGGATCGCCGTTGCACTTCTTGGTGCGAACAGTGCGATCGGAGTAATTTTAGGTGCTGCATTGTTCGGCGGACTAAAGATTGGTGCCCTAAACATGCAAGCAATAGCAGGTGTTCCAACTGAACTTGTAGGTGTTGTAATTGCTCTAATCATCTTCTTTGTTGCGTGCAGCTATCTTGTTCATTGGTTGATGAACCGTGTGAACAGAGGAGGTAAGATCTGATGAGTTTTATGGATATTCTAGCACTAATCATACCTGCTGCAATCGTGTCAGCTGCACCATTAATCTTTACCGCTTTAGGCGGAGTTTTTAGTGAGCGTTCTGGTGTTGTAAATATTGGACTTGAAGGTCTTATGCTTTTTGGTGCTTTTACAGGAGCTGTAACGATCTATTATGGAGAACAGTTTGGATTAGCTGGTGCAGCTCCGTGGGTCAGTTTTGTTGTTGCTATGATTGTTGGAGCGTTATTTGCGTCCATTCATGCAGTTGCGAGTATCTCGCTCAAAGCAGACCAAGTTGTCAGTGGTGTAGCGATCAACTTTTTGGCTGCGGGACTCGCGATCTTCTTAACGAAGAAAATATTTAATGCAGGACAAACACCTGTTATTTCACAGCGTATCTCTAAAAGTGATATTCCGTTTCTGTCAGATATTCCGTTAATCGGAAAACTATTTTTCTCAAATGCGTATCTGACTTCTTATCTAGCAGTATTTGTAGCTTTAATCGTTTGGTATGTTCTATACAAAACACCATTTGGTCTTCGTCTTCGTTCTGTAGGTGAACATCCGATGGCTGCAGATACGATGGGGATCAACGTTAAAAAGATGCGTTATGTTGGGGTTTTATTAAGTGGAGCACTTGCTGGACTCGGTGGAGCTGTTTATGTGGCTTCCATTTCTGGTAACTTCACGCACTCCACGATTACAGGACAAGGTTTCATGGCTCTAGCTGCTATGATCTTCGGTAAATGGCATCCACTTGGTGCTTTAGGAGCTGCTTTATTCTTCGGTCTTGCGCAAGCGATCAGTATCTCTGGGGCACAGATTCCAGGTCTGCAAGACATTCCGAAAGTATTCCTGCTTATCGCGCCTTACGTTCTTACGATATTAGCTTTGGCTGGTCTAGTAGGACGTGCTGACGCTCCAAAAGCACTTGGAACTCCTTATGAAAAAGGAAAAAGATAAAAAACTGATTACTTCTGGTGATATCTTTTAAGATGGCAATATTATTTTGATTCTTTTTATGCGAGCAGGTGAGACGCTTAAGAGTGAACGTACGAATGTGGCTCACCGACTGCCCCGCGGAAAGTGAGCATCCTGAAACGGAAATCAACTGCTTTTAAAAAACATCTTTGAGTAACATAGAATAAAAAAGTCCGCCATTCGGTGGACTTTTTTTGTTTTAGAAGAAGGAATGTCATGTCAGGTATCGAAAATGGGTAAACTAGGA
Organism: Fictibacillus nanhaiensis; assembly: GCF_036213205.1. Classification (GTDB taxonomy): domain Bacteria; phylum Bacillota; class Bacilli; order Bacillales; family Fictibacillaceae; genus Fictibacillus; species Fictibacillus nanhaiensis_E. The sequence goes on from NZ_JARMFC010000026.1 coordinate 13,190, forward strand.
TGTAGACATAATGAAAGGGGTACATATTCAATGGGAATTGTTAATCATAAACAAACCAATCTCCACGGCATGACTGTACATACGATTGAAACAAAAAAGTATAAGACGACATCGTTCATACTTCAGGTAAAAGAACCGATCAACGAAAAGAACGTAACAAAGCGTGCTTTGCTTGCTTATGTATTGCAGAGCGGCACAAAGGATTTTCCTTCTTCAAAAGAGCTTAGAAGTGCTTTGGATGATCTTTATGGAGCCACATTAAATGCAGATCTTTCTAAAAAAGGTGAGAATCAGGTGATCAGTATTCGGATGGAAGTAGCGAACGAGAAATTTCTATCCAATTCAGAACCTGTTCTCGATAAAGCCTTCCACCTATTATCACAGGTACTCTTAGCACCAGCTGTAGAAGGCGGTGTTTTTAAAGAAGGGATCGTAAAAAAAGAAAAGCGTAGTTTAAAACAGCAGATCGAATCGATCTATGATGACAAGATGCGTTATGCAAATAAACGTCTGTTAGAAGAGATGTATGACACAGAGCCGTATCGCTTAAATGTGTACGGTAACGGTGATGAAGTGGATTCAATTACATCAAAAGAGCTATACGAATATTATCAGGAAGTGATAAGAACTGATAAGATTGATCTGTATGTCGTCGGTGATATTTCAACAGATGAGATGGTTGACAAGGTTAGTAAGCATTTTCGATTTTCAAAGGATAGAAAAGAAGATGACACTAAAGCAGTGAATGCTGCAGATGAAAAAAGGATCACTGAAGTTAAGGAAATCTTTGAAGAACAGGATGTTCAACAAGGAAAGCTACACATGGGTTACCGCACGTATACCACTTATGCGGACGAAGATTATTTTGCTTTGCAAGTGTTTAACGGTATCTTCGGTGGATTTTCTCATTCTAAGTTGTTCATGAACGTTCGGGAAAAAGAAAGTTTGGCTTATTATGCAGCTTCTCGGTTCGAGAGCCATAAGGGAGCTGTTTTTGTTATGAGCGGAATTGAAACGGCCAACTATGAAAAGGCTGTAAAAATTATTAAAGAACAGCATGAAGAAATGAAAAAGGGTAATATAACAGACTCTGAATTTGAACAGACGAAGGCAATGATCAACAACCAAGTGTTAGAGACGATCGACCACCCTATCGGTCTATCAGAAGTGCTGTATCACAATGTTGTTGCCGGTACGAATCGATCCATTGAAGAATGGATGGAAGGAATAAAAAAAGTAACTAAAGACGATGTTGTTGCAGTAGCTAAAAAAGTAACCCTAGATACTATTTTCTTCTTGAAGGGAGCAGGCACGAATGGGAATGAAAACGTTTGATCAATTAGACGAAACTCTGCATTTTGAAGAACTACCAAATGGTTTAAAGGTATATGTTCTGGAAAAGAAAGGCTTTAATAAAACATATGCTACGTTTACGACTCATTATGGATCGGTGGATAATCACTTTAAGCCACTAGGCAAGGATGAAAATGTAAAAGTACCTGATGGGATCGCCCATTTTCTTGAACACAAACTTTTTGAAAAAGAACACGGAGATGTCTTTCAAGATTTTAGTAAACAAGGTGCGTCAGCTAACGCATTTACTACCTTTAACAGAACCGCATATCTGTTTTCTACAACAGGTGATGTGAAGAAGAACTTAACGACCTTAATCGACTTTGTTCAAGAACCGTATTTTACTGAAAAAACAGTTGAAAAAGAAAAGGGTATCATCGGTCAAGAGATTAGAATGTACGATGATAATCCAGATTGGCGTGTTTATTTTGGCCTGATTGAAAATATGTATCATCATCATCCGGTAAAGATTGATATCGCTGGAACAGAAAAATCCATCGCTAAGATCACAAAAGATGATCTTTATGAATGTTATGAGACGTTTTATCATCCAAGCAACATGATTCTTTTTATCGTGGGGCCAGTAGATGCTAAAGATATTTTAAATTTCGTTAAAGACAATCAATCACAAAAAACGTTTAAAGAAAAAGAACACATCGAAAGATTCTTTGATGATGAGCCTCAAACGGTCGCAAAATCAAAGAAAGTAATCGAGATGACCGTTCAGACTCCTAAATGCTATATGGGCTATAAAGAAGCTACTCCTAATCGCCAAGGTAAAGAGTTAATGAAACATGAACTAAGTGTTAACCTTCTCCTAGAAATGATGTTTGGAAAAAGCTCCCCAAATTATGAAGCATTGTATGAAGAAGGATTGATCGATCAGACTTTCTCATTTGATTATACAGAAGAGAATGGGTTTGGATTTAGCATGCTTGGTGGGGATACTGGGTCTCCAGATGAATTTGTTGAAAGGATCTCTAGTATGGTAGAGTCCTTTAAACAGCAGCCAATTGTTGAAGACTCATTTGATCGTGCCCGAAAAAAGAAGATTGGTGCTTTTTTACGTTCATTGAACTCACCGGAGTTTATTGCGAATCAGTTCACTCGTTATGCGTTCAATGAAATGGATCTATTTGATGTTATCCCAGTCTTTGAATCCCTAACCGTTCATGATGTTGAAGATGTTTTACAAAACCACTTTAAAAAAGAAGCGATGACCGTTTGCCAAGTACAAAAAAAGAAGTCATAATAAATGTAAAAAAACATCCTGCTGAGGTAGGGTGTTTTTTTAAGTAATGAGGGATACAAAGTGAAAAACGCGCTAGTAACAGGAGCATCAGGAGCGATTGGTAGTGAGATCAGCCATATGTTAGCATCACATGGTTTTAGCTTATACCTTCACTACAATACCAATATAAGTGCAGCAGAAAAACTAGAGAGCGAATTAAAGGATAAATACGGAGTACCTGTCTTTATTGTGTCTGCTGATCTGTCTACAGCAGAAGGACCAAAAGCTCTATGGACACAAATTCAAGAGCCAATCGATGTGTTCATTTATAACTGTGGTTCTTCTCAATTTGGTCTGCTCACTGATTTTACAGAAAAGTCCATCACAGAGACGATGCAGTTGCATCTTTTAAGTGCGATTTCATTAACAAAAGCCATTGTTCCTAAAATGATTCAAAAAAAATCGGGTAAGATCATCATGATCTCCTCAGTTTGGGGAGAAGTTGGTGCCGCATGTGAAACCGTATATTCGGCTGCAAAAGGCGGGTTAAATACGTTTGTAAAAGCACTCTCAAAAGAACTAGCTCCAAGCCATATCCAAGTGAATGGTGTTTCACCAGGAGTCATCAGAACACCAATGATGGACCAGTTTTCAGATGATGAGAAGCGTTTGATTGCTGAGGAAATACCTGCTGGTCGTTTTGGTGAACCTCGTGAGATTGCTCATGCTGTGGAATTTTTAATGAGCGAAAAAGCTGATTATATTTCCGGACACATCCTTTCTATAAACGGTTCGTGGTTTACTTAAAAAAACATGTATAAAAAGGGTCGAACTAAGAGATATTAATGCTGTATCAACCTTGAAGGAGGAGACAGCATGTCTGTATTAGACAACTTTGGTCAATGGAAAGATTTCTTGGCAGAGCGTTTAAATCACGCGGAACACGAAGGTATGAACCACGATACGATTTCTAACTTAGCAACTGAGATCGGTGGATACTTAGCGAACCACGTTGAACCAAAAAACGAGGAAGAAAAAGTTCTTGCCGATCTTTGGAAAGTGGCCGATGAAAACGAAAGACACGCCATCGCTAACATGATGGTCAAGCTAGTTCAAAACGACGGTAGCCGCTAAATGGTAAAGGATGTTAAGAATTTTTTCTTAACATCCTTTTATTTTGCTTTCATAATAAATTGAAATCATTTATTATTAGAAACAAGAATAGATGTAGAATTTTGTTTCATTTTGAAAGAATAAGGAGATGAACTATGGGAGAGCAAGAATGGTATTTAGAGTATGAGATACATAAAAACCGGCCGGGTCTCCTTGGGGATATTTCTTCCTTATTAGGTATGCTTGGAATTAACATCGTCACGATTAACGGTGTTGATAACGAGCGACGAGGAATGCTTCTTATCATTGATAACGAAGAAAAGATCAACCGGCTTCAATCGATCTTAGATTCAATGGATAACATTACAGTAACCAAGTTTCGAAAACCGAAGCTTCGCGATCGTCTTGCTGTAAGGCACGGCAGATATATTGAACGTGATGCTGACGATAAGAAAACGTTTCGTTTTATAAGAGATGAACTTGGTATATTAGTTGACTTTTTGGCTGAATTATATAAAGTTGAAGGACATAAATTAATCGGCGTTAGAGGCATGCCGCGTGTTGGGAAAACTGAGAGTATCGTTGCATCGAGTGTTTGTGCGAACAAACGGTGGGTCTTTATCTCATCGACACTGTTGCGTCAGACCGTTAGGAGTATGTTAGCGGATGATGAATACGATTCTGACCACGTTTTTATTATCGATGGTGCAGTTTCAGCACGTAATATGAATGATAAGCATTGGCAGCTCATACGAGAGATCATGAGGCTTCCTGCAGCGAAAGTTGTGGAACATCCTGATCTTTTTGTTCAGCAAACGGAATATACACTTGATGATTTTGACTATATTATCGAGCTGAAAAGTCATCGTGATGAAGAAATTACATATGAAGCTCTGAAACAAGATCAAACAGGATTTGGAAATTTAGAATGACGTAAGTAGGTGGGAAGGTTGACAGAACTCGGTAAGTTATTAAAAGAAAAACGTGAAGAAAAAGGAATGTCACTAGAAGAACTTCAAACAGCGACAAAGATACAAAAACGATATCTAGTAGCGATAGAAGAAGGAAAGTATGAGGTGCTTCCTGGATCGTTTTATGCTCGAGCATTCATTAAGAATTATTGCGAAGCTGTAGGGTTGCATTATGAGACCATCTTTGATGAATATTCTCATGAGATACCAAAATCGGCTAAAGAACCAACAACAGAGTTCGAACCCCGATCAAAAAGAGAGCGATCAGGAGTAGCAGAAGATCATTCTCTTCTAAAGAGATTGATACCGATCATAATTATTGGGATATTAATCGTAATTGTTCTCTTCGTCGTGTGGAAGCTTCTTCCTGATGGAAATGATCAAGCTAAAAGCGGGAATGATGCTCCAGGTGTTTTATTAGATGCAGATGAAAACAAACCGCAGAAAAAAGAAGAAGTCAAAAAAGACAAAGAAGATTCTGCTGAAGAAAAAGAATCGGATGCTCCAAAAGAAGAAGTGAAACAGCAAACATTAACGAAACTTGAAACGGTCGGAAAAGTAACGACTTATGATCTGAAAGATACGGATAAACTCGTTGTGGAGCTTAGCGCAAAAGGTCCTAGTTACGTGGGTATCCAAGATGAGACAAAGAAAAGCTATTTTGATAATCAGATGAAAGAAGGCCAAACTGAAACCTTTGACCTATCTTCTGCAAAAGAGGTAACACTAAATATTGGCGCGTCACATGTAACATCTATTAAGATTAATGGGGAAGCATTCACTTATCCAGTACCAGCTACAGATCTGATCCATCAAAAAATCGTGATTCGTAAGACGCAACAATAGTTTAAACAATATTGATTTTGACCGTATTTTGGAGGAATTGCATTGAACTTACCTAATAAGATTACCATTTCTAGGATTTTTTTAATTCCACTCTTTATGATTGTTCTTTTGGGCGATTTTGATTGGGGTGTTTGGAAAATAGCTGGTGAAGAATTGCCTGTTACTCATTTTGTTGCTGCACTGATCTTTATCTTTGCATCCAGCACCGATTGGGTAGACGGCTATTATGCACGTAAATATAATCTAGTTACGAATTTGGGGAAATTCTTGGACCCTCTAGCAGACAAGCTGCTCGTTTCAGCTGCACTTGTAGGATTAGTTGAATTAGGATTTGCACCTGCATGGATGGTTATCGTTATCCTTAGCCGAGAATTTGCTGTTACAGGCATCCGTGCTGTTGCTTCAGCAGAAGGCGAGGTCATTGCAGCTGGACAGATGGGTAAGCTGAAGATGTGGATTCAAATTATTGCGATTTCTGCTCTATTGCTTCATAATCTGCCATTTGCTTGGATTGGATTGCCTTTTGCAACGATTAGTTTATGGGCAGCAACTCTTATTACCTTATATTCCGGCTGGGAGTATTTCGTGAACAGCAAACATATTCTATTAAAATCAAAGTAATTGAGTAACTAGAAAAAACAGGAGCAGACAACTCCTGTTTTTTTATTAGCCATAGGTGAAAATGCAGAAAATACGAAGCATCTATGGAGATTTTTAGAATTTATAAGTTTGAATTATATCAATACAGAGAATACAATCAGGGAGCGTGTATGAGTTGAACGCAGAAATCATAGCAGTTGGCAGTGAACTTTTATTGGGACAGATCGCAAACACGAACGCTCAATTTATTTCAAAAGGACTGGCTGATATCGGAGTGAACGTTTTTTATCACTCTGTCGCGGGTGATAATTCAAAGCGTCTATCATCTGTCATTCAAACAGCTAGGTCACGATCCGAACTGATCATCTTTACTGGAGGTCTTGGACCAACAAAAGATGATCTAACTAAAGAAACAATCGCAAAACTGTTTCAAAAAGAATTGGTTCATGATGAAGCAGCACTACAGTATATAAGAAATTATTTTGATCAAACCAATCGAGAGATGACACCGAACAACAAAAAGCAAGCTCTCATTATAGAAGGATCTACCGTTTTGCCAAATGATAACGGGATGGCACCTGGGATGGCGTTTACTCATGGTGACAACACGTGTATACTCCTACCTGGACCACCTAGTGAGATGAGACCGATGTTTAACAATTATGTTATTCCTTTTCTTTATTCTAAGATGGATGTACAGACGAAGTTTCATTCGCGAGTATTAAAATTTTTTGGTATTGGAGAATCTGTCTTAGAAACAAAGCTTCAGGATTTGATCGAGAAACAAAGCAATCCTACGATTGCGCCATTAGCATCTGAACATGAAGTTACGATTCGGCTTACTGCATCGCATCCTTCAGAAACTGAGGCAAAAAGACTGTTAGATGAAGTAGAACAAGAAGTATTAAGTCGTACAGGGTCCTATTTTTATGGATATGATGAAGAAACGCTAGAGAATCAGACTTTCGATCTTCTTCGAGATAATCAGCTGACGATCGCTTCGGCAGAGAGCTTGACTGGTGGGTTATTCAGCAAGATCATCACTGATTTCCCTGGTGCATCTTCTGTGTATCAAGGAGGAGCCGTCGTTTACTCGAACGAATGTAAACAATCGATGCTTAATGTACCTCAAACTTTGATAACAGATCATGGTGTTGTTAGCTCAGAATGTGCAGAGTGGATGGCAGAGGAAATTAAAAAGCAGACAAAGGCTGATATCGGAATCAGTTTTACAGGTGTTGCAGGACCAGATACACAGGAAGATAAGCCGGCTGGTACAGTTTTCATCGGCATATCGATGCACGATCAAACGCATTCCTACTCCATAAAACTTGCAGGATCAAGAAAAGGGATTCGTGAAAGAGCAGTCAAGCATGGATTTAGGTATTTAAATCAATTGGTCAAAGAAGGACAATAAAAAAATCGAATAAATGTTCGCAAAATGATTGGCAAATGAACAAAAAAGAGATATGATAGAGAAGTAGAAAGTAACAGAATTAATGAAACAAAAATACATGTAGAATGAATTTGAGGAGTGAATTGAATGAGCGATAGAAAAGCAGCTCTAGATATGGCTCTACGCCAAATTGAAAAGCAGTTCGGTAAAGGTTCCATCATGAAATTGGGTGAACAAACGGAACAGCGAATCTCAACAGTTTCCAGTGGATCAATCACCTTGGACATCGCACTTGGAATCGGTGGTTATCCTCGCGGAAGAATTATTGAAGTATACGGTCCTGAATCATCAGGTAAAACGACTGTTGCTCTTCATGCCATTGCAGAAGTACAACGTAACGGTGGACAAGCTGCATTTATTGATGCAGAGCATGCGCTTGATCCTGTTTATGCCCAAAAGCTAGGCGTTAATATTGATGAACTCTTATTGTCTCAGCCCGATACAGGTGAACAAGCGTTAGAGATCGCTGAAGCTCTTGTAAGAAGTGGAGCAGTAGATATTTTAATCATTGACTCCGTTGCTGCACTTGTTCCTAAAGCTGAGATTGAGGGGGAAATGGGTGACTCTCACGTTGGTCTTCAAGCACGTCTGATGTCTCAAGCACTTCGTAAACTTTCAGGTGCTATCAATAAATCGAAAACCATCGCAGTATTCATCAACCAAATTCGTGAAAAAGTTGGCGTTATGTTCGGAAACCCTGAAACAACACCAGGGGGAAGAGCATTGAAATTCTATTCATCCGTTCGTTTAGAAGTTCGTCGTGCTGAACAGCTGAAACAAGGACAGGATGTAGTTGGTAACAAAACAAAGATTAAAGTTGTAAAAAACAAAGTCGCTCCTCCGTTTAGAACGGCTGAGGTTGATATCATGTACGGTGAAGGAATTTCACATCAAGGTGAAATTCTTGATATCGGTTCTGACATTGACATCGTTCAGAAGAGTGGTGCGTGGTATTCTTACGAAGGTGAACGTTTAGGTCAAGGTCGTGAGAACTCGAAGCAATTCCTAAAAGAAAACCCTGAGATTGCATCCGCGATCGTTGCAGAGATCCGCAACTATTATCAGTTAGAGGGTAAAGCAACGGTTGAAGCAGAAGCTCCTTCATTAGAGGAAGAGTTTGAGCTAACAGAATAGTAATTAAGTTAAAGACTGGTCAATGCGACCGGTCTTTTTTTGGCTTTTTTCTATTCTCACCATCTGCAAGTTGATTGTAGCGTAAGGTTGCCGACTCCTACGGGACGAGCGGTCAGTCCGAAATGTGGAAGTGGCTCGTTCAGCCCCGACAAGTAAAAGGTGAATTGGCTATGAAACGTACTTTGACTTCTTGACTATTCAACTTTTGACCTCGAGGGGCTAGCCACTGCATCTAGACTGGTGAAGACTCCTAATGGCGCAAAGCGGCAGGAGGCTCACCGCACGCCCTGTGGAAAGCGAGCAACCTGGAGCGGAAATCAACACTTTCAAGAGCAACAAAGTCTAAAACAGCCTTTTTTTCAAAACGAGCAATCTGAATTGAAAATAAACTACTTCCAAAAACAGCGATGCATATGCAAACAGCTTCCTAAAATAGCGTATATACCAGGCAAAATATGCTCCTTGCTTTTTTGAAGTCAACCAATTAATATAGAAGATTGACTCTCTTGACAAGCCTTTGGCACACCTATAAAATGAAGATATATTTTGATTTCTTATGAAATTAAAAGATATGTATAGAATTTGTACGACATGAATGGTGCACAGCACATGTAAGACGATTGACGCCAAAAATGCAGTATGAAAAGCAGAAAGCAAGAGGAGGTGGGAATATGCCAAGTTTAGCAGTATTCATCTCCAGTTTGCTTGTCTCACTAGGTGTCGGTGCTATTGTCGGATATCTTGTTAGGAAATCAATTGCTGAAGCGAAGATTTCAAGCGCAGAACGAGCAGCTGCGCAAATTGTTGAAGATGCAAAGCGCGATGCTGATGCCAGCAAGAAAGAAGCGCTGTTAGAAGCAAAAGATGAAATCCATAAGCTACGTACCGAAGCTGAACGCGAAATTCGCGAACGTCGAAACGAGCTTCAAAAACAAGAACATCGATTGGTTCAAAAAGAAGAGATCCTAGACAGAAAAAGTGAAACTCTTGACAAAAAAGAGGAATCTTTAGAGCGACGTGAGGAGTCTCTCACCAAAAAACAGCGACAAATTGAAGAGATTGAAAGCAAAGTGGAGGAATTGCTGAAAGAACAACAGCGAGAGCTTGAGCGCATTTCCAGCATTACCAGGGATGAAGCCCGCCAAATTATCATGACTGAAACTGAGAACGAGATGACACATGAGTTGGCGATGATGGTAAAAGAGATGGAAAACCGTGCTAAAGAAGAAGCGGACAAGAAAGCAAAAGAGATTCTTTCCCTAGCTATCCAACGCTGTGCAGCCGATCACGTTGCAGAAACTACAGTTTCTGTAGTAAACCTTCCTAACGATGAAATGAAAGGAAGAATTATTGGACGTGAAGGACGAAACATTAGGACATTAGAAACGTTAACTGGAATTGACTTAATCATTGATGATACTCCAGAAGCCGTTATTCTATCTGGTTTCGATCCGATCCGCCGTGAAATTGCACGTATGGCATTGGACAAGCTTGTACAGGATGGAAGAATTCACCCTGCACGAATTGAAGAGATGGTTGAAAAATCACGTCGAGAAGTGGATGAGTATATCCGCGAAGTAGGGGAACAGACGACTTTTGAAGTTGGTGTTCATGGACTACATCCTGATTTGATTAAAATTCTTGGACGTTTGAAGTATCGTACAAGTTACGGTCAAAACGTACTGAAACATTCAACTGAAGTAGCTTACTTAGCTGGATTAATGGCAGCAGAAGTAGGTGAAGATGTTCATCTAGCAAGACGAGCTGGTTTGCTTCATGACATTGGTAAGGCAATTGATCATGAAGTAGAAGGAAGTCACGTGGACATTGGTGTTGAACTGGCTACGAAGTACAAGGAACACCCAGTAGTAATCAACAGCATTGCGTCTCACCACGGAGACACTGAAGCAACTTCGATCATAGCTACTCTAGTTGCAGCAGCAGATGCACTTTCTGCAGCAAGACCAGGAGCACGCCGTGAAACGCTTGAAACGTATATCCGAAGACTTGAAAAGTTAGAAGAGATTTCAGAATCATTTGATGGTGTTGAAAAATCTTTTGCGATACAAGCAGGCCGTGAGATACGTATCATGGTTAAACCGGATATGATTGATGATGTAGCATCATACCGACTAGCACGCGATATTACGAAAAAGATTGAAAGTGAACTGGATTATCCAGGACACATCAAAGTTACAGTCATTCGTGAGACCCGAGCAGTTGAATACGCAAAATAAACAAACAAAGCGGTGGGAAATTATTCCATCGCTTTTTTATATGGGTATTATTGATAACAGGAAGTTCGGATAAAAAAAGTTATCGTTTTTTTCGAAAAAACACATTATGGTTTGAAAGAACTCTGTTAAGGGTACTAGAATACCGGGGTTTATTCATACGGCAGCTGCTATAACAAAACAGCAAGAAAAGAAGAGAGAAAGTACAATTTTGTTGTGGCAGGAATACAAGCCTAAATCAATGAATATAGTAGAACAGGTATCTATCCTGAAGGAGGTTCAAAACAATGGAAATATTAAAAGTTTCAGCAAAATCCAACCCCAACTCTGTAGCTGGTGCACTTGCTGGTGTTCTCCGGGAACGCGGAGGCGCTGAAATTCAGGCAATCGGAGCAGGTGCATTAAATCAAGCTGTTAAAGCAGTAGCTATCGCACGAGGTTTCGTAGCACCGAGCGGAGTTGACCTCATTTGTATTCCAGCATTTACAGATATCTTAATTGATGGGGAAGAAAGAACGGCTATTAAATTAATTGTTGAACCGCGCTAATTAATGTGAAACCTGCTTGCTCATTCAATAGAGCAAGCAGGTTTTTAGTTTTGTAGACTTATTTTCTTTTTAGAAGAGATGCTAAGAATAAGAGAAGGAAATGATTAAACACATCTAGAATTCTAAGAGAGTACCAAGTATTTTAAAGCGCTTTCATTTATTTACATTTTTTGTAATAGTTTGAATTATGCTAGGCGAATACTTGCATTTTTATAAAGTTAAGTCTAGAATTGTAGACGTTTAGTACATAATTTAAGTAAACGTGATAATGCGCGTTCAACACAACATGAAACCATACTAAATCAAACAATTGATTGAAAAAATTAACGTTTGGGTTACTGAAAGGGTGGAGTACATGATTGATCAACTTTCTTGGAAAGTTGGCGGACAGCAAGGTGAAGGAATTGATAGTACAGGTGAAATTTTTGCGATGGCACTCAACCGCCAAGGCTACTATCTGTATAGCTATCGACACTTTTCTTCCAGAATTAAAGGCGGTCATACCAACAATAAAATTCGTGTAAGCACGAGTGAAACCCGTTCGATCTCTGATGATCTTGATATTTTAATAGCATTCGATCAAGAAACAATTGATGTGAATGTACATGAGCTTCGTGATGGAGGAGTTGTGATTGGAGATTCAAAATTCAATCCTACTGTTCCTGAGGATTTGAATGTTAGATTATATGCAGTACCATTTACAGAGATTGCAAGTGAACTGGGCACATCTCTAATGAAAAACATGGTAGCGATCGGAGCGACGAGCGCTGTATTAGGGCTTCCAGTAGAGAGCTATCTAGAAGTTGTAGAAGAGATCTTTGCTCGTAAAGGTGCAAAAGTCGTAGAAAAGAATATGGAAGCCATTCAAAAAGGCGCAGACCATTTTAATGATTTATCTGGTGGCCAGATTGATGGTTTTCAATTAAATAAAGCAGATGGCAAAAAGAGAATGTTCATGATTGGAAACGATGCGATCGCTCTAGGATTTGTGGCAGGAGGCGTGCGCTTCATGTCCGCTTATCCGATCACACCGGCATCTGAGATTATGGAATACCTGATTAAAAAACTGCCAGAGTTTGGTGGGACTGTCATTCAAACAGAAGATGAGATTGCTGCTTGTACGATGGCAATCGGAGCAAACTATGCAGGTGTGCGTACGATTACATCGTCTGCAGGACCAGGTCTATCATTAATGATGGAAGCGTTAGGTCTATCTGGAATGACAGAGGTTCCTTTAGTTGTCGTAGACACACAACGTGGGGGCCCATCAACAGGACTGCCTACAAAACAAGAACAATCTGATCTGATGGCGATGATCTATGGAACTCATGGTGAGATTCCAAAAGTGGTTATGGCACCAAGTACGGTTGAAGAAGCATTCTATGACGCTGTTGAGGCGTTGAATATCGCAGAAGAATATCAGATTCCGGTTATTTTACTTACAGATCTTCAACTTTCTCTAGGGAAACAATCGGTAGAACCACTAGACTATAGTCGCGTAGAGATCCGACGCGGTAAGCTTAATCCAAAAGAAGAGCTTCCAGATACTGATGATAAAGATGGATACTTTAAGCGCTATGAAGTAACTGAAGATGGTATTTCTCCTCGCGTAATACCAGGTATGAAAAACGGTATTCACCATGTAACGGGTGTTGAGCATGATGAGACTGGAAAGCCGTCAGAAGTAGCTGCAAACCGTCAAAAGCAGATGGATAAACGCTTACGCAAACTTCAGAACCTGCGTTTTAACGTACCGGTTGTTAAACAAGCTCCTCATGAAGAAGCAGATATCCTTTTAGTCGGATTTAATTCAACAAGAGGAGTAATTGAAGAAGCGATCCCTCGTTTAGAAGCTGATGGATTAAAAGTTAATCATGCTCATATTCGTTTGATCCATCCGTTCCCTGCCGATGAGATGAAATCAATGATCGACAAAGCGAAGAACGTAATCGTAGTGGAGAACAATGCGACAGGACAGCTGGCTAACATTTTAAGAATGAATGTTCCTCAGCATGAAAAGATTAAAAACTTGTTAAAATATGATGGGAATCCTTTCTTGCCATCAGAAGTTGTCATGAAATGCAAGGAGCTGGTTTAATATGGCTACATTTAAAGATTTTCGTAACAGCATCAAACCGAACTGGTGTCCAGGGTGTGGAGATTTTTCTGTACAGGCGGCAATTCAAAGGGCAGCTGCAAATGTAGGTTTAGAACCAGATAATCTTGCAGTAGTATCAGGAATTGGCTGTTCAGGACGTATTTCAGGGTATATCAAATCTTATGGTTTCCATGGTATTCATGGCCGTTCGTTGCCGATTGCACAAGGAGTTAAGATGGCAAACCGTGATCTGACTGTTATCGCTTCAGGTGGAGATGGAGATGGGTTCGCGATCGGAATGGGTCACACTGTACATGCGATCAGACGAAACATAGATATCACTTATATTGTAATGGATAACCAAATCTATGGTTTAACTAAAGGACAAACATCGCCTCGATCGGATGTTGGTTTTAAAACGAAGAGTACACCAGAAGGATCTGTAGAGTCAGCGATCGGCGTCATGGAACTTGCTTTAACGGCTGGAGCTACGTTTGTTGCTCAAAGTTTTTCAACAGATTTAAAAGAGTTAACATCGATTATAGAAGCTGGGATCAATCATAAAGGCTTCTCGCTGATCAATGTATTCTCTCCATGTGTTACATATAACAAAGTGAACACATATGATTGGTTTAAAGAACATCTCGTTTCCTTAAGCACGATTGAGAACTATGATTCTTCAAACCGTATGATGGCTATGCAGACGCTAATGGAAAACAAAGGGCTTGTAAAAGGGATTATCTATCAAGACAAGGTAAAACCTTCTTATCAAGATCTAGCACACGGATACAGCAAAGAAGCACTTGCAAAAGTAGACTTGAATTTGCCAGAAGAAAAGTTCAATCAATTGATGTCAGAATTCATGTAAGACCGAGCCCTTCTCCTAAAATTAGGAGAGGGGCTTTCTTCTTAATAAAAAAATTCTGCAAATTTTTTTTGGTATCCGCGAATGTCCACGTGGAATGGACACGGCTCTTTACCTTGCTGTTTAATCCATGTACAATTATCGATAGATAAGATATTTAAGGTTTTAGTGAGGGGTGTTTCTGTGCAAGGAAAAATGAAAGCAATAGTTAAGCATCATGCGGGTTATGGAGCTAGATTAGAAACAGTAGATATTCCTGAAATTAATGAAAGTGAAGTATTGATTAAAGTTAAAGCGACTTCAATCTGTGGAACAGATGTCCATATTTATACATGGGATGAATGGTCACAGAGTCGTGTTAAAACTCCTTATGTATTCGGACACGAGTTTTCAGGTGTTGTTGAAAAAGTAGGAAGTGCTGTTACAAATGTTTCTGTTGGAGATCATGTTTCAGCTGAAACTCATATAGTCTGTCATTCTTGTCCACAATGTTTAAAAGGACAGTTCCACATCTGTAAGAACACAAAGATCATCGGTGTTGATACTCACGGGTGTTTCGCAGAGTATGTAGCAATGCCATCAGAGAACATCTGGAAAAATGATCCTAAGATGCCGTTTGAACATGGGTCGATTCAAGAGCCGATGGGAAATGCTGTTCATACGGTTTTAGCAGGTGATGTTGCTGGTAAAGCAGTAGCTGTCATCGGATGCGGCCCGATCGGGGTCATGGCGGTTAACGTTGCTAAAGCAGCTGGTGCAAGTCAGGTAATCGCTATCGATCTGAATGATTATCGTTTAGACCTTGCTAAAAGGATAGGTGCGACAGAAGTAATCAACCCTAAAACGATCGATCCTGTTGAAAAAGTAATGGATTTAACGGATGGTAATGGTGTAGATGTTGTTTGTGAGATGAGCGGTCATCCAGTTGCGATCGATCAAGGATTTAAAATGATCACAAACGGCGGTCGTGTTTCTATCCTAAGTCTGCCTGTTAAACCTGTTGAGATCGACCTAACGAACGATGTAGTATTTAAAGGTGTTACTGTTCAAGGAATAACGGGAAGAAAAATGTATGAAACATGGCAACAGGTTTCAGGACTTTTACAGTCAGGCAGTATGCATCCAGAAATGATCATCACTCATACACTTCCACTTGAAAAGTTTGAAGAAGGCTTTGATCTAATGATAAAAGGAAATTGTGGAAAAGTAGTTCTTATTCCTTAAAATCGAAAGGGGCTTCATACATGATGAAAGGTTTTGAATACCTGCAAGAAGAATTGGACCATATGAAAGAAGAAGGTACGTTTAGAAAGCTTGTACCACTAGAATCAGAGCAAGGTTCTAAAGTTGTGATCAACGGAAAAGAAGTGATCCAGCTCTCTTCCAACAACTACTTAGGACTTACAAGTCACCCTAAAATGAAAGAAGCAGCCCTACAAGCAGTAGAAGAATTTGGCGTTGGTACGGGCTCTGTACGTACGATTGCTGGAACTCTATCCATGCATGAAGAATTCGAAAAAAAGCTTGCGGAATTTAAACATACAGAAGCATGTCTTGTCTTCCAATCTGGTTTTTCAACGAACCAAGGAATCCTATCCGCTATTCTTACTGATCAAGACGTCGTCATTTCAGATGAATTGAACCATGCATCAATCATTGACGGTATCCGTTTGACGAAAGCAAAAAGAAGAATCTACAAACACGTGGATCTAGACGATTTAGAAGCAGCATTAAAAGAGACACAAGAATTTAGAAAAAGAATCGTCGTAACAGACGGTGTTTTCTCAATGGACGGTAATATTGCACCTCTTCCTGGAATCCTTGAGCTCGCTGAAAAGTACGATGCCCTCGTAATGGTAGACGACGCACATGCGAGTGGTGTATTAGGAACAAATGGCCGCGGTACGATCGATCATTTTAACTTGAACGG
The DNA here is from genome assembly GCF_036213205.1 of Fictibacillus nanhaiensis. Lineage (GTDB taxonomy): Bacteria > Bacillota > Bacilli > Bacillales > Fictibacillaceae > Fictibacillus > Fictibacillus nanhaiensis_E. The sequence continues at coordinate 29,569 of NZ_JARMFC010000026.1, forward strand.
TCGTGTTCACATTCAAGTGGGAACATTAAGTAAAGCAATTGGTGTGCTAGGTGGCTATATTGCGAGTACCCAAACGTTAAGAGACTATCTTATCCATAAAGGACGTCCGTTCTTGTTTAGCACATCACATCCGCCAGCAGTAATCGCAGCGAGTTCAGCCGCGATTGACGTTTTAGAAGAAGAACCAGAACATATGGAAAGACTGTGGGAGAACACGAAGTTCTTTAAGGCAGGATTAAAAGAACTAGGGTTTAATACAGGAGTTAGTGAGACACCTATCACACCGGTTTTAGTAGGTGATGATGCGCTTGCACACAAACTTTCAGATACTTTATTGAAGTATGGCGTATTCGCTCAAGGTATCGCTTTCCCAACAGTGGCTAAAGGAAAAGCTCGCGTACGTACGATTGTAACGGCACAGCATACGAAAGAGGAGCTTCAAGCTGCATTAGATGCATTTGAAAAAGCAGGGAAAGAATTAAATATTATATAGTTACTTGTAAAGTTGACTTTAAAGGCGCATTAGTAAGCTTTTAAGGTCAACTTTTTTTGAACAGAAAAAACCCGTTACACATATAAACCATAATTATATTATGTAAACTAAAACGATTACAAGTTTAACTATAATCCAATTTTTGATATAATGTTACAGTTGGATGAAATACTAGATTAACTTTGAACGGATTACCTAGCAGTAAGGGCAATAAGGAGTGATGATGTCTTGGATATTACGAAAGACAATCAAGAAATGAAGACGAATAAAAAAGAGAGAGACTACTCACAATACTTTCAATCTACGTATGCACCGCCTTCTTTAAAAGACGCGAAAAAGCGTGGAAAAGAACAAGTACAAATATTAAAAGATTTTTCGATTCCGGAAAATTTAAAAAATATTGGTGTTGGCAAAAAGTTTTATATTCGTACTTACGGATGTCAGATGAACGAGCATGATACAGAGGTTATGGCAGGAATATTGAATGAGATGGGGTATGAAACCACTTATTCTACTGAAGATGCTGACGTAATCCTTCTTAATACGTGTGCTATTCGTGAAAATGCAGAGAACAAGGTGTTTGGTGAACTGGGACATTTAAAACATACAAAAGCGAACAACCCTAATCTTCTTCTAGGTGTTTGTGGATGTATGTCACAAGAAGAATCTGTTGTTAACCGTATTCTTACCACGTACCCTCAAGTTGACATGATCTTTGGTACTCATAATATTCATCGTCTGCCTCAAATTATTGAGAACGCATTATTCTCTAAAGAGATGGTAGTTGAAGTTTGGTCTAAGGAAGGGGATATCGTCGAGAACCTTCCTAGAAAGCGTAAAGGAAACGTTAAAGGCTGGGTCAACATTATGTATGGCTGCGACAAATTCTGTACATATTGCATTGTTCCATACACGCGAGGAAAAGAAAGAAGTCGTTATCCTCAAGATATCATCGAAGAAGTAAGGCAGCTTGCAAGAGAAGGCTATAAGGAAGTAACGCTTCTAGGTCAAAATGTGAATGCATACGGAAAAGATTTTGAAGACCTAGAGTATGGTCTAGGAGATCTCATGGATGAGATCCGTAAGATTGATATTCCTAGACTTCGTTTTACTACAAGTCATCCTCGTGACTTTGATGATCGATTGATTGAAGTTCTTGCTAAAGGTGGAAACATCGTCGATCATGTTCATCTGCCAGTTCAGCACGGAAACAGCGACATACTCAAATTAATGGCTCGTAAATACACACGTGAGCATTATTTAGAGCTTGTAAACAAGATAAAAGCTGCGATGCCGAATGTAGCCTTGACTACGGATATTATTGTTGGGTTTCCGAACGAGACAGAAGAACAGTTCGAAGAGACATTATCGCTTGTTAAAGAAGTGCAGTATGATGCTGCATACACGTTTATCTATTCACCGCGTGAAGGCACGCCAGCTGCAAAGATGCAAGACAATGTTCCGATGGAAGTGAAACGTGAGCGTCTGCAGAGGCTGAACGCCTTGCTCAATGATATCTCTTTAGAGAAGAACAAAGCATATGTCGGTAAAGTAGTGGAAGTGTTAGTTGAGGGAGAAAGTAAAAAGAATCCTGATGTACTAACGGGTCACACCGGTTCAAACAAAGTAGTAAACTTTAAAGCTCCTAAGCACTTAATAGGTGAAATTGTCAAAGTTCAGATTACAGATGCTAAAACATGGAACCTTGGCGGCGATTGGGTAGAAGAAAAATCAGAGGTGGTAGGCTAATGAGCACATATACTAAAGAAGAAATCTTGGGTAAAGCAAAAGAACTAGCAAAAATGATCGCAACGACTGATGAAGTTGAATTTTTTAAAAAAGCAGAAGCTATGATCAATACGAATTCAAATGTAGCAAGATTGATGGGACAGATTAAGAATCTTCAAAAACAAGCTGTTAATCTTCAACATTATCAAAAGCATGAAGCATCAAGAGAAGTTGAAGAAAAGATCGATGCTTTGATGGCTGAGCTTGATAGCATTCCAGTTGTACAAGAGTTCAAACAATCTCAAAGTGATGTGAATGATATCTTACAAATGGTTTCACATACGATCTCTAACAAAGTTACAGATGAGATCATCGAATCAACTGGCGGAGACCTTTTAAAAGGGACTACTGGTTCTCAAGAAGGTTGTTCTCCTGGCGGCTGCGGTTGTCACTAAACGTATATATACTAAAAAACACGATGTCTCTTGCAGGCATCGTGTTTTTTAGTGTGATTACCTCGTATATCCGACGTTTCGCACATACCCATAGAGGTATTAAGTCATCGCTATCCAGAAGTTTTGGTGTGGAATCCAAAAGTTTATGCTGTTTATCCACGAGATTCGGCTCTCAATCCAAAAGTTTTCTCCGTTTATCCACGAGTCTACAAACCTCGACAAATTCCGCGACGTCCTATAGGCTCACATACCTCTTAAAGCGTGTATCCTTAAGTAAAGAACCACTACTTTTATAAGTCCAATCATCCCTAAATAATTTCACGTACCGTCCATCATATATAATATTTTGAGAACATTGGACAACAAGCGCCCATATACTTAGACTAATTGTGTTTCAAATAAATGAAGACACAATAGGCATCCGCCCAGCATATACTGTATGGAGATTGGTAGAGGAGGGATTCATGTATGTCAAGACGGGTAGAACAAGAGTTGACTTACAGAGAAATCATCACAAAAGCGGTCTGTGGAAAAGGCAGAAAATTTTCTCAGGCTACGCATACGATTGCGCCGAGTCATCGTCCTAGCAGCATTCTAGGATGCTGGATCATCAACCATGCATATAAACCAAAGCGGAATGGTGAAGCAGTTGATGTGGAAGGAAGTTATGACATCAACGTGTGGTATTCATACAATGATAATACTCGCACAGAAGTCGTGACAGAAACCATTCATTTTGTAGACAAAGTGGATCTTAGCGTGAGGGATAAGAATGCGTTAGGTAATCAATATGAAGTTACTTGCCGTGCACTTCAAGAGCCTAATACGTTAGAAGCGACGATCTCACCTAACGGAAATAAAGTTATCGTTCAAGTAGAAAGAGAGTTTGTTTGTGAAATTATCGGTGAAACAAAAGTCTGTGTGTATGTGAACCCGGATGGTTTTGATGATGTAGAGACAAGAGATTGGGAATATGATGTGGAAGATGAGAATTTTGAAGACCTTGATCCGAACTTTTTAATAGGTGATTTAGAAGAATAGAAAACGGGGAGAGAGCTTCCCGTTTTTTTCATGCAGAGAAAACGATAGATGTTGTGAATTATGTTATAATAGCGACATTGAAATGTTATGAAAAAGGTGAAATTATGGCTCAATATACTCCAATGATACAACAATATTTATCAATCAAGGCAGCTCATCAGGATGCCTTTTTATTTTTCCGTCTAGGAGATTTTTATGAAATGTTCTTTGAAGATGCTGTTCGAGCATCTCAAATCCTTGAAATTACACTAACAAGCAGAGATGGAGGTTCTCAAGATCGAATTCCGATGTGTGGGATACCTTATCATTCGTCAGCAGGTTATATCAAAACATTAGTTGAGAATGGACATAGAGTAGCAATCTGTGAACAAGTAGAAGATCCTAAACTATCTGTTGGGGTAGTGAAACGTGAAGTCATCCAGATTATTACGCCAGGAACGGTTATTGATGACCATCTTCTTCAAGATAGAGAGAACAATTTTCTTGTATCGATAGAAAAGGATAATGATTCTTATGGATACGTTCTTTGTGATCTTTCAACAGGTGAGTTGAAGGGATATACATATGACGGAAATCAGTTATCGTTCATTCAATTACTTTTAAGTCACGGAGTTAAAGAGATTGTTGGAAACAAAGAATTGTATGATGCTTGGACGAACACAGTTACACAGACAGGACAAGCTTCCGTTTCTATCCAGGAAGAGAGTTCTATAGATAGTGAGTTTAATCAACTTGTTCAGACAATCTCTGACCCCATCTTATTACGTGCTTCAGGACGGTTGTTCAACTATCTAACTCATACACAAAAGCGATCTTTTCACCATATAAAAGCTGTGGAATTTCAGCAGAACGATAAAAGAATGAAGCTTGATGCCTTTTCAAAACGGAATTTAGAATTAACAGAATCAATCCGTGCTAAAGGAAAAAAAGGTTCGTTATTATGGCTATTAGATGCCACGATGACAGCAATGGGTGCTAGAAAGCTTAAACAATGGGTTGAAGAGCCTTTGTTTGTGAAAGAAACGATCGAGAAGCGGCTTCAGCTCGTCGAAAACTTGATCGGGGAATTCTTTACTCGTGAAGAGATTAAAGAACAATTGAAGTCTGTTTATGATATGGAACGGTTGATAGCTAAAATATCCTATGGAAACGCTAGTCCGAGGGATCTTGTACAATTGAAAAGATCTTTGTTCAGTGTTCCGGTCTTAAAAGAAAAGATCAAGAGTATTGAAGGGAAATATGCGCTTGAGCTTCATAAGAAGATGAATGAACATAGAACACTCAGAGACTTTTTAGATTCTGCTATTCATGATGATGCACCTATCCATATTAAAGAAGGTGGACTCATCAAAGCAGGTTACAATGAGCAACTTGATCAATATAAAGATGCGAGCAGCAACGGTAAAGCATGGATTGCCTCTCTTGAACAACAAGAAAAAGCAGCTTCAGGAATTAAGTCTTTAAAGATTGGCTTTAACAAGATCTTTGGTTATTATTTCGAGGTTACAAAATCTAACCTTTCACAAGTACCAGATCGTTATGAACGAAAACAGACGCTCGCAAACGCTGAGAGATATGTTACGCCAGAACTGAAAGAAAAAGAAAGAATCATCTTAGAAGCGGAAGAGAAGATTTCAGGATTAGAATATACACTCTTCTTGGAAGTAAGAGAGTATGTAAAGCAATATATACCAGGACTGCAAGAACTTGCATCAGCTATCTCTGAACTCGATGTCATGCAATCTTTTGCTGCGATCAGTGAGCAATATCGATATGTAAGGCCGAAAGTTTCAGAGGGTGGAATCGTTAATATTGTGAACGGAAGACATCCTGTTGTAGAAAAGGTTATGGATGCCCAAGAATATGTGCCAAACGACATTGTTTTAAATAACGATAGAAACATGCTCCTTATTACGGGTCCAAACATGGCTGGTAAGAGTACGTATATGCGCCAGTTAGCTCTTACAGCGGTCATGATGCAGATCGGGTGCTTTGTTCCAGCAGAGAGTGCTGAGCTTCCAATGTTTGATCAGATCTTTACTCGAATTGGAGCTGCTGATGATCTTGTCGGTGGACAAAGTACGTTCATGGTCGAGATGCTTGAGACGAACTTTGCCTTAACAAGTGCAACAGAAAACAGTTTAATTCTTTTAGATGAGATCGGACGAGGAACCTCTACTTATGATGGGATGGCATTAGCACAATCAATTATTGAATTCATTCATGAAGAAATAGCTGCAAAAACATTATTCTCTACTCATTACCACGAACTAACCGTTTTAGAAGAGTCTCTTCACTCTCTAAAAAATGTGTTTGTAAGTGCAGTTGAAGAGAATGGAAGTCTCGTATTTTTGCATAAAGTGATTGATGGGCAAGCAGATAAAAGTTTTGGTATACAAGTGGCAGAACTTGCTGAACTTCCTGAACCGGTGATCTCTAGAGCAAAGACAATCTTACAAACCTATGAAAATCAAGAAAAACGAGAAGCACTTCCCATTCAGGAGGTGTCGGTTACTAAGGAAGAGGATCTTCAAGAAAGTCAGCTGAGTCTTTTTGTTGAAAAAGAGGAAACGACGAACAAAAGAGATTCTAAAGAGCAAGAGCTGATCAAAGAGTTAAGAGGTTTAAATGTATTAGAGATGACTCCTCTTGATGCGATGAACGCGTTATACAAACTGCAAAAAAAAGTAAGATAAAGGAGGCGTGATGAATGGGCAAAATTGTACAATTAGATGAACATCTTTCCAATAAGATCGCTGCTGGTGAAGTTGTTGAACGCCCAGCCTCTGTTGTGAAAGAACTTGTTGAAAATTCCATCGATGCGAACGCTAAGAGAATAGAGATTGAGGTTGAAGAAGGTGGGTTATCACTCATTCGTGTTCTTGATGACGGGGACGGAATCGAGCCGGAAGATTGTGTACTCGCTTTTAACCGACATGCGACGAGTAAGATTAAAAGTGAGCAAGATTTAATCCAAATTCGTACCATGGGTTTTAGAGGAGAAGCATTACCGAGTATCTCCTCTGTTTCTCAAGTCGAACTCAAATCATCAACGGGTGATGGGCCAGGTGCTTACCTGTTTATTGAGAATGGTAGAATCATAAAACAGCAGCAGACGAATAGCAGAAAAGGTACAGACCTTACTGTTCGTAACTTATTCTATAACACACCAGCGAGATTGAAGCATGTTAAGACCATTCAGACGGAATTAGGAACAATCAGTGATCTAGTGAACAGACTTGCCCTTGCAAATCCAGATGTTTCTTTTCGTTTGAAGCATAACGGAAAAGAGCTTCTGCACACTTCTGGTAACGGAAACCTGCTTCAAATCATCGCATCTGTTTATGGAATACAAACAGCTAAAAACATGATCTCTGTCTCTTTTTCTTCGTTAGATTATGAAGTAACGGGTTTTATAGCTAAACCAGAAATGAATCGAGCGTCACGTCAGTATATGTCCTTCTTTATGAACGGAAGATATATCAAGAACTATGCTCTATCAAAAGCTGTACAGAATGCTTATCATACGTTCCTGCCGATCGGTCGTTTTCCGATTGCTATCTTATCGGTTAAAATGGATCCGACAATTATTGATGTTAACGTTCATCCATCAAAACATGAAGCAAGGTTGAGTAAAGAAGCGGAATTAGTTCAGCTTATTGAAAACGAACTCAGAAAAGTAATCAGAAATCAGCAATTAATTCCGGATGTTCAGTTTAAGAAAAAAGAACCAAAGCAGCCTGATAGAGAAGAACAGCCTTCATTTTCTTTTGATTATCAACGGAAAAAGCAAGAAGTTCAAACTGTCGTAGGACCAGATTTGAAAACCGCACAAAGTGACAACCGTTTCATTATGAATTCAGATGATGCTGATCCTACTCTAATAAGGGAGACCTCACACGATCCAAGGAAAGTTGATGAAATGGATGAGTCTGCGGTGGATTTACTACCGTACCCCGAATGGAATGAAACAACAGTCACGAAAGAGCATGATGATCCTCTTACGGATGCGGTTGTTGATAAAATTCCTGTTATGTATCCGATCGGACAGATGCACGGAACGTATATACTTGCTCAAAATGAGAACGGATTATATTTAATCGATCAGCATGCTGCCCAAGAACGTATTAAATATGAGTATTTCAGAAAAAAGGTGGGGCAAGTGGATCGGGAAACTCAACTGTTAGCAGTCCCTTATACCTTTGAATTTACAGCGAGTGAATCTGCCTTTTTAGAGAGTCACATAGAGACTCTTAGTGAAGTGGGTCTGTTTTTAGAAACCTTTGGACAAAATACTTTTATCGTAAGAGAGCATCCGCAATGGTTTCCGAACGGATATGAAAAAGAAATTATACTGGATATCATCCAGCAGGTAGTCGATTATAAAAAAATTGATATCGAAAAACTAAGAGAAGATGCAGCGATCATGATGTCATGTAAAGGATCAATTAAAGCTAACCATCATTTAAGGAACGATGAAATTTTTGCTTTGTTAGAATCTCTTCGAACTTCAAGAGATCCTTATACTTGTCCACACGGCAGACCGATAACGATCCATTTATCAACGTATGAACTTGAGAAGATGTTCAAAAGAGTGATGTAGGAGTTAATGATGAAAGAAAAATTAGTTGTGATCATCGGCCCAACAGCAGTTGGGAAAACAAAAACCAGTATCGAACTTGCTAAGCGATTAGACGGTGAAATTATTAGTGGGGATTCTATGCAGATCTATAGAGGTCTAGACATCGGTACAGCGAAGATTACTGAGGAAGAAAAAGAAGGAATTCCTCATTATCTTATAGATATTAAAGATCCTAAAGAAGCGTTCTCAGTTGCTGAGTTTCAAAAGCTGGCGAGGGAACGAATATCTGAAATTAATCAAAGAGGTAAGGTTCCAATTATTGTAGGTGGAACGGGGTTATACGTAAGAGCTGTCACTCATCACTATGAATTCTCAGAAGCAAACCGAAATAACGAGATGAGAGATGAACTTCAAAAAAAGGCAGAGATCGAAGGATCAGAGGTATTGCATGCTGAACTACTCAAAGTCGACCCAAAGCGTGCTAAAGAAATTCATCCGAATAATGTACAGCGAGTTATCAGAGCCCTTGAAATCTACTATACAACAGGCAATGCCCCTTCTGCTGAACAAGGAAAGAAGAGCGAAGAAGAATCTTTATATCAATTAGCCTTAGTTGGATTGACGATGGATCGAGAGCGATTGTATAAACGAATAAACGACCGAGTGGATCTCATGGTTCAACAAGGGGTACTTAACGAAGCGAAGATGCTTTTTGAACAAAACATTACGAATAGTCTTGCGGCGAAAGCGATAGGTTACAAAGAGTTTTTTCCGTACTTTTCGGGGGAAAGTACTTTGGAGGAAGCGATCACTTTGTTAAAAAGAGACTCTAGGCGTTACGCAAAAAGACAATTTACATGGTTTCATAACCAGATGGATGTTGAATGGTTTAGAATGGACGAAGATCCCTTTCACAAAAAATTTCAAGAAATTCAGCACTTTGTTGAAGGGAAATTAGAAATTTCCGAGAATGTATAAGGGTAATGCCCAAAGAGGAGGATCTGTTCACATGAAGCAATCAATCAATTTACAAGATCATTACTTAAACCAGTTACGTCGCGAAAACATTTATGTGACCGTATATTTGCTGAATGGTTTTCAGCTTAAAGGTTTAGTAAAGGGGTTTGACAACTTTACGGTTGTACTAGAGGCAGAAGGAAAACAGCACCTCATTTACAAGCATGCCATTTCAACGTTTACCCCACATCGAAATGTAGATTTGTCTTCTGCAAATACAAATGAATAATAAAATACTCCCTTTTGACCTTTAAAGAGGTCGATAGGGAGTTTTTAAATTTCTACCTTTATTTAGTTTTCCTCCTATTATATCTTCTTCATTTTAGCTGTTTCTAAATAAGCTTCATACCTGTTCAAAGTAAGGTTTGATTTTAATCCAAACCACAATTGAACATCTTCTTCACCTTTTCCTTCTTTTAAAAGATTTAGAATGGCGGTTCTTCTTAAATGTTGAGAACTGATCCCTTCTCTTAGACCAGAGCGTCGGATTTCCTGTCTAAGCATCTTCTGTATAGCGATAACGGTTAATGGTTTTGGCTCATAGTTTCCATAATCAAAGCGATACGTTCCTCTTTGGTAATCAAACGCAATAAAAAAACGATCTGAGGAATAATTACTAGGTCGGATGCTTTCTGGGATATCTTCTTTGTATTGAAACAATAGTCGGTGTGTCTCATCGTCAAGTACGATCAACCTTGTTTCTTTTTTGTTGATCACAGTTAATTCCTGCTGTGTGAGATGAACATGTTTCATTTCTATATTAGTGATTTCCTGCAATGTAATGCCATAACGATAAAGAAGTGAGAGAATCGCTTCATTTCTTTTGATCAATAGGTGTCTGTATTTTTGTTGTTTCTCTGTTAGTCCATCATAAGAAGAAAGGGTTTGGAAAAGGGTTTTGAACTCTTCATCTGAAATAAAGTCATCATCTGTAAATTGAGTGACATCTCTAAGGGTTTGCTCCAAATCATTAAATGGATTGGAAGAGATCTTTCTAGTTGTATGCAGAAAGAAAAAGAGACTTTTTATAACTGTAAAAACTCGTCTACTTGTGGCGGTTCTATATTCTCTTTGCTCAGAAAGAAAAAGAAAATATTCATTTAACGTTAATGAATCTAGGCTCTGTATCACTTGTAAGTCATCTGTTTTTTTAATAACTCGAACCCAAGCAAAAAAATCTAAAAGATCATAATAATAACGCTTAATCGTGCTGTTAGTTCTATCTTTTTTCTGTAAGTGAACAATAAATGAATCGGCATATTCGGGTAAGTGTGGATATTCTTCCATTATTGCCTCCTATAACCTCTTTTTCCCATTATAACAAAGGGTCTTTTTTTTGCATATTTCAACAAAGTCCAATGGAAACTATGGAAAAAAGGATGGTTAAAAAATGCGGAAATTAGGAGTTCTCGTTCTATCTTCAGTTTTCATCTTCAGTGCTTGTTCAGGTAAAACCGGATCTGGAGATGAAACTCTTGATACAGAGCAAGTTAAATACGATACATCAGAAAGAAAGCCAAATACACAAATAGATTCACCTTTAGTTGTCGAAAAGTCCGATGAAGTTCATCAATCAAAGGACCTCGTTCAGCTTGCGGAAAAAGTAAACGGAGTAGATAAGGCGTATGTTATTGTAAGCGGTATTTATACACTAGTAGGTATCGTTCCTTACGAGCCTGTTTCATCAGGGAATGAAAACGATCAACTACGGAAAGAAGTTTATAACGGAATAAAAGGGAACGCACATGGAAGGAATGCAGCGATTACAACGGACCCAGACAAGATCGTGCAAATTAAGAAACTTGGAAACACGGCGTCACATAGTAAACATCATTCAAAAAGTGGAGTATACAATGAGCTAGGGATTTTAATAGGTAAAATTAAGCCATTAAAAGGGCAGTCGAAATCGACTGAAAGGCAAGAAATGCATGAAGAGAAGAATCACATGCGGGATGATCTCTACGAATAAAAACTTTTATTTCCTAAGCAAGCGCAGAAAATGACAAGGAAAGACAAATTATTAACATAATTAATAATATGTTAACAAATAGCGTTTAAAAGTAATGAAAAAAGCATTCTCCGATTTGTGGAGAATGCTTTTAGCTATTTTGACGGGATTCTAAAATCAGACGTTTCATACAGAACTTCTGATGGTTTAACCGTGCTTTTTAATCTTCCAGTTAAGAAGGAAGCGACAGTTATTGCAATGATGGAAATAAGCGCATTTCTAAAACCAAACATCACTACAGCAGAAGACACGATAATAAAATCTGTAACAAACAAGGATAGCCCTCGATTAATATTAGACTTTTGCTCTAAATATAGAGCTAGAATGTGTATGCCGCCTAATGATGCTCCAGAATTTAATACAAAACTAACGCCTATTCCTATCAGACTTCCTGCAATGATCGCAGCTGCGATCGGGGAAATTAGTGGAAGGGCAAGATAATCCATCAGATCTGATATGGCGGATATCAATATGATACAAAGGAACGTCAATAGTGAGAAATTCCAACCCATTTTTTTGATCGATAGAATAAAGAAGGGTAGGTTCACGATAAGAAATAATATACCCCATGTCCAATTCGTCATAAATGATACTAATGTAGCGATGCCCGCGGTTCCACCAAACGTTAAAGTGTGGATGTTTAATAATTTTATACCAATCGCCGTTAAAAACAATCCGATCAATATGTAAAAGCTTTTCTGAAGTTTAATGTGCATGATTTCTTCTTCCATTCGATTCGTACTTTTTTCACATTATTTAACATAACACGGAAATACTGCATACTTGAGTATTTTTATTCATCTGAAAATAGAAAACGCTTACAAAATTATTGATATTTATTCATCTTAAAAACAAGGCTTGTCTTTGTGGTAGATCATAAGACTACAACATAAATTGATAATAGTGGATCATGAAATAATATAGGCATTTGTCACGGAAACAGATATTGTTGCGTATAATGATTTGACTGGCAAAGTGAGGTGGTTCCTTTTGAATGAACCTATTGCGATAAAAAAGCAAAGGCAGATCAATATCGTTTTGAATCAAGCGAACGAAAAATCAAAGATTGATGATGGAGCAGCACTAGCTGGAAAAAAAGAGAAAACTATTGAAAAGCACCAACCTCTAATCAAGATGGAAAAAGACTTGAACCGTTTAGTCGGAATGGATGAATTGAAATTTCATGTGAAAGAGATCTATGCTTGGCTTCATATTAATAAATGCCGTCAAGAATTAGGATTAAAAGCTGAGAAACAAGCTCTTCATATGTTGTTTAAAGGAAACCCAGGTACTGGAAAAACGACCGTAGCTAGAAAATTAGGCACACTGTTTCATGAGATGAAAGTACTCTCAAAAGGCCATCTGATCGAAGCAGAGAGAGCTGATCTTGTCGGTGAATATATTGGGCATACGGCTCAAAAAACACGAGAGCTCTTAAAGAAGGCGAGCGGTGGAATATTGTTCATAGATGAAGCATATTCATTAGGCCGCGGTGGTGAAAAAGACTTTGGCAAAGAGGCGATCGATACACTCGTAAAAGCTATGGAAGACCAGCAGCACGATTTCATACTCATCTTGGCTGGTTATCCTAAAGAAATGGATCGTTTTTTAAAACTCAATCCGGGTTTACCTTCTAGATTTCCTATTGTTATTTCTTTTCCGGATTATTCTGTTGATGAATTAATGGAAATCGCAAAAAGAATGATCACAGAAAGGGAATACATGCTAACAAGAGATTGTGAATGGAAACTAAAAAGTCACATTGAGCGGATAAAGAACAGCAATCCAGGTTCGTTTTCAAATGGAAGATACATCCGTAATATGGTTGAAAAAGCGGTTAGAAGGCAATCAGTAAGGCTCTTAAACGAAACAAATCAAGACAGAAGAACACTGATGACGATTCAAAGTGATGACCTTGTGCTAGAAGAACGGGATTCGATTTGATATGATGAGAGGAGACTATGGAAAGCAGGGATCGCAAATTTGAACAAAAACAATGATTCAGTTCATGAAAAAGCGATACTCGTCGGATGTCAGCTTCCACGGCAGAACGACGAGCGTTTTTTTTATTCAATGGAAGAATTAAAATCTTTAACAAAAACCGCTCAAGGAACTGTGTGTGCGGTTATTACACAAAAAAGAGACCGATATGATTCAGCTACATTTATTGGAAAGGGTAAAGTAGAAGAAATTATCACACTTGAAGAAGAGCTTGAAGCAGATATTATTATTTTTAACAGTGAATTATCTCCTTCTCAAGTTCGCAACTTATCCTCTCATTTCAACGCAAGAGTAATTGATCGAACACAACTAATATTGGATATCTTTGCGCAACGAGCGAAAACAAGAGAAGGAAAGCTTCAAGTAGAGCTCGCGCAGCTTGAATACTTACTGCCCCGTTTATCAGGTATAGGCGCCAGTCTTTCGAGGTTAGGTGGAGGGATCGGAACTCGTGGTCCTGGTGAGACCAAACTTGAAAAAGATCGAAGGCATATTCGGTTTCGTATACACGAGCTTAAAACACAGATTAATTCTGTTGTAAGTCATAGAGAACGATACAGAGAACGCCGCAAACATCAAGGTGCTTTTCAAGCAGCGCTTGTTGGTTATACGAATGCAGGGAAATCGACGATCTTTAACAAATTAACAGAGGCTGATAGTTATGAAGAAGATCAATTATTTGCAACGTTAGATCCTTTGACTCGAAAAGTAAAACTGAAAAGCGGGTTTCAGATGCTGTTAACAGATACAGTAGGCTTTATTCAAGATCTACCAACCTCATTGATCGCGGCGTTCAGGTCAACTTTAGAAGAAGCGGCAGAAGCAAATCTTCTTATCCATGTGATCGACGGGTCTAGTGAGGACCGTAACCAACATGAACAAACGGTCAAACGTATTTTAAGTGATCTAAAGGCATCCCATATTCCGATGCTCACGGTTTATAATAAAAAAGACCAGTTCAGTGAAGATTTTATCCCAGAGAATCCGTCCATATCGATTTCTGCATTAGAGAATAAGGATATTTCCCTGTTACTTGAAACGATCGAAAAAGAAGTGATGAAGCAGATGACGTTTTATGAGGTAAAAGTACCGGCACATGACGGTAAGCTTCTATCACAACTACGTGGAGAAACGATACTTATCAAGCAAGAATTCAATAAAGAAGAATTGGTCTATGAATGCAGGGGATACGCATTATCTTCCTCTTCCATTCCGTCCATCAGCAACAAAGGAGAATAACATGTATTCACAGTTTCAAAATGAAGAGATACTGAAACATACTACAGAAATAGTAACAGAACGTATTGCCAAACAACATAAGTTGATTGATGAGATTAGTGAATTTAATCAGTTAAAAGTGTTGAGAGCATTTCAAAACAATCAAGTAGGAGATCACCATTTTCATCCTTCAACAGGATATGGATACGATGATTCTGGTCGAGATACTCTAGAAAAGGTATATGCAGATGTTTTTGGAGGAGAGGCTGCAATTGTTAGGCCGCAAATCATCTCTGGTACTCATGCGATCACTCTATCTTTATTTGGTATGCTTCGTCCAGGAGATGAATTACTTTATATCACTGGCAAACCTTATGATACGCTCGAAGAAATCGTAGGGATCAGAGGAACAGGTGAGGGGTCATTAAAAGATTACAACATATCCTATCAACATGTAGATCTGACACCTCAAGGAGCTATTAACTTCACGGAAGTCAAACGTGCGATTTCCGAAAAAACGAAAGTGATCGGAATTCAACGCTCAAAAGGTTATGCAGATCGTCCATCTTTTACAGTGAGTGAAATTGAAGAGATGATTTCTTACGTTAAAGAAATCAAATCGGATGTGATCGTGTTTGTTGACAATTGTTATGGAGAATTTGTCGAAGAAAGAGAACCAATCGAAGCAGGAGCCGATGTTATTGCAGGTTCATTGATCAAAAATCCTGGCGGGGGTCTTGCTAAAACAGGTGGTTATATCGCTGGAAAAGAGAACTTGATCAACAGGATCTCATACCGATTAACTTCCCCTGGAATCGGCCGAGAAGCAGGGGCGTCACTATACAGCCTTCAAGAGATGTATCAAGGGTTCTTCCTTGCACCGCACGTAACGGCACAAGCATTGAAAGGAGCAGTATTTACTGCTGCTTTCTTAGAAGAATTAGGAATGGAAACGCGTCCTTCTTATGATGCGAAGAGAACAGATCTTATCCAATCTGTAATCTTTAATGACCGCGAGCGAATGGTTAAGTTCTGTCAAGCTATACAAAAAGCATCTCCGATCAACTCTTACGCGATTCCATATCCTGATTATATGCCAGGCTATGAAGACGATGTGATCATGGCAGCAGGTACTTTTGTTCAAGGTGCAAGCATCGAGTTAACAGCGGATGGCCCAATCCGCCCGCCGTATATTGCGTTCGTTCAGGGTGGTCTGACGTATGAACATGTTAAGATTGCCGTATTAACTGCTGTGGATGAACTTTTAACACATGGGCTTATTAACAAATAAATCATCATTCATTAAATAGCGATAAGAAAAAGAGGTGCACAGCCTCTTTTTTGTTTTGATGTTAATTTTTCTAACATTAGGATTGACATGTGAGCTTTTGTGACATAAGATATAAAAAGAAGTTGAAAGGAGGTAGGCAATATGAACGATATGAATCGTAGGAACTTACCTTTGTTCCCCATCAGCATCGTTATGCAGCTAACTGAATTATCAGCTCGTCAGATTCGTTATTACGAAGAGAACGATCTCATTCATCCTGCACGTACTGAAGGGAATCGTCGTTTATTCTCATTTAATGATGTTGATAAACTTCTTGAGATCAAAGCACTTCTTGAACAAGGTGTGAATCTAGCCGGTATCAAACGAGTCTTTGAACTGAATGAACAGGCAGCAGAATTAATAAAGAACCAGCCGAATGTGCAAGGTGTGCAACAAATTTCCGAATCTGCGCTTCATCGTAGGTTAAAAAGGGAATTGATTCATGCTGGTAGACATGGGAAAACCTCATTAATTCAAGGAGAACTTTCCAGGTTTTTTCATTAAAGATTATTAAATAATACTTACTATGTGAACAATCGCCAATTCAGGCGCTTTATATTAAAGGAGGAGAAAGATTTGTCTAAGTACACTAAAGAAGATATCTTAAGAATGGTAAAAGAAGAAAACGTACGATTTATCCGTCTGCAATTTACTGATTTATTAGGTGTTATCAAGAATGTTGAGATCCCAATCGGTCAACTTGAAAAAGCTTTAGAGAACAAGATGATGTTTGACGGATCTTCAATTGAAGGATTCGTTAGAATAGAAGAATCAGATATGAATCTTTATCCTGATCTAGATACATTCATGATCTTCCCATGGACTTCTGAAAAAGGCAAAGTTGCACGTTTGATCTGTGATATCTTTATGCCTGATGGTACCCCATTTGATGGAGATCCTCGTGGAATCCTAAAGCGCGTTCTAAAAGAGATGGAAGACTTAGGATTCTCTGATTTCAACATTGGACCTGAACCAGAATTCTTCTTATTTAAGAATGATGAGAAGGGTGAGCCGACTCTAGAACTAAACGATAAAGGTGGATATTTTGACCTAGCTCCAACGGATCTTGGTGAAAACTGCCGTAGAGACATCGTTTTAGAACTTGAAGACATGGGCTTTGAGATCGAAGCTTCTCACCATGAAGTAGCGCCTGGTCAGCATGAGATCGATTTTAAATATGCCGATGCAGTAAGCACTTGTGATAACATTCAAACGTTTAAGTTAGCAGTTAAAACGATCGCACGTAAACATGGTCTTCATGCAACATTTATGGCAAAACCATTGTTCGGTGTGAACGGATCTGGTATGCACGCGAACATGTCTCTATTCAAAGATGGAGAAAACGTGTTCTATGATGCTAAATCCGAAACAGGTTTAAGCGAAACAGCAATGCATTTCCTAGCAGGTATCTTAAAGCATGCACAAGATTTTACAGCGATCACGAACCCAACTGTAAACTCTTATAAGCGACTTGTACCTGGTTACGAAGCGCCTTGTTATGTTGCATGGTCTATGCAAAACAGAAGCCCGCTTATTCGTATTCCAGCTTCTCGCGGCATCAGTACGCGTATCGAGGTAAGAAGCGTTGACCCAACAGCTAACCCTTATCTTGCTATGGCAGTATTACTTGCAGCTGGTCTTGATGGAATTAAGAACAAGCTTAACGCTCCAAAACCAATCGATAGAAACATCTATGTGATGGATAAAGAAGAGCGCGAAGCAGAAGGAATCAAAGATCTTCCAGCAACATTAAAAGAAGCCCTAACTCTATTCAGCAAAAACGAAGTTCTTACAACAGCTCTTGGAGCACATGCTACAGAGCACTTCATTGAAGCGAAAGAGATCGAGTGGGATATGTTCCGCACACAAGTTCACCCTTGGGAACGCGAACAATATATGAGCATGTATTAAAATGAAGTAACCCCTGACACATTTTGTGTCAGGGGTTTTTTGATAAAATGTTTAGTTCAGTTTTGCAGCGGTTAAGTTGGCGTCATACAAAAAAGCACCAGTAGGAGTTCTAACTTGAAGCACTTCGTTTTTTTCTAATTGAGTGATGTTAGCCACTTTTGCCAAAGTAGTATCAGGAAATATGGTAGCTGTTGCAATTAGTCGTGAACTAGCATAGATCTCAAAAGTCGGTGAAGGTATATTTAAATTAGCTAGATTAGCATTAAAGGTTATGCCATAATTTCCAGATTTATTTACTACAAGACCGCCAATTGGAGAAACGCCGATATTTTGCGCAAAAACAGTATTGTTTAATGGTATTGTTGCACCAGCAGCAAACTGTGTACCGCTAGTTGTTGGTGCACTAAAAGAAACATACCCTAAAACTTCATCATGTTCTCTGTAGCAAAAAAATGAACTCTCCTCACAGTCTTTAAGCATTCTGTTACAGCAGCTATCCTCTATTGAGTGGTTACACCAGTTTCCATGCCAGTTTTCAAAAAGAGAGGGGTGCTTTTTTTTATTATTTTTACAACCCATAGTTTACCACCTTTTACCTTGTTTTTAATAATGTATGAACATAGATGCTTCTTTGTATGGGTTTGTGAATGAGGGGAATGGTCCAAATACTCACAAGATCATCAGGGAATAGGCTTTTATAGATAGGGTGAATACTATGGTTTGTTAAACACAGTTTTATACTCTTTGTTGCTCTTGCAAGTAGTGGATATCCTCACAAAGTCGCTTTGTTTTTGGTGAGGTATATACGGTTTTTTTTGTTGTACTTATGAAAAATTTCGTAGAAGCTTCAATATCTCTGAATGAATAGTTCCTGCAGAATATTCTTCTGCGTATACCGCATAAAAGGGACGAAAGACAACATGTGGATCGAGGGGGACAAGCTTTCCTTCTAACACTTCCTCTTTAACCATCAAATAGGATAAAAATCCGATGCCGAGTCCTCTAACGGCTAACTGTTTGATTAAGTAATGACTGCTTACTTCAATAATCTCCACCGGTTCAATTCTTTCTAAACGGAGAAATTGATCAGCATATTCCCTAGTGCCCGAACCTTTCTCTCTTAAAAGAAGTGGGGAGGTTTCAATAGCCATTCGATGTTGAGCGTAAAAGCGTAGCTCATCTCTGCTGACTACTTCAACTTGAAAAGGATCTAATCCGCTTGTTCCTTCAACTAAAGCGATATCAATTTCGTTCTTCCTAAGCTCTTCTACAATTTGTTCGTGATTATGAATCATCAACTTTAATTGAATAAATGGATATAGTAACTTAATCTTCTTTACGAAGTCTGGTAACAATACATCGCTTACTGTATGTGTGGCTCCAATTCGTAAGAGTACCTCTTCGTTTCTTTCTTTTATAGATTCTATGTTCCTTGAGATCTCCAACATCTTTTTTCCTTGTTCAAAAACTTGTAATCCAGGGTTTGTTAATTCAAAATCTTGATTCGTACCAGACCTTCGAATAAGTTTCAATCCTAAATAATCCTCTAATTTTTTTATGTGAACGCTAATAGTTGGTTGAGAAAGATTTAAAAATTCACTTGTTTTTGTAAAATGTTTAAGGTGAGCAAGAGTCACAAAACTTCTAATCCAATCTAATTGCATAAGTGAACCTCCATTAATATTCGTAATGATAATAATGATGATTATTCATTTTTATTATAATAGAGCGAGAGATACAATGAAAGGAGGAAGGAAGTGTTGGAAAATGGAATGGCTTTTGTTTGTTATCGGTGGAGCTGTAATTGGTATGATCTCCGGTTTTTTTGGGATTGGTGGGGGAATTATACTGACTCCTGTCCTTTTAGTACTTGGTTATGAACCTAGCCAAGCCATCATACTCTCTTTAATGTTGACATTGGGCTCGACAGTTACTGGCACACTATCTCACTTGAAGATGAAGAATGTAAACATTCGTTTAGCGTGTTTACTCGGATTATTCGGAGTAATAGGAGCTGTTTCGACTGTTCCACTCGTACAAGGGCTCGAAAAAATAAATGGAGCATCAACTGTTATTTCGGCTGTGTATATTATTATCTTGAGCTGGTTTGCTTTCCAATATTTAACCCATAATCAATCTGTCAAAAATGAGAGAGGGAAGTTCTGGATCCTTTTAATTGGTTTGTTTACAGGAATCATGTCGTCCCTAATGGGCGTAAGTGGTGGTTTCGTGATGACACCTTTACTTACAAAAAAAGTTGGTATTGAACTTAAAAAAGCGGTCGGTACAAGTATTGCAGCTGCTTCAATTATTGTAATCTCCGGAATCGGATCTTATGTGTATGGTGGGGCTGAAATGGATTATCGCCACGGTTTGCTACTGATAGGCGGAGCGCTTATCGGCACCCCATTTGGTATTATCAATTTGAAGGTGTTTTCAGTAGATAAGGTAAAAGAAATGCTAGCTGTCTTTTATATTGTGGTCGCATTCAGTGTGGTTTTAAAACTGTTATCTTTAACGAAATTATCTCTTGGGCTCATACTCACAGGGGTAGGACTATTCATTATCGTGCTATTTTATAACCGAGTATCTCGATTATTAAAAGTTTAATTAGAATAATAATTTTTGGTAGGGATGAACACTCTTGACTATATACCCCATAGGGTATATAGTGAGGGTAGATAAAAAATAGGCGGTGGCTAAGTGGAATACGTAAACATTATATTATTTAGTTTAATAGCTTTATTTATCGTTCAACGGTTTATTCCTGTAAAAGGTGTAAGAAATATTTCAACACTTCAATTAAAGAACGAGTTGAAAGATAAGAAAAAACAGTTTATTGATGTCCGAACTGTTGGAGAATTTAAGAGTTATCACATACCTGGATTTACAAACATCCCTCTGCATTCGTTGTCCCAAAATATTAAAGGGTTATCAAAAGATAAAGAAATCTTTGTAATTTGCCAAAGTGGAATGAGGAGTCAAAAAGCCAGTAAGATTCTTGTTAAAAACGGTTTCACTCATGTGGTGAACGTTAAAGGTGGAGTTAGCAGTTGGAGATAGGAGGAATAGAGAATGAAGCAGATAACGGCTAAAGAACTTGAGAAGAAATTAAATGAAGGACACTCTCTTCATACGATTGATGTTCGTGAAACTTCTGAAGTAAAAGAAGGGAAAATACCTAAGACCACCATTAATATTCCATTAGGTTTGTTAGAGTTTCGTATGCATGAATTAGACAAAGCGGAAGAGTATGTTTTGGTTTGTCGATCTGGAGGTAGAAGTAGCCAAGCATATAAATTTCTAGAAAGTCATGGTTTTAACGTAATCAATATGGTAGGCGGTATGGAAGCATGGGAAGGAAAGACCGAGTAATACTTCTTATAAGCAAAACCCCTGACAAAATAGCTGTCAGGGGTTTTCATTTATTTAATTTCAATAGCGGATGCAATATTGTTCCAGTCAGATGCCATGTTCGCAGTCTTACCATACCAATCAGAGTGTTTAAACAATACTCCTTTTCCATAACCTTGCGATGAAGTGTGCTGCCAAAGCGTTGTTGAGTAGCTTGATGAAGGCGATGCAGTACTTAGAGATGAGATTCTGTCATTCCAGCTTGAAGGGAGGTTCTTAAAACCATCTCTCCAATAAATGTAAGCGCCACCTTTGTTTTTGTTCTCATAGAAGTCTGTACAACAAGCACCAGTTCCCATCGTTTCAACTTTCTTTTGCTTTTTAAGCTTGTCCTTTTCGATATAGGCATTCAATTCTTTCATGCTTGTGAATCCATAGGCCAACCAATCGCCGCTGTTATTCTGTTTTGGAAGTACCATAGTTACTTTGATCTGATCATTTAGGAGATTAAAAGCATTAGAATTGACAGCTTTGCCATCCACATTCACGTAGTCAAATGACTTAATCGTATACTCTTTTTCTGCATATGTCTTAGGTGAAAATACTACTGCTACAAGAGCAAAACAAATCATGTAAAGAGATAGTTTTTTGCGCATTATTCTCACTCCTATTACTCATAGTTATTTATTCTAAAATAATGACACTTATCCTCCTTTCGAGTATCTCCTATCAACTAATACAGTTGTCACTCTTACGATTAAAGTTAAACAAAGTGTATAGGAGCTTATTTCTGATAGCTAATTTTGTTACACTGCAAATTTATACTATCCAGGTATAATTTGTAAATGAATAAAAAGACTTAATATTCGGTTAATTTATAGTTTGACTCCTACATTAGGCGAGTAACGGAGTGCCTATGGTAGTATTTAAAAATCTTCAATAGTCTTTGAATTAGATAAGTAATTGGATAAACAAAAAAGAAGTATCAAGTTATTAGATACTTCTCTTAAGTGAAATACTTCAATAATTAATGAATACTTCGGTATACGCCAATCACTTTACCTAATATCGTACAACTCTGTAAGATAATTGGCTCCATCGATGAATTTTCAGGTTGCAAGCGAATATGATTTTTTTCTTTGAAGAATCTTTTTACAGTCGCTTCATCTTCATCGGTCATCGCTACGATGATATCTCCATTATTTGCTGTAGGCTGCTGCTTTACAACAACTAAGTCCTTATTGAAGATTCCTGCTTCAATCATACTATCACCAACAACAGATAACATGAATACGTTCTCGTCCCCGACAACGTGCTCAGGTAGTGGGAAGTATTCTTCTACGTTCTCAACCGCACTGATTGGAAGACCTGCCGTAACTTTACCGATAACAGGGATTGAAACAGAACGAACAGAAGGAATGTTGTCTTCTAAACCTAATACTTCAATTGCTCTTGGTTTTGTTGGATCTCGTCTGATAAGACCCTTTTTTTCAAGTCTTGCTAAATGCCCATGTA
This sequence comes from Fictibacillus nanhaiensis, assembly GCF_036213205.1. Taxonomy (GTDB): domain Bacteria; phylum Bacillota; class Bacilli; order Bacillales; family Fictibacillaceae; genus Fictibacillus; species Fictibacillus nanhaiensis_E. Next base: position 52,222 of record NZ_JARMFC010000026.1, read on the forward strand.
CCGTTGAGCTTGAAGCAAGTCCAACTGCCTCACCGATTTCACGAACTGAAGGAGGATACCCTTTTTGTGAAACTTCTTCTTTTATGAAAGCCAATATATCCAATTGTCGTCTGGATAATTTAGTCATTTTTTAGCACCTCACCGAATTTTTTATCTACAAAAAGTATATCATGGGGAATTAAGAGATACAAACATAAGTTCGAAAAAATAGTTGACACCGAACAAACGTTCCAGTTATTATAGGTGTAAGAGATGCGAACAAACGTTTGTTGAGAGGGGATATCACAATGAAACAAGGGACAATGCATGTTATTGTATTTTTAGGGTTGTTAGGTGGTATATTTTTTACGTTATCAAATCTTGCCTCACAAGAAGCTCAATATATTGAAGTAACGATTCAGGAGGGAGACTCTCTGTGGAGTCTTTCTGAAGAGTATAACGCAAAGCATCATTATTCTAATTGGGAATTTATAAAATGGGTCGAAAAGAAAAACAGTGTAAATGCGGCAGCTGTTTTTCCAGGACAGAAAGTAATCATACCAGTCAATAAATAAAAAAGCGGGTTTTATACAATGAAAGCAATCATTTACTCCAGAGTTAGTACAGATAAAGATGAACAATTATCTTCATTAGAAAGGCAAGAAGCTGAACTAATGAGGCTAGCGATACAATTTCAATTTGAAGTTGTGAATTGTTACCGTGAAAAGGCAAGTGGATTCTCTTTAGATAGAGAAGAATTGTTAAATATATTAGATCTTGCAAGGGATGGAGAGTTCCAGTGCCTTCTTGTACAAGATGATACTCGTTTAGGCAGAGGAAAAGCTAAGATGGCAATTCTTCATCAGTTGATTAAATACAACATCAAAGTATATACGCTTTCTAATAACGGAGAATACACGTTAACAGAAGCAGACGAAATGGTGCTTGATATTGTGTCAACTGTAGAAGAATACCAACGAAAGCTCCATAATATGAAGATCAAGCGTGGAATGAGAAAAGCGGTTAAAGATGGATATAAACCTCAAAAGAATTTGAAGAATCAAACTGGTGGTGGCAGAGACAAAAAAGAAGTGCCAATCTCTGAGATCGTTAGGTTAAAGAATATGAAGCTTACATTTCATGACATCGCATTAACGCTTAGAGGGTTGGGCTTTAATGTATCTAAAGCGACCGTACATAGAAGATACAAAGAGTATGTGGAAAATACAGATAACTAGAAATTCCTTTCAATCTGCTGTAGGATAGAGTGAAGAATGCTTTAAAAAGGAGTTTTTACTATGTTATCTAAAGAAAAGATGAAACGTATAAATGAACTGTCTAGAAAATCCAAACAATCCGATCTAACATCAGCAGAAAAAGCTGAACAAAAAAAACTTCGTGAGGAATATTTACAGGTTTTCCGTAAATCTTTTGTTCAAGATCTGCATGGTATGACTTTCGTTGATCCTAACGGTGATGATGTAACACCGGAAAAATTAAAAAGAAGTAAAGACAATAAAAAAAACCTTAAACATTAATATACAATACCTATTTACTCTATAGTAGATAGGTATTTTTTTCTGTTGCATTCTATACATATAAGTATATACTGTTATATAACAACTTTGAAAGGGGAGAATATTTTGACTTTTTCAATTACAAGTGCAGCTGCTAATCTTTATAAAGACATCACTTTAGAAGCATCTGAGGCTTTAAGGCTATTCGTTAAATATGCAGGAAGTGGTGACTCGGGAGGTTTTTCACTCGGTGTGACGCCTGCAGTGCCTGAAGAGGACGATTACGTTCAAGAGGTAGATGGTCTTCGGTTTTTTGTACGAAACGAAGAAAAGTGGTTGGTTGAGAATATGAAACTTGATTATGATGAAAGTACGGACTATTTTTCATGTCATTTACCAGGGCTTGCATAATACATTTCAACCGTCTGTTCTAATACAACGAAATTGTTGTAGGAAAACAGACGGTTTTTGTATGATTTCACGAGTAGATGGTAAAATAACGATAGCTAATAATGTGTTTGTCTTGTCTAATTTCACTTGAACGTTTATTATGAAAGTCAAAACTGTTTAGTACATATGAAGGGATGATTTTTTTGTCACGAACTATTGATGAATTAGCAATTAATACAATAAGAACACTTTCTATCGACAGCATAGAAAAAGCGAACTCAGGGCATCCAGGTATGCCAATGGGTGCTGCGCCTATGGCATATAGCTTATGGTCAAAATTTATGAACCATAATCCTGCAAATCCTGAATGGTTCAACCGTGACCGTTTTGTATTATCAGCAGGTCATGGATCGATGTTGTTATATAGCTTGCTTCATTTAAGTGGATATGGCTTAACAATTGATGATCTGAAGAATTTCAGACAGTGGGGAAGTAAGACTCCAGGTCACCCTGAATTCGGTCATACGGTTGGTGTTGAAGCAACAACTGGCCCGCTAGGTCAAGGGATTGCAATGGCAGTAGGTATGGCTATGGCTGAGCGTCATTTAGCTGCAAAATATAACCGTGATGGGCATGAAGTGATTGATCACTTTACTTATTCTATCTGTGGTGATGGGGACCTTATGGAGGGTGTTTCTGCTGAAGCTGCTTCACTTGCAGGTCATCTTGCATTAGGTAGAATGATCGTTCTTTACGATTCAAATGATATTTCTTTGGATGGCGATCTTCATCACTCATTCTCTGAAAGTGTAAAGCAAAGATTTGAAGCATATGGCTGGCAAGTGCTTTATGTTGAAGATGGAACAGATCTGGATGAGATCGAAAAAGCACTAGCAGAAGCGCGTGAAGAGCTTAACAAGCCTACTCTTATTGAAGTGAAGACTGTGATCGGACATGGTTCACCGAATAAATCAGGAAAGTCTGCTTCTCACGGCGCGCCATTAGGTAAAGAAGAGATCTTACTAACAAAAGAAGCTTACAAATGGACATTTGAAGAAGATTTCCATGTTCCTGAAGAAGTACACTCACACTTTGAACAACTAAAAAGCGAAGGACAAGCAAAAGAGGAAGAGTGGAATAAAGAATTCAAAGCATATGCAGAGGCTTATCCAGAATTAGCTCAGGAACTTCAAGAAGCGATCAAAGGAAATCTTCCAGAGAATTGGGATAAAGATCTTCCAGACTACGATAAAGCGATAGCTACTCGTTCTTCTTCAGGTAAGGCAATCAATTCGCTAGCTAAGAATGTGCCGTCATTATTTGGTGGATCTGCTGACTTAGCAGGATCAAATAAAACTCTCATTGAAGGCGAAAATAATTTCAGCCGCAATGATTACAGTGGACGCAACATCTGGTTTGGTGTTCGTGAGTTTGCAATGGGAGCTGCTCTGAACGGAATGGCTCTTCATGGTGGTCTGAATGTGTTTGGAGGTACATTTTTTGTGTTCTCTGATTATGTAAGACCTGCTATTCGTCTATCTGCTTTAATGGGGCTTCCTGTTACTTATGTATTAACTCATGACAGTGTAATGGTAGGAGAAGATGGTCCAACTCATGAACCAGTTGAGCAACTTGCTTCACTTCGCGCGATGCCAAATCTAAACTTGATTCGACCAGCAGATGGATATGAGTCAAACGCAGCTTGGAAGTTAGCGCTTGAAAGTAAGAACCAGCCGACTGCATTGGTATTAAGCCGTCATGACCTGCCGATCTTAAAGAATACAAAAGAGAAGGCTTATGAAGGTGTTAAACGTGGAGCTTATGTTGTTTCACCAGCTGAAACGGATGCAGATGTATTGCTTCTTTCTGCAGGGTCCGAAGTTAGTATTGCAGTTGCTGCACAAGAACTACTTCAAAAAGAAGGAATTTCAGCTTCAGTCGTTTCAATGCCATCTTGGGAAAGTTTTGACAAACAAGATAATGACTACAAAGAATCTGTACTTCCTAAGCATATTACGAAGCGTCTAGCGATTGAAATGGGAGCTTCACTTGGTTGGCATAAATATGTCGGCCTTGAGGGAGACACGATAACAATCGACACGTTTGGTGCATCTGCTCCTGGAGAAGTTATCCAAAAAGAGTTTGGTTTCACACCAGAGAACATCGTAAAACGCGTAAATGATATGTTAAATAAATAAAAAATTACAAGAAAAAGGAGGTTTCCGAGAAGAAACCTCCTTTTCTTACTGTTTCGACAAAAATAGTTGTATTTTGCACACCTTTTTAGACAAGCTTCTTTCCGTATATTGTATATACTCATAGAAAATGATTGGAGAGGAGCTTGTTTATGAGAGAATTTTATATCTATCTAATAACTAAAGAAGTTGCTCATTCCTATTATGGCAAGGAAAATAAGCTGTTTCAGTTATTCTTTGAAGAACAGCGCTCAAATGGTTTATCAAAAACCATCCTTCAAAAGCAAATTAGCTACATAACCTCTCTATTATCTGTTTCTCAACTAGAAAAACACTTTTGGGACCATTTAAATGGTACACAAGAATGGCGTTCAGAAGGAGAAACATACTCTTTATCCTGCAAAGATAGCATCGTGAGAATAGAACTCACTGATCAATATATCCACCTTTACAGTATTGGTAACTTTGAAGCAGAAACGATCATATTCGAGGTGTTACGCCAATATGAACCTTATTTTCTTGCGATGGATTACGGTGAAAGAAAATTTGGGTGGCTCTCACCCTTTAAATTGAACATGGTCTATGCCACTTAATTCTCTTTCAATCTTGTATGTGAAGGCAAACTTGTAGTAAACTAGTTCTAGACAACATGAAGGAGGAAGTTTTAACAATGGGTACTGGTATGATAATCCTTGTGTGTGCACTCTCACTGATTGCAGGTGTTGCGATCGGATTTTTTATTGCCCGCAAGTATATGATGAGTTATTTACAAAAAAATCCACCGATTAATGAAAATATGTTGCGTGTGATGATGATGCAGATGGGTCAGAAACCAAGTCAGAAAAAGATCAATCAAATGATGCAGGCTATGAACAAACAGATGAAGTAAGTGTTGGACAAGCACCCTGATGAATAATCGGGTGCTTGTTTTCGTTCTACTCTAAGAAAGTGATATGCTTCAACAAAGGGATGATAGCAGTGAACAATGTTAAGACGATTTCCATAGATGAGATAGATGCAAATCATTATTTGCTTTTTGATGTAAGATCACCTAAAGAATTTGAAGAATATCATATTCCTGGTGCGAATAATGTGAGTATTTTTTCAAATGAGGAAAGAGCTGAAATAGGTACGTTATACAAACAGAATAGTAAAGAAGCCGCGATGGAGCGCGGCCTCCAAGTTGTGGCACCGAAACTTCCGTCTATCTATAAAAAGATTCATTCACTAAGTAAAGAACATCCCAAAAAACAAGTGATTATCTATTGCGCACGTGGTGGTTTTCGTTCGAAGAGTATTGCTCAAACGATGAACATGATGGGGATGGAGACCATACAGCTCGAAGGAGGGATACGGTCGTATCGAAAGAAGATTGAATCGTTCTTTAGAGAAATGGGAGCTGAACCAAGAAAAATCATCGTTCTTGAAGGTCATACCGGTACGATGAAAACGAAGCTATTAAAACAGCTAGAAGAAGAAGGATATCCTGTGCTGAACCTTGAAGAAATGGCAGGGCATAAAGGCTCGATCTTTGGAAATATCGGAGAACACCCTGCTTCTCAAAAGGAATTTGAATCAAGACTTTATGAAAGGCTTAAGCTGTTGGAGAATTCTTCATCAATTATTATAGAATCAGAGAGTAAACGAATTGGAAGAGTAGTCGTGCCCAATTTTCTTTTAGAAGGAAAGTACAGTGGTGTTCGCATTCATGTGGATTTACCTTTTCACCTGCGAGTTCAATATATCTGTAATGTGTACGAACCGGTTCTGCATAAAGATGAGATCGTGGAAGCAGTCAATAAGCTTTCAAAAAGAATACCATCATCAATCATGATGGATATGCAAGAAAACCTTATTTCGTTAAACTATGAAAAAGTAGTTTCCCTCTTACTTGAAAACTATTACGACCCAAAATACGACTACGCTCAAAAGCAGTATGACAGCGAGTGCATTACACTGACTAGTCATTCCTATAGTGACATCTATTCACAAGTTAAGAACCAATTAGATCATCTATCTAGTTAACAATTTTCACCATGATAAGAAGACCTGTCACTAAGGGGGTCTTTTTTCGTGAAACTTTTTCCTTTTCTGAATTTTCATATATTGGTAAACTATAATTGTTTTGATATAGAACCAAGGGGGAACGGGCGTTGAGGGTATTTCTGCAATTGATGTGGTTTTTTAAACAAGAAAAGTGGCGGTATTTAGGTGGAATCGTGATGCTTGCATTCGTCTCTTTAGGGTTATTGGTTCCTCCAAAAGTGGTTGGGCTTATTGTCGATCATATTGAGGAAGGTACGATAACCGAAGAGATATTATGGAGATATGCTGCTGTTCTAATCGGTATTGCGATTGGCATCTATGTTCTTCGTTATATCTGGAGAATCTTGATATTCGGTTCAGCCGTTAAACTGGCTATGTTATTAAGAAATAGACTGTACGAACATTTTACAAAAAAATCACAAGAATTCTACCATAAGAGACGTGTAGGAGACTTGATGGCTCATTCTACAAACGATCTGCAAGCCATTCAACAAACTGCAGGGGATGGGGTTTTGACTTTAGTAGATTCCTTGATGATGGGCGGTTTCACGTTGATCGCAATGGCTACTACGATCAGTTGGAAACTTACACTTGTCAGTCTTCTCCCCTTGCCAGTTATGGCATGGGCAACAAACAAATATGGTACGATGCTGCACAAAAGATTTCACAGTGCACAAGAAGCATTTTCAACGCTGAACGATAAAGTGCAAGAAAGTATTTCTGGAACGAGGGTAATTAAAGCTTTTGGTCAAGAAAGAGATGATATTGACAACTTTTCGGATCTCTCTAGAGATGCAGTAAAGAAAAACATGGCTGTTGCACGTATCGATTCTTTGTTCGATCCTACTATATCTCTGATCATTGGTTTCTCCTTTTTTCTAGCAGTCAGCTATGGATCAATTCTTGTAACGCGCAACGAACTAACAATAGGAGAACTCGTTTCTTTTACGAGTTATCTCGGATTGTTAATATGGCCGATGCTTGCATTTGGCTGGTTGTTTAATATTGTAGAGCGTGGAAGAGCTTCTTATGATCGTGTAGAAACATTGCTTGCTGTAAAAGAAGAGATCAAGGACGATGGTTCAATTGATACAAGTCCGATGGGAGATATCTCATTTCAATTAGAACAATTTTCTTACATTCTGAACGCTCCCGTTTTAAGTGATATCCATTTTACTTTAAAACGTGGTCAGACTCTTGGCGTTGTCGGAAAGACCGGTAGTGGTAAGACAACGCTATGCAAGTTATTGCTACGTGAATTTCAATTAAAATCAAAAGACATTATTATAGATGATCACGATATTTGTGATTATAAACTGCATGCTTTAAGAAAAGCTATCGGTTATGTACCTCAGGATCATTTTTTGTTTTCAGCTACTATAGCGGAAAACATTGCATTCTCTAAGGTTGAATCGCCTTTTTCCGAAATAAAAGAAGCCGCCGAACTTGCCTCTATTCATAAAGATATAACGCAATTTAAATACGGTTATGAAACAGTAGTAGGTGAGAGGGGAGTCACGCTTTCAGGGGGACAAAAACAAAGGATTTCTATTGCGAGAGCATTGATCAAAAACCCGGAGATTTTAATACTAGATGACTCACTTTCTGCCGTAGATGCAAAAACAGAAGAATCTATCCTTCAGCAATTAAAGACCAAACGCCAAAACCAAACGACAATTATAACAGCACACCGACTCTCATCGATCGCTCATTGCGATTTAATCATCGTTTTGGAAAATGGAACTATCGTACAACGAGGTACTCATTTCAGCTTGTTGAACGAAGATGGATGGTACAAAGAAACGTATGAAAAGCAAGCTTTGGAAACGCTGATCTCAGAGGGAGGTGTCATCAAATGAGTGAAGAACAAGAACCGACATTAGATGAATTGCAACAAATGAAGCAGTGGTCTGTTTTTAAAAGACTCATGTCTTATACAAAACCACATAAAAAGCGTTTGGCATTCGCCTTCATTTTGTTATTAGTCGCAACTGCCGCTGAACTAACGGGTCCTATTCTTGTTAAAACGTTCATCGACGATTTTGTCACACCTCGAAATTTTGAACAAAGAGCTTTGGTGATACTCGCTTCAGGTTACATTGCATTAATCGTAATCTCAGCTGTTGTAAATTACTTTCAATTTGTTCTGTTCCAATCTGTAGCTCTAGACATTATTCAAACACTACGAATCCAAGTGTTCACTAAGGTTCATTCATTAGGTTTAAAATTCTTTGACCGTACACCAGTTGGCAGCTTAGTATCGCGAATTACGAACGACACTGAGGCCGTTAAGGATCTTTATGTAAGCGTACTTTCGACGTTTGTTCAAAATATTGTATTTTTATTTGGTATCTTTGGATTCATGTTCTATCTGAATGTGAAACTTGCCTTATTCTGTATAGGTATTTTACCGTTCATCGTTTTAATCATGTGGCTGTACCGTAAATATAGTTCAAGGTCGTTTTATGACATGAGAGAGAAACTGAGCCAGCTAAACGCTAAACTGAATGAATCTCTTCAAGGGATGTCAATCGTGCAAGTTTTCAATCAGCAGAAGAGGCTCAGAAAAGAGTTTGCAAAAATCAATCAAGAACATACTGACGCACAGATTAGAAATATAAAATACAACGGTTTGTTGCTAAGACCCGCCGTTGATCTTGTTTATATGCTTGCTTTGTTGATGATTCTTTCCTTTTTTGGCATCAAGTCCTTCAATTCTCCTGTTGAGATTGGAGTGATCTATGCTTTTATTAATTATCTGGATCGCTTTTTTGAGCCGGTCAACATGATGATGATGCGCCTTTCTATTTTTCAGCAAGCTATCGTCTCTGCAGGCCGAGTGTTTACAGTCGTGGATGAAGAAGAGTTTGCACCGATTAATAAAGGGAATAAGAATCCTGTGATCTCGAGTGGTAAGATTGAATTTAAAGCTGTTTCCTTCTCTTATGATGGAGAGCAGGAAGTTCTTAGAGATATCTCTTTCACAGCAGAGCCTGGTCAAACAGTGGCTCTTGTTGGTCATACCGGAAGTGGTAAGAGCTCGATCATCAATTTGCTCATGCGTTTTTATGAAGTGAATAAAGGTGAGATCTTGATCGATGACGTTCCATTATCTAACTTTGAAAACAAAGAGTTAAGAAACAAGATGGGACTCGTTTTGCAAGATCCCTTCTTATTTGTAGGAGATATTATGCAAAACGTAAGATTGTATAACCAGACGATTACAGACGAGGATGTAAAGAATGCGACGAGTTTTGTTCAAGCATCACCGTTTATTGAAAGATTGCCAGAGGGTTATCAAACAGAGTTAGGAGAAAGAGGGGCCACATTTTCTAGTGGTCAGAGGCAGCTGATCTCTTTTGCGCGCACGATGGCTTTTTCTCCAACGATCTTGATACTCGACGAAGCGACGGCTAACATTGATACAGAGACGGAAGAAGAGATTCAAGAAGCTCTTCGTAAAATGCGCAGCGGCAGAACGACAATTGCAATTGCACACAGGTTATCAACGATCCAAGATGCAGAACTCATTCTCGTGTTGCATAAAGGAGAAATCGTCGAAAGAGGGACTCATCAAGAACTATTAAGGCAGCGAGGTTTGTATCATAAGATGTTCCTATTGCAGCATGGAAAAGATTCTATGAACGATGTGGGTTAACTAACTAAATGGTTTATGTATTTAGTGACAGCTCTTTTTTAAAAAGAGCTGTTTTAATTTTTAAGATGACCTCTAAAAGATTGTTGCTTGTAACGGAAAACAACTACATCTAAGAGCTACAAATTTTTTACTTTAATTTTTCAAAAAAATGAACTTCTGTTTTAAGTGATTGACTTATTTGCAAATTATCCTATTATAAGATAGCATACACGTACAGACAAACTGAATAAAAGGATGAGAATGCTTTGAAGAAATATGTTTTACCATCAATGTTGATCGGCAGCATGTTTGCCCTTTCGGCATGTAAGCCAGTTGATTGGGCAGAAAAGAAATGGAATGCTGCCTTTAATGAAGAAAATTCAGAAAAGAACGAAAAACAGATATCAAATGAACAAACTAAACTAAAACCAAATGATGAAAACAAAACAGAAAATAATGATGAACAACCATCAGCAGGAACTGATCTGCCGTGGTTAGAAGAAACGGTTTCGGTTTCCGGCGACGGTAGAGCAGTTGTGCAGAATCTAGATGATCTATTAATCGTTGCGAACAAGGAAAGAAACTTACCAGGTGATTATGAACCGAAAGACTTAATTACACCAAATGTTCCGTTTCCATTTAAAGAGGACTTGCCAAAGAAAAAACTAAGAAAAGAGGCCGCTCTTTCTTTGGAAGTATTGTTTAAGGCTGCTGAAGAAGACGGTCTCGAGCTGCTCGCACAATCCGGGTATCGCTCTTATGATACGCAAGTGTCCATCTTCGCCTTTAACGCTGAGCAAAAAGGGGAAGATGTTGCGAACAAAACGAGCTCCAAGCCAGGTCAGAGTGAGCATCAGACTGGATTATCAATGGACGTTACATCACAAGAAGTGAACTTTGAACTTGTAGAAGCGTTTGGTGAGACAAAAGAAGGAAAATGGCTAGCAGAAAATGCGCATAAGTATGGATTTATCATCAGATATCTTAAAGGGAAAGAAGATATTACTGGATATCAGTATGAACCTTGGCATCTTCGATATGTTGGGGTAGAGCATGCTAAAAAAATTCACGAGCAGGGCATCACGCTCGAAGAATATTTACAAAAACCGTAAACATCTCTGACAGCTTTTTTCTAAGCTGTCTTTCTTTATGTTTGAACAAAATGTATATTCCCTTTAAGATAGAGAGAGAACTGTAAAAAAGGGGCTAACTAAAAAATGACCGATCTTAATATTCTGCTTGCTTTTGGAGCTGGCTTGCTCTCCTTTATTTCACCTTGCTGTTTACCTTTGTATCCTGCTTTTCTATCTTACATAACGGGGATCTCAGTTCAAGAACTTAAAGAAGAAAACGCCATGCTTAGAAAAACAGCGCTTCTACATACTACATTTTTCTTGATAGGTTTTTCGATCATATTTCTTTTCCTTGGTCTTTCAACTACGATGATCGGTGATCTATTCGTACAATATCAAACACTGTTAAGGCAAATAGGAGCTATTGTAATTATCTTTTTTGGTCTAGTGGTGATGGGATTCATAACTCCTACATTTTTAATGAAGGATAAGAAAGTAAGATTTCAATCTCGTCCTACTGGTTATCTGGGTTCCGTTTTGATCGGTATTGGTTTTGCAGCAGGTTGGACACCTTGTATGGGTCCGATTCTAGCAGGTGTTATTGCGCTTGGGGTATCAAATCCGGCAGCGTCTATGACGTATATGGTCGCATATGTTTTAGGATTTGCTGTTCCTTTCTTTGTTTTAAGCTTCTTTTTGGATAAACTAAAGGTAATAAAAAAGTTCAACCGTCAGTTTATGGTGGTAGGGGGGACTCTTATGGTCTTCATGGGAATCCTGCTATACTTTGATTGGCTGACACAATTAACGTCATTTCTAACAAACCGTGTGTTTGGAGGATTCAAAGGTTTTTAAGAGTAATATGGAAAGGGGATAATACATCATGCATTCACGATCGAATGACCTTATCTTAAAAACAACAACAAATATCATTGTATTTGTTATTCTAGCTTTTTCAATAAACATGCTTTTTTCAGGGCATAATGCACCAGGTGGAGGATTTATCGGCGGATTGATGGGAGCGGGAGCGTTTCTTCTTCTCTATGTTTCTTACGGATTACAACCTGTACATAGAATATTGCCGATAAACTTTACGTACATGATAGCAGTTGGCTTATTAATCGCCATTCTTACCGGAGCTGGTTCGTTCGTGCTCGGCGTTCCATTTTTAAGTCACAGTTTTGGCTATTTTCAACTCCCGCTTTTAGGGAAAACCGAGCTTGCTACAGCGATGCTTTTTGACTTAGGTGTATATTTGACTGTAATCGGAGTTACGATGACCATTATCCTCTCAATTGCAGAAGATAAGATCCAGAAAGAAGTAGGGGAAGGGAACTAACCGTGTTTTTTATTGCGAGTACATGCTTTGCCATCATTATGGCAGTGATTGTTTTTAATTTTCGAATGAAAGAAACGAGAGAACCGGTTACCACAAAAAAGATCATCATACCTCCGTTAGCGATGAGCACAGGCTTTCTTCAGTTCGTGATTCCCGCTTTTCATATCACGTGGACGGAAGCGGGGGAGGCGTTCTTAGTTGGTATCATGTTCTCGATATTTCTTATCATGACAAGTAAATTCGAGATTAAAGGTAATCATGTATACTTGGTTCGATCGAAAGCGTTTATCTTTATCATTATCGGATTGTTTGCCATCCGTTTAGCATTAAAATGGTATATTGGTTCTACAATCTCAATTTTTGAAACAAGTTCATTATTCTTTATCGTTGCGTTTGGAATGATCTTACCATGGCGACTTGCGATGCTCGTTTTGTTTAATAAAAAGAAAAATGAGATCGCTTTATAATTTATAAGAAGAAAACCCCCTGAATCAAAGGATTCAGGGGGTTCTTTATGCGAGTAAAGAACGATAAGGTTTGATATCGATGTTTTTCTTTTTTAAAGTCTTAATCAGCCATTTGTGATCTCTTTTTGGAGTCGCGATAATATAGCCGCGAATGATTAAGTCTTGTGACATAGAACTTGCTTTTTCTTGTAATGCTAATTCACCGATCTTGCCAGCGATCTTTTCTTTAGCTACATCCCTAAAGAGCTCAGGTACCGGAGCTACCAATTCATTTAGAAGCTTTTTCTGATCATCCGTCCATAGATGAATGGTTTGGTTGATGTAATGTTCTTGCCAATCTAAAATTGATTTTCCATCTTCTTTAGGAAGTCGTTTTAAGAATTTGCGAAACATAAAATATCCGCCGATTGCAAACATAGTAAATAAAAAAACGGACCATAACACGATAAAAGTGATGAACCATCCAGACAATGCGTCCACCTCATATGTATAATTTTTTTTGGCGGGACCATGTGGGAATCGAACCCACCGGAGACGGCACGCGCCTCCCAAAAAGTTTTGAAGACCCAGGTAAGCACCAGCTACACATCTGGCCCCAAGAAAAATCTCTTGCTCGCTATTGCATTATACAGCATTTTACCCCAATAGAACAAGACTTGTGCCTTTTTCCATAAGATAGGGGAGAACAGATTTGTCGAACGGCGGCATAGCACGACTGTAACAGAGAAGATGTTCTACTATAACAGCTTAACACTATAACAGTTTATTTTATCAACTATAACAGTTCACCCTGTGGACAAGTGTGAATAACTTGTTCTGTGGATAACCTGTGGGTATACAGTTATGAATAAATATACATTCGTTTATAGCAAGCTGGGAAATAATGTTGGACAGGCGGATTTCGCTATATTTCAACAATGAAAAATGCGTTATCCTTGTTTTTTACATCTCCATTTCATAAAGTGTAGGAGAGTATGTACATATAGGTGGTTAAACTTATGACGATTAAATATTATACGATTGGTATGGCAGGACACATCGATCATGGAAAAACGACGCTAACAAAAGCTCTAAGTGGGATAGACACAGATACGCTCAAAGAAGAAAAAGCTCGCAAGATTACGATTGAACCAGGGTTTGCACCTTTTCCATTAACAAATGATCTGCATACATCGATAGTGGATGTACCTGGCCATGAAAAGCTGATCCGTCAAATGATTGCTGGTGTAGCAGGAATTGATCTTGTGCTCCTTGTAATCGCCGGAGATGAAGGCGTGATGCCTCAAACGAGAGAACACTTTGAAATTCTGTCATTCTTGGGCATTGAAAAAGGAATAATCGTTGTTACGAAGTCAGATTTGATTGATGACGAGATGAGGTTGTTAGTTGAAGAAGACATATTGGAACTTACAAACTCATCGGTTTTTGAACATTTTCCAATGCATTTTGTAGACAGTGTTTCTTCAGCTGGAATAGAGGAATTAAAAAGTGAAATCACAAACCTCTTAAAAGACACACCTGTTAAATCATCACAAGGCACTTTTCGCATGCCGATCGATCACATCTTTACCGTAAAAGGACAAGGTACTGTTGTAAGAGGAACGGTATATGAAGGTGAGGTGCAGGAAGGTGATGAACTTATTGTTCAGCCTGGGAATGATAAAGTGAAGATTCGTAAACTTCAAGTGCATAAGCAAGATGTTCATGCTGCTAGAGCCGGACAAAGAGCAGCTCTGAACCTTTCAGGAGGTTCTAAAGCCGATTGGAAAAGAGGGCATGTTTTAGTAGAGCCGAATGTTTATTCGACAACGGACACTATCGATCTCGTATTATCAACGGGTGAAGGGTGGAAAGGGAAGTTGAAGCAGCGCTCTCTTGTTAAGTTTTATAGCGGGACGTCTGAAGTGATGGGAAAACTCGTCCTTTTTGACCGAAATGAGCTTGATAACAATGAAGATCAAATATATTGTCAAGTTCGATTAGATCAAGAGATCGTGACAAAACGAGGTGATCGTTTCATCATAAGGCGACCCTCTCCTGAGGAAACGATCGGAGGAGGAGAAGTTATCGACCCGAACGGATCTGTTTATAGATTTGGAACGGAGACGATCGAGCGATTAAAGAGTAAACATGAAGGAACACCTGTTGAGCGGGTCCAACAGTTGCTGAATAAAGTAGGATCGATGTCAGAACGAGAACTTAAGAGATCTATTGGAATGGAAGAGGAAATTCTTCAACACACGTTGGGTGAACTATTAAGTGAGGGTTCTATTGAACAAATACAAGATTATTTGGTGTCTGATTCTACGGTACAGCATATTAAATTTAACATCATGAACAAACTTCAAAACTTCCATAGTGAGTATAGTTTAAGGCAAGGCATACCAAAGGCAGAAATCGTTCAATCATTCCAAAGTGAAGTAAATCCTAAGATAGTTAATTCGCTTCTTGAAAGATGTGTAGCAGATTCAACCGTTACAATCACGGACCAATTTGTTCATTTATCGCATTTCAAACCACATTATCCAGAAAAATGGGCTAAAAGGATGGCGAATGTTCTGACCATATTGGTAGAAGCGCAGCTTGAGCCTGATGACCTCCAGAACATCTACAACGCTCAGCAACTTCCAGAAGCTCTATATCATGAATTTAAGTATTATTTATTGAAAACAAATCAAGTGGTCATGCTTTTTGATGAGATCTTGTTGAGTAGAAAGGCGTTTGATTCGGCGGTTGAAAACTTGAGAATCCATACAGATTCATCCTTTACCGTGCAAGATGCTAAAACGATCCTTCATACGTCAAGAAAGTTTTTAATACCAATATTGGAAGGTATGGACGCTGAAGGATATACGATACGAGAATCAAATGTTAGGAAATGGGTGTAAAATGTGAGAGTTGTCTTTTTTACACCATATTATAAACAAAACCGTGGTAATTCTACCACGGCTAAACGATTAGAACATGGATTATCTGATAAAGTTGAGTTTTCATTTTTTCCATATGAAGAATTAAGTCTTAATTTTACTCTTCTTGAACGAATGGTGAAAGCGGATTTGTATCACATCCTTCATTTTTCTAGATTCGTTCAATGGGCTGAAAAAAATGAGATTAAGTTGGATAAACCTTATATCGTTACCTCAGGAGGAACGGATCTCAACCACTCGTTAACTGAAGACGAAGAAAGGTATCTTCCATTGTTGCGTGAAGCGAAAGCAATCACTGTTTTTACACAAGAAGCTAAACAAATGCTCGTAAAAGATTATGGATTAACAGATCAATCCGTACATGTAATCCCACAAAGTATTTATTTACCTAATGACCATACGATAGAAGCGTTCACTCTACCGGAAGGCTACCCAAAATTGTTACTGCCAGCTGGCATTCGCCCAGTTAAAGATGTTCTTTTTGCATTGGAAAGCTTGATTAGGTTGTCTAATGATTTCTTAGAACTCCGCTTTTTAATAGTAGGAGCAAACTTGAATGAGGAAGAATTCGAACGAGTGAAAGAGGCAGAAAACAAGTATGAGTGGCTATATTATTTGCCTGAAGTAGAGCTAGGTCAAATGAAGAAGCTTTATGAATGGGGAGATGTTGTCCTAAATACTTCGATCTCAGAAGGGCAGCCGACAGCATTATTAGAAGCGATGAGTTTCAGAAAGCCTGTAATCGCAAGGGAAAACCCAGGAAATGCTAGCATCATACAGCACGGAATGAACGGATTGTTGTTTCAGTCTCAAGAAGAATTATATCATTCTATAAAAAATGTCATTTCTGATCAAGAAACGTATAAGCAACTAAGTGATCATGGGTATCAAACCATAATAGAGAACCACACTATTAAGAAAGAGATTGACTCTTATTTGAAATTATATAAAGAGAAATAAAAAAGGAGAGAGTATAATGAAAAAAATTAGTTTATTGTTGCTGACTATGATTCTATTCTTATCAGCTTGCGGAACGAATAACGGTGATAAAAAGAATACAAAATTGAATAATGGTGAAGTGTTTACGATTGGTGTAATTCCAGCCCAAACGGAGGGTGAATTGAAGGGAGCACTTGATAAACTTCAGAAAGTGCTTAGCGAGAAAATGGAAAGAGAAGTCAAGATTACCTCTTATCCGGATTACAACGGTGTAGTTGAAGCGATGAACTATGATAAGATCGACATGGCATATTTCGGACCTCTTACATACGTTGTTGCACATGAAGAAAGTGGGGCTAAAGCGATCGTAACACAATTGATCAAAGGTGAACCGTTCTACTACTCTTATTTGATTACACATAAAGACAGTAAGTATGAAAATTTTGAGGACATGGTATCTGATGCTAAGAATGTAAAGTTTGCTTTTGGTGATCCATCTTCCACTTCAGGATCATTGATTCCTAGTATCAAACTAAAAGATGAAGGCATCTACAGAAGTGAATCTGATAGTGATTTTAACAATGTTAGGTTTACTGGTTCTCATGATGCGACCGCTCTTGCTGTTCAAAACAAACAAGTGGATGTTGGTGCGATTGACAGCGCCATCTATGATAAGTTGATTGAAGAAGGAGCGATTGACGGAGATCAGTTTAAAGTAATCTGGAAGTCAGAGAAATTGTTCCAATATCCTTGGGCTGTATCTAAAAGTACAGATGAGAAAACGATGAAGAAACTTCAGAAGATCTTTTTAGATATTAAAGATAAAGAGATTTTAGATGCCTTTGGTGCAACTGGGTTTACGAAGGCAGACAACAAGGATTACGAGAGTATCCGACAAGCAGCAATTAAAGAGGGTACCATTCAAGAATAGAGGGGAACCATGGTTTGGTTTAAGAGGGACCAATTACTAATCGTATTATGCTTAATTATACTCGTGATAGGAAGCATGAAGTTAACGGAGTTTGATCTTTCGAAGTTTAGAGATTTTCAGAATATGGGTGACTTTCTGTCGAAATGGTTTCCGATGAACACAGAAAGTCTGCCGTTTCTGTTTCAAGAAAGTTTGTTAACGATCGCTATTGCATTTTTGGGGAGTTTTTTCGGCTTAATCATCGCGCTTCCGATAAGTTTTATCGCTGCTAGAAATACAAGTAGAAATCGTTTCGTCTATACGATAACACGTTTCTTACTGAGTTTCTTACGATCAGTACCTGAATTTGTGTTCGGCTTAATTCTTTTAACAACGCTCGGACTTGGTCCGTTTCCTGCTGTTATCGCCATCGTTTTGCATAACATCGGGGTGTTAGGTAAGCTGATTTCAGAACTGATCGAGGCGGCAGATAAAGGTCCGATTGAAGCGATGTCAGCAGTTGGGGCAAGTAAGTGGATCGGAAATCTATTTGCAGTACTTCCACAAATATGGCCAAATGTACTATCTCAATTTTTCTATCGATTTGAAGTAGCTATACGTACTTCGCTCATCTTAGGTCTTATTGGTGGCGGGGGAATCGGACAACAGTTGTTTATTCATTTTAAAACGTTTCAATATCAGCTAGTCTCTGTTGACGTTCTACTCATCATGATCATGGTTATCATGGTGGATTATATTGGTGGGAAAATTCGTGAAAAGGTTATTTAGGTGATAACATGATTGAATTTGAGAATGTATCTGTCACATATCCTGGCGCTAAAGAACCTGCTTTAAAAGATGTGAATATTACTTTCCAAAAAGGAGAGTTCGTTTGTGTACTAGGTAGAAGCGGTGCAGGGAAATCTACGTTTATAAGGTGTATTAACGGTCTGCAGCCAGTATCTTGTGGTTATGTAAAATGGGGAGATAAAACGTTGAATGAGATGACTCATAAAGAGACGTTAGAAGTTCGTCGAAAAACGGGGATGATCTTTCAGCATTTCAACTTAATACCAAGGATGAGTGTCGTTCAGAACATCTTAACAGGTCTGTTTGGATACAAAAAATCTTATGAAAATCTGTTAGGTTTGTTTAAACCGACTGATCGAATGCAAGCTCTAGAAGCTATTGAACAGGTTGAGCTAACGGTTGAACCAACAAGAAGAGTTGAGAAGTTAAGCGGTGGACAAAAACAAAGGGTTGCGATCGCACGAGCACTCGTGCAGAACCCTAAAGTATTTTTGGGAGACGAACCTGTCGCAAGTTTGGATCCTGGAACTGCTGAAAGGATTTTTCAACTTTTAAAAGAAACACATGTGAAACGAAATCTCGTTTCAATCATTAACGTGCATGATGTAGTTCTTGCAAAAAAATTCGCCACAAGAATTATTGCACTGAAAAACGGAAAGCTAGTCTTTGACGGTGCACCTGAAGATTTTGATGAAACCGTGTACGCTGAGATCTATAACCATCTTTAAACACAAAAAAACTCCGACATCGGAGTTTTTTGTGTTTAATTGGCTTTGATTGGTTTTTCAGAAAATGCAAGTACACGACCGACGATGCTAGCGTCATTTATGCCTTTAGTGTGAAGTCTCTTAACGTATTCTGCGGCTTTTTCTTCAGGTAGACTTACAAGTAAACCGCCAGAAGTTACAGCATCACATAAAATCCATTGCTGCCACTCATAAAGTTCATTGCCATAGAGCACATCATCTTTTATCCAGCGATGATTAGCTTTAGTACCACCAGGCACGATTCCTTCTTGCGCAAGCTCTGTGGTGCCAGGTAAAAGCGGTACACTGTGATAATCAATCTCGATGGTAATATCTCCTGTCCCTTTTGCCATCTCTGTCGCATGACCGAGAAGACCGAAACCGGTTACATCTGTTACAGCGTTTGGAGATAGACCTTCCAAGCATTCTGCTGCTGTTTTATTAAGTGTGGCCATCGTTGTGCTGACTAACTGAAGCTGATTTTCTGAAAGCTTGTCTTTTTTAATAGCAGTGGTTTGAATACCGACACCGATTGGTTTCGTTAACACAAGAACATCCCCTGGTCTTGCTCCCACATTTTTGTGAATTTTAGAAGGATGGACAAGTCCTGTGACTGACAGACCAAACTTAGGTTCAGAATCATCGATCGAGTGTCCTCCAACAAGAACTGCACCGGACTCCTTCACTTTGTCAGCTGCTCCTTTTAAAATCTCAGCGAGCACATCGTGACCAAGAGTATTGATCGGGAAGCCTACAATATTCATTACTGTTGTTGGGTATCCTCCCATCGCATAAACATCACTTAGTGAATTAGCAGCGGCGATTTGGCCGAACATATATGGATCATCTACAATAGGTGTAAAAAAGTCGACAGTCTGGATCATAGCAAGGTCATCGGTTAACTTATAGACTCCTGCATCGTCTGAAGTATCTAAACCAACTAAAAGGTTAGGATCATATTCCCGTTTTGGTAGATGACGCAAAACTTGCGCCAGGTCTTCTGGACCAATTTTACAGCCTCAACCACCTTTTGAGGAAAGGTGAGTGAGCTTTACTTTATCTTCACTTGTCATAATGAAACGACACCTCCTTTTGTTAGTATAAACATTATTTTTGTGAATTGCCTAAGGATATACTAAAATAGTCTTAAAAAAGGAGGATGTATGTATGAAAGTATCTATTGAATTCTGCATGATGTGAAACTTTGCACCAAAAGCCGCGAGTCTCGCGGAAGACCTGTTTAACCATTTTCGTTCTAAAATTTCATCGCTTGAACTAATTCCAAGTTCTGGCGGAGTTTTTGAAGTATCTGTAGATGGCAATAAGATTTATTCAAAAAAAGAGACCGGAGAATTTCCGGATCATGATCTGATCATTCAACACTTAGAAAAATTCAAGGCGTAAAAACGATGCCCTCCTTAAGGGGATCGTTGTGACCTTAAGGAGGAGCTTCATTTTGTCAAAATCTGATTTGTTAAGGCAGCTTCCTGCCGTGCATGAGGTAGTGAAAGATATCAGTTCTGAAGTGAATAGCAAACCGGAAAAGGAAATTACACGAGCTGTTCAAGATGCGATTAAATTTTGGCGGGAAAATATTCTCAACAACCACCATACTATTCACTTGAAAACTGATGTCAGAGTACTTGTGAAGAATTCAGCAAAGTCTAATCTAACTCATCCTACAGATCAGATCCGTTCACTGATTAATGCTAGTGGAGTTGTAATACATACCAATCTTGGTCGCTCTAGACTTAGTGAAAAAAGCGTAGCGCGGATGAGTGAAACAGCAAGGATGTATTCA
Source organism: Fictibacillus nanhaiensis (assembly GCF_036213205.1). Taxonomy (GTDB): domain Bacteria; phylum Bacillota; class Bacilli; order Bacillales; family Fictibacillaceae; genus Fictibacillus; species Fictibacillus nanhaiensis_E. Next base: position 72,998 of record NZ_JARMFC010000026.1, read on the forward strand.
AATTTAGAATATAACTTGGAGGAAGGAAAAAGAGGCTCGAGACATGATCTGACAGAGAATCTAATTAAACAAGTGACTGGTGCAGAAGCGGCAATGGTCGTGAACAATAATGCAGCTGCCGTTTATTTAGTCCTTAAAGCACTAGCTAAAAATAAAGAAGTCATTGTTTCAAGAGGTGAACTTGTTGAGATTGGAGGTTCATTTCGTGTTTCATCTATAATGGAAGAAAGTGGTGCAAAACTAAGGGAAGTAGGTACTACCAATAAAACACATTTTATTGATTACAAACGAACGTTAAACGATCAAACAGGTATGATCATGAAGGTTCACACTAGTAATTTTAAAGTGATCGGGTTCACAAAGGACGTTTCTTCTAGCGAGTTAATGCAGTTGAAGAGAAATCACCCAGATCTAATTATTTATGAAGATCTGGGAAGTGGAGCTCTCTATCCTTTTCAGTCCGTTGGAATCGGGGATGAACCACTAATCTCCTCTGTTATCAATAAAGGAATTGACGTTGTCTCTTTTAGTGGAGATAAACTTCTGGGAGGCCCGCAAGCTGGAATTATTGCAGGGAAAAAGAAGATTATCGACATATTAAAGAAACATCAGCTAGCCCGTGTTTTAAGGGTGGATAAATTTACGATCGCCGCATTAAACGAAACGTTGCAAGCTTATTTGAATGAAGAATACACAACGATTCCTACAGTTAGAGATATTTTAAAAACTCCTGAAGAGATCAGAAAGGTAGTATGGCACTTAAAAAGAAAAGTTGAAGATCATCCTTCGTTAACCGTCAGAATTCTTGAAGAGTTCTCACAAGTAGGGGGAGGAACGATGCCGGATGTGAAGTTGCCTACATATTGTCTAGGGCTTAAACACTCAAAAGGAGAAAATTACTTAGCAAGAGCTTTTAGGAAATATAAAACCCCTATTATCGTAAGAATCAAAGGTGAAGAAGTCCTATTGGATCTCAGAACGATTTCCGAAGAAGAGCTTATCACAGTTGAAGAAGCGATACGTTCTATCGACTAAGAATAGGGACTGACAGATAATTTGTCAGTCCCTGTTGTTTTTTTGTATTAACGGCCTTCTCCAGAGTTTTGTCCCGTATGGTTACGTTGTTTTACTTTTTTAGAACCACTCATAGGAGCTGGTTGTCCAGGGTTTTCCCCTTTTGGAGCGTTCTTTCGAATATCTTTAAACGTATTATGCTCTCCCATAAATAAGCCTCCTATCTTTCTTTTCACTTTTGTATAGATAGTTTTTAGAAAGGCTTCATTGCCTAGTTGATTGTAGTGCAAGGTGTGAGACTCCTGGGGGATCAGCGGGACAGGTGAGACAATTAAGGGCGCATAGCGCCGAGGTGGCTCACCGCACGCCCCCCCGGAAAGCGAGCACCTGGAACGTAAATCAACTACATCTGTGCAATTGCCCAGCAATAGAAACCAATTTATTGAATAATTATAGATAAAATTGGAACGTTAAAGGTATATCAAAACAAAGGATGGTAATTATGCCCTATCATAAAAACAAGCAACAAGCATATCAAGCTGCTGAGCAAGGTTATCACCATGCGATGGATATCTCCAAAACATTGGATGCTTCAAACAGTGAATATGGAGTTTTCCATGCTCATTTTATGACAGAAAATGAAAAGGCTTGTCAACAAATACAGAATGCACTTGAAACGGCCTCAGAACACCAACAGCCACAGTTAGAGAGCTTTCTAAATGAGCTTCAACAGCTTCAGAAGCAATTTCCAAAACCTTAATGACGTTTCTTCGTTTTCTTATTGTTCTGACGCTCAGCTTCACTTAGCTTTTCGTTAGGTAAGGATAACGATTCATTACCGAATTCTGTATCATATCCAGCACCTTTACCTTGAGCTTTTGCTGCGTTCATTCCAGGACGCGAGTGATTTGCTTTATTTCTTCCCATTTTATTTGTCACCTCCGTAATAATTAGTTTGTGCAATATCAAAAAGAAGAAGCACTCCAAAAAAAGGAGTGCCTCTTTACGTTCATGATTTATATTTACTGAGCAGCAGCCAGACGCCAGAGAGTCCGATCAAACTGTATAGAACTTTCGTTACTGTGGTAGCGCTTCCAAAAACTTCTGTAACAACGTTTAAATCAAAAAGACCGATTGCTCCCCAGTTTAATGCTCCGATCAGCACAAGTAAAGCGGCAAGTTTTTTTAACCATTCCATCCTGTTTCCCTCCGATCTATTGAAGAGTGGTACTTAAGCGGAAAACAAAAAGAAGTATTACGTAATTTACTATATGCGAGCATGTGAATGATGGTGATTTTCATATCATAAGAAAAACTTATGTCGATTGATAACCATTAACTATTTTACTTATGAAAGGGTTTTACGTATGATAATAGAGGGAAAAAAAGATTTTGTGTGATTATACTAGTGAATTGAACACATTTTTTCGACAATTTTTCTCATAATCGTGTATGATTGTTAGTGAAGGGAGAGAGTGGAACATGAAAAGAAATGATGTATTTAATGCCCGTTCTACTTTTGATGTTAACGGTAAGGAATTTAGCTATTACCGTTTAGGAGCGTTAGAAGAAGCGGGAATTGGTAACGTATCAAAATTACCCTACTCTGTAAAAGTATTATTGGAATCTGTATTAAGACAATTTGATGGAAAAGTAATTAACAAAGAACACGTTGAAAATCTTGCAAAGTGGGGAACAAGTGAACTAAAAGATATCGATGTTCCTTTTAAGCCTTCACGTGTTATTCTTCAGGACTTCACAGGAGTACCAGCTGTCGTTGACTTAGCTTCTCTTCGTAAAGCCATGAAGGATATGGGTGGAGACCCTTCTCAGATCAACCCTGAAATCCCTGTTGATCTTGTAGTTGATCACTCTGTACAGGTTGATAAAGCAGGTACTGAAGATTCACTTGCTTTTAACATGAACCTTGAATTCGCTCGAAATGAAGAGCGTTACAAACTTTTGAGCTGGGCTCAATCAGCGTTTGACAACTACCGTGCAGTACCACCTGCAACTGGTATCGTACACCAAGTAAACTTAGAGTACTTGGCGCCTGTAGTTCTTACGAGCGAATCTGAAGGAGAAACAATTGCTTTCCCTGATTCATTAGTAGGTACTGATTCTCATACAACAATGATCAATGGTCTAGGAGTATTAGGATGGGGTGTTGGTGGAATTGAAGCAGAAGCGGGCATGTTAGGTCAGCCGTCTTACTTCCCAGTTCCAGAAGTAATCGGTGTTAAATTAACTGGAACGCTTCCAAACGGAACAACTGCAACTGACCTTGCACTTAAAGTAACGCAAGTATTGCGTGAAAAGAAGGTAGTAGGAAAGTTCGTAGAGTTCTTCGGTCCAGGACTAGCGGATATGCCTCTTGCAGACCGTGCTACCGTTTCAAACATGGCACCTGAATATGGCGCAACTTGCGGCTTCTTCCCAGTTGACGAAGAAGCATTAAACTATCTTCGTCTGACAGGTAGAACAGAAGACCAAATTCAGCTTGTAGAAGCGTATTGCAAAGCAAACGGTTTGTTCTACACAGCAGGAGATGCTGATCCTGAATTTACAGATGTTGTTGAAATCAATCTTTCTGAAATCGAACCAAACTTGTCTGGGCCAAAACGTCCACAAGATTTGATTCCACTATCTCAAATGAAAGACAGCTTTAATAAAGCGCTTGTAGCTCCACAAGGAAATGCAGGGTTCGGTCTAACAGCTGATGAAATCAACAAAGAAGTAACGGTTAAGCATCCGAACAACGAAACTTCTACGATGAAGACAGGTGCTGTTGCGATTGCTGCAATCACAAGTTGTACGAATACGTCTAACCCGTACGTAATGTTAGGTGCTGGATTAGTTGCTAAGAAAGCGATTGAAAAAGGCTTAAAAGTTCCTGGCTATGTAAAAACGTCATTAGCACCGGGATCTAAAGTTGTTACGCGTTATTTAGAAGAGGCAGGTTTAATGAGCTATATGGATCAATTAGGGTTCAACCTAGTTGGTTACGGTTGTACAACATGTATCGGTAACTCAGGTCCTTTGGCGCTTGAAGTTGAAAATGCGATCTCTAAAAACGATCTAACTGTTACTTCTGTACTTTCGGGTAACAGAAATTTTGAAGGACGTATCCACCCGCTTGTAAAAGCCAACTACTTAGCTTCTCCACCGTTAGTAGTAGCATATGCGCTAGCTGGTACTGTAGATTTCAACCTTCAATCTGATTCTTTCGGAACAGACAAAGATGGCAACGAAGTTTACTTTAAAGATATCTGGCCTTCAACTGAAGAGATTAATGAAGCGATGAAGAAAGCAGTTACTCCAGAATTGTTCAAGAAGGAGTACGAGCGTGTATTTGATGAGAACGAACGCTGGAACGAACTGAAGACTTCAGCTGATCAATTATATGGTTTTGATACATCATCAACATACATTCAAAACCCTCCGTTCTTTGAAGAGCTATCTGCAGAACTTAAAGAGATCCAACCTCTTAAAGATCTTAAGCTTATCGCTAAATTTGGAGATTCTGTTACAACAGATCACATTTCTCCAGCTGGTGCGATCGGTAAAGATACTCCTGCAGGAAGATACTTGATTCAAAACGGTGTTGAGCCACGTGACTTTAACTCTTACGGTTCTCGTCGTGGTAACCATGAAGTGATGATGCGTGGTACATTTGCAAATATTCGTATCCGTAACGCTGTTGCTCCTGGTACTGAAGGGGGTTGGACAACTTTCTGGCCGACTAACGAAGTAATGAGCATTTATGATGCTGCGATGAAATACAAAGAGAACGGTACGGGTCTTATGGTAATCGCAGGTAAAGATTACGGTATGGGATCATCTCGTGACTGGGCAGCAAAAGGTACTACATTGCTTGGTATTCAAACTGTTCTTGCTGAAAGCTTCGAACGTATTCACCGTTCAAATCTAGTGTTGATGGGAGTACTTCCTCTTCAATTTAAAGATGGTGAGAGTGCTGAGACGTTTGGACTTACTGGAAAAGAGTCATTCACGGTTTCAGTTGATGAAACGGTTAAACCGCGTGATCTTGTTAAGGTTTCAGCTCTTTTTGAAGATGGAACAGAAAAAACATTTGAAGTTGTAGCTCGTTTTGATAGCGAAGTTGAAATTGAGTATTACCGTCACGGTGGTATCCTTCCAATGGTACTTCGTAACAAACTTGCACACTCTTCTCAAACTCAAAACTAATAAAAAAATCCTTTGCCATTTTGTTTAGGCAAAGGATTTTTTTATGCTTTTTTCATATGTTTTTCTTCGAGTTTGATCTCAAGCTGTTCAATATAGGATTCATCTTTCAACAATTGTCGTTTGTTCTCTTTCACGAGTTCTCTAAAATTCATTTTTCTATTTTTCCTCATCATTACTTGCACCTCTTCATTGGGATATTACAAGTATATCCAAATTAAAATCGAAATAATCAGACTTTAAAAAACAATTGCTACTTAACATATGAATAGATGATTTTGATTAATGGAAAAGTAAAAAGAAAGGAAAGGAGGTAGGACCTTTGAGTAATCCAAAACGCTTTCCTGAAGATTTCGTTCCAAACCATATCGGCACTCAACCACGTGAAAGCAACAGTAACAATGGAAAAAAGATGGCTAACAAATCGCATGATCATGCTGATTATGTACCACCAAAAGGAAAATAACACGTTACTTTGTAAAAAATACCTCTCCTTATTTTTTCTTTTGACTCCCATATACAGAGAATTTTGTCGAAAAAGTGTATGTAGTGAAAGAATTAGGAGGGGTACGTTTGATTACGGCATCTGTCAAACCATTACCTGTATCACACAACAAGGATGATCAGGATTACTTATATCGTAAATTGGAAATTGAAATGCAACGATTAGGACATCTTGTTCCTTTTCGTGAAGAGTTGAACTGGGATAAAGAGATAACAACGATGGAACTAGGGAATGTTGAAACGCTTGAAAAGTTAAAAAAAGCAGCAGCAAAGAACGATGGAGTATTCTTGTTCTATGCTAAGCTTACAAAAGGAACCGTTTATCAACATATTATCTTGCATCCGAATACGGAAGGGTTTTATCTTCCGTTTCGATTTGAAGAACCATTCCAGATCACTGTAAAAAACAAAAAATATTGGATAGGTTCATCAATCAGGCTAGCTGAAGAATTAGCATGGCTTGAGATTACTATGAAAAACTTAGAAGATGACAGTGTAGTTGAATATTGGGAATATTTAACTGATCTCTGTCAATCCAGCGTTCAAAACATGAGTCCCATTTTATTGCAAAAAAATTAAAGAATATTTCACTCGGTTATTTGTACAAACTATGATGGTACTAACTTTTTGTAAAGGAGAATCATCATGAATAAACCAAACCGAGACGATCGTAGCAACAATGTAGAACGTTTAGAGCAAATGGTTCAAAACACAGAACAGAACATTTCAGAAGCTAACGAGACTGCGGCTAACACGGAACTAACAGCTAGCCAAAAAGAGCAGATCAAAGAAAAGAATCAACATAGACAAGAATCCATCGAGCAGTTTCAAAACGAGATTCAAGAAGAAAAAGCTTATAGAGAAGGCAACGACCTTCAATAAGAGAAGGACCGGCATATTGCTGGTCTTTTTTTTCATTTTCTAATAAAGTGTTAAGAAAAGACAACAAGAAGGGAAACAGTTCATATATGAAATTTGTTGAGAGTAGTGTAGATGTTAGATATGCAGAAACAGATCAGATGGGTGTCGTATATCATGCGAACTATCTAGTTTGGTTTGAAATTGGACGAACAAAGCTGATCGAACATTTAGGGTTTAAATATGCCGACATGGAAAGAGAAGGAATCCTTTCTCCTGTAACAGACATTCAAGCTTCTTATAAAAAACCACTAACATATGGACAGGTAGCCCATATTAAGACTGCAGTCAAAGAATATTCAGGAATCAAGGTTGTTTATTATTATGAAATCTTTAATGATCAAAATGAGTTATGTGTTACTGGGGAATCCACTCATGTTTGTGTAAAAAAAGAAAATTTTAGACCGATCTCGATTAAAAAATATTTTCCTGATTGGCATGAAGCCTACGTAGAAATGAGCTCAGCAGAATAATGGCTTTCGGAATAAAGCGTGCTGACTTAAAAAGATGGAAAGATGAAGTAGAGATGGGTAACATCGCATTTCTCACCCATTTTTGGTATGATTCACGATTTCCAACAGCAAAGAGTGTAACCAAAGTAGGTTGTAACGATCGGAAAAGATTATCTGAGTGGGGAAGAACATACGGTTTAAAGGAAGAGTGGATTCATGAACGAGATGCTTACCCCCATTTTGACCTTATCGGGGATAAGCAAGTAGAGATCATGAAAAGAGAAGGAAGAATTCAGGAACTTCAAAAGTTCATATAGTCTAATTTTTGTTCTCGTTAAAATCGTATTTAATTTCTCCATCCGTAATGGAAACCGTAAGATCGTTTCCGTCAAAGAACCATTCATCTTCTTGCTCGATGAAGAATTTATGATTCTCTACAACGATTTCAGCAGCAGGATGTTTTGGTGTATCCTTTGTAAGTCCTAATGAAAAGCCGTCTTGAACCGTGCTGCATCCTCCAAGGCGAACGAAAAAACGGATAGAATCGTCCGAGGATGCTTGTAGGTCATTGATCACATGATTTGCAGTATCTTCATTTATAATGATTTTCAAAGTATATTCACTCCTTAAGAATGTCTTTAAAGTAATGATGATATTGTGGCATACGAATAAAGAAAGCACAATTATTTACGATTGAAGGAGGCAGATTTGGTGGACATTCATTCATTTTTTGAAGAAGCATCAGAACGATATCGTGTTCAAGATTTAATTTCTGAACATACGAATATAATATTTATTTTAGAATCGCCTCATAAAGAGGAAATCAAATTTGGAGTACCTTTGGCCGGTCTCTCAGGCAGATCGATGGCAAAAGAATTATTTGCAGTCGAAGATTGTCCTCCGATGGGAAAGGTGTTAAAACAGTACATAGACGAAAAAAAGAAGACGGTATTTGGAATCGTAAATGTTTGTCCGTTTCCTTTGCAAGGTGCTGCATTTCCCGATCATACTTTTGTCAACAGATATAGAGATGAGATTAAAGTTGCTGAAGCAGTAAGAACGAGTTCGGTAAAAGTATATAAAGACGAAGCGAGAGCTACATTTGATCGATTGCTATTAAACCAATTCGAAAGTAGGTTAACCTCACTGCTTAAAGAAAACACGGTCATCGTTCCATGCGGAAGATTTGCAGAAAAATACGTTAACAAACTGTCTAATAAAGACAGGTTAACCATTATAGAAGGTGTACCACATCCTTCTTATCATTCATGGTCTCGAGATCGCTATCAAGAAGTGATAGATAAAGTAAGACAAGAAGTAAAAAAAAGAACCTCCTAAATCAGGAGGTTCAAATGAAGAATACAGTTGCTCCGTATAGTACAGCTGTTATGCCAGCAGCAATTAGTGCAGGTTTTAACTTGTATCGTGCATAGGTGATAACTGATAGGTTTAAAATACGGGCAATCGTATTCGTATCATCACTTAACGGTGAAGCGAATGCTCCGAATGTCCCACTTGCAAAGACCGCTCCAATCACAAGCGGCAGAGAAACATCTGCCACTCCTGCCATTGATACACCTAGAGGCATTAATATTCCCCACGTACCCCATGCAGATCCGATAAAATAGGAGACGGCACAACCGAAGATAAACAGCAATGGGACGATGACTGATCCAGGGATCCATCCTGCGTATCGTGTTACAAAAGCAGAGAAACCAAGTTCTTCAGTAACAGACGATAAGCCCCAAACAACAGCTAACAGCACGATAACACTCATTAATTCGTTGCCACCGAAAATAAATCCATTCAACAGATCACCCGTTTTCATTTTCTGAAATCGTAGAAAAAGAAACGTGAATATTGTTGTAAACAACAGAGCGATCAGCATTGCATCCATAACATCTGCTGAAATGAAAGCCTCAAAAAAACTACCTTTCGTTTTTTTGTAACCATCCCACCACGTTAACAATAGAGTAAGGAAGACAACTAAGATGAGCGGAATGAGTAAGTTCAATGGTTTGTTCGGAAGTTCTCTATTAACGGCAGGATCACAACTATGCCAGTCGTCCTCTTCACTTTCTCCAACATCTTTCGGATCTGTTTCTTCTGTAGATTTTGAATGGTGAAAGAAGCTGAGGTATACCCCTACGATGATCATGACAAAAGAGAAAAAATTAAACGGGATGCTTTGTATAAAAAGAGAGTATGGATCTGCGTTAATGTTTTCGTTTTTCAACGAGATATCTACAATAGAAGTCATATATCCAACAAAAGCGGTAGCGATTGGTATCAACACAATGATGGGAGTTGCTGTTGTTTCAATGACAAAGCCGAGCTCTTGGGTAGACATCTTTACCTTTTTTAAAAGAGCTCTCATGATAGGAGCAATCGTGACGAAACGAAAACTTGGAGCAGCAAAAGTGCCGATCGTAGACACATAAGTAAGCAACAAAGCTCCTTTTTTTGTTTCGATCCTGTTAGAAGCTTCTTCTACAAAGCCTTTGATTCCACCAGAAAGTTTAATCATGGAAATGAGTCCGGAAAAAGCATACAAAAACACTAATATTTTTATGTTTTTAGGGTCTACAAGCCCTTTGACTAGAAATTGGACCATCTTCTCTAAACCACCCACAAGAGTAGGGTGGAGAAGGTATGAGCCGGTCAAAAGACCAGCGATCAAACCTGGGAGAACTTGTTTAGTCTTGATAGCTATAGGGATTACCACTAAGAACGGAATAACAGAAACCCAATTTTGATCCATGAGAGGTCCTTCTTTCATACAAGAGATAATACTGTTAGCGTGTGATGCTTTTTAAAATTTATTCTTTATTAACAAAAGAAAAGACGTTTCATCTAAAACCCCATTGGTTAGAATAATAGCGTCGAAGTGAAACATCACATGTTTAAAGAGTGGGGTGATAAACTTTAAACACCACTTCTAAATGTAAAGAGTTGCATTTATTAGGTTTACGTGATAAGTTTAACAACGGAATATATATGGACGGAACAAGTTTGAATTACGGATAGCCTTGTAACTATTAACGTTTAATTTTTACGCATATTCACATGGCTAAGCATTTCCCATCAATATGTTATAAGGAAATGCTATTTTATGTGCAAATCATGATGTATTTTGAAAAAACAAATTGGCCGGCAGCTTAACATTACAAACCATGCCGGATCCACGAGGTTATCGTAAAACCTTTTTCGTCACAGAAAAGGAGATAGAACATTGACAACATTTCAAGAACTAGGACTAAGTCCTGAGTTGCTTCAATCCATTAATAATATGGGATTTGAGGAAGCAACACCGATTCAGCGTGATACCATTCCAACAGCACTTAAGGGGACTGACCTTATTGGCCAGGCACAAACAGGGACTGGTAAGACAGCTGCGTTTGGTATACCGCTAATCGAAAAAATGGATACTAGATCACGATTCGTTCAAGGAATCGTATTAGCTCCAACTCGTGAGTTAGCTGTTCAAGTAGCAGAAGAACTCAACAAAATCGGTCAATTTAAAGGGATTAAAACATTGCCGATTTATGGTGGACAATCCATTGTTCGACAAATTAAAGCATTAAAAAATGGTCCACACATCGTAGTAGGTACACCAGGACGTGTGCAAGACCACATCAATAGAAAAACATTGAAGCTTGATAGCGTTCATACAGTTGTGCTTGATGAAGCGGATGAAATGCTTAACATGGGATTCGTTGAAGACATTGAAAAGATTTTAGAAAACGTTCCTTCAGAACGTCACACGATGCTTTTCTCTGCAACAATGCCTAAGCAGATTCAAAACTTGGCTGCTAAATTCATGAAGGATGTTCTACTTATTAAAGTAAAAGCTTCTGAAATGACAGTTAAGAACATTGAGCAAGAATATGTTGAAGTAAAAGAACGTCAAAAGTTTGATGCGCTATGCCGTTTCATGGATATTCACTCTCCAGAGCTTGCGATCGTTTTCGGACGTACGAAGCGTCGTGTAGATGAATTATCTGAAGCTTTAAGCAAACGCGGTTATTCCGCTGAAGGGATTCACGGTGACCTTCCGCAAGCAAAACGTGACAAAGTGTTACGTGCGTTTAAAAACAACACGATCGAAGTTCTTGTTGCAACTGACGTAGCTGCTCGTGGGCTGGACATCTCTGGTGTATCTCACGTTTATAACTTCGATATTCCTCAAGATCCAGAAAGCTATGTTCACCGTATTGGACGTACTGGCCGTGCAGGAAAAACAGGTTATGCATTAACATTTATCACGCCTCGTGAAATCGATCACCTATACACGATCGAAAAGATTACAAAGCGTAAAATGGTAAAACGTGCGATTCCTTCTGTATCTGAAGCAATGGAAGGACAACAGCAAATCACGCTTGAAAAGCTGATGGAAGTTGTTGAGCAAGATAACTTTAACGGTTATAAGCAAACAGCAGTTGAGTTACTAGAAGAGAACGATTCTGTTACACTTTTAGCTGCAGCGCTTAAGCTTCTTACAAAAGAACCTGATATGACTCCGATCAATCTTACAGATGAGCCGCCACTTTCAGTTAAAAAGAGACGTCCTAATAATCGTTTCTCTGATCGTAGACGTTCTGGAGGAGGCCATAAAAGAGAGGGTGGAGGCGGAAGAGATAATCGCCGTTCTGGATACTCTAAAGGCGAGCGCAGTGGTTCTCGCGATGGTGGAAACCGCAGTAGCAGCGGCAGCCGTGATCAATCATATCGTTCACAAAAACGTGTTCGTGAAGATTTCAAAAACAGATAAGACTTTAGGAAGCAAGGGAGAAGTTTTCCCTTGCTTTTTTTGTATTGGACCAAAGCTATGATTAAATTAAAAATATAATGTTTCTATTTCAATAGCAAAAAACACTGATTTCAAACTAACAGCTCATAATGAAGGGAGAATAATAGGATTGAAAAAAATATTAATCATTTCTGATACACACATGCCGAAAAAAGGAATGGTGCTACCTGAGCCTATTCTAGAAGTTTTAAGGAAGTCTATCGATTACATATTTCATGCAGGAGACTGGACGGCGAAGTCTGTTTACGAAGAACTAAAAACGTTTGCACCTGTTTATGGAGTGCGAGGTAACGTAGATCAGGATAGCTGGAGTAGTACTCTTCCTGATAAAGTACTTGTAGATATTGAGAATGTGAAGATTGCAGTGGTTCATGGTCATCTTGGTAAGGGAAGATCCACACCTGAACGTGCATACAGGGAATGTGAAAGAGATGGAGCTGATCTGATTATTTTCGGTCATTCCCACATTCCTTTTCATGAAGAAAAAGGTGATAGTATACTTTTTAATCCCGGTTCGCCAACAGATAAAAGAAGGCAGAAACAATTCTCGTTTGGTATTGCTGAGATTGATCAATCAACCATTATACTCACTCATCATTATTTTTCCTGATGAATGACAACCTGTAAAGAAGACATAATAATACAATCACAACACTTGGAGGAATAAAAATCATGTCAAATGGGGACAACTTCTTCTTTACAGCAAAGAATGGTGAAGAGATCACATTAAGACCCGTAGAAGAAAAAGATGCAGCAGATATCACTCTGCACGTAGAGGCGATTGTAAAAGCAGGTAGATATCTTCAAAAAGAGGAGGCTCATTCAGTCGAAGAAGAGGTTGAGTTTATTAATGATGTAAAGCGTAAGGGTAATTTGTACACAGCTGTAGAAAGAAACGGAAAAGTAGTTGGTATAGCCCGAGTTTTAAAAGGGGAACTTCAAATGAAAAGGCACACCGGTGTTTTTAGAACTTGGATCCATCCCGAGGCACAAGGTCTAGGTATAGGGAAAGAACTACTTGCTCATACATTAAGATGGGGAGAGAATAATGATCTGCATAAGATATGGCTAACTGTTTTTTCCGGAAACGAAAAGGCAGTAAAGGTTTATGAGAATGCGGGCTTTATTATAGAGGGAAAACAAAAAGATCAAGCTATCATTGAAGGTAAGTATGAAGATGAATACTTTATGGCGTACTTTTTTAGGTCTACTCAAAATTAAACTCAATCGGATTCCAATATAATAGATAATCAATGGTGAAATCGCTATCATATATATGGTAAAGTGGATAGTGATATAGTATTGAAGACAGGTGGATACGATGAAGTCAACTGAAAAAGAATTATTGATAACTGAAAAACAAAGATTGATCGGTTTATATGAAACATTTCAAAAAATGAACAATCGAAAAGAAGAAAACCAATTAAGCAAACTATTCCTTAAAGTAGCGAAGGAAGAGTTTGCTATAGCTTTTTGCGGCCATTTTTCTGCAGGAAAATCAAGCTTGATCAATGCACTTTCTCAAACAGGAATTCTTCCATCCTCTCCAATTCCTACAAGTGCAAACGTCGTCAAAATGGTTAAGGGAGAGGAAAAGGCGGTTGTTCAGCTCAAAAGTAAAGAAGTGGTTACATTTCACCATCCTTATGACGTAAATGAGATAAAAGAATTATGTAAAGATGCCGAACTAGTCGAGACAATAGAGATCTATTACGGAAATGAAGAAGAGAATTCAGAGAATATAGCTTATTACGACACACCAGGAATTGATTCTACCGATCCTCTTCATAAGAAAGCCACAGAAAACGTTGTCTACTTAGCGGATCTGATCTTTTATGTTATGGATTATAATCATATACTCTCTGAGACGAACATCGAGTTCATCTCTTCACTGATTCATAGAGGGAAAGATGTCCGTTTAATCGTTAACCAGATAGATAAGCATCGTGAAGAAGAGTTAAAGTTTTCATCTTTTAAAGAGAACGTTTTCGAATCTTTTCAATCTCTCGGTATTCCTAAAGAGCACATTTTTTTCACGAGCGTTAAAAAGCAAAATCTACCACATAATGACTTAACTGCTCTTACGGCTTATATAAAAAGAATTGAACATAACAAAGATGCTCTTCTTCTAAAGCAAGTGAATAACCAGCTTCGACATTTTGTACATGAGTTTGTAGAAAGCACAGAAGAAGGACTCGTAACCCTTGATGTGGTTAGCCAAAGATTAGCTTCTCTTTCTCAAGAACAAGAAGATTTATCGAACCTGTTATCTAAGAAAAAACAGGAAATTATCGAAAAAGAAGAAAATGTTAAGGAGCAACTTGTTAACATTTTAGATTCTGCACAATTAATGCCATATGAGACGAGAGAACGAGCAGGCATGTTTATTGAATCGGCAAAGAATGATTTTAAAGTAGGAATTTTCTTTTCAAAGCAAAAAACAGAACAAGAACGGAATGATCGAGCACATGCTTTATTAGAAAATCTGCAGAAGTCCATCGATGCACATATAAACTGGCATGCACAAAATTATATAAGCTCTCTTCAAAAAGAGGTGGACCATAACCTAAGAGATTGGGAAGCGGTAAACGCTGATAAAGAGATGTTATACTCATTTGTTACACCGGGTCTTTCTTCTCAAGGGCAAGGTCTACTAAACTATTGCAACAACCTATCAAACGAAATCAAAAGAATAGCGCGTCATGGGATTACAGATTGTATACATTCGATTAGAACAGTCTTAAACTTAAAGGTTGATCTTGAGTTATCAAAGATAAAGGAAAAGTTGAACACGCTAGTTAAAGAGATGGAATCGTTACAAAAAGAGAAAGAAATCGCAGAAAATTGGGATGAGCAAAAACATCAACTTAAAGAATTACTGTACAGAAATTCATCTACGGATCGATCTGTAGATGAATTTGAAAGAAAGTTGCTTGCTGAATATCAGCCTTTATCAATAGAGACATTTAAGGAGAAGTATAGTAAAAAACCTATTGAAAACTTGAATGATCAATATGAAGAGGATCCTAACGTAACGTTACATTCAAGCTCAGATTCTCTTTTGAAAGAAACAGAAAAGCTGTCTATAGCCTCATCTATACTAAAGCCGCTTAGAGGGCTCTCTCACTTAGCAGTTGAGATGGAAGAACTTCAAGAGAGACTAGAAAAACGATCGTTTACGATGGTTCTCTTTGGTGCGTTTTCAGCTGGAAAATCATCGTTTGCGAACGCTTTATTTGGTGAAAGTATTCTTCCTTCCTCACCAAACCCTACAACAGCTGCCATTAATGAGATACGGTATCCAGATCGTGATCATCACCACGGTTCGATCACGATCGAGATGAAGAATGAAGAAGAATTAAAGGAAGAGCTTAACACCGTATTAAAAACAACAGATCAGGAATTGAGCGATTTACTGAATTCATCAGATAAGAAGCTCACTTCATACAAAGCAGGCTACGATTGGGCGAAGGTTCATTTAGGAAAGATACTAAATAAAGAAATTTCTGAGATTGGAGAGTATGCAGCAAACGAAACAAGGGCTTGTTTCATTAAAAAAATCACGATCTTTTACAGCTGTCCATTAACAGAAAAAGGTCTTGTGCTTGTTGATACACCAGGAGCGAACTCTATTCATTCTCGCCATACTGAAGTGGCGTTTGAATATATGAAGCATGCAGATATCATCATATATCTTACTTACTTTAACCATGCGTTTTCATATGCAGATCGAGAATTTTTGATTCAGTTAGGAAGAATCAAAGATACTTTCTCATCAGATAAGATGTTCGTTGCGATCAATGCTGCCGATCTAGCAGAAACAGAAGAAGATAAAAACGATGTTGTACATCATGTGAAGAGCAACCTTCTTACTTTCGGAATCAGAAATCCAAGATTGTTCCCAGTTTCTAGTAAAAACGAGCTTATAGCTAGTAAGCGTGCAGAAAGCGGTTTTGATGCATTTTCTTCAAGTCTAACTCATTACATCGAACATGAGTTAGAAAACGCAATGATTAAGAGTGCAAGATCTTCCGTTACACACGCAAGCTCTGTTATTGAAAATATGATCAAAGAAACGGTTACAAGAATGGAGAAAGAAGACGAGTATTTAGAGAGTCTTCAAAAGAGGGAAAACACGCTAATTGATTTTAGTAAGGATTATATTAGTATATCAAAAAAACAATTTATTCAAGAACAAAAAGAACTTCTCTATTATATAAAACAGCGGGTATTGATCCGCTATCATGACTTTTATAAAGAGACGATTCATCCTGCGGCTGTTCAAAGTTCTAAGGATGCTTTAACTTCATGTATTGATGAACTTTACGCAAAGATCTCACATGATTTACATCAAGAATTTAAGGCATGCTCATTACGATTAGATCAGTGGATACAAAAAGACATGAAGGATAAAGTAGCCCATATGATCTCTAAAGCAGATCAAGAAGGTGTGAGTTTGCAGGAGAGAAAAGAAATTGGTGATCTGTTCAAAACACCATCCTTCTCTATGGAATTTGAGAATAAGGATGAAGTGAAACTTAAAAAGTGGTTGTCCTATTTTAAGAATTCGAAACAGTTTTTTGAACAAAGTGGTTCGATTGAGCTGAAAAATCATCTAGTAGATGAAATAGAGAAAGAAGTGGAGAATTGGTTGATAGAAGCCAATAAAAAGCTTTCACAGCACTATGAAGATGTGTTAGTCAACACAGAGAAAGAAACGAAGACATACATTGTAAATCAAATTGTTCACTATTTTGAAGAGTTGAAAAAGCCCGGGGATCTTGAAGCAAGAATTCAAGAATTAAATCATTCTTTATCACAGTTTGAACGGCTTGAAAAATAACTGCTATAAATTGATAAACAGCACGCTCTTTTATGAGGGTGCTGTTCTTTTATGAATTTATATCAATGTAGGTTTATTTAAGGACTGATACAGCTCTACAGAAGTAAGATCTGAGTTTGAAGGATGATTGTATGTTTCTTTATACTTTTCTGGTCCTTTACCCGTTATGATCACTACTGAGTTTGCTTGCGCTTCTTTTAAAGCAAAGAATATAGCATCGGTGCGATCACCAATGATCATAGGCTGATGAGAAGATCTGGGGATCGCTTTCTCTGTTTCCTGAAGAAGTTGATCACGATCTATTCCGTTTAAATCATCCACCGTTAAGATGGTTTTAGTACTGTATTCTAAAGAGATGCTTATCATGTCAGTGCGTTTTGTTAGATCTCTGTTTCCTCTAAATCCAAATACATGATAAAGGGGGCGGTTGCCCGCTTTTTTGCTCGCTGCTTCAAGCACTTGAGAAACACCATCAGGGGTATGTGCATAATCCACGATAACTTCTGTTCCATTGTGAAGGGTGATCTCTTCAAAGCGACCAGGAATTCCTTCGAAACTTTTTAGATATTCAATGGAGTTCGTTATTGGTATCCCATAATCCAATGCAGCAGCAATCGCAGCTGTTGTGTTCAAGGCGTTATATTCTCCAGGTAAAGGTAATGAAACGGTCACTTGAAGCGTTTCATGCACAAGATTAAATGAATCTATTCCAACGTCTTCGATATAAAAATCATCAGACTTTCGTTTGCCGTACGTCCAAATCTGTAGGTCGTTTTTTGAACGCAGTTCTTTCCGTAGTCTCTGGCCATACTCACCTTCACTGCAGATTATCGCAGTTCCTTTATTTTTTAAGTATGAAAATAATTTAGATTTGCAAAGAAAATATGATTCCATCGTTCCATGATAATCAAGATGATCATGAGTTAAATTTAGAAAGATCGCTTGATCATAGGTTATCCCATCAATCCGATTCTGTTCAAGTCCATGAGAGCTAACTTCCATAACAACTACATCATCATTGCTTCTTAAGAGCATCTTCTGCAGTGTAACAGGATCTGGTGTAGTATGTGAACTCTTCACAATTTCGGAATTGATATAATGATATACCGTACCAAACAGAGCAGAAGTCATTCCGTGACTGGTAAGGATGTGCTGTAATAAAAAGGATGTAGTTGTTTTACCGTTCGTACCGGTAATGCCTGTCATCTTATGCTTTTTATAAGGCTCTTCATAAAAATAAGAAGCGGCCAAACTTAATAGACGTTTCGTATCATGAGCGTATAGATATAGACCGGAACCAATGTTCTCATCATATTCTCCAATTACAGCAGCTGCACCATGATCAAACGCCTCTTTTATGTACTGATGGCCATCAGCTTGTACACCAGAAATAGCAAAAAATAAGTATCCTGGCTTTACTTTTTTAGAGTGTGATGTAATTCCTTTGATCTCAGGATCATCCTCAATCGTAGTTGAAATAGACAAGTGGCTTAATAAAGCTTTTAACTTCACAAAAACGCATCCTTTGAATAAATTAATTTTAGTTTTTTTACTAATTCAAGTTCTTATTCAGAAATCTTAAATTAACCGTAATATGTTTATGTTAACTTATTCGAAAAAACTGCCCATTTTGAGGGCAGTTTACGTAAGGGAATTTATAAGGTTTTCTATGCCATCCATGCCTTTTTTTAACTGTTCCATCGAAGATGCATAGGAGATGCGAATATACCCTTCTCCGATAACTGTAAATGCATCACCAGGTACAACAGCAACTTCTTGTTCTTGTAAAAGTTTTAGCGCAAACTCATAAGAAGAGAGTCCATATTTTTTTATGGAAATAAAGAGATAAAATGCTCCGTTCGGTTTTTCAAACGTAAATCCCATTTTGTGTAGTCGTTCGTAACAATAATCTAACCGTTCTTTATAAGCGTTACGCATATCGAAAGCATCATTTTTGCCGACCGTTAATGCCTCTATAGCAGCTGCCTGAGAGATGGTCGAAGCACAAGTGACATTATATTGATGAACCTTCAAAACATGCTGCATGAGATTGCTTGGCCCGAAAAGCAACCCAATTCTCCAACCGGTCATGCTGTGTGATTTTGAAAGTCCGTTGATCACAAACGTTTTTTCACGCATGCCTTCATAGTTCGCGATCGATCGATGTACACCCTCGTATTTCAATTCACTATAGATCTCATCAGATACTACAAAAATTTCTTTGTTTGAGAAGTATTGAGCAAGAGCCTGTAATTCATAATCCTCCAAAACAACACCTGTTGGGTTAGAAGGAGAAGGGATGATGATAGCTTTTGTCCTTTTTGTAATATGTTTTTCGATTAGTTCGGGTGTCACCTTAAATCCTGTTTGAGTTGTATCAATATAGATAGTATTCGCACCGCAAAGAGTAATTACGGGTTCATATCCAGGATAGATAGGAGCAGGAAGAAGCACATCATCGCCCTCGCTCAATATGGTTCGCAATGTGATATCAATGGCTTCACTTGCCCCGGCCGTTACAATGATTTCAGACGCTGGGTCATAAGTAAGAGCATATTTTTCTTGTAGGAAAGTAGATGCTGCTTCTCTAAGTTCTATGTATCCTGCGTTATGAGAATATACCGTTTGATTATTATGTATCGCTCTTATAGCAGCTTCTTTAACATGCATAGGAGTTGGAAAGTCAGGTTGTCCTAATGTTAATGAGATCGCATTAGGGAATTGAGAAACTACATTAAAGAATTTACGTATACCTGAGATTTGAATGTCTTTAGCTCTGCTGTTTAATAAATGTTCCACAAAAAGTAACTTCCTTTCTACATATAGCACCAATTGACAAATTTAACGTTGCCATTAGTGTAGCTTTATTTGCTTTCTAGAGTCAATGGGTGGATTTTCTTGTATGGTTTTATGACTTTTTACAATACTAAAGATGTAATAGTACGGTTTTGGAGGAAAATATGGAAGCAAAGAAAAAGTGGGACTTACTTGCACTCGCATCCATTCCCCTTGTAATGACTTTGGGGAATTCTATGCTGATACCCGTTTTGCCTGAGATCGGAAAAGAACTCAACATCAGCTCTTTTCAAGTTTCTTTAATCATTACGGTGTATTCGATCGTTGCCATCCTGTTGATTCCGATCGCTGGATATCTATCTGACCGTTTTGGGCGAAAAAAAATTATCATCCCTAGTCTTTTTATTGCCGGAATCGGGGGATTAATCTGTGGTTGGGCTGCATGGCAATCCGATCATGCGTTTACTTTTATACTTATCGGAAGGTTCTTTCAAGGTGTTGGCTCTTCAGGTGCTGCACCGGTTGTCCTGCCATTAGTAGGGGATATGTTTAAAGATGAAAAGGAAGTCAGTTCTGGTTTAGGATTGATCGAAACATCCAATACGATCGGAAAAGTATTAAGTCCTATCCTTGGGGCATTTCTTGCAACAATCGTTTGGTTCTTACCATTTTGGCTTATCCCTGTTTTTTGTGTTCTTTCAATTCTGTTGGTCATGTTCTTAGTCAAAGTTCCAAAAAAGGAGCAAGAGCAACAACCTTTTAAAGAATATTTAAAAAACGTAAAGCAAATATTTCATAACGAAGGAAGATGGCTGTTCGCGATTTTTTTAATCGGTGGCATTATTATGTTTGTACTGTTCGGAATCTTGTTTTATCTATCGACCATTTTAGAAGAGAAGTATGGTGTAAAAGGAGTTATGAAAGGTTTAGTCATCGCTGTTCCATTATTAGCACTGTCGATCTCATCTTTTATTGCAGGAAAAAAAATCAAACAAAATAAAATTATCATGAAGTGGTGCACGTTTATCTCAATGGCCCTGTTAGGCGGGTCAGTCTTTTTAATCACGTTTACAGAGAACGTTTATTTTCTTTTAAGTGCTCTATTTGTAGCAGGTATAGGGATTGGTGCTGCACTGCCGAGTTTGGATGCGCTTATTACAGAAGGAATTGAAAAAGAGGCAAGAGGAACGATCACTTCCATCTATAGCTCAATGAGGTTTGTTGGTGTAGCGCTCGGACCACCCATCTATGCAATATTGATGAAACAGTCACATGAGATCGTTTTCTACACTTCCGCTGGTGTTAGTGTTGTTGGAGCGATAGCTGCATTTTTTGCAATTAAGCCTGAAAAGAAAAAGGGTGGGGGAGACGAGGAAAAGAAAGATCCTAAACCGACGCATAAATTAAAGCCAGCTTTAGAATAAATAAGTCATAAAAAACAAGGGCTATGCATTAGATTTCTATGCAAGCCCTTGTTTTATTATTGTTCTATAAGAACGATCCTTGCAGGTGAGGCATCGAGACCTCTTATTTTAAGAGGAGCAGCCACCATTATATATTCACCTTCAGGAACGTCCTTTAACTGAAGTCCTTCTATAATAATGATGTTATTTTGGAAAAGCTGTTTATGAGTAGGGTGATTTTCTTGTGCTCTCTCTACACCTAAAGCATCGATTCCAACACCTGCTACACCGATTTCAGCCAATACTTTAGCTGCCTCGCTGTTAACGTAGATAAATTCAAAGTTGAATTCTGTGTCCCATGAATTTTTTGTTTTGAATAGGACAAAATCATCTTTTTGAATATCTTTATCAGCGAGATCTAGAGCCGAAATGTAACCTGAAGAACTTGTAAGATCGATGACTTTAGCTTTTCGAACAAGTTTTTCAATTGGAAGGGTTTCGATCGTATCACCGCCAGGAACCATGTGTAGAGGAGCATCAACATGTGTTCCTGTATGAACATCCATTGAAATGCGTGTTTCGGTTACATGTCCATTTTGTGATGTGTTGAACTCTGGTTGTTTTTCAGGCTTGTTTTTATAGACTGGCATTCCTTCAAAAATCGGTAATGATACATCATATATTTTCATGTACTAACATTCCTCTCTAACTTTTGTAGGTTCCCACCAGGAATGTCCGTCAGCTTTCAAAAGTTCTTCTGCTTCAACGGGACCCATGCTGCCTGATGGATAATTCGTAATTGGAGCTCCTGTTCCGTCTGTCCAAGATTTTGTGATACGGTCAATAAAATCCCAGCTAAGTGCAACTTCATCCCAGCGTGTGAAATAAGTGGAATTACCAAGAAGACAATCGTGTAGAAGCTTTTCGTATGCTTCAGGTGAATTCATTTCTGCTGTATTATTATTGTTGTAAGTCATATCGATCGGTAAGAGATCAGGAGTATCACCTTTTGGTTTAGCATTAAGTGTAAGGCTAACACCTTCATCTGGTTGAACATGAATTCTTAACAAGTTAGGTTGATAATTTTCTGTGTTGGCATGATAAAGTGCCATCGGACCTTGTTTAAATTGAATGACGATCTCTGTAGATTTTACAGCCATGCGCTTACCTGTTCGAATATAGAACGGGACGCCTGTCCAACGGAAATTATCAATGAATAGCTTAGCTGCTACAAATGTTTCAGTTTTAGATTGTGGGTCAACATTATCTTCCTTCAAATACCCAGGTACTTGGTTTCCGTTCATCGTTCCTTCTGAATATTGTCCGCGGATGACATTCTTCTTCACTTCTTCTTCATTAAAGAAGCGGAGCGATCGAAGAACTTTAACTTTCTCATCCCTAATATGTTCAGGTTTCAATTCACCAGGAGGTTCCATTGCAACCATCATGACCATCTGAAGCATATGATTTTGTACCATATCAAGAAGGGCACCCGATTTTTCATAATATGCTGCTCGATCTTCAACACCTAGTGTTTCACTCGATGTAATCTGTACGGAGTCAATATACTTATTGTTCCAGATAGATTCAAAGATGGCATTACCAAAGCGGATTACTTGTATGTTCTGAACCATCTCTTTTCCAAGATAGTGGTCGATGCGATAAATATCATTTTCATTAAAACTTTGTTGAATTTCTTCGTTTAATTTTGTTGCGGAAGGCAAGTCGTTACCGAATGGTTTTTCGATTACGATTCTTTGCCAGCCCTCTGTGTTCGTGATTCCTTCTGATTTTAAGAAGGTAGGGATCGTTCCGAAGAACCTTGGAGCCATCGCAAGATAATACAGGCGATTTCCGTTTGTTTGATAATCTCTATCAAGTACGTTCAATAGTTCTTCAAGCTCATGATAGCTCGCTTCACTCGTTACATCCATCTTTAGATAATAGAAATGAGAAGCAAACTTTTCTACGATTTGTTGATCTGCACCTTTTGAATGTTCATGAATAGCAGATATAACTTCATTTTGAAACTCTTCGTGAGAGAATTCTTTTCTTGAAACACCTACAACAGAAAAGTTCTCTTTCATATGTCCCTTTTGATACAATTGATAAAGAGCGGGGAAGAGTTTTCTGTGAGCTAGGTCACCAGTCGCTCCAAACAAAACGATGGATGCGTTAGGAATACTATGTATCATCTGTACGTCACTTCTTTCTATCTTTTCTAATAGTTACAGCTTTCCCTAGATGCAGTTAAAATAACGAACTACTTCATAAACAGGAGGTCAAATATGTCGAATTTCGTAAGTCCTGAATGGGTGAACCAAAAAGTGAACAGTGCTGATATCGTGATCTTTGATTGCAGATTCTCACTAGCTGAACCCTCGAAGGGATATGAACTGTATAAGAACGATCACATCGAAGGTGCCATTTATGCTGATCTTGAGCAACATCTCTCAAGCACAGTTTCAACCCATGGTGGTCGTCATCCATTACCTTCCGTAAACATACTATCACAATTTTTTAGCCGTTGCGGTATTGACCAAGAAAAAATTGTCGTCGCCTATGATGATCAATCAGGCAGTATGGCTGCAAGACTTTGGTGGATCTTGAAATACTTGGGACATGATAACGTTTATGTCATGCAAAGCGGCTATACACACTATAAAGAAAAAGGATATGTCATCTCAAGAAAAATGCCTATTCAAACTCCTGCCCATTTTACTCCAAAAGTAAGAGATGAAATGTTAATGAAGAAAGATGACGTATTACGTGAAATGAACAATAAGAATACTCTTATCATAGATGCAAGAGAGCCCAAACGATATAAAGGAGAGATTGAGCCTATCGACCATAAGGCAGGACATATACCAAGTGCCATAAACATACCTTGGGAAAGTCATATAAAACAGCCAGGTAGATGGAAAAGCCCACAAGAACTTGAAATGAAGTATAGTGCAATGAATGAAAAGAAAACTGTTGTTGTATATTGCGGTTCTGGTGTAACAGCCTGTGTCAATATACTAGCGATGGATGAAGCAGGAATCATGAATAAAGCCCTTTATGCTGGCAGCTGGAGTGATTGGATTAGTTATGATGAAAACCCAATTATAAACGAAGCTTCTAAATAAAATTTCATGTACCGTAATTTAAGACGTTGTTAGGAGACAAAAATATGAAACAGTGCGATTTACATACCCATACCACAGCATCTGACGGTACCTTTACTCCTGCTCAGAACATTAGGCGAGCGGTTGAAAAAGGTCTAGGCGCGATTGCGATCACAGATCATGATACAGTCAATGGGATTCATGAAGCGATGCTAGAAGCTAAAAAGCATGAAGGTTTTTCTTGTATTCCAGGTATCGAGATAAGTACTTTATACAAAGGTCAAGATATCCATGTTTTAGGCTATTTTATAGATTATGAAGATGAAATCTTTTTAAATGCATTAAGTAGCCTTACTTCAGTCAGAGATAAAAGAAATAAGATGATCCTTGAAAATTTGAACCACCTTGGAATCCCTGTAATGGAATCTGAGTTAGAAGCGAAAAGACATGGCAAAGGAAATGTAGGAAGAGGGCACATTGCAGAGATTTTAATGGAAAAAGGAATCGTAAATTCACTACCTGAAGCTTTTGAAAAATATTTAGGTAAAGGAAAAGCTGCTTACGCTTCAACAGAACGAATCTCTCCAATAGAAGCGATTCAATTGATCAAGAAAGCCAAGGGAGTACCTGTACTAGCTCATCCGGGCATTTATGGAGTAGATGAACTCATCTCAATCTTAAGTGAGAATGGTTTGATTGGACTTGAGTATAATCACCCTGACCATTCGAGGAATCAGGTGGCTTTTTATGAAGAATTAGCAGATGAACACTCCTTAATAAAAACGGCAGGTAGTGATTTTCATGGATTCCGTAACGGAGAAGTTTTTCATGGAGATCTTGGAAGCTGCTCTGTCCCCATCAGCACGATAGATGTTTTGAGAAGTTTAAGTAAATAATGCTTGCCAAGTATGCCTAGAACCTTATAAGATTCAATACGGAGCATATTGATTGGAGAGGAAGAAAGGGTTTGACTTGGGATTTATTAAACATCATTGGAACGATTGCATTTGCCATTTCAGGTGCATTAGTTGCAATGGAAGAAGATTATGATATTTTAGGTGTCTTTATTTTAGGGCTCGTCACGGCATTTGGCGGAGGAATATTGCGTAATGTGTTGATCGGTCTCCCTGTAGATACGATTTGGGAGCAAGGACTCCTTTTAAAATCAGCACTTGCATCAATGGGGATCGTATTCTTTATGCCAGAGGGCATGATTCAATTTTCGAAGAGGAGCCTTCACTTTTTTGATGCCATCGGCCTTTCAGCATTTGCGATTCAAGGTGCGATCGCTGCTTCAAGCATGAATCATCCTATAAGTGCAGTTATCGTTGCTGCAATCTTAACAGGTATTGGCGGTGGAATGATCCGTGACGTGTTAGCTGGTCGAAAGCCAGTGGTATTGCGTGAAGAGATCTATGCAGTATGGGCTTTATTAGGTGGTTTAGTCGTTGGCCTTAACATAGTGAACAGTACAGTGGAATATATGATCCTTTTTGTTTCTTTAGTTGTGTTTAGAATGTTGTCACTAAAACTTAATTGGAGACTTCCACATAGAGCTTTGTGATTTAATTTAACAGCCTTTGAACTTAACCACCCTAAATAGAGGGTGGTTTTTGTGCAGGATTTTAAGCATATATTATGGAAATTAGGAAACAGGAAGTTATAGGAGGCGAAACCATGCAGACTACATATTACGAAAATAAAAAAATCAATAAGACTCACTTTATAGCAGATACATGTTTTGATTATTACAGCGAACGCTTAAGAGCAGATGATTATCGAGGTAACGTAACTCTCTTTGCAGAATGGCTAGAAGAAGAAGCGAAGAAAAATAGTTTTCACAAAATCATAATAAAATCTAAAGTAGATGACCTCTCTTGTTGGCAAGAGCTTGGCTATGTGAACGAAGGAGAGTTTAAAGGGTACTTTAATGGTGGGTCAGCATTCGCAATGTGCAAATATTTTAAAAATGAAAGAAGAAACAGTGAGTACTGGATGGACGAAGATCGCATTTTAAGCGATGTCATAAAGATACCAACAGGGTCAAAAAATCTCCCTTTACAGAGCAATTATTTGTTAAGGATGGCTGACATTAAGGATGCAAAGTCGCTTGCAGTTCTTTATGGTGACGTATTTCAATTGTATCCGACACCTATGAACGATGCGGAATATGTGCGGAAGATGATTGAATCAGGGACTCTATTCTGTGTCATTGAGCATGAAGAAAGAATCGTTAGTGCAGCCTCTGCCGACGTTAATGCAACTTATAATAACGCCGAGATCACGGATTGTGCGACAATTCCAGAGCACCGTAAGTTTGGTCTTATGAAGCATCTGATCGATCAGCTTGAAAAAGAGTTGTTTCAAAGAAATATCTATTGTTCCTATTCAATTGCTAGAGCGCTTTCCTTTGGAATGAATGCTGTCTTTCATCAAAAAGGTTATCAATATAAAGGGAGACTAGCAAACAACTGTAAGATTTTTGACAAATACGAGGATATGAACATTTGGGTAAAGGATTTATCGAGATGAGTGCCGAAATTTAGGCATAAGGTGACAAAAATTAAGCACTCTAGGTGGTGATCTTTTTGATATCTAAATCATTAGAAACAGCAGAAACGCTAAATGCCATTTTAAAGGCGATTGATGAAGGAATCCATGTTGTGGATGCAGATGGAATTACGATTTTTTATAATTCAGTGGCGGCATCATTAGATGGATTAACAACAGATGAAGTTCATCATCATCATGTACTTGATGCGTTTCCCTCTCTAACAAAGGAAACAAGCACGCTTTTGAAGGTAATTGAAACAGGTAAACCCATCTATAATGAACATCAATCCTACACGAATCGCAAAGGTAAACAGATCGACACGGTGAATTCTACGCTGCCAATTTGGTTGAATGAAGAACTGATCGGGGCTGTAGAAGTAGCGAAGGATTTTTCAAAAATTAAAGTTCTTTCTGAACAATTGATCGATCTGCAAAAAAAGATGAAAGTTAAGAAAAAAACAAATAAGGAACAACCTTTTGCTGCTTATCACTTCACTGATATTATCACGGATGATTCCGAACTAAAAGAGATTAAATGCCAATGTAACCAAGCTTCTCAAACCAACTCGCCTATCATGTTATATGGAGAAACGGGAACAGGTAAAGAGATGTTTGTTCAAGCGATACACAATTCTTCTAGACGTGCTTCAAATCCGTTCGTCGTTCAAAACTGTGCCGCGATTCCGGGACCACTACTTGAAGGGATATTATTCGGAACAACAAAAGGCAGTTTTACTGGTGCCATCGATCGGCCAGGAGTGTTCGAATTAGCAGATGGAGGCACACTTTTTTTAGATGAACTTAATTCGATGCCTGTTGAACTGCAAGCGAAACTATTAAGAGTCGTTCAAGAAGGTGTTGTAGAACGCATAGGAAGTCATGTTTCAAGAAGTGTTGATGTTAGGATCATTTCTGCTTTAAACGAACGGCCAGATGTGTGTATGGAAACAGGAAAGTTGCGAAGAGATCTTTTTTATCGATTAAATGTAGTTTATTTTGAACTACCACCGCTGAGGGAAAGAAAAAGGGATATTGCATTTTTAGTTAAACATTTTGTAGACTATTTTAATCATACATTTGGAAAAAAGGTACGAGGATTTACTTCAGAAGCTGAATCGTTCATACACCATTATTCCTGGCCAGGCAATGTCCGAGAACTCAAGCATGCGATCGAGCACTGTATGAATTTTGCAGAAGATTATTCTTTGATTGATTCTTCCTTACTTCCAAAACATATAACAAATTATGATGAGAATGGACCTACAGTTAAAAAAGAATTATCAAACATACCTTCATTGAGACAGGCACTAGGAGTTTATGAAAAACAAATCATTGAGATGGCATTGCAACATACTTCTGGTAATATTCTTCAAGCTGCAAAAATTTTAGGAGTACCTAGGCAAACCCTGCAATATAAAATAAAACAAAAATGAACTGCCGGATTTTCGGCAGTTCATTTTTGTTTTATTCCTATCCATTTAAGGCCCACATTGTATGAAGCATGCATAAACTATAGTATAAATCGTTATATTCTGAAATTTCTGCAATTTGGCACGTTTCTTGCATGAATAAACAGTGTAGAAATAAAGGAGGTCATTAGAATGCCTGTAGTGAATGGATTGTTCAAACCAAAGAAACATTGGAGTGAATTTGAATTATGGAAAGATGTCACAGAAGAGCAATGGAATGATTGGCTGTGGCAGCTTACTAACACCATCAGAAATTTAAAGGATCTTAAAAGCATCATTAACTTGACACCTGAAGAAGAAGAAGGCGTTAAAATTTCCACGATGACGATACCGTTAAACATTACACCTTATTATGCATGGCTCATGGATCAAGATGATCCTAGATGTCCGATTCGCATGCAGTCCGTTCCGATTGGTAAGGAAATCTTAAAAACGAAATACGACTTAGAAGACCCTTTACACGAAGATGAAGATTCTCCTGTTCCAGGGCTAACGCATCGCTATCCAGATCGTGTTCTTTTTCTTGTAACGAATCAGTGCTCCATGTATTGCCGTTATTGTACGAGAAGACGTTTTTCTGGGCAGATCGGTATGGGTGTACCAAAGAAACAATTGGATGCAGCCATTAATTATATTCGAAACAATCCACAAGTTAGGGATTGTTTGATCTCAGGCGGTGACGGGTTATTAATTAATGACAACATCTTAGAATATATATTAAAGAACTTAAGAGAGATACCTCATCTTGAGATCATTCGGATTGGAACACGTGCTCCAGTCGTTTTCCCGCAAAGAATTACAGAAAACCTATGCAATATTTTAAAAAAATATCACCCAGTTTGGTTGAACACGCATTTCAACACTTCGATCGAGATTACAGAAGAATCTAAAAAAGCGTGTGAGATGCTAGCGAATGCCGGGGTTCCGGTAGGTAATCAATCTGTTATTCTTGCAGGAATCAATGATAGTGTCCCAATTATGAAAAAGCTGATGCATGATTTAGTGAAAATTAGAGTAAGACCATATTATATCTACCAATGTGATCTATCTGAGGGTATCGGACATTTCCGGGCACCTGTTTCAAAAGGTTTGGAGATTATTGAAGGTTTACGCGGTCATACGTCTGGTTATGCTGTTCCAACGTTTGTGGTAGATGCACCTGGAGGCGGAGGGAAGATAGCTGTACAGCCAAATTATCTTATATCTCAATCACCAGAAAAGGTAGTGCTTCGTAACTTTGAGGGAGTTATTACTTCTTATCCCGAGCCTCAAAACTATCAAGCTGGTAGAGCGGATGCTTATTTCAATGAAGTGATGGGAACAGATCATATCAAACCAGCGATCGGTGTTTCAGCACTCATGAGCGATGAAGCGTTCAACCTTGTACCAAAAGGATTAAAACGCCTTGAAAGAAGAGAAGATTATGATACGAATCCTGAGCATAGTTCATTAAAAGACAAACGTGATAAACGTGATGAATTGAAAGAGAAAAAATATAAGTTTGAGCAAACAAAAGACGAAGGAATTTCAGCGACTCCTGAAGAACAAAGAAATGCATAGAGAGGAGGATCACATGAAGTGCTTATGGTGTGAGAGTGAAGAAGCAGAGCAGGCAGGATTGACAGGGTATTGGGAACTGCCGGATGGTTCAAGAGCGGTTCAAATAACAGTAATCCCTTCTGTATCCTGTTCTTCTTGCGGTATGGAGTATCAAGAAGATCATATTGTAGATGAGATTGAAGATCAACTCATGTTAATAGATACAAAGAAGATAGATTCTACTATTTCCTATACAGAATTAATGAGCATACCGAGGTTTTTAAAGAAAAATTATTTTAAGTTGTAACATCAGTAGAGTAAGGAAATATCTTTTTTATATGGTTGTTTTCGCAAACTTTGTTGCTATTGGAAGTGTTGCTTTCCGTTTCAGGCTGCTCGCTTTCCACGGAGCAGGCGGTGAGCCACATTCGAATGTTTCACATTTAAGTGTCTCACCTGCCCGCCTGTCCCGTAGGAGTCTCGCACCTTCCACTCCAATCAACTGTCAAAGGTGACAAGGAGTTAAAAGCAACAATCTTTTAGAAAAGAGCGTTCTCAATAAAATTAATATTTAAAAGCTGCTTGCTAAACTTTCTGAGAGAGACAGTGAAAATAGCTATAAATAAAGATATTTCCTTTTAACCTTCATGAGGAAGGAGCCTTTTTTATGAGAAAATCACATCTCATCAAACCGGTTCTAGGAAGCGAATATGCTGTTATCAGTCATGGTAAAGGAATCTATTTATACGATAAAAATGGTAAACAATATATTGATGGGTCGTCAGGTGCGATCACATGTAATATCGGTCACGGTGTTCATGAAGTTGCAGAAGCGATGTGGAATCAAGCAAATCATGTATCATTCGTGTACCGTTCGCAGTTTACGAGTGATGCAGCTGAGCATCTAGCAGAAAAAATAGCACATTATGCTCCAGGAGATTTAAATTCGGTGTTCTTTGTAAATAGTGGATCAGAAGCAACCGAGACAGCACTTAAGGTTGCTATTCAGTATTTTCAAGAACAAGGAAACATGACGAAAACAAAAGTCATTTCCCGATGGACCAGTTATCATGGAATCACATTAGGCGCATTGTCAATGTCCGGTCATAAGTTAAGGCGACAACGGTTCACCTCATTACTTGAAGATTTTCCTGCTGCTCACCCACCTTATTGTTATCAGTGCCCATTAAAAGAGACATACCCTGGTTGCGGTGTAAAGTGTGCAGATGACTTAGAGGCTTCTATTCAAGCGATAGGGCCAGATCAAATCGCTGCATTTATAGCAGAACCTATCATCGGTGCTTCAGGAGGAGCTATAGTACCACCAGACGAATACTTTGGAAAGGTAAGAGAGATCTGTGATAAATATAATATTTTATTTATAGCAGATGAAGTGATGACAGGTATGGGCCGTACAGGAAAAATGTTCGCAATGGATCATTGGAATGTAACTCCTGACATTATTGCGATAGGTAAAGGCATGAGTGCAGGCTATACACCGATGGCGGCAACCATCGTGTCAGATCGGATTATGAACGTCATCGAATCGGGAAGCAAAGTTATTATGAGCGGACACACGTTTAGCGCAAATCCACAATCAGCTGCGGTTTGCCTTGCTGTTATCGATTACATGGAAAGAAATAAACTCCAGGAAAATGCCGAAGCTATGGGCCAGTATCTGATGAATCATCTGCAGCGTCTTCAGTGGAAGTATCCGTTAATTGGTGATGTAAGAGGCAAGGGTTTATTATGTGGCATGGAATTTGTTAAGGATCCGATCACAAGAGAACCTTTTGAGATCACTTCAAAAGTTACAGACCGGTTGTTATCCATCTGTTTTGACAACGGACTCCTCGTTTACCCGGCAGTAGGGGGAGTAACTGGGTTTTCAGGAGACTCTATCTTAATCTCCCCACCATTGAACGTTACGAAGGAACAGATCACAGATATTATGGATATCCTAGATCTATCCATCGGTGAACTGACCAAAGAGCTTATTACAGAAGGTTTATATATTACTGAAGCGACCAGTTGAAAGAGGTGTTGTGAATGGCCAAAGGTGTAGATAAACAAATTACACTTGAAAGTGCTTCTGCCTATTTTCATAATGGCATGTCACTGATGGTCGGCGGTTTTGGAGGAGTAGGTGCTCCTCCAACACTTGTTAATCTGATACTAGAAAAGAATATTAACGATATTTTTCTTATTAGTAATGATACGGGTTTCCCTTGGATTGGACCCGGTAAGCTGATCACGGAAAAAAGGGTGAAGAGATTAATCGCCTCTCATATAGGCTCAAATCCTGAAGCGGGTAAACAAATGCAAGAAGGTATGTTAGAAGTGGAATTTGTTCCGCAGGGCACTCTCGCTGAAAAAATACGAGCTGGTGGTATGGGGCTTGGCGGTATATTAGTCGATGTTGGTCTAGGAACGGTTGTTGAAGCGAACAAAGAGAAAGTCATCGTGAAAAACAAAGAATATATGATCGAACCCGCTCTAACGGCTGATGTGGCGATCGTATATGCTAAAAAAGCAGATCGGTATGGAAACCTTATCTATGATAAGAGTGCTAGAAATACGAATCCACTCGTGGCTACTGCAGGACAGATAACGATCGCAGAAGTAGAAGAGATCGTGCCGGTAGGCTCTCTTGACCCGGAAGAGATCGTTACGCCAGGTGTCTTTATTGACCATATTATTCAGAGTAAAGGAGTGGACTGGAAATGGGTCTGGGAGTTGAAACAAGGCACAGGATCGCAAGAAGGGCAGCCCTCGAAATAAGTAATGGAATGATCGTTAATCTTGGCATCGGTATTCCCACTCTCGTTGCAGATTATATTGAAGACGACCTACATATTATGCTGCACACGGAGAACGGTATTTTAGGTATGGGTGGGTCACCACAAGCTGGCAGCGAGGATGGTAATTTATCCAATGCAGGTGGATATCCAGTTTCCATTCAGCCAGGCGCCTCTTATTTTGATAGCGCTACTGCGTTTGGAATCATTAGAAAAGGATTGCTTGATGTAACGATACTCGGAGCACTAGAAGTGAGTGAACGTGGTGATATAGCTAATTGGATCGTACCAGGAAAGCGGGTTCCTGGAATGGGTGGAGCGATCGATCTTGCCCAAAAAGCAAAGAAAGTTATCATTTTAATGAACCACACCGATAAGTACGGAAATCCTAAGATTGTGAGAAACTGTTCTCTTCCTCTTACTGTAAAGGAAGGCGCAGACATGATAATTACAGAAAAAGCAGTTTTTCATTGTGAAGGTGGAAAGCTATTCCTTCGTGAGATCATGAGTCCTTATACGGTAGAGGATGTTATTCAAACAACAGGTGCTTCTATCGTTGTAGATGAACATATTTCTGTTTTCCAATGAAAAGTAAGGGAGGTAAAACATGTTAGTTAAAGAAAAACTCTCAAACTGGTTGATGAACGAGCAAGAAAACGCCGTTCATTTTTTACAAAAAACGGTTCAAGAAGCGAGCACGACTGGAAATGAAACAGGCGTACAAAAATTGATAGCCAAAAAACTCGAGGAAATTGGACTCGAGGTTGATATGTGGTATCCGGATGGTGAAGAGTTAGCGAAACATCCTAATTTTTGTGCGAGCCGGACAGATTTCAGTACAAGTCCTAATGTTGTTGGGATATGGCGGGGAAAAGGAACCGGCCGTTCACTCGTTCTAAACGGTCATGTTGATGTCGTCCCAGCAGGTGATCCCAACCAATGGAACGACCATCCTTATAGTGGAAAAATAATAGATGGGAAACTTTACGGCAGAGGATCAACAGATATGAAAGGTGGAAACCTCTCCCTATTACTAGCCATTCAAGCACTTAAGGAAACTGGTGTTCAATTACAAGGCGATTTATTCTTTCATAGTGTAATAGAAGAAGAGAGCGGAGGAGCAGGAACACTCGCTGCGGTTCTACGTGGGTACAAAGCAGATGCGGCTATTATTCCTGAACCTACGAATATGAAGATCTTTCCTGCTCAGCAAGGTTCTATGTGGTTCCGGCTAACCATAAAAGGAAAAGCGGCACACGGCGGAACTCGTTATGAAGGAGTTAGTGCTATCGAAAAAGCGGTAGTCGTACTAGATGCTATTAAACAATTGGAAATCATCAGAAATGATAGAGTGACAGATCCTCTATACAAGGATATTCCTATTCCCGTCCCGATCAATGTAGGGAAGATCTCAGGAGGTAACTGGCCATCATCCGTTCCAGATACAGTTGAAGTTGAAGGAAGGATTGGCGTTGCTCCTAATGAAACATTGGAAGAAGTAAAAAACGAACTTCAGAGCTATCTATCCAATCTTTCTGATCCGTGGCTAGAAGAGCATAAGATCTCTGTAGAATGGTTTGGGGCACAGTGGCTGCCAGGATTGATTGAAACTCAACATCCACTCATGAACATACTCTCCAAGAATTTTGAAGATGTAGTTGGAAATCAACCCATCATCGAAGCGTCTCCATGGGGAACGGATGGTGGCTTGTTATCTCATGTCGGCGATACTCCGGCAATCGTATTCGGTCCAGGAGTTACAGGGGTCGCACATTATCCGAACGAATATATTGAAATTACAAAGATCATGAAAGCTGCTGAAATAATAGCTTTAACGATCTATGACTGGTGTGGAGGCGAGAATGGATGAAGAAATCAGAAGAGTTATTAAAAAGAAAAGAATTAAACGTCCCAAGAGGCCCTTTTAATACGGTCTTAAATTTTGTGGATCATGCTAGTGGAAGTACGATGGTTGATGTTGACGGAAACGAATATATTGATTTTGCTGGTGCGATCGGAACGTTAAACGTTGGTCATTGTCCGCCTAGAGTAGTGAATGCATTAAAAAAACAAATAGAAAAATACATCCATCCATGTTTTCACGTGATGATGTACGAACCTTACGTTCAGCTAGCAGAAAAACTAAACGAAATCACACCAGGAGACCATCATAAAAAAACGTTCTTTTTGAACAGTGGTGCAGAAGCTGTAGAAAACGCGGTTAAAATCGCTAGAAAATTTACCGGCAGAAAAGCCATCATCTCATTTGAAAGAGGATTTCACGGCAGGACGTTGCTCGCTATGTCTTTAACAAGCAAAGTAAAACCATACAAGTTTGAGTTTGGACCATTTGCGCCAGAAACGTATAAGATGCCATATCCTTATTATTACCGAGAGGATCGTAATGTTGAGGAAACCGATAAAGCGATCTTGAAGAAATTTGAAGACTTCTTCTTAGGAGAGGTTCCACCTGAGGAAATTGCAGCGATCATCTTTGAACCCGTTCAAGGTGAGGGAGGATTCGTTATCCCTTCTAAAACGTTCGTTAAAGGTCTTCGCGAGATTTGTGATAAATACAATATCCTGTTAATCGCTGATGAGATACAGACTGGCTTTGGCCGTACAGGAAAAATGTTTGCGATGGAACATTTTGAAGTTGTTCCAGATCTCATGACCCTGTCAAAATCGATAGCGGCCGGCCTGCCAATCTCAGCTGTAACAGGCAGAGCAGAAATCATGGATGCACCAGCGCCAGGTGAGATCGGAGGTACCTATGGAGGAAGTCCGTTAGGTTGTGTTGCGGCAATTGAGGTCATCTCAATGATTGAAGAAGAAGGGTTGTTAACAAGAGCAAATCAGATTGGTGAAATAATCACCAATACCTTTTCAAAATGGAGAGATCAATACGAATTTATCGGTGATGTCAGAGGTATAGGAGCCATGTGTGCGCTCGAGATCGTGAAAGATAAAGATACGAAAACACCAGATCCTGATCGAGCTAAAAAAATCATTGCACTTTGTAACCAAAATGGTGTCGCCATTATGGGGGCTGGCCTTTACAGTAACGTTATCCGTATTCTCTCTCCACTCGTAATCTCTGATGAACAGCTTCTTAAAGGTTTGAACGTGATTGAGAAACAGCTCGCGAAAGTAAGTGAAATGGTATCGTCATAAATACGGATTGTAACCTCGTCTTTTTTAGACGAGGTTACTTTATTATTTCAAGCTTTTTTCAAATTAATGGATATTAACAGAATGAAGATTCGGAAAATTATGCTAATATGATGGTATAGATACTAAAGGGGCTGTACGATTTGCAAATCATAAAAAAATTGATGATTGGTTCTGTCTTAATTGGAGGATTCGTTGTTTATACACAGTACGAAAAAAGTGCTGAACCAACTTGGACAGTAAATAAGGAACAATTTTCGGTCGTGAACTCATTCAAAGATGGAATGAAAAGAGAATACATCAAGTTCAATGAATTAGAGATGATAGATAAATACGGTTTTCTTAAAGACGTAAGTAAGACAGTGACGCTAAAAGAATCGTATCGAACGTTAAAGATCGAAAAGATTTGGAACATGCATGGTCGCATGTATCTAGTATACAGTGTGGATGTAAAAGAGAGAGATAAGGATGAGTATCATATTCCGCGGCTCTCTGTTAAAAACATGCTGTTTCAAACAAAAGAAGGTAAGGAGCTCGTCCTCAAGGCTGGTGAAGAGATGGGTCAGCCAGGTACAAGGGACGAAGGATTTGTTTATAAGCATCGTTTATACCGTTCCATGATGTTGATGCCCAGTATGTTCGATTCTTCAGAGAACGATTGGTCAATTGTATCAAAAGCTAATGTCGTTCGGCTAAAGGACCTTACGATCTCTTCTAAAAACAATGGGGTAGACTCGATTGAGGATATTGCGTTGAAGGTGCCTTCAGAAGATCCATATACAAAAGTATTGAAAAGTGAGCCGATCGATCAAACGTTTACATATGGAGATAACAAAAAAGTAAAAATCAAATCCATTGATGCCCTACTTTATGAACAAAGACTTAGCATAGAAATCCCTAATGATGATAGTTTAATCGGATTTGCTAGCAAAGACAATAAATTACAAGACCAACCTTTGACATATGGGATTTTAGGTACGAATCAAAAAGGATATTATATTCCCCTTTTTGATATGTATGGCGATGTTAATAAGGTAAAAGAAAATAATATAACGTTTACTAATTCTGTGCATAAAGATTCTCGTTCTTTCTCATGGACAATTCCAAAAAATGATATCCAAACGTTTTTATCGAATACAGATCAGCCAGTTGTAAAGAACCAAGAAATTTTTAATATGCGTGATACGATAATTCGCTATGAAGGGATGACTATGTTTGAAGGGAGCCCCAGAATTAAGTTGAGCATAATAACGGACTCTAATCAACAACTAAACCTTCTGGGATTGGATCCTGAACATTATTATAATGATAAAGCCGTACCTGACGATTATGAAAGGGTGTATAAAAACAATATCATCTCAATCTCAGATGAGAAGAAAACGAGAATCAATAACTTTGAAGTACATAGTTCAGAAGAAGAAAATAAAGCCACCTACTATATAACGTTTTATAACAAAGAAGAGATGGAAAAAGGTGAGATGAAACCAATCTTAATTCCTCAGAGTGACTTGACGATCACTTTATCAAATCTCTCTTATATAAAGCCACTTAAAAAACCGGTGGACATTAAGTATAAGAACATCAAGATCATGAACTGATCAAACGATGAATGTGGTAAAGGAGTTATGTTACTTTGGGCACAAAGCGAAATAAGATTATCATTGGAATTTTGTTGTTAGTTGGATTTGTAATATACACGCAATTTGAAAAAAGCGCTGAGCCGACGTGGAAAGTTAACGATGAAAATTTTGTTTTGATGAAAGACTGGGAAGAATTAATGGATATGGAGAAATCAAAATTCAGCGATCTTAAGTTTGCTGATCGCTTTAAGTTATTAAAAAACAGTCAGATTTCTATACCGTTAGCAAATAATCAGCGAAAGTTTCAAGTCGAGAGAACATATAATTTCGGGCAGCAGCTGTACATTCTTTATAGTGTAGACCTTGTAGAACGAGATAAAGTAGAGGGGGATATTCCTCGAATGTCGTTCAATCAGGTAGAGATTACATCTAAGAAGGGAAAAACTTTTCATTTTCCTATAGATATCTATGAAGGAGAAGGGTCCATCGGTGGTGTTGTCCACAAACATAAA
Source organism: Fictibacillus nanhaiensis (assembly GCF_036213205.1). Classification (GTDB taxonomy): domain Bacteria; phylum Bacillota; class Bacilli; order Bacillales; family Fictibacillaceae; genus Fictibacillus; species Fictibacillus nanhaiensis_E. Next base: position 110,673 of record NZ_JARMFC010000026.1, read on the forward strand.
TTATACCGGTCCATGATGATACATATCCAATACGATAACATTGAAACGGATGAAGCGTGGAAAGAAGTCTTTAGCAGTGAAAAAGTTAAGCTACTTAACCCAACATTCACTTCGAACAAAGGAAAGACGAAAATCGATAACTTAACTTTTACAGTTAAGCCTCATAATGTTTTTGAAGCACCGCCTGTTCTTGCTACAGCGACGATTGACAAATCCTTAGTGCTTTTCAATGATAAAAAGATTCATTTAGAGAAGTTCGAAGTCTATCAAATGGGATCTAGAATCAAGTTGAATTCAAAGATTGATAAGAATCTTGTTTCTCTATTTGGAACCATTGAAAATGGACAGAGTAATTACACGTTACATACAGATATCACAGAAAATGAGGATTCAGATTACTATATGGAAACGTATTCAGCTCTAGATGAACTTCTTAATATGAACAAATCAGATCCTTTGAAGTTGTCGTTTACACACTCTATTCATAGAACGGATAAATCGTACGCATTTTCGGTATCTAAACAAGATCTAGAGCAGTTTGCAAGCAATCCTGAAAAAGATATTAAGAAAAATGAAGTGATCGCTGACGACACTGATTTTAAAGTGGTTTACAGAGGAATTGAAAATGATGTTTCCAATAACGAAAAAGGAATTCGGTTTTCTATAGAAAGCAAAGTAGAGAATGTAGGACACGACGAATATCTTTATTTTCAACCCAACTATAATGAGAATAGGACCCAAAACGAAGAACGTTTTATGAATAATCTCGTCACGATTAAGAATTCATCAGGAGAAACTCTACAAAATTTCGATGTGATGCAAACATACGACAGTGAACAGTCTGGTTTTTTATTATTTTTTCATGAAGGACTGCCAAAGGATAACATCACCATTACATTCTCAAAATTAACACAAGTATACCCTCTTAAGGAAAAAGTGGTGGTTCCTTTAAAACTTCCATCAGTAAATTAGAACTAGAAAAAAGACTGCCGAAATATTGAACGGCAGTCTTTTTTCTATGCTCTTGGATTACTTTGAGCACGTTTAATATACATCTCTTCTTCTCCTACAATTCCACATGCGCCGCACTGAATCAATCGTTCTGATCCCTTGTACGGAAGATGAAACATATCTAACTCACCGTCTTCATATTGCTGAACAACATCTCCAGTGGATGGATCTAGCTTAACACCTACAGGATTTTGTTCGATCACGTTAAAACGCGTTCTGTTCGTCTTGCAGTTTGGACATAAATAAGGATTTGCCATTTTTAAGAAACCCTCCTTTTTAATCTTAAGTTAACCCCTTCTAGGAAAAATTATGTAAGTTATATTTTTAATTACTTTAGCCATAGTAAGAAAAAGGAGGGATATATTATGGGTAAACAGAAAAAAGCTAACGCTAATGCACAACGCAATAACAACGTGAAAGAAAATGGTGCAGAAAACCAAACTGAATTTGCATCATATGCAGAGATGGAAGTTGAAAAGATGCATCACGGCAAGAAAACAAAATGATTTTACATCTTAAGAAACTGGTAGTATAATAAAATTCTGCGATGTTCGTGGCTTTTCCATGTCTTTAACCTATGTGCTAATGATGGGAATCCAATATGATCTGTCAGACAGTCAAGCCTTGCATTCGACTTGGAAGGCTGTAACGGCAGCTGCGGATACCCACCTGAGAGATCAGGTTCCAAAGGCATATAAAGTCACGGCAGAGCGGATTTTACTTAAACGACAACAAGCGCATTTTACATCACATGTAAAATGCGCTTTTTTCATAACATATTACTACCGGGGGATAAAAAGAAGATGGAAAAGAAAGAAGTATTACTTTTAATCGATGGATTTAATCTGCTGAGCAGATGTTATTTTGCAACAGCTTATGGAAAAGAAATGCATGATCTGCCTAGAAATTCTAAGGGTCAGTTTACGAATGCGATTCGAGTAACCATTCAGAAACTGCTTATGCTCGTTCGTGATCATGAGCCATCTCATATTGTAGTTGCTTGGGATGTTAAACGTGATGAAACACTCAGAAGAGAAAAATTTGCTGATTACAAGGGTACAAGAAACGAGTTGCCTGAACCGCTTATCCAGCAATTTGAGACGCTCGTTCAACTTTTTGATAACATCGGAATTACACAACTTACGATTCCTAGATATGAAGCGGATGATATTATCGGAACACTCGCACATCGCTGGCGAAATGAACGCGACGGAGAGTGTATCATCTACAGCAACGACCGAGATCTTTTGCAGCTTCTTTGTGAGAAGACTTCACAGCTTATTACAGTAAAAAGAGACGAGTTAAAGTATACGTTAGATCACTTTCAGGAAGAGTATGGAATTACGCCTGCTCAGTGGATTGATGTGAAAGCACTATTAGGTGATAAGAGTGATAATATTCCTGGAGTAGCGGGAGTTGGTGATAAAGCCGCACTTCCGCTCATACAGCAATATGGTGCAGTAGAATCCATCTATGAAAATTTTGAGAATCTAGATCCTAGATACAAAAGGTATTTGAAAAAACTTGAAGCAGGACGGGAGATGGCTGTTCTAAGTAAAGATCTATGTACGATTTTTACAGATGTTCCTGATGTGATTGACAGAGATCTAGAAGAATGTCGATATATTTTAAACAAGCAGATTGTCCGAAGCGCTTTAGAAGAATTAGAGATTCAAATAAGAGTGGGTTAAGTAAGATCCCACTCTTTTTGTTTGCGTTTTATGAAATTCTTATTGAACCGTATTTCAGATAAAATCATACCAAGTAAAATCAACCCGCAACCAAATAATGATTTTGAACCAAGTCGTTCGTGGAGCATAATGTAAGCAGTGAGTGCCGCAAAAACAGGTTCCATCGCAAAAATCAAAGCGACTCTAGCAGGCGTTGTAAACGATTGAAAGTGTGTTTGAGCCAAAAAAGCTAGAGCAGTTGCAAAGAATGAGGTGATTAGTAGAGCACTGAACACTTCCGTCTGCAGAACCAACCGTGCTGAGAACATCTGCTGCCAATCTTCTATCATGATTGCAGTTATAAAACTAAATACAGCAACGGTCACAAGTTGGATAATAGTTAGACAAATAGCGTTGTATGATGAAGCAAACTTTCCTGTGAACACGATATGAAGAGCAAATGAAATAGCACATAATAGTACATAACCATCGCCAGTGTTCAACGAGAGGCTTTTGTGGATCGTTAATAAATATAAACCGAGTACAGCTAATAGAGAGCTAATCCCTACTTGCCAATTCAGTTTGTTTTTTAACAATAAATAGCTGAACAAAGGTACCAAGACAACACTTAATCCTGTTATAAACCCAGCTTTCGAAGACGTGGTATATAACAATCCGACGGTCTGAAATCCGTACCCTAAAAATAGCCAAAAGCCAAGTGTGATACCGCTGATCCATATACTTCTGTCTGTAAAATGACTGAGTGACGAACGATTAAACAAGAAGATAATTAGCAATAATGTTATAGCGGCAATGGAAAAACGCACGCTGTTAAATGAATAAGGTTCTAAAAACGCGATTGCTTTTTGGACGATTACGAAAGTTGAACCCCAGATCAAGGCTACAAGAAGTAAATTGAAGTCAGCAAACCAAGTCTTCTTAAGCATCAGAAGGTCTCTTGTTTAATTGAATCGCTTGTCGTGCAAGTTCATCTGCAATCTTATTCTGTTTTGAAGGAATCCACTTAATGAAAAATAGATCAAGTTGCTCGGAAAGATGAAGAGCTTCTTCTAAAAGTTTTGTGTATCGCTTATCTTTGGCATATCTTTTATCCACAGCGCTTTCAACAGCTTGTGAATCTGTACGGAACGATACGATATTCCAATTATTTTCAATACATAATTCCAACCCATGAATAAGTGCTCTAAATTCCGCTTCATGGTTACTCATCGTGCCGATCGGAAAACGATACGAATGCGTAGTTCCGTTTCCAACTTTCACATATACGCCAGCTCCTGAAAGTCCAGGATCACCTGCACTTGCACCATCGATGTATACTTCTATCAATTCTGTCTCTCCTCTATATGAATATATTCGTATTATAAAGGACTTTATCAAAAACAAAAAGGAGATTACTATGAACTTCTCAATAGAGTATATGTATAAGCACCCAAAATCACCATTTAAGGTTCGATTTGTTTCTGATCCTATGTCGTTAACAGAAGCACTTTTTACGGCAACTGATATGGAGAAGACTGGAAGATTATCAGAAATAGTCTTTATCGATACAAAAGGTGTAACGTGGACGAAGAAAGAACTGACTAAATTAACACAAGTGAAAAAAGAAGAACCAAAAGATATTTCCATTTATTTTGATGGAGGTTTCAAGTCAGAGACGGGAACAAGTGGTCAAGGTATTATTATTCATTTCTCTCAAAACGGTATAACCTATCGTATTAAAAAGAACGCAAGTCTAACCAATATTGAATCGAATAATGAATCAGAGTATGCCGCTTTATGGATCGCTGTAAAAGAACTTGAAGAACTTGGCGTCCAATATGAAGAGGTTAGAATTCAAGGAGATTCAAAGGTTGTTATCGAGCAGCTAAAAGGTGAATGGCCTTGTTATGAAATGAACCTCCAGAACTGGGCAGACAAAATCGAAACACTATTTAAGAAACTTCAGATCGAACCTGTTTATGAATGGGTGGCTAGAAACAAGAACAAAGACGCTGATCATCTCGTAACACAAGCATTAAACGGAAAAATCATAAAGGCTAAGAAAGAAGTCATTGATAATTCCTGAATATAACTGGTACAATTTACTAGAATCTTTTGATTTTGGGGTTGAGATAAACATGAATGAGAACGTTCTAGACGACTATATAGCATTATTATCTTCAAAAGGGTTTCGTCTAAGTGATGGAGACCTTCATTTTGTGGATTTCGGGAGACATTACACAGACGCAAGTGAACCTCAAGTAAAAATAGCATTAGAAGTTACTTTAATTAAACAGTTGTCGTTTGACGGAAGTTACTTTATTGCCGTATTAGAGTCTTTAGTTAAGGAAAATATCACCTCAAAGCAAAAAGCGTATGAACTACTAGAGCGGCTACAAACCAACAACGAAAGAATACATTCTTGTACAGTGGGGTAAACATGAAAGAGAAAATGATCGAACAAACAGAGGCGTTTGTAAAAGATAAGTTAAGAAACGAGAGCAGTGGACATGATTGGTATCATATCTATCGTGTTAAGAATCTGTCTCAGAACATTGCTGAAAAAGAAGGTGCAGATCACTTTGTATGTGTGATGGCTGCACTCTTACATGATATAGCAGATGAAAAAATTGCAGGAACTGAAGAAGAAGGTCTAAAAGAAGTGAAACAATGGTTAGAATCCATTTCCGTGGAAAAAGCATACATCACGCATATTATGACAATCATCTCTACGATGTCATTTAAAGGCGGTAGTGGAAAAGAGATGGAATCGATTGAGGGTAAGGTCGTACAGGATGCCGACCGCTTAGACGCGATTGGAGCGATCGGAATCGGTAGAACATTCGCTTATTCTGGAGCGAAGGGACAGTTGATGTATGATCCTGAGATACCTGTTCGAGAAACGATGACCAAAGAGCAATATCGCAATGAAAGAAGTACAGCTATTAATCACTTCTACGAAAAGTTGTTAAAATTAAAGCATGGGATGAATACTCCTTATGCAAAAAAACTAGCAGATGACCGGCATGCCTTTCTAGAAAACTTTCTAGAGCAGTTTCTTGAAGAGTGGGAAGGCAAAAAGTGAGTAAGTAAGTTTTCTATGAAAATGGTTGATTTCCGCTCCGATCAACTTTCATAGGAAGAGAATATTAACATTCAAAATCAACAATCTTAGTTTAGGTTGTCCTTTTATAGTGAATGATCTGTATTAAAAAAAGGCCAAAATAATGGCCTTTTTTAGTTATTTAGAATGTAGACTAACACTCTTCTGCTGGTCGTGGCCCAGCGTCTAATCCTTCTGATGTTACTGTAAGAACAGGATTGATCGATGCATCTTCACTCACACAAATCTGGCAAGATAATCTTACATTACCAGATAGACCCTTCGTAGCGATAATATTCGCTTCATTCTCACCGATCGGTCCTAGATCTCCTGACAATACTTCCACTCGGCATGTTGTACATTTCGCTTTGCCTCCACAACGGTGAAGGATATCAATTCCGTTGTCTTCCAGTGCATTTACAAGTTTTTTTCCATTCTCAATCTCATATGTACCAAATCCACGCACATCAATTTTTGCCATTTTACCTGCCTCCTTAAAATTAACACTTAGTATTTCTTTCCATTCTTATTATACGATAACCTCTTACCAAGTAAACTACAGGATTAAAAGTTGTAATAGAAAAACTAATCGCATCACATACTTGTTTCATATACAATAGAAAGTGGAGTCAATTACATATGATGGAGGGTTAAATCAACATGCTAGAAAAGGTTTCGTTCAAAAGTGATATCGAGATTGCCCAATCAGCTAAAATGCTGCGAATCGAAGAAATTGTAGGACAACTAGGAATTGAAGAAGATGATTGGGAACCTTATGGAAGATACAAAGGAAAGCTATCATTAGATCTGTTTCAAAAACTTCAGAATGTTGAAGATGGAAAAGTAGTCTTGGTAACAGCAATTAGTCCAACACCAGCTGGAGAAGGAAAGTCAACGGTAACTGTGGGACTTGGACAAGCACTCAATCGTGTTGGAAAGAAAACGATTATCGCTTTACGTGAACCATCGCTTGGCCCTAGCATGGGTATTAAAGGTGGTGCAGCAGGTGGAGGGTACTCTCAAGTGATGCCGATGGAAGATATTAATCTTCACTTCACAGGAGACTTGCATGCCATAACAACTGCTAATAACGCATTAGCAGCATTGATCGATAACCATATTCACCAAGGAAATGAATTGAACATAGATCCGCGCCGAATCGTTTGGAAGCGTGCATTAGATATGAATGATCGGGCATTAAGAAAGATCGTCATCGGCTTAGGTGGACCCGTTCAAGGGGTTCCCCGAGAGGACGGATTCGACATTACGGTAGCATCAGAAGTGATGGCGATCTTCTGTTTGGCAAACGACCTAGAAGATTTGAAAATGAGACTTTCTAAGATGGTAGTGGCGTTTGATTACGACAATCAACCCATTACCGCTGGACATCTGAATGCTCATGGCGCACTAACATTGCTTTTAAAAGATGCAATTCGACCAAATATCGTACAAACATTAGAAAACACGCCAGCACTTGTACATGGTGGTCCTTTCGCAAACATTGCTCATGGCTGTAACAGTGTCATCGCGACAAAATTGGCTTCTAGGCTCGGTGAGATGGTAGTAACAGAAGCTGGATTCGGTGCTGATCTTGGAGCTGAGAAGTTCTTAGATATTAAAGCACGATATGCTGGTATCAATCCAAGTGCAGTTGTTATTGTTGCTACAGTAAGAGCACTTAAGATGCATGGAGGTCTTGCAAAAGAATATTTGAAGAACCCGGACTTAGATGCTCTTCAAAAAGGGATGCCAAACCTCGAGAAACATTTAGAAACGTTGAAAGAATTTGGGGTACCTGTTGTTGTTGCGATCAACAAATTTGTGACGGACACGGAGGAAGAGGTTGCTTTCATAAAAGATTGGTGCAATAGAAAAGGTATTGCTGCCGAAGAAGCTGATGTTTGGGCTAAAGGTGGACAAGGTGGAGAAGCTTTGGCGAGTAGAGTATTAGAAACCATTGAAACAGAAGAGAATAACTATAAACCTCTTTATGAACTGAACGCTTCTTTACAAGAAAAGATAGAGACGATCTGTAAAAAAGTATATGGTGCAGGTGAAGTACAGTTCTCACCAAAAGCTGTAAAACAAATGAAGCAGTATACTGATTTCGGGTGGGATCAATTGCCGGTTTGTATGGCTAAGACTCAATATTCCTTCTCAGATGATCCAAAAAAGCTCGGCCGTCCAGAAAACTTTACGATTACGATAAGAGAACTAAAACCTTCGATCGGAGCAGGGTTTATCGTTGCTCTAACAGGTGATGTTATGACGATGCCAGGACTGCCTAAAGTTCCAGCGGCAAACAACATGGATGTATCAGAAGATGGGAAAGCAGTAGGACTATTTTAAGAAATAGTGTAAAGTATCTTTATAAACTGCTATACTTCTGTAGGAGGGATGCATATGAAACCATTACAACTTTCAGCTGATACTGCAGTGAAATTAGCAAAAGAGCTAAACGTACCACTCGAACAGTTGATGCATATGCCTCAGCATATTTTAGTAAAAAAGCTGATGGAATTGGAAGCATCCAAAGAAAATAAGGATGAATAATTAAGAACAAGAAGGCGAAAACCTACTATGTAGGTTTTTTCTTTTTTACATCTATCTATTAAAAAGGTTGTTTTCTAAAGGATTGTTGCTTTTAAATCACTATGTTCATTCGCTTCAATGAGAAGTTGGTTGGAGAGCAAGGTACGAGACTCTCGGCTAGGACAAGCTGGCAGTTTAAAAAGTGGAAGTGGCTTGTTCAGCCCCGACAAGCAACTATCAAAAGCAACAATGAATTCGAAAACAGCCATTAAAAAAGGAATGAAATTATGGAAACAAAAAAACCTGGTTTAGTGTATACACTTAAAGTTGTTAGAGTTTCTGATCTAGGCTATGTTTTAGATCTTGAAGACGGCAAAGAAGTGCTTTTACATCGGGCTGAAGCAAAGAGCAAACATGAAGAAGGAAGCATGGTAGAAGTCTTTTTATATCAAGATCATGAAGGAAGACTTGCTGCGACCGAAACCATTCCAAAAGTGCGTCTTGATTCATTAGCTTGGCTAGAAGTAGCAGGTGTGAATAGAAAGTTAGGTGTATTTCTTCATATCGGCATTAAAAAAGATATTCTTTTATCTAAAGACGACCTTCCTGAATCGTGGGATGAATGGCCACATCTTGGGGACCGTCTATATTCAGGTATGAAATTAGATAAAAAAGGTCGTATCTTTGCTGACTTAGCTACAGAAGAAGAGATGGTAGAACAAGCAGAAGCTGCAACAGAAGAAATGTTCAATCAACAAACCTCAGGCTATGTTTACAAGATTAATGAAGCGGGGGTACTCCTGTTTACTGAGTCAGGGCACATCGGATTCATTCATAACGATGAGTTAAAGGTGAAGCCCCGTCTTGGGCAGAAGCTCGGAGCTCGTGTAGCATTCGTTAGAGAAGATGGAAGAATAAACTTATCGATGAGAGCAAGAAAAGAGATTGCGTACAGTGAGGATTCTGAACGCATCTATCAATATTTAAGAGAAAATAAAGGGCAGATGCCTCTCACAGATAAGTCATCTCCAGAAGAGATCAAAGAGACTTTTCAGATGAGTAAAGCTGCATTTAAACGAGCTCTTGGTAAACTTATGAAAGAAGAAAAGATCGTTCAAGAAGACGGAAAGACGTTTCTACAAATTTAATGAAAAGAACCTGATGCGAAATGAAGTGACCCCTAAAAGTT
>NZ_JARMFC010000027.1:0-24585 GCF_036213205.1 Fictibacillus nanhaiensis
ACTTTGTCTACAAGCTGAAATCCGCTGTTTCTTTAAAGAAACAACGGATCTATTACTTTTTACTGAACATTCTCATACAAACTTTCGGATGCTCCTTCTATAAATGGGCATGGTTTTCCTGAGTAGAAAACAGTCAACTCATGCATCGCACGTGTACATACTGTATAAAACAGTTTGCGCTCTCGTTCAAGTTGATAGCCGGATGCATCAAATATTGTTACCGCGTCAAATTCAATTCCTTTTGCTAAATAAGATGGGATGACGATCACTCCTTTTTGAAAAGAAGCATCCTCATCAATCATAAGCCTTACATCTAGATTATCTTTCAGTTTCTCATAGACTGCCTTGCTCTCTTTAGCCGAACGGCAGATTACAGCTATTGTTTCATGGCCTTTTTTCAACCAATCTCCAATAAGATCCTTAACCTGGTTAATATGATCTTCATCACGTTCTACAGCTGCAATAACAGGTTTTTCCCCCGAACGATTGAACGGAATAATCTCACTTCCGTCTTTCAAAAGACTTTTGGTAAACTCTACGATTTCTTTTGTAGAGCGATAACTTCTTTTAAGTGTAATCGTTTCAGGATTTTTCTTGTTTAATAAGTTTTTGAGCATGCTGAACGTTTCATCTGATGAATGTGCGTAAATCGATTGGTTTAAGTCACCTAGTATCGTTAAGTTTGCTCTTGGGAAAATACGCTGAATAAAAGCAAACTGAAACGGTGAAAAATCTTGTGCTTCATCAATAAAAACATGACGAACAGCTGCATTCGATTGAAAACCTACTAATAATTCTTTTACATAAAGTAGTGGAGTGGCATCTTCATTTGCTAAATGGTTCTGTTTCAGATTAAACAATGTTTGATTGCAGATTTCGTTCCAAGTATTCACGTCTTCGATCAACCGTTTATTTTTCTGAAACAATTTCGCATATAAGCTCTTTATGTCAATAAACGAAAACTGCTCGATGCTTTCTCTAAGAGATTTAAAGGCAAGTCGCGTCACATAAGCCGAGAGCACTTTTTGTTCACTCGATAGATCATTGAATGAGTCAGCTCCGTATTTATTTCGTTCCTCTAATTTCTCATACAGCCTTGTGTATACATTTTTATCAAGAAGCTGTATCTCTTTTTCAACCCATGGTTTCTTTCGTTCTCTTCGTTCTATTTTCTTCAGCTCTTCTAAGATCCTAGCCACCGTCTTTTTCATTCGATAAGGAACGGTTTCTTCCTGATTGAGAGAATAGAAGTATTCACTAATCTGTTTAGCACGAATCACAACACGGTCTCGAAATTTAACATCTAAAAAATGCATGCCTGACGTACTTAATTTCTCAGCATAGCGATGAATCGCTTCTAAGAATTCAACGGAGGCTTTAAACTGTATCGCTTCTACACGCTTAGAAACTCCTTGATCAGATAAAAGCTCTTCCATCTGCTCAAACGGCGTCTCTATAGAATAATCTTCTCCTAAGTGATGGTCCACATAAGCGTGAAACGTTGTTTGTTCCATGTTTTCTTCACCAAGTTCAGGCAGTACGTTCGCAACATAGCTATTAAACATGTTGTTTGGTGAAAATAAAACGACATGATGTGACTGAATAGTTTCTCGATCTCGGTATAACAGAAAGGCTACACGCTGAAGAGCTGCTGATGTCTTGCCGCATCCAGCTGCACCTTGAACAACAAGTAAGTCACTTGCCGTATTTCGTATGATAGCATTTTGTTCTTTTTGAATCGTCGCGACAATACTCTTCATTTGTGTATTTGCTTGGTTGCCTAATACGTGCTGTAACAATTCGTCACCAATTGCTTCTCCCGTATCAAACATTCCAGTTATAAGAGCATTCTTAATCATAAATTGCCTTTTTAGCTCTAGCTCTCCTTCAATGGTACCACTCGGTGCACGAAAATCAGCTTCGCCGAGAGAGTGATCATAGTACAGACTCGAAATCGGCGCACGCCAATCATGAACAAGGAACGTACTTGAAGGTTCATCGTAATAGGATGCAATTCCGATATAGACTTGTTCTATATCCTCTTCACCGTCTTCTTTAAAATCAATTCGACCAAAGTAAGGGGAGCTTTTTAATTTTTCATAGGTTTTAAGTCGAGCTTCTGCAGAAGTATGACTTCGTTCAATTTCAGATAATAACTCAGACTGCTGTTTGATGCTAGCTGCCGTTTCAATTGCATCGTCGGCATCTTCAAGGTTCACTGTAACATCAGACCAAAAGTTTTTTCGGATTTGAACAACATCTGCCTTCTTTCCTCCGAGATGATCAAGAAGTTTATCTGTTGCACCAGAGAGTTTATGAATAACTTGATCTACACGCTTTTGTTCATTTTGTTGTTCCTGGTCCCATGTTGTCATCCGATTTCCCCCTACAAAAAAATTTAATAGTTAATCGTTGACACACGTTCCTATTTTATCGTATAATATAATTAGGAACAATTATAAGTAAAATTTTAAAGTTAGTGCGTCTTTTCTATAATAGCATATTTCTGTATATAAAGTACATATATAAAAACAGTGAATCCCTAAAAAGGTTTTCACTGTTTTTTTTGTGCTCCAAACACTAGGCTTGTTTAGCTGCTTGATGTTCAATAACTCTTTTTATCGAATGCATTTGTCCGAGGTGATATGTTTCGTGAAAAACAGTAAAATTTATTAACTCACCAAATGTAGATAAATTGAAAACCGGCTTCTCCAACTTTTCAAACAATCGTTCTTCTGGCATCTCTTTTACACGCATTAACTGTTCTTCTAACTGCTGTTTAAGTTCTTTTAGTGTTGGAACTTCTCCTTTCCAATCTGCAGGGCTTGTTCCTCTATTAAATAGCTCAACATATTGCTTTGGTAGGTTGGAAGAATGTTCTGGAAACCCAAACATAAAGTATTCTGCGGTCGTGAGAACATGTCCAATGTGCCAACGGATGTTATTATTGAACCCATGGGGTTGAATATCTGCTACCGACTCATCCATACCATCCAATTGCTTTAGAAAGAAACTTCTCGCTAGTTCAAAGTTTTGAATTGTTAATTGATTCATAATAAACCTCCTTAGAATTTGCTCTTTCATCCTTCATCATACGTGTACGATCGTTTGAAGACAAACGTTATGCTGAAGCGCTAAAATCTATTCTGATCGATAGTTATCGTGAATGGGTGCAAATAGATCTTCATCCGTCTTACGCACAACAGAAAAATGGTCGACATTATAATGACCGTGCAAAACTTTATTGTGATGGCTTATGATCTGTTCTGCTTTTAACACTTCTGAATCTGAAGTAGAGTGACCATCTTCAACAAGTGTGACATCGAAGCCTGAGACGGTCGCAAATCGTAAAGCAGTATCAATGCAATGTTCTGTTTTACAACCCATTAGAACGAGATGGCCGATATTTTCATCTTTTAAATAACTCAATAATGGTGTGTTGTAGAAAGCATTCGTTGCTTGCTTATCAAAAACTTTAGCATCCTTTGGAACATTAATTGCAGAATGAACCTCGAAACCTACTCCCTTTCCCTCGGAAACATCTACGTCTCTAACAAAAACAATTGAAGCTTCTGCATGCTTCGCTTTTTCAATAACCATATTTATGTTCTGAAGCAATCCTTCTTTGTTATAAACTGCCGCTTCACTTGCATTTCCCTCAATCAGTTCTTGCTGCGCATCAATAACCAATAAAGCTTGTTTCAAATTACCCGCTCCTTTTTTCAATTCTCACTGTAATACTTCTTCCAAAAGTACAAATATCCTTGCCACTTAAATATTTATTTCAATAACTGGTTAATACTAACAAAGTAGGAATTTTTTATAGTTGCGAAAAACATCAAACTATCTAATAATAGTAAGGTTCAACAAGTGAGTTATTTAGGAGGAAAAGAAAATGAAGTACATCATCTTTCTGGCTGGAGTGGCAGCGGTTTTCTTGTTAGCCTTTCTTGTCAGCAATGATCGCAAAAAGATCAAATATAAGCCGATCCTAGTTATGCTTGGGTTACAGCTTATCCTTACATACTTTCTATTAAATACAGGCGTTGGCCTTGTCATTATAAAAGGTATCTCTAAACTGTTTGAAAAATTGTTAAGTTACGCAGGTGCTGGGGTTGAATTTGTGTTCGGCGGCCTCGCAAACGAAGCTGCAATGCCTTTTTTCTTAACTGTTTTGTTGCCGATCGTTTTTATTTCTGTGTTGATCGGGATCGCACAACACTTTAGAATTCTTCCATTCATCATCAAATGGATTGGTTTTGCGCTAAGTAAGGTGAACGGCTTAGGAAGACTCGAGTCATATAACGCTGTCGCTTCTGCTGTTTTTGGACAATCAGAAGTATTTATATCTGTAAAAAAATTATTAGGTCATCTACCAAAGCATCGCTTATATACGCTTTGTACATCTGCCATGTCAACTGTTTCCGCTTCTATCCTTGGAGCATATATGGCTATGATCGATCCAAAGTATGTGGTAACTGCACTCGTACTTAACTTATTCGGTGGATTTATCATCGCCAACATCATCAATCCATATGAAGTTACTGAAGATGATGACATCATTGAAATCGAGGAAGAAAAACAAACCTTTTTTGAAATGCTTGGTGAGTACATCATGGACGGCTTTAAGGTTGCTGTGATTGTCGGTGCCATGCTTCTTGGATTTGTAGCATTGATCGCATTAATCAACGATGTGTTTGATATGATTTTCGGGATTACGTTCCAAACGATGCTCGGATATGTATTTGCTCCAGTAGCGTTCCTAGTTGGTATCCCATGGGCAGAAGCAGTCTCGGCAGGTACAATCATGGCAACCAAACTTGTTTCGAATGAATTCGTAGCGATGATTGATTTAGCAAAATACGCGAAAGACATGTCTGATCGAACGGTTGGGATCGTTTCTGTTTTCCTTGTTTCATTTGCCAATTTCTCTTCAATCGGTATCATTACTGGTGCTGTTAAAGGTCTACACGAAGAACAAGGTAACACAGTTGCTCGCTTTGGATTAAAACTTCTATATGGTGCAACATTAGTAAGTATCTTATCTGCTGCAATTGCAGGTCTGTTTTTATAAAAGAAATTCTAAAAAAGGAGCTTCGGCTTCTTTTTTTTTTTGCTATTTTCTAAAAGATTGTTGCTTTTATATCTTTTGTATTTAACTCTTTGACTGTCGATTGGAGTGGAAGGTGCGTGCCTCCACATGAGGTACTCCTTGCAAGGCATGCGACGAGAAAGCTTACTACGAAGCATCACTTGTAGACGCAGGAGCAAGGAACTTCTTAAGGCTGGCAGTCCGAAAAGTGAAAGTGGCTCGTTCAGCCCCGACAAGCAAAAGGTGAATGGGCTAGCAAGGCGCACTTTGCTCATGACGGACCATTTAACTTTTGATCTCGAGGGGCTAGCCACTGTAACTAGACAGGTGAGACACTTAAAAGTGAAACGCCCAAAAGTGGCTTACCGCCTACCCCGCGGAAAGCGAGCAGCCTGAAACGGAAATCAACACTCCTAAAAGCAACAAAGTTTACAAAAACAGACTTTTTTATAAAGACATAAAAAAAAGCTGCCTCTACATGAGACAGCAATATCAAAAAAAATTATTGAACTTCTTTAGCAAATTGACCTGGGATCAATTTTAATTCTTCGTGGACTGAGTTTAACTTTTCTTCAAAACCTGTGAACAACTCGTCAGCTTCAGTTGCTTTAGCTTCGTCCTCTAAGCCAGCTACACGTGCTTCATAAGACTTTTTTAATTCTTCAAGAGAACCTTTTACAGCTTCTTGGTTTTCTTTAGATAGATCAGACGGAACTTCAATAGACGGAATTTCTGCAACTGCTTTTTCACCGCTTGCTTTTGCATCTGCTTTTAATTTATCAAGCTCTGCTTGTGGAAGCGCTTCTTCGCCTTCTTTTTCAAGACCTGCCGCATACGCGTTAAATGGTGCGTGGTATCCGCGCAGCTGATTCATAAGCTCCCCTTCAAAGTTAAGAAGTGTAATCTTTTCAGCATTTCCATCTTCCTTCTTCTCTGCAGCCGCTGGCTTAGCCTCTTCTTTCGGTTTTTCTTCTTCCTTGCTGCAACCTACGCTAAGCGCAAGAACAGCAGCAGCTGTTACCGCTAAAAACTTTTTCATCGAGAAAGCCCCCTATATATTTCTATTTTTTGGAACTTTCTCATTTTAATACTTTTTCTTACTATTGTAAATTAAAATGTATCCGTTTTCTCATAAATAATGCTGAAGCCTTAATATGATTGAATTATCTAATTATTCCATTAACTCAAACTCTATTTCTTTTAATATAAAAGTTATCTTTCTATACTAATTGTGTTTCCTTAACCTTTTTCTCATGGTTTAAAAGCCATTCTTTTCGCCATAGGCCACCTGCATATCCTGTTAGGCTTCCGCTTGAACCTATAATTCTATGACAAGGAACAACAATACTTAACTTGTTCTTCCCATTGGCATTCCCTACTGCCCGAACCGCTTTTTCTTTTTGAAGCTTGATGGCAATATCTCTATAAGAAGCAGTTTCTGCGAACGGAATACGAACTAGTGAATTCCATACATTGTGCTGAAAAGGAGTACCGCTATATTGGAATGGAAACGTAAAAGTTTGCCTTTGTCCGTTAAAGTATTCTAATAGTTGATTGCGACAGTCTAGAAGGACAGATGGAATATCGTTTTTATCCTCAATCGCTTTCTCTCTATCCAAGAAAAGGATAGATTGGACAACGGTTTTAGTACCTATAATCTCTATTACCCCTATGGGTGATTCTAGCTCTACATTATAGTGCTTAATCATATAATGACCTCCATAAATAAAAAGTAGCGTATGCTTCCCATCCACTCCAATTTTTTGCTTGTTTCTTCAATTCTTTTATCGTTGGCTTCTGCTGCAATCCCACCTGTTTCATGACAGCATTTTGCAGCCCTACGTCAGCAACTGGAAAAGCATCCGTCTTTAGTAAACATTTCATCATCACATAATCTGCAGTCCAAGGCCCGATTCCTCTAAGGGAGATCAGGCGTTTAGCGGGATCTTCAGAACATCTCAATATTCCCTTTGACAAGCGACCTTCAACTATTTCTCTTGCTATACCAATCACATATTCCGCTTTACGCGTTGTAAATTGGAGTTTTCTTAGATCGTCAACCTGAAGTTCTACCATGATTTCAGGAGATGGGTATGCCCAGTATTCATTTTTTTGTATCACCACACTCTGTCCAAAACTCTTAACCAATCTCTTCTTCAAGGTATAGGCAAAAGTTAAGTTGATTTGCTGCCCCATAATGGCCCAAGTCAATGCTTCAAAAAGATCAGGAATACCGATCATACGCAAACCAAAATATCGTTTTACGAGCGGCTGTAATAAGCTATCCTCTGAAACAGCATCATAAAATAAGGACAGATCTCTATTTAAATCAAACCAATTTCCTATAAATTCAACGACCGTTTCCATGTTAGGTGGCTCTTTATCTGGAAATTCGATTACGAGCACGTGATCTTTGTAACTGATCTTAATCAAGATCAGTTCAGCATTCATTTTGATCACTTTGTAAATGTTGTTTTCATGTACGTGATGAAGAACTTCTAATGGTGATCTCTCAAGAAAAACAAGACATTCTCTATATGAAAATTCTAGTGGTAACTCTATCTTTAATTTTCCATCAAATTCAGTCCATCTCATTATTCGTTCCCTCTCGCTTCTTGCAATTTTCGGTAGTCACTTGGTGAACAATTTTTATACGTACGAAACGTTTTATAAAAGTTAGAAGCGCTCCTAAATCCTGATTCATAGCATATCTCAAGGCATGTTTTTGACGTATTTCTTAACAGATAAGCTGCTTTATCAATACGAATATTCTCCACATATTCTCGAGGCGTAACATTCATCTCTTCTTTAAATAATCGTTCAAGATAGAATGGGCTTACTCCAGAGTACTTCGCTACATCTTGCAGAAGAATTCTGTTTTGATGATTGTTTACTAAGAAACTAGTTGCTTTTCTAATCAGATTGATTTGTGGACACTGTTCGATCTCTGGCTGACATCTTTTACATGCTCGATACCCTGCTTCCTCACATTGAGTAATAGAGTCATAAAATGCTACGTTTTGCTTTTTAGGTTTTCGCGAACGACAAGATGGACGGCAATAAATCTTTGTTGTTTTTACCGCTGTATAAAAAAGACCATCATATGACCTGTTACATTCCATGATCTTGTCCCACATCTCATCAAACGACATCTGTATCGTACCCACAGACCACACCTCCATCTATCAACTTTCCATCATTTTAACAATTTCAATTGCGAAAATCGTCCTAAATCTTGCTGTTATGGTCTTCTTTACGTTAAACATCCTAAAACAAAGGTATAAAAAAAGAGCGACGATCCGCCACTCCCATTTATCCTGTATTTACTTAATCGGTGCTACTCTACTCTTCTTTTTTGTCCCACTCTTTGTCTTGTATTGATAATAGATGACAAATGCAATGACAAACGATGAAACGCCAAACCCTATAACCATTTTATGAAAACCAATCGTGTCTAGGAACAATCCTGTTAACAGCATCAGAACTTGGAAGATAATATTATCAACCATCCCTTTAATAGAGAAAAACCTCCCGTGATAGTCTGACGGAACATCCGTCTGAAAAATGGTAGTAACTACAGGAAACAGCGTTCCCGCAGCAAGACCAAATAATCCGAAAGAAAGAACAGACATGATTGGATGATCAGCTAAAAACAATGATGTGTGTGCAGCAGCAATAATGAATGTAATAGCGAACATATAGCTTAACTTTGGATTGTCTCTAAAAAATTTCTTTGATAAAAACGTTCCAATGAATACACAAACGCCTTCAGTCGTATAAAGAATGCCTTTTATACCCGCATTATCCTGCAACTCACTAATCTCAATCACCATTAAGTTAAATCCAGATAAAAATAGGTAAGCAGGAAGCAATAAAAAGATACCATAAACAACTTTACGTTCATTCTTTATAATGGGATACAATTCACCAAGCGTTCTGAAGAAATTATCCTTTCTACCTGAGGAATCTGCTTTCTTAGGCGGTTCCTCCACATCCAAAAAGAAAGTAGAAATAAGAAGTATCACATATGAAATTAGAGTGACTGTATACAAAGAAAATAGTGACATACCAACTAACATCACGCCGCCGAGTGCAGTCCCTACGATTCGAGATGCTGTAAAGATGTTCATGTTAACACCGTTAGCATCTAGAAGTTCCTCTTTTTTTACGATCAACGGCAACATGGTTTGCATGGCAGGCTGAGAGAACGTACCAGAAATACCGATAACGAGCGTATAAACAACCATCCACCAAACATTATTAGAAGCGATTGCCAAATACATAAAGAAGATAGCCGCACATCGAGCAAACCCAGCGTAGATTAATATCTTTTTCTTATTGCTGCGATCAATGATTCGACCCGCCATCGGTGCAAGAAAGATTCCAACTAGGAACCCAGCCAAAATAATTAGTGCCTGTAGAAATGATGATTCAACATTCATCTGCAAAAATTCAAGATTTCCAATAATACCTACCCATAGACCAGTGCTAGATACAGCAAGTCCAAACATCAAAATTAAAAAATTTCGGTTTCTCCACATGTTCCTTGCTCCTCTCAGTTATACCGAAATTATTAATTAAACAATGACCTTCCTTAATGCAAATGCTCCATTTGATCATATTTGCAAATTTAATTTCAAGTATGCTTTCTTGTGAATTATGTATTTAATGAAGAAGCTTTATTTAAAGGCTTGAAGGAGATTATTCATTTTCTGAACAGCTAGAGCAATCACTTCGGGTGCATCGATATGAACAGAGTGACCCGCACCTTTAGCCTCTACAAATTCACTTTGAGTGGAAAGTTTAAGTTGATCCATAATTAACTCTCGCCAAACAGATTCAAATTTCTCCATCTCCTCTAGAGGAATGTTCTGAGCTTTAGCTATCTCCATTTGATATGTAGGATCGCGTCCGATGACAATAAGCTTTAGGTCATGAAAAGTCCCTAATTGTTTTATCATTTTGGCATCTTCGTCCCAGCACTTCAACTCAGATGCTAAAGCTCTATAAAAATCAGGTTTCACACCAAATTCAAGCAGTCTTTGTTGTACATCGTGTGGTAACTTCTTTTGTCTATCCGTTAATTCTGGCATCAACTCATCCTTAAGAGCTTCAGAACTTTGCTCTGCTTTTTCTAGCCATTCTTTGATCAATGACTCATTTGTCTGCCCTTCTAAGAAAGACAATTCAAGCTCATCTAATTTATATGAATCAACAGAAGATGCATCAACCAAAACCACACCGCATACCTTCTCTGGAAACCTCTTAACAAAATGCTGAACACACAGCCCACCATACGAGTGACCCACTAATATGACTTTTTTATCAATTTTTAGTTTTAATAACAGTTCGCTCAGTTCATTTGTAAGTTGATAGATATGTCGTTCTTCAAATCCGACCTCACTATTACCGATACCAGGTCGATGAATCATAATCACTCTGTTTGTTCCACTTAATGAATCACAAACGTCATGCCAGCTATCAAAAGACACGCCCATCCCAGGTAAGATGACAACAGGTATTCCGTTGTTACCCTTTTGGAATACTTCCATTCCATGATTATTAACGGTTACTAAATCAATCACAGCTTCACCTCATTTTCTTAATTATACCATTTTCATATCAAGCGGTATCTGTTTTCCGCCTCTGTTATAATGACAAGAGTATAAGTTTGAAAGGGGTACACTATGAAACAATTAATCCTTGCTGAAAAGCCGAGTGTGGCGCGTGATCTTGCACGTGTTCTAGGCTGCAAGCAACAAAATAAAAGTTATATTGAAGGACCGAAACACATCGTTACGTGGGCACTTGGTCATTTAATCGAGTTAAAAATGCCAGAAGACTATGACAAACAATATAAACAATGGCGATTGGAGGACCTTCCGATCATTCCAAATCATATGGGACTAAAAGTGATCCGACAAGTTAGTCATCAGTTTCGTGCAATTGAACAACTTTCTAAACGAAAAGACATCAGTGAACTTGTAATCGCAACAGATGCTGGGCGTGAAGGTGAACTCGTTGCACGCTGGATCATGGAAAAAGTAAGATGGCAAAAGCCTGTGAAGCGTTTATGGATTTCATCTCAAACGGATAAAGCGATTCGTGATGGATTCAACCAGCTCAAACCCGCTAAACAATATGACAACCTGTATCAATCTGCCGTTTGCCGTTCTGAAGCAGACTGGCTGATCGGACTAAACGTAACAAGAGCTTTAACAACGAAATACAATGATCCGCTATCTGCTGGACGTGTACAGACACCGACACTTGCCATGATCTTAGAGCGTGAGCAAGAGATTAACTCGTTTCAACCAAAAGACTTTTGGACGATTGATGCGACGATCGGCATGTTAAAAGCGTCTTGGGAACATAATGGTGAGAAGCGTCTTTTTGATGAGAATAAAGCGACAAACATCGTTGAAAAAGTAAAAGAGCAGCAAGTAACTGTCGCCTCCCTTCAAAAGAAGGAAAAAACAGAGGCGCATCCAATGCCTTATGATCTTACTGAATTACAGCGTGATGCCAATCGTCGTTTCGGTTTCTCTGCTAAGAAGACTTCTTCAGTTCTACAAAAACTTTATGAACAATACAAGCTCGTTACGTATCCAAGAACAGATTCGCGCTACTTAACAAAGGATATGGAAAATACGATGTACGACCGTCTTCAAGGAATGTCATCTGGATATCGTGAAGAAGTGCAGCCCCTTCTTAAGCGCAAAGGAACCGTTGTAGCTAAGAAGGTTTTTAACGATTCAAAAGTAACGGATCACCATGCTATCATTCCGACTGATGAACCGTTACACCTAGGAGATCTTGATAATGATGAACGGAAACTTTACGATTTAATTGCTCGCCGATTCCTTGCTCTATTCTACCCTGCGTACCGATCTGAAACGTTGACCGCTACATTAAACGTTGCGGGTGAAACGTTTATGGCCCGTGAAACGCTAGTACTTGATTCAGGATTTAAAGTACTATCTGGTAAAGAAGAAGAAAGCCCGCGTGCACTCGCTAATCTGAAAGAAGGTCAAACGCTTTCTGTAAAAGATGTGAACGCGGACAAAAAGTTAACAGAGCCTCCTTCACGTTTTACAGAGGCAGATCTATTATCTCGTATGGAAAAGTACAGTTTAGGAACTCCCGCTACTCGGGCTGATATCATTGAAAGACTGCTAGGTTCTGAAGTTCTTGATCGAAGAAATAATAAGCTTCACCCAACTCCAAAAGGAAAACAGTTGATTGACCTTGTGAACGACGAGCTCAAGTCCCCTGAACTCACAGCTAAATGGGAACAAGAACTTGAATCAATTGCGCGCGGAAAAGGAAATCCGAAAGAGTTTTTAGAGAACATCCGAAAACAGACAAAGCAGCTAGTAATGGAAATCAAGACGAGTTCGCAGGAATATAGAGCACACAATCTAACGGGTTCCAAGTGTCCAGAGTGCAGTAAACTTTTAAAAGAAGTTAAAGGCCGTGATGGCAAGGTGCTTGTATGCTCGGATCGTGAGTGTTCGTACCGTCGCCGTAAAGATCCGAAGCTATCGAACCGACGCTGTCCACAGTGTCATAAGAAGATGGAGCTTCACAACGGAAAAGCCGGCACTTATTTTCAGTGTAAACCATGTAATGTAGTGGAAAAAGCAGACGACAAGAAAAAGAAGGTAACGAAGCGAGAAGAACGGCAGCTGCTCAAAAAATACAGCGCAAACAACAAAGAGGACGAAGGCTTTGGAAACAGTTTGGCTGATGCATTAAAAGCAGCGATGAAAGATAAAAAATAGACGAAAAGCTGACTTCTGAGGCCGAAAAATAGCATGTTACTGCTGTTTTGACCTCATGAAGTCAGCTTTCTTTAGTTTAGGGGAATTGAATCTGTACGCTTCAACCGTTAATCTGTCCGATTGCATAACGAATCTGTCCAATTAAACGATTAATTTGTCCGATTCGAGTGTTTATCTGTCCGATCAAACGATTAATCTGTCCAATTTCTAAGTACGTTCTTATTACTCAATCTTTACTCAACCTTAAATGTCGCAGAAGCTACTGCATCATAACCGCTTCCATAGAAATAAACCATTTTATACGTAGAACCTTGTTTGTATCGTGCTGCAATTACATTGTTTTTCGGATTGAACGTAATTTTGGATGTTCCACCATTAACCTCGGTGTACTGCCACCAAATCGATTCCACCTCACCAGGATTTTCGTTTACTTCATACAAACCCACCCAGTCACTCTTAGGAGCTCTAACACCTTCCACAACCACATCTAATGTTTCCTCTATGCCGCTCACTTTCTCTTTGGATAATGTGATTTTTATTGGCTCACCTTTCTTTGTTCTGCCTATGGCCTTGATTGAATTCGTACTAATATTTCCATATGCATCGAGTGCAAACACTTCTATATCATAAGTTGTAGATGGTGCTAACCCTTCAAGATTAAGAATGAGAGGATTAGGGACAGGATCTTTATAGAACTCGGAAAAGCCTAAATATTCTTTCGCCACTTCTTTGGTCTCTAAGTTTGTAACGATTACTTTATAATCATGAACGAGCAGATTGTCTTTTGCTTGTGTAAACATAATTGAAAGACTAGTAGCTGTCGTCATGTCGTTCGCAATAGAAAGCATCGCATTGTTTGTAAAAAATGGTGGTTTTTTATCTTTTCTAGCATCCGTATATTTAAAACTATTCTTATTGGCAGGAACACTAATTTCAAACGGTTCACCAGTCCAATCATTATTATGGATATCACGGCGGTTAATTAACACCTTATTCTCATACACTTCAACGATTAAAGCTTGGTTTAGAATATCTGCTCCTTCAGGAACTTCTCCTTGTATACGACCAGCGTCCAGCCACAGATACGCGCCAGTTGAAGTACCGATCGTTGTAAAATCTTTTTGATGAATAATTCTAGGGTCATCTAATGGATAGTGAGTGTGGCCCGAGAATGTAATGACTTGCGGATATTTTTTTAATGTGTCATAAAATAAATCTCTATTTACCGAAAATCCCCACTCGCTTCCGTACATGGTATCTTTAATCGGCTGGTGATGGAACACAAAGATAGGTTTTTCTGGATCATCAGTATGTGCTTGCTTTAACTTTTCAGACATCCACTTGATTTGCTTAACAGAGAATGTCCCCTCTGTCACCCCGTCCTCAGTCCCAAGCACAATAAAATGATATCCTTTGATAATCTTATGATAATAGATTGCCGGCATTTTAGTTACTTCTAAAAAGCGCCTCTGAGCATCAGCCTCTGGTAAACCATTCCAATAATCATGGTTTCCGATTGCGATCAGCGAAAGAGCTTTTGATTGTTTATTTGCTTCATAAGCCGTTTTGAACTTCTCAAATTCCGGTACCAGCCCATTGTCTGTTAAGTCACCTACTACAGCAAATGCATCTTGCTTAGGAACGAGTTGGTTTAATTGTTTGAGAGTCTCTTTAAATTTATTGAAGGTTTGATCGGACGTTTCATTCATATGTACATCACTGACAACAGGAAAAACAAGTATTGACTTGTTACGTCTCATTTTTTTACCACTATCAGCTAGCACGTCTAGTGAGCTCATTGGATTTATAAAAGTTAACCCTAGGGAAAGTCCCGCTACCTTTGTTGTGCGTTCAATAAACGTTCTACGCGTAATCTTAGGTTTTTGGTCATGGTTCTGTTCATCAAAGGAATTCGTCATTATATTCTCTCTCCTATCAAGATGTTAATCCTACATGAAAAGTATATTTATAAAATATAAACCCTTGATTACAGATAAGTTAATCATTGTTAAGATCACGCTGTGAATCCAAGCACGTTAGATAAAATTTCTTTCATCTAATATTCAATCATTACACATATACCAACCAAACAAAAAGAAGGATGGATTATGACTTTCCATCCTTCCTCTCCTAATTTTATTGCCCAGCTTCTACACCATTTTTCTTCATCTGCTTCTCATGCGCTTTACCATGAGCACGGTTTCGATCTTCTTCCACTTCGCGAGATACCTTAACTCCTTCTGTAACAACAGCTGCTCCAACCTGCTGCAAACCATTCTGATCTTTTTGATAGAGAAATGAAGCACGTGTTGATATAGCAGCACCTGGTGAAGTTACAAACGGAACGACTCTATAATCTGTTCGCCACTCTTCAGGTGTAATGGTACATCTTACATATCCACGATAATCGTTGAAGAATTTTATATGTGGATTCAATTCTAATATCTTATCTGTATCAGAACGCTTATCAGCACCATTTCCACCAGAGGTGATCGATGTCCCAACAAATTCAGCTCCAATTACATTTGAAGACGAATCATCGTAATCCGCTTTTAAGTCGCACGCCCAGCTCGCATGTACATCACCTGTTAAAACGATAACATTGTTTAAATTCTTTGATTGTATAAAGTTTGTGATACGTTCACGTGATGCCGTATACCCGTCCCATGCATCCATACTCAGCCGAGGTGCCTCAGTCGTCCCATAGTTTCTCTGTGCAAAGAAGACTTGCTGAGCTAGAACATTCCAATGCGCTTTAGAGTTTCCTAGATTTTGAAGCAACCAGCGTTCCTGTTCACTTCCTGTTAACGTTCGATTCGGGTCTTGAGATTCAGGAGTAGGCGGTTTGCTTCCGTCCCCATTCGCTTGATCATCACGATATTGTCGTGTATCCATGACGTTAAACATCGCTAAGTTTCCATAAGTAAAGTCTCTATAGAGCATCATATCCGCTCCATGCGGTAGGGATGAACGGCGAAGTGGCATGTGTTCATAATACGCTTGATATCCCGCAGCACGGCGTTTTACAAACGCCTCAACAGACTGTCCTTTTTCAGGGATCATGTTTGCATAGTTGTTCTCTACTTCATGATCATCCCACGTTACCACCCAAGGAAATGCTGCATGAGCCGCTTTCAGGTTTCCATCTGTACGATACTGCGCATGTCTGTTTCGATAGTCCTCGAGTGTCATAATCTCAGGACCGCTGTGTGTTCTAACATTGCCAGATGGTGATACATATTCATTTGGTCCATACTCATATATGTAGTCGCCAAGATGAACAACAAAATCTAACTCTTCTTCTGACATATGCTGATATGCTGTAAAGAATCCATGTTCATATTGCTGGCAAGATGCAAATGCAAATGTCATGCTTTTCACATTCGTACCTTTTCTAGGGAGAGTCTTCGTTCTTCCTACAGGGCTATACTCATATCCACTTTTAAATCGGTAATAATATACGTGATTTGCCTTAAGTCCATCTACTTCAATGTGTACAGAGTGAGCCAGATTAGGACGCGCTAGTTCTGTTCCTTTTTGAACAACCATTTTGAATCTTTCATCTTCTGCAATCTCCCATTTGACAGGTACAGCTTGATTGGGCATTCCACCACCATTCAACGGATCTGGTGCTAATCTTGTCCACAAAACAACGCTGTCTGCTAATGGGTCACCAGATGCTACCCCTAGCGTGAACGGATAATTTCTAAATTTTGGTGCAGCGTTCACCTCGTAGCTGCCTAGCGACTGAGCAAGTGTGAGTCCCAGTGAAATTCCTGCAATCTTTCCGGCACCCGAGAGAAAAGTTCTGCGATTCAGTTTGTTTTTTTTAAAGCTGTCTTCCGTAAGCTTCTTAATCCATTCATCCATCGGTCTTTCATCCATACTTGATGCAACCCCTTTTAAATGAATTTATTACAACGCACATTATAGAGTGGAAATATTAAGAAACTATTTCTTTATGTAAAACGTATATAAGGTTACTCATAGGAACAACTTACTAATCTTATATGCATAAAAAATTCACGAACTGACGCTCTAGTTTTTCATCAGATTTGCATAGAAGATCTGATGCTCCAAATGACCTGTTCTTCTTTATAAAATCTTTACAACATATATATAATTCTTAGTTAAAGTAAAAAGTTTTTTATCTTTATTAAAGAAATAGGTGATGGCTCAATGGCACTTAGGCGCAAAAAGAAAAAGAAGTACAACAATGAAACATACACATGGCTAGACTTTTTGATTGATCTTTTATTAGTTATTCCTGAACTGCTCATATGGCTGATTCGCCTTCTTGGTAGAAGTGTATTTAGACTCTTTGATGGAATTTAAAAGTTTCATTTGTAAGATACGAGCAGTATACTAAAAGCTGCTTAACACGAAGTTAAGCAGCTCTATATTCCAGGTTATTTTGTTTTTCGCAATGTGATCGAAACAGTTGTTCCTTTACCAGGGTAACTTTCTACTTTTAGATGTCCCTTATGCTCCGTAATAATTTTATTACTAACCGTAAGACCAAGCCCGATTCCTTTTTCCTTATTGGTGAAGAAAGGAACACCAATGCTCTTCAAACGCTCTTCCTCTATGCCAATCCCATTATCTACAAAGATAAGTTTGATTTGCTGATCAGTCGTTTCTTCAATTGCTATCGTGAGAATTCCACCATTATTCATAGCTTCAATCGCATTTTTAATTACATTGATAAAGACTTGTTTAATCTGGTTCTTTTCGCAAGAAACAAAAAGATCTTTCTCTTTAAACAATAATCGAATCTCAACATTATATAGATTAGCTTCAGATGTTAATAACATAACTGTGTTTTGCAAAAGTTGAATGATGTTCACATTCTTCATATATTGAGTAGCGTCTGGCTTAGCTAATGCCATAAATTCATTCACGATGGATTCAATCCTATGAAGTTCATCACAGATCACTTCATTATACAAAAAGGTTTTATTTTGATCGATCTCACTACTCTTCATTAGAGAGAATAATCCTTTGATTGATGTTAGTGGATTTCTGATTTCATGAGCAACACCAGCAGCTAGTTCTCCTAGCACTGCAAGCTTCTCACTATTCCGAATATACTCATCTGCTTTTTTCTTTTCTGTAATATCACGAGATATAAAAACGATCCCCTCAATGTCACCTTCATCAGTCACCATCGGCATTCCTTTACCCTCTAACAAAACAGGGTGACCTGAAGCATGCATCTTTCGATAAACAAGAGGAAGCGGATTTTCTAGTGCTGCAACTAATTTAATGTATTTCTCTACGTTCTTATGATCCTCCAAGTGGATACAATTCAAAGCATTTGTTCCAAGTAATGAGCTTGGTTCAATTCCTAATATACTTTTATAAGAAAGTGAAGCGTATAAATAGTTTCCGTTTGGATCAACCGAGCATATCAAATCATTGCTATGATCAAGTATGATTCGATGCTTAAATTCATTCTTTCGTAAAGCAGCTTCTGCTTCTTTTTTCTTCGTTATATCTCGAGAAGCAACGATTGCCGAGAGTTTTTGATTATGATTGATAGGCGTTCCCTTTGACTCCAACCAAATATAACTCCCATCCTTCTTCCTATATCTATATTCAATTGTAAGAGGTGTTTGGTTCATAAGCATTCGAGTAAAATCCTGTATTACTCTAGCTCTATCATCTGGATGAACAAGGTCAAATGGAGTAGTGCCTATCGCTTCACTTTGAGCATGACCAGTAACCCAAAAATAGGAAGGGGTCAAGTAGGTAAAGATTCCTTCACGACTAACAATCCCTATAATATCTATCATATTCTCAGTTATAAGCTTTAAATGATCAAGAGTCTCTTTCTTTTCAAGGTGCTGTTGCGTTAAATTGCGAATAATGATTTGTGTGGCGTGTGATGAGAAAAAGAGGGGAAAACCGATTACCTCTAATTGAATTCTATTTCCTTTTTGTGTAATCCATGTTTGTTCACTAGGTTTAGGGGCGATACCGCTGTCACATGTTTTAATTCTTTCTTCCACTAAAGAATGCAGCTCATTAGGGAGGTTCTTCCATATCAGCTGACCAATTATATCTTCTTCCGCTTCTAATATATTTCTTGCAGCAGGATTTACATAAACCCATACTCGATCTTTCTGGATAAGAAAAGGTGTTTCAGAATGTTCAAATTGATTGGCGTATGTTTTCATTTGATTAATGAAAAGGCTGTCTCCTAATACTTGACCATCTGAAGTTTCCATACCCACCCTCCATTAAAAACGTTAATCAAAACGTTTCGTTCATGATTACCTAAATTATAAACATATGTTCTTTTGCAAATAAAGATATTTTTTCAAAAATATTCTTACTATTTTCAAATTAATGCTTCAGCTCAATTAGTTCATAACTGATAGATGTTTTTGATCGTAGATGAATTTTGTTTCATAAAAAGCATGGAAGGCATGTTTTAATGCACTTTTTCGATCAGGGGCTGTGTGAGAGGACATGATTATATGGTCATGTTTATAATAGAGCATACTTACCACTACCGTTACTTTTTCGGTGTAAAGAAATATATCAATATCCAATACTTCATTACCAATTATTAAACGAATAAAGCGGCATTTCGGTGTACTTACCATCTCCTCCAGCCCCCTTTTAATCTTTCATCCCCTTTTAGTTTTATCTTAAAAGTTTAGTTATTTAAATAGTAAATAATCACTATAAATTTGTCAATATATTCTGTCAATTTTAGTCGATTTCCTGGGAAATTAGAAGTATATAGTAAAAATAGCGGACAACAACCTCACATACTTTTTCATTATTAGACAAATATAAAAAATAAGAGACCAACCTATTAGGCTGACCTCTTATTACTTAAGCTTCTTTTTCAACTAAATTGTGCTCT
Organism: Fictibacillus nanhaiensis; assembly: GCF_036213205.1. Taxonomy (GTDB): domain Bacteria; phylum Bacillota; class Bacilli; order Bacillales; family Fictibacillaceae; genus Fictibacillus; species Fictibacillus nanhaiensis_E. The sequence goes on from NZ_JARMFC010000027.1 coordinate 19,754, forward strand.
AATTGTTGGGATGATGTAGAATTTATCTCATCATGGTTTAGTCTTTTCGTAATCTCAATTTTTTTTACTTGATGACCATCAATTTCGATTACCTTAAAATCATAGTCTTCATACGAAATGACCTGATTTTCTTGTATTTCTGAATTCTGTGAAAGTACCCATCCGCCAATGGTATCAAGCTCACTATCATCAATTTGTACTCCATAAATGTCGTTCACTTCTGCGATTAATACTTTACCGTCAAAGTGTTTAACATTTGGACTGACTGCATGAATCATTGGTGATTCATCTTCATCAAATTCATCACGGATTTCACCAACAAGCTCTTCCAAAATATCTTCAATGGTAACAATACCTGCTGTTCCACCATATTCATCAACTAAAACAGCCATATGAAAGCCTTTTTTCTGAAGCTTTAAAAGTGTTTCTTTAATCGGTGTATTTTCAAAAACGCTCAATGTTGGTCGAATGTAATGTTCAAGAGGGTATTCTTTTCCTTTGATCAAATCGAAAAATACTTCTTTCGCGTTCACCATACCAAGAACATTATCTTTATCTTCCCCTACAACAGGGTAACGTGTATATTTTTCTTCTGCAATTATATTAATATTTTCTGCAACGGTATTATCTTCATAAAGACAAATCATTTCAGTACGAGGGACCATAATCTCTTTTGCAGTTCTGTCGTCAAATTCGAATACCTTTTCTACATAACTGAACTCAGATTTATTGATTTCACCACTTTTGTAGCTCTCACTTAAGATTAAACGAAGCTCCTCTTCAGTATGCGCCATATCATGTTCGGAAGCTGGTTTCAAACCAAACATTCTTACTAAAAGCTGCGCACTACCGTTCAAGAACCAAATGAATGGATACATAATTCTATAGAACCCAATCAATGCAGGTGATAACAATAAGCTGATTGTTTCAGCTTTTTGAATAGCTACTGTTTTTGGTGCAAGCTCACCAAGTACAACATGTAAAAAAGTGATGGATGCAAAAGCAATCGCAAATGATAATGTGTGCACAATTGCAGGGCTTAAATCCATCTGTTCAAATACAGGACCAAGAATTGCTTCTACCGTAGGTTCACCTAACCAACCTAATCCTAAAGCTGTAATTGTAATACCTAACTGACAGGCTGAGAGTGATCCATCAAGGTTGGAAATAACCTTTTGTGCTGCAATCGCTCGTTTGTTACCTTCTTCAGCAAGTTGATCAATTCTTGATTTACGAATCTTAACAATCGCAAATTCTGCTGCTACGAAAAAAGCGGTTAGTAGAATAAGTACGGCTACTGCAAGTAATTTCAATAAGGTCAAACTGTCCAAAAAGACTCCTTATACCCCAAGTTACTGGAATATAAGTTGTCACCTCCTAAGTGTTATAAATTTTTATAATCAAGAAAAAGTATATCATAGAATTGAAAAACTTACTTAATAAAACAACTTACTTGTATTTTACATTTATCATTTCTAAGCTTTAAATAAAGTTGATGATTCCGAAATTTCCACAGTGTCTAAGTCTTCTTCTTTTTTCAATACAAGTCAATTCTTCTTTATTATAATAGTAAATCTTCAATTGCTAATCTGTATGAGTTTCGACTAGGTTTAAAATAATCCAAACTACCCGTTACCCAATGACTAAATGATTCTTTATGTTCGTTGTAATCTTAGTACACTCATCAACTCTTCTTCATTTCCATTGTTATTGATTGATCCTACTACAAATAGCAATAAGATTTCGATAACAATTAACGTCTTACGAATGCTGCCCCTCATTCAGAAACTGTATCTGAATAGATGATATTCACATTTTCTTCCTGGTAATTATCACGCAATACTTAAGAAAAATGATACTAAATATGGGAGACTTACCCATTTTTAAGTGGTATTCTTAAAATGGCTTGGATACTGTTTTTACATTGCTTCAAAGAAAGGATGAACATCAAATGGATTTTGTACTAGAACATAAGTGGGTATTTCTCATTTTGGCCGAGACCGTATTTTGGATTTCTACCTTATCTTTTCTTGTGGTACGTTATTGGTTCAATTTAAAGAAATTAAGCACTGCATTCTTCATTCTTTTCCTCATAAATGATCTATGGATTGCCGCTATGGGTTATTTCGATTATTTAAGAACTGGAGAATTCTCCTCCTATCAAATCATTATTCTAGTTGTGATTGCTTATGCGTTTTTATATGGAAAGAGCGATTTTCAGAAGATAGATCGCTTTATACAGCGAAAAGTTGCCAAAATGCGCGAATTGCCTGAACCCGATCTTCCTGCTTCAACACCACTGTACGGGATGCAACACGCGAAGCAAGAAAGAAGAAACCTTTACAAGCGCATTTGTTTATTTATCACGATTCAATGTGTCTTTTGGCTATTATTCGGCCTTTCAGATGCCGTATCAACTATACAACCAGACACTCTCTTCAAAGATTGGTACGACACAACGGATACTGATTTGTTCTACAAAAACGATGTTGCTAATAACGTTACACGAATTTGGGCGCTGATACTTGCTATTGATATCGTTGTTTCTTTGTCTTATACGATTGTTCCGAAAAAAGAAAAACAAGCAACTCGTGTTGCATAAACAGTTGAAAAGAGCTTAGGATACTTTCATCCCAAGCTCTTTCCTACTTTTAATTTGATTCTGTATTTTTTCTAGATGTCTCTACCCGTTCATTCCCCATAAACATTATGACAACAGCTGATAATACGATTGGAATCAATGCATAAGTGAAAACAGTCGTAATAGACGCAGACATGGAAGCTGTTATTCCATCTAAAACTTCAGGAGGTATTTTAGAGCGCTCTCCTGCTTGAAATACTTTTTGTGGATCAATCTCTTTAAATGTTGCAGCACCTTGACCTGCAAAGCCTTTTAAATTCTCACTTATTTTTTCATAAAAAATTCGATTTTGAAGTGCTCCAAAAATGGTTACACCAAGTGTCATACCTAATGAGCGTAAAAAGGCATTCGTAGAGTTGGCTGAACCTCTATAACGAAACTCCATTTTATTGATCGTTGCTGCAGGTAATAAAGAGAACGAGAAGCCCATTCCAAATCCTACAGTCACCATAAAAAATGTAAGCATCATTCTAGAAGTATCCGGTGTCATGCCACTTAGCATATACATGCCAGTGAAATAAGAAATGACGGATACGATCATGAGGTTACGAAAGCTGGTTTTGGTTTGAAAAATACCACCAATCATACTTCCAGCAACAGAACCTAACATCATTGGTGTTAGAATTAAGCCTGCACTTGTTGCAGAACCTCCATAAACCGCTTGAACGAAAATAGGAATAAACACAGCTAGAATAATGAATGTTCCACCGTACAGAAAACCTAGAATCTGAGAAGTAGCAAAAAGCCTCTCCTTAAACATCCAAAATGAAATAATCGGTTCGGATGCTTTCTGTTCTACAGCAAAGAACACGATGAAAAAAACAGTGAATATCGTAAATAAAGCTACGATCTGTGATGAATCCCATGCATACGTTTTGCCACCAAGTTCAAGAGCAAACATTAGACTAACCACTGCGATAACAAGTGTGATCGCACCCCACCAGTCAATCTTTAGTTCACGGTGTTCAAGGGTTTCTTTATAATAACGAAAAATTAAGTAAAACGAAGCCGCACCAATTGGAACATTAATATAGAACACCCAATGCCAGCTTATCGCATCTGTAATAAACGCTCCAAGTAAAGGTCCAAGAACACTTGAAGTTCCAAAGACTGCTCCCAGAAGCCCTGTCATCTTCCCTCTCTTTTCTGGAGGGAAAATATCAAAAACAATTGTAAAGGCGATCGGCATCAGTGCTCCCCCACCGATACCTTGAATCGCTCTAAACGCTATCAGTTGCTCCATACTTTGAGCAAGACCACAAAGGGCAGAACCGATAAGGAAAACGACAAGTCCAAAAATGAAGAACCGTTTTCTGCCATACATATCAGACAATTTACCGTAAATAGGCATCCCAGCCATTACTGCCACCATATATGAGCCTGTAACCCAAACGAATTTATCGAAACCACCTAGGTCTGCTACAATCGTCCCCATCGCGGTTGCAACAATGGTATTGTCCATCGCAGCCATCAAAATCCCAAGCAATAACCCCGCTACGACTAACTTTAGATTTGTTTCTTTATGCACCATAGCGCCATCTCCTAACCTAACACCCTCATGTATACTTAATAAACTTAAGTATACATGAGGGACTGTCCCCCAACAATTTATTTCCTTCGCTAATTCTCTCCATTTACTAAGGGTGTTTTCTACATAATAACCTATAAAAATAGTTAATTTACATTTTTGAGAATTTATCCACACTCTTATTTCTTACCAAAGAAAAAGAGACAGCACGTCTGCCGTCTCTTTAATTATTATTCTATTAAAGTTCTAGGATAGAACCTTTACTATCTTGTCCTTCGTACATTGCATCTAGCATTATGCCTGTCCAAAGATTTAGATTTAAACCACGGTCTTCATCATCACTATTAAGTCCAAGTTCTAGACCAGTGTCTAATGAAGAATGTAATGAAGAACGATCTTCATCTTCATCAAATGAACTCATTAAGTCTGCCATGATTGAAGTATTTAACATAAGAGAAGTATTTTCAAGCTCATCTTCAGAAGACAAGGAAAGTGCTGCATCCGTGTTAAGCATTGTGCTTAAAGAAGTGCGATTTTGTTCTTCATCAGACATAACAGTCGCCATCACATCTGTGCCTACATCTACTTTCGCACTTGACTCTTCGTCTTCCTCAGTTGCTTCTACTCCTGCCCATAGACCAGTGTCAGCCATCAATGAAGAAT
>NZ_JARMFC010000028.1:0-49246 GCF_036213205.1 Fictibacillus nanhaiensis
CTTTTTGGGTTCAGATCATTAAAGATCTGGTCGTTTTTTATGTTCATGTTCATTGATTATTTTAAGCTGCATGTTTTTTGCGCAATCTTCTGTTCCGTATCTCCTCAACAGCACCAGATCCTAAGAGGACACCTGTGATAATGAGCAGGAATCCGAAGATGTGCTGAAACAAAATCTGTTCACCTAAAAAGATATACGCACCAACAAGAGCGAAAAATGGATTCAAATTTATAAAGATTGAAGCTTCTGATGCTCCGATTTTACCGATCGCCTCATTATAGAGCATATGGCCGACTGCTGTAGCAATACAAGCTGAAGCGAAATAGATCAGCCATAGAGAAACGGTCGAATTCTCAACAACACCAGCAAATCCTTGTGGCTCTTCAATCAATCCGATCACGATCAGGAACAGTGAACCAATCACCATCATATAGCCGGTCATGAGTCGCGGATCTAACGTGTGCGCTACACGCTTGATGAGGATAAAGCTTACAGCTTGCGTAAGGACGGATAAAAGAATGTATCCATCACCGAATGAGATCCCTGCTACTTGACTGTTTCCTTCCAAAACGATGAACGCAACGCCTGAGAACCCAAGAAGAAGTCCGACTGATTTTAAGAGCGTAAGAGGTGTTCCTAAAAACGAAATGGCAAGAATGGTCGTTAGAAGCGGCGACATTCCCATGATCAACCCGCCGTTTGTGGCTGTTGTTTCGGTTAAGCCGATAGAAAGAAAGTAGTGGTGCGCAACAACGTTAAAGATCGATGCGAGAAATACATACCAAAACTCTTTTTTCGTAAGCCACCGAACTTTTTTTATTATAGAGAGAAGCAGAAATACGGTTAAGCCCGCCGTTAGAACACGAATTCCAGTGATGGTAACTGGCAAAAAGTTCGTAACCAAAATTTTTGTCGCGGTTACGTTTAACCCCCACACCACCATTACCAGGAATAAAATCACATACGTCCGATACGCTTTCATTATGTCATCTTCTTTCTTCTGCTTTTTACTTCATAAAGTAAAGTATTTCAATGATTTTAATTTCCATTGTACAACATTCGAAGTGGATTTACAGGAAAAAAGCTTACAAATTTTAGATTGAGGCAAAATGACCATATCTACTTTAAAAGGTAGTCTGCTATAGTGGGAGAAAATGATTTTGAAGCTGTCGATTAGGGGGTCTGGCAGGCGACGTTTTATGGGCAGGTTTGTCGAATCGCCTTTATTTTTTATTTTAGACTTAATTGGTAGCTGTTTAGACTTAATGCTTGGCTGATTAGACTTAATCTACTCTAAAAACGACCTTATTGAAGCGCAAATCGACTTAATATCATAAAAAGAGGTGAACCTCACCATGCAAAAAGTTAACCCGTATGTACTTTTAGTGATCGCGAACTTAATTTGGGGCGGGAATTTTGTGATTGGACGTGCCATTACGAGCAGTTTACCGCCAGTAACACTCTCTTTTTTACGATGGTGCACGGCATTTCTCATTTTTCTTCCGTTTGCCGTACCATTTTTACGAAAAGAGTGGCAGATGCTAAAAAAGCACTGGCAAGTCGTCCTTATCTTATCGATCACTGGAATCACGGGCTTTAATACGCTTTTGTACATCGCTTTGCACTATACGACGTCTATTAATGCATCCATCGTTAACACATCAACGCCGATTCTGCTTTTCTTATTGTCGTTTGTTTTTCTCAAAGAGAAGCTTAACACGATACAGATTGCAGGAGCCCTGCTTTCACTCACTGGACTTCTATTTATTATCTCAAAAGGGTCAATCACAGTGTTACTCCATTTGTCGTTTAATAAAGGTGACTTAATCGTCATAGGAGCTGTGATCTGCTGGAGCATCTATTCGCTACTGATTCGAAGATATGCCGGAATTCTCCTGACATACAGCACGTTCATTGTAACGGCATTTCTTGGCATCATCATCTTGCTGCCGTTTTCATTAGTAGAGATGCAAACTAAAGAAATTGTATGGTCATTTGCTACTGTTGCAACCATCCTTTATACCGGAATCTTTGCATCAATCGTTGCTTTCATGTCCTGGAATATAGCGGTTGAGCGGGTCGGGCCGAGTAAAGCAGGAGTCTTTTTGAACTTGATTCCTGTGTTTGCTGCGATCTTTGCCGTTCTTTTTATCCATGAAACGCTCGCATGGTACCAAGGAGCTGGAGGAGTACTTGTAATACTCGGTGTTTTTATCTCAACACGCGTTAATAAAAGTGAAAAGCAAGAACAAAAAGCAAATAGAAGCGTCAAAGCCATAAGTAAATAATTTACAAAATTTACGAAACTTTTCTTTATTCTCACTCGTATTACAGTGTGAAAAGAGAGAGTTATGATAGGAGGAATTGGGGAGCGCATGACAACACATACGTTAGAACTTAAAAACTTAACGAAAAAGATCAAAGGCAAGACCATTGTGGATGATCTCTCGTTTTCGGTAAGAGAAGGTGAGATTTTCGGTCTTCTTGGTCCGAACGGGGCGGGTAAGACGACAACGATTCGAATGATTGTTGGGCTGATCTCTATCACGGACGGAGACGTTTTGATCAACGGTGACAACGTTCGCGGTAACTTTGAAAAAGCGATGGAACGCGTTGGTGCGATCGTTGAAAATCCGCAGCTGTACGATTATATGACAGGCTACAAAAACCTCATGCAATATGCGAGGATCATGCCGGATGTGACGAAGGAAAGAATTGACGAAGTGATCGAACTCGTTGATCTGAAGTACGCGATTCACGATAAAGTGAAAACATACTCGCTTGGTATGAGACAGCGACTGGGTGTAGCTCAGGCACTTTTACATAAGCCGAACGTGTTAATTTTGGATGAGCCGACAAACGGACTTGATCCACAAGGGATTTATGATCTGCGTAACTATTTACGCTTACTTGCGAACAACGGAACTTCTGTTGTCGTTTCTTCACACATGCTTGCTGAGATGCAGATGATGTGCGACCGTGTAGCCATCATTCAAAACGGAAAACTGGTGCGTATCGATGAGATTCTAAACCAGGATGACGAAGCAGATGTGAAGGTTCACTTCCAAATTGAAGGAGACGTTTCGCAGGCAAAACAAGTTCTTCTTAATTTAAACGAAGAGCTGGATGTAACAGAGGCAGGACAGGAACTTATTGTCCAAACTGCAGACGTACGATTTATTGCTGAAATGAACAAACAACTTGTTCTCGCGGGCGTTCTAGTCGTAGGCATTCAACGCAAAACGAAGACGCTTGAAGAGCGATTCTTAGAAATGACAAAGAAAGGGGGAGATCTAAATGAAGTGGCTGTCCCTGTTAACGAATGAATGGATTAAAATCTTTAGCCGTACACGCACATGGATCTTCCTTGCCATTCCAATTGTTATTATTATCGGTATAGCTGTTTATGACAAAGTAACAACAGATGTTGAAGTTAACGAAAATTGGAAGCAAGAATTGACGCAAACGGTTAAGGATGACCAAAAAGCGCTGGATGAAGCAAAAAAGAATGATGACAACGCCATATATATTGATTCGCTTGAGTCAGCTATTAAACAAAATGAGTATGCCATTGCTAACGACATTTCACCATATGAAACAACAGCATGGCAGTTTATGAAAGATATGGCATTTATCTCGTCACTCATTGGGCTCTTTGTTATCGTTGTGGCTAGTGACATCGTATCTAATGAATTTGCAAAAGGAACGATCAAGATGCTCTTAATTCGTCCTTACAGCAGGTGGAAGATTCTCTTATCTAAATTCGTTGCAACATTGGCTTTTGCGTTTGTTATGTGGCTTGTTGTTATTGTAGCAACGTGGCTTGTCGGTGGCCTTGCCTATGGATTCGGGGGCATGGATCAATCCTACTTAATAACAGCAGATGATGGGCAAGTAAAAGAAAGGCTGATCGTTGAGTATGTATTTGCCAACATCGGTGTAGAATTTATTGAACTAACAGCGCTCGTAGCTATGTCATTCATGATTTCAACGCTGTTCATGAGTAACTCTGTGGCGATTGGTGTTGCAATGTTTACGTTGTTTGCAGGTAACACGATCGTTATGTTACTCGCAACAAAAGACTGGGTGATCTATACGTTGTTCGCTAACATGGATCTCAGTGTACTGATTGATGGACAGAACCAGCTAGTAAAGGACTTAACGCTGCCGTTCTCCATTAGTGTGCTCGCGGTATATACGGTGATCATGCTCGCGATTACGTTTACAGTTTTCCAAAAGCGCGATGTGAAAGCTTAATAGAAGAAGAAAGAGGCTGAATTTTTTATCAGCCTCTTTTCTTTATTTTTTTAACAAAGCAGTTTGCTTCTCCATAAAAACAAAGATAGTTTCTTCAAAATCTAATTTTTGTGTTTTAAACGCTTTGTATCCTAGCTTTTCATAAAAAGAGATATTCTTAAAGCTCTTGCTGCCGGTGTATAATTCGTAACGATATCCAGCGAACAATTGCTCAATTTCCTTTACTAACTTTCTTCCAATGCCTCTGTTCTGAAAATCAGGATGGACCATGAGCTTACCTATATAACACGTTCCTCCGGCTTCATGGGCTTTGACAGAGCCAATAATGTTACCGTTGTATACATATTTTAAAACGTGGTTGAGTCGTATGCTTTCTTCCACATCAGCAACTGATTGTTTAAGAGGTTCGATATTAAAGTTATCGTATAATTCAGCCTCACTCACATACGCCATTTTTTGTAACGCAAGTATTTCAGCAGCATCAAAAACAGTAGCTTTTTTAATCATTTCCATAACATGACTCCTGACATGATTAATTTTAGATATAATATTCCGTATAGAGTCACTTTATCCTTCATGGAAAATATGAGTGCATAAAAGACATACATCAAAAGGGAGACGGACATTGGAAACACAACCAAAACAAAAAGAAGATTTGAAAGGTTTAGGAGGATGGCTGCTATTAGTAGGAGCGGGACTACTTTTAGCTTTGCCGTTTAAACTAAATGCTGTACAAGTGGGATTTGATGCGATCGAAGGTTATAAATTTAATTCGTTATTGTTAAAGTACGTTGTATATGGAGAATTAATCTTTAATATGGGATTGATCGGATTGAATATATATCTTCTCTATTTATTTTTTACGAAGAAGAAAGCTTTCGTAAAGACATGGGTGTTTTTGCTTCAGATCACCTTAATCTTTGCGGTTCTAACGGATATTCTGCTTCTGTTTGTAGATGAAGTAAGTACAGGAACGCCGTTTGTAAACTCAGCTTCTGCGTTATTGGCGTTTTTCATCTGGTCAACGTATGCAAAGAAATCGTGGCGCGTTCACAATACATTTGTAAATTAAATGCTAAAAAAGGACAAGGGCATCGGCTCCTGTCCTTTCTCTATATATCTCCTATCCAATAACTCTATCTCTACGCTTTCTGTGATTGAAATTGGTCTTCTTCAGTAGATCCTTTTAGAGCCGTTGTTGAAGCTGTGCCACCCGAAACAAGCTGTGTTACTTCATCAAAATACCCTGTTCCTACTTCACGCTGGTGGCGAGTTGCTGTATAGCCATCGATCTCACTATCAAACTCTCTTTGCTGAAGCTCAGAATAAGCACCCATGCCTCTCGCTTTATAGCCTTTTGCTAGTTCGAACATGCTATGGTTCAGTGCGTGGAAACCAGCCAATGTTACGAACTGGAACTTATAGCCCATAGCTGCAAGCTGCTGCTGGAACGTTTCAATCGTTGCATCGTCCAGCTTCTTTTTCCAGTTAAAAGAAGGAGAACAGTTGTAAGCTAATAGTTTACCAGGGAACTGCTCGTGAATCGCATTGGCAAAACGCTGCGCTTGCTCTAGGTTCGGCTCACTCGTTTCACACCAGATCAGATCCGCATAAGGAGCATACGCAAGACCGCGTGCGATCGCTTGGTCGAGACCGGCATTCGTACGGTAAAAGCCTTCAGCTGTTCGCTCACCTGTAATAAAAGCGCGGTCGACTGGATCGATGTCACTCGTGATCAAATCTGCAGCATCAGCATCTGTACGTGCGATTAGAATCGTTGGCGTGCCCATCACATCTGCCGCCAGACGAGCAGAGATTAAGTTACGTACAGCCGTCATGGTAGGCAATAGTACTTTTCCACCTAGATGTCCGCACTTTTTCTCAGAAGATAACTGATCTTCAAAGTGAACAGCCGACGCTCCAGACTCAATCATGCCCTTCATCAGTTCGAAAACGTTCAGTTGTCCGCCAAAACCAGCTTCTGCATCAGCAACGATCGGAAGGAAGTAATCGACTTCGTTTCCGCCTTCCATGTGCTGAATCTGATCAGCGCGCTGAAGAGCAGAGTTGATGCGTTTTACCACGTGTGGCACAGAGTTTGCTGGATATAAACTTTGGTCAGGATACATGTTTCCAGAAAGGTTGGCATCTGCTGCGACCTGCCAACCGCTTAAGTATACAGCTTTCAGACCTGCCTTTGCTTGCTGAACAGCCTGATTGCCCGTTAGTGCTCCTAAAGCGTTTACATATGTTTCGTTCTGAAGCAGATCCCAAAATTTTTCGGAACCCTTTTTTGCAAGTGTATGCTCGATATCGATGGATCCGCGTAAGCGAATAACCTCTTCTGCTGTATAAGGACGCTGAACTCCTGACCAGCGCTCTTCGTTTTGCCACATATCCTGTAATTTTTCCACACGTGATTGATTCATTAATCTCTCTCCTTAAGTTTTATAATTTAGGTTTTTAAAATTGTTGTTAAAAAGTGGGTTAGGTAAAGTTAATTCACGTTGCTCTTGTGGGTGGTTAATCTCCGTTTCAGGTGCTCGCTTTCCGGGGGGCGTGCGGTGAACCACCTCAACGCTATGCGTCCTTAGGTGTTTCACCTGTCCCGCTGATCCCCCAGGAGTCTCCCACCTTACACTCCGATTAACTATTCAGTGATGCCTATTAAGCTTTATTCTTTTAGAAAAAATGATTGATTAGAGCTGAAATTAACTACTTTCAAAGACAATAACTACAAAACCTCATAACCTCGATTGGTCAAGAAATCTTGAAACTCATCATCGCGAATCAGCTCATCAAACAACGCAACAGCTTCCATAAAACGACCAGAATTGAATGATGCCTCATTCATTCCTTGTCTCAACTTTTGAACTTCCTGTAATTTTAGTTCCTCTACCAGCTCGAACGTCACTTTGCGGCCGTCACGTAAAATGCCTTTCGGGTGTCGGATCCATTGCCACACTTGGGCTCGTGAGATTTCTGCAGTAGCAGCATCTTCCATGAGATGATTGATCGGTGCAGCTCCTTTTCCTCTCAGCCAAGAAGCGATGTATTGGATGCCGACACTAATGTTGACGCGCAAACCTTCCTCTGTGATTTCGCCTTCTGGTACAGCCACTAAATCATCAGCCGTTACGACTACATCTTCACGTTTTCGATCGATCTGATTAGGTGTTGGCATGATTCGGTCAAATACTTCCATAGCAACAGGCACGAGTCCCGGATGGGCAACCCATGTCCCGTCATGACCGTCAGAAGCCTCGCGCTCTTTGTCAGCACGCACTTTTTCAAAAGCAGCAGCATTCGCGGCTTCATTGTTTTTAATTGGAATCTGTGCAGCCATTCCACCAATTGCAGGAGCGTTTCGTTTATGACACGTTTTTATTGCCAAAAGAGAGTAAGATCTCATGAACGGAACAGTCATTGTAACGAGCGAGCGATCAGGAAGAATGACGTGTGGCTGATTACGAAACTTCTTAATATAGCTGAAAATATAATCCCATCTGCCACAGTTTACGCCCGCGGAATGTTCACGAAGTTCGTATAAAATTTCGTCCATTTCAAAAGCGGCAACGATCGTCTCGATTAGTACAGTTGCTTTAATCGTACCTCTTGGAATCCCAAGTTGTTCTTGGGCGTAAATAAACACATCGTTCCAAAGGCGAGCTTCTTTATGACTTTCCATTTTAGGAAGATAGAAATACGGTCCAGATTTTTTTTCAATCAGTGTCTTTGCATTGTGATAAAAATAAAGGCCAAAATCTACTAAGCTACCAGACATCGGTTCGTTGTCGACAACGATATGTTTTTCTTCAAGATGCCAGCCGCGAGGACGTACGATGAGCGTGGCAATCTTTTCATTCAATGTATACGTTCTTCCGTTTCCATTATCAAAAGAAATGGAACGGTTAACGGCATCCTTTAAGTTGATCTGACCATCAATCGTGTTCGCCCAAGTAGGAGAGTTAGAATCTTCAAGATCTGCCATGAACAGCTTAGCTCCTGAGTTAAGCGCGTTGATCACCATCTTGCGGTCAACAGGACCTGTAATTTCTACTCGTCGATCTTGAAGATCTTGGGGAAGCGGTGAGATGGTCCAATCACTGTTACGGATATGTTCGGTTTCCGGTAAAAAGGTGGGCATGATCCTTGCATCAATTTCACTTTGCCTAGCTTTACGTTGTTTCAGAAGTTCTTTGCGGGTGTTGTTAAAGTGAAGGTGCAATGATTTTAAGAAAAGAATAGCACCTGGTGTTAATATTTTTTCGTACGCCGGGGTAACGCCGCCTAATACTTGAAGATTAGTAGTTTCAATCGTCACTTATTACACAGTCCTTTCTGAACATGTTATTAAACAGATGTAGTCAAAATATTATTGTTATATAACAGAAGAGGTAAAAAAATTTACCTCTCGTGTTTTCCCATGCAGCGCTCGCACTCATAAAGATAAGATTCATGTTGTTCCTCGATTACACAACCACACTCCGAACACGTCTTCTTAGGGATATTACGGTGAAGCTCCAAGTAATTTTTCATTTTAAATTCCTCCTGTTTTGTTTTTGATTTGATTATAATGCATTGTATTATAACAGTTTATTTTTTGCAACACCTGTTTTATAACATTTTCTTATTTTTAGTAAAATTGAGTCATCTGTCCAACTATTTATCCTTGATATGACTGGGTTTTTGGGAGTGTGTAAAATATTTTAAAACTGTTGTAATACAGTATGGATCCATTGTTTTTTAGCCCTTATTTGAATTTTGAGAAAATAACGCTTACAATGAATTCGTTCAAAGTAAGTGTGGTGATTGATTTGAAAATAGATGATACAGATCGAAAAATATTAGAGCTGCTAACACAAGACGGCAGAATGTCTTATGCAGAGATTGGTAAGGAATTAAGCCTTTCACGTGTATCTGTTCGCGAACGTGTTAATCAGATGAGAAAAGCGGGAGTTATAGAAAAATTCAGTGTGGTGATTGACTCAGAGGCAGCAGGAAAGACCGTTTCAGCTTTCTTTGAAGTGGACTGTGAACCAGCCTATTTAGTAAAAGTAGCAGAGAAACTCGTGAATAACCCAAGTGTCGCAAGCTGCTACCAGATGACAGGGCCAAGTACATTACATATGCACGTATTGGTAGAAGATTTTCCTTCGTTAGAGAAGTTTATCAATAATGAACTGTATGGCATCAAAGGAATTTCCAGAGTAGAATCCCATATTCTACTCAGAAGATTCAAGAGCCGTTCAGGGCTAAAACTATAAAGCTGTTTTGGCAAACTTTGTTGCTTTTGAAAGTGTTGATTTCCGTTCCAGGCTGCTCGCTTTCCACGGGGCAGACGCTGAGCCACATTCGTACGTTTCACTCTTAAGTGTCTCAGCTGACCGCCTGTCCCGTAGAGTCTCTCACCTTCCACTCCAATCAGTTTTCAAAGGTGACAATTAGTTTAAAGCATCAATCTTTTTAGAACAGAACGAACTATAAAGAATACAAAGAGGATTCGAATGGACAGCTATCCATACTGAATCCTCTTTTTTTGTTCCGGTGAAACAATTATATCAACTAGGCTCATCCTCCTATCCCAAAAACGTTTAGTAGTGCATTAGTTTATGTCTACTTACATAGGTACGGGAATAAAGAACCAAATTATGATTTTATATAGAAAATATTCTGAATATATTTTATAATCAGAAACAACATAAAACGTTTGTTAGTTAATATTTTAATTTTGGTTAACAAACGGAGGTCATTTCTACTTAATTGTACCGAAAAAGTGAAAAAAGGGGAGAGGTGAAGAGAAAATGGCAGGTTTGATTGTAAGGCGTGTTTTTCAGTTAGTGCTCTTGTTAATTGGTATTTCATTCATTGTTTTTATGAGTATGCATATTGCGCCTGGTGATCCGGCAAGTATTATCGGCGGCCCAACAGCGACTAAAGAAGACGTTGAAGCGATCAGAGAAAATCTTGGGCTAAATGAGCCGTTGCTCGCTCAATATTTCGATTACTTAAAAGGCATTTTTGCAGGTGACTTAGGGTTCTCTTATCAAACAAAACAAGCGGTATCAGAAGCGATTATCGATCGTTTTCCAAACACACTGAACCTGGCGATCGCAAGTATTATTGTTGCGATTGTAATCGGTGTAACTGCAGGAATCATATCAGCATTAAAGCATAACACCTGGTTTGACGGACTGAGCACCATTATTGCTCTTGGGGGAATCTCCATTCCTAACTTTTGGTTAGGTGCCATATTAATCCTTATTTTCGCTGTTAACCTGCAATGGTTTCCCGTTGGAGGATTAACCGAACCATTCTGGACCATCGAAGGAATGAAACAACTCGCACTTCCTGCTATTACTCTTGGGACAGGCTCAGCCGCCATGATCGCTAGAATGAGTCGATCGGCCATGTTAGAAGTGATCCGAGCAGATTATGTAAGAACGGCAAGAGCGAAAGGTGTCCGTGAAAAAACAGTCATCATGATGCATTGTCTTCGAAACGCAATGATCCCAGTCATTACAGTGATCGGCTTAAATTTCGGGTTCTTACTTGGAGGTACCATCATTACAGAATCTGTTTTTGCCATCAATGGGGTTGGCAGGCTAATGATTGAGTCTATTGCAGCTCGTGATTTCCCGATGGTTCAAGGATCTGTTCTTCTTGTAGCCACACTGTTCGTCTTAGTGAACTTGATTGTCGATATCGTATATGCCTTTATTGATCCAAGAATCAGTTACGAATAAACGCGAAGGGGGGATAACATGTCAACGGAAGTAGTAACACAGCAGTTACCGTCACATAAGAAAATGAAAGAGTTTGCGCTTTTCAAAACGTGGAAGCGGCTCATTAAAAATAAGATGGCTATCGTCGGTCTTGTCATCATTGCTCTTCAGCTGTTTATGGCTCTTGCAGCTCCAGTCATTGTAGGAGTGGATCCGAACAAACAGAACTTGGAACTGAGTGAACTGCCAATTGGAACAGAAGGACATTGGCTAGGAACAGATAATTATGGACGAGATATATGGAGCAGAATCGTATATGGTGCAAGAATCTCGTTGTTAGTAGGGATCGGTGCTGTAAGTCTTGGTTTAGTGGGCGGAGTCGTACTAGGTTTGCTATCTGGTTACTATAGAAGACTCGACGGCATCATTATGAGGTTCGTAGACTTAATGTTTGCTTTTCCTGGAATTCTGCTAGCTATGCTGATCATCGCAATCTTAGGGACAAGCCTTGTGAACGTCGTAATTGCCATCAGTATCTGGTCGATTCCAACATGTGCGCGTATCGTCCGCGGAAGTGTTCTCTCCATTAAGAAGCAAGAGTACATTATCGCGATGCGATCACTTGGAGCAAGTGATCTACGTATCATGGTCAGGCATGTTCTGCCAAATTGTATGGCACCTATTATCGTCTTTGCGACTATGAGGATGGCAACTGCAATCCTATCAACAGCATCATTAAGCTTCCTAGGCTTAGGGGCACAGCCACCAACGCCTGAATGGGGTGCAATGATTGCTGCAGGACAGGAGTATATGTGGACATCGCCTCATATGATCGTGATTCCAGGTATCGCCATCATGCTAGTTGTGTTTGCGTTTAATGTTGTCGGTGATGCGCTTCGTGACGCGTTAGATCAAGGAATGAGTTTAGACAAATAAGAGGGGGATATGACAAATGGGAAAAAAGTGGTTTGCTAGTTTGCTAACGGTTCTTTTTGTATTGTCATTGGCTTTAGTAGGTTGCAGCAGCAATTCTTCATCAGGCGGAAGTACAGGGAAAGCTGAACAAGAGCTAACCTATGCCACGACTTCCAAAGTGGTTGGTCTATCACCAATCCTAACAAATGATTCTGTTTCATCTACAGTGATCGAACAGATCTATGAAACGTTATTTGTTCGAGATAATAAAGGCGCAATCGTTCCACACCTTGCAGAATCTTACGAGAACCCAGACGAAAATACGTGGGTGATCAAGTTAAAGAAGGATATAAAATTTCACGATGGGACTCCATTCAACGCAGAATCTGTTAAATACACATTTGATAAATTAAAAGATCCGAAGACGGCAGCACCACGTGCATCCCTTTTAGCACCTGTATCATCCATCGAAGTTCAGGACGAACATACGGTTGTTTTAAAAACAGAGAAACCATATGGACCGATGCTTGCGGCTTTAACGCACTCAAATGCGGCCATCGTATCTCCAACAGCTGATCAAAAGCAGGATCTAATGAAAGATCCAGTGGGGACAGGGCCATTTACGTTCTCTGAAAAAGTAAACGGCGATGACATCGTACTCGTGAAGAACAAGGACTATTGGCAGAAGCCGGCCAAACTCGAAAAGCTAACGTTTACAGTCGTTCCTGAAGTATCAACCGCGATCTCTATGCTGCAGACCGGAAAAGTTCAGTTGATCGATGGACTGGCACCTGAACTGATGCCGCGTCTAGAGAAAATTAAGAACGTTGATATCCAGAAGAAAGATGGAACACCTGTTTACTACTTGGCTTTTAACATGGAAAAAGCACCGATGAACGACTTGAAGTTCAGACAAGCTGTTTCTCAAGCGATTAATCGTGAAGGATACTTGAAAAAGTTAAATGGTCTCGGAGTTTACTCGAACAGCTTTATCGGACCAGAAGTTTTTGGGCATAACGAAAGCAGTGATAAGGGACCAAAATTTGATCAGGCAGAAGCGAAGAAACTTGTGAAAGATAACGGGTTTGATAAAAAAGAGATTAAAATTCTAGCTGCTAATACGAGTCAGTACATGAACATGGCTGAAGTCATTCAGTCACAGTTAAAAGAAGCTGGGATAAACGCAAACATCGAGACGATCGAGTGGGGTACTTACCTGGATGTTTCGAAAAAAGGCGACTTTGATATTACGATTGCCGGCTGGTCGAACGTTACAGGAGATGGAAGTGAATTATTGTTTCCACGACTTCATTCTGCAAACATTGATGCGACAAACTTAAGCCGTTATAAAGATGCTGAGCTCGATAAGCTGATCGATCAATCTCGTTCTGTTGTAGATCAAGAACAGCGTAAGGAAATCTTAACAAAAGCAGATGAATATGTGATGACACAGCTGCCGGTTCTGCCGATCTACCATGGCATCGCGTCAGCCGCTTACGATAAATCTGTTAAAGGCTTTGAGATGGAACCTACAGGACAGTGGTCATTATACGGCGTTTATAGAGAGTAGGGATGGATGATGAAAGAGACTGTTTTAGAGGTAAAAGATCTAGTGACAACGTTTAAATCAGCGGACGGTCCATTGCCGGCTGTCCGTGGCGCTTCTTTTTCGGTGAAAAAAGGAGAAACACTCTGTATCGTTGGAGAATCGGGCTGTGGTAAAAGTATCACAGCTCTTTCCATCATGGGACTTCTGCCATCAAATGGAATGATAGCAGACGGTTCGATCTTCTTTAATCAAAGAAATCTTGCCGAGATGTCACCAAAACAGATGCAGAAGGTGCGCGGAAACGAAGTATCTATGATTTTTCAGGAACCGATGACAGCTTTAAATCCAGTATTTACGGTAGGTTTTCAGATTCGTGAACCATTGATGATCCATTTGAAGCTATCAAAAAAACAAGCACATATGAGAGGAATTGAGCTCTTAAAGATGGTTGGGATTCCTTCGCCTGTCGAACGGATGAATCAATTTCCGCATGAGTTGAGCGGAGGGATGAGACAGCGCGTCATGATCGCGATCGCACTATCATGCAACCCGTCTCTGTTGATCGCTGACGAACCGACAACAGCACTTGATGTGACCATTCAGGCTCAAATCATCGACCTTCTGAACGATTTAAAAGAACAACTCGACATGAGCATGATTATGATCACGCATGATATGGGAGTTGTCGCTGAGATTGCTGATCGAGTGATCGTGATGTATGCAGGAGAAATAATTGAAGAAGGCCGTGTGGAAGAAATATTTGAAAATCCTCAGCATCCTTATACAAAAGGCTTGTTAGCTTCTGTACCAAATGTTGATGATCCTGAATTTGATCTGAAGCCGATCGCGGGATCGATGCCGATGCTAAATGAGCAGATCTCGGGATGCCGTTTTCATCCACGCTGTCCGTATGCTTTTGATAGATGTATGGAACAATCTCCAAAAACGTTTCACGTTACAGATAAACAGAGTGTAAGATGCTGGCTGCAAGAAGAGGGGGTCGAACAGAATGGCGGTAGACGAGCAAGTTCTTTATAGCGTAAAAAATGTAAAAAAGCACTTTCCTGTGAGAGGCGGTATCCTGCAGCGGGTAAAGAACCATGTTAAGGCAGTTGACGGAATCACGCTTGATATTTTTAAAGGAGAGACACTGGGTGTTGTTGGTGAATCTGGCTGTGGGAAATCGACGCTCGGAAGAACGATCCTTGGACTTGAATCGCTGACAGAAGGAGAACTCGTCTTTAACGGGAATAACATTAGTAACTATTCATCGAGACAGTTAAAACCTTATAAAAAAGAGATGCAGATGATTTTTCAAGATCCGTATGCCTCACTTAACCCAAAACAGCGGATTGGTGATGCTCTAGAAGAAGCGCTCATCATCCATACAAATCTATCCTCATTAGAACGAAGAGAAAGAGTCCTTCAACTTTTAAACGAGGTTGGTTTAAAAGAAGAACACTATGAGCGCTATCCGCACGAATTTAGCGGAGGTCAGCGTCAAAGAATCGGGATTGCCCGTGCGATCTCGATCAATCCATCCTTTATCGTGTGCGATGAACCTGTGTCCGCATTAGATGTTTCCGTTCAAGCACAAGTGATAAAACTTTTACGCGATCTCCAAGAAAAGCATGGCCTAACCTATCTATTCGTGTCGCATGACCTTGGTGTAGTACGTCACCTCTGCAATCGGGTACTCGTTATGTACCTCGGTCAGATGGTGGAACTCGCGCCTGTTCATAAGCTGTACGAAAATCCGACACATCCATACACGGAAGCCTTGTTGTCTGCCATACCAAGACCGACTGTTGGGAGAAAGAGAGAACGTACCCGGTTAAAAGGCGATCTGCCTAGTCCTTCTAATCCACCAACCGGATGTCCGTTCCATACGCGTTGTCCTATCGCACAAAGCAAATGTTCAACAGAAAAACCCGCATGGCGCGAAATTGATGAAGGTCATTTTATCGCCTGCCACGAAAGGTGAGAATCATGAATCAAACGATACAGGATACGAATCAGAAACTTCAGTACAATGCCCTTCATAACCCTTATCATTCGGATCGGATGAGCGTTTTTTCGAAAAAAGGGATGGTTGCGACGAGTCAGCCGCTCGCTGCACAAGCTGGGCTTGATATGTTAAAAAAGGGTGGAAATGCAGTTGATGCAGCCATTGCCACCGCAGCTTGTCTAACGGTCGTTGAGCCAACATCAAACGGAATCGGTGGGGATGCGTTCGCTCTCGTCTGGATGAATGGTGAACTGCATGGCTTGAACTCGAGTGGTCCCGCACCGAGGAGCATCTCGATCGAAGAAGTGAAGAAAATGGGACATGATTTCATGCCGAAGTTCGGCTGGCTGCCTGTCACGGTTCCAGGTGCGCCCGCTGCTTGGGCGGAATTATCCAACCGATTTGGAAAGCTTCCGTTTAAAGAAGTGCTGCAACCCGCGATCTCTTACGCAGAAGAAGGTTATCCACTGACGCCTATTCTCGGTAAGTACTGGCGAAAAGCGTATGAAACGTACAAGCGTGAATTAAAAGGTGAGGAGTTCGAAAGCTGGTTCCAAACCTTTGCACCAGACGGACGTGCGCCAGAAGTAGGTGAAATTTGGCGCTCACATCACCATGCTAGTACATTAAGAGATATCGCAGAAACGAAATCAGAATCCTTTTATAGAGGAGCACTCGCACAAAAAATAAGCGAGGCGTCAGAAGCGCACGGCGGATTTCTCCGAAGTGAGGATCTTGCTACCTTTTATCCCGAGTGGGTGAAACCGATCAACGTGAACTATAGAGGATACGACGTTTGGGAAATTCCGCCGAACGGTCAAGGAATTGTTGCACTCATGGCACTTAACACGCTAAAAGGGTATGATTTTACCGAAAAAGAATCGGCGGAAAGTTATCATAAACAGATCGAAGCTATTAAACTAGCATTTGTTGATGCGAAAAAATATGTAACAGACCCTCTAAGGATGAATGTATCTGTTGAAGGAATATTGTCGGAGAGCTATGCTACAAAACGAAGAGACCTGATCGATAATGAAGCTCTTCAGCCAGAACCCGGCACACCGCCAAGTGGTGGAACGGTATACCTTGCAACGGCAGACGAAGAAGGCAATATGGTCTCGTTCATTCAGAGCAACTACATGGGATTCGGTTCTGGGGTGGTCGTTCCTGAAACGGGAATCGGGCTGCAGAATAGAGGACATGATTTCTCGCTAGATCCAGATCACGATAACGCACTCGCCCCAGGTAAAAAGACGTATCACACGATCATTCCTGGCTTTTTAACGAAGAATGGAAAAGCGGTTGGTCCTTTTGGTGTAATGGGAGGCTACATGCAGCCTCAAGGTCACGTTCAAGTTGTAATGAACACGGTTGATTTTCATCTGAACCCGCAAGCCGCGCTAGATGCGCCACGCTGGCAGTGGATGGAGGATAAGAAAGTGCTGGTTGAACGTTCACTTCCGTCGCATATTGTTGATGAGCTAGCAAGAAGAGGTCATGACGTTCAAGTGGCGGCAGACTCAGGAAACTTTGGTCGAGGACAGATCATTTGGAGAGACCCAGAGACTGGTGTTTTAGCAGGTGGAACGGAAGGAAGAACAGATGGCTCAATCGCTGCATGGTAACATACTAAACTCAACTAAGAATAAAGGACTGATCACATGACGTATCTCAACTTGTTTCTTGCCTTCTTTCGGTCAGGCATGCTGGGGTATGGGGGAGGTCCTTCTTCCATCCCTTTGGTTCATAAAGAAGTAGTCGGAAAATACAAATGGATGAACGACGAAGAATTTGGAGATGTGTTGGCGCTAGGAAACACACTGCCGGGGCCAATCGCGACAAAAATGGCAGGTTACATCGGATATCGAGTCGCAGGCATTATTGGTCTCTTCGTTGCCCTATTAGCAACAATACTACCGACTATTATTCTCATGATACTTTTATTAACCTCACTCCGAGAATTTAAGGATCAGCCATGGGTACAAGGCATGACAAAAGGAGTCATTCCCGTTGTCGCAGTGATGCTCGCTGTCCTAACGTGGCAGTTCTTTAATAGTTCCAAAAAAGGCTTAGGTTTAAAGCTAAGCCTTCTTCACATCTTTGCAGGTGTGGTCCTTCTTCAATTTCTCGGTGTTCACCCTGGAATCATTATTGGTGCATTATTGGCTTTTGCTCTCTTTGGACCTTTAAAGGAAAAAAATAAACAGAAAGTAAACGTGCGGGAAGGAGAGAAGACAGGATGACTTTTTGGCATATCTTTCTCGCCTTTTTCATACCTGGTATTTTAGGATACGGAGGTGGTCCGGCTTCCATTCCTTTGATTGAAAACGAAGTCGTTGACCGCTATGAATGGCTATCTGTTAATGAATTTACAGAAGTGTTAGCGCTCGGTAATGCACTTCCTGGCCCGATCGCGACAAAGATGGCAGGCTATATCGGATTTCAAGAAGGAGGTTGGTTTGGAGCGTTTGTTGGTGTGTTCGCAACCGTTGCTCCTTCCCTTTTATTGATGGTCGCGTTTCTAGGTCTTGTTTATAAATTTAAAGATTCACCGAGAGTAAAGAACATGAGCACATATGTAAAGCCTACGATCGCTGTCCTTCTTGGCATTATGGCGTATCAGTTCTTTGCCGAATCGTATCTAAGCGTTGGATGGATACACACGGTGTTTCTAGCGGCTGTCAGTTTTTTATTGATGGAGAAAGTGAAAGTGTCCCCAGTGTTTGTGATTATAGGATCACTCGGGTATGGAGCGGTGTTTTTGGCTTAGGTTAGGGGAAAGCGGAACTTCATTGAGGTTTCGCTTTTTTCATGTGTTGCAGAGTTGTCGGTTATTGTCGAAAATCGGATAAATGTTGGATTACCTCGTATAAATCGTAAGTTACCTCGTATAAAATACGGATTACCTCGTAAAAAAAGTGAATTACTTCGGAATTATTGAATCTACTCTTCATCGAAAAGAGTCTTCCCAAATTCATACAACCATATGGTAAGATAATAAAAAAAGATAAGCATGTTGGACAAGACAGATGAATACTTTTTAAAGGGAAACGGAGGACTTAACATGAGACCGATATGGCTTGGCATTGCGGCAGCCTTTTTCTTTGGCGTCACCTTCATTTTGAATCGTTCGATGGACTTATCAGGCGGAAGCTGGCATTGGAGTGCAGCCCTTCGCTTTTTTTACATGGTTCCGCTATTGTGGATCATCGTTTGGATGCGTGGCAACGTGCGACCAGTGTTCCAAGAACTAAGAGCACGATTTGGCACGTGGTTTTTATGGAGTTCCGTTGGATTTGTGCTCTTTTATGCTCCAATCACGTACGCAGCTGGTTTTGGAGAAGCGTGGTTAGTCGCAGCGACATGGCAGATTACGATCGTAGCGGGTTCTCTTCTTGTGCCCTTTTTTTATGAAGGAGACAGAGGCAATGGAGCGACACGCCAAAAGATTCCTTTTAAAGGGTTAGGTTTTTCTTTCATCATATTGGCGGGTGTCGCACTCGTTCAAGTGCAAGAAGCAAGTGGTGTAAACGGATCCGCTTGGTTGAACGTTGTGTTGCCTGTTCTGATCGCAGCGATCGCCTATCCACTTGGCAACCGAAAAATGATGGTTGTAACAAACAAACGCCTCGATGCTTTTCAGCGAGCACTCGGTATGACAATCGCATCACTTCCTTGGTGGATTGTTCTCGCGGTAATCGGATGGGTGGAGAGCGGACCTCCAACGAACGATCAGTTGTGGCAGACGTTTTTAGTAGCTATTTCATCAGGGGTTATTGCAACCGTCCTCTTTTTCCAAGCGACAGACCTTTGTGCGAACAACCCTGTAAAACTAGCAGGTGTAGAAGCGACGCAATCGGCAGAAATTATTTTTGTATTAGCAGGGGAGATGTGGCTGTTATCGATCGCAAGCCCAACGTTCCTTTCTATGATGGGCGTTCTCATCATCATGCTGGGCATGTTTTTACACAGTTATTTCGGAAAAACGGAAGTCGTACAAAAAAAATCTATGAAACTTGCAAAATGATGAATAAAAATATGTGAGCTGGGAATAGTAGTACTACCCCCCCTTTTTAATAGTAATTTGGAACAGCCGTTGCCCGTAGCAGCGGTTGTTTTTTTGTGCCATAGTGTGTGATAAGAAACGTCTAATCCGTTAAACTGAATACATAGATTATCGGGTGTCATCTTTTTCCTCTTGTTATTCTTTATTTGAAAGGAGGCGATCTGGATGGATTCGCTTAAGAGTATGAACGACGCGTTAGAGTATTTGGAGGAGCATCTTCAGGTTGAAATCGACTTTGCGGAAGTAGCGAGACGTGCGTATTGTTCAGAGTATCATTTTAAAAGGATGTTTTCCTTTTTGGCAGGTATTCCACTGTCAGAATACGTTCGGCGCAGACGGCTGACTCTGGCGGCTTTTGAGTTGCAGAACAGCGACATAAAAGTAATTGACGTGGCAGTGAAATATGGCTACTCTTCACCTGATTCTTTTACAAAAGCATTTCAGCAGATGCACGGCATTACACCTTCAGAAGCACGTAAAAACGGTCAATCACTCAAAGCCTTTCCGCGCATGTCCTTTCAATTATCGATAAAAGGAGGAAGTGAGATGAACTATCGTATCGTTGAAAAAGAGGCATTTTCCATTGTAGGTCTCAAAAAAAGAGTTCCGCTTGTTTTTGAAGGGGTAAATCCTGAGATTGCCGCAATGTGGCAGAGCCTCACACCAGAAACGATTAGTGAGCTAAAGAAGTTATCGAATATTGAGCCAACTGGATTAATCAGCGCGTCAACGAACTTTTCAGAGAGGACGACTGAAAACAGCGAGCTTGATCATTATATTGGGGCAGCAACAACCAAAGAATGTCCTGAGAATCTGGCGGAACTGAGGGTGGAGGCATCCACATGGGCAGTCTTTGAAGCGATCGGTCCGTTTCCCGAAACACTGCAGAACGTGTGGGGACGCATCTATTCAGAGTGGTTTCCATCATCGTCGTACGAACAAACAGAAGGACCTGAAATTCTTTGGAACGCGGACAAAGATACGACGTCACCTACATTTAAAAGTGAGATTTGGGTGCCGGTTAAGAAGAAGTGAAATAGGAAATTGTGAAGCATCGGCTGAAAGTGGCCGGTGTTTTTTTGTGGTGAAAAAAGTTTTCTCTAGCATAATATATTGGTTTTAATAATACCTTGCATTATTAGGTATTATATTTTATATTGATACTGGAGGTGGTTATAAATGGAAGTTAACAAAGAGGTTCTGAAAGGCCACATTGACACGTTGATTTTATCGTTATTGGTTAAGAGAGATATGTACGGATATGAATTGGCAAAGCTCGTTCGAGAAAAAAGCGAGGACCAGTTTGAACTTAAAGAAGGAACGCTTTATTTATCACTAAAACGATTAGAGAAAAACGAATGGATTGAATCCTACTGGGGAGATGAGCACGGGCCAGGAGGAAGGCGGAAGTATTATAGATTGACTCAGCAAGGTAAGGATGGTTTTGAGCAAAAGCGAAGAGAATGGCAGTTTGTGAAACGGATCATTGATCAGTTCATTGAAGGGGGAGAATAGTTTGAAGCAGATCGATAAATACATTCAATCCATCTATAAAGATGTTGTAGGTTCTAGAAACGAAGTGGAAGATTTAAAAAGAGAGATGCGTTCACACCTCATTGAAGCTGTTGAAGAATTAAAAGCAGAAGGGAAAACGGAAGAAGAAGCTATCCGTATTGCGATTAACAACTTTGGCGGAGAAAGTCAAATGATCAAAGGGCTTTCTGAATTTTTTACAGTTCAGAAAAAGTTTACGACCTATATGCTGATATTCTCAGTCGTCTTTCTCGTACTAAGCGCGATCTTCTTCATCACGTCTTATTCAAAAGCAGACGACTATAAAGAAGAATTAGATCAGCTTAAACTAGTAGAGGAAGAAAAGGAAATCATCATGAACGATGTGTTTGATGTACTCGATGCAACTAATGAAGTGGGAGACAAGGAAAAATACGATCTGCTAGATATCTTCAACAAGTATGATGACAAGTTGAATCTAGTTGCTGTTTTCTCTGCTAAGGACGTAGAGGGCTGGTTGCAAGACAAAATTAACGCAGCTGTGAAGGAAGGACCTAAAACTCATTTTCCGATCGACTATACAAAGGCCACCATTGTCATCGGAAACGATAAAGTCATAGAGGATAAGGCTCAAATCGTGCCGAGTAACTATGATAAAGGAACGGTCATCATGGCGAATGACAACTGGGTCGTTCAGTACGAATACAGAACTTCTTATGAAAAGACGGTTGAAAAACATCTGCAGTATACCAACTATGGACCGAGTATCTGGAGTTTCTATCAGTTTCCTATTCTGTTTTTTGTACTATTTATTGTGCTAGGCGGGGTATGGTTGTTTTTGAATAGACAGAATAAGAGATTGAGAGCTGTAATGGATTAAGTTATATAAAAGCAGCATCTGCTAAACTAGCGAATGCTGCTCCTCCTTATATATTCTTCACTTTTTCTTTTCGATAACGCCACATAAACAATAGCGAACTAAGAACTAGAACTATAACGAAAGAAATAGGTACGAGGTAAGGGTTTAAGTAGATTGTAGTCAGGTTCTGAACAAGATATGTAGTACCTGTACCAAATAGCAAGAATGCTAGCGGAACATGCAGACCCACACTCGTCATATAATTGGGAGAAATGCTAGATATCCAAGCTCCTACCAATACCAAAACTATTCCTAACAGATAGACACATAGAACAGTAAGAACCATGTATTGAAAAAAGGTTAAATCATACCAGGAAACAAAGAAGTTAAAAATAGAGTTAACTGACAGCGGAAAGAACATACTTGTGTCATTGCCTCTATACATGAAAAAGAAAAAAGCGAGCTGAGCAGTAATAACGATCATTGCTGCAGATATTCCTGTAACGAGCTTTTGAGAAAAAAGGTTGCGTCCCGTTTTTGATGTATACTGCAGAAGCTGTACGCGATTTCGCTTGTCCCGAATGTATAGTGGCATAAGAATAATCATGATATTTAGGAAAATGAGAATGGCTACATATCTTATTAAGGCATTGTAGTTGTCAAACACCATATCCGTAAATATCGCCTTTGTAGATCCATTTTCAACCAATTCATCCATGCGTGCATTTTGTTTATGAGTTAGTTCATGCTGATTAAAACGCTCAGGGTGTTCATATCTATCAATTATCCCTTCACGTGCCTGAATCTCCCAAAATACATCAACATAGTCTTCAAAAATAATTTTGCTGTGCAGTGCGGCTAGCTTTTCGTTTTCTAGATCCATGTTTCTAAACTCTTCATACGTATCAATGCCTGCAGCAACCACTTCTTCCTGTGACTTAAGATACTTTGACGCTTCTGCTATTCGTTGTTCCTTAATCTCTTTAAAATCTTGGAATTCCTTACTATCCATAGATTCGCCATAATCAACTAGCATTTTTTGGGTAGCGCGGAAATCATCTAACAGTGGCCTGCCGTTAGGAAAATGCTTAAATTCAAACATAATAAACTGTTGGTAAACGAAAAAGCTGACTAACAAAAGAAGGAGGATTACTTTTACTGAAAACAGCTTTCTTATCTCATTCACTACTATTCTCATAAGTTCGCTTCCAATCTATATATTTTCTCTCGCAAAACGTTTGATAAAAAACCACGCAGTGAGCAGCAAAGCGACTAACCATCCTGTAACCGTCATGACTTCATAATATTTGAACGTAGTAAAAACTCCACTTTCCATCCACCATTTCTTCACATTCATCACAAGAATAAACGGAGAGAAGTGCGTATACAGAAGCATAATGCTGTCCTTGGGCATGATGCTCGGAATATAAAGACCCGCCAAAAAGATAACACCAAAAAGAGTGAAAACGATGTAACTGTTCCGTATCAGCATGGAGAGACAAAACGTAATCAGGACAAATAGTATTTGGCAGATTACGACTAAACCACATGTCATAAATAGATATTGGATGAACGTGACGTTCCACCAGCTAATAAAAGGTATATTGTTTAGTTCTATTAAGAACCCAGAACTAATGGGGACGTTCCAAAGGCCAGAATAATCAAACACCATGAAATAAATAAACAGTGTTATAGCGAGGAGAGTGACAGTTACTAGTGTTCCAGCGAAAATGGACACAAGAAGCTTATCCCACACCAAATTTCTACCACGCTTTGTTGAATAAGCGACTAAGGATGTTTTATGTTCAAATTCATAATTCACGATAAAAGCAGTAAACAAAACGATCAAGATCATCGCCTGAAAAAGCATAAATCCAAATAATGTTTTAAAAAGAAAAGAATGCGTACCAAACATTTTTCCATGAAAGAAAAGATGAAGATGTTCTTTGTTTTGGACGAGCTCCTCTACCCGTGGCTTTAATACAGTGTAATGCTCACGAACTGTTTCAGCAGCTGCACCTTTCAATCCGAAAAGCCGAATGCCTTCTTCTGCATTTTCCATTACATTTAAGTTGCTGTACAACGTCTCAATTTCTTGTATAGAGCTTACATACGTTTCTTTTATCGCTAGTTTATTGATGTTCTGCAGTTCTTTTTCTGAATAGATGTTTGATTCAATCAAACTATAGTAGAGCTCTGGTTTATAAAAGTCGACCGCTCTTTGGTAAGTATCCCCTGTCTTGCTTTTTGAAAGCTGATTCCAGTTAGTTAAATCTTTTTCATAAGAGGTTTGCAGCTTATTACGTCCCTCTTCATCCATTAACGTTCCAGTTTCTTTCACGATTGGTTGAAGTGATTTCATATCATTCCGAATGGATGATTGCTGATAGATGAGAAAGCAATTGAACAAAAGAAACAGTACGAACAATCCTAGAATAACTGGTGACGAGATAATTTTTTTAAATTCAAGCTGTTTGATCATCGGATAGTACTCCATCTTGATAAATATACAAAAAGACATCTTCTAAGTTCGGGTGAACCATTTTCCATTCTGGTTTAGACGTATCTTCTGTTAAAAAGCGCATATACATGCTTCCGTTTTCTTGTTTTTCAGAGAAGATAAGATAAGTAGAACGAAATTGTTCTGTTTGTTCATAACTCACTTCCGTCTCATAAACGCGGCCATCAATTTTACGGCAGATGTTAGAAACGGTATCTTTGTATAACACTTCTTGATTTTTAATCATGATGATTTCGTTTGCAATCGATTCTACATCTGACACGATATGCGTGGATAATATGACAATACGATCTCGAGCAAGATTCGTTAGCAGATTACGAAAACGAACTCTTTCTTTTGGATCTAAGCCAGCTGTAGGCTCATCTAGAATAAGAATCTTTGGGTCGTTTAACATGGCCTGAGCGATTCCAACTCTCTGAATCATCCCACCAGAAAACTTCTTCATCTTTTTATTGGCCACATGATCAAGTGCTACGGTTTTAAGCAGTTCTTCAACACGAGCAACCGCCGTTTTTCGGTGTATTCCTTTTAACGCCGCCAGGTAAAGCAGATAGGAGGTAGGCGAATAATTTTTGTAATAACCAAATTCCTGCGGAAGGTAACCAATAATCTCCCGGTACTTCTCATCCATCTTAATGATATCTTCTCCGTCATAACGAATGCTTCCACTCGTCGGAAACAAGAGAGTTGTGAGCATCTTAATCAAAGTTGTCTTGCCCGCTCCGTTCGGCGCCAATAAACCATATACGCCGTTATTAAACTCGAGGTTAATATTTTTCAGTGCATTGAACTGACCAAAATTCTTTGTAACGTCTTCAACGATTAACATTTATAAAACTCCTTCTGCACCACGAAATGCGATTAGTTTTTTTAACGTTTTTACATAGAGAACGATGCTGATGATGAGCACAATTGCATACACATACGCAGGTATATGACTTAAAAACATAGCGTATATATTCTTACTTAAAAGAGCAGGAACAATATTTATTAAAAGCCAACTTGCCATCAGGATATAAGTGGAATAAGGTCCTCTTGCATGACGCAAAACGTAAAGGTAAAGAACAGAAAATATACTTAAAGAGCTGCATGATAACAGCAGTGCTTCTATTACTTGTAATGATTGAAACAGGAACGATAGTACGATGATAAGTACGATATTTAAGACCATGGCGAGCAAACTAAAAATCAACATTCGAAAAGCGGCTAGCTGGAAAACATGGTACTTACAAGTCATCTCAACGGAAAAGGTATCCTTCATTAAGGCGCGCACCAAAAATAGAGATGATATTGTAAAGTAAAAAATAGGTGAAAGCGTAAAGATGAAAGAGTACAAATCTTGTGTGTCGAAGGAAGATTTCAGTGAAAATATGCCGTATAGCATTACAGCTACCGCTAAAAAGAGCGTGAACACAATTTCAGTGGCATCTCGAAATAAATAGCGAAAGCCAAGCTGCTGATACATTTCGAGAAGATAGGACAGGAAAGACTTTGGTTTTGTTAGACCAACAGAAACAATGTATGAAATCTGGTTCTCTCTTTCGGGATCAGTTGGGTGATCTATGATGAATTTTTGCTTCTCCATTTATTCATCCTCCATTCGCTGCTTCACTTTTTTTATCGCAGCATAATACTTTGTTTTAATAGATGACTCAGGCATATCTAGAGAGCCGGCGATTTCGATAAATGTGTGCTCGCCGAACAATTTAAGCCTTAGTACCTGTTGATCAATGATAGAGAACGTGTTTATTAGCTGTGCCACCTTTTCAATATCTTCTCGCCATTCCAATTCGAGCGTAAAATCTGAAGGTGTAGCTAGATCAACACCTTCCATCGAGTCTGTGGAACGATCATATGTATAGTTTTTAGATCTAAAATAGTCAACGAGCTTGTAAGTCGCGATTCGGTATAGCCACGTTTTGAAAGATGATTTTTTATCATCAAACTGTTGGATAGATTGAAGCATGCTAATAAAAATGTCCTGTGTTAGATCAAGTGATAGTTCTTTGTTCAACGTCTGTTTATAAACATAGGTATAAATAGATTGATAGTAATGAGAGATCAGCTCGTTTGCTGCATGTTGATCGCCTCTTTTTTGAACAGAGCTAATCCATCTTTTCTGCTTCATCATGATTTTCTCTTCACTTCCAGACTAAAAAGGTTGTCTTATTCATATATTCGTAAAGGAAAGATAAATAGTTTTACTTTTTATAAAAATATTTCCATTTTATTATAGAACCATATTAGAAGTTAAAGGAGAATTATATCGTAATAGCAAATAATAGAAGAATGAAAGAAGAGTAGCTCTGTGGATAAAGAACCTCTGTATTACTGAATTTTAATAGAAAGCTAGGTGAATATATGTTTAATTTTGATCTGGATTACTTGGTGTACTTTGCAGTGGTCGTATTATTGTTATTTGTCGGAGTTGCGATTGCAGGTGTGAAGTCAAAAACAGCTTATGATGAGAAGGAGGAAGAGAAGATGTTTAGACATTTGTATATTTATTTGGTGTTGTTTACAACCCTTTCGCTAACGATAGGAGGAAGTATCAGCGTATTTATGAGCGTGGCTGATATCGTGAGCCCGGATACGTATCAAGCTAGTTTTGCAGAATACAAATTGGGTTTAGCGGAGACTGTATATGATGAGAACGGAAAGCCGTTGCCTAATAAGAAAACGGATGAAGAGATGCGGAAAGACTATGAGATGATGATTGAAAACGAGAAGTTGCAGGAGAAAAGGAATGAGATAAATAAGATTGTGAAAAGTTCTGGGTTTATACTCATTCCACTTCCGGTCTTTTTATATTTCAAGCGTCAGTTGCGTAAAAAAGAAGCTCAATAGCAAGAGAAAAACGAGCGAAGTGTTCCGCTCGTTTTTCTTTTGCTTTTATTGCTCTACAATTTCCTTAAGTTTGCTCTGCCATTTGTCATCGTCCAAAATGATCTGAAACGAGATGCGACGGTTTTTTTGTAAGGCGTCAGTAGAGTTCCCTTTTGCGATCGGCTTATATTCACTGTATCCTGTTGCGGCGAGGTATTGAGCATACTCTTTTTTAGCAAGCTTCGGATTTGCTTTTCCAAGATAATCAACAACCGCGACCGCACGTTGAGTGGAGAGCGACCAGTTGTCGTACGGAACGGAATCTGTATGGCCTTCGATCAGAATGATGTATAGATATTGACTCATGTCTTTTTCCTCGATGATTGCGGCGAGTGCGTCAGCGAGTGGATCGAGCACTTGCTTTCCTTTTGCTGAAATATCCGCACTTCCGGTATCAAAAAGGATGTTTCCTTCTACAGAAATCGTATTATTCGGTCCTCGAATGATCTTATCTTTTCCAACGTTTTCTTCCAGCTGTTTTTGAATGAGGTCAGAAATGTGCTTCTTTACCTCAGCCACCTGTCCGAGCTCACGCTTAATCTGAGCCTGATCATACGCGTTATAGATGCTCTGCACATAAGCAAGAATGGCGATAAAGACCATAACGAGCACCATCATCGCCATCATATCGGTAAAACTTGGCCAGAAGATTTCTTTCGTTTCTTGGCTGTCGTCGTTGTAGTAAGATTTACGCGCCTTCATCCTGGTCACCGTCTCCTAAAATTTTGCGGCGAGACTTCTGGCATGCGTTCATCTTCTACGTATTCGGGTGCGCGAGGACTGCGCGTTTCATAAATTACTTGGTTGGATGATTGGTTCATGGCCGCTTGATAAATGCGCTGCATGAGGTGGTACATGTCAGATAGTGTACGATTGTTGTCCGTGATGCTTCGTGTTAAGCCGTGGTGCAGGTTTTCGAGCGCTCGTGCTAGCTCACGCATATCGTAATCGCGGCTGTTTTGATTTTGCGCGTTGTTTAGAGTAGAAGCGATCTGTCGGCTCTGACTGTCCATCATGTTACGAACCCCATCAGTAAAATCTCTTTTAATATGTTCGACCGCAGCGTAAAATCCTTTTTCGAGCTGACCGACGCTTGAAGCGAAGTCAGCTGCAGCCCGACCGTATTCACCTTGTTTTTCTGAATAGCGATAATGCCATTCATCCTGCTTTTGGGTGAGTCGATTCTCAAGGGCATCATGCTGATTTTGGTAGTGCTGAAGCTGTTCCTGCATGCCGCGGAGCATCGATTGTGCATGTTCTTCAGACCGCCGCTGTGCTTCTTGCAGCATTTTATCAGAGCGTTGGATAAGCTGTTCAAACTTTTGTTGACCTTGTGTGTGACGGTCGTTGCTCGTTTTTAGCTGTTGCTCGAAAGAAGAAATGTTCTTAGCGAGTGCGTTAATACTCGTGTCGACCGTTTTTTGAATGGTTCCGAGTTCTTTTGTTGTCTCGTTGAACCGCTGTCCGAACTGATCGAGCTGTGTAGCAGACGCGCCGAACTTCTCTGCGTGCTCGCGCTGTGCTTCAAATATGCCATTCACGTCTTCCATTGCTTTTTGAAGACCTGCCGTAAAATTAACCATCTGTGATGCGAACTCACCGAGTGTTTTATCGAAGGACGACTCGACGCGTGAGGCTAGGCGATCGAGAAGACGCTCAACCGAATCTTGCGGCTTGTCGTTGATCAGGTCGCTGTTGATGTTGTGATCCAGATACACTTCACAATCAGCTAAAAGTTTATTCTGCATATAAGAAAGTGATGTTCCTTGAGAGAAGAAGCCGGATTGGATGAGATTGAGCAGAAGAGCGGCTCCGATTCCGGCAATACTTGTATAAAAGGCGACACTCATCCCTTCAAACGGCGCAGTGAGGGAGGAGATAATTGAATTAAGGGTAAGGTTTGAATCAGCAGGCTGCGTACCGAGCGTCATGAGCGTATCTTGCATGGATAAAAGGGAAAGTGTGAGTCCGACAAACGTTCCGAGCACGCCGAGAATGATCGTGAAAGATGGCAGCTGATTGAGTAGCTTTTGGATATTGCCGACCGGTACACGTAAGATGCCAAGAAGCGGAATGCGTTCGTTGTAAAGGTGTTTTTCGATTAGTGCTTGTGTGTTGAGCTGTGGCACACCTGCTAGATGAAACTGTTTGTAATCGGCTGTAACGCGTTGCAGCCAATGCGAATAAGCCTGCTGCTCTTTATTGGTTTCGAGCTGCTGAAGCTCTTTGTTCCATTTGCGAAAGTGATAAGCGGTTTGTGTGTGACCGACAATCCCCATAAACACGAGAAACCCAATGACTCCGACGACGATTAAAGTAAGTTGATCCATCATGCCACCCCTTAGATGTCTTGTCTGACTGTCCTATACTGATAGATATGTCCTACTGTCGGGAAATATTTTAGGAAATGGGGTCTGACCCCAAACAAATACAAAACCCCCTAAACTGTCCATTTAAGATGGACAGTTTAGGGGAAAACTTTTGGGGTCATTTATAAGTTCAAATCCAAGTAGCAAAAGGTTATAAAAAACTTAATCTATTTGATAATTATTCACGCGATCGTTGTAAAATGCAGCATATGAAGCGGTCATGTATGGAGCGAGCCAAAAGAAGCCGATGCCGAGAGATAAAACACAGAGAATGCCCCACCCTAGAAAGCTTAGCTGCAGAACAAAAAATTTCCACTTATAGCCGTCCATCAGCTTGCGGCTTTTCTTGATTGCAGCGTTAATGCCGATGTCAGGATGATCTTTTAGAACAAAGTACGTTTGCGAATACGAAAATGCTTTAATGATTCCAGGGATTATTAAAAGAAGAGACCACAGAATCAAGTACACCATCATCACGAGATAAGCACCAAGTATTTTTACATACGTACTGATCTCAGAAAATGCTTGAAATAGGCTTGAAACGTTAATTTTTTCACCCGTACGAATCACTGATAAAAAAGTCCACAAATATCCAATATATAAAGGCAGTAAAACGAGTGTAATGATGAACGTGCTCGCTGAGGGACCGTCCATTTCGTCGCTAGGCTTGTTCAACCAAGCGCTCCAACCACCACTCAAATTCACTTCAATGATTAGTGGGATAAGGTAGTAGATGCTCGAGAACAACAACGTAAAAAATGCGGCAGTGCCCCATTGTCCTTTAAGTTGATGACGAGCTTGCTGTTTTATGTCTTTATTTTTCATGATGTATCACCTTTCTGAAGTTGTCCTATCCTTATACTACGGTTTAAAAGGCGGAAAGATGCGTTTTCTTGAAAAATAATAGTAGACTAAAGAAAAGCGAATGTTAGAGGAGGTCTGAACGTGAAAAATGATTTGACTTCTGCTGTGCTTCTATTTGATGGTGTTTGTAATCTTTGTAATGGAAGTGTGCAATTTATCCTGAAACACGAAAAAAGTGCTGAGTTAAAGTTCTCAGCTATACAATCACAAGCGGGTCAAAGGTTGCTTGCACAGAACAACGTAGACCCCGAGCAAACCAATTCCGTTATTTTAGTTCAAGAAGGCAAGATCTATACAAAATCAGATGCGGTAGTGGCAACCTCTGCGTATTTAAAATTCCCATACAGCCTCGGGCGATATCTAAAGGTCGTTCCGCGCCAGACTCGTGATGCAATATATATAAAGGTCGCGAATAATCGGTATAAATGGTTTGGGAAAAAAGAGAGTTGTATGATCTCGACACCGGACCTTCGAAATAGGTTTCTGCAATAGTTTCGACCGCCAAACTTCATAAGTCTGCAGTTCTGCTAATAAGATAGAGTAAATGCCGAAAAAAGGGGAACTGGCCGATGGGACAAAAAGTTCTGTTCTTTGGTGACGCTGGAATTGACGATACGATTGCATTAGCTTATGCATTCCTTACCGACGAGATAGATATAGTTGGTGTTGTTGCGGATTACGGAAACGTCTCAAGAGAACAAACGGTAGCGAATGTAAAATATATTGCTAAAATATTTAACTTTCCAAGTGATGTTAAGGTTATCGGCGGGGCAGAAGTTCCTATGACAGGGGAGCAACCTACCTTTTATCCAGACGTGCACGGCGTTTATGGATTAGGTCCGATTGAACCCGGTGTGTCTGAGGGATTCATTGAGAATTTTTTTGAAATCGTGAACATAATTGAACAGTATCAAGATGATCTGATCATCGTGAATGCAGGTCGGTTGACGTCTCTTGCTACGATGTTTATTTTGTTTCAGTCACTTATGAAAAAAGTGAAAGCGTACTATATTATGGGCGGAGCGTTCTGGGTGCCAGGAAATGTGACGGCAGTGTCAGAGGCGAACTTTTATGGTGATCCAATCGCAGTCAGAATTGTGTTAACGTATGCCAAAAACGTAACGATCATCCCGTTGAATGTGACAGATAGGGCTGTAGTTACTCCTGAAATGGTGAATTATATTGATTACAAAGGCAAGGTTCCAATCCTAAAACCGATGCTCGACTTTTATTACAACTTTTACAAAAGCAGAAATCCGGATATACTCGGGAGTCCTGTTCATGATGCGATTACCTTGATGGCATGTATAAGAGAGGATATGTTTACGTATAAGTCGCTGCCGGTACATATTGTGATTCAAAATGGCAATACGGCAAGAGGACAAAGTATTGCAGATGTTCGACCATATGCGCAGTTTGCGGAAGAAGAAAAAAGACACCGAATCGCGTTTGATTTTGACTATAGTTATTTTTTTAGAGATTTTATGAGCATTATGACGGGTGAGACATTTTCATAGTGATTTGATAGAGTTGTTGAACGGGTGTAGCATTTGTTACTAGTAGAAGGATGTTTGAGAAAATCGTTTTGCTATAATAAAAAACCGGCAGTCCTGTAAGACAGAAGGACACCGGTTTAACGTTTATTTGTTAGTATATTTGATTAAGCACAGTTTTTAATTTGGTCGAGTTTGTTTAACTTTTCGTCTAGTATTTGGCTCAACTGAACAAGAAGCGGATCTGCAAGACTATTAACTTTTTTACTTACCTCATACATTGTCGTGCGAATGGCGTCTATCTCTGTAGTTAAGACAAGAGCATTGCTTCGGCTCATGGTCCATTCCCCCTCTATTAAAATAACCACTTCTGCACCTTTAATATCGGTAAATCTTGTAAATATTATATACCATATTTTGTGTCAAGTCTATTAATTTTTTACACATATAGGGGGACAGACCCCCTACAATTACATTTTTGCACAATTTGTACTACTCCAGTAGACAAAATGTGCTTTTTTTCCTGTAAAACTTTGTTGCTTTCTGTCGATATACTTTTTGCTGCTTAGTAAAAAGTAACTGCAGGAGGATGAAATGATTAAAAAGAGTCTACAAAGACAAATTCTTGTGCCTTTTATATTACTTATTGTGATGACTGGTTTCGTAGTAAGCGGAGTTAGTTATTTGTTTAGTAAACAAACAACTGTTGATAATTCATCGGAGAATACATCAGAACGCATGCATGATCTAGATGAGACGCTCAACGGATTTTTAAAAGACAATGCCAACTTCGTTTCTGCTTATGCAGATTCGGCAACGATCAAGCTTCATGCAAAAGGAGATAGCCCGGACTATATTATTTCTAAGTTCGAAGACTATCATCTAGCAAATGAAGCAATTATGAACAGCTATTTTATTTCGGAAAGCAAAGAAGTGGTCATGTATCCGATACCTGCTTCCCCGGTTGACGATATGACATTAACGCCGTGGTATCAACAAGCAACTAAGAATCCTACTAAAGTTTTCTGGACAGATCCTTTTATTGACGAAGCGACAGACCGCCCGGTTGTAAAAGCTGTAAAAGCGGTGGAGTACAGCGGGAAAATTGTGGGTGTGACAGCAATTGATATCGCCGTTAATGATATTTTAACGCTTATGCAAAATGTGAAAATTGGAGACACTGGCTATGCTCTTCTCATTGATAATTCGGGGAACTACATGGTTCATCCTGATGAAAAGATGCTGGGGAAAAGCGCAACAAAAGAATCGTTTTATAAAAATATTACTAAAAAAGAAGGAACGATCACGACCGATATCAACGGTGAAGAACGAGTGGTCAGCTACACTAAGAACGACACAACTGGCTGGAAACTAGCAGGAACTGTAGCACTCAGCGAGTTTGAACAAAAGGCCTATGTTATTCTTTTACCTATTGGAATTGCTCTACTAATCACTCTTTTAGTAGCGGCAGTCATTTCTCTATTCGTTTCAAGAAGAATTACGGTGCCGGTGAACCAACTAAAGAAAGCGATGCATGAGATCAAGAACGGAAATCTGCAGGCAAGCGTCTCTATACAAAGAAAAGATGAGATCGGTGAACTAGCCTCAAGCTTTGATGAGATGTCTAATCAGATGAGGACGTTAATCGCTGAGATGGCACAGATTACAGATCATGTGACAGATGCGTCTCAGACGGTCGTTGCGAGTGCGGAAGAAAATTCAGCATCCGCACAAGAAGTTTCAACGACGATGCAGCAGATCGCAGCGGGGTCTTCTCATCAAGCAGAGTTAATGGATGAGAATGCAAAGGCTGCTAACGTGCTGGCTGAGCGTATCAGTCAAGTTCAATCGCATGGAGAGACAATCGAAAAAGCGACACAGCAAATGAATAACGAATCGTTGACCGGTGTTAAAAAGGTGAGCGTGCTAAAAGAAAAATCTCTGATGACAACAGAAATGACGAAAGAGATGATCTCTTCTATTAAAAAACTTGATGAAACATCTGGCAGCGTTCAACAGATCGTTCTGACGATAAGCGATATAGCAAACCAAACGAATTTATTGGCACTAAACGCAGCAATCGAGGCGGCTAGAGCAGGAGAATCTGGAAGAGGCTTTGCCGTCGTAGCGGATGAAGTAAGAAAGCTTGCAGAGCAGACCGAGTTATCTTTAAAAGATATTAGCGCATTGATCACGGAAATGCAGCAAGTAACGGAAAACACCGTCGGACAAGTTCAAGAAGCTGCAGCTCTCATCCTTTCACAAAGCGAAGCGGTTGAAGAGACAGAACAAAGCTTTACCGCGATCTCTAGTGCAGTTAAAGGAAATGCAGAAGCATTAAAAGACGTGATTCAGTCCGTGGATGAAATGACGAAGCAAAAAGATGTACTGCTTGAAAATGCGTCACATATCTTGGCGATCACACAAGAAACAGCTGCTGGAACAGAAGAGGTTTCAGCATCGGCAGAACAGCAGTCAGCGTCGATGGAGCAGTTGAACCATCTAGCTGATCAGCTTGAGCAATATGCTGAACAAATGCGTAACCACGTCCAGCGGTTCACATTCTAGGGGTCTGACCCCACACAATTACATTAGTGCCGTTTTTGTCTTTTTCAAAAAGACAAAAACGGCTTTTTCTTTGATATGACTGACTTTTTGAAAAAGGTTGAGTGTAATTTTACAACTCTAATATAAGGGTTAAAGCTCTACTACAGGGGTAATCTTGCTTTCAACAAAATCTCGGTATTGAGATTTCGAATGGTTAAACTGTTCAAGAAGGGTTGTGGTGTGTACAAAAGGGCACACCGATGGGGTTACATAATAGCGGTAACTGCTCCATTGATATTCTAAGGGGTACATGACCAGATCTGCAGAAACAGGATTCAAATGGATGTAGCGACTTGTGTCTAACAAATGTGACCGGTCTTCTATCAATTCTGCTCCATAACGACCTTGAAACACATGACCAGTAAGTTCATATTTTTTGTTGAAATACATAGCATACGTTTCATTTAATTCTTTCATGAAATCTCCAGGTGGGGATTTGCTGCACAAAATTTGCAAGTGAGTGTGGTTTGTCATGAGGCAATACGAGAAGAGCTCAACAGCATGCTTTTTAACACAGTGACTCAAGATCTTTAAGTAGCGGTGGAAATCTAAGTGGGAGTAAAAAAGAGGTTCCCTGCGATTTCCACGGGTAGTCACATGATAAACAGCATCAGGATACCAAATGCGAGGGGATCTAGGAATGTTTTTCACCTCCTTTCAATCGTATCTTTATTATAAGTCTTGCAAGTGAATCTGGGAAATGGGGACTGACCCCAAAATATTTATTTCCCTCGTTGTTTTCAAGCAAAACCGCTATAGCAGTCTTGGAATGCAATCGGTTCGAAACTGTTCTTTTCAGAATGTTGTCTGTTTTTAGCGAATATCTACTCATAAGAATGTCGAACTTCGTCTCTTCTTCATATTTTCTATCATATTTCCTCGGAAATTATAAAAAAATAGAATAGAGTTTTTCTTATTACATAAAATAACCCCGTATTTTTTATTTAACGGAGGTATGTCATATGAATCAGAACCCAAATCAATCCAACATGAATCCACAAAGCGCGAACAACAATCCAGAATTCAACCATGTAAACATGCAGACTGGACAAGTGCCTGCTCAATTGAATCATGGCGGACATGAGATGTTCGATGTTCATGAGATGCTTAGTGGAATAGTTGGGACATTGAACTTATATACACTATGTAAAGGACATGTTCAAGATCCAGAACTACAATCGATGCTAAGCCATCATTATCAGCACATTACAAAGGAATACAATGCGTGTGTTCAGGCTTTTCAAACGGGCAAAGATCCAGCTATGCGTACGGAAACATACAAAATGAACCAAGATAATGATTTTGTATATGGTTTGAAACCAGCACAACCAGTCAAACCTATTCAAAGCGTTACAGAATTAAACGATCAATCCGTTTCTACCCTAATACTAGGAACGTTAAAATCTAATGCTTCATTAAGAGGAATGGCGACACTCGAAGTTACAAACCCTGTTCTTAGACGAGTATTAGCAGATGGGATCCCGAACTGGATTGAGATGGCATATGAATTGTCAATCTGGCAGAATAAGAACCATTATTATCAGATTCCTCAACTGAACCAACAAGATATGACGAAAATGCTCGGTGCATACGCTCCGTCCACCGAAACGCAACCACCTCTTCAATAAAAAACATTCAAACGAGTATCCGATAATGGAGCTCGTTTTCATTTTTTAACCATAATAAAACAGGGATATTATGAGCAGAAATAGAAAATCTCATAAAAGTCGAAAGGACTCGACAACGAGAAATGAATTTGCCATAGTAATGAGTGGACTTATATTTTGTACTGAAATTCCAGGGGGTTAAGTTAATGAAGAAGGGAACAGATTGGCGATACCGAGTATCGAACAGAGAAGCCATCATGGGTACCGTGCTTGCCATTTTGAACTTTATCTGGTGGTATGCGTTTGCTTATGGCTTAGGTGGACGGCCCATAAAAGAATACACATACATACTCGGATTTCCAGCATGGTTTTTTTATAGCTGTATCGTGGGATTTGTTGTTTTCACCATTTTAGTTTGGATCATGGTAAAGTTTTTCTTTAAAGAGGTTCCATTCGATCTAGATGATACGGGCGAGAAAGAGGAGGGAGATGCTCGATGAATTGGGATGTGATTCTTCCTTTAGCTTTCTTTTTAATCTCCGTTTTTTTAGTAGGTATCTATACATCTCGACACATTAAAAGTGGACAATCGTTTTTACAAGATTACTTTTTAGCAGGCAGAGAACTTGGGGGATTTGTTCTTGCGATGACGATGGTCGCGACATACGGAAGTGCTTCGAGTTTTATCGGCGGACCTGGTGCGGCTTATCAATTGGGCCTAGGTTGGGTTCTACTCGCGATGGCGCAGCTTGTGACAGGATATTTCACCCTTTCTGTCCTTGGTAAAAAGTTTGCTATTGTTGCACGAAAGATCAACGCAGTCACATTGATAGATTTTCTAAAAGCTCGTTATGAGAGCAAATGGGTCGGTGGTGGACGGCTGATTGAGTCGTTTACTGGTGTTTCGTATACGACAGCATTATTCATCTTTTCAGCTTCTGTCCTCGTGTATGTCATTGCTGGCGGCTTTAGAGCTGTTGTCATCACAGATGCGATACAAGGAGTCGTTATGTTGATCGGAACAGTCATTATCCTGGTTGGTACGATAATGGCAGGTGGAGGCATCGAGAACATCATGAGTGAGTTAAGAGCGGAGAACCCGAACCTTATCTCGCCTTATGGTTCTGATCAATCGTTGACACCTCTTTACGTATCATCATTTTGGATTTTGGTTGGTGTTGGGGTCGTAGGGTTGCCACAAATATCCGTAAGAGCGATGAGCTACAGAAATGCAAAAGCGATGCATCGAGCAATGATCATCGGAACATTCGTTGTAGGGTTCATCATGTTAGGTATGCATCTCGCTGGGGTATTCGGAAGAGTCGTCCTTCCTGGAATCGAAGTGCCGGATAAAGTGATGCCGCTTTTAGCACTCGAAGTATTGCCAGGGTGGTTAGCCGGTATCGTTTTGGCAGCGCCTTTAGCTGCGGTCATGTCAACAGTCGACTCGGTGCTATTACTCGTAAGTTCTGCGATTATTAAGGATGTGTACATCAACTACATCAAACCTGATGCCGAAGAGCAATTTGTAAAAAAATTAAGCTTTGGGATAACAGCAGTAGTCGGACTAAGCGTATTCGCCATGGCGATCAACCCACCTGATTTATTGATCTGGCTAAATCTATTCGCGTTCGGAGGACTAGAAGCTGCTTTCATATGGCCAATCGTATTGGGGCTGTATTGGAAAAGAGGAAACGCAAACGGAGCGATTGCCTCTCTGATCGTTGGGGTAGGATCCTATATGTTCCTACATCTTAACTATCCTAACCTATGGGGCATGCACACAGTTGTGCTTCCGATAGGACTTTCCTTGATTGCCTACATTGTGGGGAGTTTCACAAAGGGGGTCAGACCCCATACAAATACATTTTAGAAGACAATGTCCACACTCGGTGGACATTGTCTTCTTTCATTTCTCCCCCTTCACCACCATCTTCTTTTCTACGATAAAATACTAAAAAAACAATTTATAGTAATATCTTACTAATTACCCATTTACAGTGAATAAGACCGGTGGTAATTTTATATCAGAATATAATTAGATAAGTGTGGGGCTGTGAAGGTTGTTCTGTATGTGGGCGCTTGGAATAACTGAAGCTAGTAGCGCAACCGACCGCTTTCTTTATTCGTTCTCTAAATAAAGGAAGGGGTATTTATTATGGAAATTTCACGAAAAGAGAAATTCAGGACGAAGAAAAAGGCAGCTACGAAATGGCCAAAGATTGTTTTAGCGACTACATTCGCACTTGGTGTAGGTACTACATCTGCGTATGCGGCGAATCCAAATCTAGCAAACGACTTATATAATAAGATTATGGAATACACGTACCAATCGGAAATCGAGAGTGAGTTGAACAAAGAGAAGAATGACTTACTGAAAAATGTGAATGTAGCAGTAAAAGGAATCGTTGCTGAGGCAAAGAAAGATCTAGATAATAACAAAGAAAAAATCATTCAAGACAAGAAAAAAGAACTTGAAACGCACTATAAACAAGAGCTGGCAGAAATAACGAAAAGAAAGAATGAAGCTGTAAATAAAAAAACCGAGAACATGAGCACAGATGCGACACGTTCTTCCGAGCAAAAGAAAGCAGATATTTCTTCAGCAATTCAGAAAGAAATTCAAGAGTCTGATATAAATAAATAATAATCACTTTTTAAAAGAGCGGAATCTTCATTCTCCGCTCTTTTCCATTTTCTGATATCCTAGAATATAGAAAATTTATGAAAGGAGACGACTTTATGAAAAGACTATTTTTAGTGCTTGGGATACTTTTTGCTGTATATGCAACGGCCATGCTCATTCAAACGACCAACATGGATATGGGACTTGCTGTTTTTTTCTTGTTAGCTGCTCTTTTTCTCGTTCTCTTCTTCCGCTACAAAACAGCTATGAAACTATTTAAAACCTACAAAAAAACAACGCTAACTGTATTAATCACAACCATCCTCTTTGCAGCATCACTAGAAACTCTCATTCTTACATCAGCCAACACCAATCCAGAGAAGGTTTCTTCCAAGATAGATTCAATCCTAGTACTTGGTGGGGGAACAAAGAACAATCGACCAGGTGCTGTGCTAAAAGGTCGGTTGGATCAAGCGCTTGCGTATGCGAAAGAACATCCAAACGTTAAATTTATCGTCAGCGGAGGTCTTGGCTTCGGTAAAACGACGAGTGAAGGCCTTATCATGAAAAATTATCTCGTTGAAAATGGAATTGAAGCGGACCGCATTCAAATTGAGGAAAAAGCAACGAGTACATACGAAAATCTTTTATATACAAAAAAGATGATTCAACCAGACGATCAGCTGCTTATTGTAACGAGTGATTTTCATCTTTTTCGAACAAAGATGATTGCAAAAAGAGTTGGTATTGAAGCGGAGGGACTTGGTTCACCGTTGCGAATTTCTTCTATTCCACAAGCTCACGTTAGGGAGTATATGGCGATTATCAAAAGTTACTTTACCGACAGATAGAGGATGGAGGCTTCCATGAACAAAAACAAGTACCATTGCTGTGCGACGTGTATAAATTTCAAGCCTGAAAAAACGGATCAAGGGATGCGCTATCACTGTGTGCGTCTAGGGTATGAGACGAAACCAGACTATCAGTTCAATTGTTGGGAGCCGAAGCCTCATGTGGTGGAGCTCATGAACAAGGAAAAGTAATTTTTGGAATAAATTAACACAAATACCTTGCATTACAAGTTAGTGTTACATATACTAATGATATATCTTGTTATGCAAGGCATTATTTTTTATCTATAACTCTTGTAATACAAGATA
The DNA here is from genome assembly GCF_036213205.1 of Fictibacillus nanhaiensis. Lineage (GTDB taxonomy): Bacteria > Bacillota > Bacilli > Bacillales > Fictibacillaceae > Fictibacillus > Fictibacillus nanhaiensis_E. The sequence continues at coordinate 40,025 of NZ_JARMFC010000028.1, forward strand.
GTGAAATGAGGTGTAGCACATGTCGAACACTCAAATGTTAAAAGGAATTCTCGACGGCTGCCTTTTAGCCATCATTAACGAAGGAGAAGTCTATGGCTATGAATTAGCTGAAAAGCTTGAATCGTACGGATTTCAACAGACGAGTGAAGGAACGATCTATCCACTATTAATACGCATGCAAAAAGAGGAAATGGTTACGACAACGTTAAAAAAATCAACGGCTGGGCCAAGGCGGAAATATTACTCACTTACCCCAAAAGGCAAGAACGAGCTCCAAGCTTTTATTGAAAGGTGGAACCAATTAAGCCATTCAGTCGACCAAATTTTACAAAAGAGAGGAAGCGTAAAATGAATGCGCCTAAACATACGTTAACAGCGGCAAGTCAGGATTTTTTAGATAATCTTAGCCTTTATTTGTTCTCAAGTGGAAAAAAAGACAAAGAGGTGAAAGAGATCGTAGAAGAGTTGGAAGATCATCTGATAGAAGCAGAAAAGCGTGGGAAATCAGTCTCTCACATCATCGGCCATTCGCCAAAAGCTTATATGGAGCAGCTTTCCAACGAAATGTCATTTGATTTTAAATGGCTCTCTTATCTGCCGATTATTGTTCTCGGTGTTTTCGCCTATGTTTTGCTGGGCGATACGATAAGAGAGGGTGTGCAATTCACGTTACTTCAAGTGGTTGGTTATCCAGCGGTTTGTATCATACTCGTACTTTTTTATTTAAAGATGTTCAAATTTTTAGCAAGCACGAAGATTTCTAAAACAAAGTCGATAACCACCACTTTTATCTTAGGAACACTGCCGATTTTGTTCTTTTTAGGTCTTATGTATGCAAACGATGCGTATAAAACTCCGGTCGTCATCAAGCTAGGGACAACAGGAAACATTATCGCGGCACTCGTCGCCATCGCCATTTTTATAGGGATATCCTTATGGAGCAAAACGTGGTTTACAATCGTAATTCCAACCATTCTTTTCCTACCAGAATTTTTAATTAGTCTAACCTCATTTGAAAAAGAAACGAAAGCTATTTTAACAATAAGCGTGTTGTTTGTAACGCTCATTATCTACAACGTGTATACATTTAAAAAAGCGAAAAAAGAGACCTGAGAGCATTAGTGATAAAAGGGTGATAAATCGATGATCGGAATAAGTATAGCAACAAAATGGGAATATGAAGCGACATTGGAGTATTTCAGCATAAAAGATGATGAATGTTTCGCTTATCCTTATGGCGAGTATTTCATAAGAACAATTAATAATACTGAACTTGTTTTTTATAGTACAGGGGTAAGAAAAGTAAATGGTGTTGGCGGTAATCAGTATATGATTTCAAAATTTAATTTAACTAAAGTAATCGTTACTGGAACGTGTGCAGGAATAGATGAAAAGTTTAGTAATTTGGATATTTTTGTGCCCCATAGAGCCGTTCAATATGATTGCACAGTAAAAGAAATTGAGCCTCTTATTAAACAATCCTTTATAGTCAATATTGATTTATCAAAATATGGGAATGATTTTTATTCTGGAACAATTGCCACCGCTGATAAAGCAGTAGTTATGTGGAAGGATTATTTAGAACTTAAAGAAAACAAAGTAACAATAGCCGATACAGAAGCGGGTGCAATTGCTTATATCTGTAAGAAGAATCATGTTGACTGTATTATTATTAAAGGAATATCTGATTTTCCAACGGATGAAACAAACACTGATAAATTTGAATCAAACATGGAACAAATTAATGTTTATTTAGAAAATACACCTAAAGTGATGAACAAAATTTTTAGCGAATATTTAACAAGATTCATATAAAGTGCTCTAGTTGAAGAGCGAGTCATTAGATTAAAAAACGCAGCGGATGCTAAAACCTCTGCGTTTTTCTGTGTGTTTATAAGGTAATCTTCAAGTAACGAGTTAACCAAACAACCTACTTGCACTGAAAAAGCTTACAATGTTACATTGTGTAAGGCTTTACACAGCAAATAAGTGGAAATACTGTTGATAGATGAAGTGATTTTGAACAAAAGTGAGATCACTGATAGAGAAAGGAAATTTGATATGAATCTCCAACTTCCGATTGAAATAAAAGAAAAGCTGCAGCAAGATGCAGCGAAACGATTAGAAAATCTACCAAATGAATATAAAGAATTAATTGGGAAGCAAGGATATACGGCACCCAACGCAGCATTGATTGAGGATGCGGTGATCGCACTTGCCCTTGGAAAAAATGTATTGTTAAAAGGTCCGACGGGGTCAGGTAAAACAAAGCTTGCAGAGCTTCTTTCAAACGTGTTCGGGCAACCTCTTCACCAAGTCAACGCCTCTGTCGATCTTGATGCAGAAGCGCTTCTTGGTCATAAAACATTAAGCTATAGCGAGGGGCAGCAAGAGATTGAGTTCATTCCAGGACCAGTCACAAGAGCTGCAGCAAACGGACATTTTCTATATATAGATGAGATCAACATTGCAAAACCAGAAACCTTACCGATTCTAAACGGAATGCTAGATTATCGCCGTACGATTGCCAACCCGTTCACAGGCGAAGTGGTAAAAGCGCAGCCTGGTTTCAATGTTATCGCAGCGATCAACGAAGGATATATCGGAACGGTACCTTTAAACGAAGCGCTGAAAAACCGTTTTGTTGTGATTGAAGTGCCTTACATTCAAGGTGATACGTTAAAAGAAATGCTGAAGAACCAATCTCAGCAAAAAGACGAAGATGTACTATTGAAGTTTGTTCAGTTGTCGTCTGACCTGATCAGTCAAGCAAAAGCGGGCCATCTGTCTGAGGATGCAGCATCCATCCGTGCGTTACTAGATGCTGCCGATCTTTCTGTTTATCTGCCGGCAAAGCGTGCTATTCAGCGCGCCATCGCTGACAAGCTCGAAGATGCCCGCGAGCGCGCCCTCGTTGCCAACGTGGCCGCAACCCTGTTCGCGTAAGCTGGGAAATGGGGTCAGACCCCATACAATTTATTTCCCACGACAATTTTGGAGGTTTTCCCTAGATGAAATTCCTAGTTTTTGCGGATACGAAGATCGATTCTTTTATTCACATGCAACTGATTGATCTTTCCCGCTCACTCTCAAAAGTGGATAAAATGGACGTTTCGTTCTCGTATCACTCGTACCTTGAACGAAACAGCGGCGTCACACACGTCAGCCAGTTCTGGAACCCATACCCGCGCGAAATTCAGCTTGAAGGCTGGAAATCGGACGTTTATTTGCGCAGCTATGGTACTCAATTTCACACGGACGACCACGTGATCTGGGATACCTTAAAGCAGTTAAAAGGTCATCCGCACCGTGAATTTCTCAAGCAAGTCCTTCTTTTTGCAGAAGACTATCGATTAGAAGAAATCTGCGTGAAGAACCGACCCGGGATGACGCATGCTTTTAAGCTTCGAAAAGAAACGTTCCAAGTTCACTACAACCGTGAGTACCGAAAGCATATTCAGCAAAAGCGTACCCTTGATGCGCTTTTTTGCCATATTATCCTTTTGGCCAATAAGCGGTTTGTTGCAGTGCCACAAGAAACGCAAGCACTCTATCAAGAATTGCGATCACTTTTAACAAAACTTACAACTGCAAAATCGACTGAAGATATCGCTTCAAGCATCACCGAGATGGCTGCTATCACACTTGAACATACAAACGTAACCGACATGAAAACCGCATACCGCAGTTTTAGCGATCCGTCGAAAGAAAGCCAAACAAACGGCGAGACCGATCAAAATTTTGACGACCTCACACGCAACAACGAAACAAAAACGAAGAAAACGATCACCAAGGATGAAGATTCAGATAAGGACAAAGACGATAAAGAAAAAGAGTCTCATTCCTCTTGGCATGATGAAACATCTGACCCGCAGGATTCGTTTTTACAAATGGACCTTAATCAAGGGACAAACACGGATCTGTTAGGAGAAGGTGCGAGGGAGGCGGAGAGTGGTGACGCGGTCTTCGGCTCGGTTCAAACGAGCGCTAAAAGTACAGACAACAACGACTTCAACACCCAAAACGAGCATGAAGCAGAAACAGACAACAACCAAAATGGTTCTGACTCTGCAAACCACTTCCCATATGGAGAGGTGAACAAAAACGTCACAGAGCATTTTGTGCCAGCAAAACCGGCAACGATTGAAGAGGTCGCTCAATACGACGAATATAACCAAGAGATCGCGCCATTCGTTTCGCAGCTGAAACAAAACTTTTTAAAAACGATGGAGCACAAACGAACAGCACCGAGAGAAGATCTGCACTTTGGAAGACTTGGTAAGAAGCTTACGAGACTTGTAACCGATAAGAATCCAAGACTTTTCCGGAAAAAGCAGGAATCTCCACAAGAACTCGATACGACGTTCACGCTCCTCGTCGACTGTTCAGCGTCCATGTTCAACAAGATGGAAGAAACGCAAAAAGGGATCGTACTTTTTCATGAAACGTTAAAAGCGCTTCGGATTCCGCATTCTGTAGTTGGATTCTGGGAAGATGCAGCAGATGCTTCAAGTAACGATCAGCCGAACTATTTTCATGAAGTGATCTCCTATCGTAACTCTCTGCATCAATCAGGAGCACCGATCATACAGCTCGAGCCGCAAGAAGATAACCGTGACGGGTATGCGATCAGACGTATGGGAGAAGAGCTCGCCAAACGCCCAGAACAACAGAAAGTCTTACTTGTTTTCTCAGATGGTGAACCAGCGGCTTTCGATTATGAATCGCATGGTGTACTTGATACGCATGAAGCCGTCACCCGAACACGCAAACTTGGGATCGAGACGATCGGTATGTTTATCGCGAACGGAGAGATCACAGAGGAAGAAGAGAAGTTGATGCAGAACATTTATGGGCCGCAAAACGTAGTTGTGCCAAGTGCTTCAGAGCTTGTCGACTATCTGATGCCCGTACTTCGTAAGCTGCTTTTTAAATCTTTATAAAACGCCAAAACGCCTGGGGCAGTTTACCCCGAGGCGTTTTTTTATGTATGTATCAATACTCCAAAAGCTTCAGCCAAGCAAAGATTACTCCAACAAACCCCGTATAGCTAAAAATCTTGACAGACCATTCTGGTAAGGTTGTTCGAAGCAGACTTGAGCATATGCCGACCACAATGATCGCGGCAAGTAAGATGTAAATGGAAATGATATCGAACGGAATACGAAAAGACAGCCATTGTTCCATCGCCAAACCTCCCTAGTAAGGATAATATCGGTCAAAATGCCTATACATTAAGAATAATTAATGAAAAATGCCGAATTTATAAGTTCGAAAATCAGATGATGAGAAGAGGAACATCGGGCACCGCAAACAGGGCAAACGCATATAATATTTCAAATCTAGGTGTAGGAGTGAATGATGTGAATCAACGTGTAGTAGACGTCATTTTAGCAGAAGCAGAAGAAGAATATTTATCAAATAATAAAGATGGTACCACGTTTGCTGCAGAACTCGCCTTACTCGCCTCAACGCTTGTGACCGCTGGGGATTTTTTAGCTACGTTCAGTGCAGCGATCGCTCTCAGACAAGTGTACCTCGATCAAGCACAGGAATTAAAAGAACAACAAGAACAAGAAGCTCAGATGAAAGACATCCAAGATCAGATTACAGCGCTAAAAAATGAGATTAAAATGCTGAGGGGAAGAAAGTAATTGTCTTCCCCCATAATGTTTTTAGAATGGGATTAATCATACTCTTTCTTTTTCCACTCATCTTCAGGCATCTCAAACTCATCGCTCGAAAATCGTTCTTCTTTAAAAGGGTCGCCATACATATGAAAGCCATTCTGCTCCCAAAAGCCTGGCTGATCCTCTTCTAAGAACTCGAACTTTCGAATCCACTTTGCGCTTTTCCAAAAATAAAGATGCGGAACAATGAGACGAAGCGGAAATCCATGCTTTTCCGTTAAAGGCTTGCCGTCAAACGAGTGCGCAAGAATGACATCATCACGTAATAGATCTTGAAGAGGAACATTCGTCGTATAATCGTAATCAGCGTGAACCATGACATATTTTGCTTTTGGATCTACATCAAAGTGCTTTAAAAAGTCCGTAAATTTAACACCTTGAAACGCATTGTCGAACCGTGACCATCTCGTTACACAATGAATATCACGGACTACTGTCGTTTGAGGCATCTTCATGATGTCTTCAAAACTAAATTCGACACGTTTTCCTACGAGTCCTTCTACAGATAACGACCATTTTTTCATATCATAAAGGGGAACGTCTCCTTCATGAAGGATGGGGAACTTTGTGGTTGCGACCTGCCCAGGAGGCAAGCGGTTCTCTAGCTTTTTATCGACTTCGGGGACACGCATCTTTTTAATGCGATCCGCTTTGTTTAAATCCATAGTTGAACATCCTTTCACTTGTAAAAAAGTTTTTGTTGATTCCTTAGATGTTTATGGATGCGGTTGATTTCCGCCAATGTTGCTCTCGCTCGGCGGGACATGACATCCAACAAAAAACGCCCTCTACTATAAATAGAGGACGAATGGTTCTGTTCACATCCTCTTATCTTTCAGTCTGCAAAACTGTTAGATGTAGCACCGTGCCTAAAAATAGGTGGTTGCCGGGCTTCATAGGGCTAATTCCCTCCGCCTGCTCGAAATAAGAGACCGATAAATCGGCTTAAAACGATATTAAAAGTTACAACTATTATACAATCGGCACATGAAAAATCAACTCAGAAAAAAATCAGGACTTAAAGACATCTCACGAGATATACCAAGATACAGGACAACAACGCCAAAAATCACTGTACTGATCAAGAAAAAGTACACGATTTTTTCTTCTGCTTCCTTTTCACTCTGCATTTTTTCCGTTTCCGTCGCCTCACTTTTGCCAGAGCCTTGAGACGTCTTTTTCTTTTGCTTACCAAAACCAAACATCAAAATAACCTCCGCTCTTAACACGTTACCTATTAACAGTTTTTCATGTTTAAGCGAATTTTAAACAGGTCTGTTTTTCGTAAACCTTTGTTGCTCTAAAAATTGTTGATTATTAATATCACGTACTCTCTTTTACTGGGGGCAATGAGTCATTTGTTTGTCTACAACCAAATGCAAATGCTATAGAAGTAAACTTTCCTCGTCGCATGCCTTGAAAGAAGTTTCTCAAGCAGTGGGCTAACAGGTTAACAGTAAATCTATCATCATAAAAAAATAAAAAACCTCTAAAAGTCTGATGAAAAAGACTTCTAGAGGGTATGAAACCAATTATCAAAACTTATTGCTTAACAGCTTTTGCTGCGTTCACACGCCCGTTTTGGAACAGCGTGCCAGTTCCAGTTACAGGATCAGCTGTGCTTTCAAGTTCTGCACGAATTTGTGAAGCATTTTTCCCTTGAGCAGCAAGTAGTCCTGCTACACCCGCAACAACTGGTGATGCCATAGACGTTCCTGAGAAACTCGCATACTGGTTATTTGGTGTTGTTGAATAGATTCCAACACCAGGAGCGGCGATATCAACCCATGTACCAAAGTTAGAGAAAGAAGCTTTCTGGTCGTTTTGATCTGTGGCCGCAACCGCAATGGCATTTGAATAGTATGCTGGATAGCTAGGTAGTGCAACACCGGAGTTTCCAGCTGCTGCGATGACAACAGAACCTTTATTCCACGCATAGTTTACCGCATCTTGAAGAGTTTTTGTTCCAATTGATCCTCCTAGACTTAAGTTGATAACCTGTGCCCCTTGGTCAGCTGCATATCGGATGCCTTGTGCTACATCATCCAATGATCCACTGCCTTCTGCATCTAGCACACGCACTGCTAGAATAGAAGCTTTTGGAGCAAGGCCTGCGATTCCCACACTGTTGTTCGTATTCGCAGCAGCGATTCCCGCAACGTGTGTACCATGTTCGTTTTCATCAATCGGATCGTTATCATCATCAACAAAATCAGCACCCTTAATTACTTTTCCAGCTAAATCTGGGTGGTTGTAGTCAACGCCAGTATCGATTACAGCAATTTTTACAGATGAGGAACTTTGCGTTGTGTCCCAAGCTTGCTCGGCACCAACTTTTTGAGGAGCGTATTGTTGTTTGTATGCAGGATCGTTCGGAACATAACTCGCATGAAATGTAGCGTTTGGCTCAGCGTATTCCACTGATGCTAAACTTTCATATTGCTTGACTGCATCTGCGACATTACCTTGGACTTTTACAACTGTAAAATCTTTCGTCACATCCACAACTTTACCACCAAACTGTGAAACATTATTTTCAACAGAGCTTGCAGCTGAAACAGAATCCTTAAAATGCACGATAATTTCCTGTGATGCAGCTTCCTGTTTAGCTGAAGGTGTAAAAGAAGCTTCCTTCACTCCTGACTCAGCAGCTGAAGCTGGAAGAGCCAAAGAGACGACTAGTGGTACAGATGCGGCAACTGCCACGAAACGCTTTAACATAAAAATCACTCCTCAGATGTATTTACCAAGCGAACTTGGCTTTGATTGGTATAATAATTCAACAACATTCTACATTCCCCTCTAATGTTATCTGAAAATAATGACAAATTACTACAATGTTGTTGAGAGTGAGACTTTTTATTCATGGTTAAAGCATAACATGTGTAACTATTTTATTATTTTAAGATAGAGTTAAGATAGTAAACATTACATAACCGCAATGTAAAGGTCATGCAAATATATATAATTGAACAGAATAATGTAAACTTTTGGAGAAGTGTTGTAAGCTAGAATGAAAAAGAACAAAAAGGAGGATAAAAAGTTGGCACGTTTACCAGAAGTAGATGTTGAAGGAACACCCTTTAAGAAAACCCTAGCGAACGCACCAGGAATTCTTGATGCTTTTCAGCAGATGGAAAAAGCGTTGAACAACATATTAGAGCCTGAACTCATGGAAATGCTCCGCTTACGATCGGCCTCAAACAATGGGTGCGACTACTGACAAAGCATGGACTACGGGACTCTGGATGAGTCCTCTCGACAAGCGGCTATGAAAAAAGCAAACGGCGCAGAGTTATCAGAACGCGAAAAGCTAGCTCTAGAACTTGCCGATCACATCATGGCGTATCACGGACAACTGCCAGATGAATTATACAACCGACTCAAGAAACATTTTTCAAAAGAAGAAATCATTGCGTTATTCTTCCAAATCGGCAGCAAAAACGGAGCCAACTGGTTCATCATCGCAATGGGAATATTAAACGAATAAAAAGCAAACGTCCAGATCAATGTGATCTGAACCCAAAAAGTT
>NZ_JARMFC010000029.1:0-33073 GCF_036213205.1 Fictibacillus nanhaiensis
TTTTTATCTCCTACAAGGCTTAATAAAGTATCCGTAGCGTAAGGATCACCGAAACGTCCCATTGCTGAAACCACACAAACCACTTTATAGCCTTCATCTACAGCTTTGTTAATGTGACGAATCGCTTCGACGCGTCCTGTATCATCTTTTAAAGAAGTTCCCCCAAATTTTTGCACGATTATCTTCATGAATACACCTTCTTTGTAAAATTAAAGCAGATTTAATGTGATTAAGCTCTCTGCGATTTGTACTGAATTATATGTAGCGTTTTAAAGCAAGGTATCTAAGACTACTCATATGTGATAGTCAATATCACGGGCGATGTTTTGACGTTCTCTACTTAAGTGATTATGATAATCATTCTCAATTGTTAATTATACTAAACCGCTTTGTTTTGTCAATTCAATTTCATTACTATTTTAAAAAAAGAAAATTATTCGCTGTTGTACCAAAGGTAGCGTAGAAAGTGACGAGACCTTTTATTACAGTCTATGAAAGTGAGACCAACCATAAGAAAAACTAAAAAACGTGGAGAAAGGGACGGAAAATGAGAGGTTTTAACATAATGATTACTGTTGTAGTTGATCAGTATAGAAGCGGCAGCTTAATTGCTCGTAAGGGGTTTAGGACGGGACGTGTAGGGCCGGTAAGAAATTCATGGCTTAAATTGGAGAAGAAGACAGGATTTGATGTAAGCAAATGCTTATATCTCCGTTTCAAAATCCAATTCAAACGACTGTGAAATTCCTAAAAACAAAAGCACTGTCAATCTAACAGTGCTTACTGAGTCTGTTCTGTATCTAAAATGTTTTGGTAGAATCAATCTCTAAAGCTTTTGATTAGCGATCATTCATATTTTTTGAATTGAAAAATTTCCTCTGGTTGACAATTAAATGTTTGACAGAGCATTGCTATCACTTTGAGACTCACAAATTCACCTTTGTTTATCTTTAAAAGTGCGTTAGAATTTACAACTGCTCTTAAATCCGTTAAGAACATAGAATTCTGTTCTAATAGCTTCCATAATCCTGAGTAATCAGGTTTTAGCTTTAAATTCAGTAACATGTGTTCACATCCTTATTTACTTACTTTATAATCGTATTTTACCTCATTTATGATCAATTCGTCAGTTCGCTTTACAAATAGGTGTTTTAATAATGCATAACATTTAGGGAACAGACTCGAATAGAAGGGATCTTATATTCAATAAGGACAAATCGATAATCTTTTGCTGGTATACATAACAGATTAAAATGGCTAATTGCATAAAAACACCTTAACTTGCTAATAATTTTTGATATAGGTTAGGTGATAGTAGTGGGTAATATAGTGAACGAAATTGAATCTAAGTTGACCAACCAAGCGGATTTTCTTTGCGAAGAAATGTTGATTAATCAAACCTCATGCTATTTAATCGGAATGAATTCTTTAGTTGATTTTCCTAAATCAAAACTATACATTCAACAAATGGTTACTGACTGTAATAGTACAGTACAATCTATTGTTATTTCCATAAGTGACCAGATAAACGTAAGTAAAGAAGAAGCCATTAATGCGGTATTAGAAGGGAAGCTAGTGATTGTAACGAGTGAAGGTGTTATTGCGGTTATAAATCCTGTATCTCAAAATCTCAACAGAAGCATTGAAGAACCCAAAAACGAGAGTCCAATTCAGGCTTCAATGAATGCCTTTGGAGAAGATATCAATATCAACGTTGGACTTATTAGAAAAAGGCTGAATACTGAACGTCTACAGCATCTTTCCTATCAAACTGGGAATTTAGAAAAGCGCAAGATATCCATGCTTTATATTAAAGGTCATGCGCCAGATACTCTAATCGACAATGTGAAACAACGATTAGAAGGAATTAAATATGATATTGAAACAATAGATGACCTTAACAAGCAGTTTGAACACCGTAGACTTAGTCCAGTTAGTCATCTATCTCCTACTGAATTGCCGATCCAAGCAATCCATGCACTAAAGAAGAACCGTATTGTAATATTTATTGATAATTACCCTTTTGCTTTAATTTTTCCAAATCTAGTTTGGGATATGCTAAGCGCTGTAAATGATCGGAATTTCCCTTTCGTTCTAACTTGTATGCTTCGCGTTTTTAGAGTGATAGGAGCTTTATCTACCATTATCTTACCTGCCTTATACGTAGCATTAGTCTCAGTTAACCCCGGAATTTTTAGGACAGATCTTGCCTTATTTGTAGCAAAGAGTAGAGAAGGTATCCCGTTATCAGCTTTTCTTGAAACCATTTTAATGGTGGTTATAGTTGATTTGATACTAGAAGCAATTACGAGGCTACCTAAGAGCGTAGGACCAGCTATTACAATGGTTGGAGGAGTCATTCTGGGACAGGCGATGGTTGAAGCTAAGCTCGTCAGTAATTTGTTAGTTATCGTAATAACGGCAGTTGTGATCGCCAGTTCTGCAGTCATTGGCATGCAGAACTCCTTGTACATCCGATTATTAAAGTACCCTATTTTAATTTTAGCATCCTTCTTCGGCATATTAGGAGTATGTGCAGGATTAATATTCACATTAATTTATTTGGCAAGTTTAGAGTCTGAAGATATATCTTATCTAACATTTTATATTGAACCTGAGGGTGAGAGCTAGTGACATATCGAATACAATTAGGGGTTGTTTTCATTATATTGCATTTAAGCTTCAGCTATATAATCTACCCTAATCTAGTATATTCCTTAACAAGAACCGCTCATTGGGAAGTGGTGATGTGGCAAGGCTTTTTTCAAATACTTTTACTACTGATTTTCTTAAGGGGATTAAGCTATTTTCCAAAGAATGATGTAGTAGAAATTTTTTTAAAGATGGGGAAAGGTATTGCCATCTTTTTTCTAATGCCTTTGGCCATCAATCTAGTGGGTTTGATTGCTCTCAATCTGCGTATTCATACGGATGTTATTACAGCATTATTTTTACCTCGTACACCTTATTGGTCGATCACAATCTTATTGTTTTTGATCTCCGTATATACGGCAGTTAACGGCTTTAAAACAATCTTACGTTCCTCAGTTTTTATATTCTTAATCGTACTTCCTTTAGTTTTGTTTAACTTATTCTCATCTTATGTAAATATTGATATAGAAAACGTTCAAACAGTTTGGAATTCTCCTCCAAAGTTCTTATTAGATATTAACTTTTTTTATGTGATAGGGTTTTCACCCTTTTTAGTTTTGGGCTTTGTATCTTCTAAAGTAAGACTAACACTTCAGCAGGTTTTTATAGTTTCAATTAGTGTGTTCCTTTTTTTCCTTTCTGTAGTATATATACCTTTATTTATTTTTGGTCCCGAAACAGTAGTTACGCTAAACGACCCCTTCTTAGAAGCTATGGATACAATAGATATCAGCTGGTTTTCTTTTAATAGGCAAACGATGTTTTTTGGTCTATCACTAATTGGATTAGTTATTGTCGCTAATTCAGTGTTACTTTGGGTAACTGGGCAAATTATTCAACGATTATTTATGTACGGTACGCAAAAAAAATCATATGGAATGATTGTCTCTTCTACATGTGTATTAATCGTGGCTTTACTTGTTCCTTCTCAATCCATGGTTAAAAAATACTTTCTGTGGAGTATGGGTATACAAACATATTCTACAATCGTAATTTCAATTTCTTTATTTCTCTACGGAATTTTTAAACAGAGGGAGATGAAGATACATGAAAAGAAGTAAGATCTATAAAGCTCTAGTTGTATTTATCTTGACCATATTTCTCTCTGGTTGTTGGGATATTAAGGATGTAAATAAACGCTCCATCCCATTAGTAATGGGTATCTCTAAAGAAGGAGACAAGAATTTTGAATTGACTTTGCAGATTCCGATACCCAAGAGTGAAAACCAGGTTTCAAGGACAGTAACAGAAAGAAGTGGAAGTATAGCAGGTGCGCTTGGGAAAATCCAAACAAACTCTGAAAATGCAATGGATTATTCACAAATACAGTTAATTGTCATTCAAAAGAATTTAGCAAGAAATGAACAAGAGTTTAAGAATTTGATCAAATTCTTAATGGGTTCTGAAGAAATCCCATCTCGGGCATTAGTAGCTATCACTAGTGAGAATGTAAAGAATGTTTTATCTAATATCAATGATAAATTAGGCGTCCACGCCTCAGCCATATATGATTATTTTTACAAGGGTTCTGTTTGGTCACCTGAACTTTTCAGCACTCCGATTTGGGCAGTTTATCGAAGTTTGTTTTTATCAACAAAAGATATTGCGATTCCGTCTGTTCGGTCAGGAAAAGACACTGTATTGGTATTTGAAGGCTCCTATATTTTTAAAAGAGGAAAATTAACGGATAGAATAAGCCCTGAGGAAACACAATTGATTAATATGTTTAACAACAAGAAGATCAAAGGGAAAATAGAGACATTAGGCTTTGCGAGCGTTGTGATCACAGATAATTCAATTTCAAGTGAAGTATCATTAAAAAATGATATAGCGCATATATCAAGTACATTAGATTTAGAAATACATGTCTTAGAGAAAGAAGATGGAGTTACAAATAAACAGATTGAAAAAAAGCTGGAAAAAGTTAATAAAGAACGATTTTACACGCTATTAAGTAAGACTCAAAAGAATAATACTGACATCTTCGGTTTTGGGCAACAATTTCAGAATGTAATTCCATATCCGAAATTGTATCATTGGAGAAATGAGTATTATCCACATTTAAAAATGAAGTTTAAGGTCAAAGCCAAGATTGAATAATCTGTTACTAATTATCGATTAATAATATTGAATAATTTGAATTAATAATCTATAATCATCTCAAACACTCCCCAAAGAGTAACAAAAAAGACTAGACATAAAAAATGTCTAGTCTTTTTTGTTTTATGATTCCTGTGTTTTAATCAATCTTCAATCAATCTACAAGATTGACATTTTTCTTGACTACTTCTTTGTTGATCCTTCAAACAAAATAAAAAGTTTTCTTTCGATTGAATTAATTATTTCTTTTCCAACTTCTTCTTCAATAAGTCCTAACCGAACTGCAAAATTTATCTCACGTGATAGACCAAATATATGTGTATCTAATACCTCCTCGTAAAGGGGGCAATGAGGTAAAGTTAAATGTTCCATTTGAACTTTAATTAATTGTAGAAGTAATTCAGCATCAGCATTTATGATATCAAGAGCTTTTTTACATATAGTTGAATCATCCATCAGATCTACACCAATCCTTACGTAGTAAGAGCTCCTTTCTTTATTTAAACTGCAGCTTAGTATATCAGTGACATCCACTATCTTACTTGAAAAATTTTCAAACAACGATAATGTGTTATATGACACAAGTTAATGTTCAATTAAACAATTATCACTCTATCAAGTTTTCACTCTTAACCGATTGTAACATAACAGGAGTATTTTATGACCCGGCTTGTCATTCGATCTTACAACATATTCTAAATAGAAAAAACAATGTTGTCCATTCAGTGATTTATTGTCAACAAGAAACCTTATACTTAAAAAGTTCCATATATGTAGATGTTGTTTTCTATGTAAACTCAAGCAGGATAAGTACTAACTTTATGGGAATATATAGAGGTTTATTTATGTATATGAAATGTAGAAAGCGGCGGAGGCGTTATTGTGGGGCGTGATGAGGTGATCGACTCTTTGAAACGTGTTGTTATTCCAAGTTTAAGAGAAAGAGGTTTTAAGGGTTCGTTTCCTCATTTTTATAGGAAGTTGGATGAACACCATCTAACAAGGAAAAAGTTTTTCAAATCGGTGGTTGATCTCCATATAACAGAACACATGTGGGGAAAGATGTAGGTTTTTCTTTTGGGTTTAATGATTGTAATCATGATGAAGTAGTTACAGATGTTCTACGTGCTCTAAGTGAAGCGAAGCTGAAGATGGGTGGAAGAGCTATCCGAACTGGTGGAACGACAGGCTAGATAGGTAAAAGTATTTTATGCTTAAGTATAAGTTTATATTGGAGAGTGACTCATGAAAAACAAGGTTCTTCCTACCTTCATCGCTACTTGTATGTTGATTCTTTTACTATCATTAAATATTGTGGGTCTGTTAATATCATTGTTCTTTGTAGGGTTATATTTTTTTATGTATTATGAAACGTTGATCGGAGAGAAAATGAGATTTCCTATCTTTTTATTTGCGCTTCTCAAGGGAATCGCTGTGATGGTGTTCGGCTATATGACCTTTGGAGAGAGTTGGGATTTTGCGTTATTCATCTTTTATCCCATCATCTTTATCTTTCTGTTAGGAATGCCTTTACTTGTCCTTTATCAACCAAACGAAGATCACAATGAGTTTAACAATCATTCGTAAGTCATCTTAAGCATGTAGGAATAGAGAATAGAGAAGGAGATCTTTTAGTCCGGCAGCAAGAACCATCTAAAGTGTGGTTCTCGTCGCTTCGACACTAAACGAATCGATAACTACAGCTTGTAGAACAAGCTGTACGTTCCTGTTCCGTTTACCTTCGGCCGTATCGAACGAGCCGGAAAAAGTAGAGTGACTTAAAAGAATAATAGTGAACGAGTAGCACTTTAGGAAAAGAGAAGAACATAAGAGATGGAGAATAAAAAGAAAAGAGAATAATATGGTAGGCAGCCAAAGCGGCTGCCTTTTTTCTTGCCCTTTGTCTTCCGAATCGTAAAAGAAGCCGTTCCACTAGCCTTCTCTTTGGTAGGGCACCCGAACCTTCCCAACGAGAAGTGAAGTGATCACGTCAAACGGATCAAGGGGCAAAAAACTTTTAAGCTACGCTTATCTCAAACTTTTTGTGCTGATACCCTTGACCGTCCGTCATGGCTTCTTTTTCTCCTCTCTCGAACAAAGGGGCAAAATCATTCCCTTTAGGGGAAGAGATTCGCTTCGGAATACAAAAGGAGGAGAAAGACGATGAAGAAGAGTGTGTACGAGATGGTGACAGAAAGAATCATGGAAGAGCTAGAGAATGGCGTGGTACCTTGGAGAAGACCATGGCTGAGCGGGCGAGCGGTGAACTGGAAGACGCAGAAACCTTATCGCGGAATCAATACGTTCTTACTTCCGGCTGGAGAGTACGCGACGTTTAAACAGATTACAGAAGCGGGAGGGAAGGTGAAGAAAGGGGCAAAATCTCATATGGTGGTGTTCTGGACGTGGCTTGAGAAAGAGGAAGATGAAAAGGAAGATAAAATTCCGTATCTTCGGTATTACAGAGTGTTCCACGTTGGTTCTCAAGTGGAAGGACTGGAGAGTAAAAGAAGGGATGAGACGTTTGATCATGACCCTATCAAGGGGGCAGAGAGAATCGTCAAAGAGTATGGAGATGCGCCGGACTATACTTCTTATAGAGGTCGCGCGGTCTATATGCCGCTCATTGATCGAATCAACTGTCCGCCGTTACAGGATTTTACGGTACGAGAAGAGTATTACAGCACACTGTTTCATGAGATGGTCCACTCTACCGGGCATGAATGTCGGTTGAAAAGAGAAGCGATTGTCTCTAAACACTTTGCGTTCGGTGATGAAAGCTATTCAAAAGAAGAGCTTGTGGCTGAGATGGGAGCGGCGATGTTATGCGGGGTAGCGGGTATTGATAACACGATTCCGAACTCAGCGAGTTATATCAAGAGCTGGTTACGTGTGTTAAAAGAAGACAGTCGCTTCGTCGTACAAGCAGCGGGACAAGCACAAAAAGCGGCAGATTATATCCTCGGTACAGAGGTAGAGAAAGTGAAAATCGCTCCTTAAACAGGAGCTTTTTTACCCGCGTGGAGAAAAAAACGGTGTTTTTTATTTAAGAAAGCAGGCATCGAGCCTGCATAAAGGATAACAGTACTTTAAAGATGGTATCAACTTACTCTTTTGCGACATAAGAACCAGTTGATAAATACCAAAGTAGATAACAACATTATTGACGAGATCCAAAAATAATAACCACTATCATAGTTTGTAATAACTGCTGTGTTTCCTGCCTCATCTAGTAACATAACCCAAGGGAAAAATGATCTGAAAGCTAGTAATAACATAAAGAAATGGCTGATGCTTGTTTCTTTTCCTCTAAACGTTTGAACCGATATGTAAAAGAATAACAAGTTTGCATACCAACTTAAGGTAGACGCTAACAGTCCTGCGAATATACCTAACCCACCCATTAGCACTAACATGACACCGGGTGCGCTATCACCGTCAGACGTTGTAAAAGCAGGTAACATAAGCGATATACAATAAATAGTCCAGATTATTAAAAGAGCAACTTTATTAAGTACTGTTAAATTTTTTTTCATTAATTTGACCTCAGGTGTATTTAAAAAACAAAAACAAAAACAAACTTACTAAAAAGAGATAAAACCAAAGGAAACAGTGATACTATTTTCACCTCTACTTCATTGCTATTGACAAGATACATGACGCACGCTTCCTACTTAATTTTCAATCATAAGTAGATTTCTACATCTTTCTACATACACCTTCCTATTTTTTACAATAAGTTATTAAAGCAGGTAATAATGAACGATAACATGGATATTTATGTTAATATAAACTCATTGATTTTCCATTTTTTTTTTAGGAGAAATGAATATGAGTATCGTACCAATCATGAGACCCGCAACCGGGGATTATTTACACGCTGCTAAACCTTATAAAAGGTTTTTTAAGTCCGTCTATATGAGTAGTGATTTGATCTTTGAAGGAAAAATCTATAGGTTAGTAGGAATTTTTCTGTTTTTTTGGGATTGCGTTTAATTCAGTTAATCACCTTACGTTGTTATAGACGGTTGATATACTCCTTATTCTTTCAAAGTGATAATCAGATAAGTTGGTGCTCAATTGGATAAAAGAACATTACTTTATTTTACCGGTTCTCTTCTATGTATCGTAATCGTCTTGATCCTCTTAAGAGGTCAAGACGATTCGGATGAAAAAGCAAAAATGTTAGCTTATTTAGAAAAAAAGTACGACCAAGAATTTGTTATTGGAGAAGTGGAAACTTATGATCTAGGATTTGCTGCTGGAGAGTGGATCGAAGCTCAAGCAACCCCTGTATTTGACGATAAACTTTTATTTATTGTCACACGTAAAGGAAATCATTCCACGTATAAAGACACATATGAAAAAAAAGTGGTAGACACTACTCTAGCTGAAGAACTCTCACCTAGAATTAAGGAATTAAGTGAAGATGCTCAATTTTATGTTCAGTCATCTTATGACGGTGAGTTAAACAAGCGTTTAACTAAACTATCGTTAAACAAGATTCAACCTTCAGTTGTTGTTGGAATACCTGTAAAAACACCTTTTGATAAAGAAAACTACACCGAGCGTATCCTAACCTTCTTAAATGAAATGGAAAGACAAGAGTTTGAACACTATACCGTGAGAATTGATTTTACCGAAGGGAATAAAGCGAACGTTATGGACAAATATATGAAACTCTCTCAAAAGGATCTGACACAAACAGAAAAAGAGAAACAGGATTTCTCAGAAGTTAAAAGGCAGTATGAAGAAGCGATTATTGAGAAGTTTACCTTTAACAGCAACGAAGTAGATTTTAAGAATGATCCTTACTTTATCCAAAGTTTATTTAACGGTACATTTGTTAACAAATAAACCTTATATAAATAGCATTCAGGTTTAGGAAAGTAAGTGGTAAAAACAGATTCATGATATACTTTTTATAGAAATGAAAGAGGATTAGTCGTTAGGTAAGCTGTCATATACTGAACTATAGAATTCTGGAGGCGATTATGTGGACCGTAAAATAGAAGAACAAGTTATATCTTTTCTAAGTGAAAAGCTAGACGCTTATCTAATAGTTGTTTTCGGTTCCACGGCTAAAGGAACGGACCGAGTAGACAGTGATCTAGATATCGCGTATTTAAGTGATCAAAAAATAGAGAAGTACGACCGTTTCATGTTGGGTCAAGAGCTTGCTGCACTGATTAATAAGGATGTGGATCTTGTTGATTTAAATCAAGCTTCTACGGTATTCGCGGCTCAAATTATTCAATCGGGTAAAACGATACTTTGTAAAGATGATAAACGCAGGATGG
The DNA here is from genome assembly GCF_036213205.1 of Fictibacillus nanhaiensis. Classification (GTDB taxonomy): domain Bacteria; phylum Bacillota; class Bacilli; order Bacillales; family Fictibacillaceae; genus Fictibacillus; species Fictibacillus nanhaiensis_E. The sequence goes on from NZ_JARMFC010000029.1 coordinate 10,053, forward strand.
AATTTGAGATGAAGACGTTAAAAATGTATGCGAAGTTAAACGAAGAACGAGAGATCGTGATGAAAAGAATTGAAGAGAGTGGATCAATCTATGAAAAATGATGTGATATTAAATAAGATTAGCATCATTGAACGATGCTTAAAACGGATCAATGAAGAGTATGATAACAATCCACTAAACTTAGAGAACTTTACAAAGCAAGATTCAATCATCTTGAATATTCAACGTGCTTGTGAAGCGGCGATTGATCTTGGAATGCATGTGGTAGCAGAAAAGAAACTGGGAATTCCACAAACAAGTCGAGAGACGTTTGATCTCCTACAACAGAACAACATTATCACGTTGGAATTATGTAAGGGACTAAAGGCAATGGTAGGGTTTCGTAATATAGCTGTTCATGACTATCAAGAAGTAAATCTCGAGATTGTACAAAAAATCATTGAAAAACACCTGATAGATTTTAAAATTTACACAGAACAAATTTTAGCATACAACTAAAATAGTAATTAGGTAACGCACTGTTATGATAAAGTAACAGTGCTTTTTTTTGGAGGAAATGTTTATCTTACTTCACAAACTGGCCAGATTGTAGAGTAATGAAATGTCTATTATGTAGTAATTTTGAAAAAAACCAATTAAAACAATAGTTTATTTCTTGGGTGAAATGTGAAATTCCATTGTACACTCCTTCTTCTTAGTAGAGATGGTAAAAATGAAGAAAAATGCAGCTTTATATAGGAACTATCTAAAAAGGTTGTCATAATTATTTATTTATTTTACTTATAAATTCAATCATAATCTTGTAACTATTTGTTAAAACTTTAAAAATGCATTACTCTAAAAGTGCACGGTGCACTTTTAAGGAGGGGTTATAATGTCCATAATTAATGGTATTGATCCTGTAAGTCAAAACATTATAAACGAATTAAATAATGGAGTTAAAGTGAAGGAATTACCACTGAAATATGAAGTAAGTCTAGATCAGGCTAAAAAATTATCAAGACTTAATAATTTGTTGAATGCCGCTAAACAAGAATTGACTGATACATCCTACAAAATGTGTGTTTCTTTAGGTATGAAATCACTCATCCTCGTACCGCTTACTAAAAACAATGAATGGCTTGGGATAGAAGAGATATTAAACAGTATTGACGAAACAATAACAAGAGAAGAATTAAAACGTAACGTACAAGCCCTTTTACATAAGAATGAACGTATTAAGTTGTTTCAAATAGAAGTTAATGAAAAATTTAAGATGTTAGAGAGAAAAAAACACCTCTTAATTGAGAAGAAGGACGAGATTATTAAGCTTTCAGAACGGATAGCAGAACAAATAACTCTCCTTGACATATATCCTATGGAAGTACGTGAATTCTTGATTAATCATTTAGCTGTTACACCCTCAGGCTATATATGTTTGTCAAAAAGGCTCGACTATAATTGGCAAAAATCACTTCAGAAAAAGAATATAATTAGTTTTCAAAAACCACCATTTCAAAAATGGGATAGTGAGTATGATCAGTGGATAAAAGATAACCAGGAAATCGCATATAAGTATGTAATAAATGATGTAAATAAGATTGCTGAAGAATTTATAAAGCGACAAAAACGTGGGTGGGAATGTGAATGGAATTATATTAAAGAAATGAAAAGAGTAGAGAAAAACTCATACTCAAATTGGAATGTCCCTAAAGATTCTTCTTACAAAAATATTGATGGACTATCATCAGATTTATCACTAGAAATGGAAGATATTAAAGCACAAATTGAGTCCATTAATTTGGAAAGCAAAACCATACAACAAGGAATAAACAATTTAAGAAAATCATCACCTCAAAGTTTTATTGAACAAGTAGAAGCGGCTAATACCCTGTCTCAACGAGAACTAAAGAAGCATGGAGAATTACAATACAAAGCTTTAAAATGGCTCTATCAACGTGGTTACAGTTGTGTAAGCGAACTATCTTTGAGTAATGGGAAGCGTGTAGATGTAATAGGCTTTAATGATGTAGGTAATATCATTGCTATAGAAGTTAAGGTGTCTCTAAACGATTTTTTAAGAGATACCAAATGGGAACGTTATTTAGATTACTGTGATGAATTTTATTTTGTATTAGCAGATGAACTTTGGTTTGATGGCCGTCAGGCTGGATTGCTAATTGAAAGCGGAAAATCTTTAGAAAAATCTAAAGATAGTGTACATGGAAGATTAATTACCAGTAGAGATGAGATCCTTTTTTCAGTCTCTAGAGCTTTATCCAAAAAACTCGTTTTTGGCTATTAAGTAATTGTGAAAAATAAGATTAATCGTTATTATATTACTTTTAACTTTTTCCTACAATGTATTATTGTGGAACTGTCAAACTAGCGCAATCTTTGGGACTAATTTTTACACTACCCTTGTGTTTAAATCATTCTGAAGGTTGCTTTTTTTGTTGTATGCAGAACGGAGGTGAAACGCTAATTTAGTAGTTATGAAGAACTAAATGGATCTTGCAGTATGGCCTTGTGAATGGAAATCGGGTGTTAATCATTACAAAACTTTTAAAATTTCACGTACCATAAAAGAATTCTCTCAGGGTATCGGATTCTTCCTCTAACCCTAATCAGTTGTTTACATCTTTAATTAGTATGTTTTTCAATTATAATTTTGTTCTCCTAAATATCCAGACCCACTTTTCTCCTATTCAAATTGGAATTCCTACCTCTATACCACAGCGATGTAAAATAGCTTTTCTTTAAAAAATTCGACATCATAACACCTCAATATATATTTTTTCAGTTTATGTATTTCAGGAAAAATTAACAGATTACTATATAATCCACCATTAAGTTATCTAATTATTCAATAATTAAAAATTTGACGAAATGTTTGTTCGTTATTTATACTTATTAATAACAATCAAGATAAGGATGTATTATCTTGATTGTTAAAAGAAATTAACTCATAATAGATATATAATAATCTATAAAGTTAGTGTTTCTATTTAAATAAGTTAACAAGTAAATCACTAATACTAATTAAAAATAAGTTGATTCTATTTTCAATGTGAGAGGAGAGTCACATGAATAATTTGGAAATCACAAAAGGAAACAGTAAAAGTGAAGAACTAATTGAATTGATACATAATCTGGAAAATAAAAATTTTCTAGATGAAGATCGAAATTTAAACTTGAGAGAAGCGAACGAACGAGATTTTATTGAGATGTTCTTTTTTGCGCGCGTTTTTGTGAAAGGAAAAGAGTTCTCCCATCATACGAAGCGAGCGTACCGAGCCGATGCAAAAACGCTACTCGATTATTTAGCTGAAAACGAACTCACCTTTTCAGACATCGGATATCCAGAAGTAAAAGCGTACAACGAATACATCTCAGAGAAGTATGCTGCTAAGACGGCCATCCGTAAGTTAGAGTTCTTTCGTAGACTGCTCGATTTTGGATACGACACTAAGTATTACGCAGCACCTCTCTCTAGGTGGATTCATAAGCCAGCTGTAAAACGTGGACACTATTTAAACGAAGACAATAAGAATCGTGTACAGCTACGTGAACTGAACCAGGAAGATGCGGAAAGGTTGATCGAATACTTTCCAAAAGTCGTGAGGACCAAACATAAACAAAAACACCTTCAGCAACGAAACTTACTTCTAGGTTATCTCCTTTATACGACCGGACTTCGTGCGAGTGAAATCGTGAACTTGAATAAGGGAAGTTTTTATTATCGTCGGGGTGAACTCTGGGTCGATGTGATAGGTAAAGGAGGAAAACATCGGGAAGTTCCTGTACGTGAAGAAACGGAGAATGAGCTATTACATTATCTCGAAATGTGGGAGGGAAATAGAGAGATAGATTCGAGTGATGAAACGCCTCTTTTTTATTCGCTATATAATAAGGAAGAAACTCGTCAGAGAATCACCTATAATCACCTCTATAAGATTGTAAAAGAGGCTGTTAGGATAGCTGGAGTAAACAAGAGAATCAGTCCTCACTGGTTCCGTCATACGTTTGTTACTACGATGCTTGAGAACGAGGTGCCGCTTGTTGATGTTAAAGAGTGGGTCGGTCACTCGGACATTTCGACCACCAACCTCTATTTGGAACGAGTGAATAAAGGAAAGAGTTATCAGCGTTTGAAAAAAGTACAATTATTTGAAAGCAATAAATCATAAAAAACAGACCTGAAATATTTTTCAGGTCTGTTTATATAACTAGAATAAAGTATTTTGGATCTCACAACTTTTCTAGTTTTTCACCAAGTTCTTTAATTTCTTGTATTATTTTAATCTTCTGCAATTCACATTGGCTACTTTTGTATTCTTCGAACAGTGAACCTAACCTTTGAATAATCTTCGAAACAAGTTCATCTGTATACATTCATTTAGACCTACCTAGTTAATTATTACTACGCGTAATTAATAGTATCACATTCTATCAATTTTGTTAATTTTATACATTGATACTAAAAGTTATCGATTTAGCTCGAATTACCAACAATAATCATAATGGACCAGATCAACTTTGCGCCGATCAGTTGTATACTCCCTTTTAAAGGTCAGGAATAGTATGATCAGTGTGTGATTTGAACTTCAGTAATATTATATTTATTTTATTACAAAGTTTAGACTTAAAAATTATAGTAAATACTAGTAATAGCCTTACAGGGAGGCCAAAAGAACCGAGAGAAATCTCGGTTCTTTTGTTACATATAAGATATTATTATGATTAAACATAGCATTGATGTTAACAATAACATATATATCATTGTCAAAAACAAATGTTTATTTATTTAAAGATAGATTCATGTTTAATAAATTTTATATGTTCAATTCTTCATATAAATTCAACTATACTAACTCCCCTTTTAATAAATTTTGAGATGTATAAGAAGCGTTTCTTCTGGAAATCATAATAATAGAAAGAGTTTAATAGATACATATATGATAATAACTTTTTTGAATATGTTCTTGTTGATGACAAGAAAAAATTAAAAAGAAACATTATTATTAATAACAAAAACATTATTTATAGTAATAATATCCTTATCATATACGTCAACAACATTATCAACATATGTATTAGAGATCATTAACTCTAGGCTTAGAATCCAAAACTGTAAAAGTGCCCAAGCTAAAATATTCAAATGCATCATAAATTTCATCTCTTTGCAGTAGTTTTTCATAAGCAAAACAAAATGTATTGTCATATTGTTTAACTATTAGTTTTTAACATTTAAATGTAAAATCAAAAGTTTATATAATTCATTTAACTATTCTATTTATCTATGACAATCATGACTCGTATAATAATGATGTTAATATTATTGATATCAACATATACAACGTTGTTAATTATGACATATATGCAAAAACAAATGAGCTGCAAGTTAGGTAACGAGCTCTCATTTAGGGGCAGGAATATTGGATACACCATATTTCCAAGAAGAATGGAGTTTACCGGAAGGTCTAATTCTGATTGGTGATGATGGACATAAATGGGTTGCTCTTGATTATAGATATAGTAGGACTAGTCCTATAGTATATATTAATTCTGAAGAAAAAACGATTACGACAATTGCTGCTTCTTTCAATGAATTTTTACCTAATTTTACTGAACCCAGAGATAACAAAGATACAATACTAAAATTAACAGATTCCTATTTTTCTGATCAAAATTTTATCATCAAGTCGATGAATTGGTGAAGCATGGTACAACTATTTGAATTGATCTGTTCTTTAGCAAAACTATCTTTACTAATAATATGCACATTAAACTTTTGGTCGATAAGATGTGGCGGCATCCTAATCCTAATGTGCTGAAGGAAATACCCAAGGTACGATAGATGACGATGACATTCATTAAATGCTAATTGGTATTAAGCATAGTAAAAATAATGAAGCAAAAGAATTAGCTGAATATAGTCTAGAAGTTTTTTATAAGAGAAATAATAGATTTCAAATTTGAGTAATTAAATCTACTATTATGACTCCCCTATCAAAAAATATTTGATGTATAAGAACTGATATATCTGGAAATCCTATTAATAGAAAGAGTTCACTAGATATATATTAATGAAGATGATGATAACAATTAACAATAGTTTTAATATTAATAAAGGTGTTATCATATATATCAACAACATCATAAACATATGTATTAGGATTAATTTTATCAGTTTATGCAAACCAACAACAAAGAGATGAAGTCTCATGTTTCCCATTAATTTACTTTACGAATCTTTTTATATTAAACAATTACGACTATGCATGATTGATACAAACTTCTAGTGTCTTTTGATTAGAAATCTTTATTAGTAAATGAATTAGAGAAGCCAGCCTATACAGTTTTATTATCTTATACATATAAACTATTTTATACACTAAAGACAACAATATTATCTACAATAATGATATAAATATTGTTAAGACTAACATATACAACGCTGTTAATAACGATATATAATTTATAGTAAAAGAGGCCGCTATTTAGCGGCTCTTTTACTATAACTCCTTGTTGTGATCTAATAAATTGCGATTCGCTTTTTTTATATGTTTTTGCTATAGCAAATCGATCATGATCATCACCCATATAGAAAGAGGTGAACACTTTTTTACGTTTACTTTATTAATTAAACGGACATTCTAAGGTGTATCATTTTTATTATTATTGTCTTTGTTATCAATAACAACATTGTCTATATTGTTGTTATTATTATCATATGTTTTGTTAGCGATGTCATATACATTCTTGATGAGCCAATGAGAAAATAGCTCGAAATGTTACACAGATAAATTTTATACATTAACAATATAGTTATTATTGATATTAAAATATACAACGTTGTTAATGATAACATATGTTATTAAAAGGAAAGAGCCGCTTTCTAGCGGCTCTTTTCGATAACTCCGTATTGTTCTAATAAATTGCGAATGGCTTTATTAATCAGTTTTGATTTGTCACCTTTCTCACCACGAGAAGCAATGTTGTCGACTTCTATAGCGAGGTCGGGATCCATGTAGAAGGAAGTGAAAACTTTCTTACGTTTTTGTTTCTTCACTTTGTTACCTGAAGCAAGCATTCTAAGGTAATCATCGTCTTCATCATTGTTGTCGTTGCTATCATCAACAACATTGTCAATGATGTTGTTGGTCTTATCATATGTTTCACTAGCAACTTCATCTTCATTCTTAATGATATCTTCTTCAACAACATTATTTATATCATTATCTTTAACTTCCTTCTTTTCATCAACAGTGTCATATGAATTAAAGAAAGCTTGAGTGGCGTTTGGCTTTTTAATTTTATCCTTGAGGCTGCTCTTGTTTGACACGTTTCTTCAGCTCCTTCACGAATGGGATGTAGTATTCTAGTGCATTCTTAAGTTCTGGGTTCTCATCAAACCCGGTTATCGCTAAGCGTCGGGTAGCAGCTTTTCGTTTAATGATCGTTTTAAAACGAACCCCAGGGTAATCTTCATCAACGGATTCTTCCATGATCTCGTTCTCTTTCGCGCGTGCATCAATGAGCGAGAAAAGGATTCCTGCGGTCTCTAGGTTAGGGTTATAACGTTCTTTCGCTCCTTCTATGATCTCAAGGAACTTAGGGATCGCATAATACGCAAACATGGACCCATCAAACATAACGACTGCGTAACTTCCTGCTTTTGAGTATGTACTAAGAGGCATTACCGTATGTTCAGATAGAGCTGGCGGTGTATCGATGATGATCCAATCATAATCTTCCATAACAGGCTCTAAAGCTTTTTGTAGTGCATCTAAACCAAGACCGTTCTCGTACATCATTCGTGGTAATGTAGCTAGGAAATCATTTGCAGGAATAAGATCCAGGTTCTCTGAGATCTTAATGATATACTTTCTTGCATCACCATCAAGAATCGCTTCTAATACAGTTCTTTTTTCAAAGACGTTACAGATATCATACTCACTCGTTAGGAAACTAGTTAAGTTTCCTTGTCCGTCCATATCTACTGTTAGGACTCTTTCTTTTTTACTGAGAAGGTATGAAGTGATACCACTACTGATAGACTTCGAACAGCCACCTTTACTGATACCAAAAGTAACTATTTTAGCTGTCAAAATTTCCACCTCACTATAATTCTAGTATTTGTTACTTATCATTTTACCATCAAAATTGTAGTTAACGATAAGGATGTTATCGACAATAACATCTAGTATGTTACAGCATATCTTTATAAGTTGTCGATATTTTCAACATTGTGAACAATAACAATTATAACATGTACCATAACTACAATAACATAGATAACATATATATCATTATTAACATATATTTAAACATTAATACATCAACTCATTATCAATATTGAGAATAATAGACATCATAATAAAGTGTTATTGTCTTTAATTCCTTTTGAAAGAAAAGGTACGGATCTTATATGAATCTGGGTTCGTGTTAACAGAAATACGAATATAACATTATTAGTAGCAATGATAACAATGTTTACGACTTATACAATTATATTGCTAGCAGTGATAAAGAATATTTTAATATATATATTATTAACAACATATATATCGTAGTTAAATTTGTATATAAAAAATACATATACGATAACAATGAAAATGACGATAAGGATAAACTTGTTGTTACTTGATACAACAATATTAATAATCTTTCAACTTATACAGCAGGATGTATTGTTACTTTGAGATATATGTATAAGATATATTAACTTCAATAATATCAACATTAAGAATAATATTTTTATCTATATTAGCAATAACAATTTATAAATCATTTTATACAACATAATATATGTTATCTATGACATATGTGGTTCAATGTATATTAACACTAATCATAAAAGTGTTAATGATAATAATGCAATCATTAAAAACATCTTAAATTTGTTGTATACATCATCATATATATCATCTGCAATATATGTATTTACATATCCATAACAATAATTTTAAGAACGCTGCTGACAATAATGTAATCATTAAAAACAACTTATAATTTGTTGTATACATCATCATATATATCATATGCGATATATGCATTTACATATCCATAACAATAACTTTAAGAATGCTGATGATAATAATGTAATCATTAAAAACAACTTATAATTTGTTGTTTACATCATCATATATATCATCTGCAATATATGCATTTGCATATCCATAACAATAACTTTAAGAATGCTGATGACAATATTGTGTTCAACAATAACAATTTATAATTCATTGTATAATTCACTATATACAACAATAACAACATATGTTTTTTATATTGGTACACCTGGTTGAAAATAATAGTAAAAACACTATATGTTTATTATCAATAATTTTGCTGGCATGTTTATCTCTAACATTAAGTTATATAATGTCGTATATGTTAAAACATACAATATATACAACATATGTTTTATATAAAAAAGAACACTTACCAACTAAGGTAAGTGTTCTTTTACTTTGCAACCTTTTCTTTTAGCCAATTCAACATCTTTACTTCGTTGTTTTTATTCTGTCGTTTGTTCTCTCGTTTGATGTAACGAGAGAGGGTAGTGTGTGCAATACCGATTTCACTCGCGGACTGACGGATACTCATACCTAGCGAATCAATCATCTCTTTAATCGATGTTGGTGTCAATTTGATCTCTGCAGAGAAATCAAATACTTGTTGTTCCGGTTCATCTTCAACTTCAACCTTGATCGGTGTTACATCAATCGTTGAAGCCGTTTCAGAATGAAGTTTCCACGGTAGGGGAGTTTCTTCCACCTTCGAAACTAGTAAGTTATCTTGTGTAAGCTTCTGCATACGAGCAATAATCTGTTCATCTGCATCATGATCAGATGAAATCAAGTTTTTTCTGTTCTCTTTAACAAGTGCATCATGAGGGAGGATGACTACTTTTATCTCAGACCAATAGTTTTTGAACCATCCCTTTTTACCGACCATCTCTTCGTCGATCTCTTCTGTATAATGCCACGTTTTGATCACATCATCTTTTTGTAGCTCATCAAGTACGTTCTCAAACTTGTCTCGAATCTGTACACCGTTGTACCTCGTTGAGATATCTAGCACTTTTAAGATGGTTGATACTTTAAACGGTTGGTTTAGTGATCTTCTCATCGTACGAATCTTCCATTGAAGATTTAAGTAGCGTGCTAATCGTTTCTGTTCACGCTGGGTATAGTGACTGTATTGAAAGATCTTCAGATCAAGAAGACCGATAGACCGGTTCGGTCCTTCTAGATAAGGTGTAAGAATTGAAGTCGGTTTTACTTGAACCGCATAAATTCCTCGTGCTTCACCCGTCTTCTTATCGTAAGCCACACGTATCTTACCGATCTCAAACATTCTCTGGAAATCTTTAAACTTATAAAGCTCGTTATCTTGCATTTCTTCAGCGTTGATCACTTTTACTTTTTGGTCACCGAGCGATACCCAGATCGAAGAGAGGGCAGCAACACGTTTCATGATGTTAAAGCGATCTTCCTCGCGATAATCCAGCTCTCGTCCGTTTGAACTACGTTTACGGAGGTTACGAAGACGAAGAGCGTCGCTGCTGTGAAATTCTATGTATCCATCGCTATCTTTAGGTGTGACCATCCAAAGGTAGGTGATGAGGTCGAAGAGGTCCGCTGTCATCTCATCTAACGAGCTAAGAGTAGATTCAATCAACTCCAGCCAGATTTCTTGTTGGTCAGAGGCTAGCTCCCTGACACCTGTATCATTGGGTCTTAACTCTGCCATGCCACGAACCTGCCCCTTGTTGTCTACGATTTCTGTACCCAAGTAACCTGTGTCACCTTCTTTGTATTCTTTCTTCTTTGTAACGATGTCACGCATGAGGTGGAAATCGATATCCATGCTAGAGTAGATATACTCTCGGTCGAGTGCTTCTTCGATCTTTTCTTCGTTCACACTGCGTTTGATCTCAATGTTTGGAAACTCCTGCATCAGGTGGCCAGCTAGTAAGAGCTTGATCGTATCTTTATAGCGATCGACCGCGTCGCGAATCATGTGCTTCGTGATATGTTCACCAGAATAAAGAGTTTCTGTATATAGAAAGTATAGAGCGCGAAAACTTGGCCGCATCTTCTCACAAGGAGCTTGCTGACGAGTCTCGCTATCTGTCATCTGGTATGCATCTTGTTGCCAGTGCTCTAGTACATGAGGACGGTCTTCATAAAGTATTTTTGTTTCTTCATAGATAACTGCTTTTAATAGTTTATAGTTTAATATCAAACGATCAGGTATGTTTTCATAATTCATAACAAACACCCTCTCTAATTTTAATAATAGTTATGTAAAAAATGCACCACTACAAACATTATACCAGTCATTTTGAGCATGAAAGGGTCAATTATGCACCAAAAAAGGATTTTCAACAATAAAATGCACCAGAATTACATGAGTTGAGCGGAACCTGTGTACCAAAAATGCACCATACCAAAGGTTTTAATATAAAAATGCACCATTCGTGCACCACTTCAGCGGAACTTGTATACAAAGTAACGGTTTTGTGCACCATTCTACATAGTATTTGTTCAAGGATCTCTTTTAAGAGCAGCTAAGTGTAATGGCAACTATTTAGACTTATTTCAATGAATAAATAAAATACTTACTAACGTTAATTTGAAGGATTTTAGAAACAGATAATTGATCATTAATATCAAAACAAGTCCTATAATTTCTAAGTAAATGTGATGAGGCTCACCTAGAAGTGAGCTCTTTTTATGGTCTTTTATTTCTCAAACTTGGGCCATATTGTTAGGGATGGAAGGTGATTAGATAGTTCATCTTGAAATTGTCTGTTATGCCAGAACAACAGACCGCAAAAGAATTGGAGGAGATAGAAAATGAATATAAGGGTACTTTTGTTACAGCAATGGGCAAGCTACTTAGATCAGGAGGACTGGTTTCCACCACTTGAAAAAGTGCTAAAGGATATCACTTTGGAACAGGCAATTTGGAAACCAGTTGAAGGGGCACATTCCATTTGGGAATTAGTTTGTCATTTGCTTTTCTTTGAAAAAAGAATTCTGTTACGATTTCTTGGTGAAACAGCGAATGAACCACAGGCAGAAAATAATGACGCTACATATCGATTACCAACTGAAACGTCTCAAAATTGGCAGAATACAAAACAAGAATACTTTAATGTTCATCGTGAACTTGAAAAAATACTTGCAACATCAGAACTAGTAGATTTGTATAGAGAAATCCCTGAAGACAATCCATTAATGATTGAATTGAGAGTTTAGCGATGCACGACGCCAATCATATTGGGCAAATTGTATTTCTTAGTAAAATGCAGGGAGCTTGGGCAGCGACACGTAGCTTTTAAAAATTTATTAGCATTTAGTTATTCCATTATAGAGTGCATTTCTTCAAGAAGGAGAAGTACTTTTTTTATTGAATTAATAAAGAATTTGAAACGGACACTTCATGGTTAATTTTTACTTTTGGAGGTTGGACGATGGGTCAAGGAATAGATACAGTCAATCGAGAGCATTCATAAACAACTTGAAATTTCATTGAGTGCAATAAACTTGTTTTTAGGTACAATTGCTGTTTGTATGGTTATCTTAGTTATTTTAAAAGTAAAGGAATATAGAAGAGACTAAAATAAGTTATGATTTTAATTAAGCTTTTCCACGAACTTGTGCGTTGATCCAAGAAGGATTAACGCCTTTTTTTATGGAAATTATTAAACAAAAGTGCAGGATTGTGGAATAAGGGTTTTTCTTTGCTTATCGAAATGAATTTAGAAATAGCGTTTCCTAACCAGAAGGCTATGAATTATAGAAATGTTTTTATGGTTAATAGTGATGATGATTTTATCAGGTCACCAACTTAAAGAAGATCGATATCATAAAAAATTGGAGGTATTCAATTCTCAGCTATATAATTTATGGAAAAAGTACGCTTATGGGTTTTGAGAAAATGGGATGGGATGTAAATGAATATTTTTTTGTAATACATTTAATCAAGAAATTAAAATTTAAATTAGGTGGAAAAGTATGAGTCCTTTATCAGTGAATGATGTTCTAAATATAAAAGAGCCTGCGAATGGAGTGCAAATGTCCATATCTCCTAATGGTAAGTGGTTGGCATTCTGTATAGGCGGAAATTTAAAAAGTAATTCGGTGGGTGTTTCTCAAGTTGTAGAAGGTAATACTCAATGGGTATGTAATCTTGAAACTGGAGAATCTTTTCCAATTGCCAAACAAGCTAAAAGTAGTTGGGGCGGTGTTTGGTCCCCTGAAAGTGAAACGCTTGCTTTCTTTGCTGACATTAACAGTAAAGCTCAGCTCTGGTTGTGGACACCTTCTAATGGTTCTTTGGAACTTGGGTCAGAAATCATTGTCCGCCCTTTCTTTGGGTATGAAAAGCCCATTTGGACAAATGATGTTCTTCATATCATTGTTAAATCGATGCCCACTGAAAAGATTGATGATACAGATTTCAGTGCATCAGTATCTTTTAAAGATTCGATTTCCAAAAGTTCTAATTCAAAACCACGAACTTTTACAACAAACTCAATTCCAAAAAATGAGGGTAATGATAATCATACATCTTGGGTGAACCGTTACAGGGCTGATTTAACAATTGTTAATATTTCAACAGGAAAATATAGAACACTTTGTAAGGGATTCAGACCAGTTGGAATGGCGATTTCAAATGATGGTAAGTATCTTGCTTTTACAAATTGTATGGGGGAAGAAGGATTAAATACCCAACAGAATGTTTTTGAATTATGGGTTTCCACTCTTGAGGAAAATAGTATTACAAATCTAACTAAAATCGAAAGAAAGATTAGGATGGATTATGGATGGAGCTTTTCTTGGGGGTTAGATAATGAAACGATTTATTATACTACTAATGGTCCGTTATCAGAAGGTGGTTTGTGGTCAGTAAGTACTCGATTGCCAGATTCAGCAAAACTCGAATTTAATCCTGAAGGAATACATATGGGGAGAGAATTTGACGGACCAATCCCATTAAAAAATGGTGAAATTATAATGATTGTGAATGGAAGGTTGTTTACGCATTCACCATCTAAAGTCATTAAAGGTAAAGTTTTTACTCTTGAAGGTAGAGACATTGTATCTGTATTTCCTATTACGAATCAAACTGAAGAATATGTAATCGTACAAACAGAAGAAAAGTTTAACGCTATTTATGGATTCTATAAAATTAATTATGAAACAGGTGAAAGTGAAAAGATATTTGAGGAACCGAAATCACATTTTCCTTGGTTTGAAGGAGGTTCGACATATCAGAAAAATCAAGTCCACGAAATTATTCCATTTTTCTCTCAATCATCTAATGAACCACCTACCCTTAAGGTACTCGATGTGGGTTCTAAAACGATTATAGTTGAATCTGCGTTAAATGAAATAAATACAAATGAGTTAGGTATATCTCAACTTATCTCTTGGAAACATGGTAATCGGAAATTAAGAGGAGCACTCTTAATGCCTAAAAATAGAAAAGGTAAAGTACCTGTTATAATGCGTGTATATGGGGGATCTATGCAATCAAATAATGTCAGATTCTTCGGGCTAAGTTTATCCGCGGCAGATAATCACCATTTATTTTCAACAAGAGATTATGCTGTATTTTTACCAGACCTACCTTTGTCGAGAGGCAACGAACCAGCTGAAGAAATTAGTATTGCGATTGAAAATGCGTTAAATGAACTTGTAGAGCATCCAGAGATTGACCCCGAGAGAATTGGGATCATCGGGCACTCTTTTGGTGGATACTCTGCACTTGTTGCAATTACAAGAATTCAACGATTTAAGGCTGCTGTAATATCATCTGGTATAGGGAACTTAATAAGTTTTTATACGAATTTTAATCCTCCTAATTTTAATTATGGATGGGTTGAAGATGGACAAGCTAATTTGGCAACAACTTTATGGGAAGATAAAGAGCGTTACATTAGAAATTCTCCATTGTTTGATTTCCCAAAAATTCAAGTTCCAGTATTAATTGTTCAAGGCACACAAGACCATTCATGTTCTGATGAGGCAGGATCCATATTTACATCTCTAAAAAGACTTGGTAAGACTGCGGAATTAACCCTATATGATGAAGGACACTGGCAGGGTACTTGGAAAGAGGAAAACTTGAAAGACTATTATGATAGGGTATTAGATTGGTTCAATAAACACCTGTAAATTGCTGAATATAATTCTAATATATGGAATAATATCCTTATTCAACAATCGGGTGCATTTCTTCAAACAAGGAGAAGTGCATTTTTTATTGAAGTTAAGACTACATAAAATAATTATAGGAGAAGGATAAATTATTTTTATCAAACAACCATGTGTAGTAAGAATGCAGCATTCAAACATGAAACAAATTAAAAAGGGAGGCTACAAATTGTCAGACTCTATGTTAAATCAAAAAATTGAAAAGTATGCAGAAACTGTTCTTCGCATCGGGTTGAACTTGCAACTTGGACAAAAACTTATAATTGAGGCACCTATTCTATCTGCACCTTTTGTGCGGACAGTAACCAGCTGTGCCTATAAACTTGGGGCATCGTACGTCCATCATGAATGGTCAGATGATGAGTTGACGTTGATCAATCATAAACAAGCACCATATACATCTTTAGGGTATTATCCAGAATGGAAAGCAAATGGTCTTGAAAAATACGCGAATGAAAATGCAGCTGTGTTATTCATCCAAGCACCAAATCCAGAGCTATTAACTGATGTATCAGTTGAACGTATCACTAGGTATGCGAATGAGCGCTCTGCAATCAGAAGACCATATTTAGAACATACTCATTTGAATAAGATTAGTTGGGTTATTGTTAATGTTCCATCTGACTCTTGGAGTACTAAATGTTTTCCAGAACTTCCTGAGGATGAAGGAAAAGCAAAACTATGGGACATTATTTTTCAAGCAGCCAGAATAGATAGTATAGACCCGATTACCAATTGGAAAAATCATTTGAATTCGTTAAAGAAAACAACTGAACAATTAAATGCACTTTCTATTCAAAAACTAGTTTATCAAGGACCTGGTACTGATTTAACGATCGAACTGCCTGGGAAACATCAATGGCTTTATGGATCTAGATTGAATAGAAGGAAAATTCCATTTGTGTCCAATATGCCTACTGAGGAAGTGTTTACGATTCCTAAGAAGGAAGGCATAAATGGAATCGTTCCTAGTACAAGACCTCTTAACTTCAATGGGAGTATAATTGAGGATTTTTCACTTACGTTTAAAGAAGGGAAAGTCGTCCAACTTACCGCTGAAAAAGGAAAAGAAGTACTAAATTCAATTCTACATACAGATGAAGGAGCGCGTTTTCTAGGCGAGGTAGCTCTAGTGCCTCATCATTCTCTAATTTCTAATATGAATCTTACGTTCTATAATACTTTATTTGATGAAAATGCTTCTTGTCATTTAGCATTAGGACAGTCCTTTCCAGATAATCTAGCGGGAGGAGCAAGTATGTCGCATCAAGACCTCGAACTTAATGGGGCTAACAAAAGTCTGATTCATATCGATTTTATGATCGGTTCATCTGCACTAAATATAGATGCCCAGCTTGCAGATGGATCAATCTTTCCCTTGTTCCGCGAAGGAGATTGGTCTGAAAAATTCGTTGCTTATAATCAGTTGATGAGTTCAAACTGAGGAAAAAAAATAGTTATTACGTAAACTGGGTGCTTTAATTGAATAATGCTATATGAAAAAGTCCAGACAAAAACCTGGTCTTTTTTAATGTCAATTACATATCCAATTATAGTGCTATTTAATACGCTAAAAGGCTTGCGAATTACAATTTTCTCCTCCAAAAGAGAACACGTTAGGTAAAAGGCATATAACCCATTGCATAAGCCGTTAAAAGTCACAAGGACTAATATTCTTCAATCGGTTACTAAGGTTGGATGCACAGTCCTAATGGAAACTAAGATTGAACAGAAACCCATACTTTTCACGCTTGATGGAAAGATGGTGCATCGGAAGTATTTCTAAATTTAAACAAGTGTTTAATAGAATAAGAGTAAAAAGCACGCTGCTTGCGTGCTTTTTTACATGAGGGTGTTAAGTTTCATAAATTATTTTTCCTGTCTGTGATGTATCGTAATCACCAAGCGAGTTAACTTCTAACTGAAATTGTTTAGAAGATAAAATTTCTTTTACGATTGTGATCAGGTTTTCTGTATTCGGAGTTTTTAAGATAACAAGGTCATAACGCTCTAAAATTAAAGGTATAAAATCAATTCCCACTGTTTTTGCTGCTTTTTCACTTCCGACACCAACATCAGCTAGACCAGCTGATACTGCTGAAGCTACACTTAGATGATTAGTCTCTTCGTAATTATATCCTTGTATATCTTTACTTGAGATTTTATTAAGTCTAAGTTGTTCATCAAGAAGAATTCGGGCTCCAGAACCTCTTTCTCTATTAACAATTTTTATATGTCCCTGATTTAAATCAGTCCAACTTTTTATGGAATGAGGATTTCCTTTCTGGACATATAGTCCAGCTCTTCTAGAAAGAAGATTTATTAATATATAGGAATAACCCACTAATATTTTTTTTATGTAGGGAAGGTTATATTCTCCACTATCTCCATCAAACATATGCACACTACTAATATCAGTTTCACCATTGTACATTGAAAAAAGATTATCTAGACTTCCGGAATAAGAGCGTAATGACTTATAGGAGAAACTCTTCTCGATGTATTTTCCTAAGATATCTAGTACCAGATCTTGTCCACTAATAACGATGTTATGAGTATTACTATTTTTCTTATTAATTCCTTCATCAGGATGTTGGTTCTTTGTTTTTTTGTAAGTTTTTTTGTTCTTGATATAGTCATCAAGGTCTTTTCCGTCTATCCTCATCTGTCTTCCAACACGAAAAGCAGGTAGTTCTCCTTTTTTAACTAGGTCATAAAGAGTTAATTTTGATACCTTTAGTAATTGTGAAACTTCTTCAATCGTATAGGAAAGCTCTTTTTGCATGTGCACCCCTCCCTCTTTATTTTAACGTACTAGTTGTTTAAATGTATAATTCTCCTTTCAAAGTTAAAGATTAATTTATTTTTATATTATTAATAGTTATATCTAGTTATAATTAGTTATAAATGAATATATCTAATTGAAAGGGAGAAAGGGAATGAAAAAATTTTATGTATTACTTTTCTTAATGCTCTTACTAGTGACAATTAGTTCGGGGTGCTCGCAAAACGAACTCAAGAAAAAATCAGAACATGAAGAAAAGGCATCTAATGTAAAGAAGGTTGAATTGACTGTTTCGGCAGCTGCTAGTTTGCAAGATGCGCTAACTGAAGTTGCGAAAAAGTTTGAGAAAGAACATCCTCATGTTGAAATTATTTATAATTTTGGAGCTTCTGGTGCATTACAACATCAAATCTCTAAGGGAGCACCTGTTGACCTTTTTTTCTCAGCCGCTGAAGATAAGTTCGATCAACTGGTTCAAGAAGGAATGATTGAAGAAAATAAAGGAATCGATTTAGTTGGCAATGACTTGGTATTGGTTATTCCGAAAGATTCTGAAGGCGAGATCAAAGGGTTCCAAGACTTAAATAAAGTCGAAAAATTATCGATTGGAACGCCTGAGACTGTTCCGGCAGGGAACTATGCTAAGGAAACATTAAAAAATTTGAATCTCTGGGATGATGTAGAAAAAAAGATTGTTTATGCTAAAGATGTTCGTCAGGTTCTTACATATGTAGAGACGGATAATGTAGATGCAGGAATTGTTTATAAAACAGATGCTTTAATTTCTCCAAAAGTAGATGTAGTTGCAACTGCAAGCGAAGATACACATGCACCAATTATTTATCCAGTGGGAGTCATTAAAGAAAGTTCCCATATTAAAGAGGCAGAACAGTTTTATATGTATCTTCAAAAAGAAGAAACTCTGAATACTTTTAAAAAGTTTGGTTTCAACGGCATCGATTAATCGTAGAGATAATGGATTATTAGTCTTCAATAAACTTGTAGAATGGTTATTATAGATTTCACGAAGGGTGCATTTCTCTGAAGGAGATCTACACTAACGCAAAGGCTTTGGAACTTACCAAGAGTAGTAGTTGTAATAATATGACATGTGTATTCCTAGAAGATGTATACAAAGGCAATTCTTATTTACTTTTTTAAATCAGGGGAGTATTATTAGGAAAGTTTCAAATTTCTAAATCGCTTAAATCAAATGATGCGGGGGAACCATACGGACTGCAAGAACATAGTCCAGGGGTGAATCCTTTTTTTAGGTAGGGCTACTCAAAGGCCCGAATCCGACAGCTAACTCCGTAAGCGTTTATGAGAAGGAAGGTGGAGCTTGTGAAACCTAAAATATAGGGGTTCGCAGGTCAGTTTTGTGATGACTTGCGGACTTTTTTTGTTGGGAATTCCTTTTGTGGAAAAAAAGTAATTACAATATGGACGGAGAGAAAATGATGTTTACATCAATCAAGCGTTTATTGATTGGTCGTCCTTTAAAATCGGCTGATCTAGGCGAACAAAAAATTAACAAAACCAAAGCTTTAGCAATTCTTTCATCTGATGCACTATCATCAGTTGCATATGGGCCCGAACAGATTTTAATCGTACTTATTACTGTTGGTGCGGCTGCTTTCTGGTACTCTATTCCTATCGCAGTTGGCGTTTTGTTTCTATTAACAGCGCTTATTTTATCGTACAGACAAATTATCTACTCCTACCCTCATGGAGGAGGAGCGTATGTTGTATCGAAGACTAACTTAGGTGTAAATCCTGGGTTGATTGCAGGGGGCTCTTTGCTTGTAGATTACATATTAACTGTAGCTGTTAGTGTGTCTGCAGGTACCGATGCTATAACATCGGCATTCCCTTCTTTACACGATTTTAACGTTGAGATCGCAATCGTATTTGTTATTCTTCTTACATTATTAAACTTAAGGGGTGTAACAGAATCTGCATCCGTTTTGGCTTATCCTGTTTATCTCTTTGTATTGGCTTTATTCATTTTGATCGCAGTAGGAGTTTATAAGATTTTAACTGGAGACGTATCTCAGAGCCTTCATACACCAATCGGTACACCGGTTGCTGGTATCTCTTTGTTCATTTTGCTAAGGGCTTTTGCATCAGGAAGTTCAGCATTAACTGGAGTTGAAGCCATCTCAAACGCAATTCCAAACTTTAAAGAACCAGCACCTGTTAACGCAGCTCGTACATTAATGATGATGGGAGCGCT
Source organism: Fictibacillus nanhaiensis (assembly GCF_036213205.1). Lineage (GTDB taxonomy): Bacteria > Bacillota > Bacilli > Bacillales > Fictibacillaceae > Fictibacillus > Fictibacillus nanhaiensis_E. Next base: position 30,292 of record NZ_JARMFC010000029.1, read on the forward strand.
ATTAGCGATTCTGTTCTCAGGAATTGTTACGTTAGCGTATTTCTATGGGATTGTACCTAAAGCCGAAGTTACAGTTGTTTCTCAGATAGCTGAAGAAACGTTTGGACGCAATTTTATGTACTTCTTTATCCAAGGAACAACAGCGTTAATCTTGATTCTTGCTGCAAACACTGGTTATTCAGCATTTCCTTTGTTAGCAGTTAACTTAGCAAAAGATAAGTTTATTCCGAGGATGTTCTTAGTAAGAGGTGATCGGTTAGGTTACTCAAATGGTATTATCATTCTCGGACTTGCATCAATTCTTTTAATTGTTACTTTTCATGCAGAGACCGAACATCTAATTCCTCTGTATGCCGTCGGAGTTTTCGTTCCATTTACACTTTCACAATCAGGAATGATGGTGAAATGGCTAAGGGAAAAACCGGTCGGTTGGATGTCAAAGTTTATAATAAATACAACTGGGGCGCTGATAAGCTTTATTGTCACAATCATGTTCTTCTTAACAAAGTTCTCACAAGTTTGGTCGATTCTTGTTTTTCTACCTATCATCGTATTTATCTTCCACCGAATAAAGAAGCATTACGATGCTGTTGGAGATCAATTGAGGTTAACAACATGTGAAGTCTCTCCTGATATTAAAGGGAATGTTATGATCTTACCGGTTGCAGGGATGACACATGTGGTGGAGAACTCATTAAAATACGCAAAATCTTTAAACCCTGATCAGATTATTGCCGTATATGTAGCATTTGAAAGAGAGGATGAGAAAAAGTTTGAAGAGAAGTGGGAAAAATGGCAGCCTGACATTAGACTAGTCACCCTACATTCTCACTACAGAAGCCTTCTTGGGCCGCTTACAAAGTTTGTAGATACAGTTGCTAATAAGGCTAAAGAAGGCGATTATCAAGTCACAGTAGTTATTCCACAATTTATACCCAAAAAAGGGTGGCATAACATTCTTCATAATCAATCTAGCTTACTCATTCGAGCTTACTTGTTATATAAGAGAGATATCGTCATCTCTACTGTACCCTATCATTTAAAAAAATAAGATACACAAAAAACCGTGACAGCTTAAATTGCTGACACGGTTTTTTTATACGAATTTTTAACTTACTTCTTGTTGGTATTGCTCAGCTTTCATTGTGTTGAATTTTCCTTCCCATTTAGACATAACAACAGCAGCTAACGAGTTTCCTACTACGTTTACCGCCGTACGTGCCATGTCGAGAATACGATCAATACCAGCAATAAAAGCTAATCCCTCAAGAGGAATACCTACAGAACCAAGAGTGGCTAACAGGACGACGAAGGATACACCAGGTACGCCTGCAATCCCTTTTGACGTTACCATCAATACGAGCAATAACGAAATCTGTTCTGCGATGGAAAGCTCTATACCGTACATTTGTGCAATAAATAAAGCGGCAATTGCTTGATAAAGAGTGGATCCATCTAGGTTAAATGAGTAACCAGTAGGAATGACGAAAGAAGTAATGGCTTTTGGACAGCCGAACTTCTCCATCTTTTCCATGAGTTTTGGTAATACGGTCTCTGAACTAGCTGTTGAATAAGCGAGAATTAATTCGTCTTTCAAAATTTTAATCAACGTGAATATGTTCACTTTAACCATCGCTGCTACAGCACCTAATACAACAATTACGAAGAAGAACATTGCCCCATAAACGACGAGTACGAGTTTACTAAGGGGTATAAGAGATTCAACTCCGAATTTTGAAACGGTAACCCCAATTAATGCAAAAACACCAAATGGAGCAAGTTTCATGATTTGATTCGTGATGTAGAACATGGCGTCAGCTGTTCCTTGGAAAAAGGCTAATACCGGTTTACCTTTTTCTCCAATCGCTGCAATTCCAAGTCCGAACAATACAGAGAAGAAGATGATGGCCAACATATCTCCTTGAGCTAGTGATTCAAAAAGGTTCGTTGGAACGATGTTTAGGAAAGTATCTGCAAAGCCATGACTTTCAACAGATTCAGTCGTTTCCATATAGCTCGAAATATCACCTTTTTGTAATGATTTCATATCCACACCTGCTCCAGGTTGGAATAGGTTCGCGATAAATAAGCCAATTACGATTGCTAACGTTGTTACAATTTCAAAGTAAAGAATGGTTTTACCACCAAGGCGGCCAAGTTGTTTAATGTCACCGACGCTCGCAACACCAACGATAAGACTCGAAACAACGATCGGTACAACGATCATCTTGATCAATCGGATAAAGATATCACCGATTGGCTGTAAGTATCCTTGTACAGTTTCGTTTCCATAGAACAACGCCCCTATGAGAATACCGAATGCTAGTCCGATAAGGATCTGCCAGGCAAGACTAATTCTTATTTTATTCAATTTATTCACCTTCTTTAAAATTTTTTATGAATTCAATTAATCACATGAACAATATAATACCGATGTATAGCAGGAATTGTCAAAGGGTTAACTTGGAAAAAGTACTTTACTGAATAAATGTGTCATTTATTAGAAATATTAGATAATTTTAATCTTTACAAAAACTTAACAGGCTTGTAAAATAACAAAATGAATTAATCGACTTTGATTTATAATCTACGGAGGAACTATGAAATTACTCAGAAAAAAATTAGTAACGAACACGAGTACGGACCAATCGTTAAACCGTGTACTGGGTGCAGTTGACCTTACGATGTTAGGAGTAGGGGCAATAATTGGAACGGGGGTCTTTGTATTAACTGGGGTCGCAGCTGCAAAATATGCTGGTCCGGCTCTAATCCTATCTTTTAT
>NZ_JARMFC010000030.1:0-2988 GCF_036213205.1 Fictibacillus nanhaiensis
TGTTCTCTCAAAACTAGATACGACGTTTCCAAACGTTATGCTTTTTAAGGATAAGCCCTCGACCGATTAGTATCTGTCAGCTCCACGTGTCACCACGCTTCCACACCAGACCTATCAACCTCATCATCTCTAAGGGGTCTTACTCACTTGACGTGATGGGAAATCTCATCTTGAGGGGGGCTTCATGCTTAGATGCTTTCAGCACTTATCCCGTCCACACGTAGCTACCCAGCTATGCCCCTGGCGGAACAACTGGTACACCAGCGGTGTGTCCATCCCGGTCCTCTCGTACTAAGGACAGCTCCTCTCAAATTTCCTGCGCCCGCGACGGATAGGGACCGAACTGTCTCACGACGTTCTGAACCCAGCTCGCGTACCGCTTTAATGGGCGAACAGCCCAACCCTTGGGACCTACTTCAGCCCCAGGATGCGATGAGCCGACATCGAGGTGCCAAACCTCCCCGTCGATGTGGACTCTTGGGGGAGATAAGCCTGTTATCCCCAGGGTAGCTTTTATCCGTTGAGCGATGGCCCTTCCATGCGGAACCACCGGATCACTAAGCCCGACTTTCGTCCCTGCTCGACTTGTAGGTCTCGCAGTCAAGCTCCCTTGTGCCTTTACACTCTGCGAATGATTTCCAACCATTCTGAGGGAACCTTTGGGCGCCTCCGTTACTGTTTAGGAGGCGACCGCCCCAGTCAAACTGCCCACCTGACACTGTCTCCGAACCGGATTACGGTCCAAGGTTAGAATTTCAATACAGCCAGGGTAGTATCCCACCGACGCCTCCACCGAAGCTGGCGCTCCGGCTTCTCAGGCTCCTACCTATCCTGTACAAGCTGTACCAAAATCCAATATCAAGTTGCAGTAAAGCTCCATGGGGTCTTTCCGTCCTGTCGCGGGTAACCTGCATCTTCACAGGTACTATAATTTCACCGGGTCTCTCGTTGAGACAGTATCCAAGTCGTTACACCTTTCGTGCGGGTCGGAACTTACCCGACAAGGAATTTCGCTACCTTAGGACCGTTATAGTTACGGCCGCCGTTTACTGGGGCTTCAATTCAGAGCTTCTCCCAAAGGATAACCCCTCCTCTTAACCTTCCAGCACCGGGCAGGTGTCAGCCCCTATACTTCACCTTGCGGTTTCGCAGAGACCTGTGTTTTTGCTAAACAGTCGCTTGGATCTATTCACTGCGGCTCTCTCGGGCGATAAACCCTATCAGAGCACCCCTTCTCCCGAAGTTACGGGGTCATTTTGCCGAGTTCCTTAACGAGAGTTCTCCCGATCATCTTAGGATTCTCTCCTCGCCTACCTGTGTCGGTTTGCGGTACGGGCACCTCTTTCCTCACTAGAGGCTTTTCTTGGCAGTGTAGGATCAGGGACTTCGGTACTAAAATTTCCCTCGCCATCACAGCTCAGCCTTCACGTTGGGCGGATTTGCCTACCCAACAGCCTAACTGCTTAGACGCACTATTCCATCAGTGCGCTCACCCTACCTTACTGCGTCCCCCCATTGTTCAAACGGAAAGGAGGTGGTACAGGAATATCAACCTGTTATCCATCGCCTACGCTTTTCAGCCTCGGCTTAGGCCCCGACTAACCCTGAGCGGACGAGCCTTCCTCAGGAAACCTTAGGCTTTCGATGGACAAGATTCTCACTTGTCTTTCGCTACTCATACCGGCATTCTCACTTCAAAGCGCTCCACCAGTCCTTCCGGTCTGACTTCGCTGCACTTCGAACGCTCCCCTACCCCTGTACCATACGGTACAAGCCATAGCTTCGGTGATACGTTTAGCCCCGTTACATTTTCGGCGCAGAGTCACTCGACCAGTGAGCTATTACGCACTCTTTAAATGGTGGCTGCTTCTAAGCCAACATCCTGGTTGTCTGGGCAACTCCACATCCTTTGCCACTTAACGTATACTTTGGGACCTTAGCTGATGGTCTGGGCTGTTTCCCTTTTGACTACGGATCTTATCACTCGCAGTCTGACTCCCGCGGATAATTCTCTGGCATTCGGAGTTTGACTGAATTCGGTAACCCTGTGGGGGCCCCTAGTCCAATCAGTGCTCTACCTCCAGGAATCTTGCCGCGAGGCTAGCCCTAAAGCTATTTCGGGGAGAACCAGCTATCTCCGTGTTCGATTGGCATTTCACCCCTACCCACACCTCATCCCCGCACTTTTCAACGTGCGTGGGTTCGGGCCTCCATTCAGTGTTACCTGAACTTCACCCTGGACATGGGTAGATCACACGGTTTCGGGTCTACGACCACGTACTATGTCGCCCTATTCAGACTCGCTTTCGCTGCGGCTCCGTCTTATCAACTTAACCTTGCACGGGATCGTAACTCGCCGGTTCATTCTACAAAAGGCACGCCGTCACCCGTTAATGGGCTCCGACTACTTGTAGGCACACGGTTTCAGGATCTGTTTCACTCCCCTTCCGGGGTGCTTTTCACCTTTCCCTCACGGTACTGGTTCACTATCGGTCACTAGGGAGTATTTAGCCTTGGGAGATGGTCCTCCCGGATTCCGACGGGGTTTCACGTGTCCCGCCGTACTCAGGATCCACTCAGGAGGGAACGAAGTTTCAGCTACAGGGCTGTTACCTTCTTCGGCTGGCCTTTCCAGACCACTTCACCTACTTCGTTCCTTTGTAACTCCGTATAGAGTGTCCTACAACCCCAGAGAGCAAGCTCTCTGGTTTGGGCTGATTCCGTTTCGCTCGCCGCTACTCAGGAAATCGCATTTGCTTTCTCTTCCTCCGGGTACTTAGATGTTTCAGTTCCCCGGGTCTGCCTTCTCATACCCTATGTATTCAGATATGGATACCATCCCATTACGGATGGTGGGTTCCCCCATTCGGAAATCCCCGGATCAATGCTTACTTACAGCTCCCCGAGGCATATCGGTGTTCGTCCCGTCCTTCTTCGGCTCCTAGTGCCAAGGCATCCACCGTGCGCCCTTTCTAGCTTAACCTTATA
>NZ_JARMFC010000030.1:3000-4704 GCF_036213205.1 Fictibacillus nanhaiensis
TCAAAACTGAACAAAAGAAGAATAGGTGTACTTACGAAACACACAGACGGTGTTTCATAATCTCCATAGAAAGGAGGTGATCCAGCCGCACCTTCCGATACGGCTACCTTGTTACGACTTCACCCCAATCATCTGTCCCACCTTCGGCGGCTGGCTCCCAAAAGGGTTACCCCACCGACTTCGGGTGTTACAAACTCTCGTGGTGTGACGGGCGGTGTGTACAAGGCCCGGGAACGTATTCACCGCGGCATGCTGATCCGCGATTACTAGCAATTCCGGCTTCATGTAGGCGAGTTGCAGCCTACAATCCGAACTGAGAATGACTTTTTGGGATTGGCTTGGCCTCGCGGCTTTGCAACCCTTTGTATCATCCATTGTAGCACGTGTGTAGCCCAGGTCATAAGGGGCATGATGATTTGACGTCATCCCCACCTTCCTCCGGTTTGTCACCGGCAGTCACCTTAGAGTGCCCAACTGAATGCTGGCAACTAAGGTCAAGGGTTGCGCTCGTTGCGGGACTTAACCCAACATCTCACGACACGAGCTGACGACAACCATGCACCACCTGTCACTTTGTCCCCCGAAGGGGAAAGCTCTATCTCTAGAGTGGTCAAAGGATGTCAAGACCTGGTAAGGTTCTTCGCGTTGCTTCGAATTAAACCACATGCTCCACTGCTTGTGCGGGCCCCCGTCAATTCCTTTGAGTTTCAACCTTGCGGTCGTACTCCCCAGGCGGAGTGCTTAATGTGTTAACTTCAGCACTGAGGGTGGAACCCCCCAACACCTAGCACTCATCGTTTACGGCGTGGACTACCAGGGTATCTAATCCTGTTTGCTCCCCACGCTTTCGCGCCTCAGCGTCAGTTACAGGCCAAAAAGCCGCCTTCGCCACTGGTGTTCCTCCACATCTCTACGCATTTCACCGCTACACGTGGAATTCCACTTTTCTCTCCTGCACTCAAGTCTCCCAGTTTCCAATGACCCTCCACGGTTGAGCCGTGGGCTTTCACATCAGACTTAAGAGACCGCCTGCGCGCGCTTTACGCCCAATAATTCCGGATAACGCTTGCCACCTACGTATTACCGCGGCTGCTGGCACGTAGTTAGCCGTGGCTTTCTGGTTAGGTACCGTCAAGGTACGAGCAGTTACTCTCGTACTTGTTCTTCTCTAACAACAGAGCTTTACGACCCGAAGGCCTTCATCGCTCACGCGGCGTTGCTCGGTCAGGCTTTCGCCCATTGCCGAAGATTCCCTACTGCTGCCTCCCGTAGGAGTCTGGGCCGTGTCTCAGTCCCAGTGTGGCCGATCACCCTCTCAGGTCGGCTACGCATCGTCGCCTTGGTGAGCCGTTACCTCACCAACTAGCTAATGCGCCGCGGGCTCATCTGTAAGTGTTAGCCGAAACCAACTTTCAAAAAGAAGAAATGCTTCTTCTCTTATTATCCGGTATTAGCCCCGGTTTCCCGGAGTTATCCCCGTCTTACAGGCAGATTACCCACGTGTTACTCACCCGTCCGCCGCTAAATCAGAGGAGCAAGCTCCTCATCATTCGCTCGACTTGCATGTATTAGGCACGCCGCCAGCGTTCATCCTGAGCCAGGATCAAACTCTCCATAAAAGTGTTTGTCTTGCTCTAGTTTTAAAACTGACGGAATTAATTCTTAATTCCTTACCTATTTCTTTTGTTCAGTTTTCAAAGAACT
>NZ_JARMFC010000031.1:0-1117 GCF_036213205.1 Fictibacillus nanhaiensis
TTTTGAGAGAACATAAAAAATGATGAAAATCATTAAAAATTTCTCTTGCTTTTAAGAATTACATAGAGTATAATTTTATCTTGTCGAGATAAAAAATAACTCGCTAATCTGGTCTAGTGATGATGGCAAAGAGGTCACACCCGTTCCCATACCGAACACGGAAGTTAAGCTCTTTAGCGCCGATGGTAGTTGGGGGTTTCCCCCTGTTAGAGTAGGACGTTGCTAGGCTAGATATAAAATGGAGGATTAGCTCAGCTGGGAGAGCACCTGCCTTACAAGCAGGGGGTCGGCGGTTCGAACCCGTCATCCTCCACCATTTATTCTTACTTGCCGGTTTAGCTCAATTGGTAGAGCAACTGACTTGTAATCAGTAGGTTGGGGGTTCAAGTCCTCTAGCCGGCACCATTTTGCACGAGCCATTAGCTCAGTTGGTAGAGCATCTGACTTTTAATCAGAGGGTCGAAGGTTCGAGTCCTTCATGGCTCACCATTTATACACGCGGGTGTGGCGGAATTGGCAGACGCGCTAGACTTAGGATCTAGTGTCTTTGACGTGGGGGTTCGAGTCCCTTCACCCGCACCAATTTCCATTTGATAATTAAATAAGTTTGCGGAAGTAGTTCAGTGGTAGAATACAACCTTGCCAAGGTTGGGGTCGCGGGTTCGAATCCCGTCTTCCGCTCCAAAGTTATTGTTATTGTATGTGCCGGGGTGGCGGAACTGGCAGACGCACAGGACTTAAAATCCTGCGGTAGGTGACTACCGTACCGGTTCGATTCCGGTCCTCGGCACCACATACATGCGCCCTTAGCTCAGCTGGATAGAGTGTTTGACTACGAATCAAAAGGTCGGGAGTTCGAATCTCTCAGGGCGCGCCATGTTTTTTACGGGAAGTGGCTCAGCTTGGTAGAGCACCTGGTTTGGGACCAGGGGGTCGCAGGTTCAAATCCTGTCTTCCCGACCATTATAACGAATATGTTATTTGGGGCTTTAGCTCAGCTGGGAGAGCGCCTGCCTTGCACGCAGGAGGTCAGCGGTTCGATCCCGCTAAGCTCCACCATTTTTCAGAAAATGTTTCTGACATTTTCTTTTTTATTGCAAAAAAGTTCTTTGAAAAC
>NZ_JARMFC010000032.1:0-1450 GCF_036213205.1 Fictibacillus nanhaiensis
TGAACTGCACCCCGAATTTTAGACACAGTCTTAAATCTGGAGGTGCTTTTCTTATGGCTAAATTTACGATCGAAGAAAAAATAGCTGCTGTTAAACGATATTTAGAAGGGGATGTAGGGTATAAAACAATCGCAAAAGAGATTGGTGCGAATAATAGTAAAGTTCTATTTTGGATTAGAAAATATGAATACCACGGTGAGAATGCTTTTTTCAAAAGCTATACAAATTACCTCTTAAACTTTAAACTAGACGTACTAAAATATATGAACGACAATGGGACGTCTATCTTTGATACAGCCGCGATTTTTAATCTGCCATCCGATTCTACCTTGTGGAAATGGCGAGATTTATTAGAGACTCAAGGTTTGGATGCCCTAAAACCAAAGAAAAAGGGGCGTCCAAACATGAATAAGAAAGATCAAAGGTCTTCCAAAAAGTCATCACCAGATAAAGGATCAGTAGAAGCGCTTCAACAGGAATTAGAAGCGTTACGTATGGAAAATGCTTATTTAAAAAAGTTGAATGCCTTAGTTCAAAACAAGGAAAAATCACCAAACAAGACAAAGCGCAAGTAGTCTATGAATTAAGGCATGAGTTTTCGATACAAGCACTTATAAAGCTAGCAGGAATCCCACGTAGTACCTATTATTATTGGGTGAATCATTTCAATCGTCCTGACCCTGACGAGGAGTTAAAACATTTGATTCAGGCTATTTATAATGAACATGAAGGCCGTTTTGGCTACCGTAGAATTCGCGATGAACTTAGAAACCGTGGACACCAAGTTAACCACAAAAAGGTACAGCGTATCATGAAGGAACTAGGATTAAAATGTCTCGTACGTATCAAAAAATATCGTTCTTATAAAGGAACGATTGGGAAGATTGCACCAAATATTTTAAATCGTAATTTTAAAGCTGAGAAACCAAACGAAAAGTGGGTCACGGATATTACAGAGTTTAAATTATTCGGAAAGAAGCTTTATTTATCACCCGTTTTGGACTTATTTAATGGAGAAATTATTACCTATACAATAGGGGCTAGACCGACATACTCCCTTGTCTCAACGATGTTAGATCAAGCTCTAGCGCATGTGACAGATAAAGATAAGCTTCTTATACATTCAGATCAAGGCTGGCACTATCAAATGAAACAATACCGTAAGGTCCTCAGTAAAAGTGGCATCACCCAGAGTATGTCTCGTAAAGGGAACTGTTACGATAACGCTGTGATGGAAAACTTCTTTGGAATCCTAAAATCTGAACTTCTTTATCTAAAAGAATTTGAAAGTGTGGAACACTTTAAACTAGAGCTGGCTAAATATATGGATTACTATAATCACAAACGAATCAAGGCAAAATTAAAAGGCATGAGCCCGGTTAAATACCGTACTCATGCCCTAACTGCTGCCTAATGAAATAACCGTGTCTAACTTTTAGGGGTCACTTCA
>NZ_JARMFC010000033.1:0-58039 GCF_036213205.1 Fictibacillus nanhaiensis
TTCGGGTTACAGTTCAATTATACGGGTCCCTTTTTTTAGTTATAATTTAGTTGTTAAGTTGTTTGTTATGAAAGAAGAGTGAGGAACGAAAAAATTATTAAAGAACGAAATTACATATAATAAGTATTATTAGCCTGCAGAGACAAACGTTTAGTGGTGCAAAACTATGCACCACTTTTCTCATTTTAGTACACACAGTCCGCTCACTGGTGCATTTTGCACCACTTATGCACCATTTTACTACTTCATGAGCGGAACCTGTGTATCAAAACGAACCATAAAATGCACCACTTGCACCACTGAAATCTTATTTTCAGCGGAACTTGGGTAGTATCGGAACATATGAAAACAGTGGTTTTACAGGATAATCCATCCAATTTACAAATGATGTTTTAACGAAACCTGACGAAATCTAGCGAAGTGTGTGCGATAAAAATGCACCACTTCGGTATACATTTTGAGCGGAACTCGTGTAGTAGTCTTTTACTAAAAGAAAGAATAAACCTTTATGTAGTAGGATTTGCGGCGCTTCATCACAAAGTACACAGAGTACGCTCAGGTGGTGCATTTTACGTGTAATGGTGCAAAACAGAAGCGGAACGTGCATGATAAAAAAATAGAACCACTTTTTTTGTCCCTTGAGCCACATGGTCTCAAGGGGCTTTTTGGGTTTGGTGCATTTTCCTTAGAGAACACCCTTTTTCAAGATGCAACTTCGTTATACTTTCTCCAACAAACGGAAACATCTCGTTGTGATGAGGGAGAGCTGTGTCAAAAACAGGCTCTTTCTATCGGAGAAACAAAAAATTCGGAGTGAAAGAGGGTGTCGTTGGTGCAAAACGTGAATAAAAAACAGAATTCTGTTGTCTCTATACCGGATATTCTATCATTCATGACTCATGACAGCCTTATGCTCTACAAGAAAAAGGGAACTTCTGCACCACTTCGTAACGTGGTGCGTTTTACAGAAGCTGAAAAAAATGCACCACATAAACGTGGTGTTGTGTTCGTGTCGTCTTCGAAAGAAGATCTCACAGAAGGGAAAGGACTCGTCGTTACGTCTTATGAGACCTTACAAGAGAAGTATCGCCACCTCTCACACTGGACACCAAACACGTTTCGCGGTGGCACGTATTATGACTTTAAAAACCGTATCATCAAAGGACACGAGCGGGAGAACCTCAAACAGATCAACGTGATCTCTCTTGATATCGATACGAAGAGTGCAGATCTTTACGCGCTTTACATCGGGTGCGAAGAGTTAGGGTTGCCACGTCCGAACTTGCTGCTTCAGACACCTCGTGGATACCAGGTGTTCTTTGTGTTGTCATCTCCTTTTTATATCACGAACCGAGAACAATACAAGAGTCTACGCATCGCAGAGAGACTGTCCAACAACATCCGCCGTGCACTAAAAAATTATGCACCAGTCGATACGAACTGTGTGCCTTTTGGGTTTTACCGGATCCCAAAAGAAGAGAACGTTCTCGATTACTACACAACACCTGCTGACACGGCGTCACTCATCTCATGGTCCGTAAACTATGAAAAGCGAAACATGTTCTCTGTGATCTATTCGAACCAAACAAGAGAAGACGATGTTACACAATCTGACTGGTACCGAGCACTCATCACGTCAAAACGAATCGACTCTGGCTACCACGGTTCAAGTCGTAACAACGCACTCATGACGCTCGCTCTTGCCAACTATCAGAGCGGGAGAGAACTAGAAGGGGCGTATGATGAACTCGATCAGTTCAACTCGAACATGGTGAAGCCACTAAACAAGCAAGAGTTCGAACGTACGTTAAAAAGTGCGTACTCTGGTAAGTATAAAGGAGTGAAGCGTTCTTATGTAGAGAGCCTCCTCGAGCTCTGGACGGATGGACAAGCTCAGTTCGTAGGACGAGAAGGGTGGTATAAGTTTAAAAAGCCACGCGAAGAACGAACACGCTCTCACTATGATGAACGAGAAAGTGACCTACTAACGGTTTTAAAAGAAAAAACAACAGGTGTGAACCCATACCTAGAAGGGTCACTTCGAATGCTCGCAGAAACTTGCGGCATGGCACTATCTACGTTAAAAGAAGTGTTAAAGAAGTCGAAACAAATCATCAAGCAGACGATCGGCCGCGGTCGAAACGCGGTTACAAAGATCGCATCCAAATCCGTACTATTTCAGCACTTGATCGAGACGCGACAACAAAGAACGCCAGAAGCGCAGCTGGCGTTTATAGACCTGTTGCCAAAGCGTGATCAAGCATTCATCGGGATCAACCAGAACGATAAAACAACGGTTCCATTTCTGATAAACGGTTCGCTACCAAGAAGTCGGTCGGGTTGACATTAAATGAGCCAGTGTGCCAATACATATCAAAATTCTCCTGTCTGCTCTCTTAGGATCTTCAGGGTTATTGCAGAATAATGGAGTGAGAGGGAGTAGTTAAAGAGTTAGAGGAGAAGGGTTCTGGTACGTGAAATTATAGAGATTTGTAGTAAGATAATATTATTGTAAGAAAATTCTGATAGTAGTTTAGTTATATTTTCCAGTGTATCTATTGCCAAACGTGCGTTCTTTAGTGTAATCTGCAGGCAACTAGATCAGATTTCATCGAGGCCATAATCGAGAGCGTAGGAGAGTTGGTGTTTTTTCACGGTGTATTATGGGTTCGATTATGAGTAAGAATGCAATGATACAAGGAGATTCCGGCATTTCTCTTTTTTCTCGTCCCGCATCCAAGACCTCATACCCACAACGTACATGTGACTATGAGGTCTTGGACGACTCGTTAAAAAGAGAAGCCGGAAAAGAAGAGTATGAGAATAAAAGAGTAAGAGGTTGAGTGTGGGAGGTGGGAAGAAAGTTAGGGAAAAATAATAATAAGGTCAAGAGAAAGTAGTTCAAGTGATAAACATCAAAAGCAAAAACCAGCAGTTCAAGTTCAAGTAAGTGGAGGGTAGTTCAAGTGCGGCAAGTAATCTTAGAATGTGTTTTCAGTGATGTTAGGAATAGTGAGCAGCTGATCTAGTGTAGAACATTTCATATCAGTAAGGTGGTGGAACGTGTTATACAAGTACAGTACGTTACAACCAAAAGATGTGGAGTACCTGACGTTTATCTTAAGAAACGGCATCGTGACGCATAAACAAGTGATGTTGAAGTTTCAAGAAAATCATGTGAACCAAGCGTATCGGCGACTTCAGAAACTAACGAACCAAGGTTATCTTGTGAACAAACGGATCGCATCTAGACTCGGCGTGTATTACGCCACGACAGAAGCTCGGCAGCAAGTGGAAGCGGAAGTGACGGTACCGAAGTCTGTGAGTCTAAACACGGCGCAGCATACACTTCTCTTAACAGATCTTCTGTTGTTTTATGAGTATCAGTTCAAACAGAAGGGGATACCGTTCTCGTATCATACGGAACGTGAACTGCGGTATAGGATTGTCGGACAAGGGTCGAACCAAGAGAAACTTCGGAACTACAACAACCGACGAGACCGGATACCAGACGCCCTCTTTTTTGTGAAAAGAAGTGATGATTCTGTGAACCGGATCTGGATCGAACTCGAACTCACGAAGAAAGAGAACAAAAGGTATCGAGATAAGTTTAGAATGTTTGAACGAGTGTTAAGTGAAGGTGAATACGACAACGTGTTCTATTTCACGCATACCGGTCACATCAGAAACACGATCAACCGGATGAGCAGCGATCTCACGAACGGTCATCGGATCTTAGTGAAAGATATCCCAGATGCGATTCTTAACGACAAGTGGGAGGAGGTGACGAACGTTGGAACCTCTGATGGAGAGTCGGGAACAACCGCAAAGTGACACTGATCGAATGATCGGAGACCTGGTTCTCTACCTGTGTGTAGGCGTACTGATCCTATTCTTCATCGTACCTGCAGTAACAGGGTTGTTACCGTTCTTTCTTCTCTACACGATAAAACGAGATCTATACGCTTATCTTTGTTTGATTACAGGCTGTATCATTCTGATGATTCTGTACGCCTCTGAAACGCTTCTCAGTTATCTTGGTGTACTTTCCGGCGTAAACGTACCGTTCGTGACTCATCTCGTTGAACAGTTGTTTAACAATAACAAATCCTTTTCTGTTTCACCTGCGAGTTATCTGAGTGTGCTTGCTCTTTCATTGATCTTTGGCTTTCTGTATTACATCTATGGCACATACTTCTTCAAAAGACGAATCACCACAAAGTCTGAAGAGGTGAAAAGAAGAAAAGACGAAGGACGTTACAAGCGTTTTCGTGACAAACGAGTGAGTTTTCTATCTCAGAAACAGCTTCAGTACCGAACTACAGAGAAACAGTCACCGTTCATCGGGTACACAGACACCGGAGAACACTTAGAACTAAAACCTCATGAGATGAACTATCATATGCTCGCGACAGGCGGTACGGGGACAGGGAAGACGACCCTCATCGCTTCGATCATGGAGAGCGCGTTAAAACAGAACAAGCCCGTCATCTTCTTTGACGGTAAAGGCGAACGTAAATCGATGCTCGAGTTCAAAGCATTAGCCGAAGCCTATGGAAAAGAGGTGTATCTCTTTTCTGAATCCGACCACCACACCTACAATCCGATAAAAAACGGCACACCGACCGAAACGAGGGACAAACTCATGTCACTCTTCTCTTTTTCAAGTGAAGGAGACGGTGCGTACTATACGGATATCGCCTCACGCTACCTACAGCTCATCATCAAGCTCATCGACGAGTGTGACGAGACTCGCGATCTACACACCATCACGAAACTCACCAATTTAAGTCAGACCAAAAAGTTGTTTCAACAGAAGACAACGGAACAAGAGATCTCAGAAGAATATGAGACAACGATTGAAGTAGAACCACCACAGGACGATCTGGACGACTTCACAGGAACGCCAAAACAAAAAGAGACGAAAGTGATCACACAAACAAGAAACGTAAAGATATCGGTCCTGAATGAGAAGTTACAAAGAATAAAAAATACGCTCGATGACGAGTTTCCGAGCGAGATCGTAGAGAGTTGCCTCACACGGCTTCGTATGCAGCTTGGTGAACTGATCGAGAGTGATCTGGGTCACCTGTTCACGGAGAAGGAGGACGGCATCGATCTTCGAACCATCACAGAGAACAACAACGTGGTCATCTTTTCGGTCTCTGGCAGCCGTTATGCCGATTATATCAAGCGGATCGGAAAGCTCGTGATCCTCGACGTGAACTCGCTCGTCGCTCACAGACAAGCGAAGGGACGACAAGCGATATTCGCGGTGTATGACGAATTCAGTGCGTATGGTGATCGTCGGATGGTCGATATCGTGAACAAGTCACGTTCAGCCGGGTTCGAATGCATCATCTCTACCCAGACGTTATCTGACATTGATAGTGTAGATCCTGTGATGACTGAACAGATTATATCGAACTGTAACAGCATCGCAACGGGTCGCGTGAACTCCGCAAAAGACGCGGAGAGGATCGCAGAAGTGTTCGGAACGTATCAAGATCAAGAAGTGACGCAACAGGTGGAGAGGAAGAACAACCGACTCCGCCGGGAAGCAGATATGGGGACCGTTCGAGACGTAGAGCGGTTTAAAGCGAACCCACGTGAGATCAAGAACCTACAGATCGGAGAGATCTTCATCAACCGAAAGATGGTCGAAGAAGGACTCGGCGACACCTATTTTAGGCGTGTGTACGTGAGAAACGCGCTAGATCTAGGAGGACTGAACAGTGAAAAATCTATTCTCTATCCTTAAACGTAAGAAAAGACGTGTACCATCGGCTCGAATGAACTCAAGAAGTGTGGTGAGCTTTCTCTTTTGGATGGGTGTTCTTGCAATACTCTTCATCACCACTCAGTCGTATCTTCGTACCGCGTTTTTAAACGAAAAAGTGAACGGCTATCAAGATTCAACGGAACAAGAGCTAGAAAAAATGGTAGATGAAGGTTTCATCACCTCACCTGCAGGTGAAGCGTACACGGAAGAGTTCGTGAAATCTTTCATTAATATCCCAGTCACAGAAGAAGAACGAAAGAAACGAAGTGAGGATTTGAGTCGTTATCTCGCAGAAGGTCTCACATTACAGGATATCGAGAACAACACGAACTTTAAAGGAGAAAGAAAACTAACTAGCATTTCTCTTCATGAAAGGAGAGGAAAGGGTGAAAGCGCTTACTATACCTACAATGTTTCATATGAAACATTAAAAACACCACCTCTTCTGAAAAAGGGGGAAAAGAAGATCTCTGTCACGCCTCTTGCTAAGAAAGTGATGATTACGGTACTGGTTGGAACAGACGGTCAGAACTTTAACGTGATTGAACAGCCTTATTTTTCGAACGTTCCAAATGATACGAGACTCTCTGCCGTTAAGAACGGTGAGGACGACAGCAAGAAGAACCTTAAACAAGAAGATGAACTAAAAAGATTTGCGACCCAGTTCTTCACGTCTTACACCGAGAACACGGTGAGTGAGATGAGCTACCTCATGGAAACACCAGAGTCACTGAAAGATCTGTATCAGTATAGAGGGGTAGAGAACTTTAAGGTGTACGACAGTGAAAAAAACACGTACCTCATCAAAACGCTCGTCCTTTTAGAAGACGGGGAGACGGGGATCGTGACGAAGCAGCCGTTCTCGATATTAGTTGAGAAAAAACAGAACAAGTTCTACGTAAAAAAACTACTTCATTCGATAGGAGGGTAAAATTATGTTACCAGATCTTACTGGACTGACAGATTATGTGTCGACGCAAGTGGCAGCCGTACTCTTCATCATCATGATCGTAATGATCGTTCGCGCGTTTATCTCACAACGATGGGGCCAGTTCTTCTCAAGCTTCATCTTCGCGGTCGTCTGTTATGTGATCGTCGCGAATCCTGGTGAGTTTGAAGGCATCGCTAAAGCGTTATGGGATGGTGTGAAGAACGGAGGCCTCTCATGAGGCGGAGTTATAGTTACCGAAAGATGTGGCGTTATCCGATCAAGGTGTACAGCCTGGGTAAAGGAGATCGCGGACTCGTCTTCTCAAAAGGCATCGAAATACGCCAGATCGTGGTCGCAATCCTCATACTCAGTATCCTGTTGTTGTTTCGAAACACGCTCAGTTCATTCCTTCCCTCGTCTCTCACGCTCGCGTTCTACACAGTCGTGCCTTGGATGACGTCAGGACTTCTCTGCCGAGCGAGGATGGACGGCAAACGGTTGGATCGTTTTGTATCAGGACTGTTTCGGTACTCGCTTCATAAACGAGAGAGTTATTGTAGCGGGAGAAGAGTGGATTCGAATTATTCCGTCTCTACTCGATACGAACCTTTTAAAAGTTGAGGTGATATGATGTGCTGCAGTTTCCGATCCACAGAATAGAGAACAATCTTGTGATCACAAAGAGTGAAGACATCTGGAGTTATTACCGCGTGTTTGAGAACACGGTCGGAATCAACGAACAAGAAGCACTAGAGAACTTGGTGTACCGATTAGAAAAGCTCGCGTGGCAGCTGTCAGGATTCCTAGAGATCGACTATAAGATCCTTCCGGTACCCGTCGATATCGAGGCCCGAATTTCTAAACTACAGAATCAATACGAGGGTAAATATGCGTCAGTCGGTTCTTATTACAGTGAGCGGTTACGAGACATCCTGATCGAAGAAGCGAAAGATACGGTCGAGTACAAGTTCTTTGTTGGTATCAAGCTAGAACGTAATGAGAACGAACAAGGTAACATTCTCGGGACCACTATTCGCTCCCTAAAAGGACTGAACCGTTACGTGCAGCGACTCTCTGGTTATAACGGGATCGATCATGAGTTACTGAATCAGTATAAAGAGAGTGAAGAGAGTGCGTTCGCGACCCTTTCGTCCTACTTACCAGCAACAAGAGCAAAAAGAGAAGAACTTCACTACCTTTTTCGCCACTTCTTTACGCGTGGGATGAAGATTGAGAGAGAAGATGACGAATCGATCACGTCTCTAACAGAAGGAATTCTTCATCAGTCTGACGCCGGGTTCATCCGAATTCAACAGTTAGAGGATGAGAGTTATTGTGCGTTTCTACCTGTGACCGAGTTTCCGGTCGATATGAACGGACGGGCGTGGTCGTATTTCTTTCAAGAGCTCGGGTTTCCGGTGGAAGTGCATATCAGAACCCACTATAGGGAGAAAAAAGACGATTATAGCGAGACGAACAAGATCAAAAGAAGGTTTCGTGATCAAGACTCACAGCTGTTACAAGCAAATGAAGACGAAGACTCTCTCATCAACTCTGGAAGAACGCTTCTTCATGAGTTAGAGAACGACATCAAGAACCAAGGAAAACCGCTTCTTCGCACGTATACGCACTTCGTCGTGTGGGGGATCTCGAAGAGTGAGTGCCGAAGTCGGGTGACTCGTCTTAAACGAGCGTTTAAAGATCGAGGCGTGGAGGTGTTGCAGCCGCTCGCTGATCAACTGCTTCTTTTTCATCAGTCTATACCAGGAGCCGACTTAGTAGTACCCGACTGGGAACAGATCTTAACACCAGAATCTTTCAGCGATTCGCTCTTCTCACTCACCCGTAAAGTCGGGAACACGGTCGGTTTCTATCTCGGTAAAGACATCACGAGTCCAGGAGAAACGGTCGAGAACTCACCCTTTTTAGTCTTTTATCATCCGTTTCTAGGTCAGCTCGGTTTAAAAGGGTCTAAATACTCGTCACCTCACGTGACGATCTCAGGACCGACCGGGATGGGGAAATCATTTTTGTTGAAGGATATCTTGTTAAATGCGATCTTCTTCGGCGCAAAGATCCTGATGACGGATCCCAAGAACGAAGTCGAAAAGAAGTTTAAAGCGACGATCGGAGAAGAACAATCACCGTTCGCTGATCTTATAGAGAGCTTCAACTATATCACGTTCTCAAGTGATAAGCGTGACGCTGGTAAACTTGACCCGCTCACCTTTTTAGAGGGAGAAGAAGCGCATGATACAGCGGTCGCGATTCTTGAATACTTAGCAGAACTTCAGAGTCAGGAGAGAAACATCAAGACCGCCATCTATAAAGGGGTACGCCATGTGTTAACAACAGAACGGAAACCGGGACTGTTAAAGGTCGTCAAGTACCTTCAGTCGTCTGAAGATAAAGAAGTAAAGAACGTAGGCGACTTACTATATGAAGTGGGAACGAACGGTGTCGCGAAACTCATGTTCTCAAATGGAGACGTGTCTGGTATCTCCTTAAAAGAACAAGTGAACATTCTACAGATTCAAAACTTAACGCTTCCAGAAGACGGAGAAAAACCCGCTACACGTGATGAACATATTGCGGTCGCACTCATGATTCCGCTCGCGAAGTTCGCGACCAAGTTCGCTCGAGATGATTCGCAGACGAAGATCACGATCTTTGAAGAAGCGTGGATGTTAACAAACACCGGTCAGGGTCATAAACTCATTAAAGAGATGCTTCGTACGGGTCGTTCTCTACGATCTGCCGTCTATATCGTCACACAATCAACCGTTGATTATAACCGTGCCGACGTGAAAGAAGGAATCGGGACCAAGTTCTCGTTCAAAGCGAAGACGATTGAAGAAGCGGGGAACATCATCGAGTTTCTTGGCATCGAAGACAACAAAGAGAACCGAGAGCTGTTAAAGAACTTGAGTGAAGGACAGTGTGTGATGGAAGACATCTATGGTCGCACGGCAAAGATCCAGATCGATGTACCGTTCAACGAATGGAAAGACGCTTTCAACACAAAAGAAGAGGATAAAGGAAGACGGGAAACAGAGGAGGCTTTCATCTGATGAAACAAACGTATCTCATACTACCACTAACTCTACTCCTATTAGTAGGCTGTAGCGGAACAGAACCCGAAGACATCGCTAAAGTCGCTTATGATTGGGAGAAAGCCTATTTTGACAGAGATTATGATGAACAACAAAAACTATTATTTAAAGATGGATCTTACGAAGTTAATAAAACGACCAAAAAGATCAATTCCGGTCTTGCATACAAAGATATACAATACGAAATCTATCCAACTAATGAATCGGATCAGTATTATGTGATGACGACATTTCGCAACCCTAATGGTGAGAACACAGTAGAAAATGAACTTCTCATTCGTGAAAAAGGAGAAGAGTGGAGGATCGATGTGGATAAGAGCATGAAGATCGACCGTGAGGATATCAGAGATAAGTATGAGTTAGAAACGTGTATTCATTGTAAAGATTAAGGGAGGGGTTTTGATGCACCACCTTAAAAGAATCTTAATCGCCTTCGTATTTTTGTTTCTTCTTCTACCGAGTAGTACGAACGCCAACGACCCCTCACCGACGATAGAGAAGAAGATCGAAAAGATCGGAAGAATCGAACTAGAACAGAGTCATTACCCGCTCGACAACTATAAGTTAGAAGCGGATATTGACGACGGTATCAAAGCAACAGGAGACCGAGCACTTCACTCCATCAATGCAGGATTATGGAGCTTTAATAAAGTGATCTCGTCGTTCACCTTATATGCCGTTAACCAGCTCATGAGTTTTGACCTCATCTCAATTATGGTAAAGAGTGCGGGTGAGATGAGTGAACGAATCTATACCATCATGGTGAGTACGTTTTTATCGCTTTTCATCATTATCGTCGGTGGAACAGCTGCTTATCGGTATTATGTGAACCAGCAGAGCGGACATGCCATCAAAGCCATAATCGGAGCACTCGTCATCATGGTCTTCACGTTCTGGTTTTATGAAGATACGACAGGGAATATCCAGCAGTTGAACCAATGGGGCTCAGACATCGAAGGAATCGCGAGTTCGGCTAATGTTCTTCTTACGTCAGAAACCATAGATGGCGACGAATCATTCAGTGCACAAGAAGGAACTGCAGTGTTGCAGAATCAGCTCTTCAACCTCATGGTGAAACGACCATACACCCTACTAAACTATGGTACAACGAAAGAAGAAGAGGTAAATAAAGAAGACCCTAATAGGTTAGAAAATCTACTAAAGATTAAACCTTACAATGAAGAGGGGAAAGATGCTCGAGGTCAAATAGTAGAACGAGAAGTTAGAGATTTCGAGAATAAACAAATGTCACCGGAGTATAGCGGGGAGCGGTTCGGCTACCTTATCATTACGATCATCTCGACGTTCAGTCTCGCGATACCGGTCATCTTGTTGTCTAGTTTTAAGTTTCTATTGCAGGTGTGGTTTTTAGCGCTTGTGATCTTCACGGCTATACCACTCATTCTCTCACTCATTCCGAGTTTCAGTGAGACGGCACTTAATCACTTTAAAAAGATCATCGGTGTGTTGCTGATGAAAGGTGGACTCGTGTTACTCACGTCTGTCATCACGGGCATGGCCACTTTAGTCTATGAATCTGTAAAGATATCAAACGGCATCGAAGGATACGCGTTCGTCGTGTTTTTGATTGTCCTCATCATCTGGGGACTTATGAAGTATCGTTCTGAGATCTTTGAAGTGGCTTCAAGCGGGATGGTGCAAGGTCAACAGATCGCAGAACGTATGACGTTTCAAGCAGCGAGTGCTGCAGGAGAAGTTGGTGAAAAAGGATATAGTGTGGCTAAACGGATGACGGGGAATAAATCGCACGGTCGAAACCATCAGTCGAAACACAAGAGCAGCAATGAACAACGCATGACGAACCAGGAAACATACCGTACTGACTCCTATAGCAATCAGTCAGACAAAAGAGAACCCGGTTTTAGTAAACGTGTCCTCTTCGATCAGGGACAAGGAAATAAAGAAGTCGCGGCAACTAGTTCGGCCAGAAAGAGTCTCTTTGGTGTTGTGAGTTTAAAAGATTATAAACAAGATAAAAAGAGCGAAAAAGAAACTCAACAAAGAAAGACCGAGCAACACCTAACGCCGAAGGTTGCGAATCAGACGGCATCTGCTTACCGTAACCCTGGAACGGTGAGTGATAAGAGAACAGAACCCAAAAGGGCTAACTATGTGGTACGTGAAGAGAGACCACAACAGAGCAGTGCTCGAAGTGTGAAGCATATCACCCGGTATGAGGCACAAAAGCAGATCGATGCGAGGAAGCTTCAAGAAATTAATAATGAGAAGAGGCGAAGTGAAGGCAGACACTGAGGATAGGAGGAGTTTTACATGCAAAGTGTGTTACGTAAGACCGCCAAACGTTCGATCAAAGCATATCTTTTAACAAGACCCACCACATGGCTCCTTCTTCTTGGTGTTCTACTTCTTACGAGTCTGATCGGTATCGCGCTATTTGTCGCGCTATCACTTGGTGGGGATAAAGATCTAGATGAAGACTTTTATAGCCCGTCAATGGACGGGAACGCACAGATCACCAAAGAAGTGTTACGGTGGGAACCACTCATACGAAAGTATGCGGAGAAAGAAGGGATCTCTGAACAAGTGGGTCTTTTACTCGCTCTAGTCCAACAAGAATCAGGAGGTCGGCATCTGGACGTGATGCAATCGTCTGAATCATTAGGGTTACCACGTGGAGCATTGATCGACCCAGAGTACTCGATACAAGCGGGGGTCAAGTACTTTGCGGATGTGTTGAAGCAATCGGACGGTGATATCAAGATCGCACTTCAGTCATATAACTTTGGAGCGGGATTCATCCCGTACGCGAAAGAAAACGGCGGGTACTCGAAAGAAGTCGCCACTGACTTTAGTAAAATGATGGCAGCTAAACAAGGTTGGGAGAGTTATGGTGATGTTCATTACGTGGACCATGTGCTTCGTTATGTGAACGGAAGTGGTCCGACAGTCTCAAACGGAAACCAAGCGTTCGATGTAGAACGCGTACATAACGTGATGAAAAACTATCTTGGGTTTCCTTACGTATGGGGAGGACGAAAACCCGCTGCAGGAGGGTTTGATTGTTCAGGACTGTTAGAATACGCATTCGGACTGAACGGGAAACCGTTAAACGGGACAGCTCAGACTCAATACGATGTGACGGTTCCCGTGTCAGAGGAGGAAATCAGACCAGGGGATCTCGTCTTCTTCTCTACGTATAAAGCGGGTGCGAGTCATGTGGGGATGTATGTAGGAAACGATCAGTTTATCAATGCGAATGACAACGGAGTGGAGTATTCATCCGTTACCGAGTGGAAACAGCTGTATCCGTTCTTAGGATACCGACGCGTATTATAAGGAGGGTTGAGACATGGAACGAAGAACGTCATTTTTTCTCATGTTTGCAGGCATCATCATGATGGTGCTTGTTATCCTATATGTGTTCAGTCTGAGAAGTCAGCTCTCTGATGTACGAGCCAACCAGGAGAATTACAAACAACAAATAGAAGCGTTCTCTCATATCGAGCCATCTCAAGCGGAACAAGTGAACAGGAAGTTTTTAAAGTCTTTCTTCACGTATGACAATCCGAGTGAGCGGTATCAGAACATCAAACCCCTTATGACCGCATCAGGCTTTAGAGCCACTCATCCTTCAGGTAACGGATTACCTCAATCAAAAGAAGACGTTTCGTCTTCTATCGGGAACATCAAACTCTTCAAACATGAAGTGTCTAAAACTGAAATCGAGTTTCTAAATGAATTCAAAGTGACAACAGACTATAACGATGTAGGATCAACAGAGAAAATGGTGGTTAAGACTGAATTAATCTATGTAGGGGGAGAAGGTTGGAAAATACAAGACATATATGTTGTTTAAAACATATATAACAACATATACAAATATGTGTTAATTAAAATACTAATTCCGAGAGCAGTGTTTTAATTTTGAGGCTTTAGGTATTGGATCAAGTTAGGTGAATGTGCCAAGTGATTATTATTAATCCGATTACTAAAAATTATATGTGACAATTCAATTCTGTCACAAGATAAAAAGAAATTGAATCTGCTGAACAAATTAATGGTAACATAAAGGTCAAAAAGCAGTTATTATTGATTTACTTAGAAAATGGATAGGTGCTAGTAAGATAGGTAAAGGTACATACAATACATTGATTTTTATAAAGAGATACTTGTGAAAAAACTCCACTGACACATAAAAATCAATTTGGATGAGATAGGAATACGGGTAAGTGTGGCTTCTAATAAATATAATTAAACTCACAAAGTTAATACTAAAAACAGTCTTAGTTTAGTTCAAATTTAAGGTGAAAAAATTTGGTAATTATAGTATAATTTTCAAATGAGTATGTAAGCATAAAGGACAATTGAAATAAAAGATTGATTGGAGGTTCCAATGGGCTGGTTAAAGAAAAGCTTGATTTATTTTTTAGCTGTATATATTAGTTTAATGGTTTATGATTTTATTGTTCATGATAAATTAGAGTGGGCTGAAAATATAATAATGCCATTAATGTTTGCGGCAGTAGTATCCTTTCTTGAGTGGGGAAAACCTAAGAATAAAGATAATAAAAATTCGATCACATAATTATGTGATCGAATTTTATTTTTACCAGCCATGTTCTTGATAAACACACGTCGTATAGTAATAACCAAGTTGTACTGCCAGGGATATTGCATTTCCTCTAACACCAGCAGCAATAAGTTTTTTTGCAGCTTTCTCATATTTCTTTTCTACTATATATGTAACAACTGTACTTATGAATTGTAGTGTTAAAAATTCACCAATATTATTTTTTATTTTTTTATTTATGCAACGGTCTACCGCGGCTGATTTTTGAGGCCCGTTTTTGTCTACTACTTGAGGTTTAGCCGTCATTTCTAGTTTTAATTGTTCCAATTCTGGACTAGTACCATACTTTTCCTCAACTTTCTCAAAATCAAAGCCAATTACATTTCCACTAATGTCTGTTAGAGCAGCTTCTTCAAACAAATATTCTAGTTTTTCAGCTAGATCTTCTACTTGTACTTGTTCTTCCTCAATCGTAATTGTACTTGCACTTGCTAAACCTGCTGAAGTACTTACGAATAAGGTCATTGTTAAACTCATAACCAAAATAATCTTTAAAAACTTCATTAAGTTCTCCTTTCTGTTAAATGAATTTATTTACATTAACACCAATATTATACATATAGGAATAAGAGATTACTAGTCTTATTGTAAAATAATTGAAAATATGGTTTATATCCTTAAAAACCGAAATTCCCATCTCATTGAACTAAACATCTTATGTGTGAACTACACAACTTAATTATGGATCGTACAACTTTAGTATGATTTAAAATTAGCACTCATTCTTTAAAGAGTGGGGATTTTTGTAAAAAAACAATTAGATACTCTTGAAGTATTAAATTACAATTTTGTAATTTAATGTTAAAATTATCCTGTCAACAAATATAAAACGGATTAATAAGACGTTAAAAAAATTAAAAAAGCTAAAGTCTAACATTTATCGGACAGATCAAAAAGAAACGATCATAGTAGTAAGTGAAATAAACAGATAGATGTAAAGAGGGGGGCATTATGTTACGTTCTTTTTTGGTTAAAGGCATATTATCCATGGTGGGTATTATTTTCATCAGTGCTATTCCGTTCGCATTCATCGGAGCTTCTTTTCAGTTTTCAAAGTACATAGAAGGACTATTTACTATTTTTCAGTCCTTGATAAGGCCGATGCAATTAACTTATATCGTAGAAGCTACGGAACGTTTGGTGTTTCCATATGTTTGGGATCCTTATTCTTATTCCATGACACTTTTGTTTTCCGCTTTTTTTATAGCCTTAGTTATTTCTGTGATTCTTAGTTTCGTAGTTTCACTACTTCCTCACATGTTATATAAGTCCGTTAAATCTATTCTTTTTGTTTTTGAATCTGTTCCAGATGTGATGGTCGGAGTAACCATTCAGTTTTTTGTAATCTGGTATTTTAACAGACGAACACGTTGCTTTTTCCTGTTGCTTCATCATCGTTTCAACAGCCATACTTTATTCCAATCCTTTGTTTGACCATTCTGCCTCTGGTCATTATGTTTAGAACCATTCTGTACCATATTGAGCAAGAATGGGAAGAGAACTACATACTCACAGTCAAAGGAAAAGGATTGACGAGAGTACATATCCTCATCCATCACATTCTGCCGAGAGCTTTTAAGAGTTTGTTTTTCCAATCAAAAGTGATTATCTGGTTCATGGTGTCCAATCTATTAGTCGTAGAATTATTGTTTAATATTTTTGGAATCACCAATTTTATCTTCACGTACGGTACACCAGTTCTTTTTTCTTTGTTCTGCATTCTTATCTTTTTACCAATATTCACGTTTATTAGTATCGGAGAATGGATGTCAGGAAGGGTCAATGTAGAGAAACAAGAGTCAGCACCAAACATATTCCCTGCGATTTTAAAAAAAGTGTTCTCTTTTTGTAAGTTAGCTTTGTTAAAAATGAACACGTTTTTCAAGCTGATGAAAGAGCCGTTGTTTGTGATCGGTTTTTGCTTTTTGGGTACGATGCTTTTTTTAAGTATCTATCATCATGTTCAATTTGATGGCGTCGTTCCGCAAACAGAAGTAATCTATGGTGAAGATGGTAAGACGCCGATCGATAAAGCATCTTTTGATCCTTCTCAACGCTTTTGGTTTGGTACCGATCAGTTTGGTTTCGATACGTTCTACAGGATCATTGCAGGAGCTAAGTATACATTGGGTCTTGCTTTGTTCATCAGTTTGTTGCGACTGGTTCTATCTTATATAGGAGGGTTCCTTCTTTACATGTCCACAAATCGTATTCGAAACGGGTTTGTAGGATTATCAGAAGCTCTTCAATACGTTCCGGTAGCGCTTCTCTGTTTTTTCATTCTGTATCCCATATCCGTATCAAGCTCGTTTTCGTTTTGGGATAAAGGGATATTTCAAATTATAATCATGACGATCTTAGCCGTTCCGGTTACATCGGTCATGTTCTCTTCAGAGATAGGAGAGATCAACAAGCAAGAATTCATCACTGGAGCGAGAGTGTTAGGGGGAAATCGATTTCATGTGTTCTTTAAACACATACGGCCACATCTCACCCCGAAGTTATCATATATCTTTATCTCTCAACTCATGTTTGTGTTGATTCTCTTTTCTCATCTAGGCATGTTGAGGATGTTTTTCGGGGGAACTGTGTTAAGAGAATATACGATGGGTGTAGGTGACTTTATCCCTACTTCCGATTCAAACGAGTGGTCTGGCATGATCGGAGCGTATTACAATCAGATTTTGATCCGTCCTTATTTGATTCTAATACCTGTTATCTTCTTCTGCTTGTGTTTAATCGCTGCACAGTTCATGTTAAAAGGCTTAAAAATATCTACGAGTCACATCTATATCACGAACAAGTTTGAAAAGGTGAAAGTAGGTTCCTCTGTTGCGGTTGTTGTTCTTTTTCTCATACTAAACGGGATCGTTATCAATAAGTTTCATGAAGAGTTGGCACCAAAGAGTGTCACCGCTGCTACTGAAGTGAAGAAAGAACAAGATAAAGTTAAAGAAGAACCGGCAGAAGAAGTAGAGAAAAAAGTCGTAGCGTTGAACGCGGAGTTGGTAGCGAGTTTTGAAAAAGGAGTCATTCAACCCTTTCCGTTCGTAGTGGGGCAACCTCTGGATGAAAGTAAGGCAGGAAAACCCCAGTCATCCAAAACCTATGAAGATGGATTAACGGTTAATACATATCTATACGATGGATATGATTTGAGAGTAGGATTAAATCAAGAGAAACAAGTGAGCTCGATAAGCATCGAACTTCATACGAATCGGGATAATATCATAAAGGCCATGAATCAGAAACCCTTTGCAAAAAGCACTGATCGCCAATTTCTAGCATTCATTTCAGGAGATTTTCAAACTTCATTTTCCCGTCAAGGAGACGATATTTGGTGGGCATCGCTTCAGAAGAAGCAGGCTGAAGGTGTAGATTAAATAAAACGTGTTTCATCATTGACTACAAAGTAAATAAAGACCAACAGATTGAAACCGTGTGGCGATTCATTAATAAAGTTAAGAGATAGCTCCATTTGTATCAACTAAAAAAATCAATTAAGAAATAGCTTTTGGACTGTGGTCTATTAGCTATTATTTATTTGGAGATCCAATCCTATTTAGATTGAAATGTCCATAACGTTACAAAAGTACACTTTTGCGAACAAGACATTGACATGTAAATAGTAAGAAGTTACAGCGTGCGTTAATGTGCATTTTTATTTTATGAACGTTCTAAATTTTCTATCTACTTTATTGAACTTTCTGGTAAAATATAGATATTAGTATATATAAGTGAAGGAGGTGAAGCAATAATGTTGATTCGAAAATTTGGCTACATTCGAGTGAGTAGTAAAGATCAACATGAGGGTCGGCAATTAGCTTCTATAAAAGATTTAGAAATTGATGACCGTGATATTTTTATCGATAAACAAAGTGGTCGTGATTTTCAGCGTGAACAATATCAATTGTTAAAAAGAATTTTGCGTCAAGGGGATATTTTGTACATCCATTCATTAGATCGGTTCGGAAGAAATAAAGAAGAAATTCTAACTGAATGGAATGAGATTACAAAAAATATACAAGCTGATATTGTTGTTCTCGATATGCCTTTGCTGGATACTACTCAATACAAAGATAGTTTAGGGACATTTATAGCTGATTTAGTTTTACAAATTCTATCATGGATGGCAGAAGAAGAAAGAACTCGTATTCGTAAAAGGCAGCGCGAAGGAATCGATAATGCTCTGCAAAGAGGAGTAGCTTTCGGAAGACCCAGAATACAAATTTCAGAGGAATTTAAACAAATATATAAAAAGTGGAAAAGAGGAGAACTAACAGCTGTAAAAGCGATGGAAGAAGTAGGGGTGAAAAAGACAACCTTCTATAGACTTGTTAGAGAACATGAAAAAGAGTTGAAAATAAATAATCAAGAAAGGCGAGGGAAATACAATGGCATATAGGTATATGTACGAGGTTGAAATAAAACACGAAGGGTTAAATAAGTATAGAGTTGTCAAAGGGTCTGATCGATATGTTGTTGAGCAAAAAGCAAATACTCAGTTGAAGCAATGGGAAGAGATGTGGCGAAAAAAACAAGAGGCAGAAAAAAAGAGAAAACAACGAGATAGCTTAGTAAAGGAAAAGGAAGCAAAAAAAGAGTTAGCTTTAGAACAAACAAAAGAAGCAGAAGAGAAATTACTTAATATTGAAAACACACTTATATACACTCTTAATATTGATGATAAGATCGATTGGGAAAGTTTAAAGGACTTAAGTGATTTTGAGAAACCTAAACCTTCACCACCATCTCTATTACATTTACCAGAAGAACCAATAAAAAGTTCAATAAAGTATCAGCCGAAGCTTAATATACTGGAAAAGATTTTACCTTCACTGCAAAACAAAAAAATTCAGGATTCAGAAGAATTATATACACAAGACTATAGAAACTGGGAAGAGGAAAAGGAAGATACTATTAAGAAAAATGAACAGGCACAAGCAAATTTTGAAATTCAATTAAAGCGATGGGAAGAAGAAGAAAAAAATTTTATTATACTTCAAACAGAAAAAAACGTAGCAATTGATAATCAAAAAGAAAATTATATTAAAGCTCTTCCTACAGCTGTTATTGATTACTGTGATATGGTGTTATCTAATTCAGAATACCCGGATGAATTTCCTCAAGAATTCGATATTGATTACAATCCAGATACGAAAATATTAGTAGTAGATTATTCATTACCTTCACCTGATAAGTTACCAACCTTAAAGGAAGTTAAGTATATTCAAAGTAAAGATGAGTTTAAAAATACTTACTTATCTTTGACAGTAGAAAATAAGTTATACGATAATCTCCTGTATCAAATTACATTGAGATCATTGCATGAATTATTTGAAGCTGACACGGTATCTGCAATTGAGTCCATTGTTTTTAATGGTTGGGTAAAATCAATCGATAGAGCAAAAGGTCAAGAAGTCAACGCTTGTATTCTAACAGTCCAAACTAATAAGGAAGAATTTATGGAAATTAACCTAGAACACGTTGAACCTAAAATGTGCTTTAAAAATCTAAAAGGAATTGGAAGCAGCAAACTACATAGTTTATCACCTATAGCCCCAATTATAAAAATAGATCGGGAGGATCCTCGGTTTGTATCTTCGTATGCTGTAGCCGACTCAATTAATGAAAACCTAAATATAGCAGCGATGGATTGGCAAGATTTTGAGCACTTAATACGTGAGTTATTCGAAAAAGAATTCAATCAGTCTGGTGGAGAAGTGAAAATTACTCGAGCAAGTAAAGATGGAGGGGTTGATGCGATCGCTTTTGACCCAGATCCATTACGTGGGGGTAAAGTAATAATTCAAGCCAAAAGATATACAAATGTAGTTGGCGTTTCAGCTGTTCGTGACTTGTATGGAACAATACTAAATGAAGGGGCGAACAAAGGATTATTAGTCTCGACTGCAGATTATGGGCCCGATGCATATGAATTTGCTAAAGGGAAACCTATTACACTTTTGAATGGAAACAATCTATTGCATTTATTACAGAAGCATGGCCATAAAGCAAAAATTGATCTTAAAGAAGCAAAAAAACAACTAATGGATAAAGAAAGAAACTAGAGTTTTAATTTTATTTTATTAGGCATAGTATAATGTTCCTTGTCAATTATGGCAGGGTTTTTTTAAAGAAAATAGAAGGATTAAAAGGTAATGTCGAGAATTGTATATTTATGTAAATGTAGAGAGGGCTTTTTTTAATGGGTGCATTTTGAGTTATCTTTTTGACCAACTCAAATTCCGTGAAGTATATAATGCTGTTTTTAGATATATAAGATTTTTAATGATTGCTTTACATAAAAATTGGGGGAAATAATATGCTTCTTAAGCAGTTAATTATTGAAAACTTTAGGAATTTTGAGAATATGGATATTGATTTAACTAACCGCAATATTATATTTGGATTAAACGATATAGGCAAGAGTAATTTTTTGTCTGCTATTCGGTTCTTATTGGATCGGAATTTTAGGAGAAATGGTTTAACGGATTCAGATTTCTATGATAAAGATACCAATAGAGAAATTGTTATTTCTCTTAAAATTGACATTGCTGATGATGAAGAAAATGATGATAATAAAAAAATTTATACAATGATGAGTGGTGCAATTCCATCAGGTGCTGAAGAAATTTATATTCAGCTAAAAGCAATATATGACGCTGAAGCTCTGATGGGGCAACCAAATCTTTTTTGGGGTGTTGATTTAGAAAATCTAGAAGCAATCCCAAGTAATCAGTCATTTTTTGAATTAGATAAATATTTTAATGTAGTTTATATAGACTCATCAATAAAGTTAGAAGATACATTTAAGAGATATACAAAAGAAATATTAAAGAGTGAGTCAAGTTTAAATGAGATTGAAAGAAAGGTTTTAAAAACACACATTAGTAATCTTAATAAGAGTGTAGGTAAGTTGAGTACAATTAAGGCATTTGAAAAGGAACTAAAAGATGAGTATAAAAAATTTAAAGATGACAAGAACTTTAAAGTATCTATTCAATCTGAAATTGAATTAAGCAATATTCATAGTAAACTCACACCGTATATACTCGACGAAAAAAATGAGAACTATCCGACTTCTGGAGATGGTAGAAAGAAAATTCTTGCTTACACATTACTTACGCTTGAGAACCGTAGACTTGAAGAAAGAAAGATAAATATATTTCTTGTTGAAGAACTAGAAAATCATTTACATAGGTCAATGCAAATTGCATTATCATATCAGATTTTTTCAGATGAGATATTTAAATATTTATTCATGACAACTCATTCTTCATTAATTGTAAGCCAGATGGATGAAGTCACACTTATAAAGCTATTTAAAGAGACTACAGTAAATGCAAAATCTTTTGTATATAGAGTGCCTGAAGATTATAAAACTTTAAAGCAAAAACTAAATCAAAATTTAGCTGAAGCAATTTACGCTGATGTAGTATTG
The DNA here is from genome assembly GCF_036213205.1 of Fictibacillus nanhaiensis. Lineage (GTDB taxonomy): Bacteria > Bacillota > Bacilli > Bacillales > Fictibacillaceae > Fictibacillus > Fictibacillus nanhaiensis_E. The sequence goes on from NZ_JARMFC010000033.1 coordinate 21,883, forward strand.
CTTGTAGAGGGGCCTTCAGAGAAGATCCTATTTGAAAGAATTTTAAAAGAAAAGTGTGAAAGGTATGAGAGTTTTGGAGGCTATATTCTTGAAGTAGACGGGATTAATTTTAAGGAATATTATACGGTATTAACTGCACTTGGTATTAAAGTTATAGTTAAGACTGACAATGATCTTAAGAAGGTAAAAGGAAAAACAGAGTGCAATCTCTTAGGTGTAAACAGATGTCAAAGACTTATTGGCAGAAGAGAAATAATAAATTTAAAGGGTATTGACCTTATAAGATGGGAAAGGGATTCTCATTACATAGTCGAAAGAAAAAACTATGTCTTTAGCAAGTTACCTACAACTATCAAGAAGTTAAAAGAGAATAATATTTACCTATCGAGGGTTGATTTAGAAAATGATTTATATGAAGTTATTCCAGGGATTATGGATAAATTAGCAAGGGATAAAAATAGTACTAAAAATGGTATTGATTATTTACAAAGTGCAAAATTAATAAACATGATTGAATTAAGTACAGGTATTAGTAAAAATGGTATCGACAAAATTTATAAACATAAGCGATTCGAGTGTTTGAAAGTGTTGGTGGATTTATGTTGCCGGTAGATAAAGAAATCAGGGATGAGATTTTAAATACTTCAGGTAATATTGTAATAAGTGCAAGTGCAGGTACAGGTAAAACTCACACTACTATTCAACGGATTATAAAAGATACAGGAGACAATAATAATTATCAAACATTTGCAGCTGTTACATTTACAAGAAAAGCTGCAAAAGAAATTTTAAATCGATTAGGTCCAGATAAGGGTGAGGGGTTTGTTGGAACAAATGATAATTTTATATGGTTAGAGATAATTCAACCGTTTATGTACGATGTCTATGGATGTGATTTTAAAAGGGAAATCAAACCAGACTTCAATGATGAAAATCGTATTAGAACTTATGATGAAGGGTTAGAAAAAATCAGAGAGTCGCAATTAATGTGTAAGTATTTTAACGTTAAGAAAAACTTTGCATTCCAGCTTGCATTAAAGATTGTAAAGAATTCTCATTCTTCAAGAAGATATTTAAAAGCAAAATATTATCGGATTTATATTGATGAGTATCAAGATAGTGATGTAGACATGCATAACTTCTTTATGTATCTTTCCGATGAACTAGAGATACCGCTATTTATTGTTGGTGATTCTAAACAATCTATATATGGATGGAGGGGAGCTTATAGTAGTGGGTTTACTGGATTATTCACTAAGCCAACCTTTAAAAAATTTGAATTATGGAATAACTTTAGGTCAAATAAAGTTATTCAAAATTACTCCAATATTTTTATGGAAAGTGTAAGAAAACACTGTCAACAGACTGAATTTAACAATGAGATAATCGCTTTTAAATATATTGATGATACCGAAGTTATTAAATATATTATGGAATGGATTGATGTTAGTAAGAAATGTGCATTTTTAAACTTTAGTAATAGTAATTCTGAGTTCTGGAGTGAACAATTAAAATCTGTTGGAATTCCTTTTGTTTTTATTCCTGGATCACCTTTGGATTATTCTAATCTTGAGAGTGAACACATTTGGATAGCACGAGCTATAGCTAATTATTCATTGCAATATAGATATAGTGAGTATGATTTCATGGATGAAATACCGATGCCAGAAGCTTTTAGAATTTCTGATATTAAAACGATCCTAAAAGGTATTAAAGAATCACAGTATGAGATTAACTTATATAATGAAAATTGTATTAAGTTGTATGAGTACCTAGGTTATAGTGATGACTTAGAAAAAATTAAAAACGAGATAAGCATACTATTTAATGTTGTAAATGATGAAAAATACATACCTACATATAATCAGGATCGTCATAAATTAACTTCTGGAACAATCCACTCCTCAAAAGGACTAGAGTTTGAACAAGTAATAATAAACGCACAAGATTATGACATGTCAAGAGATGGAATCAACTATTTGCATTATGTTGCTATTTCTAGACCAGAAGAAAGGTTATTGATTATTGGACAAGATGGCTTAATGGAAAGGTATAAAAGTTATATAGAAAATGCACTTGTAGAAACTCAAAAAATAGGAATTAAAATTAGTATTGAGCAAGTAGTAAAGATCATAGAAAGTGACAAATCAATTTTGGTTGGAGAGAGTGTTACGGTATAGTTTACTAATAAAGATCGTAAAATTTCTTTAGGTTTACTTTTGGGTTTCTTTAGGGTAGAGTTTACCATTTATAGACAAGTTTTTTTATCTTTAGGGCTTAGGAAAAATGTATTTTGTCAATCATGGCCCACTGAATTTAAAAATAATTGAAATGGTTTAAAGCAAAATTATTTTACACGTCGTGTTGATTCTTAAATTAAAAGTTTACTAGAGTGGAAGAGCATCCGATATTATTTTTTGGATGCTTTTTGAGTGAGGAAGGAGGGCAATAATGAATAGGGCAGCACCACATTTAATTGTTACTTTTATCGGTTTAAGTGTTGTTTTCTTAGGAATATCTTATTCAGATTTGAAAATTTCTAATGTTTATGTATCGTGTGCAACATTAGCTGCATTATTTTTTACTATCACAGATTTATTTAATTTAATTGATGAATACGAAATAGATAAAGATAAAGTAACAAGTAGATTTTACAAATTCATTATTGATAATAGACACAACCTATCAATTTTTTCTTTGTTCTTTGCTATCTTTTCAATAATTTTTCTTCCTTATGTAGATTTTATGGAAAAATATTTATTAGGATACAATAATCAAATTACCCTAGTATCACTAGGATTAGTAATATTGATAATAAGTTTTAGAGCATTAAGCTATGAAGCAAGAAGAGAAAAGGAAATTTCAGACACAATCAATGAAGTTAAAGACTTATCATTAAAACACCAAAAGGATTTAGAAGAATTACAAAAACAATGCGCAGTTTTAATCGAAGAAAACTTAAAATACCAACGAAAAAACAGTGACTAATTAGTCTTTTTAGTGTAAATGAGCGTCAGCTGATAGAAGATTGTTTTGTATACATGAGGAGGTTTTTTTTTGTCTGATCAACAAAAGGCTATTGCAAATGTAATGAAATTTTTGCGTGATGAATCTAAAAAAAGCTTATTGGTAAAAGGATATGATAATGAAGCTAAGTTAAGGGTAGTTCTCTCTTGTTTGAATAGTGAGTTTGACAAGGGAATCATAAGAACAAGTTCTATGTCTGACATTTAAGATCATATCAATCGAGCTTTTAATAAAAAACTTCTACCTTATACAGTTAAATCAACTACTAATTATAAATTAGGTAAAATGACTATTAATATAAATAGTTACGCAACTCATACAGCAACTAATCCTAGAGGCAATGAAAATACTTTTACTTTAATTTTTCCTGTACAATTAGTGCTCGGTAATTCTAAAAGGTATTCCAATTTTCTAAATGATTTAAAGAAAATTAGATCAAGAAAAATTATACTTATTACTACAAATGAGTGGGGTATAACAGATTGGGATATTGAAAATTTCGTGGATGAAGTATTTTTTTATAACGTTGAAAAAGACAATCCCCAGATCATGTCGAATTTAAGAAATAATGGTGCGATATAAAAGCGTCAAGTAAAATCCGAAAAAATTTATGCAGCAAAACAGGTACGATTGTTGAAAAATAATAGGAAGTAATTGTTTAACATTTATCGAATCCTTGATAAAGCAGTATCATCCCATAGTTTAATTGGACCAAAATTACGACCAAAATCGGACCAAAATAATTTAAAAAGATAAGAAATATCTTGAAAAGCAATAAATTTAAAAAGCTGATAAAACAGCAATTTAGACGTATTTTGAAAAAGAAAAAAAGGGTGAGATATGTTCCGTACACAAGTTCATGCTTGGAACAGACAAGAAGAGCAACCGAATATTCGGTTGCTCTTTTGTAATAATTGCTTAATTTGTTTTTGTTGTTTTGATAACAACCATAACGGTTGTTATCTTGCTTGCTCTACTTAAACAAGCAGTGCAAAACAATCAAAAATAGAAGTACGTCACTAGAAGTGAGTGTCCATTCAAATTTAAGCATTATTACACCTCAATCCAATATTTAATTACTTATATAATACCCACTTGAATAGATTTAATGTGGGTAATTCTAATTAATAGTATTTACTTTGAAAACAACGGAGATTATATAGACAAAGATACATGAAGTGGGCACTATTTTTACGCAATCTTTTTGAGAGGAAAATAAAACTTGGGTAAAGTAATACATTATTTAAAATCAAAAGATAAGGCCACTCTATTCACAGCAGCTGTCTTTATATACGTCATTCTAGAGGTTTATGGTCATACAATCTGGAACGCCTTTATTTGGGTAATGCTATTTTTATTAATTTATAAGTTGATAAAATTTGGGATACGGATTAGAAGAAATAATCAATGGTTACGTTCTGATATTCACGATATTGATCTCATGAATGGAATAGAATTCGAAAACTACTTGGCGGATCTTTTCGAATCCAAGGGCTATTCGGTAAAATTAACACCGCGGTCAGGTGATTACGGTGTCGATCTGATCTTAAGGAAGGGAAGAAAGAGAACGGCAGTCCAAGCAAAATGTTATGGAGGAAATATAGGAGTAGACGCGGTGCAACAAGTCATTTCTGGTAGCATTCATTGGCGAACGACAAATGCCATGGTTATCACGAATCGATATTTTACTCCAAACGCGAAGAAGTTAGCCAAATCAGGGATGGTGGAACTAATCGATCGTGATGGATTAAGTAAACTGATAAACTGAATATAAAATAAGACTAGCTTCAAGTAGTATCAAGGTTGTTTATGTGGTTCGTTCTTTTAATTTTTGTAGTGAAGAGGAAAGTATAATTAATGTTTCTAAGAAGAGTACTGGCAGCTGCCAGTACTCTTCTTCTTTTTCTTATAATAATTTTAAAGAATACAAAATTAAGGAGAGAAAAGGTCATCTATATGTGAAGATTTATAAAGTGAAAGAGTTTGCTGATAAGGATCGTACCTTATATGAATTTGTTAGTATGACTGTGCCCACTTTAAACAGCTTGATGAAAGATGATGGCCAAAATGCTTTATTGTATAAACGTTAAATGCACAAGGTGGTTACTTTACTGTATGAAGATTAACGCATAGTTAAATCATACCATTAAGGATTAGATACAAACAAATGTTTCTGCTTATTTACAAAATGGAGAATAGCACTCTCTAGTTTTTGCTGAGCTTCTTCTGGAGTGAGCAATGAAACTGTTTTAGTTGGGTGATAGTAGATAAGTTCATACATGTCATCTGGAAAACCAAATCTAGCGTATATAATATCAATACTCTCGAAAAGCTCATGTTGTGACTTATAATGATTAAAGGCATGGATCAGATTTACATAACGCCATTTCCATATTTCATGATCAAACTCTTCCTCGTTTCTATAAATCTCCGGTAAGTGATTATATTGTGCTTTTAAATCGGGTTTCTCAATAGAGGATATTAGTAACTCTAGAGCATCTATTTCAGAATGAACGCCCCAAGCCAAGTCTACTATCTGTATGGTTGGTTGATCCTCGTTCTCTAAAGAACTTAAAGCAAAATCTTCAACAAACTTCTTGGTAATCATCTTTAATTGCAGTCCTCTGATTACGAACGGTACATCAATCTTTATATTTAAACTTTTTATATAGGAATAGTCATAGTGTTCATCCATTATGTAAATCCACCTTGTGGTAATTTTTGTTAAGATGAAGGTAACTTGTAATATGGTTTAAAACAGTATAATTACCAATTATATCATTACAGTAGGAGCATCTGTTTTAACGGCTGTTGCTCCTAAACGATTATTTTCTATTACATTTATAAATACCGTTATCTTTTCAGCAAGAGAAACTATTTGTATTTTGTATCGTAATTAACTAGAAGCGATTAGGAGGCATTCTATGTTCAAACAAATTTTATCAAGTGTTATGGTGGGATTGGTGAAAGTGGATACCATTATTCATACTCCAATCTTCATACCTGGTGAATATGTACAGGGTGAAGTGATTCTTTATGGTGGTAATAAACCAAGAAGAATAGAAACTATCACTTATTCTTTTGTTAAGACATATTTATTTGGAAATGAAAACATCCATTATCCTTTCTTTAGTCATGAAATGGTTGTGGGAAAAGAAATTGGAAAGAACGAAGAAGAACGTATTGACTTTCGTTTTCTGTTACCTGAAAACCTTCCTGTGCCCCTCTATGAAAATGAATTATGGTTAAAAACCGATGTAGAGATACCCAGAACCTTAGATCCTGAAGATAAAGATTTCGTAGAAGTAAAGATGCATCCATTTATGGAACTCTGTATGAAGACATTCCAGGATGATCTAGGGTTCACTGCAAACGTTCGCGAACCGTTGATGGATATACAGATCATAAAAGCAGTGAAGAGAGAATTCGCTTCAATTTTGGACGCAAGGCAACACGTCTTTTTACAATCCGTAAGATTTAAACCGACAGAACTTTATAAAGAGAAGTATGAGAGAATAGAGATTTTCTTTGACGTTACAGCTGATTCTATCGATCTTTATATATATGTAATCTTTAAATCGACTTTTAGTAAACTCAACAGCAACCCCCTAAACTATGTTTTATTGCAGCTACCGAAATAGATCAGTCATGACCAGAGAGAGATATCGGAAAGAATTAAAAGATTCTTAGATGATTTAAAGAAGACCGATATAGCGGATTATGTTTATTAATGGTTTCATAGTGTTTTCTATTTGTGATTAACAAACATAAAAGGATAATGTCATCAACACATATGTCATTGTATATGTTGATTTTAATAATGATTCTGATATATAAAGTTAGATTACTTTAAAAGCTGACTTGTTTTAGTAGAATTTGTTTCTTTTTGGTTCAAATCATTTTGGGGCGGCAGCACGACAGACTGATCAGAAAGGGAAAACGTTTTTCTGTCATTCTGTAACGTGTCGCTTCGGTATTAAATCGATTGATAACCACGGTCTGTACGGTTCATCCTTCACCTACACACCGATAAGTTCCTGTTTCATTTGCGGATAACCACCATGCCGAACGAGCCGGAAACCCACAATAGAAAGAAATGTAAAGGAAAGAAACAGTAACGTTGAAGAAAAAGGAGAAAAGAAATAAATCTCAAAATTTCTAAATTTGGAGGAAAATGTTCTAAGCTGTACACATCGCTCGGAAACAATGACACTAGTCCTTGTAATCTCTCTTAAGAATTTTAATGTTTATTAATATGGCCATACTGGATTGTGTATGTTTTTAATAGTTGGAATTTTATAAAGTGTAGGTCATATCGCCCTCACCTTTACATAGGATGATTATGTTAGTTGAGCGTATGTTACATAGTTTTTCTATTTGGGATTATTATAAAAGCTCCCGAGCACAGCACTAAACCCCGTAATAAAAGCGATTCGTAATACCAATACAATGTATTCCATCGGTTCTTTGTATGTGGTCGCTGAAACACCGTTTCCTTCATGAATTGTAGTAGAAATAGGTATGAAGATGATGGCTAACCCGAGACCAAGTGTAAAGCCATAAAGAAAAAACATATTAATTCTCTTCGTATTCATAAGACTCCCCATGACTTCTATAGTATTTTATGAAAATTTCCATCACATTCTAGCTTAAAAGAGATTAGCTAAAATATGTTGATAAAAAAATATACAATATCTATATCATATATGTTGTCATATAATATTGTGGTTGGATTTTATCATTGTTTATCTTCTTTTTTGCAACAATCTTTCAGTTGAAATATTCTCCATTTCTTTTCTTCATTTTTTACAATTATAAATGAAAAAATTGGAAAATGATATGTTAGATTAGCTGATTGTCATTCATTGTGGTTTAGTTTAGCCAGATTCATGATGTTTTTGACTAACCTACGTAATAATTCGTATACAATAATAATATTGTTAACATATATGTCATTGTTAACTTTTTAGTAGGGGATCACGATTGCTTTCAAGAGACTGTATTATCTTATAACAACAAACTAAAAAGAGTGTGGAATTGAGTGGATAGACGATACTATTGATAATAAGATGGAAAATGTCGCATATGAAAAAAGAAGAATCCTCTTTAAAATTAAACAAATGTTTAAAAAGCACTCCATCTGGGGTGCTTTTCTGTATGGAAATAGGGGATACATACATTTGCAAATTCTACAAATTCTAATGATGAGGTGATAATACATGAAAAAAGCTGTAATGATTTTAGTATTGGTGTTAATTTCTGCATCTTTAAATGTTCCAATAACACATGCAGAAGTAAGAAAAGTTACCAATGATGAAATGATTCTCTTCACTACGACAGAACAAATGCTTTTAAGTTTTATTGAACCCAAAGTAGAAGAACTGGTTCAAGAAGAATATGGCATGAGAATGCCGTGGAGATTTGTTCAGGTAAATGAGGTAAAGCATGTTGCTAAGATTAAAGAACCCACATCTTGGTATGAGTTGAAAACAGTAATCGCAGTAGGAGAAAAAGCAAAAAAGAAATACGATAATCTGACTTTAAAGTTTACTAATCATTATAATAATGATAAAAATTTCATGAAAAATATGAGTGACATAAATTTTGAATTATTAGATTATAAAAACGATGTTAAAGTTGATTTTGCTACACCGTGGAGTAAGTATCCTGATAACTCAGAGATTAAATTTGCGGATGTGAATACATTCTATGAATAAAAAGCAATATGTTGAATTTAAGAATGCTAAACTTAACATCCGAAAGAAAACGTATTATAAAGATGTCAATTCTGTAATGGCACGAGCTGATAAATATGGAAAAGCAAGATCAGATGGAGACGGCTATTCTCCAACTAGACAGGTCTTTGTATTTATTACGGTTTCTGAAGATGGTACTAAAATGAAAACAGCCGTTTATGATGCTGAAATTCAAAAACTGATCTTTGCTAGTTCTAATTAAGAAGTAAACATATTTAAACAAATGTTTAAAAAAACAGAGAAAAGCCGCTGCTGTCGTGCTAATTATTATGGAAATAATGCATTTGCAATTCGCGAAGTTGGATTTTATGTAACATATTTCAGTAAGAGAAGACATAAAGCCCCTCAAAGGAGCTAAAGAATAGATGAGAAAAATCTTGATTTTGTTTTTACCTGCATACATTGTAATTACCATGAGTATAAACACAATTGTGGAAGCTGTTCCAAAGCCTCCTGAAGGTTCTAGAGGAGAACTTTATCAAGATCTATTTGTTACCATTCTCTTACCATACATTGAACAACCAATCAATGAATACTACTCAAAAATCATCAATGTTACTCCTATGGTATATCCGTATCAAGTAGATATAGTTAGTGCAAAAAGGGTGCTTGAAGGAAGATCATTTCTATTCATAGTGACTCTTGAGGTCACACCAGTTGTAGGTCCACATATTTCTGTTGGAAAAGATAGGCTAACCTTTAAAATTGGGGCACCAGATGAAATAGGTCAATCAGTAAAATTAATTCATTTTAATCATTTAGAGACACACGAACTACCACCAGATTTGAAGCACATACTTAGAAAACAGCAAAGTTTGTAGAAGTATTTTGTGATATCAATAAGGTTAAGGTTTTCGTAATAAGGGAAACTTGGATTGAGCTAAAGTACATCGGGTACGTCATATTCGCGTATGATAATGTAAATGGTGCGCTAAAAATACTTCTAAGATTTAAACAAATGTTTAAAAATATCAGAGAAAAGCACAACTTCGTGCTTTTTTTGTTGTGTTTCATTTATTTGTATAAGTAAAGCTACAGATTACTTCTGTAAATCCAATCAGGGTAGCATTCGTAGTATATAAACTTAACCAACAATTGTAAACAATCGAGTTAATTTGTCAGTTAGGGAATAAAGGATTCTGCTAATTTAGAAAGGATAACATTAATATCTGTCACGCTTTAGTATGTGAAACAATGATTATGAAATACCCTGGAAAATACAAGGAGGAAGCCTTCAAGGCTTCCTTTTATCCTTACTATTCACTATTTTCTTGAGTTGCATTTACTTTTTCAGCATCCCAATACTGTTCACTAAATACATCTGCAAAAGCTTCAGAGGTATTCATAAGCTCTTCTAGATTATTATCAATTCCACCCATTTCAATCAACATCGAATTAGTCGATAGATCTTGATTGTAAACGCCGTTTCCTTCATTTTTTCCTTTTATGACTACTCCTCGACATAGACTTGGATACTTTTCGTTTATTCTGTTGTATAACGATTCAGCAAGTATAAGATTCTTTTCATAACCGGGATGCTCTTTACCTACTACTAAGAACAATCTAGCGTATGTTTTTCCGTCGATTTCAATTGTCGTAACATGTCTAGGCTGTGAATCTCGATGCATATCAATTAAATATTGGATGTCTTTGTTATTTGAGATTGTTTTAACTACGTTTTCTCTGGCTGCTGTGTAAGCTTTACCTGTTCCCCAATTTTTATTTTTAAGCGTTTCGCCGATATTTGAGGTATCGTGTGATACACCAATCCCTCGTTCCTCTAAATCTTTCTTTAGTACATCACCAATTGCGATGATGTTAGTAGAGGGATTAGAACTATTGTACGTACCATTTTTCGAGAGGGGTTTATAAGCTTCGTAACTATGTGAGTGATAAATATGGATTACTTGTTTGCCTTTAGTATTTTGCTTAGGTGTAGGATTTTTATGTCTATCCTCGTTTTCTTGCAGGATTTTTTTATTTTCTTCTGTAGGTTCCGCCGTTTCCATAATCTCTTCAATAGGAGGAGTAGATTCTATGGGTAAAGTTGCATAACTTGTTCCTTTACTAGCTAGATAGATTTCTGCATCATAGATAGCAAACCCAGGTAACTCGTTTCCAAACAAACTACGTATATCTCCAGGACGAATATTAGTGGCGAGTTGAATAAATATAGATGATAATTCTGGAGGTTCACTTTCCTGAGGTAATGCCTGTGTAAAGTAACTGTTCTGTGATCCAATTGCATAAACGAGGGCCTCAGTATTAAATTCTCTTAGCCACTTTGAAACTATTGTTGATTCCAACCATTTGCTTTTTACAGAAGTGAAGATTATGACAAACAATAGGGTTAAACCGATTAAACAAATGTTAATTTTTAAGAATCTATTAATCTTCATGAGAGTATACACTTTCTTCAATATAAATTTGAATTAAGTGAAAGCAGAATAGAGTCAGTCCTGCTATAAAAACGCCGATTGTAAATACCCATGGTAATATAAAAAAACTTGTAAAAGATGAAAAGAAGAAAAGTAGAAACCAGTTATGTAGCTTTTTCATTAACTTCACCTCAATTTATTATTAATAGATTCTATTAATAGAAACCTAAAAATATCACTAAAAGGGTGAGTATTGTAAAAGAGAATTTGTAAGAGTAAAAGAGGTTATTGAAGTTTTCAACAAATGAGTGCGTTAACTCAGAAGGATTTGAAAACTATTAAGTAAGAATGGTTGAGTGTATATAGACTTAATACTCACTAGAGGAATTTTGCTCAGTAGAAGTAATGGTATGACTATTCTAAATCTTACACGTAAATGGATGCGTAAAAAACACTATCGGTTAAAGCTCTGCAAAAAACCTATACTTTTACTGGTAACGTTACAAAACCAGTGACATTAATGAATCTAACCCCCTCCTAAATCACAATCTTATTATTGTTCCACTGAACAGATCTATAGATTTTTCATTTTGTTCAAAAAAGTCACACTTGAAAAATCACCATGTAAGGGAACATTCAATTGTATAACGCCATCTGATAATCGATCGAATTTAAGTAAGAATAAAAAGAAGCATGTGGACATCTTCTAGTAATAGGAGGTGGTTCTTAGATGAAAAAGGTATCGTATGGTTCACTCTATATGGCCTTTATTTTTTTGTTGGTTGGTTTCGCATCTTTTGGTTATTTTCAGATGAAAGAAGGAGAAAGCCTTAATGAGAAAAGAGATGTTTTAAGTTCATTTGATAGTAACGGCTTTGATGGTGAGAACTTAAAGCAACTTTCTTTTATCTCTTCTGTTAAAGTATATAATGTTTCAGCTGTCAAACCAAATTCTTCCGTTTTTGAGTATGTTAAAGGTGCAAGCACGCAATATGAATACGAGTCCAATAGTAAATCGGTTCTAAGTGATTCCATCCATTCAGGGTCTGGAGATGGAAAATGGTACTTAGAGTTAGAGAGGGAGAGTTATCATAGCACGAGTGTCTATTTCTTAATGGCATTTGTCATGTTGTATTGGTGCTTCTTCACGTATTGGTCTTTCATGAAGTTGTACGAAGACAAAAAACTGACCATGATGTGGGGATTAACCTTGGTGTTCTTTAACTTATTTGGTTACTACGCTTATCACATAACAAGTGAATCGAATGGATAGAGCGTTCAGAGAATGAAGCGTTGACCAAAGGAGATTTCCTTAACTGTTGAAGAAACAAAAGCTTATCTTTCGAAAGTAAAGATGGAGATGATCAATCTAACACGAGAAGTCTCAGATTCAACGGAATATTGCGATTACCCTATTAAATTAGATTTACAAAAGTTAATTGTTGTGGGCGATGATGTGAATATTGCGAAGATCAATAACGAACTAAATGGGTTCACATGGATATCACAATGAGCTTAAGTGATTATAAAGTCGTTGATCATGTGAGTATAGATTACCAACGTCTTGTCACTATCCAAACCTCTTTAACTGGTTCTGATGCAAAAGCTGAAAAGATGGTGAAGAAGATAGAAAAAATAGTGTTGGAGACATTGCAAAAGGAAGAAGCACACTATGGTTCGTACCAAATAGAAGTGAAAAGCCGTAACGGAGCAAAGTTAAACAAATAAGACTGAACAGATAGATCAATACTTTAACCCGCTTCCTTTCGAATGCGGGTTTCATCATGTCATCAATGGAAATAATCAGGTACTTTGAACCAAGGATAACTCCAATCATGCAGAGAATTTTTCAAGAAGGAAGAGGGAGGAGATAGAGATGGAATTGTTGTTTGCTTTACTTGTTCATTTATTTATCATGGGTGCTATGGTTCTATTGATTAGCGGAGTGTTAACCTGGTTCTTTCAACGGATTCATTTTTGTGTGATCGTTCTTTTCTGTATGGCATCAGGTTATCTTTATACAGTTGTCTTAGAGATACCAGCGTTCGCTTGGTTTGTCATCCTGTATAACGGTGTTCTGTCTCTATTAGGAGTGGGCTTAGTTAAACTTGGGCTTCATATGAAGCAAAAAGCCGAAAATATAATCACGTAAAAAAGACGAGCTTTGAGCCTGATTTATGCTGCTTTTATCACTTTAGATTTTCCACTTTTGTTTTTGGTAAAGTGAAGGTGTAATACGATACTCTGAATGAAAATGATTTATTTATACGAGTTAACAAAATGATGAGACAAAAACCCCTGTCCACAAGTGTGGACAGGGGTTTTTTACATTTTATTTTATTCGTAAAATTGTTTCCATTCTTCTGAAGTTAACTCATCAGGTGTAATGCCTCTTTCTTTACAATAGGCTAACATGGGACGTAGTTTCGTACGTGGTTTCTTGAGTTTACCTTCAGTGAAAACTCCATCTATAAAAGCATCGTCAAAGTGCTGCAGATCTCTTTTCATATCGTGTTCACTCACCCTTCGTACTCTTAGACCGCGTTCGGTTCTCTCTAAAACCTGTATCATCTTATCCATGTTACACCTCCTAATAAGTATCTCTCTACATTCTTTTTAGAACTTTGGGGATAGAAAATCATGGGATGTCCACCCTCTTCTTCACTTTGGAAACCGCCATGTAACGCTCCCATTCCTAAATAAAGAGGAACTTTGCTGGATTTGGAGGAAAGCATCACATGTCCATCGAAATGTTCTAAGCTGTACCAACATGCAAAGGAAACCAATGTTTTTCCGACACCGACATACTTTCGGTCTAGTGCAATCCGCTTGTTATGGGGAGCTGATTCCACCCAGTCCAAGTCGACGCAGAGGAAATCTGGATCGTTATTTGGGTACAATGCTAGGAGTCCTTGTACTCTATTTTCCCCTTCAGCAAACAGTCCAAACACGATGGAATCACGACTAAACGGTCTTTTCCAATCAAACTGCCAGCTATCTTTTGCTTTTTTTATATCATATGTTATGAGGTCTTCTCGGTTGAGGGCTTTAAAACGTTCATTAACAGTCTGTCCAGTTCTGATATCTATAATCATACGCTATCCATTCTTCATTCCCTCTTTTTTGTTGTCAATATTATAACACACTCAGACGGGATAGAATTCTTAAGATAAGGAATCTGTGTATATTCAATGTCATAAAGTTGCAACTTTTTAATAATGAAATAGTGGGTAGTCTTTACTTTTGGGGCACAGTACTCATGAGGTGGATAAATGATTAAGAAATTTTTAGTAACTATCTTTATTTTTACAACTGATTTCTACCAATTGCAATGCTCAAAGTAATCCACAAATCCAAATAATTGATATAAATAAAGGTAGTATGGTTAAAGTTGTTACAATGAACAATGACATACAACAAGAAGCAGTAAGGATTCTTAAAGGAATATTGGGCGTTTATGTGAAAGTAAATCCCCCATTCCTACGAAAGGGTACGTAATAAAAATTCCATTGGAACCTTCAAGGATATTGAATAATCAGTGGTTTGAGGGTTGGGTAGAAGAAATAACCATTATATTTCCTAGTAAAGGAAAGCCATGATGATGAAAACATAATACATTTCATTACGTTTGAAGGGGATGCAGATTTTCTATTGAAATTGTTAAAAATATAAACGTTTTATAGTTGGAATCCGCATAAAGAACAATGTGGACCGTTTAAGATAAAAAAATAGGACGGTTCATCTTATAGTGAAACTACCTTTTTAAAGTGTAGTTTCATGGTTTCTCCTGTGACTATGGAACGTGCAGTAACGGAAAAAGTAGAAGAATACTGGCAGCTGCCAGCACTCTTCTGCTTTTTCGTATAATAATTTATGGAATACAAAACCAAATAGAAAAAATGTCGTCTATATGTATAGATAAGGAGGGACGATATTGATTTATAAAAAGAAAGAGTTTGCTGATGAAAAACAAACTGCATATCCATTTGTGAATAGAGATGATCTCAAGTTGAACAGGTTGATGAAGGAGTATGGCCAAAGTGTCTTATGGTTAGCTTACTCGTATGTCAAAGATAAAAACCTAGCTGAAGAGATCACACAAGATGTGTTCATCACCTGTTATGAGAAGTTGGAAACCTTTCGTGAAGAATCATCGATCAAAACATGGATCTACCGCATCACAACGAACCGGTGTAAAGATGTGATGAAATCAAAATCGTATAAGTACAAGAAAGTCACGCGGTCCTTATTCAATCACTTTGTTTCAAAAGAAGATACACCAGAGGATTTCTTAATGAGAAAGACGGAGGAAAAAGAGCTTTCGTTAGCCGTTCTCGCCTTATCCCTAAAATACAGAGAGGTCATCTTTCTATATTACTTTGAGGATTTAAAGGTTGGAGACATAAGTACATTGTTATCAATAAATACAAACACTGTTAAAACTCGATTGCATAGAGGTAGAGAACTTATCAAACAGATGTATGAAAGAGGTGTGGAGAATGGAAGATAAGTTCAAAAAGCTGAGAGGAAGTATGACTGCGACTGTTCTAAATGACATTATGTTTGATAAAACGCTAGAGCAGAAGATTCAATACCGTATACAAACACAGAGTTTCAAAAAAAAGAAAAACAAATTTATCTACTATATAAGTGCATCTGTTTTACTCTTTGCTTTATTTATCGGTTCTGCCTTTGTTTCACCTGCAATGGCGAAAGTGGCATCTAAACTGCCTTACTTAGGACAATTTTTTGAATCTAAAGACATCGTTATGGTCATGAGTGAAGAGTTCCTAGAAAAAGGGTATAACGTTGGTAGTGTAGGTGTTTCATATCAAGGAAAAAAAGAAGTATTGATTGTAATAGAAGGATCTGCCTCCTATTTCAATAAGGTCAAAGTAGATGTGGAATCTACAGCATTAAGTATTTTGAAGAGTAGAGATTATGATGCTTACTCGGTTGTGGTATCAAAATACGAAAGTGATAAGGATGAAATAACTCCAGAACAGGAGGAGAGAATCAAGAAAGAAAGCGAGCTGTTTACAGCTCTAGATGGTGTATTTAAAAAATATCAACTAGCAGGGCTTAGTCTTAATGCTGATAAAAAAGTGGTGGATATCGAGATTCCGGATACAGATACGAGGATGTCTGAAATTGAACAGAAGGTTCAAAGTGTTTTAAAAACAAAAACAGATGAAACCTACACAGTTAAATTCAAAAAAGTAAATATGAATAAAAGAGATCAAGATAGAAGATGGGCAGAAATCCTAGGACTGGTCGGGGATGAATTGATGGGGAAAAAGGTCTATAAGGTCACAGGGCTTGGCTACTCTGTATATCCATCGCCGGAAATTATCTTTAAGACTTCTCTAAAAAAATCTGACCCTGAAGCGAAGAAACATGCAAAAGAACTGGAAAAAGTCATTGGAGAGTACCTTGCTACAGAAAAAATGCAAGCCAAAGTAAAAGGAGATTCATACAAGATCACCATTAGAAGTAAAGACTATAAGAAGATTAATTAAGTACTAAGGAGGCCGCATTTTTCTGCCTTTTTTATTCTACATCAGGTACTTCTATCACTTGTTCTTTAAATCTGTCAATAAGATTATCTAGACTTTTAATATCTTGTTCTGCGGCTAAATAATAGGATTTAAGCCAATACGCATTATCAGTTGCAAAACCTAAACACTTTTAAAATATAATATGTATTAATGTCAATAACATCAACAACATATACATATATGTTGTTGATGTTATTGTTTTTTCGGCATTTCTTTTTTATGTTAATGTAGTTCAACGACATTAATTCTTCTTATTTAGTAATGTCAAGGCGGTCTATTTAACTTTACTCCGAGAAGTTGTATATAAAACTCCACAATCCAGGTGAATCATTATTAAGGATAATTGGAGTCGTTTTTTCCATGATTTTAATTTTTATCTCTTGCTCTAAATCGTCTCTTTCATTTGCGTTCGTCTGATAAAGACATTTACGTATCTTGCTTAAAACCATCTTATTACTAAAAACTTCCTCAAATGTTTCATCTAACTTCTGTCTACAATTAACCATGATTACTTCACTCCTAGTTTACCCTTGTTAAAATTTTTTTTATTTTTTTTATAGCTTGCTTATGGATATTTGATATGTTTTGTGGTGTTTCTTTAAATAAATCTGCAACTTCTTTGTTATTGAAGCCTTGAACATAAATTAAGTCTAATACTTTTTGCTGTTTACTTGTTAAGAGATTAATTGCTTGAAATAATCTCTCATTTTCTATGATTTTTGATAGTTCACTATTTCTATAAACCACTATCTGATCACAAATATCAAGCTCTGGTGAAGGTATTTGTTCAGCTAAAGGTACATCATCTGAAGAATTAATATTGTCTAAAATAAGAGGGTATCGAGACATTTTTTTCTCGTACGTTTATCAAAATCAATACTATAGAGCTTAATAAGACTCTGAATATATTTATACAATCTAGCTCTGTGGTAAAAATCTTTAAATTTTATATCAAGTTCATTCATTTTTTCTTGGTTATTTAATGTCACAGCTTCAATGAAAAGATCTCTGTTATTTTCATCGTTTAAGAACTCTTTAATGATAGGCTCATTCAATGCACCACTATATTTATTCATAAAAAAAGTAAGCTCATCATTTTCTTCCATAAACAACCTCCTTTACCTTATAAAGTGAATTTAATTTCCTTTTATCAACCTAAATGCGAACTTATGTTCTTATTTTTTCATAATATTAGGAAGAAATCTAGGTTTTTAGTAGACAATCTAAAAATTTTATTAAAATGTTGAGTTTTGTTCGTTCTAAATCACTTGATTAACTAAATAGTAAAGGGGGATACAATATGAACGAAATCTATCTCTTACCAATGACTGTTGAAAACGTAAGAGAACAAATCAATAAGATACCCAAAGGAGTAAAACTGATAAAAGCTCCAATGGTATGGAAGGAATCAAAACAAGGTGAAGGTCGTGTAATTGCGGTCTTAGATACAGGTTGTGAAATTCATCATCCAGACTTAATAGATAACATTTTAGGTGTATATAACTTTACAGAAGATGATAACGGTGCATCATCAATTGTTACAGATTATCTGGGACATGGAACTCATGTGGCCGGAATCATATCAGCTAAACAAAATGAAGCAGGTGTTGTAGGTGTGGCTCCAAAAAGTAAATTATTAATTCTTAAAGTAATTGGCAAAAGCGGAAAAGGGAATATAGGAGATCTAATCCAAGCGCTAAAATATGCCATACATTGGCGTGGCGACAATGGGGAAAAGGTGGATGTTATTAATCTGTCATTAGGTGGTATACAAGATGATCCCGACCTTTACGAGCAAGTTCAATTGGCCGTTAAGGAAGGTATATTTATTGTGGCTGCTGCGGGTAATTTTGGCGATGGGAACGATCTAACCGACGAGATTCTTTATCCAGCTTATTATGTAGAAACGATACAAGTAGGGGCACTAAGCGAAAACATGATGATCATGGATTTTTCCAACACCAATGACCGAATTGATTTGGTTGCACCAGGGGAAAATATACTTTCAACCTATCTGCATGGAAGTTATGCCAAGCTTTCGGGAACTTCAATGGCAGCTCCACATGTATCGGGTGCCATTGCGTTATTAAAAAATTTAAGTATAAACATAGAAACCAATATTCCTAACTATATCAATTTTCGGTTAGTTAAAGATGCGCTTTCCTTGGGGCATTCAATAAATCTGGAGGGTAGTGGGTTAATTCAATTGGAAGGGAGGAAAGAACTATGGACTTAATCACTTTACCAACATGGATTACGATAATAGGGAATTTTGGATTTCCAGTCATGGTGACTATCTACTTACTACACCGATTTGAAAAGAGAATTGAAACCCTTACAGCTGCAATTGATCAATTAAAAAATGTAGTGGATAGGAAATAACAAAGAAAGAGCCTGCTAATCAGCAGGCTCTTATTATTAATATTATAGTGGAGGTGACACCCGGACTTGAACCGGGGATGAGGGTTTTGCAGACCATTGCCTTACCACTTGGCTATGCCACCAGAAAGGATAAGAGACTAAGTCTCTTATCCATATATAAAAGGAGAATCTGGAACCTTTCTTCTCCTGTAAGAGAGGGGAATGTTCGGATTTGAACCGAAACTTAAGGAGCTGCAATCCTTTGCCTTACCTATTTGGCTACATCCACCCTATATGATTTAAAGTGAAAACCATTTTAAATAATCAACTAATTTTAATAAATTTGATTGATTTTTATTAATTTACCTCACTTATTCATGTATACGAAATATTGGAGGTAATACTATGGAGATTACAATTTATATGAATGATAATTGTGGCTACTGTCATGATCAAAAGAAATGGATGAACGAATTAAACATTCAATATCAAGAGAAAGACATTCGAAATGATCAAAATGCTCATACAGAGTTTTTAAATTTAAAAGGTTTGGGGACTCCACTCACGATTATTAAAAATGGTAATGAAGTTTCTCAAATTTTAGGGTTTAATCAGGCACAATTAAAAAAGATATTGGGAATTAAATGATGGATAATTCTATTGAAGATTCTATAGCAAAATATAATAAGTTGAAAATAGAATTTTTGAAGATAACTCAATGTCTCGAACATTGCGAAGAGGAAGATAGAGAATTTTATTTTAAAGTAACAGAAGATTATGCACGTAAATTAAAAATTGTTAATCAATCGATGAAAGAAAAGTATGGATTGAAACTGTGTGATTGCAGTGACAGTTTTTTACTCTCCAAATATCATTGGTGGAACATAGATCCAGAATAAGAAAACAAATAAAAATAAAGCATTACCCCAAAGACCAAAATTACTTTTATTCCCTTTCTTAAACACACCAATTATTGCAAGGACAAAACCAAGAATAGCAGTTCCTATTACAATGTAACCAGAAAAAAATCCTTGTAGAGCCAAAATTAAAACAAGGAAATTGACGAAAAACAACATGATGGATAACTTGCTTAGAGTATTCATAAACTCACCTCCCTATACATTATACAATATTATACAATTGTATGAAGAGGATTTATTCCTACAGAAAAAGCCGGCATATGCCGACTTCTTCCCTACATATTTACTAGCAAAGAGCTGCGCTAGCTGAAAATGCCCACCAGATTTGATTTTGTGTTGCATTATCCTCATCTTCGTATTTTGCTGCACAATTAACGATATTTTTATCACAGCAGTGATCCCATTTTCCATAATTACGCCAGCAACGGTCATGTGCTCGACAACAGTTGTCAATATTGTTAATGACAGGACCACCACCCTCTGATAGTCCATCACCACATCCACTACCACAGTGGTTATAATCCCGGTTATTATCTTCATCTTCAAGACATCCGGTATCAGACCAAGCTAATGCAGTGATCAAGTTTTGTGAACTTAAAGGTACAAATTCAGAGTTATTAATTCCAGTTTCTTTAAATTCAAGATCTAGTTGCCCCTCATTTTTATCAGTGGATATAGGTTTCACTTCACCTTTATTTACTTCAAACACCTTAATAAACTTATGCTCGGGAGTTAGTACCCTACCGAATATATTTTCAATAATCTGGTTCCCTTTAATACCAGCAAAATAAGTGATTTGAAGAAGGTTAGAAAACTGAATAGTGTAATGTTTTCCTGTACCTAACTCATTACCAATTGCAATATCGTAAATATATGCTCTTGATAGTTCTAAATCCTCTAATTTCGCTGGAACTTCTTTTTGAAGTTCTTTAAATAAAAGAATAAATTCAGTCTTTACTTTTACTCTTTGCAGAATTTCTTCTTTTTCTTCCTTACTCTGAATATACCTGCCATTTAAAATCTTAGGATTCTTTGGCATTATATCGCCTCCTCTTTGTTAATGAGTGTTATCCACTCTCCTTATCAAAGTGAAAACTAATCCTAAAAATAAATCACATTTAAGAATTTTTTTCTCAATTGATAACTGCCTTTTTTCTTCACTTAATAAAGTAGGAGGTGATAGAAATGAAGAAAAAAGAAAACGATAGCTTAGAACCGTACGCTGATCAAGGGGATCCCGGTGGTGGAGGCTATACAACCTGTGGAACTTATCGAGCATGCGTGTCTCACAGAGATTGTTGTATCTATCTCGAGGATTGCAGAGGTTGTGTTTGGACAGATGGAAGTTTGTATGTTTGTGGTTGTAAAAAAAGATAAAAATGAGCCAGTTTTGTTTAATACAAAACTGGCTTTAGTTTTAGTTAAAATGCTCAAGTACACCATAGGAGTAACAACTTAACCTGGTACTTTAGATAGTTACTATTACCTTGATACTTGGAGTTAATAGATTCCCTTATACAACTCAACTAAAAATTGTAAATGTCTTGTCCTAGGTATTAATTAATAATCAAAGGTTTAAGATTTCAAACTAAATATTACAGACTCATCTTTTATGGGTGGGTCTTTTTTAATTTTTACAGTGTATTAATAGTACAATTAGACTTTCTTCAATGCATGATTCAAACGAGTCATACCCACTTGTATTTCCTCTTCTTTACAATGAGCGAAAGAGAGTCGGATAAACCCTTTCTCTGCTCCGTAAACACTGCCGGGAACCACGATGACACCTTCTTTTATACAAGATTCCAGTAGATCAAGCTCGTTCACTGGGTGATGCAGTTTACACCAGACAGTCCCACCACCGTTAGGAATACGCCATTCTAGGTGATTCTGAAAGTCTTTTTCTAATATCTTAAGCATTCTTTCTTTTCTATTCGTAAGTGCCTTTTTGTACAATGCCACGTTTTTAGACCATTCTTTTGATGCTATATATTGTGAGGCGATCTGTTGAGAAATCGCTGAAGATCCGAGATCGATTCCATGCTTCACCTCTGCTAACCGTTCTATGATGCTTTTTGATCCTACGACCCAACCCATACGCATACCAGGGGCGACGGTATCCGATAAACTCTCCACATAGATCACGAGCTCTTTCTCAACATCCAGACCGATCAGAGGAGGTGGAGAAGGAGTAGAGTCTTCATGAATCAGTGGGTTCGTGAAATTGATCTCAACGATTGGGATCTTTCGTTCACTACAGATCTCTAACATTCTTTTTCGTCGATCCAGACTAAGCGTCGTGCCGGTCGGATTCTGATGGGTAGGGTTGACAACGACCATCCGAATCCTATGTTTTTTATAAAGTTCGATAACTTCTTCCGAGCAAACACCACTCTCATCTACGGGAAGTCTCACCATCTTTACCCCCGCTACAGAAAAACATTTTAGCGAGTATCCATAAGACGGACACTCTACAGCTACGGCATCTCCTGGTTGAAGTAAACATTGGGTGATGAGCGTGAAGGCTTGCTGAGCACCTGACGTTATCAAGATCTCTTCTGTACTAGCTGAAATAGAGTACTGTTCCTTCAGGTGTGAGGAGAGTGTCTCTCTGAATTCTATATCTCCCTGAACATCTGAATACTCAAGGTTCGTTGTAAGTTGTATGTTGGAGAGCAATTTCTGTAGCTGTTTTACGGGATACAACTCTTTTGAGATGCCTCCGTTCGCAAGGTCGATCACATCTTTTGAACGACTCATTTCTCTGATGCGTGCGCTGATTACAGCAGTCGGATCAAAGGCTACTCCCTTAAAGCTGTTCCAGTTGATCAATCTTGGGGGATCGAGCTCCCAAGCATATTCACTCACGATGGTCCCGCTTCCCGTCTTCGACGTGATGAGCCCAGAACTTCTGAGTTCGTTGTACGCACTCTTTACCGTACTCCTGTTCACATCAAGCTTTATCGCGAGGGTACGTTCTGTTAAGAGTCGAGAACCCGGAAGCAATTCCCCACGAACGATTCTTTCCTCATAATGTTGAGCGATCTGTTTATATAAGGGCACGCCTAGAGCGTGATCAGGTTTCCAGTTCATAGATTCTGTTCCTTTCAAAATTGGGTGGGGAAAATAACATCCCATTGGGTGGCGACAAGCCACACTTCCAAAGATACTATAGATTATTATACAGAAATTAACATCTTAGGAGGAGGAGCATTTGTTTTATTCCATTTTTAAAGTCCAACAAGCAAAGATGGTAGGTGACCCTACCATCATCTATCAGATCTTTATCCAACCTATCATTTTCACGTTGCTGTTCGGTTATCTCTATCAATCTTCTGGAAAAGAGGGGGCTGTCCTTTTATCTGTGTTTATTGGGGTTGGTCAGATGACGATGTGGCAAGTTCTACTTTATGCCGGAGGCATTATCGTGCGTCATGAGTTCAATCGTGAGCGGACGATCTATTATAGTCTATTGTCTCAGACCGACCTCTTTGGGATATGGGCCAAACGGTTATTTTTATGTATTCTGCTCACAACACCAAGTTTTTTAATCGCGTTACTTACGGGAGTGACGGTCTTTGGCGTCTCGATCGATGTCTCTGACCTCACTTATTTGGTGATCAGTGTCGGGTTGTATATGGTTTCACTGTATGGGATCGGTCTACCTCTGATTCTATTACTCTTCTTATCGGTTCATGGAGGGAAGATCATTCAGACCGTCACCTATCCAATGTTTTTATTATCAGGCATGATCGTCTCAGTGGACTACTTTCCTTATGTAATTAAAGGGATCGCTTTTTTGTTTCCTATCACATGGAGCACACACTGGATACAGGAAGTCTTCATACATAACACGGTGGATTGGTCATTTCTTGGTTATACCCTATTGATCTCTTCTTTTTATGCACTGTTCGCTAGAGTTCTGTATCACTTCATCATGAAGAAAATCAGAGTTAGGGGGGAGATCAATCTATGAACACGTTTCAATATCTTCTATACAACACAAAGTTATCGTGGAGGATGCAGAGAAATGAACTGCCGTTAAAGATCTTTATCGGAACGTTCGCCATCCGGATCATCTTTCAATCGTTGTTCTTCATCTGGGTCGCGACAGTGATCGGTGGTGATGAGATGAGAGAGTTTGCGATGTACGGTAACATCTTGATACCCGCTGCACATATCTTGTTCATCGACGTATACAACGTATTACGAGATGAGATCGATGAAAATCGGATCGACCTGTTAACCCTCTCTAAAACATCATTGTTGATGATCTTAATCGGACGTTCTCTGGTGTATTTTGTGAAAGCTTTTTTTATCATTCTGTTTACTTACGCAATCATCAGTTCCATCTTAATCCCAGGGCTCTGGCATTGGCTTAAGCTGTTTGCAGCGATTCCGTTGTTATTGCTTTTTTCATTATCCGCTTATTCGTTCGGTATCTTTTTAGCCTCTCTAAACCTAAACGATAAGATCAGTCAGATGTTACCGAACTTCTCACTCGTGTTTTTAATGTTAGTCGGAAACTTTACCGTACCGGTTGAATCATTACCCAAGTTCTTACAAACTCTCTCTCAGTTCGTTCCGCTCAGGCACTCAGTGGATGCGTTTCGAGACTTCATGACGAACAACTTGCCTTATTGGACGAACCCGAGTGTTTATTTGGAACTAATCATCCTGACGTTTTTCTCAGTGGTGGGATACAGTGTGTATTTAAAATCGTTAGATAAATTTAGAAAGCAGCCCGTTTAAGGAGGGAACGAAATGGAACAGATCATAGAAGCACATCACCTATCTCGTGAGTTCAAGAATAAAGGCGTGACGAAATTTGCCGTACAAGACTTAACTTTTTCGGTGAAGAAGGGGACCATCTTCGGACTTCTCGGACCGAACGGTGCCGGAAAATCAACGACGATCAAGATGATGAACACGTTGTTGTTGCCAACATCTGGTGAACTAAAGGTGTTAGGACATGACATCTACAGGGAAGAGAAAAAAATTCGAAAAGAAATCGGATTTTTGTACGGAGGAGAAACAGGTCTCTACTGGCAGCTCAGCGGTCGAGACAATTTGAGATACTTTGGTTCGTTATTTAAGATTCCTAAGAACATGTTAGAAGAAAGAATCGATTATTGGTTGGATCGTTTAGGGTTAACCGATGCGCAGGATCAACTGACCATGAGATATTCAAAAGGGATGAAACAACGGCTTCATATCGCGCGCACTCTAATTCATGACCCAGAATTGCTGTTCATGGACGAACCCACATTAGGACTGGATCCTGAAGGAACGAAAGATTTGCGTGAGATCATGTTGGATTTAAAGAAACAGGGAAAGACCATCATCCTTACTACGCATGATATGGAAGAAGCAGAAGAGCTTTGTGATGAGATCGCCTTTATCATGGAGGGGAGACTGATCGCAAAAGGAACGATTGAGTCACTCCAAGAGATGTATGAAGAAGAGAACCGTTATGAGATCGAACTTGGTGTCACTCCTTCCTTACCAGTACAAATAAAAGATAAAGGCATCATGATAGAAGCACCTATAAAGCTCGCAAATGGATATACGATGATCCATGTGACTGTAGCTAAAACACCAAGAGCGGAAAAAGCTTTTGGAGAGATGATTGCCCAGCTCCTACCGTTTGAGATCAAGCAGCTCGTCAGAAAGAAGATGGAGTTACGAAAGATCTACCTCAGTATGGTAAACGGTCAAACGAAAAGCACTCAATCTATTAGTTAAATGTTATTGGTGGTAGTTCCATTAACTAAATAGAGGGAAGGAACGAGGTATGAGAAAAGCGTGCGAAATGAGGCACGCTTTTTATCTAATTTAAGGGAGCTTAAGTTCTAATGGTAGCACAGGAGAGAGCGTCTCATTGTAGGAAGGTGATACACTTAACGTCTTATTTTTAAGCAACTGTGTAAAGACGATTCTGCGAACTTCAGTTGTTCTATTCCCATCCGTAAATTTGTCAATTTTTCCATCACTTAAATACCCATCTGTTTTAAATGACTCATCGACACCTTGGACATCAAGCATTCTTATAAATGAATCTAATTCTCCCTTTGGATAAGTCACTCTGTAGATGATTGCCGTTGAGGCTTTCCCATATATGATAGAATCTACATTAAAACTAACATTGCCTTCTGAATTCGTGTTTTCCATCACTCCTGATTTTATTGCTTGAATTACATCTTCTTTTGGTACCTCAACTTCATTTATTTTGTTAGAGAATGTGTTTTTGTCCATCAAAGTAGCTCCTTCCCAATAGTTTCAGCAACTGTTTTCTACCACGATTCAAATGAGTTTTAACGGTGTTTATTAGTATTTTTAAGATTAAAGCGATTTCCTGCAAACTCATATCATAGTAATAGAAAAGGATGATACTCTCCTTATACGGTAATGGCAATTCCTCAATGGCTTCCAAGAGGTCTAACTTTTCTGCGTTCTGATCGGTAAACAAAGATACAGTTTCATTTTCTGATGCCATTTCTTTTTGTCTATTCTTTTGAAAATCATAAGCACTGTGAATGAGGATTTTAGTAATCCATGTTATGAAATATTTCTCATTCTTTAAATGTTTTATGGAGGAAAATGCCTTATAGGCACACCGGCAATTGCTTTTTTATTAGAACAAAATCATCCAACTCTTTTTCCTTATTAGAGAAGGATTTATTGTGAAAAGTTTCAACTTTTTTAATAATTTATAGATTATATTTATCATAATAGATTATTCTTACTTGGAACGAGATCATTCAGACAAAACGGAAAATAAAGTGGGTTTTCAAGTTTTTTATAGATTTGAGATTGATCAACAACACGACTTTAGGGCTGAGCATGAGTCACGTGAAAGAATTTTAATTAATTCAACCGAGGTAACCGATTAATATCATAGTTGGAACGAACTGTATCAAGAAATACTTGATTCTGCCAAGAAAGATCAATAAATTAATAATCTTTAATAGATATTGTCAAGCTTATTGTAGTATGTTACATTTAATGGAATTTAAGAGGTGAGTAGTATGTATATCTATATTAGTATTAATTCGTTCTCACAATCACATCATCATATCAAATAGCCTTGCTATTGCATTTTTTATAAATCGCAAATAGGAAGGCTATTTATCATAAAACCGTATTTGATTAAGTTCAACTTAAATCAAGTGCGGTTTTTTATTTTATTTAAAAATGGAGGCAGAAAAAATGAAAAAGATGGATTATCAGAATGTAAAAGGTACACAAGATTTCCTACCGAGTGCCGAACTCGTTAGAAGGAACATCAGAAGAACGCTAGAGGATGTATTTATTCAATACGGATGTAGACCATTAGAAACACCAATCTTAAATTATTCGGATCTCCTTGCTTCAAAGTATGGAGGTGGTGCTGAAATCCTACAAGAAATGTATACGTTATCGGATAGGGGAAAAAGAGATTTAGCCCTACGATATGACCTCACTATACCTTTTGCCAAAGTGGTCGCAATGAATCCAACACTTAAGATGCAATTTAAACGTTATGAGATCGGAAAAGTGTTTAGAGACGGTCCAATAAAACCAGGCAGATTTCGAGAATTTACGCAATGTGATGTTGATATTGTAGGGGTGGACTCGCAGATTGCAGAAGCTGAGTTAATGGTTATGGCTTTAGATGCATTTGATAAGCTTAAGTTAGATGTAACCATTCAATATAACAATCGGAAATTACTCACCGGTATGCTTGATATATTTGGTACGGAGACTGAAAACATTAATAGTGTCGTGTTAATACTAGATAAACTTGAAAAGGTCGGAGTGAATGCCGTAGTCTCAGAGCTTAAAGGCCTCGGTTTAACTGAATCAACGGTAGGTTTGATCGAACAGTTTTTAATGGATCCCACGAACACACATGTAAGTTACTTCAAATTTTTCTCTAATCAAAATGAAGAAGTGAGGCAAGGTTTAGAGGAACTATTAGAATTAAACACCTACCTTGAATATCTTGAGGTAAATAAACAATGTGTCTTTAATCCCTTTTTAGCGAGAGGCTTAGAGATATACACGGGTTCCATTTATGAGATCTTCTTAGCTGACCAATCTATTAAATCCAGTATTGGGAGCGGTGGGAGATATGACAATGCGATTGGAGGTCTTATAGGAACGAATGATAAGTTTTCAACGGTAGGAATTTCATTCGGATTAGATGTCATTTATACGGCAATAAGTTTAGCCAAGAACGGTTTAAATGAAGGAACGGATGTAGATTATTATGTTATACCGATAGGTACTCGAAAAGAAGCGTTATTAGTAGCAAATGATCTAAGAAAGAAAGGGTATAAAGTTGAATCTGAAATGGGTAATAGAAAGCTAGGAAAAGCTCTGGAGAAAGCAAATAAGGAAAAGATTCGTTGCGTGATTATTATCGGTGAAGAAGAAGTCCTAAATAATCATTATCAAGTTAAAGATATGGCGACCGGTAAGGAATCGATAGTCCGTTTTCAGTTTTAAATTCTGCAACACCATAGTTGTTATCTCATTATTAGGAGGTGTAACGTGAACTAACAAATTGAGGAAGTAATCGTTAAATCGTTTCTTACAAAAAGAATCCAAGATAGAGTGTTGTTTGAGTTAGCTACTAAGAAGAAAAGACAGGATGCTTTACAAAGATTAAGTCATAGATACTTAGAGAGTCTACGGATTGAATGTATGATCGAAATTCCTAAATCTAATTCTGAACCTGAAGGAATCGCACGAATATTAAAGCAGCACGGAGCAGAAGATTCTAGTTACTCAATATCTTGGGTAAAACGATTGATGGAAAAGAGTTACCTCTAGTAGTTGCATTGGAAAAGACCAACAGGTCACCCTGAGTTCATTACGTTCCTAGGTACCTGCGGTTTTAAAAAAGTGAACCAGCCCCCATCATGATCAAGAATTCAGTCACAATGCCAAATAGAAACGAAGCTATATGGAATTGCTGCTCAAGTATTCGGATGATGTTATTATTACACCTGTATTATTACGACTAGAAATTAAAGGACATTAATTATGCAAACTATAAAAGCTACACACTTACTGAATGTTAAAAAACTTGAAAGTTCTATTGATTTTTTTAGAATTAACATTGATCATAATGATAATGTAATTGTACTATTCGAAAAAGAAGTTAATTCAAAGTATAAACATATTATTTATCATTCAACAGAAAAGGAAACAATTAAACTGGAATTACCTTTGGTTGATCATTCATTTGAATTTGCTCAACCATTTAATGGCGGGTGGCTACTTGTAAGTGCGAGAACAGATGAAGATGAAGGGTATATTAAAAATGCGACTATTTTTGACGAGCAACAAAATGTAATCAAAAATTTTGAGCTTGGGGATGGAATTAATAATGTTCAAACAACTTCTGATTCACAAATTTGGGTCAGTTATTTTGATGAAGCCTCTGGATCAAGATTAAAGTGCTTTGATAGTCATGGACATGTAATATTTGACTTTAATAATTTTATTCGTGAGAATAAAGAAATACCATACATGTATGACTGCTATGCAATGAATGTAACTTCAAAAGATACCAATGTGTATTATTATGACAGTTTTCCACTTTTGAAAATCGGTTTAAATAAAAAAATAGAACTACATAACGATATCCCGGTAGAGGGGTGCAATGCGTTTGCAATAAACGGAAGTAAAGTACTATTTAGTCATGACTACGATCGGAAAGCTGAAGTGACAATGTATGATTTATCTACAAATGAATTAGTAAAGTATAATGTTAGAAATCAAGACAATAATGTACTAGATTACGATGAAGCAATTGGAAGAGGAAAAAATCTATATTTAATTAAAGATTTTAATATATATCTAATCGATATGAATGTATTTACGGTTTAAGATACTTAAGAAGTATTATATGGATTGCTAAGTCTTTAGATGAAATTAAACGTGATATCAGAGAAAAAACCCGCTATCTTTTAGAGGTAGCGGGTTGAGCTTTATATCCTACTATTAGTCCTTAAGCGTCTTTTTGATGTACATTGTTTGGCTGTGAGCGGCTACGTGGTAATAGTCGCTACCTTCACCAATCACTAGGACAAATCCGCCACCGTTTAACGTCATGATTTCTTCTTTAAAACCGTAGTTATACGCTTTGGTATCCACTCTTAGATCCATTCTTTTCATTGGAAGCTCTTGTACTTGGTTTCCTGAGATCCAACCGTAAACCGTGCTTCCATTTGAGAGCTTGTACCACTTTTGTCCGTTATACGTTGTTTGTTCTTTTGAAACTAAGATCCAGTTTAGGTATGGAGTACTTGATTCTTTATAAACACCAGGTGTTGAGTAGATACCATACGCATCACTCGTGATCTTTACTGCTTTGTATGGCATTGTATATTGACCATCAAAATTAACGAGTTTCTTAGCAATGTACATCGGTTGGCTGTGAGCGATAACTAGATACTTATCGCTGTATTCTTTAGCAACATAGACATACCCCGTGCTGTTTAGCGTCATGATCTTTTCATCTAAGTTGTAGTTATATGCATCCACATCTTCATTTAGATATTTCTTTTGTAGATTGTCGTACTCACTTGTTTGATGAGCAGCGATCCAACCGAATACTTTATCTCCATGTACAAGAAGGTACCAACGTTCCCCGTTGTAGATTTGCTGTTGTTTTACAACAAACGTCCAGCCGAGATATGGAGTTGATGATTCTTTATACGTACCCATCTTAGAATACAAACCAAACTGATCGCTATCAAGTTTGATCACTTTAAACGTATCGGATGGAGGCGTGTCCGCAAACTCCGTTCCTAATAATTTCATAGGATCTGTTGAGTTTGATTGAGTACCATTATACGTTCCATCATGAATCTCAAAATGTAAATGTTGTCCTGTAGAGTTACCCGTGCTACCCATGTAGCCGATAATCTCACCTTGACTCACTGTTTCTCCAGCTGAGACCGAACGAGAACGCAAGTGACCATATAGGGTCTCGTAAGTCTTACCACCGATGTTATGAGTGATAACAACAACATTCCCATATCCATTATAGTTTCCTGGAGATCCGAATGTGGATGATCTTACCTTACCAGAAGCAGAAGCTTTAATCGGAACGGTCCCAGGAATAGCAATATCAATTCCATGATGAAATTTGCCCCAACGCTCACCATAACCGGAGGATACATCATCTTTATCTCCCGCTGGCCAGATGAAACTAGCAGCGCTTGTTTTTGTCGGTGAAATTCCACCTGCGACTGATAGTGTTAGTACAATCGCTAAAAATAGTTGCATAAATCTTTTCAACACATAAACCCCTCTCTACCTCTTACCTACTAATTTTTTGTCCCTAAACTATTATAGATTTGTAGCATTTAGGGCCAAAAAGAATACTAACATATTTTTCTAATAAAATACTATTTATTACAAAATTAGGTATAATCATCCTGTTTTTATCTAAAAAAGTAAAAACATTTTAGTAAAAAGGGTCTAAGATGCTTTCTAAATAAAACAATATTTAACAAGATATTTAAGGTAACATGTATTAGAGATGATAACTCCTCAAGGGTGCAGAGAGTGGACAGGGCTTGGCGTGTTATTAGATAAAAACGAGGGGAGACTTGAAATATCATCCCTTGGTTGGGGTGTTGGTTTTCAACGTATGATGGTGTCTTATTGAAGCTGAAGGGGGGAGTATTATGCATAACTATATTAGTGAGACGTGTGGGGTTCAATATGAGAGTTCTGTACATGAACCAACTTCATGTTCCATCTGTGGGGAAGAAAGACAGTATGTAAGTTCCAAAGGACAGTCTTGGACCACGTTAGAAGATATGGCGGAAAGTGGTACTTATAAAACGGAAGTGAGTATCGAAGAAGAGAACCTGTATCGGGTTCAGACGACTCCGAGTTTTGGAATCGGCCAAACAGCATATCTCGTAAAGGATAATGGATATAACGTATTATGCGATTGTGTGAGTTACATAGATGAAGATACGACAAAAGCCATTCTGCAACTGGGTGGTATCGATGCGATCGCGTTATCACATCCTCATTATTATTCCACTCAAGTAGAATGGGCTGAAACATTCGATGCCGCTCTCTATATACATGAAGATGATAAGAAGTGGGTAACGAGAACGAGTGAAAGAATCGTTTTCTGGTCAGGTGATACACTCGAACTCAGGGAAGGCATCGTTCTACAGAGAATCGGTGGTCATTTTAAAGGAGGCACTATCCTAGAATGGAAAGACGGAAACCACCAACAAGGTGTTCTTCTTTGTGGAGATATCGTACGTATCGTAGCGGACCGAGAATGGGTAAGCTTCATGTACAGTTATCCTAACTTTATTCCTTTACCAGGTGCTACGGTTGAGAGGATCGCTCAGCGAATGGAAGAACTAACATTCACTCGCATCTATGATGCATTTAATCGAGTGATTAAAGAAAATGCTGCAGAGACAGTACAACGATCAGCCAAAAGATACGTTGATGCATTAAGCGGAGAGTTGTTCCAAACATAATTAATAAAAGCGTTGATCTTTAGGGATTAACGCTCTTTTTCTTTGAGATTCAATCAATGAATTTATAATAAGGTAAGTCCGTGCTCAACAAACTTCAGTACACTTTTTGTTTATTAGGGCATCTTATACGATTAGAGGTGATATTATGGAACAATATTTTTTATTAATGCTTTACTGGTTGGGAATAATCATATGGGCTTTTAAAAACAAGAACAAAGCTAAAAGGGACTTTCTGCAGATAAAAGATAATTGGAAGATGGTGGTAGTGTTTTTAACGCTCTTTTTACTACCATTTTTCGTGGTGGCTTTAACAACATTTATTCTATAGATTTCCTCTAATAATTTAGTATTAATCCATTGTATTGTAAATCTAAATGGAGAGGATGAACTTTAGATAGATGAAGTGTTAAGGGATTGCTCACGTGCCGTGTGGCCTTGAGAGCAGATACCAATATACAGCTATTGAACCTCAAACGCCGTCATTTTGAATCTATTACAAGGACATCATTCACAGGTCGAGGCACGAACGGTTACGCTAGTTTTTACTTTTCCGTCTTTTTACAGTCTATACCTTCAGCTGTTGTAAGTTTTGTATCTTTAAGTATCTCCTCATCCTAGCAACCGGTTAAAATACCAAAGATAATAACAAGATCATTCTAATCACATGTCCACTCATTAAGTATTCAACATTTCATAGATTACTGCGTATAGGTTACTTTGAATATCACGATTCGTTAACCAATTATTCTACTATTTCATATGCCACGAGTAAAACAGAATGTGATAGTATATGGTCTACGATGAGTGAGGTTTTATGAATGAATAATAGACGTGAAATAGTTATGTTAGTTAGATTGATGGTCTTATTGGTTCTATGCATCATTATATTGATGATTAGTATGTGACAATTGTCATCATAAGTTAATTAGAGATTCGTGAATAGACCTTAATAAGCCACACTAGGAAAATGGAAACTAGTGTGGCTTTGTTATGCGTATGGTATCATTTGTTAATCGTTAATTTTTTTGCTCAATGTTTCCTCCTTTCATAAAAAACTCACCTTTCATTAATTCTTCTAAGATAATTAGATTATTCTCAAGCTCTAAATCGATCTGTGCTAATTCATAACCCATTTTGGCAAACATTTTCTTAAACATCTGCTGAGAAGTTAGAAAATCTCTAAACCAACAAACGAACTCTTCTTTGTTCTCCTAGATTAAACATACACTCATAAAAAGCGTAAAGGGATGCCTGTCGCTAACCGCTTTCAGCAAACTTTGTGAACTTTTATAAAGCCAAAACTTGCACAAACTTCATGTCCCTTGACACTTCTTTTCGTGGCATGATTTTTTCTCTTCATCAAAGAAGGGAGAAGATAACATGAAGAACAGAGTTCATGAAGTGAGATTGGAAGATTATCAGCATCTAAGTGATACGGAGTTGCTTCAAAGAAGTAAAAACATCCAGGTGCAGCTTACTCAACTTTTAGGGTTAATGTGGGAATTAGAGGGGAAAGAAAGAGATAAGATAGAGCAAGAAATGGATGAACTAGACATTGAAGACATGAAGATTCATGCGATACTTAGCGCAAGAGAAGACCGACCAAATACTGAACATAGGTACTAGAATATAAAGCAGGGATTCTAAAGATATCCTTGCTTTTTAGTTAGATTTCGTACGTTCATTAATCAATCTAAACGACCTTATACCGATATAGAGTATAGAGAATACTGATGGAGGTGTTTTGCCAAAATTAAGCAAACAAACATCGTGAAAGTCGTCGATCGGTTGGGGAGAATAACGGTACCTATTTCGTTAAGAGAAAAGTATAACATAGAGATATCTGATGAGATTGAGATCTTCATGGAGGATGATTCTATTATCATAAAGAAGTTTAATGCGGTCAGACCATGCATGGTTACAGGAAAAGTAAGTGAAACAAATCTTGAGTATGCCGGTGGTAAGTTAGTCTTGAGTTCTGAAGGTGCTAGGACATTGCTAAAAGAACTTAAAAGCAATCCTAGCCTAATAAGTTGATATTATATCGCCTTACCAATAACAACATTTATATATGTTGTTCCGAATGCAAAATTGTTTTCAACATTCTGAGATTGACAGCATACATTAAAAGCAACCTTTCGTCTCTATTGGTAGCAAAGCATCCCTTGACCTAGTCACTCAAGGGATGCTTTGTTTATTTATTCTTATGTGTAAATTCGGCACAACTATTTACAATCATTGATTTCACATGTTAGCGAAAATTAAAAAATTACTTATCAATTTTTATTACCATCGAAAGTTATTTTTTTAAAGGAATTTGTCATTTTTAGTCGAAATATCCCATATATTGTAATGTTGAGGAGGGATGGGATGGAAAAGAGAATCTCCAAAGGTGAAGAAGATTTTATAAAAGGGTGTACAAGGGCCATTCTTGATAAAGATATAAAGCATATCCATTGGTTATTTATCATGAACGGAGTACGTCACTATATCGCCCACCAAAATGAAAGGGAAATTGAAGATTATATACACGGCAATCGATCAAAATTAATCTGTGTGGTCACAAGAGAGTTTATCTTAGATTGGCATCATCGGTATAGCGGAAACGATCTCTCCAAAGGATTGATTAAAAAACGATTGAGCGGGATGATTCGAGCGAGTGAAAAAGTTTCGGAAATTGCATATAGGGACTTTAAAAAAGAAGATATCGATGAATTATTAAAACAAATTCCAACGGAAGGACTAACGAGTGAAGAAAGGGAGAAATATCTAGCTAGAGTCAAGAGCTTGTTAGAGAGCAGATAATTCTAGAAAGAAGTAGATACATATATTGGATGAAAAAAACATCCATACCAGTGTAAATCATGTGTTCATATTTTTTGCTTTCTAACAATTTTGCACAATCAAAAGAGGACAAATAGAAGAAGATAGAACTGACAATGGAGAGTCAATCCTATCTTCTCTGTAGGACATTAGGGACAAGGATAATAACCTTGATACTAACATATTTCATACTCCTCTTTAGCTTTATAGGTGTGTAAGTAACAGTTTGTGTTCGAATGAATGGCTTTAACGATGGATTTATTGCGACTCAAAACACGTTGCTTGATCCTTTTGCCTTCTGTATTAAGACGTATTGAGTGGATATCAGATGTAAAAGAAGGATTTAAACTGACAGATCAGAGTGAATCGTGAACAAAAATTTTGTTTGTGATTTGCACTGACCCCGATGGGGGTGAATCATGATAAAGAGAGAGAGCGTAATTCTAACGGATTCTCTTTTGGAGTACAAAAGAGAAAAAAGTTATACAAATAGCACGTTAATTCGCATATGAATTAGCGTGCTTATTTTTGTTGTTATATCAACGTTTATGGTCATTTTATGTATAAATTAGCACCCCAATTCGCATAGGTTTTAGCAAAATGACAATAAATATTGTCACGATGCGTTTTGGCATGCCAATTCACTTGCTAAAATTCTTACCAATGTTATGAAAAAGGTTTTAAAAAAAGAAGCAGATGTGGTTTAATCTTAATCTAACTGTTAATAATTTGCGATTTATTAAAAGATTATTACTGTTTTCACATTTTGCATCGCTGAAGTAAACCCGTTATTCTACAATCGGGTGCGTGTGCGGCCGAGCC
>NZ_JARMFC010000034.1:0-37846 GCF_036213205.1 Fictibacillus nanhaiensis
AGTTTTCAAAGAACTTTTTTCTTTATCGCATCACTCTCTTAAAGCAGCGACAAAAACTATCTTACCACATATCTTCTTTCGAAGCAACAACTTTTTTAAAAAGTTTATGTTTGTTTTTGTCGAACGTTATGTAAGAAAAGCAACAACGTTTATTACTATATCAGCGATACGGACGCCCGTCAACGCTTTTTTAAAGATTTTATTAAAAAACCTCTTTTCGTGTCGAAAAGAGGTTTGCTCGCTATAAAGAATACTTCTCTAAAAGGTCGTTTTTCGTCTTCCATACTTGAACAGATAGATCGACAAAATACTCTTGTGGATTCAATCTACGTAAGTGTTGCGGCCAAAAAAGACCAAGCTGTTCCTGATGATAGCGCCGAATTTCTTCGAGGTTCGGAAGGTCATATACAAGCTTTCCTTCTATATAAACAGGTTGTAGCAATTCTTCGGCAGTAAAAGAAGAAACCACTTTGCTTTTGTATGTGTGCACCGGATCAAATAGTTTTATATCTTTTTTAGGAAGTACTTCTTCATCCATCGCAATGTAATCCGCTTCTGCTTTTCCGTTTGAGTTGATGATCCGGTAGACCTTTTTATATCCAGGTGTTGTGATTTTCTCTACATTAGATGATATTTTGATTGTGGGTACGAATTCTCCGTTTTCATATTTAGCTACAACTTTATAAACGCCTCCGAGTGCCGGTTGGTCTGATGCGGTAATGAGTTGCGTACCAATTCCCCAAGAAGTGATTTTTGCACCTTGTGCTTTTAAATCAGAGATCACATCGTCGTCCAAGTCGTTACTCGCTACGATTTCGACATCGGTGAGGCCCGCTTTGTCTAACATTTTACGAGCTTGAATGGATAGGTACGCTAGATCACCACTATCCAGACGAATTCCTTTAAGTGATTTACCCGCCGCTTTCATCTTTAACCCAACTTTTATGGCGTTCGGTACTCCGCTTTTTAACGTATTGTACGTATCAACCAGTAAAACGCTTTGATTAGGCAGAGCTTCTACAAATCGTTCAAACGCTTCTTCTTCTGAATCATGATCTTGAACCCACGCGTGTGCATGTGTTCCTTTTGTCGGAATACCGAATAGCTTTCCGGCGCGCATATTTGATGTTGCATTAAAGCCTGCAATATATGCGGCGCGTGCACCCCATATTGCGGCATCAGCTTCTTGGGCACGACGTGTTCCAAACTCCATCAATTGATCATCAGGAGTAACATACCGAATCCGAGCCGCTTTCGTCGCGATTAAAGTTTGATAGTTCATAAAATTAAGCAGTGCTGTTTCCAACAAGTGCGCTTCAAATACACGGCACTTTATGCGGATTAACGGCTCATTTGGAAACACGACCGTCCCTTCTTTTACAGAGAATAATTCTCCCGAAAAGTTAAAGTTCTTTAACTCTTCTAAGAAAGGTTCCTCATAGTGCTCTTCTTGTGTTCTTAAATAGTCGATATCTTCCTCTGTAAAATGAAGATGCTCCAAATAACGAATGATTCGCTCGAGTCCTGCAAATACAGCATAGCCGCTTTTGAAGGGGTTCTTTCGGAAGAAGGCTTCAAATACGCGAATATTGTTGTGCGTGCCGTTTTTCCAATGGGCGTACATCATATTAATCTGGTACTTATCTGTATGTAATGCTAAATCTTCATAGCTCATGTATGTGTCCCGCCTTTCTCTCTCTTCATTTTTCTCTATTTGGGTGGTTGTTAAACATAATAAAAGGCCCGATAACCTAGAAGATCATCGGGCTACTTTTTATTCTGAGATTGAAAGCCTCTTTTCAATCTCTTTTCTTCCATTTTGATCGACGACGTAATCACCCATAAACTTCTCGCCATTTACGCCGTATACTTCTAAGTTTGATTTCCACTGGCTTTCCGCCGGGCTCACACTCAAAACCACTTCGTATTCTTTAACATCCTTCAATTTGTTTATGCTTGAAGGTTTTTCTATGATTAACTTGTATGATCCGTCGGGATTAACATCAGCCACATCAGCTAATCCTGAGACAATATAATTCGGAATATCCAAGCTCCCTTTTAGTCTTGTTCCCTCTAACAGATTTGACTTTCCTTCTATATAAAGATATTTATCATCTTGTTGAATGTCCGGTTCGTCTAATCGAACAGTAGGTGTACCATAATCTTCAGGCTTATCCCACTCTGGCTTCTTTATTTTAGCAGAAGCATTCGATTCATCTTGAGGAATTTCAAGGGTTAAAAGAGTGATGTTCTGCTGCATATCTGATTCTTCTTGTAACCTGACAAACGGACCTTTCAATTTTTCACCGTTTTCTCCATAGTGATCTTTGATTGGTTGGTTATCGGAATGAGGATCGAATTCTATTTTCACTTCAATTAAACCTTCAGTGCTTTTTGGTATTTTTAAATCTGTTTCAAAAGTACCATCTTCACTAACCTGCACTCTATCCGAACCACCAATTAAAGTATCTTCTACACTATCCATCGTAACTAATAGGTTAGAGTTGGGAATAAGGTTCGTTTGCCCTTTAACCGTTATCAGCTTTCCTTTACGATCTGCTTCTCCTTCAAACCATACTTCATATTCACCTTGGTCTTTAGGTGCATTTGCTTTTTTATCTGTGACTTTAACGGATTCTTTTTCACTTTTACTTTCTTGTTTCTGATTTCCTTTATTGCTCGTTGATTCGTTACTACTACAACCAGAAACAATCATCACGATACTTGTAATTATTAATAAAAACTTTAATTTACTCAAGATTCAATCCCCTATTCTACTCTGGCATCTTCTGCGTATTCATCAATTAATTTAAGTACTCTGTCTGTTTCTTGATTTAATTCTTCTTGTCTAGCTTCATGTTTTTGGGAGCTGTACTCTCTAAGCGTTGTATATCGTTCTAAAAGTAGTTTGTCCAACTTTTCAAATTCTCCATCAGACATCTTTTCTTTATCGTATAGAGCCCTTTTCACAGTGCGAAGTAACTCAAATTCATCGGAAATGCTATCCAATATCTTTGAATACACTTTACCCATAGAATGACCTTTACCCGAACTACTCCAATTTACGCTTGATGAATCCATCGATGAACTCCAGTTGATGCTGGCATCGTGCATCGCCTTCGACCAGTTAGAATCAACTTCATCAAACAATTCTTTTTGAGAAGAAACCGATTGAAATTCGCCTCCACCCGCTTCTGCTACTGCTTTTAGCTGTTGCTGGCCTTCGTTATCTACATCAAAGCCGATAATGTTGACTTCTGCCTTGATATTCGACTCGTGTAACTTTTTCGCCGCTTCTACAGGATTTCCGTCACATGTCTCAATTCCATCACTCACGATGTAAATGACGTTATTTCCTTCTTTTCCTTGTAGATCCTTTTCAGCCGCTTCAATGGAAGCTGCGAGTGGTGTCCAACCTGTTGGCTTGAATTTAGAGAGAGATTGTTGGAAAGTTCCTTCATTATAAGCGCCTAAAGGGTACATAACTTCCGTACTTTCACACGAAACCTTTTTGTCTTTATCATCATTACTTCCTTTATGTCCATAGACGCGCAGCATGACGTTCGCATCATCAGGCAATCCACCTGCAAACTTCTTCAACGCTTCTTTTGCCGCCGTCATCTTATCCGTTCCTGTTACCTTTCCTGCCATACTACCACTTGCATCTAGAAGAATTGCCACATTAAGAGGACCTTCCTTCTTTTCCTCTCCGTCTTCACTTTCTTCTTGATACTTCTCATAAGCCTCTACTTCTTCAAACGTAATGTCAAAGTCCTCTAACTCCTGAAAACCCGGCTGATGATTGGCAGCGAACTCAGCAACAATTCGGTTATAGGCTTCCTCAGCCTTCATACCTTTAGGATAGTTCTTTGTGATTTTGTTTATCTCTTGATCAAGAGCATCACCTTCAAGATCTTTTACCTTCTCGTTATACTTACCCGCACCCTGTTTCACCATCTCTTCAGGATCAGTAGGCGCTTTTTCAACCGTCTCTTTTTTCGGTTCTTTTTTCTTTTCATCAGTATTTGATGCTGTTTTTTCGGTTGAGCATGCGGTTAATAGAAGAAGTAGAACGATAAAAATGACAGCAAATAAATTACTAGATTTGTTCATTTAATAACAAATTCCCTTCTTAGTAGTTTCTTTTATACCTTTTTTGCAAGAGCATGGGTATATAACCCTTGCAAATAAGAATTTAGTTGAATAAACAAATTAAAAGTTTCCAATGCTTTTTATCTATAGAAAGACAGTTCTTAATTAATTTCTAAGCTGTGACAATAATGTTTTTTCGAACAAAATATCATTTTTATCATCCGAATTTTGGTTTAATGCTTCTTGCCAATTAGAACGCTCGAAAAAAGGAATTTGATCACCTTGAGGATCTTTTTCAAAATCTATTAAACTTTTTCTTAATCCAGATTGATATTTTTCTTCCGTTAAGAATTTGAATACATCTTCAGCTTTTACTGCTATTTTTCTTTCTTCACCACTTAATTTATTCAAAACTGTACTAAGTTCTGTAGAAATGCTAACGAATTGGTTTTTCGCCCTTATCTGAATATATAGATGCTTATACTGAAGACAAGTGAATTCTTCCATTAGTGATGATATATTTTCTAACACAGTTTGATCTAAGATGCCTTCTTTCATCATTTCATTAAAGATTTTCATCGCTTCTGGCAGTATTTCTTTAATTCTTTTATAACCATTATCTAATTCTTGAATATTTTTAATAGCAATCTCAATGTCATCTTTACTTGCTGTAACAAACGGTTTAATTTCATTTAAAAGATTTATCGTATCTTTAAAAATCGCTGTCGGTTTATTACTTTCTGCTTGTCCTTGTTCATAAAGACCAAACATATACGAGTTAAATGCAATAAACATTCTATACGGAGGAATTGCTTCATCTCTGGAGGCGACATCTCCATCCTCACGTAAAACTAAATAACCTTTTGTACTATCTAATTTGTTATAGGCCGCTACGCGAAAACGAGAGTCATTACAAATAACTGTATACTTTGCTATATCTATTTTTTCTAGGAAGCGTTTATACTGTTTGAAATTTGCTTCTATTGACATAATTCATCTCCTAAAGATTTGAAAGGGTCTTTGGCGAATTCGTAGGTATTTTTGTTACTTTTTTTCACCTAGCAATCAGATTTGCTTCTATACGAGGCAAGTCCTTTGCCCCCCTAACCATTAAACAATTAGTTTCTTAACATAGACAAAGCTTCAATTTCAAAGTCTTTATTGCTCCTCTTGTTTGTGATCTCAATAAACTTAGCTTCCCAATCGTTGGATTGGTCATAAAAAACCATCTTATTTCCTTGTTCATCTACCTCAAACTGTTTTAAGTTTTCATAGATATCATCTATATATTTTTTCCCACTTAGAAAACTGAAGATATCTAATGCTTTTTTTATATTCTCTTTATCTTTCCCACTACTGTTATAGTTTTTTAATTCTTGAGTTAATGCAGTAAAATCTTCTTTCATGCTAAGTTGTAAGTATAGATTCTTATATTGTTGAATAGAAAATTCATTCATTAGATAGTCTACTTTATCTACATTTGATTTCTCTAACTCTCCTAGTTTAATCACTTCATCATATAATTTTAGTGCATCATCATGTAATGTCTTAAATCTTAAAAATCCATTATCTAGATTTGTAATTTTTGAAACAGCATTATTCACGTGAATTGAGTTAGATTGTACAAAAGGTTTAATTTTTTCTAATAAATTTATAGTGTCTTTAAATACAGCTGTAGGTTTATTCATATCCTCTCTACCTTGATAAACAATGCCTGTGAGATATGAATTAAATTTTAAGAATAAGTAATAAGGGTCTATGGCTTCATCTCTTCGGCATTCCGTTCCATTGGCTTGTAATGCTAGATATCCTTTTGCCTTGCCAAATTTATTGTATACGCAAAATTTATAGAAACTATCATGAATAACAACATTGTATTTTGCTATTTCAATAGTCTCTAAGAACCGCTTATGTTTTTTAAAATTTGCTTCAATAGCCATGACTCATCTCCTTAACAAGTAAGTACTTTCCCTTGAAGCATTATTCTCCATGCACATTATTAAAAATCTTTATTAATATGAAATAGAGAATCAAACTTAACGGTGGGACTAGCCGTATACTAATAGATATAGAAGAACATAAACACGTGTCCATCGTTTTTATTTTTTGGATAAGTGCAATTAACCACACTAAACTAATTAGATGGATTTCTTAAAGTGTTTAAAGCTGCTAGAGCATCTTCGGATTGCTCAATAATTAAATCTTTGGATATCATAATTTTGATACTCTCCATTTC
Organism: Fictibacillus nanhaiensis; assembly: GCF_036213205.1. Lineage (GTDB taxonomy): Bacteria > Bacillota > Bacilli > Bacillales > Fictibacillaceae > Fictibacillus > Fictibacillus nanhaiensis_E. The sequence continues at coordinate 6,329 of NZ_JARMFC010000034.1, forward strand.
ATCCGATCCAATGGTTTGACTTGTTCTCATGTGGTTCTTATATGGAAAAAGTTGGACGAGGATAGGAAGTAACTTTAAATTATAAGAAAACTTTTTAGTCCAAATATATTTAAACACCCGCGCTCTATCTTCTTCTGTTTCTAACTGCACTTCATTCTGTCTAAAAGCAGACCTAACCATACTTTCATTGTATTTACGCATTTGTATACAGTCATCCATTGTGACAAGTTCTAAATCATTCGTTTTTGAAGCCAACTCAAAACTTTTTCCTACTACAAACTCTATATTTTTCTGTTCTTTAATAATCTCATCTGCACATTCTTTGAAATTGGTAAGGCTATTAATAACCTCTTGTGGTGCTTGTTGATGAATAGTTGAAGACAGTTTCGTTAAAATTCGGCATAGCTTTTGATAGCGTTGTAAAGTACCACTTTCAACCCATTCAAGTCCAAATTTAGTAATATTTTCAAATGAAGTGTTATAAACCACTCCGTATACAAAAGCTTTTTTTACTTGATTAATAGTTAAAACCGCTCCATCTTCTCTTACTATTAACTGTCCTCGTTTAGGGGAGAATTTAAAATAATAGTATCTATCGCCTTCAATATCTAGTAAGGAAGGAAAAACATGAATTTGTTTATTATTCTCCTGAAATCCTTTGGCAATATTTAATATATGGTCCGGCAAACTCTTAATTGTTATCATTAATTCTTAAAATTCCACCTCTTTTTTGGTATGTGTTTTCTGAAACTCTGCTGGTTTTGGATCAAAGTATTCCATGGTGAACTTTGGAACGAACTTGTTGTTCTGCAGATAACCTGATCCCCATGTTGGATCCATCGTTAACCAGCGTCCGTCGACCTTTGTCTCTACCCACGCATGATTCTGCCCAGCAAACCCTGTTACCATCTGCGCTTCCATACCACTTGCACGTAAAAGAGCAATCGCTAAATACGCAAAGTCCTGACAAACGCCTTCTTTTTCGTCCAACGTTTTTAACGCACTGTCATCAAACTCAAACGTACGATTGTTTAGCTTGTCTACGTCATAGCTCACGTTTTTTGCGACATACTCGTATACTGCTAGTGCTTTTTCTTTGTCGGTCTTTTTATTTTTTGTTAGTTGCGCTGCTAATTTCTTAATCTCAGGAGCATCCGACTGAATACCTCTAGATGGTAAGGTAAATCGTTGATCACTCGTGTTTGTATTCTCAACTGCGAAATTTGCTACACCAACAAAGTACTGCATGTATCCATTAGTTTTTTGAAATTCTGGTGCCATTATGGACACATCGTACTTCCCAGGTCCAAAACGTAGGAAAAACTCTCCGTCAAACTTATTGTTCTTAACTGGGATTGCGTACATCGCTTTAAGGTCGTCTTTCTCTGTCTGAACGAAAACGACATTCGTCTTGTTCGCATCCTCACCTTTTGGATCAATACTTCCTTTAATCTTGTATGTCAGATCCGCTTTCTCACCGCCTACTTCTGGCGTCTCAAGCTTAAAGCCTTTTTCTTCGTAAGCAGAGGAATACTTCACAGGTTCAAAGGATTCACCAGATAAATTCTTTACATATAAGTGAGCCGCATCCGTAAAAAAGTCGGTCGATCCTTCTTTAGGCGTCATAATCTGTACCTCATGAACACCCGCACCATAATAAAGAGGGATTTTATGTGCGAACTTCCCATTCTCAACCGGAATCATAATTTTAGTAGATTCACTTTCTTTCTTAAGCTCAACCATGAGCTGTTCAACACTGGAATCAGCAACGTCACCCTCTATCTCAAAAGACCCATCTCTTTCCATATACCCATTTATGGAATTTTTTAACTTTAAATCATATTCAAATGCGTTCTTCGTATAAGCAATATCTCTCTTGACCTCAGGGTTTACGTTCTCTACATCAAATGAGGCAATATCGTAATAGTAATCTTCCGCCGAATCGCTCGGTACACTCACTTTGACAGAATAATTCCCCTTCCCATTAAACAGCTGAATCTTCTGTTCAAACTTACCTTCTTTTAAAGGAGCGTAATAGCTGAAGTCCCGACCGTTCGGCCCATCTTCATCACTTCTTACTTTGATCCATACATGGTCTGACTTGAAACTGTTATACTTTTTCGCCTTCCCTTTAATGAGTACCGTTGAGTTTGCCGTAAACTCTTTGTACTTAGGACTGGATAACGTTGCTTCCACTTCTTCTGCGTATGGAAGAAGTTCTAGTTTCTCTAATTTGTCCTCATTGTTCGCTTTTTCAGCAAGTGTCGTGTACTTGTCTTTTTTCTCTTCTTGTTCAGGTTTGGCAGATGGGATTTGGTCTGATGTACAGGCGGTTAGTGTCAAAACCATGAGAAGCAGAAGAGAATTGGTTAGTTTGTTTTTCATTTGTTGCACTCCTTTGTTAAATATTTTTACCTAATACGTTTCATACTTTCTTCTTTTCTTTCAAGAAGTCCCAAATGGTTTCTTCTAACACTCGGAAGCGCGACAGCAATTGGTACCAAACCATAAAAAAGGGATGTATAACCTTGTTTAAAGAGGTAAAAGGAAAGCGGCATTATTGCCCCATAAAATACAATAAAGATATACAGATAGTTCTTTTTCCATCTATCTACTTTGCTGATCACTTTTCACACTCCTATTTCATTTCTTCTATTTTGTTGTTAAAAAGAAAAGAGATGGGATTTCCATCTCTTTTGCAAATCCTATAGGGTAATAATTATTACGAATTTAGTTTGAAATAGTTTCTAATTACGTAACTTGGCATCAAACCTGCAAATTAATTCCTTAGCATGGTGAGGATATCATTTTTAAAGTTGTTTTCCATCTTTTCATTGATATTTGAAATAAGCTTCTCTTTCCAATGTTCATGATGTTCGGTATAAAAAGAGGTTTGTTTTCCATGAATATTAGTTTCAAATTCAATTATACTTTTCTTTAAATTGGTCTGGTATTCATCTTCAACCAAATACCTTAACAGTTTTTGCATTTCTTTGATTTGTTTTTTTTCCTGGTAATCTTTAATATCCTTATGGCCTATCTTGAGAATTGCTGCATATGTTTCTTTTAATCCAATTTGCAGATATAGGTGTTCATATTGTCTTTCAGTGAATTCCGTCATTAAGTCAGAAATTCGATTTACAACTTCTTCATCTAAAATGCTCTTTGCCTTTACTTCAATATTAAATACTCGTTTAACCTCTTCGTAAATTTCTCTTAGTCTATTAAACCCTTTATCCAATTTCTCTAATACAAAAGTAACATGTGTTACCTTATCTTTCATTCTTTGGTTCATGGTTAAAGAATTGTGCAATATTTTTATGGTGTCTTGAAATGCCCCTGTAGGTTTATTTATCTCTTCTAATCCAACAGTTGTAAAACTAAGCATATACGAATTAAATATCATAAACATTTTAAAAGGCTGTATTGATTGTTGTCTTGCACATACACTTCCATCTTTATTTAAAATTAAGTACCCTTTTGTTATTCCAAATTTAAAATAACCTATCACACTATAATATTTATCTTTATAAGCAATTAAATAATTCGTCTTATCGATTGTTTCTAGAAATTTTTTGTATTTTTTCACGTTATTATCTGTTGTCATTTCCTCTCCTTAAAAGATCCTATTTCCTAGAATTAACTATTAGGTTTTTTATTTTGCTCCTTTTCACGAATGCTGTGTATATGATTTTTCTTCATCATAGGCAGACCTAAAGTAATTCCGAACAAGGTAAAAAGGAAATCCCTCACCCCTAAGAATTAGACTTTTTATTTTCCATCTTCTTTAATTCTTCTTGAACTTTTTTTAGATTATCTTCATTTATAGACTCCAACTGCTTTTTATTGTCTCGTCTATATTGCTTCATTCTTTCAAAACGTTCTATTCGTTTATCATCTAAATATCTCCAACTCTTTTTACTAATTTTCCCCTCATCCCTTAAATGTCTGATGGTATATCGATAATTATTATTTTCTCTTAAATATGCTTCAGCAAAGTCATTAGAGAATGAGAGAATATCAAATTCTTGATCAAAATACTGACTCTTGGCTTCCCTGTTCGCGCCTTCTTTCCATTCTTCCCAAGACTCTGCCATTTTTTTTGCTTTATCAAGTTGCTCAGTTAATTGTTCACCATTGTTAACAGAGGAGTAAGTCCCATTTGATGCATCAGCAATTTGCATAAGCTGTTTTTGTCCTTCATGATCAATATCAAAGCCAAGAATATTTACAATCGGCTGAATATTAGAGCCTGCAAGTAATTTTCCTGCATCAACAGGGTCATCATCACAAGTTGCAATTCCATCACTAACCAGATATATAATGTTGGTACTTGTTTTACTATCATACTTACTCAAGTCTTTTTGAGATTCATTTAACGCTAACGCAATAGGAGTCCAACCTGCTGGCTGAAACTTGTCTAATGATGCATTAAAGCTCTCATTATTATACTTTTGCATAGAATAAACCAATTCAGAGCTACCGCATGAAAGTACTTTGTCTGCGTCACTTCCGCTTCCTTTATGCCCGTACACACGTAGCGCAACATTTGCACCTTCAGGCAGGTTAGAGGCAAAATCTTTAATTGATTCTTTTGCAAGCTCCATTTTAGTTCTATTACCTATTTTCCCACCCATACTTCCACTTGCATCTAAGATAATTTCAACATTTAAATTTTCTTTAAAATGATATCTTTCATCTTCTAGTTCTGGATTCCCAAAAGATTGTACTTTAATATCCTCTAGAACTTTATCTGGACTTGGATATTCTTCATGGTATAGAGCAACCATGTTTGCCCAATATTTATACAATACTTCTTCATTCGTATTATCTGTGAGTTTCGGAAATTCGTTAAATGTCTTAAGTACCCTTTTTTTATCTTCATCTGAAGCTCTAAAATTAAGTCCAGCAAACCTTCCGACTGGATAATTCAAAACTTCATCTAAGCTTTTAGACGGTTCTGGAACATCTTTTAATTTATTTACCTCATTTTTATTTCTTTTATTCATTGTGCTTTTTTCTTCGTTACTCTTTGAACTATCCTGTTGGTGTTCAGCTTCTTCTTGATTGTTACAGGCAACTAGAATAATAGAGAATAGAGTTATTACTAGAAAGATATTTAATTTCTTATACATAAGCAGTTATAAATCCCTCCCATAGAGCAGATTACAAAACAAAATAAGCAGAATTACAATAAAATTACGATTAAATTCCAAAAAAAAGAGATGACAATTTTCTCATCCCTCTGTTTAAACGTTCTGTTCTTTTTCTCGTATGCTATTGATATGGTTCTTCTTCATAAATGGTAAACCTATAGCTATTGGAAACATAGCAATCGGGAACCCTTCTTCTCCACCAAGCCACATAAGTAGATTATAAGGAACATAAATTCCGTATACGAAGATATATAGAGCGATATAAATACGTCGCCATTTTTTTTCACTTTTTGACATACTGTTCCCCCCTAATTAAGCTCAATCGTAATATCAGACCAACCATCTAAATATTCAAAAAAGGAAATTTCAGGACCCGTTCCAGTTTGGTTAATATCTCTTTGATCATCAGGGATAAAACTATCAAACTTTAGTGCTTTATATTTCGAAGATGTTTTAACCGTTATCTGTGATTCATCCATGAAAACGATCTCGGAATTGGCTACCGTCCCTTTATTGCTAGAAATAACTTCGCTTACTTCATATTTCAGACTTTCAATGGTTTGACTACTAGTGAGATTCTCTATGAGTATGTCGTTTAAGATTTTAGTGTCAATTCCATTTCCAGATAACTCTTCACTTAACACTTCATCTACTGCTTTAATATGTGCTTCATTTTGATTAAGGTCTGAATATTGTTCCTGACGTTTGTTAATTCTCTCACTTAGACTTTCTCCTTCAAGAATTTCCTTACCGTTTGCAATGAGCGTCATTTCATATTCATCAATCGCCTCATCTACTTCTTCGTAAACAATTGAAGTAGCTGCCAAGCTAGCTTGCTGAGCATTCGTTGAAGCTTGTTCTTTTATTGAGAAAACTTTTACGAAATTCGTAAGGAATAGAAACATAATAATCATAACGCTCATTAAACCAAGGGTCAGAAGTGCAATATTACCTTTTTCATTTGAAAACTGCTTACTCATTTTATCACCCTGCTGCTAACGTCAACATCAATTGGAATAGTGGGTGTTCCTCCGCTAAAAAGCTCAGAAGGTAAAAATACCAATTCTAAATCTACCCCTACTGAAGAGATGAATTGTTTATCTGAACCCGATGAAATAAAGGTTCTACTATTATTAAGTTTGATACTATCACCCGTTGCATCCACAATCTTACTTGCAGCAGATGCAGCTTCAGCTTGGTTTTCAGTCGTTGAATAAACTTTGGCTGCTTCGTTTGCAGCAGATTGAGCAGTTATCAAGGCGTAAGCACCTATAAGAAATTGCCAGAGCATGACCATTAATAAAAAAACAAAAGGAATCATTGCCAAAAACTCAATACTAGCAGAACCTTTTTCATTTGTTTTTTGTTTTAAATAAGATATGATCATGTTTCTTCCACTCCGTAAATGTATTTATATTATTTTTTTACTACGATATTTGCTGGTGGTAAATGGTCTCTCCATTTGATAACACAAAATGTGACCATAATCGCCAATAACGGCAACATAATTACATTTAAAAGAATCTGACTTACCGTTGCAGCTCCAAAATTATTCGTGATTAGAGAAACACCATACAATGCGATTAATCCAATAATCATTTCAACGATACTTACTAAAGCTATTATTCCACCTAATTTAAAGAAGTTTTTCTTAGCTAACTTCATAGCACTTTTCCAAGATTTTCGTGCTGGCTTGTCATCTAACACTGATATATAGGGAGTTAGGAATAAAAACACCATAAGAATTAAACCTGGAATGATGAAAAGAGTAAAACCTAAAAGTACTAGAACACAGTATACAATGCCGAATAAATACAATGAAAAACTGTGCTTTAAAAACGACAAGTAAGCACTTTTGACTCTCTTTTCTTCTCCTTCTAAATCGGATTGTACGAATTTAATGAAGGGAAGTTGTCCTACAATAAGAAACAGTAAGGTGAAGAATCCATTTACTAGGTCTGCAAATGTGGTATCGTTAAAGATTGCAGATGTTGTTAGATAAATGTAGTTCATCAAATAAAAATGCAGAATTAGTAATGGTAATACAATTGTTATAGACAGTAACAGCAGGTATTCAACATTTTTTGTATAGAATCGAAAACCTTCTTTTATTGGACTCATATTCAACCTCCCAACCATGTTATTTTATTTGAAGTTTCTTAAATTATGTTTTATATTATTTTCAAATATGTGATTTGCCCTCTTATAAAACATTTCTTTATATTCTTCTAAACCTTTCTCGCCTTGAGATAAAGTGATCTTGTTACCATATTCATCCTTTTCAAAGGTGGATTGAGATTTATTCACATCAATTACTGCTCTTTCTGCTGAGAATAATTTCAAATGCGACAAGAGCTGATTAATTTCTTTTCTTTCAGACTCATTAACTTGTGCTAACTCTTCCAGGATAATTCTTGCTTTCTTTATTCCTTCTAATTGGGCCCTACCTTGACTATACATAATTTGATAATGTTTAATATTAAGCTCCATCATTCTTTCTACATTTTCCTTTAAAAGGCATTTACTATCTAATACACTTTTTTCAATAGCCTGCATTTCTTTTAGAATGATAATAAGCTTTTCTGGAAAATCGATTATTTCATCTAGTATAGTTTTTAATTCATTTGTTTCAGACTTTATTTTCTCAAAAACTTTAAAAAGTCTATTTTCCGCTTCTGTTATCAAAATTTTTATTTCTTGTAAGACTGATACCGGTTTTCTTATATCAGGTACCATTTGATCAATTGCTTCAGACATAATTCTATTAAAAGTGTAAATCATTTTGAAAGCATTAATCACTTCATGTTTGGTGGAATTATTTTTTTCTGTTAAAATTGCTACACCACTAATCTTATTAAATCGCTTGTAACTTACATAATAGTAACTAGTATTTGCTTCGCAATAACAGTAAGGGTAAATATCAATATTTTCAAATATTTTCTTATATTCATTTGCTTTACTTTTTATATTATTCAAGTCCATGTTTTCCATTATTCCCACCTCAACTAAACCAAGATGATACTGATTTAACTATTGATCCTGCCTTTTCCTTAGCAGATGAAATGGCATCACCAATTTTCTTTATTCCTTTTTCTGCAGATTTGTATATTTCTTTACGATTTACAACTGCTTTTGTAATAGTTCCCGCAGCCCATAAAGTGGCTCCAGCTATAAACAACCCTGTTGCAACAGGAGCTCCTACTCCTGTTCCTCCAGCAATTACTGAGGCACTCATTAAGGTATCTCCTAAACTTTGAGCTGTATCTCCTCCAGCTAGCCATCTGTCTTTCGCATTATCTGCAGTAAAAAGCTTCCCGATATTTTTTCCAGTCTCATAAGCAGAATAACCTGCACTTACAGCAGCTACACCTACATTCAGTTTTGAAATAGGTGTGAAATGAGTACCTTGCAAACCTTTTTTGATATCATCAATTGATTCTAAATTCCTTAAATCATCAGCATTACCAAGACTTTGTAACGTACTTCTTTCGTCCAATGCTGTTTTTAAAGCATCCCTATAAGAATTTAGTTCCTTAATTTTTTTTGCTGTTTCTACAGATTTTAACCCTAGGTCAACCCCATCACCAATTGTTTCTCCCAGCACATCACCTTTTACACCTAATTTATAGGTGGAAAACATCATATGTGCCATTAATCCCCTATTGTTGTTATAGTCAGTAAAAACGTCCATAGGGTTCTGTAGGTTATTCCCTTCCATATACTCAAAGGTTTTACCTAATACATCATTATGAAGATATTTATTGACATCATACAACGATGGACCAGATGGTTCTTCCGGATCATTTCCATCTTGTTCGTTGTTCTTATCCTCAGATTTTTCACTGCCTCCAGATTCAGATTCTTTATCTGGATTATTTGAGTCATTTGAGTTGTTAGGATCGTCTGGATTCGATGGATCGCTGCCATCTGGAGTTGATGGATCATTACCATCTGGAGTTGATTTATCTCCATCAGGAGAGTTTCCTCCATTAGGTGAATTCCCACCATTGGATTCACCTGGTTCAGCATCCCAGTCGCTTACTGAATCCTCCCAGCTATCGACGGAGTCTCCCCATTGTTGGATGTCATCTCCCCATGGTTGAATGTTATCTCCCCAACTTCCTACAGCATAAACAGCTGTAGGAGCAACACTGAGAAAGATAATAAAATATGCAGCTAAGCCAGCTAAGAACGGTATTACCTTTCTTCTTTTAAATCTTTTCACCAGTTTCTACTCCTTTCTTTTTATATTTAATGACTGACTTAGATGTATTTATTTTTGTTTGTATTTTTCTTCAATAGATTTTTTCATTTCTTCATACGTTTTATCATTGATAGACTCCAGGTAACTTACGACTTCATCTTGCGAGTCATCCGTTAAATATTTTTGATCATCTTTTTTATTGCCCAAATAATCTTTAATATCCCTAGTAATAATCTTTTCATTGTACAAATATCTTAAGGCAGAAATTAAATTACTGTTTTGTTTTTCTCTTTTTCCTCCCCAATCATTAGAGAAAGCTAAGATCATAAAATTACGATCTACTTTGATTGCGTCTAAATCATTAAGAGAATCTCTTTTCCATCGATCCCATTTTTCCGCAATATCTTGAGCAGATTTAAACTGTTCACTTAACCCTTTTTGATCGTTTACATTTGTATAGATTCCAGCGCTCGCATTTGCAACGCTTCTTAATTGTTCTTGTCCTTTAGCATCAACATCAAAGCCAATTACATTAACAATTGGTTTGATATTGGAATCTGCTAAACTCTTAGCTTCTTGTACGGGATCACCGCCACATGTATTTATTCCGTCACTGACAAGGAAGATAATATTAGTATTTTTTTTCCCATCGTATTTAGCCATATCTTCTTTTGCCTTACTTAATGCTAAGGTTATAGGAGTCCAACCAGCTGGTTTAAATTTATTAAGCGCACCCTCAAAATCACTTTCCTCATAATTTTGCATAGCATACACAATATCACTGCTCTCACATGAGAGTTTTTTGTCCTGGTCAGAGCCTGTCCCCTTATGCCCATATACACGAAGAGCAACATTTGCACCTTCTGGTAAAGAAGAAGCAAATTTAGTTATAGATTCTTTAGCTAGTTCCATCTTTGTTTTTCCGCCAATTTTTCCATTCATGCTTCCACTCGCATCAAGTACAATCTCCACATTTAAATTCTCTTTAAATTGAAAACGAGAATCTTCAATTTCAGGACTTCCAAAAGATTCGATTTTCCATTTTTCAAGAACTGTTTGAGGGTCAATGTAATCCTCGTGGAATAAATATAATAAATTGTTCCAAAATAGTTCCTTTTCTTTTTCAGAAGCTGTATCGGATATTTTAGGTAGTTTCTCTAAATCTTCATATACTTTTTTCTTTTCTTCTTCAGGTAGTAAGTCAAAAGTTATACCTGCATACTTACCCTCTGGATATTCAATAAGTTCGTTGGTAGAAGTTGATGATTTTGGTATATTTTCTTTTAATCCTTTTAAATCATTATTTTTTGTATCATGTATATCTTTTGATGAATTGTTTTCATTACTTTTCAATGCTGAATTAGAGCTTTCTTTAGAAGACTCATCATTAGAACAGGAGATTAAACACACTATTAGGATTGTTGTTATTATCAATTTAATTTGCTGGTTCACTTTCATAGTTTGTTCTCCCTTTTATGTATTTTTAATTTTTAATAATAGAATAGTAACGTTCAAATGAACGTTACTATTCTATTAAATAAATTATTCCGTTTTACCAACTTCATCAATAAAACCACTGAACTTTTCAAAGAACTCACTACCAATTTCTGATTCTTTCATAACTTTTGAAATAAGACCAGTAATAATTACTACAATTGCAGCTATAGCAATCCACTCAAGCGATTGTGATCCTCTTTCGTTTTTCACTGTTTCTAAGTATCCTTTAACAGTGTTATCAACCTTTACGTAAGTACTTAACATGATGTTTTTCATAATAATATCCTCCTAGTTTTTTTATATTAACTTTGCAATGCAAAGATCTTACCCAAAGACGCTAGCGATACCCCCATCATTAAATAACATGTTTAGTATCATTAAACCAGCTATCATAATGATTGCTGTTGGGGCTACAACAAATGTTGTAATAAGAGTTACTTTTGGCGATGCTTTAGCCGCCTTTTCTTTTGCTAATTCTTTTCGGATAATTCTCATATCTTCCGCTTGTAATTTAAAGGTAGTTGCTATTGGGACACCTAATTTAACACCCTGTATTAGAGATTTAATTAGCGATTGAAATTCAGGATTATCGTTTCGTTTAAGCAGATCACGATAAGCCTCCTCTCTAGGTACACCCAAGCTTATCTCTTGGTTGAACCTAGAAAACTCTTCATGAAGAGGACCACTAAAATATTTAACTACTTCTCGAAGCGTTTGATCTAAACTAACTCCAGCTCTTAAACTAACACTTACTGTATCTAGAAAATCAGGTAAATCATAGCGTAGTTCATCTTGACGTTTTTTTGCTTTATTCTTTAAGGCCATGATTGTCCCAAAATAACCTAACAATGGTAATAGAGTTACACCAAATTGAGATAAAGGGAATCCAATAATGATTCCTACAAAACCTGCAACGAACCCAACAATTGTGAAAAATATCTTTATACCTTGAAAGCGCTCTACCGTTAAATCATAAGGATAACCCGCTTTTCTTAACCAATTTTCAACTTCATGTTTTTCACTAAAAAAATTAATCCTTTGTCCTAGTGCAGAGAAATCATCACCAAACTTAAAAACTTTCGTTAATAACTTTGTAGATGATTTTTCTTTTTTCTTGAAGTGAAGTCTACTTATTTCAGTAACATCTTGAATATGAGTAATTAACTTTTTCTTCTCTTGCGAAAACACAAACCAATTCCTTAGGGCCATCCCAAAAAAGAACCAAAATAGTAAGACCAATAAAATAATTGAAGTATCCATTAACTACACCCTTATGTTGGTTACCTTTCTTACAAGATAAAAAGTTAATATAGTTCCAAGAACGAACAATACCGATATAATAGCCCCTGGCACGGTAGTAATAGGTTTCAAGAAATCATCCACAATAGTATTCATAACTAAAATCAAAAATATGGGTAGAGCTGGTAAAATATATGAAATAAATCTTTGCTCTGCAGTCATTGTTTTGATAGTTTGATTAAGTACTTTTCGTTCTTCAAGCGTATGGGCCATTTCGTCCAAGATCGCATGTAGGTTGCCACCCGCTCTTTTTTGAATAAGTAGGGTAGCTATGAATAACTTAAAGTCTCTTGAAGGTACTCTTTTTTGAAAACTTACTAGGGCCTTTTCGAAATCCACACCTAACCTTAGTTCATTGGCAAGACGTTTAAATTCTGAACCAGCAGGATTTGCCACTTCATGTGCAACAAGTTCGACACCTTGGTTAATTGTCATACCTGCTCTAGTTGAATTCCCTAGAAGGCGACATACTTCAGACAGCTGTCCTTCAAAACGTTGTTGATATTTATTTTTCCTAATTGCGAACAATGAATAGTATGAAATTACAACAAAAGCAGCAGCTATGATTATGTTTAAAGGTACTTTAATACTGAACATCGTGTTAGATAATATGGCAATCGTCATTCCACCTAAAATCAACATTCCGTAAAATTCAGATGGCGTTAAAGATACATTGGCTTGCTGCAACTTTTCATGCATTTTACTTGCTAGTGGAGATCGATCGAATTTATCTCCCAATACAACAAAATAGCTTTTTCTTTTATTTGGAGTACCATATATGGTCTCGGCTTGTCTTTTCCATTCTCTTTTATGTGTCCTGTAACCTAAAAAGCTATAGATTGCCCAGATTGCCAAAAGAACGGATAGGCTAGAAAGAGCGGCTATAATCATGCAGCATCCCTCCCTGGGTCTGAAAAATTTCTTCAGAAAGATTAACACCAAAAACCTTTAATCGCTCCAAGCATTTTGGAACTATTCCCGTTGGGGTAAAGTAACCTTCCACATCCCCATTTGAATTCATTCCAGTCTTTTTATAAATAAAAATATCGTTCACGTGTACTTTTCCATCCTCATCGGTAAACACTTCTGCTATGGAAACAATCTTACGTTTCCCGTCTGTAAGTCGTTCACCTTGAACAATAAAGTCTAGAGCTCCTACGATATATTCACGAATTACACTTGCGGGCAAGTCCATTCCTGCCATAATTACCATACCTTCAACTCTTCCCAAAGCGTCTCTGGGTGAGTTAGCATGGACAGTTGTAAGAGAACCTTCATGACCTGTATTCATCGCCTGGAGCATATCGAACGCTTCAGGTCCACGAACTTCTCCTACTATAATTCGATCGGGACGCATACGCAGGGAGTTTTTAACGAGTTGTCTAATTGAAATTTCACCCGATCCCTCAACGTTTGCTGGTCGTGCTTCCATTCCTACTACGTTAGGTCGATTTAGCCTAAGTTCAGCTGAATCTTCAATAGTGATTACCCTTTCGCCTGATGGAATGGATCGCGCAACGGCGTTTAGCAAAGTCGTTTTCCCGCTTCCTGTTCCTCCAGAGATAAGAATATTTAATTTTGCGGTTACTATCGCCTCAAGGAACTTGGACATATCATCTGACATAGATCCGAAACTGATTAAATCTTCCATCATTAGTGGTTCTTTACGAAATTTACGTATTGAAACTAATGTACCTCTTAAACTAACAGGAGGAATTACAGCATTGACACGGCTACCATCGTGAAGCCTTGCATCAACCATTGGTGAACTTTCATCTATTCTTCGTCCTAGTGGTGCAACTACACGATCAATAATGTGTCTTACATGAGATTCATCCTTGAATTTAAGACTAGTTAACTCTAATCTACCGTTTTTCTCAATATAAACCTCATTGTGTCCATTTATTAGAATCTCTGTAATGTCAGGATCGTTTAACAGTGATTCTAAAGGACCAAAACCTACTGATTCATCTATCAACCGAGTAAGTAATTTTTCTTTATCGCTTCTCGGTATAACAACTCTTTCTTCTAACATAAACTGACTGATGATTCTCTCTATCGCCAGTCTCATTTCGCCTCGCGATAAGCTAGTAATCTGATCTAGATTTGATTCATTTAACAATCTAGCTTTATAGTGCTCTAATAGTTCATCTATATATGGATTAGCATAGGAGGAATAATCTTGCACTTGATCGTTGTTGTCGTTTACTTCAATGAAACTTTTTCTACTGAACAGCGACATTAATTAAACCTCCTTTATTAATTCAAAGTGTTGGCAACCCATTTTTTCAAATCTTTTGCAGCACTCGTAATTTTCTTTTCATTTGGCTGTTTTCTAATCGGTGTACTGTTGTTGATCAAAGGTTGAATCCCTTTAAAATCTCTCGAGATTTCAGCAGCCACAGGCTTTTCAATGAGCTGTTTAAAATCGGAAACACTTAATTCGTTATCTCTTCCAACTTGGTTAAAAACAAGCTCAAGCCTGTTTTCTGTATTAACGCTTAACCGATTAAATAATTCTTCTGCGCTTTTAAATACTCTTAACGAAGGTGTATCTAAATTCATTACATAATAGATTAGATCAGATTCTTCTAGTGCAGTTAAACTCACTTCATTCATATAAGCTGGCAAATCAATAATGACGTAATCATAAGAAAGCCTGCATGTTCGAATTAGCCTAGAAATAAATTCTTCGTTTATAATCTCAGCAGATTCTGCATCCCTAGGGCTCATGAGTACTTCTAGGTTAGAATGTGTTTCTTTTTGTGTAACATTTTTTATATGACTTTCATTTAACTCTTCAATTACCGGCTTTAAATCAACAATTGTCCGATTTCCATCTAATCCCAAAAAGGCTTCAGCTCCTCCAAATTGGAGGTTTAAATCAATAAATAGGACTTGAGCAGTGGAATCTAACTTTAAAGTTTGGCTGTAACCTGTCGATAAAAAGGTTGTACCACTACCACCTTTACCGCTATAGAATGAGATAACCTGACCTCTTCCCTTTTTAAAACTTTGTTGTACACCATCTTGTCTTTTGCGATTATTCTCGATAAATCGTTCTGTCTTTTTAATGGATTCCTTAAATAACTCCAGTTCATCTGGTAAAACAAAGAAATCAATAGCTCCTACTCTAATTACTTCACGTAACAACATAAAGTCTGGAGCATCTGACACAAACAAAATACTTAACGAAGAATTAATAGCATGAAGACTCTGAACTAGTTCTACACCTTGTTCAGAGTTAGATCTAGCAACAATTGCAATTTCAGGATCTAACCTGGCAATTTCTTTTGCTGCATCGAACGGTTCAATGACTTCAACATTTTGATATTCTTTTAAACCATCTAATATTTGTTTCTTTAATAAAGTATCTTCTGTTATCACGATTAAAGATTTTGGTTTACTCATAATGTCCTCCACCGATAAATCCTTGTATTATTCTTTTTTACTAGGTTGTGGTGCTGGTTGTGCAGGTGGCTTTTCTGTGGGTTTAGCTGATGGTTTTGTTGGTTGAGCAGGTGGTGTGCTTGCAGGTTTTTCTTGAGTTGCTTCTTTTTGATCATTTTCCTGTGGTTTCTTCTTTTCCCCTTGCCCAACATTTGCTTTTAAGATCCTTACACTATCTGCGTAGTTTTGCACATGGATTAATTTAGGAGCGTCTTCTATAGGAACCTCTAACGCAACTCCTTTAAACGATTTGTTTTCACCTCTAGCAACCATGGCTACTGGTACATCACTCATAAATAATTCTGTTTTTGGCTGACCATCAACTTTTTGAGAAACGATAATATCAACTCGGTCCAAATCATTTAGCTCTTGATCAAATCTGACTTTTTCAGAAGCTATCATAGATATAAGTCTATTATTTTGATTTTGTAATGTTGAAACATCCTTCAACATGTTTTTCATAATGATGTCATCCGGAGTTAACGGAACGACTGAAACCTTATTAATTAAATTTTTTTTGTTTGTGATGTGTGAATCGGTTACATATTTATTAGGGATTTCAATAGCCTTGACCTGATCAGGTTTAATTAAGGCTCTTGATGGAATCTCAGCGCTAGCAACATATACAGATGTTGTGTCACCTAATTGATTGTTGAGTGCTTTAACTTTTTGTAGAAATATTACTCCAGCTAGTAAGGCTAATAACAAAGAAAGACTAATAAAGATAATGGCTCTTCGTTTCGACTCCAACATTAAAAAATTTACCTCTCTCTCGACGAATTACTATTTTATAATACAAATGTCATATCCTGATAAATGGCTATGCCAAAACTATCACATATTTCCCAACAGCGTCAACCTCCAAAAAACCTTTGTGTACAAAGGTTTTATCTCATTTTTAATACCTTCTTACTAACGGGAAATAAACTTCGACTCCTTTCGACAATTTCTACAAACTGTTATCTTAGGAATATAATCATACATAAATTACAATTTAACCCATCTTTACTAAAAACTTATTACCTCAAAACTTACTGATTTAAACCCTAAAGTGCTTTATAATCACAATTTAGGTCAATAAGACCTATAGTAGTTATTAAATTACACATAGGAAAATAGAATCAATTAAAAAAAACAACCACCTATCTTAAGATAGATGGTTGTTAATCAGATTAACGCAGCGTCCCTTCCCATTCCCAACGGTAAGAATCATAACTTCGAGGTCCTTTAAAGAATGTTACTTCTTGTTTTTCGCCTGGCTTTATAGTTATTGATTTGGTGGTGTATTCTTCTACAACTTCATTATCCTTAACCAATTCCACATGTACTTTTCCCTTATACGTTCGTTTATTGTTATAGTTACCTACGTAAATATAATGGGAAATCGACTTTGTTTGTGAATCAGTTTTTATAGACAGTCTTACGTTATTTAGGGATTCATTCTCTTTATCCCCTTGTTCTTTATATTGTTTATCCAATACTTCAAAAGCTTCTTCTTTTCTATTATCGTTTGATATGTCTACAAAAGTCATAATGACATTAAAAAATATTACACAAAACAGAAAAGACCCAATAGCCCACATCCAACCCGCTTTCTTGCTTTCAGGACTTTTCTTTAAGTACGCAAAATATGCAGCAAAAATACCAAAAAACACACCAATTCCACTCATAATTAAAAACTCTATTCTCATAACACTAACCTCCAATTATATTATTTTTTTAACTCACCTAACCATCTCCACGAGTAACCTGGGTTCCATGTATCATAAGTAGTATTTTTAATTTCCTTTTTTTCACCAGGTTTTATAGTAATCGTTTCCGTAACATGAGTAAATACCTTTTTGTCTTTCTTGTTCCTAATTGTAATCTGTATCTTTCCTTTGTATGTATATAGTTTATTGAAATTAGCAACATAAATATTATATGAAGTATATCTCTTTACTTTTTCTGGAGTTACAACAAGTTCCAAATTTTTATAGGACTCTTTATTCGAATCCCCACGATCTTCATATGTTCGTCCATGAGATCTACGACCGCTATAATTCCATTTACCACAATTAAACAAAATGCAAAACTACCGACTGCCCAATAAATACCTTTTTTAGTTTGGTTTAAATTCCTATAATAGCTAAACGATCCAACAGCAAGAAAAATTCCAAATACAAACGCCACAAAATTAAACCAAAAATTTAGAGGATTCAGATGCACTTTCAACTCCCTTTTTTCCTTTTCAACTAATATACATAATTAATGGATGTTATAGATGATTATAATAGTTTTTATAATAAAAAAACTATATAACTATTCCTTAAGCTCACCCAACCATTTCCAAGAGTAGCCTGGGTGCCAAGTATCATAGTTAGCATTTTTAATTTCTTTCTTTTCACCAGGTTTTATAGTGATTGGCTTTGTAACATGGGTGAAAATTTTCTTATCTTTCTTATTCCTAATCGTGATTTCAATTTTCCCTTTGTATGTATAATTTGTTTCTTTTCTCCTGGTTTTATAGTAATTTTTTTAGTTGTGTATTCCCCGTCAACTATTTTATTATTGATAATGGTTTTTATATAGACCTTTCCATGAAATGATACCTTTTTTGTTAAAATTAGCTACATAAATATAATGAGTATCTTGCCCCTTATTTTTATCAGTTTTAAGTGATAATTCCAGGTTAGCAAAAGACTCTTCTTCTTCCTTTCCTCTTTCTTCATTGTTTTTTTCCATTTCTGTATATGCAGCTTTTACCCTTTGCTCGTCTAAATAGTTCACATACAGAATTATCCCATTAAAAAAAACCATAACTCCTATAAAGACTGCTGTCCCCCAAAGTTCAGCTCGAATTTGACTAACTTTTTCTTTCTTTTTCTTTTTGTAATAACCTATTCCAAATATTAATGCTAAAATGAACGCTAGTATTTTCCAAAATATAATTAACCACACTTGCAATGATACCTCCTAACTTAACCCTCTTCTATATGTATCTGTAATCCTCAATCTACTCTAATTTTCATACCCTACTTACGCCCAATCCAAATCAAAGTTTCGACATAAAAAAAGTTGAGGTTAAAAAATCAACCCCAACAACTCTTCACTATAATAAAACGTCACTAACGCGCCTACCGCTAAATACGGTCCGAACGGGATTGCGGTCTTTCTGTTATATTTCTTCGTTACTAATCCTACGATTGCGACTAATACGCCTACTATGGACGCGACCATCAGTGTTAGGTATGCTCCTTGAAACCCGAGTACGATTCCTAATACGCCCATCAGCTTAATATCTCCACCGCCGATCCCGCCTTTAGAGAGAATGGCTAACAACAATAAAAATAAAAATCCGAGCAGACTTCCGACGGCCGCATCTACCCAGCCTCTAGGTTCGAAGATCACTTGTAAGACTAGGAACCACACGAAAAATACGATCAGTACTTTGTCCGAGATGATGAAGTACAACAAATCGGAAACGGTAATGATGGCGCATAACAAAACGAGTGAACAAGCTAGTAGCAGTTCGATCGAGAAACCGTATTTTATGTATGAAAAACTATAAAGAGCACCTGTTGCGAGCTCTACCATCGTATATAAAAGGGGAATCGGCTTCTTACATGTTTTACACTTTGCGCCTGCAGCTACAAATGAAACGATGGGAAAAAGCTCGTACCATTTCAGCTGTCTTTCGCAATGGTCACATTGTGAACGTTCTACACCTATTACCTTCATCCCTTTTGGCAGACGATAGCCGATTACTCCGCCGAACGAGGCTAACACTGCTCCTACTACAAAAAACCAAACGGTCCACATTGCTTCCATTTCCCACTTCTCCCTTAATCTTCATTCTGCACACTATTATAATGAAGAAACTAATTTTTTGCATCTCTCTTCCTTAAAGTTATCGGCTTCCTTTTTTATTTGTTTTCCTGCACATACAAAAAAGGAATGCCCGAAAACGGACATTCCTAAGAAAGTTTTTCACTATTCGACTAAGAATACGAAATAGCTGATAAAGACGATGAAGAGAACCCACATGATTGGGTGAACTTCTTTTACACGTCCTTTTACTGTCATTGTTAGTGGGTACATAACGAATCCTAGTGCGATACCTGTTGCGATGCTGTATGTGAGCGGCATTGCAATCAATGTTAAGAATGCTGGTACTGCAATTTCTAAACGGTCCCACTTGATCTTGCTTAATACGGATACCATCAGTACACCGACGATGATAAGTGCTGGTGCTGTTACAGATGGTGTTACGACAACTAATAATGGCGAGAAGAAAAGAGCTAATAAGAACAATCCACCTGTTACAACGGACGTGAATCCTGTACGTCCACCTGCAGCTACACCTGAAGCTGATTCGATGTAAGCTGTTGTTGATGATGTACCAAGGATCGCACCAACTGCGATCGCTGATGAATCGGCAAGCAATGCTTTACCTGCACGAGGCAGCTTGTTGTCTTTCATGATTCCTGCTTGTGATGCAACTGCCATCAATGTTCCTGCTGTATCAAAGAAATCAACGATAAAGAACGTTAGAACAACGATCATCATATCTACTGTGAAGATTTGATCAAAGTGAGAGAACGCTTGTCCGAATGTTGGTGCAAGGCTCGGAATCGCTCCTACGATATGATCTGGCTTATTGATCAGGCCAGCAAAGATACCAACTACAGCTGTGATCACCATTCCGTAGAAGATTCCTCCACGAACGTTTCGGATCATCATTAAGATCGTAATGATAAAACCAAAGATAGCAAGCAGAGTTGGACCTTTTGTTAAGTCACCAAGAGAAACAAGTGTAGCTTCGCTTGGAGCAACGATTCCTGCGTTTTTCAGTCCGATGAATGCGATGAACAGCCCGATACCGGACGCTGCAGCAAACTTCAGATCTTCTGGGATTGCATTTATGATGGTTTCGCGAATTTTAAATAATGTAATAAAAATAAAGATAATTCCAGACATCAATACGCCAGCAAGTGCTGTTTGCCACGGAATATCCATGACCAAGACTACTGAGTAAGCGAAAAATGCATTAAGTCCCATACCTGGAGCAAGAGCGATCGGATACTTCGCTACGATTCCCATGAAAAGTGTTCCAAGGGCCGCTGCAAGTGCAGTCGCCGTGAACACGGCACCTTTATCCATGCCCGCATCACCTAAAACCGATGGGTTAACGAATAAAATGTAAGCCATCGCAAGGAACGTTGTTAATCCCGCTGTTGCTTCTTTTTTGTAAGAAGTATTGAACTCCTTGAAACCAAAATACTTTTCCATCTATATATCCCCCTATACCCTGTCTACGTATAAAAACGAAAGCTATTACTAGTCGCTTTTGGATGAGGTTGATTTCCGTTTTAGGTGCTCGCTTTCCGCGGGGCAAGCGGTGAGCCACATTCGTACGTTTCACGTATAAGTGTCTCACCTGCACGCCTGTCCCGCAGGAGTCTCGCACCTTGCACTACAATCAACTTTCAAAGATGAAATTCAGCGACTAGCAGCAATCTATAGAAAATAACTAACAAAAAGACCCAAGGGACAAGCCCTTGGGTCTGAATACGTAAGAGTTAATGAAACGTGGCCTATGCAAAGAGAGCATGTGCGCCATGTTTCAAAAATCCTTCGTAGTCAGACCATTTACGGCAGTCTGGTAGAAACTTTCGGGCCATATCCCCGAATTTATACGTAGGAAATACATTTAATTTTTAATTACTACTTGAGTATAGGTCGAACTTTGTCGTACGTCAAGCATTTTCACGAATGATTTTATGTTATTTTACGATAATCGTTCGTGTTTTCACTTACAAACCTATTCCCACTCGATTGTTGCTGGTGGCTTAGACGTAATATCGTACACCACTCGGTTGATGTGATCCACTTCGTTTACGATACGAGTAGAGATCTTTTCTAGTACGTCCCAAGGGATACGTGCCCAGTCAGAAGTCATTCCGTCGATCGACGTTACGGCACGGATACCGATCGTGTAATCGTACGTACGAGCGTCACCCATTACCCCAACACTACGGATGTCAGGTAGGACTGTGAAATATTGCCACACTTCACGCTCTAAGCCTGCTTTTGCGATCTCTTCACGAAGAATGAAATCAGACTCACGAACGATTTCTAACTTCTCTTCTGTAATCGCACCAAGTACACGGATTCCTAGACCTGGTCCTGGGAACGGCTGACGCCAAACGATGTGTTCAGGAATACCAAGCTCTGTACCTACTTTACGCACTTCATCTTTAAAGAGTGTGTTAAGTGGCTCGATCAATTTGAACTGCATATCTTCAGGAAGTCCGCCAACGTTATGGTGAGACTTGATCGTTTGTGCAGTTGCTGTACCGCTCTCTACGATATCTGTGTAAAGCGTACCTTGTGCAAGGAATTCTATGCCTTGTAGGTTTGACGCTTCTTCATCAAATACGTAGATAAATTCGTTACCGATGATCTTACGTTTCTTCTCAGGATCAGAAACACCTTCAAGCTTGCTTAAGAAACGTTCTTTTGCATCGACTTTAATGATGTTGATGTTGAACCCTTCGCTGAACGTTTTCATTACTTGATCGGCTTCATCTTTACGAAGAAGACCGTGATCAACGAAGATACATGTTAATTGGTCACCGATCGCTTTATGAACAAGAACAGCAACAACAGATGAGTCAACGCCACCTGACATTGCGCAGATCACTTTTTTGTCGCCAACAACGTCACGGATCTTTTGAATTTCGTCTTCGATCCAGTTTTCCATCGTCCAGTTGCCTTCACATTCACAAACGGATTTTACGAAGTTATCAAGAAACTCGATACCGTACTCTGAATGACGAACTTCTGGGTGGAATTGTACGCCGTAAAGTTTACGAGATACATCACTCATCGCCGCTACAGGACAAGAAAGACTTGTTGCGTCCGTTACGAAACCTTCTGGTGGTGCAACAACTAAGTCACTATGGCTCATCCATACCACTTGTTGTTCTGGAAGATTCTCATAAAGCTTGTTCGTGTTCGTTACTGTAATCTCTGCTTTACCGTATTCACGGTGACTCGCGCGCTCTACTTTACCGCCAAAGTGGTAGCTCATCAACTGCATACCATAGCAGATACCAAGCACAGGGATATCCAGATCAAAAATAGCTGGATCACAAGCTGGTGCCCCGTCTGCATAAACAGAGTTAGGTCCACCAGAGAAGATGATTCCTTTTGGGTTCATTTTCTTTATATCTTCCGCCGTTGTCGTGTGCGGATGTAATTCACTGTATACTCCTAAGTCACGGATACGACGTGCAATCAACTGATTATATTGTCCACCGAAATCTAACACAACGATCATTTCACTCATTACGTGCAAATCATTCGTTACGCTCATGTACTCACCCCATCTATTATTATCAGCTATAGTATCCGTCAGCTTGTCTATCTTTACACTTTCTTTATAAAACAAAAAGAATTCTACCCTTGTTTTCCACATACAAAAACAAAGGCAGAATTCCTTAAAATGTAGCTATAAAGAATCCTGCCTTCATAGTCAGGTCATTTTCGGCAACCCGGTAGAGACTCTCGAACCTTATTATCGAGGATATACGAAGGAGAATAATATCTGACACTATAATCTTAAAGACATTCTAACAATGCCTGTTATAGCGGTCAAGGGCGGATTCTTTTAATTAAATTTTCCCACAATTCTTTATGAAAATCATTCCACAGATCTGACTGCTTTTTCGGACTGAATTGAACCCCTTCATACGCTTTTGCGAGGATTCTCATGTCCTTTGAATCGAGCTCTCTGTCAACATATAGAGCGTACTCTCTCAACGTAAAAGCAGGTCTTCTTTTTATGCCATATACCTTTAATAACCACATCAATCGTTCGAATGCTTCTTCAAAGCTATCAGCACCTTTTTTGTGTTTGTAGCGCCAAATCGTGTACTGACGTAGCCATTTTTTGCGGAACAGATAAGCGAGCGCTACGATCACTATAAAACCGATTAATACGATAACAGCTAACGTTCCAACAGAATTAAAGATTGAATCTGAACCTGTTTTCTCGCCAGAAGCTGAGCTATCGTCCTTCGTTACGTCTTTTTCAGGCTTGTCCGGCTGAGTCGGAACAGGTGCAGCTGGTGTTGAATCCTTTTCTTCACTCTCCGGCTCGAATGGATTATCAAATCCGCGTGTTGGCTCGAAAGGAACCCATCCAATACCTGAAAAATACACTTCTACCCAAGAGTGGGCGTTTGCGTTTGTAACAGTATATTCGCGAAGACCATCATCACCTAGTGCCTCAAAGGTTCCCGGAGTAAACCCTTTAACCCAACGTGCAGGTATGCCAACAGAACGGAGCATCACGACCATCGATGTTGAAAAGTTATCACAATATCCTTTCTTTGTCTCAAACAAAAATTGATCGACGTAATCTTCATCTCCCTTTGGAACTGCAACTTCAATCGTGTTATAGCCATAAGCGTTTTTAGCAAAATAACCCTCAACCGTTTTGACTTTATCGTAGATTGTTGGTTGGTTTGCTGTTACATTTCGCGCTAAATTTTTTACCCTTTCTGGTAAGGTAGTTGGAAGCTGCAGGTAGTTTTCTGTTATTGCTTCAGGATATTGATTGGTTGAAGCTTTTAGCTGCTCTTCTTTAATTACAGGCAGCTGGTAGTCCATCTCGTATTCAGAAAGCTTCTCTTCTTCTCCACCTTGAAAAGTAGAGATTTTTCCGTTCACACCATCTAACTGATAACTGATATCCGATTCTGTCTTAATATTGGTTAGCTTTCCTGGGATCATTAAAAATGAATATTCTTTCCTTTTTTCCGCTTCAATACGTGCTTTATGGTCTTTCATTTCTAATCCATCTTCCCAAATTCTCGTGTAATTCGTGTCTACTGAAGGATTATCAGCTTCAAAAGTGATTGCCTGAGTCGGTATTGAATTCTCCCACCCTTTACCGGTGTAGAATTCCTTCGTTTCTATCCGCCAATAATGCCTGCCGTTATCATAAGCGGTGAAGATCGGCGTATAGTCGAACTCAAACGGTCCACCAAGCTGGCTATCGTTTTCACCATAACCAATCTTTGCGATTCCAGAGCCTTTTCCTAGTCCTTCTTCTTCACCCTTTCCTGACATATTCTGAATGAACGGAACAGGATCTGGCCAGATTGGGGAGGCTTTTGGTGCCACATAACCTAGAGCTGACGACAACGCGATTACGCCGGAAAGTGGTGCCACCCAAAGAACAGGAAACTTTCCTTTTAAAAGTGAGAAGCCTTGCGTTTCAATTATCTTCATCATTCGTAAGATACCGACCAAGATCAGACCGATGAAAACGGTACGGATGATCGCAAACTTCCCATCATACACCGTAAATGTATCCAGTATCGATATATAGATGACTGTGATCAAGAAGAACAGAAAGATTCTGCGGGTCTGGACGAGCCAATAATGCATCAAATAACTGACCAGCCAGAGTAGAACAAAAAACAATAAACTCCGAGAGAGTGATGTCATCTCGTCCCAGTTTTGATCTGAAAAAAGCCCTAGATTATATTTGATATCTTCAATCAAAAATGGAACCCATTTAAAGGATAAGAAAACATCAAAAAAGTACAGCGAATGAAGCGCATATAACATCGCTCCCAATTTCACCGGAAAAGAGATCCAGAACGGAAGCTGAAAATACGTAACGATAAACAAAAACAACGTGTACATCACAAAAATCTGAATATCATTCGTGGACGTAAGCTCTTTAAGCGGTCTCAACCATTCCCACAAAAGAAGAAACCCTAAGCTGTAAAGAACTAATACGTGTAGTGTTGACGCTTGTTGCTGATTAGATTGAGGCATACGTGCCACCTGCCTTCAGCGATTCGTTAAAATCAGAACCAATGATCGGTGTTACAGGCACACCGAACTGTCTGATTCGAGAGATGTACGTGAGTTCTTGACTCTTTAACTTGGAGTCAAGCGCTAGATAAAAGAAAATCACGTTCGTTTGCTGTCTTGACGCGATAAGCTCGAGCGATTTCATTGTGTACTCAGAAAGGTTCGGGGAAATGATAAGTGCCGTCTTTCCTTCCATATAGCCTGCCATGTATTCCTGCTTCAATCGTTCTTCAAACGGCAGCTTCACGTCTGATTTTACTTTCGCTAGTTCGTGAAGAATCCGCCACTCTTGTTCAACGCCTATGTTCATCGGGATTTCTTTTCCTGATAACGGATGATAGCCGATCGAACCACCCTTTGAGATTGCATAGTGAACGATGGAAGCCGCAAGCGATACGCCGCGTTCAAACAGCCAATCATGCGTGCCGTAGCTTCTTTCACAATGATCAAGCACGATTACAAAATCATCGTTCCGCTGCTGTTCAAATACTTTCGTCAGCAGCTTGTTTGACCTTGCACTCGCTTTCCAGTGCAGCCAGTTCATTCGGTCACCAGCCACATAATCACGTACACTAACGGTTGAAGTGTAGTCGGTAAACGAACGCTTTCCTACCTTTTTCATACCTGATTGAAGCATCTTTCCTGCTTCCCACCGCTCGATATCTTGATATTGCGGGTACACAAAGATCTGATCTCGAACAGAGACACTCGTGCTTTTTAAGACAAAGCCAAAAATGTCGCCTGTACTAATTTGAATCTGATCGAATTTAAACAACCCGCGCGGTGCAGGATTGATCGTGTATGAATATTCTAGATGTCTTCGGAACAACGGAAACAACAGAATACGAGACTGAATTTGATGCGTATTGCCCTCGTATCGCGTTTCACGAAGCAGCACTTCTGGCAGCACGTCCTCTAACACAACATAAAAGAGCGGGAAGTTGCTTCGTCGCTTTATAACGATCGTCACTTCTACTTCTTCGCCTGCCATCAGCTTGTTTTTCGAGATATAGCGTTCGACTTTCAACCGCTGAATTGGATAGAAAGCCATCGTTATGGAATAAAGCACAAGCGGAAGTACACTGTAAAATAGAAACCAGCTTACGAACCCTCCCTGAAACATGGCAAAAGAGAATGTAACAAGTAGTAAAAAGATGATCCCTGAAAACCCGATCGGTGTTTTATACCGCTCGCGATATTTATGGAGAAATGCCTTCATTATGCATGCTGTTCCTTATGAATAGGTGCTGGCACACGGGCCAAAAGCTCATTGATTACTTCTTCAGCTGTAATCCCTTCAAAACGAGCTTCAGGTTTTAATAACACGCGGTGAACTAGAACATAAGGTGCTAAGTATTTCACATCATCAGGGATTACAAAATCACGGTTCATGAGCAATGCATAAGCCTGTGCTGCTTTTAATAAAGCGAGCGATCCACGCGGACTGACACCGAGCGCAATGGATTTATGATTTCTTGTACGGTTGATCAGGTCGACGATATATCGTTTGATCGAATCCGATACATAGATGTTCTTTACGGCTGTTTTCAGTTCTGTAATCTCTTCAGGTGAGATGGCTGGTTTAAGGAGGTGGATCGGGTGTTCGTTTCCGATTACGTTGAGTACATTAAACTCTTCCTCTGGAGTCGGATAACCCATCGTCAGCTTCATTAAGAAACGATCAAGCTGTGCTTCTGGGAGCGGATAAGTTCCTTCGTATTCAATCGGGTTTTGGGTGGCCATAACTAAGAACGGATCGGGCAATATGTGGGTCTGTCCATCAACGGTCATACTCATTTCTTCCATGGACTCAAGAAGTGCAGATTGTGTCTTAGGTGACGTACGGTTGATCTCATCGGCGAGAATGATGTTTCCAACGAGAGGACCTGGTCTAAATTCAAAGCTCATATCTTTTTGGTTATATATCGATACCCCCGTCATATCAGACGGCAATAAATCAGGTGTGAACTGGATGCGGTTAAAGGTTAGGCCCAGAGATTTAGCGATAGATCGCACCATCATCGTCTTTCCTACTCCTGGTACGTCTTCAAGTAAAACATGTCCCCCTGCTAATAACGAAACCAGTGTTAACTCTGTAACCTTTTTCTTACCTACCATAACTTTTTCTACGTTTGCGATAACCTCTTTAAGCTGAGGATGATATTCAAATGTCTTTTCATTTCTAGCGTTCATGATAGACTCCCCTCTAACATTTCTGTCTCTACATTATATAATCTTTTCCTTCCTTTAATTATTCTCATCGGACAGACGATATTCCTTGTTTTTTTACAAAAAAAGAGAAGTTTCGATATTAGTGAGCGAATGAAAAAAGATGCACCCTATACAGTGCACCTTAATGGCTATTTCTGATCTTGTTTGGAGTTCTTAGATTCTGATTTCCCTAACTTAAAAAACATGCTGTTTTTGTAGATATTTCTCGGGAAATTGTAGAAATATGACGATTGAATGTTGAAGAATGTATTTTGTATCGTTATAAAATCCATATCGGGTCACGATATAACTATGTAAAAAAGAGCTTCATAACGCTTGACCGTATCGCCCCCCGATACACACAACTTACTTTCTAAATAAAGAAAGAATCGCTTCCCATTTGCTTTTCGTCCGGCTTTGAACCACGATTTCTAATCGTCTATTGAAATCGTTCTGCAGACGCCATTCCTTGACTTGTTCTTCTCTTAACTTTTGAATTTCCTGCTGCAGAAGTTCACTTTTCTCTTTTTCCTGTTCTAGCAATGTTTCGTATTGTTCTTTCTGTTGATTGGTCAGTTTCTCAATCTTAGCGTTTGTTTTCTGAGCGGCGTTTCCTACGTTTGCACTGATTGCATGATGATCTTGTTGAAGTCTTGATACGGTTACTTTGAGCTCTGACATATCGTTTGTCAGCTGGGCATTCATCTCGCGTGTCGCTGCTAATTCATTCGCAAGCATCATTAAGACTTCTCGTAATTGGTTCGGGTCTTGTGGAAGGTTCTCATATGTATCGGGTAGCGCTACGTCCGTTTGAACTGTTTCTTTCAATCTTTCCTTTTGTTGAAGGACAATATCTTTAGCTGTATCGTCTAATGGCTTGTCTGTATCGCGTAGCGCTATGAGCGATTCGATGTCAGATTGAACGAAGATACGGCGATCTCCATCCTTTAAAAACTCATATCCGTTTCGTTCTAAAATTTGTCCATACTTACGGACTGTAGGTGTTGCAATGCCTACTTCTTCTGCAACTTCCTTGGAGGAGAAAGCTCGTTCATTCGGTTGTATATCACGTCGCATATCGGACCTCCTTCATTTCTCTTCATCTATTCCTTATATCGCCATGCGATACATATCGTTTAATTCCTCTACTATAGGCATTCGCAATGAACTGTATCGATACGTCTATGCTCTACAAAATAAATTTCGGCAAATGTAACGCTCTCCCCTTCTTTCCTTTAGACAAAACTTGCTCATTGCACTAGTTAATTTTTCTATTTCTTCACCACACCCAGAAAATAGCTGTTTTCTAAAAGAATAGGGACATATATAATAAATAAGTGCCATTATTTTTTTACATTCATTTTTTATGAAAGAGGTTATGTTATGAATACTACTTATTCATCGATACAATCGACGAAAACAAGAATGTTAGTCATCAGCGCACTATTCGTGGCACTGACTCTTGTTGCAACGATGTTCATCAATATTAAGCTTCCGATCGCAGGAAACGGTGGGCTTATCCACTTAGGTAACATTCCTCTATTCGTAGCAGCTTTTGTTTTCGGTAGAAGAACAGGTGCGATTGCAGGTGCTTTCGGAATGGGATTATTTGATCTTCTATCTGGTTGGACGATCTGGGCTCCGTTCACGTTCATCATCGTTGGTGCAATGGGCTATGTAGCGGGCGCTATATCGGAAAAAGTACCAGGTAAACGTGTCCTCGTCTACTCAATGGCAGTGGTGGTAGCTATGCTGATTAAAGTGGTAGGCTATTATTTTGCAGAAGTTGTGCTTTACAGCAACTGGATTGTACCGTTTGGATCCATTCCAGGAAACGTTCTGCAAGTTGGATTTGCTGGACTTGTTGTGGTTCCACTCGTAGCGCGTATTAAGAAAAGAATTCTTTAGTAACAGAGACCCTGTATCGTATCGGCTTAACCGCTATGCGATATGGGGTTTTTTTATATTTAAGAAGTCTACTGAAACCTTTTAAGAATTTGACGAGAATTTCCATAAAACGGATATTTTTTGGGGTGTAAAATGAAGAAGTCATTACTTAAACTGATTCTTATTACGTTAAGTATCTTGTTTGCTGGGTGCAGCGTTTATTCTGAAAGTAAAGAGACCGCTCTAAATCTCATTATACAGGATATAAAAGAAGCGCTTATTATTACAGGCGATGTGAATAAGACTTTTAAAAATAACAAGGCCGTTAGAATTGCTAGAGATGCGATACAGTCTGCTGAAAGAATACCTGGAATTTTAAATGTGTCAAAAAATAATTTAGAGATGACTCTAGTTGATTCAAACGGTAATAAGGAGAACTATTTACTTTGGTTACGAAAAGACAGTGATAGTGGAATGATTATGTATGTCGACGATACAAGTACGGGTTATACCCTGCAGCAACTTGACGTTGTTAAATTAAAAAAGATATTAAACTACTAATGCAACCAATCTATGAACCAACAAAACTTCACCTTCACACTTCACTCCTTCTGAATGTTAAAATAAAGAATACTTCCCTGTTAGACATATAGAGAGTGTCGACTTAAAATCGCAACAACTTAGGAGTGTATACAAGCATGAACAAAAAAGATATCGCTCAAATACGAAAACAGTTCAAAAAAGAGAATGATCTACTGAAGATCTCCAGCATTTTTAATGTGTATATTACGAAAGAATCCAGCGAGATCTATCATCACGTGAGTCAGCCTTTTGAGATGCTAGATGCTGAACAACAAGAGCTGTTCTTTAATAACTTTAAAAAATTGCTTGGTGGAAATCTTGATGAAAAGTTATTTGAATTAAAGTTTAATAGAAATGCTGAAAACAATAGCCAGCTTATTCTGCACCAAGGCTTACTTGCAAGCGATACAGAAGACTGGAAAGAACGCATGCTTCAAATGGTAGGAAAGATGCTCTTAAACCGACAGTACGAAAAGGATATCGTGATTACCTTCATTAAGGGAGAATACTATAAGCCGACGAAGCGCAAAAATGATGAGGCTGAGATTAGCGAACGAGATGCCGTCTACTCCTTCCCCTTTATTCTGTGCAGCATAAACAATACACAAGAACCGAAGAAAGAACTGCTCTTTGATTATGTGGAAAAAGAGTTCAAATACAATTTCGTGGTCGATCCTATCATCAACCTGAACGCACCGATCGGAGGATTTCTCTTCCCATGTTTCAGCGATAATGCAGCAGATGTGAACCACATCCTGTATTCAGCAGGAAAAGTTCATGAGCCTGATTATGAATTCATCGTAGACGTTTTAAATGGCGAAGAAATCATGACGGCAAAAGACGATAAGATCGTGTTTGAAGAAATTATTAAAGACGTAACACAAGATCAATTGAACACGTCTACCCTATCCAATGTGTATGAAGAAATCAATCGAATGATTGAAGAAAATGAAGAGGAAGAACATCCTCGCTTAGATTCGAAGGACGTTGAACGCGTTTTAAAAGCGAGCGGTGTTGAAGATATCAGTGTGGAGAAAGTAGAATCCGCTTTTCAAAAAGTGATTGATGATGACAAGTATGAAATCAAAGCGAGTAGTGTTGTACCGAAATACAACTCAAAATCAATTAAGATTGACACAAAGGTAGCTAAAATTTCAATTAGTCCACAAGATTTAAGGTATGTGAAGCAAGTGCAGCTTAGCGGTAAACGTTACCTTATGATTGAAGTTGAGGAAGATACAGTGATTGAAGGCTTTACGATGATTCCAGAGGCTTTTAGGGAGAAGGTTGAGAAATAGATAATTAACAGATAGAAAAAAAGCTACTCACAAGTTTGTTTGAACTGTAACCAATAAT
>NZ_JARMFC010000035.1:0-26118 GCF_036213205.1 Fictibacillus nanhaiensis
GGTACTTTGTCTACAAGCTGGAATGCTCCCTAATCACTAGGGAGCATTTTTTGGTTCCTCTTCATTTTTTATCTGATATTCACATGAATTACATACGTTTTCTAAACATGACCGATGGGAATACTAGTGACGAGTGGAATTATTTGAAAAAAGGCGCTTTTATGAAAAAAACAGGGACAAGTACATTTCCAAACTATTCTTAAAACGATATAATAAAGAAGAGAAAAAAAGCGTGTGTTAAGAAAGAAAGTAATGATCGGGAATAAAAACATCGAAAAAAATGAAGAACGAGGTTTATTAATGGAGCTGGTGAATTACCGACAATTGGTTAAGTAGGAAGGAGAATTAACAATTCAATAGGTAACATTAGCTTCCGGAACTCGGGCAGAAAGGAGAGAGAGATGAGTTTTCCTGCAACCGGAAGTATAATCAATATCCAAAGCTATAAGCATAACGGCTATCTTCATAGAAATTGGGAAGATACTGTTATTTTAAAAGGGACTCCTAGTCAGGTGATTTGCGGTAACGACCGGATTCTTGTTACTGAATCTGACGGGCGTCAATGGCGCACGAGGGAACCGGCCATTTGCTATTTTAACGCGAAGCAATGGTTTAACGTGATCGGAATGATACGAGAAGACGGGATTTATTACTACTGCAACCTGGGCTCACCATTCATGTGGGACAAGGAAGCATTGAAGTATATCGATTATGATCTTGATATAAAAGTATTTCCAGATGGCACTTATATCTTATTGGATGAAGATGAATATGAGCTGCATAAAAGAATGATGAGGTATCCGAGTCAGCTCGATACGATTATTAAGAAGAACCTTCAAGAATTAGTCTTGATGGTCACACAAAAAAAGGGACCGTTTGAACCTGGATTTGTGGAACAATGGTACGAAAGATATTTAGAATTCCGATAAAAAGGAAAACCTGTTGAAGAGTCAACAGGTTATCCTTTTTTTATCTTTGGTTAACTTGGCACTTTGCCAAGTTTTCTTTTATGAAAGAAAGAATGGTGAATGAAATGGATAGTATAAAACGTTATTTGATTTTCGTAAAACCATACAAGTGGCAAATCTTCTGGACGATTATAATTGGTCTCGCTAAGTTTGGTATACCTTTGTTAACACCTCTGATTTTAAAATATGTAGTGGATGATATCATTCAAGTCTCATTGCCTGTAGATGAAAAATTAAACAAACTTTACTGGCTCATGGCGGGAGCTGCACTCATATTTGTAGTACTCCGTCCACCGATTGAGTACTGGAGGCAATATTATGCACAATGGGTAGGGACAAAGGTTTTATATGACATTCGTGATAAGATGTTTGATCATATCCAACGCTTGAGTCTGCGTTTTTATTCGAATAACAAATCCGGCGAAATTATTTCAAGAGTCATTCATGATGTTGAGCAAACAAAAACGTTTGTCATTACAGGTCTTATGAATGTGTGGCTAGATATGGCGACGATAATCATTGCAGCGGCCATCATGTTCTCTATGGATTTCTGGCTAACAATCGTAGCCTTATCCATGCTTCCGGTTTACGGGTTTTCGGTAAAGTTTTTCTATGCCCGGCTTCGTCAACTAACGAAAGATCGTTCGCAGGCTCTGGCTGAAGTGCAGGGACACCTTCATGAACGCGTTCAAGGAATGTCAGTGATCCGGAGTTTTGCACTTGAAGATCACGAGCAGGTTCAGTTCGATAAACGAAACCGCAACTTCTTAGACCGTGCAATGGATCACACAAAATGGAACGCAAAGACATTCTCGGTCGTAAATACTGTAACAGATATTGCGCCGCTTCTTGTTATTGGGTTTGCAGCGTATCAAGGCATTCAAGGGAACATTACAATTGGAGCGCTAGTCGCTTTTGTAGCGTATATGGATAGACTATACAATCCGCTCAGACGACTTGTAAATTCATCTACAACGCTCACACAATCGATCGCGTCAATGGACCGGATGTTTGAGTTTTTGGATGAGTCTTATGATATTGAAGATTCCCCTCATGCCAAATCCTTAACATCGGTAAAAGGAAAGCTTGATTTTGAAAATGTTTCTTTCACTTACAACAAAGAAGAAGCAGATGTGCTACATAATGTTTCCTTATCTGTCGAAGCGGGTGAAACGATTGCTCTAGTTGGGATGAGTGGCGGCGGTAAATCTTCCTTGATTAGCTTGATTCCACGCTTTTATGATGTGTCAGAAGGAAGCATCAAGCTGGATGGAACAGATATCCGAGATTTTCAAGTTCGGTCATTAAGAGATAATATCGGTATGGTTCTTCAAGATAATATTCTTTTTAGTGAATCCGTTCGTGCGAATATTCTTATGGGTAACCCAGAGGCTTCAGATGAAGAGATGATTGCAGCTGCAAAAGCGGCTAATGCACATGAGTTCATAATGAGCCTTCCGGATGGTTATGACACAAAGATCGGAGAACGTGGAGTTAAACTATCTGGCGGTCAGAAGCAGCGAGTGGCTATATCTCGTGTCTTTTTAAAAAATCCACCGCTCCTTATTCTAGATGAAGCAACTTCTGCTTTGGATCTTGAGAGTGAACATTTAATTCAAGAAGCTTTGGAAAAGCTAGCAAAAGATCGAACAACGTTCATAGTGGCCCACCGACTTTCCACCATTACTCATGCTGATCGAATTATTGTGATCGATCACGGCAGGATAGTAGAGATCGGTAATCATAAGAAATTGATGGAAAAACAAGGCGCCTATTATGACCTATTCATGGTACAACAACTGAATTAATTTTAGACGGGACTAGCAGAGATGCTGGTCTTTTTTTATAGCTTTTAATTGAGATTATAGGTTCAAAGGCACATGAAAACCGTACGAAAGAACTACAACATTAGACGTGTTTGTCGAATATTTTGAAAATTAAATATTGTCAAATTGTCAGAGTAGTGTCATAATTCTCAACAGAGAAGTAATATTCTAGGAAATTTGGCAGCTTAGAGAAAGGAGTGAGATCTCATGGGAAATCCCGTTCTAGAAGTGAAGAACTTAAGAACTTCTTTCCTTACAGACGATGGCGCAATCCCTGCTGTGGACGGTGTTGACTTCCACGTTAATCCTGGTGAAGTTCTAGGGATCGTAGGAGAATCGGGCTGCGGTAAAAGTGTGACGTCACTATCCGTAATGGGACTAGTACCTACACCACCTGGGAAAATTGAAGGAGAGATTCTCTTTAAAGGTGAAAATCTTGCTTCAGCACCAGAAAAAAGGATGCGGCAAATTAGAGGCAATGAAATCGGAATGATTTTTCAGGAGCCAATGACGAGCTTGAACCCAGTTATCACGATTGGTGAACAGCTTATCGAATCACTGCGCATACATAGAAAATGGTCCAAAAAAGAAGCGATGGGAAAAGCTATTGAGATGCTTAAGCTAGTGGGACTTCCACGAGCAGAAGAGCTTGTAAAAGAATATCCTCATCAATTATCAGGAGGTATGCGTCAGCGTGTCATGATCGCCATGGCCATGATCTGTGACCCTAAACTTCTGATAGCGGACGAGCCTACTACCGCGCTGGATGTTACGATTCAAGCACAGATTCTAGACTTGATGAAACGACTAAACAAAGAAACAGATACCGCAATCATGATGATTACCCATGATCTTGGTGTAGTTGCTGAGATGTGTGAGCGCGTCGTTGTAATGTACGCTGGAAAAGTGGTTGAAGAAGGTGAAGTGAAAACCATCTTCCAAAATCCGAAGCACCCTTATACGGTTGGGTTAATCAAATCCGTACCAGACATGAGGGAGAAGGTTGGCCGACTATACTCTATACCAGGAAACGTGCCGAAACCCGGTTCGATCACCACGGGTTGTTCGTTCGCACCGCGTTGTGAGCATGCAGGAACAAGGTGTATAACTGAAACTCCTCATCTTAAAACTCAAGAAGGCAGTCATCAAGTCAGATGCTGGCTTTACGAGGACGGGAAAGGAGTGAATCTGCATGAGTCAGACACAGCCATTAGTTAAAGTTGAAAATTTAAAGATGCACTTTCCGATTAAAGGCGGATTATTGAGCAAGACCGTTGGCGAAGTAAAGGCAGTAGACGGAATCTCTTTTTACATAAAAAAAGGAGAGACGCTCGGTCTCGTAGGAGAGAGCGGTTGCGGTAAGTCCACGACAGGTCGCATGCTCCTGAGACTTTTAGAACCCACTGAAGGAAAGATCTACTTTGAAGGCGAGGATATAACGAAATTATCCTCCAGTGAGATGAGGAAGAAACGCCGCGAGATGCAGATGGTGTTTCAAGATCCTTTTGCTTCCCTTAACCCGCGCCATACGGTTGAGAAAATTTTAGAAGAACCATTAATCGTTCATGGTGTAAAAGATAAAGCGGAACGAAAAAGACGAGTAAAAGAACTGCTTGAAGTTGTAGGACTCTCAAGCTGGCACGCAAAGCGATATCCTCACCAATTTTCAGGAGGACAAAGACAGCGTATCGGAATAGCAAGAGCACTTGCCGTGAATCCGAAGCTCATTATCGCGGACGAGCCGGTATCTGCACTGGATGTTTCCATTCAATCTCAAGTATTGAACCTTTTACAAGATCTTCAAAAAGAGTTCGACCTTACGTATTTGTTTATCGCGCATGATCTTGGTGTAGTTCGCCATATCAGTGACCGAGTGGGAGTTATGTATTTGGGTCATATCGTAGAGCTTGCAGACAGTGAAAAGCTTTATGATGATCCAAAACATCCATATACACAAGCTCTTTTATCAGCTGTTCCAATACCAGATGTGGAGCATCGAAAGGACCGGGTCATCCTGCAAGGAGACGTGCCGAGTCCATCGAATCCACCAGCTGGTTGTCCGTTCCATACACGTTGCCCTGCAGCGATGGGTCATTGCGGAACCGTAAAGCCTGTTTTAAAAGAAGTTGCTGAAGGCCACTACGCTGCCTGCCACCTTTACGAATAACGGCAGACACGTACATATAAACAAAGGCATAACTAAAATGAGAACTGGGGGAAAGAAGATGAAAAAAAGTTTATTAACCTTATTTGCTTTAATGCTTGCTTTATCTCTTGCGTTGGCAGGGTGTTCATCAGGCGGGGATAGCAGCAGTGGAGGAGACGACGAAAAAGTCGATCCGAACAATGTCATGATCTACGGACGTGGCGGAGACTCTGTTGCACTTGATCCAGCTGTTGTTACTGACGGTGAATCATTTATCGTTACAGAACAAATTTATGAGCCACTTGTAAACTATGGAAAAGATAACACAGATATCGTTCCAGGTCTTGCAAAAGAATGGGATATCTCAGAAGATGGCTTAACGTACACGTTCACACTTGAAGAAGGTGTTAAGTTCCACGATGGTGAGAAGTTCAACGCTGATGCAGTAGTTAAGAACTTCGACCGTTGGGCACAAAGTAAAGACGGCGAGAAATTCGCATACTACGGATCTATGTTTGGTGGATTTGAAGGTGACGAAGGTCACGTCATTAAAGATGTAAAAGCTGATGGTGAGAACAAAGTAGTTATTACCTTGAACAAGCCTCAAGCTCCATTCTTAAAGAACGTAGCTATGAGCCCGTTCGCAATCGCGAGTCCTAAGTCATTAGACGGTGACAAGCTAAGCAAAGAGCCAGTTGGTACAGGTCCTTTTAAATTCAAGAGCTGGAAACCAAACGATACAATTGTTCTTGAGAAGAATGCTGACTATTGGGTAAAAGATATGCCGAAACTTGATGGCGTAACGTTTAAAGTAATCAAAGACAACTCTTCTCGTCTGAACGCATTAACGAAAGGCGAAATCGACTTAATGGATGCTCTTAATCCATCTGATATGAAAAAAGTTTCAGACAATGGCAAGCTTCAACTGTTCGAACGTCCTTCAATGAACGTTGGTTACCTTGGCTTTAACGTTGAAAAAGCACCATTTGATAAAAAAGAAGTACGTCAGGCGATCAGCCATTTGATCGACAAGCAAGCGATCATCGACAACTTCTATGAAGGGACAGCTGAGCCGGCTAAAAACCCAATGCCTCCTTCAATCGCTGGATACAACGATGAGATTCAAGATCGTGAGTATGACGAAGCAAAAGCTAAAGAACTTTTAGCTAAAGCAGGTATGGAAAAAGGATTCGAAATGGATCTTTGGGCAATGCCTGTAGCACGTCCATACATGCCTAACGGTCAAAAAGTAGCTGAAGCGATTCAAGCGAAACTTGCAAAAGTGAATATTAAAGCGAACATCGTAACATTTGAGTGGGGTACTTACCTTGAGAAAGTTCAAAAAGGTGAAGCACCAATGTTCATGTTAGGTTGGACGGGTGACAATGGAGATGCGGATAACTTCCTTTATACGCTTCTTGACAAAGACACGATCGATTCTAACAACTACTCTCGTTATGCGAACGAAGACGTTCATAAGCTTTTAGTTGAAGCTCAAACAACGGCTGACGAAGCAAAGCGTGAAGAGCTTTACAAACAAGCACAAGTAATCATCCATGAAGATGCTCCATGGGTACCACTTGTTCACTCTAAGCCTCAACTAGCTGGAGCAAGCAAGATTAAAGGATTCGTTCCACATCCTACAGGTTCTCAATCTTTCGCGGACGTATCTTTCGAATAATGTATGGCGGGGAGTATGGCCTAAAATAGCCTGCTCCTCTTTTTTTGGAAAATTGGAAGTGGTTGATTTCCGTTTCAGGATGCTCGCTTTCCGGGGGGGCGTGCGGTGAGCCTCTTAGCGCAATGCGCTGTTAAGAGTCTCACCTGTCCCGCTTCAAGGAAGTATTCTTGCTCCTGCGTCTACAAGTTATACTATCGCAGTGAGATTCCTCGTCGCATGCCTTGCGAGAAGTTTCTCATGTGGTAGGCACGCACCTTCCACTCCAATCAACTTGTCAGTGAAGTAAAGTGAGCCAAAAACAACAATCTTTTAAAAAAGAATCTTTTTTAAAACCTTAAACCTAACATACTTGTAATTCTTCTTAAGAAAGAGGTGACCCCTATGTTTGCCTATACGATCAGACGGTTAGCAACGCTCGTTCCCGTACTCTTAGGGATGACATTTATCGTGTTTATGATGATTCGCGCTATCCCGGGTAATCCAGCACAATTAATTTTAGGGCAGCAGGCCACAAAGGAAGCTGTTGCTGCATTAACTCAGCGACTTGGGTTAGATCAGCCGTGGTATACGCAATTTATTGATTACTTAACGGGTCTTTTTACAGGAGACCTTGGTGTTTCATTAAAAACAAACGTGCCGATCGCAGAAGAGGTGTGGCCATATTTAGCGGCTACTATTGAGCTTGCATTAGTAGCTATGGTTATAGCGATCGTAATCGGAGTAAATGCAGGTATCATTTCTGCATGGTTCCAAAACTCTTGGTTTGATTATACAGCTATGGTTCTTGCGCTAGTTGGTGTTTCTATGCCGATCTTCTGGCTTGGGCTAATGGAGCAATATGTTTTCTCAATCCACTTTGATCTTTTACCGACTACGGGTCGTGACAACATTCGAGTACCGGTTGATCCGATCACGCATTTGTATTTAATCGACACTCTGATTCAAGGACGAATGGATCAATTTGCTGAGGTAATTAAACATCTAATTTTGCCTGGGGTTGCTCTAGGTACTATCCCAATGGCGATCATTGCTCGTATGACGCGATCAAGCATGCTTGAAGTAATGCGCTCAGACTACATCCGAACGGCTCGCGCAAAAGGGATGAAAATGTTCTGGGTCGTATACAAGCATTCATTGAAAAATGCGTTAATTCCAGTAGTAACAGTTATCGGTCTTCAGACTGGTCTGCTTTTGGGTGGGGCCATTCTGACTGAGACGATTTTCGGATGGCCAGGCATCGGTACATACATTTATGATGCGATCTCGTATCGTGATTATCCGGTTATTCAATCTGGTATTTTAGTAGTCGCAACGATTTTCGTATTAATCAATCTACTCGTTGATTTGCTGTATGCAGCAATTGACCCGAGAATAAAATTCAAGTAGGAGGGATTAGAATGTCAGAACTAACAAGATCAACACCTCCCGTAGTTCCGCAGCCACAGCATATGCCTGTTGAACCTGTGGAAGACAAAGTAATCTCTCCTTGGAAAGATGCTTGGAGAAGCTTCAAAAAGAATAAAATTGCTCTTGTCGGCTTATCGATTGTCTCGTTGTTCATCTTGGTTGCAATATTTGCAGACTTGATTGCGCCTTACAGCTATAGTGAAGTTGAGCTAAAAGATAAACATATCGCACCATCTGCTGAACATTGGTTTGGAACGGATGAATTCGGCCGTGATATCTTAAGCCGAGTTATCCATGGTGCCCGAATCTCGCTTTGGGTAGGATTTTTCTCGGTAGCTGGCTCCGTTATCGTGGGTTCCTTGCTTGGCATTATAGCAGGGTATTACGGAAGATGGGTAGATAGCATCATATCCCGTATATTTGATATTTTGCTCGCGTTTCCAAGTATCTTACTTGCCATCGCGGTTGTATCTGTACTTGGACCTTCACTAAAAAACGCGTTGATCGCGATTGCGATTATCAACATTCCGACTTTTGGTCGATTGCTCCGCTCCAGAGTGCTTAGTGTAAAAGAAGAGGAATACATTACAGCAGCCCGAGCGATTGGAATGAGCGACTTCAGAATCTTAATCCATCATATTCTGCCGAACAGTCTTGCTCCAATTATCGTTCAAGGAACGCTTGCGATTGCAACGGCGATCATTGAAGCAGCTGCTCTTGGTTTCTTAGGAATGGGTGCACAGCCACCAACGCCTGAGTGGGGTAAGATGCTCGCGGATTCAAAAGACTTTATCATTCAAGCGCCATGGACCGTATTGTTCCCAGGCTTAGCGATCATGCTCACAGTACTTGGATTCAACCTGATGGGTGACGGACTCCGTGATGCACTAGATCCACGAATGAAGAGTTAGAGATTAGTTGTATATGAGGAGGCTTGGCTTTGGCCAAGCTTCTTTTTTATGTGTTTTTTTCTAGGAGAGGGGTTAGGTTGTATAGTCTTGTTCGATTTGTTCCAGTTGAGGGTAGATTTAATGAACGATGAAGGTGGTAGGCTTGGCTGCTAGATTGTAAATTTAAATACCATGCAAACTCATAGTTTGAAATATGATTTGATATTAATAGTGCGTAATCTTGAAGAGCTTCAATGTGCGCAGTTTTTGAAGAAGTATTACAAGTAGAACAATGCCATTTTCCCCAATTGTAGTTCATGATGGAGTGTGGACAAGTTGGACAAAATACCCCTTTTGAGAGCTCATTCTTATTTACTTGGAAAAGCTCACAAATATCTGGATCGTACGATGAGCTTAATTTCAGGAGAAGTCTTGCTAGTTTTTTTACTTGTTTTTGAGTTATAACCGAATTTGGATATTTACGGAACAGACTTTCATACTTTAGTTGTAAACTCGAACTCTTAATTACTGTTTCATTAGCTTCTTGATAACCTGGTGCGGCTTCAATAATTGCAGCAGGATGTGTCATAACGACCAGTGTTTCAATAGGTAATAAATTAAGCTTATGTTGTTTTAATACTCTAGTAAGATGAATTTTTTGGCGAGAAACTTGATCAATCGGATTTGTGAATGCCTCTTCTTTTCCGGCATACGTTCGAATGAACTGGAAAAATTGATCTTCAAAAAAAAGATGGCCAGCCATGTATTTGATCTCGAGGATTGTAATGAAACTGGGGGTAATAAGAAGGGTGTCCATTTGAAAAAAATATTCACCATCTAATATTCGAAGACCATGTAAGTAAAGAATATCCTTAGGCAGATAACGATAAAAGTATTCGAGTGACTGCTCGCCTTTAAAGCCGGATGAATGATTCCGCAACAAATCTTGAAATTCTTGTTTCTTAAAATGATTGGGTGGAATTCTTTTGACCAATTTAGATAATTTGGTAATAAAAATAGGTGCTTTTCTTTCTTTTTTCAAATAGAGCGCCTCCTACAATTTTAGTTAGGATCATGGAACTCCATTTTGCCGCATTCTTACGTTTGGTTCAAAGGGGAAGATACCTAATATCGCATTGAAAACCAGTTCAATCCACAAATTTCGCATATGAATCCACAAGAAACAGTGTTTAAT
Source organism: Fictibacillus nanhaiensis (assembly GCF_036213205.1). Taxonomy (GTDB): domain Bacteria; phylum Bacillota; class Bacilli; order Bacillales; family Fictibacillaceae; genus Fictibacillus; species Fictibacillus nanhaiensis_E. Next base: position 10,114 of record NZ_JARMFC010000035.1, read on the forward strand.
CCACGAGTTTTATCCTTGAATCCTAAAGTTTTCGGGATTTATCCACGAGTCTACAATCCTAGACATGTTTCGACAGAGGCGTACCGAGTAATGACCGCTATAGACTGGTGTACACAACAATTCGCTACCCGCACACAAACAAAAAAACCAACCCTCAAAAAAGGGTTGGCTTCCAATACACATATTAGTCTTCTAACCGCTGATCCAACTGCACTTCACTGTCTTCCTGGTGATAGTTCTTAAAGCTTTCTACCAGCGTGTTTAAGTGTTCCAATTGGTCTGCGTAATCTATGATCAGAGCGAAAACGGGGAACAGTTCGATCCAATCTTCGTTCTCTGGATTTTTGTAATAGCTCATGATGCATTTCATGAGTGCTTTTTTGTTGATGGCCTCATCCATATCAAGGGTATGCTGTGCACGGATCTTGTCTGTATACTTCAACAGCATCTGTTCGTGGAAGTTGGTCAAGCCATCGAGTTTTAATTGAATCAGTTCTTGAAGAGGTTCAGGCATGTTGTTCATTTCGTTTTCGTGACGGTGAAGGCTCTTCAACAGTTCTAGTGATTTGTTTGTCGTTTGTATCATCTGTCGGTAAAGAACCAGTTTGCGTGTTTTTGTATACTTATTGCTCCTAAAATACGTACGTTCTTCTTTATACAATAAGTAATATTGATCCATTTTAAAGCGGTTTTCTTTTAAGTGAGTCAGATCTTCTTTCATGGCACTATGTTCAGTAGCATGACGGGTGATCATGCGGATCCATTTTATGATTTCGTCCGTGTGATCTGATATTTTATAATACAATTTCGTTTCGTATTTAGGCGGCATGAATACCAGGTTAACTAAGAACGCTGATAATACGCCGAGCATGATCAATAAGAAACGGTCGATCGCAAAACCGATAAAGTTCTCTGTATGGCTCTCCATGATAACGATTACGGTAACGATGGATAACGGAATCGTTTTCTCGATTTTCATCTTTAAGTTCGCTGCGATGACAAGTACGACAACGAATCCGATAACAAATGGGTTATTGCCTAATAAAATTACAAAAATAATAGCAAAAATGGCACCTACCAAGTTACCTTGAACTTGTTCTAAAATAGTTTGATATGATCTATAGATGGATGGCTGGATCGCAAATGTAGCGGCAATCGCTGCAAAGGCTGGTTGATCCAATTGAAACAACATCGCTAAATAGATTGATAAAGAAATGGCTAAACCCGTCTTAATCATTCGGGCTCCTAGTTTCATAACTGCGATAATTCCTTTCTCATAAAAAATGTTAATAATCTCAAACACTATAAACTGTTTCACCCTTTTAATCAAGTAAATATCTGTTAACAAATTGTGAAAAGTAGCAGACCTATATACCTTATGAGAAACAAATAAGCTCTATTACAGGTTTTCCCTTAAATCAAAAAAAGAATCCGTGCGATGACGGATTCTTTCATTTATCTAAAAAACTTATAGTGAGCTGAATGCTCTTCCAGCTGCTTCGATTGTAGCGTGAACGTCTTCCTCGGTGTGTGCAGTTGTTAAGAACATCGCTTCATATTTAGATGGAGCGAGATTGATTCCTTCATGAAGCATGTGTTTGAAATATCTTCCGAAGATTTCACCGTCTGTTGCTTCTGCTTGGACATAGTTCTCGATCTTTTCATCTGAAAAATAAAGAGTCAAAGCACCTTTCAAACGGTTAATTGTTACGGAAACACCATGTTTCTCAGCTTGTTCCAGTAATCCTTTTTCAAGAATCCCACTCAAGCGGTCCATTTCCTCGTAAACACCTTCTTGCTTTAAAACTTCTAAACAAGCAATACCCGCTGAGATTGACGCTGGGTTTCCTGCCATCGTTCCTGCTTGGTACGCTGGTCCGAGTGGTGCTACTTTTTCCATGATCTCTTGTTTACCGCCGTATGCGCCGATCGGCAGTCCGCCGCCGATAATCTTTCCGAGCGCTGTCATGTCTGGTTTAACACCAAGAAGATCTTGTGCGCCTCCATACATGAAACGGAAAGCGGTAATTACTTCATCATAGATTACAAGTGCACCATGCTCATGAGTAATGTCGTTAACAGCTTGTAAAAAGCCTTCCTTCGGTTCAACGATCCCAAAGTTTCCTACGATCGGCTCTACTAAAACAGCAGCGATTTGATCTCCCCATTTATCCATCGCCGCACGATAAGCATCAACATCATTAAATGGAACGGTAATTACTTCTTGTGCGATAGATTTTGGCACACCAGCTGAGTCAGGGGTACCTAATGTCGAAGGACCAGATCCAGCTGCAACTAAGACTAAATCGGAATGACCGTGATAGCAGCCGGCGAACTTGATGATTTTATCGCGTCCTGTGTAAGCACGAGCAACGCGAATCGTTGTCATAACAGCTTCTGTTCCTGAGTTTACAAAACGAACTTTATCCATGGCAGGCATAGCTTCTTTTAACATCTTCGCGAATTTTACTTCAAGGGAAGTAGGTGTTCCATAGAGAACACCGTTTTCTGCGGCTTTCACAATCGCCTTAGTGATATGAGGATGAGCATGTCCGGTAATAATAGGACCATAAGCAGCTAGATAATCGATGTAACGATTGCCGTCTTCATCCCAAAAATATGCGCCTTGTGCACGTTCCATAAATACAGGTGCACCTCCGCCAACTGCTTTAAAAGAACGGGACGGACTGTTTACACCGCCAACAATATGTAGAAGTGCTTCATCATAGAGTGCTTCAGATTTCGTGTGTTTCATCTATAAATACCTCCTGTAAACGATACGTCAGTTAAGTTCAATACATATTGTAGCATGAATAAGCGCGAGGAACAGTGATGGGAAACTATGACAAGATAGTCTCAACTATTTGAGTTTATGAATGTGATTGGAGTAAACTATTCGAGTGCCTTGAGTTTCTCTTGCATGAAATTGGAAAAATGGTTGCTCTTGAAAGTGATTGATTTCCGCTCCAGGATGCTCGCTTTCCGCGGGGCAGGCGGTGAGCCACATTCGTACGTTTCACTCTTAAGTGTCTCACTGCCCGCCTGTCCTAGCTGAGAGTCTCGCACCTTGCGCTACAATCAACTTGTCATTGAAGAAAGATGCTACAAACGTCAAGCAGCAATCTTTTAAAAAGAGTCTAATACCTATAAATTACGGAGGCATTCTTATGCAGAACATTATAGATGTACAAGGTTTAAAAAAAGAATTTAAATCCTTCTCCAGCCGATCAGGTCTGAAGGGGGCGTTTCGTGATCTTTTTACACGAAACTATACGATTAAGACAGCAGTGGATGACATCTCTTTTACAATAAAAAAAGGAGAGATGGTCGGTTATATCGGGGAGAACGGTGCAGGTAAGTCGACTTCCATTAAAATGCTGACAGGGATTCTCACGCCGACTGACGGAAAAATTGTCGTTAACGGTATGAATCCGCATAAAGAGCGGGAGAAGTTTGTAAAAACGATCGGCGTCGTCTTTGGTCAAAGATCGCAGTTATGGTGGGATATTGCTGTTCAGGAGTCTTTTAGATTACTAAAGAAGATCTACAATGTTCCAGATCAACAGTACGAAGAGCATATGAAAGATGTGATCGAGACGCTAGATATCGGTCCGTTACTTGACAAGCCTGTCCGCAAACTTTCACTTGGACAACGCATGCGCTGTGAACTGGCTGCAGCACTTATTCATAATCCGCCGCTGCTATTTCTGGACGAGCCTACTATCGGACTTGATGTACTCGTAAAACTAAAAATTCGTGAATTTCTTAAGAGAATCAATGAGAAATATGGTACGACGATTCTTTTAACAACGCATGACCTTTCTGATATTGAAGCGCTTTGTGAACGAGTTGTTATGCTTGATGAAGGAAAAATCATCTATGATGGACCACTCAAAGAGCTTCGTGAAAACTGGGCAGAAGGAAAGCAGATTCAGTTCCAGTTTAGTGAAGAAGCAACATTGGAAGAGTTGCAGCATCTTACGCAAGAACATCTCGTGGTTTGGGAAAAAGGCGAGAGTGATCTAGTGTGGGTTGCCTCTGTTGAAGCCGACGAGACGGTGATTTCAGGTGTCATCGGAAAAGTTACAGCGGCTAAAAAAATTGCTGATTTGAAGATTCTTGAGATCTCAACTGAAGAGATCATCCGAAATATTTATGTTGAAGGTGCTGTTCGTCATGGGTAAGTATATCGAGATGATTCGCATCCGTTTTCTAATGATGCTCGCATACCGAACGAACTATTACAGCGGAATACTCATTTACAGCATTAACATTGGAGCTTATTACTTTCTATGGAGTGCCATCTATGGAGGAAAAGAAAACATACAAGGCCTTTCTATCACACAGATGACAACGTATATAGCTGTTGCGTGGATGGCGCGAGCCTTTTATTTTAACAACATCGACCGAGAGATTGCGATGGAGATTAAAGAAGGAAAAGTGGCTGTTGAGATGGTTCGTCCTTATCCTTATTTAAATATGAAGATGATGCAGGGCTTAGGCGAAGGAATCTTTAGGCTTTTATTCTTCTCTGTTCCAGGAATGATCATCGTAGCGCTGGTGTTTCCTATAGAACTCTCTACTAATGCAAGTACATGGTTGTTATTCTTCCTATCGATTACGTTTAGTTTTATCATAAACACTCAGATCAATCTATTAGCTGGAATCGCTACTTTCTTCTTATTTAATAATGATGGTTTGATTCGTGCAAAACGTGTCGTGATCGATCTATTTTCAGGACTTATCTTACCGCTCAGTTTCTATCCGATGTGGGCACAGAACGTGATGAGCTATTTACCGTTTCAAGGGATCAGCTATATCCCAAGTATGATTTTTACAGAAGGGTTTAAAGGCTCACAAATCTATGAAGCTCTTCTTAACCAAGCAATATGGTCGCTGCTCCTGGTCATTCCAGTTTATGGGCTATGGATTTTAGCGAAGCGTCAGCTTGTGGTTCAAGGGGGTTAATAGCAGATGGAGTATATTTCAATCTTTTTTCAGTACGTTGGACAATATTTAAAAACAAGGCTTACGTATCGTGCGGATATGATAGTTGAAATCTTTTCAGATCTATTATTTCAAGCGGTAAATTTAGTTTTTATCCTGGTCGTATTCGGCCATACAAATCTACTTGCCGGATGGAGTAAGGATGAGATGATCTTTATTTACGGATTCTTCTTAGTTCCATTCTCGATCTTTGCTTCTTTCTTTAATATCTGGGATTTTACAGACAGATATATTGTAAAAGGCGAGATGGATCGTATCTTAACAAGACCCGTCCATAGTCTTTTTCAAATTGTACTCGAAAGAATGGAGTTAGAATCACTATTCGGTGTAGTGACAGGATTAGTTGTTATGTTCTATGCAGGTGATAAACTTGGGCTTGAGATCAGTTGGTACGATCCGTTTATCTTCATCCTTTTAGTAATAGGTGGAGCACTCGTCTATGCAGGTATCTTTATTGCGCTTGCAACAATTGGATTCTGGTCAGATTCCCGAACAGATATTATGCCGATGATGTACAACATCGGAAACTATGGAAGATATCCGGTTGATATTTATAACAAAGTGATCAAGTATGTGTTAACGTGGATCCTTCCGTTTGCATTTGTCGGTGTATATCCATCTTCCTATTTCTTAGAACGTGAAGAGTGGTATACGTATGCCTTCTTAACACCAGTAGTAGGACTCGTATTTTTCTTGATCGCTGTAACGTTATGGAACGTTGGAGTGACAAAGTATAGAGGTGCTGGTAACTAAAGAAAACCGTTCTCCTTCAGAAGGAGAGCGGTTTTTGTTGTTTCATCTATTGATACTAGATTTTTTTTTGCGGAAGCGAGTAACCCGAAAAGGAAATACTCTCAAAAAGCAACAAGGAAAACGAATACAGCTCGTTCATTTAAACAAAGATCGTTTACTAAAATGATGTTCAAGATCTTTCGTCATCAGGTTAATGCAAAGGACTAGAAGGGCGAAAGCTGTTACAGGTACCATGACTATAAATGGCTCTAGCATTAGTTCCTTATGATATGTGGAGATTAAACCGGTCCACTCGTTAGAAATCGTCGCAAAATGGTTGAATTGGTCATGCTCCTGACCCGATGTGATTTGCACACCCCCAATAAAAAGGTGATAGATTGCTAAGTGAAGCATCAACGTAAGAACTTGTGCAAATTGGCGGCCGCCTATTACAAACAGTCGCGGCCATAAGTGGGGGAGAATGTGTTTTGCTGTTATTTGAAAGTAGGAAGCACCCATGAGTTTGGAACAATTAACATATTCTGTTCTCGATAACTGTTCAGCCGTTTCAGCGATTATTTTCCCAAGCGGCAGAACACCAACTGCAATAAGAACAAGCAACTGAAGAAATAATGTTTCTAAAGTTGAGAATACAGAATCATTTCTTACTTCGTAAAAAAGAAAAGGAGACAAAGTCAGCAGTACAATAAGGGATTGTGGAACGTATTGAAAGCTTTGGATCAGACCGCTGAACCAGCTGCTATTAAACAAGCGTTTAAAAATCAATCCCAAAATAACAGAAACAAAGATTCTTGCTAACGTTATGATACAGGCAAAAAGAATCGTATATTTAGCACCGTCAACTAAGATATAAAATAAATCCTTTCCATTACGATCTGTACCAAGCCAATTCCCTTTAGAAGGACTATAAGGCGGAATCTCCAACTTCTTTAAGGCATCAGAGTATCGAAATGGGTTTATTTCAGGTTCAGAAAGGGCTATCGGAATGACAATACTTACTATTAAAATGAAAAGCAGCAAGAAAAGACCTGTAAAGAAAAGAGGGGTTTTACTCAGCATGAATATACCTCCTCTTGATTATCGCTTTTTGTACACCTTTAACGGCAGCAAATAATGGAATGACAACGAGCAGTAAAAGCATAGCCTTTGTTTCATAAGGCTGTACACTTAATAGAATTTTAATAACACCGTTCATTCTAAATAGGTATTCCAATACGACCATCTGGCTGAATAAAAGAAGGATGATGATGGGAAAGTGCACACTGAGTTCAGAGAGGATGTTACTTAAAAGGTGTTTTAAAATAATAGCGGATTTACTGATCCCTTTTGAACGAGCAAAGGTGATATAATCCTTATCCATCTCTGTCTCTGAAAGTAACAGATGAATTCTATACATATAAATACCAGGTACAATACTGAGTGTTATAAGCGGAATCAAAAGAGCAGGTTCTTTGCTGGATGTAAAAGGATTTGCGGCTAGCCATCCGGTCTGTTTATACAGCCAAACAACGAATAGCTGTATGCAAAAAACAAAGAACAAATCTGGCATGGATTCTAGAAGGCTGCAGCATTTTAAAAGTGCTCTTTTAAAGATGGAAGGAAGGAGTTCTGTCACCCACCCAAATACTAAAGCTATAATGACAGCGATAGTAAAACTAGCTAAGATGAGTCCTGTCGTGTAGGTGACAATGCCCCAAACCTCTGGAAATAAAGGTCTTTCAGTGATCTGATCCAGAAACACTACTGAGCGATTCTCGGGCATTTTAGGAAAGGCGAGTGTTTGTGTTTGTGTGTAAAGAGTTAACGAGTGTGGTTTGGTTAGTTGGACAATTGTTTCAATCACAGTCTGTCCGTAACGAAACATGCTGAATCTCAAAGTGTTCTCCTCAGCAAATAGTGAAGGAGTTGCAGAGAGTAAAACAACACCTATTGAGAGCAGTAAATAAGGCTGAACAAAGAATAATAACTTTCTCATGAATCGTCTTCCTTTCACGTTAAGTCAGCCGTGAAAATATATTCGTCCAAAATAGGCTGCTGTATAAATTGAGCGACATCTGTTCGAAGTGATTCCAGTCTTTCTCGCTTACCGGTGTAAAAAACGTAATAGCCTTTTCTTTGTGTTTCAGCTAAACCGCATAAAAGCAACTGCTTTAAATGATTTGATACGGTAGCTTCAGTGAGATTGTATTTATAGGCGAGTTGTTTCGTACTGTAAGGATGGTGAAGCAAGTCTTGCAGAATTTTAAGTCTTGTTGGTTCACTAAGTGCCTTTAATAATGTCATCAAATCCTCAGGTGGTTCATGGTTTTTTTCTGAGTCTGGAACAGCAACATGGAGGGCGATGCTAACACGGTCTTGGTTGCAGCAAAGCATGACGTGTGGCGTAGCGAATGTAGATGGCTGAATAACGAGTCTCGGAAACTCTTCAAACGAAAACGTGTAAACATCATTCTTCTTAATTTTTATAGAATCAGAAGTTACGGTTACATCTGGATGTATGCTGTTTAAACTTTCAATTTTCGAGTCACTCAGTTCTTTCTTGAAATTGTCAGATGCTCTTGCAATCCAAGGCGTAATTCTGAAAAGCTCTTCTGCAAACAAGTAACGGTTGTATTCATAAAAGAAATCACAAATCTTCCTTTTCCAGGGAGCAGCATGTAAAAGAATGTCTCGTTCAATCGAGTGAAGAGGTGCTGATGCAGGACTGTTTTTCCACTTTAGCAAAGAGTCGCTTCCATATTTCTCACCTAGCATGAGATACGAAAACGTTAAGTCTGGTATGAGAGCTAAACGTTCAATAGCCTCTTCAACGGTAGATTCATTAAATTGTAATTCGTTTCGAATGTTAACAAAATACATCCAGTCATAAAAATGCGGTCCCCATTCTTTGATTAAATGCAAAAGATCTTGCGGTAATTTAATTTTTGCTTTTTCAGCCCATGCAAGTCGATATGGGTGATGAGCAGGATTTTGAATAACGTGGAGGCTCATTATCATTTCGTTAAAAGGGGAAAAGTCAACTGAAACAAGTGTCATTTACACATCGTCCTTTCTTTGTGAATAATTTATATTTTGATTAGCTGAATATCGAATTAGTTTTTATTAATTCCAAAATTACAAATAATTTACATTCTAATAGGGAATAAGTCAATGCTTTTTTTGGACTTAAGTCCTGATTTTTTATACTTCAAGCCTTATTGTTATAAATAAGCATTCTTTATCTTGTAAGATATGAACATAATTACATTGCATAGCAGAAATGAGGAATTACATTTGAAAATCATGGTTATTGCAGGAAGTCCGACAGCAGAATCAAGAACTAGAGGAATAGCGCAGTTCGCTGCTGAAACGTTAAAACAGATGAATGTTGAAGTGTTGTATTTTGATGTAGGGCTTGATAAATTACCTCTATTTACAGGAGATGCTACGACAGCTCAGAATGAGGCGGTAAAAAAATTAGCTGAGTATGCTGAACAAGCGGATGGATTTTTTGTAACGAGCCCAGAGTATCATAGTGGAATAAGCGGAGCGCTAAAAAATGCACTCGATTTCTTAGGAGGAAAGCATTTTAAGAACAAACCGTCAGCAATTGCTGTTGCTGCAGGAGGCGGAAAGGGCGGAATGAACGCTTTGACTAATCTCCGCACCGTGCTCCGCGGTGTATACAGCTTAGTGCTGCCTGATCAATTTGTTGCAGATCCAGTGAACTTTGATGAAGGCAATGTGCTAGTGGATGAACTAGCTCAAACGCGTGTACGCGAATTATCACTTCAGTTAAAAGAGTTAACAGAAGCAATCTCGGTAAACCAAGCAAAATAAAAAATCGGAAAGACAGTCTATGAAAATAGGCTGTCTTTTTTGCTTATAAGGCTGTCCTATTACCCACGACCTTCTCATATGATGAATTGAGGTGGACTGAATGGAAAAAGCTGTTTTGATAATCTTACTTATAACAACTGCAGCTCTTATTGTCCGGAGTATCTGGATGCTCTTTAAACATCCTGGAATAAGGGAGCACTTGATGCCGGCTAGTCATCTGCTGATCCTTTTCATCGTGTACGGAACAATCATTTCAGGATTTGGACTCATTTATGCACTAATCTCTTTAATGGGCTATCCTGTCATAAAACTAGAATTGAATCAGAGCGACTTTTTCTCTTTTATAGAAGCATGTATTTATTTCAGCAGTACGACGATTTTGTCAGTAGGTTATGGAGACATCGTTCCTGTTGGAGCGGGAAGGTGGATAGCTGCTCTTCAAGCTTTGATCGGTTATTTGCTTCCTATTGCTTTCGTGTTATCTTCTGTAGTTCACCACAACAAGATGGCAAAATAGTTGTTTGAAAATGGACATATATAGGCTACCCTTAAAGGAGATGAAACTTTAAGGAGGTCAAAATTCAATGACGATAGAAACAGGAAGTAAAGCACCAGACTTTAAATTACCGGCAAGTAATGGAGAAGAAGTAGCATTAAAAGATTTTAAAGGAAAAAATGTGGTTCTTTACTTTTATCCAAAAGATATGACACCAGGATGTACAACGCAAGCATGTGATTTCAGAGATCGTCACGAAGACTTTAAGAAACAGAATACCGTTATTCTTGGGGTCAGTCCTGACCCACTAACGCGACATGACAAATTCATTGAGAAGCATGGTCTGCCGTTCGTCCTTTTAGCTGATGAGGACCATAAAGTGGCTGAGCTTTACGATGTGTGGAAACTGAAAAAGAACTTTGGCAAAGAATACATGGGAATCGAACGCTCTACATTTATTATTGATGGAGAAGGAAACATCGCGAAAGAATATCGAAAAGTAAAAGTAAAGGATCATGTTGAAGAAGCGCTGCAATTTATTGAAGAAAACTTAGTATAGAAAAAAGCCCTCGAGAATTGGAGGGCTTTTTTTAATTAAGGGATTAACTCTCCTGAAGTTCTGTAACAGGAATGTCCATCTCTTGATCAGGTTGTTCTCTTGTATAAGCTCTTGCGGTTTGATTGTTTTCATCAACAGATTGAAGCCAGACAGGAGTTCCGTTGTGAAGCACTGTGATCTCTTTTTCCGACTCAAGGATCTGTTGAGCACGTGATACGTTCATGAATTCATTCACCTCCACGCCAACTAGTATGCAGCAGAGACTGATAGACTATGCTTTTTCTTCTTAATAAATAGGCATGATGGTTTATGCGTGATAAAATGAAATAGTGTGAATTTTATAACATATAATTTCGGGGGTTATACATAATGAGAGATGAACGTTTAACAACGTTGGCTAGAACATTGCTGACGCATTCACTAAAGGTAGAAAAAGGTCAAAAAGTACTTATTACTTCATTCTTTGCAGGGAAGCCACTCGTAAAAGAGCTCGTTCAGGAAACTTACAAATTAGGTGCATTTCCATACGTCCAACTAGCAGACGAAGAAATTTCACGTGCGTTAATGATGGGCTCAACGAAAGAGCATTCTGAGGCACAAGTAAAATGGGATCTTGCCCGCATAGAAGATATAGATGCGTATATCTCTATTCAATGTAAAAATAATGATGCCGAGTTCTCTGAAGTTCCAAGTGAGATCTTCCAGATGAAAGCGGAGATCAACAAACCTGTTCAGAACATGATCATCAACGACCGTCAATGGGTATTATTAAACTATCCAACTACAGGACTCGCACAAATGGCTAAAATGAGCTTAGAAAAGTTCACTGATTTTGTACTGGATGTGTGTAACGTAGATTATAAAGCGATGGCTGAAGCACAAAAACCACTTCATGCTTTAATGGAAAAAACAGATAAAGTACGCATTACAGCTCCGGGAACTGATTTGACGTTCTCGATCAAAGGAATTCCAGCTGTTATGTGTGCAGGTGAAAACAACATTCCTGATGGAGAAGTATTTACGGCACCAGTAAAAGACAGTGTGAATGGAACCATTACTTATAACACACCTTGTCCTTATCACGGTACAACGTTTAACAACGTAAAACTTACTTTCAAAGATGGAAAAATCGTTGAAGCTACTTCAGACAATACCGAAAAATTAAATGAGATCTTTAATACAGATGAAGGTGCTCGCTATGTTGGGGAATTTGCCATCGGGGTAAATCCACTCATTCAACATCCGATGGGGGACATCTTATTTGATGAAAAGATTGGCGGCAGCATCCATTTTACACCTGGAAGAGCGTATCAAGATGCTTACAACGGAAACGAATCAGGCATCCACTGGGATATGGTGTTGATTCAGCGTCCAGAGTACGGCGGAGGAGAAATCTACTTTGACGATGTATTGATCAGAAAAGACGGTTTGTTCGTTCTGCCGGAACTTCAAGGACTTAATCCGGAGAACCTTAAGTAAGAAGTGAGTGGGATAGCTTTGTTGCTCTATGAGGGTTGTTGATTTCCGTTACAGGTTGCTCGCTTTCCGGGGGGGCGTGCGGTGAGCCTCCTAGTGCTCTGCACTTCTAGGAGTCTCACACCTTTCACTCCAATCAAATTTTCAATGAATATTGAGAACAAACAGACTCAAAGTAATTCCATTAGGAAACAGCCAAAACAAAACAGCAACAACTTAAAAAGCGGGGAGCACGTTCCTGCTTTTTCTATTACTCGAAAAGAGGTGTTTCTTTTGATTCTTTCCAGCGCGCGATTAAGAGATGATATAAAAGACGGATTAAAGAACACGTTCCCGAATGAAGAATTTCATTTTTATAAGAACATGAAAGAAGCTAAGGCGTATCTTAATCAAGCTGAAATTTTATTATCTTATGGGGAAGATCTAACTGATGAATTAGTAGCTGAATCAAAAGAACTACAATGGATCATGGTTATTTCAGCTGGTCTTGATAGAATGCCGTTTAAAGCTCTAGAAAAACAAGATATTTTGATTACGAATGCAAGAGGCATCCACAAAACGCCTATGGCTGAATATACGATCTCTATGATGTTGCAAGTGTCACGTAAAGCAAGTTTATTATTAAAAAATCAAAAACAACATACTTGGAATCGAAAAGTTCCGATTACTGAGATCTCTGGGAAAACGCTTGGTATTTTGGGAACAGGAGCGATTGGATGCGAGATAGCAAGACTCGCAAAAGCTTTTAACATGAAAACCATCGGATTTAACAGAAGCGGGCATTCTGCCGAAAACTGTGATGTTATCGTGGATAGAGAAGGAATCTCCACTCTTTATGGAGAAAGTGATTTTATCGTGAATGTTCTCCCATCAACACCACATACTTATCGGTTTGTCGGAAAAAATGCCTTTTCTCTAATGAAACAAAACGCAGTATTCATCAATATCGGGAGAGGGAAAACGGTAGATGAAGAAGAGCTGATCACAGCGTTGCAAGCCGAGAAGATTGGTCACGCAGTTCTAGATGTGTTTGAAAAAGAGCCATTAAAAGAAGAAAGCCCATTATGGGATATGAAGAACGTAACGGTTACGCCGCACCTTTCAGGGATTTCACCTCAATACCAAGAAAGAGCGATTGAGATCTTTTGTGATAATCTAACTCTATATCGAAATGATAAGCGTAAAGAGATGATCAATATCATTCCATATGACCGGGGGTATTAATATGAAAATATACACAAAGACTGGAGATAAAGGAACAACATCCTTAATTTTTGGTGAACGGGTTTCTAAAAACGATGTGCGCGTAGATGCGTATGGAACGTGTGATGAAGCAAATAGCATGATCGGATTTGGCGTGAGCTTGCTGCCGAGGGAAGAATGGGCAGAAAAAGCAACGGTTGTTATGCAGAAGGTCCAAACCGTTTTGTTCCATGTCGGTGCCGAACTAGCAACACCAGCGGGTAAGGAAGTAGCGTGGAAATTAAAAGATGAAGATGTTTCATTTCTTGAAGAGACGATTGATCAATGGCAGACGGGACTGAAACCTTTAAAGCAGTTCATACTTCCTGGAGGTTCCCCGTCGGCAAGTGCTCTCCATACCGCACGAACAATCGCGAGGCGAGCAGAACGTATTGCTGTAGAAATTGAAGGTGTAAATCCGCTTGTGTTGTCTTATCTTAACAGACTTTCTGATTTCCTCTTCGTTGCTGCACGTTACGTTAACGAACAAATGAAAGTGAAAGAGCCTGTACTACACGAAGACCATTCATAATAGAATACTGCATACATACACTTCAATTGACAAAACCTGTAGAAAAGCAGTAGACTAATTATAACGATTATAAAGTAAGAATTCTTAAAGAAATGGGGTGCATGACGATGTCAAGCGCTAAGATAAATGCGGCAATCGACAACTTAAAATCAGTAGGTGTACGGATTACACCTCAGCGTCATGCTATCTTAGAGCATCTTATCCAATCTATGTCCCATCCGACTGCTGATGAGATTTACAAAGCGCTGGAGGGAAAGTTTCCAAATATGAGTGTAGCAACAGTCTACAATAATCTTAGAGTATTTAAAGAAGCGGGTCTTGTAAAAGAACTGACTTATGGGGACTCATCAAGCCGATTCGATTGTGTGACGACTGATCACTACCATATCATCTGTGATTCATGCGGAAAGATAGTGGATTTCCATTATCCAGGTTTAGATGAGGTTGAGAGTCTAGCAGAATCTGTAACAGGCTTCGATGTAGGACGACACCGGATGGAAATTTACGGAGTATGCCCGGATTGCAAAAGAAAACATTAAAAAAAAGCTGACTTTCCACTACGGTAAGTCAGCTTTATCTATTCTCTTTGCGCATTTGGCGTTTAGAGTTGTACTTTTCATCAAATTCTTCGCCCTCAAGACCTTTATCCATCGTAAGCGGCTGATTACATGACATACATGCATCTACACGTCCTAGTACTTTTGTTACTTTTCCGCAGTTTGGGCAGACGACCTGCACAGCCTGAGTAGAGATCATACCAATCCAGAAGTAAACACCAGCACTGGCGATCGTTGCGATAAACCCAATCACCATAAAAATAGACATAACGACAAAACTTGTCTTGAAAAACAGGCCTGCATACATGATGATAATACCTATAAACACAAGGCTTAACGCGAACGTACGTATTTTATTGATTTTGCTCGTATACTTTATCATACCTGTCCCTCCTCCGTTCATTAGTATAACATATGAACTCTTAAGAAAAGAAAAAGGATTTCTTTATTTGATGTTGAAAGTAACAAACAGGATTTTGTTAAAATGGGAGATGACCTTCATGGAAGATATTTTACGCCCGCTATATCAGGAGAGAGCAAGCAACGAAAACACATTAGGCGTGCTTTTTGTTGAAAAAAATAAACCATTCAGCCCTGGCACGGATCACTTTGATTCAATACTTCTTATTATAGTAAAAGAATCCGATCAGCCCTTGATGATCAAACACTACGAGTTTGAGTCAACCTCAGCTGCGCTTCACATTGTAACAGAACAACTACTTAATTCTTGGTTGATGCTTGGTACGAACAGAAGAGCAGTTGATTGGGTAATGAACGGGAAAGTTCTATTTAATCGCAATGAGTACATAACAAGATTAAGAGACCGACTACACGAGTTTCCGGCTGAAGAAAGAACACACAAGATTGGTCTTGAGTTTGCAAAACTACTCCGCCGTTATAACGATGGAAAAGAACTCTTCCATTCCGGCCATTATTTAGATGCATTTAACAACATCATGCATGCTCTTCATCATTTAGCTCGTCTATCTGTTATTGAACATGGATATTATCCAGAAGTTACAGTTTGGAACCAGGTGAAGATGATCCAACCTGAAATCTTTAAGTTGTATGAAGAGCTTGTAACAGGAGAAGAAACGATTGATAAGAGAATTGAACTTCTATTACTAGCATCAGAGTTTTCACTTTCTTCTAAAACTAAATTAGGTGCACATCATCTGTTGGGCATTATTAAAGAGAAGGACGAATGGGCATATCATGAATTAATGGAACATGATGAGGTTCAAGACTATGCGATCGATCTTCCTATGATTCTTACGCACTTAAAAGACAAGGGTCATATAAAGGTAATCAAGCGGGAAACAAAGAGCAAAAACCTATATCATCGTTACTACTCAATAAAAGAATAAACTTTTTTCTAAAAAGGTGTTGACCTGTTTATCTATATCGTGCTATATTATTTCTTGTCGCTGCGACACACAGAAACAATGTTGCAGACGGGAAACACGATAAAAAAACAGGTTGACATCTTGTTTTTAAGATGATATCCTAATAAAGTCGCCAAAACGAGCGACACACGAAACACGCAGTTCTTTGAAAACTGAAC
>NZ_JARMFC010000036.1:0-1603 GCF_036213205.1 Fictibacillus nanhaiensis
AACTTTGAAAATGGAACTGTACAAGGAAGAAAGTTTTCGCAAAAAAAAAGCATGCTCTCTAAAATAGAGAACATGCTTCAGCTTGTAGACAAAGTACCATGTCTACAAGCTTTTTTTATTGTAGAATAAAATGAGATCATGTTTGAGGGGAGAAATACACATGTTATCTAAGCATTCTACTGAAGGACGTCACCAAGTAACTCTAGCAGCTCTTGACGAGCTTGTACCGCAGGATCATTTGGTACGAAAAATTGATCAAGTCATGGATTTCAACTTTATTTATGATGCCGTAAAACATACATATTCCTTGGATAATGGAAGACCAAGCGTGGATCCTGTTGTGCTAGTCAAAATGGTGCTTCTTCAATATTTATTTGGTATCCGTTCCATGCGCCAGACGATAAAAGAGATTGAAACAAATGTCGCTTACCGTTGGTTTTTAGGTTATGACTTTAGCGAGAAGATACCTCATTTTTCAACGTTCGGTAAGAACTACGCACGTCGTTTCCATGATAGTGATCTTTTTGAACAGATTTTCTATCGCATTCTTCGTGAAGCTACGAACTATGGTCTAGTCGATCCCACTGTTGCGTTCATCGATTCAACGCATGTGAAAGCCAACGCCAATAAGAAGAAGTTCGATAAGAAAACCGTTCGTGTAGAAACGCGCAGCTACCAAAACAAACTGGAAGAAGAAATTAATATCGACCGTGAGGCACACGGAAAAAAGCACTAACCCCTCAAACAAAAGAAGAGACGAAAGAGATTAAAGTGAGTAAGACGGATCCTGAAAGTGGCTACTATGTAAAGGATGAACGGGAGAAGATGTTTGCTTATTCTTATCACACGGCCAGTGATTCTAAAGGTTTTATCCTTGGGACCCTTGTCACCGGAGCCAATGTACATGACAGTAGAATGCTTGAGCCACTTGTAAATCAGTTGATTGAAAACGTAGGAAAACCAACCGCCTTAGCCGTAGATGCAGGATATAAAACACCAGCGATCGCCAAGTTTTTGATGGACCAGGAAATTCGTCCTGTGATGCCTTACACAAGACCAAGAACCAAAGATGGATACATGAAGAAATACGAGTATGTCTATGATGAACATTATGATCAATACATATGCCCCCAAGGTGAGATATTACCTTACAGGACGACGACCCGCGAGGGCTATCGTCAATACGCTTCCAATCCTTTAACGTGCAAACAGTGCCCCTTGCTTTCACAATGTACGCAAAGCCAACAGCACGTAAAGTTCATCCACCGTCATATTTGGGAGGATTATGTGGAGGAAGCCGATCACCTCAGACATACCGATGAGAATAAAAGAATATATGCACAGCGAAAAGAAACCATTGAACGTGGATTCGCAGATGCAAAAGAGATGCATGGTATGCGTTGGACGAAGCTCAGAGGGCTTAAAAAAGTTTCAGCGCACGCGATGCTTACTTTCGCTGCCATGAATCTTAAAAAGCTGGCAAACTGGACATGGCGAGGACCATGTCCAGTGTAATCCAGGCATGTTTTTTCAGATAAAAGACTTTAAAACAAGACAAACCCCATTTTCAACAAAGTTGAAATGGGGTTTGTCTACGTTCTGA
>NZ_JARMFC010000037.1:0-1486 GCF_036213205.1 Fictibacillus nanhaiensis
TGAACTGTAACCAATAATATGGACAGTTTATAAAAAGGACCTTTAAGCAGCTAGTAGATGACCTCGGTATTGTTCCGGGGTCATCTTTTTTAACCCCCATTGATAGCGTGCTGAGTTGTAATTCTCCATATAGTTTTCAATCTTTCCTCTTAATTCGGCTACCGTTTTACATGTAGTTGCGTCTATCTCATCTTTGAAATGACCAAAGAATGACTCCATCGGTGCGTTATCTAGACAATTTCCTTTGCGAGACATCGATTGAGTGAACCCAAAGTCTTTCACTCTTTTGCGATATTCAGGATGTGTGTAATGAACGCCTTGGTCAGAATGCAGAAGCGCCTCAGGGTGGACGTTTCCGTCCAAGGAAGCCATTAAGTGATCTAAGGTTTTATATACAATTGGCATCTCCAGTGAAGTAGATAGGTGATACGCTAATATTTCACGTGTTGTTCCATCTTTCACGCATGATAAATATACCTTTGTTCTGTTCTCTAAATATAAGTACGTAATGTCTGTGAGTAGAACCA
Organism: Fictibacillus nanhaiensis; assembly: GCF_036213205.1. Classification (GTDB taxonomy): domain Bacteria; phylum Bacillota; class Bacilli; order Bacillales; family Fictibacillaceae; genus Fictibacillus; species Fictibacillus nanhaiensis_E. The sequence goes on from NZ_JARMFC010000037.1 coordinate 528, forward strand.
TACCAGGCTCTTGTACAAATTTTCGGCTTAAGATATTTGGACACGTTTTATGTTCTTGAGTAGCTTTAGCTATATTTTTATAGGGGTTACGTCTTCTGATGACCGATTGAATATTGAACTTTCTAGTAAGACGAAAAATCTTGTTTAGGCTCATGTCAACGCCATAATTGTTCTCTAAATGCATCTTGATTTGACGTCCACCAATCTTTTTCTTTCCTTCATCATAAATCTTCTTAAGAAGCTCATAATCCTCTTCATCGTGTCTTTGTCGCTCTATACGCTTATCTTCAGCCTTTAACCATGCATAATAGCTTTTACGTTTAACCCCAGCGACTTCGCAAAGAAAGGAAACCATTCGCTTAAGCTGATATTTTCTAATGGTTTCTTCGATGAGCTGGAATTTTTCTGATAGAGCTAGTACTTGTTCTTCTTCGCCTGCCTCTCTAGTTCTTCTAACTTTTTTAAGAAGTCGTTCTCCATCTCTAGAAAGGCAATTCGTGCTTCAGCTTTCTTCAGTTTCTCCTCCACAGTCATTTCCTTCGAAGATGGACGTCCTGTGCTGCCCTTACCGCGAAGTTCTGTATAAAATCCTTCATTTCCATACTTTTCATGGGATCGTCTCCAACGCTTTAAACATTGTTTTGGCTTATGGGCTCCTATCACATGGATATCAAAACCATGGGATAAGAAGATGTCCATTGGACCTTTTCCAGCTAGGTTCTCTTGAACAGCTTTTTCTTTAAACTCTGGTGCATAGCTAATGTTTTTTTCAGTAACGTGACTCACATTTGGATTGTTCTCTAATTGTTTACGCTGAAATTCAGTAAATTTAATTTTACTCATTGTATAATCCCCGTTCTCCTCATTTGATTAGATTATAACGGGTTTATTGCAAAAGAACACAAAAAACCCGAATAAGGGACTTTTTTATAAGTGTCCATTATTCGGGTTACAGTTCA
>NZ_JARMFC010000038.1:0-16153 GCF_036213205.1 Fictibacillus nanhaiensis
AACTTTTTGGGTTCAGATCAAATTTGCATCAGGCGTGTTTTCTATTATTCTACTTTTCTTAATATCTTATTATTCTTTCACTCACTCGCTCACTAAGGATATATCTATATTGTGCCGTTCGGAAAAGTTTAGCCTCTAATGCATATTTAGATTGGGGTAAAATTAAATTTGCGGTGTTTTTAAAGTGGACACTGCACGTGTCAGAATCTATGGAATCTATCCGTTGAACATGTGATTGGGATAACCAGATGCACGTTTCATTCTTAGGAGATTCTACAGGAAAAAAGAAAATACCAAGTTCGAGGTTAATCATGATAGGAGATAGACTCACATAGCCCATTGATCGACGAACTGCTTCACGCCTGCCTTCATAGCTAGAACCAAAAAATAAACAGCTCTCATTAATAATTTTGATTGGGCTGAGCGCAACCCTTTCATTTTTTTCACTTACTAAAATTTCCGTTTGAACCTCTCCGTATTCGTTATAAAACGGTAAGAGTGCCATCGTACTCGTATTAATTTCGTAGGATCGAAGAAGTAATGTTTTTTCCATTTATACATCCTCCTTTTTAATAGTAAATAACCCATAACTCCTCCCTTAAAAATTAGAAAGTAAAATACTCCCAATAGGTAAATTATACTAAGTCTTTTGACAGGAATCTATATAATTTTACAAAAATTTTAACTATTTAAATAATTAGTAAAATAATTCCTCAAATAGGTTTGAATACTAGCGAATCGTGGAATACATAACAGGGCGAAAAGGACGAATATTTTCGACCTATTTTTCCAACTACTTTAATGAATATGAGGCTGATGAAAAATGGCAAAAGGTGATCTGCTGATCATTGGTGGCAATGAGGACAAAAGTGATAAGAGGATTATCTTATCCCGATTCTCTGCACTATGTAAAAATCGTCAGGGACCGATCGGGATCCTGACAACAGCATCCGGCTATCCGGAAGAAGTAGGCAGTGAATATTATCAACTGTTTCAAACATTGCATGGTACTAAGCCACTGCTTTTCCATTTAGATTCTCGTGAAAAAGCGGAAGATCCTGAATTACCCGAACAGCTTTCTTCTCTGTCTGGTCTTTTTATGACAGGTGGCGATCAGTTAAGGCTGACAAGCATTTTAGGCGGAACATCCTTTTATAAACACCTCTTTCGAGAATGGCAAAACGGTTTAATCATCGGAGGAACAAGTGCCGGTGCTGCAGTTATGAGCAGATTGATGATAATTTCATCAAAGCTGTTTGAAAAAGAAGATGTTTCTATACTTGAGTTAGGTTCAGGTTTTGGATTTCTAGAAGACGTAATTATTGATCAGCACTTTTCTCAGCGTGACCGATTTAGTCGTCTCATGCGTGCAATCGCATTAAACCCTCAGATTATTGGCATCGGAATTGATGAAAACACCGCAATCTGGGTTCATAACGATGGTAAACAGTTTGAGGTGATCGGTGAATACAACGTTAGCATATTTGATGGCAAAACCTCGACCTATGTAGACATTGCTGAGAATAAAGGAAATATGACGATTTCCGATATCCGTTTCCATACTCTTGGGGCGGGTGCTGTTTTTGACTTATACAAACGAGAACTAATCATCACTTAAGGAGAGAACGTCTTAATGAAAATCAACCGCGTCAATTACTTAACCGGACCAAACCTTTACAGCTTTAAACCTACTATATGCATTGAGCTTGATATAGAAGATTTTGAAGAAAAACCATCTAACACACTACCAGGGTTTGTAGATACATTGCTAAAAGTCATTCCTTCCCTTCACACACATACCTGTTCAAGGGGTTATGCAGGCGGATTTGTAGAACGCCTTCATGAAGGAACGTGGATCGGACATGTCTTAGAGCACATTGCTCTTGAGATTCAACATCTTGCTGGAATCTCAGTCAAACGAGGAAAAACGATCACAAGCGAACGAACAGGAATATATTTTGTAACCTACGATTATGCAGAACCAAAATCAGGCTTTTACGCGTTCGAAGCAGCACTCGAAATTGTAACCGCTATCTTAGCAGAACAGGAAATTAGCGCTGACCCTTACATCTCTCACACCTCTGACCTTTACCATTTACATAAATTAGGTCCGAGTACGGAAGCCATCTATGAAGCTGCACGAAAACGCAAGATTCCAGTAGAGCGTATCGGAACAAACAGCTATTTAAGAATCGGAACAGGTAAGAAGCAAAAATCCGTCCAAGCGACCATCTCTTCCCAAACATCATACTTGGCAGTAGAGAATTCTTGTGATAAAGAAATGACCAAAACATTAGTAAGAAGTGCTGGCCTCCCTGTTCCTGATGGTGATGTGGTTTCCAATGAATATGAGCTGCTTCAGTCAGCTGAAAAAATTGGTTACCCGCTTGTGATTAAACCACTTAACGGCAGACAGGGACAGAACATTATTACGAATATTCAAAATGACAATGACTTAATCGCTGCTTTTCACTGTGTCTACACCGAAGGGACTTCATATATTCTCGAGCGATATTATGAAGGCAATGATTACCGTTTGTTCGTCGTAAATAATGAGCTAGTTGCTGCAAGTCTTCGTCTTCCACCTTTTGTGATTGGTGATGGCTATAAGACGATAGCTGAACTCATTGATGAAGAAAACTTAAATCCATTACGCGGTGATGGTCATGAAAAAGCGATGAGTAAAATCCCTTTAGATGAACGTACGGTCGTTCATCTTGAAAAGAGCGGCTACTCTCTTCAATCCGTATTAGGCAAAGGAGAATCTGTAGAAGTTTTAGGAAACGCAAACCTGTCTACAGGGGGTTCAGCCATTGATGTGACAGATGATGTTCACCCTGATTATCGTAACATGGCTATTGAAGCTGCAGCTGCAGTTGGTCTTGATATTGCAGGAATAGATATTTTGTCACCGGATGTAACGGTTCCTTTTATTGAAGGTGATGCTGCAATCCTTGAAGTGAATGCAGCTCCTGGCATACGTATGCACCTCCACCCTTCACAAGGAAAAAGCAGAGATGCAGGCGGAGCCATTATAGACTATCTGTTTGGTTCTCGTGACGAAGCAGCGATTCCTGTTGTTGCAGTAACTGGCACAAACGGAAAAACGACGACCACACGTCTTGTTTCACATCTTTTACAAAAGGAAAATATAACGGTTGGATATACGTGCTCTGATGGTGTATGGGTGGGTGATCAGCAACTTGACGCTGGAGATTGCAGCGGGCCAAGAAGTGCACGTAAAGTTTTAGCTCACCCTTCAGTAGATATCGCCGTATTAGAGACTGCTCGTGGTGGAATGCTGCGAGAAGGATTGGCGTTTCGCTATTGTGACGTTGGCATCGTAACTAACGTTAGTGAAGATCATCTTGGGTTGAATGGCGTGGAAACGTTGGAAGACTTAAAAAAATTGAAGCAGACGGTTGCTGAAGTTGTGCTTCCTGAAGGTACATGTGTATTGAACGCTGACGATTCACGATGCGTCGATATGGCGAATCATACAAATGGCGAAGTAATCTTCTTCTCCCTATCGGTAATGAATCCTGTTATTCAAGATCAGTTAAAGAAAGGATTAAAAGTTTGGTATCTAGAAGATGACTGGGTTGTATTCAATGAGAACGGTCATGCAGAAAGATTTCTTCCTGTATCTCACATTCCGATTACGATTAATGGCGCTGCCCGACACAATATCGCGAATGTCCTTGGCGCACTTGCAGCCGCTCACTCATTTGGAAGACCATTGTCAGAGTTAAGAAGCAAAGTAATCACTTTTCTTTCAACAGAAAACCAAAACAGAGGTCGCTTCAACGTTTTAAACATCCATGATCGTACAATTGTAGTAGATTATGCGCATAACCCTGCTGGTCTAAAGGCACTTTTTGAAACTGTAGATCATCTGAAGGGTGGCCGAGTCATAACAGTTGGTTCAGCAGCTGGAGACAGACCAGACAGAACGATTCAAGAGATGGGACGTATTTTCGGAGCTCACTCTGATATTTTCATCATAAAAGAAGATATAAACCTAAGAGGAAGGATTCCAGGTGAAACGGTTCATCATCTTTATACGGGTGTAAAAGAAGCAGAAGGCATTACTTCCGTCTCTGTATATCCTAAGGAAGCTGAAGCCTTAATCCAGGCATGGGAATGCTCAGAGCCTGGTGACACACTCGTTTTTCTCTATGACGAATACACTTCCATTCAGGGTATACTACAGAAAATCAAAAATTCAAAAGCTGTAGGCGTACTGCAGAAAGCAGAATAAAAAAAGCAGCTCATATGGGAGCTGCTTTTTACTTTTTATGACTTAAGTGTTTTAACAACAATCGCTTGTGAAGCACTCTTGATCAAGCACCCTTCCAAATCACCTTCACTTAATAATCCTAGCTTGATTGCAGATTTTACTTTTTCTTCATCCGGTTTTGGTACATGAAGAATGAGATCTATCATATTTAACTCAGTAAGTCGATTTACTGTCTTTTCTTCATGGAGCTTTTCGGATTTTCTGATCTGCCTTTGCAGCTTGTAGTTGTTTACCGTTACTTCACCTTTCTCATTTTGCCCAACTAAATGATCAAAATAAATATGAAAAACTTTTTTTAGTTCGTCTAATTCTTTCTCTAGCTCTTTTTTCTTCTCGTTAAGTTTATTGTATTTTATGATTAAGTCTTCTGAAATGGTGTAATTTGTATTTTGTGTAGACAAAGCTCGTCCCTCCTATTTACCAATGAATAGTTCATCTTATGGTAGATTTGAGCGATTTATACCAAAATTAAAACCACCAAACATGATTAGTCAGGTGGCTCATTCACAGCATTAGGCTGTTCTATTCTATTAATTGTTTTCTGTTCCACTTTCATGATCTGGCTTATTCTTCCCTTTACTCACATAAGGTTTTGGACCTTTTTTCTTACTGCTGGCTTTCCAGCGGTTCCATCCCTTTTTCCCTGTTCCTTGACCAACGCCGCTTTTCTTGCCTTTTGCTTTACTCATACTTATCACTCCATGACCGTTCTTGTGCTTATTTTAAGCAGTAATTTGAATTATACTACATTAGCGGCGGTGGGGATAGTTCCATTAAAAATGAAGAAACACAACCAACCATTTCTTCATCAATCAGCTGGATTAATAATAGCCATTTGTTGATGATCTTCCCACTTTCCATTAATCTTTACATTTTTACGAGCTAGTCCTTCTTTTTCAAAACCCGCTTTTTCTAACACTCGTATAGAACCAATGTTATGCGGCATCACACCCGCTTCAACTCGATGAAGTTTGAGCTCATCAAATGCGTATTTAACGAGTAAACGCACAGCTTCTGTCGTATAGCCTTTGCCATTATGCTTTTTATCTAAAAAGTAACCGACAAATGCACTTTGAATCGATCCGCGCATCACGGCAAACAAGTTAATTGTTCCGATCAGTATCTCTTCGTCATTTGTAAAAATACCAAAATAATAATCCAGATCCTGTTTAGCATTCTCTACTAACATCTGAATTCTTTTCTCCTGACTTTCAAGAGAGTAAAAATCATCGCTTCGTTCCATAGCAAACTGACTAAAGAACTCTCGGTTCTCCAATTGAAGATTTAGCATATCTCCTGCATCCTCAACAGTCAGTGATCGAATATAAATATTGTCTCCAGTTAATTTAACATTTGTTTCCACGCTTTGATTCATATCTTTTCTCTCCATTTCTTATGTAAGATCCTTTGTGGTAAGCTTCACTCTTAATTTCCTCATGTTGCCTAATGTTCCTTCATATTCAAGTTTTCCTTGCTCGATCAAATAATGAATTCGGTTAAAAATAAACGCATCACCCACATATTGTTCGAGATGGCCGAGTATATCACCAACTAGACGTGAGCATTCTCTAAATCCTTCACCATATTTCCACTCTAAACGCCTCGCAGAATTAATGACGAACGAATCTAGATGGTCAACACTAACGCTTTTTATTACACCGTCTTCCCAAAGTCTCAACACTTTTTCTGATTCGCTCAATGAATCCCACTCTTTAAGAAGTTTATTCTTACATTCAGCAGAGACCCGTTCATAATTATGCGTTTTCTCTAAAATGACTTTTAGATTTTCCGGAGAAACTTCACTCGTGTGTAATGATGTATAGATGATATTAGGAGGTTTGCAATATGTGTTAAAACAATCATTAGTATTAAGCAGAAGAATATGGTTTTTCCGATCTTCAAGTAATTTCATCACAAACCTCAAACCTGTCTGTTCAGGAGCATTGTCAGCAGCCCAGATTGTAATATGTGCATCCTTAGGAACCTCACAAATATCCTGAAGCGTGTGCCTAAAAGCTGCTTCATATTCATTTACATAATAAGCTTCCATGTCCCTTTTTGCCATATTGTCTTTGAACCACTGCACTCGATTTACTAAACCCTTTTCAGTTTCCAATTCATGAATAGGGCCGATTGCAAATGAATCTGGAAATCCAATTACATGTTCATGGCGTTTCTCCTTACTGAGCATCCACTTCATTGCGCCAGCCGTACATTCTCCAAATACTAGATGAACGTTCATCAATATAGCTCCTTAGCTTTACAAATATACAAGTCTATCGAATTTGGCCATCCAACAACTTCTCTATTCCAACTGAAACCTCCTCTTTTTTTCCAAAATTTTTACAAAGAAAATAGAGCTGAGGATGTTCAGCTCTTATAAACCAATTATTCCAAGTCTGTTTCTTCTAATGTAAAGTTGTTGTCATCTGCAAACTTCTCTAATTCACTCTGACTTTTCTCGCTCATTTTTTCTGCTTCCTCAAGCATAGTACGCGACTTTTCATCTAATTCTACATCTTGTTCTTCTATTGCAGTTAAACTTAACTTCATCGCTTCTGCTCTAGTCTCTATATTTTTCACAAAAAGATCTTGTGATGACTTTAAGTCGTCTAATTCATTCAAGCTTATTTCTTTAGCTTCTCCTGCCAATGCTTCATAATTAGCAATTATGGTCACTAGTTCCTCTTTCGCAGTAGGGTCTTGTGCCATTTTTTCAAATTCAGAGTCCACCTGTTTAGATAATTCCATATCTTTTTTTATAAGTTTATTGCGATCATCCAAATAAGCATTAAAATCATCTTCAATCAGCATGTTACAACCGCTTAGAACCATTACACTTATAGCTACTACCAATCCCAACATTTTTTTCATTTCTTGTTTTCACCTCATGGATAATTTTGGATTCTATTTTCTTGATACCCTAATCTCACAAGGTGTTAAACCAAAGTTTTACATTTTTATAAAACTTTGGTTACGGATTAATAGTTTGATAGCTTGTGATAGATTTCTCTAAAAAATCCAATACTTCATGGCTAACAGGATATAAGTTCAATGAGCGTGAGGAGGTTTCTGATTTTCTAGCATTCCAGAATTTCTCCTCTAATTCGGTATCTCCCTGAAACATTTCATGAGATAAGAGTAATACATCTGAAGCAATGATATGGCCATCTTCTGACGTGGGTTCCCTGTTGTTTTTCAAACAGATCTCTATCCTTTTTATTATATTCACCCATTTTGTTGTACTTGCATCTTCAAGTTTTGGGAGCGAGGTTTCAAGCATCTGTCTCTCATTATCAGAAAAAAACGTTTCCCAGGTTTGATTTTTCTCAACAGTCTTTTTATCTTCATTTGCTTGAACGAGAGAAAGGATATGCTCCCAATCCAACTCTCCCTGAAGTTCTAAAATATGTAGGAGTGTGTTTATTTTTTCAAACGCTGAGTGAAACTGGTCCAGCTGAGTTTGAACATCTTTCTTTTGAACGGTAAGAATATCTTTTATCGTTACTTCACTTATTATTTTTTTAATTTCTGTTAGTGGTAGAGACAACGATTTTAAGAGTGTAATCTTTTCTAAAAGTTGCAGATCCTCTCTCGTATACAATCTCGAACCGCTCTCACTCTTTATACTCGGTAAAAGCAAACCGATTTGGTCGTAATATCTGAGCGTCCTTACCGAAACTCCATATTGCTTCGAAACCTTTCCTGTTGAAAATAAGCTCATCATATTTTTCTCCTTTTTCTCTTGCAGGTTACGTTACGTCACCGCTTACAATTAACATATTATAACAAGGTAATCAGGAGGAACAATAAGATGAAAGTTACAACAGAGAGAAAATGGAACAGTCGTGAGCTCATACTTTTATTGAGTCTTTGTTTAGTTGGCGTACCGATTCTATTGGAGAACATACTATACTATCAGTTGATACATTGGTTTGATAATACCTTATACGCTGGTACGTTTACGGGTTTTTGCATGGCGATTGTATTTACATTAAGTGTTTATTGGATCGCGTTAAAACCAAATAGAATAGGGTGGCGCTCAGTAGGTGTTGCACCACTCACCAAAAAAATGTGGAAAACAATTGTTCTATGGACAATATTGCTTATTATCATTAGTATAACGCTTGTCGTAATAATGGATGTCCTCTCAATAGGAACAAGTAATGATAAGACTGATAGTTTAAAGTCAAATATTACCCCATTTACCTTAATGATTGGTTTTTTATCTGCTGCCGTCGTTTCTCCTATTTACGAAGAGATCTTTTATCGTGGTTTTTTGTATACGTGGTTTAGACGATGGGGCATACAAAAGGCAATGATTTTTAGCTCGTTCATTTTTATGATCGTTCATATTCCCACATACAACACGTTGCCGGTAAATTTTGCATCTGGACTAGTCTTTTGCTGGGTATATGAAAAGACAGGTTCTATTATTCCAGCGATTATTATTCATGGAGTTGTAAACGGGATCGGAATCTCTTTATCTGTTTTAGGGTGATTCTTAAAATCGAATACAAAAAAGCGAAGATCCCCTAAGGTCTCCGCTTTCTTTCCATATAGATATAATTTATTTCGGATTCAACGGCGTTAATTCAAATTCAGGCTTGCGCTTTTCTTGGTCAACTACGGACTGTTCTTTAAGCACGTATCGTGAAACTGGCAAATCCAAAGGCTTTATCGTTTGCTGGTTATGATTGGTCATAGTAAGCATAACTCATCCCTCCTTACCAGGTTTTAACTTCTATTTACCCCGGATGTTATATCGAGAAACCTTTTTCTACAAAAATAGTGCGACAGTCCTCATTATTTGTCTAATTCATGACTATAGGAGTAGAATACAAAATATACAAAGCAACAGGTTATGCCTACTGATTGTGAAAGGATGAATTATTTTGAAATTTGGAGTTATTGGAACAAATTGGATTACTGAGAGTTTTATTGGGGCTGCTAAAGAAGTAGATGGTTTTACATTGCGTGCAGTTTACTCGCGTACAGAAGAAAAAGCTAAAGAATTTGCTGAAAAGAATGGTGCTGAGTATACATTTACGGATTTAGATAAGATGGCAGCTAGTGATGTGATTGATGCAGTGTATATTGCTAGCCCAAACTCTTTCCATGCTGAGTATGCCATCACTCTCATGAATCAGGGCAAGCATGTGATCTGCGAAAAACCTATGGCATCAAATGCACGAGAAGTTAAAAAAATGATCGCTGTCGCAAAAGAAAACAACGTGTTACTGATGGAAGCGATGCGTTCGACCGTGACACCGAACTTTAAGAGCATTCAAGAGAATCTACATAAGATTGGTACGATCCGCCGTTATTTTGCAAACTCCTGTCAGTATTCTTCCCGTTATGATAAATATAAAGAAGGAACGATACTTAACGCATTCAAACCTGAATTTTCGAACGGCTCATTGATGGATATTGGTATCTATTGTTTGTACCCTATGGTTGTGCTTTTCGGAGAGCCTGAAGATGTTAAAGCAAATGCCTACCTACTAGAGTCTGGAGTCGATGGTGAAGGGAGTATACTTTTAAACTATGGTGACAAAGAAGCTGTAGTTATGCATTCAAAGATCACAGATTCTTATGCACCATCTGAAATCCAAGGTGAAAACGGAAGCATCATTATTGATCACATTCAGGACATGACCAAAATTGAGATCCGTTACCGTGATGGTCATACCGAAAACATTACAGCTAAGCAAGATAAACCAAAAATGTATTACGAAGCAAAAGAGTTTATCGATCTGATTGAACGTGGTGAACTTGAGTCTAAAGTGAATTCACACGCAAATTCACTTGCAGTAATGAAGATCATGGACGAGGCGAGAAAACAGGTTGGTTTGATTTATCCGGCTGACCGATCAAACAACGTGTAAAAATTGCGTTATCCTTATATACTATGGGTGAAACAATAAAATGGGGGGATTCCTATGTTGCACATTGAAATGTGGACAGACTTTGCTTGACCATTCTGCTATATTGGCAAAAAGCGTCTGGAGGACGCTATTAAAAAGATTAATCATCCTGTTGAAGTAACGTATCGCTGCTTTGAACTGGATCCTACGATGGAACGTGACGTTAAAGATAACATCTATCAAAAACTATCTAAAAAGTATGGAATGAGTTTAGATGCTGCTAAAGCAAACACGCAAAACGTGATACAAATGGCGAGTGAATCTGGACTGGAATATCACATGGATACGATGATTCTCACCAATACTTTTGACGCTCACCGTTTGACTATGTTTGCTAAAAAAGAGGGTAAGATGCAGGAGATGACAGAACGCATTTTATATGCCTTTTTTACAGAATCCAAACATATTGGAGATCATGCAACATTAGCAGATCTTGCGGTAGAAGTTGGGTTAGATAGAGAATCAGTAATACAAATGCTCTCAAGTGATGAGATGGCTAATGAGGTTCGAGCTGATGAAGAAACGGCAAAAGCATATGGCGTTACAGGAGTACCTTTTTATCTCATCAACAAAAAATATGCCCTTACTGGTGCACAGCCGACTGATGTTTTTGTACAGGCATTAAACAAAATCATTGCAGAAAACGAAATTACGATTCTAAACAATGAAGATGGAATGAGCTGTGACGATGATGGCTGCGAAATTCCAAAGAAATAACATTGTACATTAAAGGAGCTACTCTCTATGAGTTAGCTCCTTTTTGTTTAGCATTTTACTCTCTCTAAGACTAAACGCTTCTCTCTACCTTTAACTTAAAATTTGGTTTTGTCACATATTCCTTATAAATTACTTTTCCTTCATTGTTTAAATAATCACTATAACGAGTCAGATAAGCTTCTCCTGTTAGCATATCTAGAACGTCTTCCTTTGGCACCCAACGGCTATCCGTCGTTTCATCTGATACCGCTAATTCCCCGCCAATCGGCTTGCAGACAAAATCAAACATGACTTTTGTTGGAACGTTCGTGACTCCATCATGCCAAGTATATTGAGCAGTATTCGAGTATACTCCCGATAAATGTGAAACGGTAATATCAATACCGCTCTCTTCCTTTGTTTCACGAATCAAAGCGTCAATTAAGTTTTCTCCCGCTTCCACCTGTCCTCCAGGAAACACCCATCCGTTATGTATCGTTTTTACTAATAAGATATTTCCTTTCCCATCTTCCACATAACCTGCAACTGCTACAATATGAGTTGGCATTATCATCGTTAAGACCTCCGCTATAATAGATTGTTATATCCTACTCCATCATAAGTCGAATTAGAAGATATTCCCATGATTACTGGGTGATACGTTGATGATAGATGAACCACTTTCCATTACTTTTTCAAATTAACACTTACGTAAATCAATGAGAAAAGAAAAAACAATGCTTCTATGATGTTAGTCATACGTTTATAAATGGATTATAAGAAAGATCAAATAGAATGTTCACTACACAATATAAACCTGTAACGATGATTAAAACGAGTAGAACAGACTTATTAATAAATGATTTAACTTCCACTTATGTTCACTTCCTTCTGAAAAGAGCTTAGCTGTACCTACTCAAAGCTTCATATAAAAATTTTTTTTGATAACCGCTTCGTTGATAAATAACTTCCACCCAATGTTCAATGGAATCTGTTTGATCATCCTTAAACAAGCCTTCATTCGTACTCAAAAAGCTTTCCCAATGAAAGAACTCCCAGTGTGCCGTCTCATTCTTATAAGGCACTCTACATTCAAAGAGGGGCTTAGGATAAATGTTATTCTGCGAGTATTCTGCTCCTTGTAAAAAGACATTCCACTCAATAGGGGTTAAATCAAATAACTGTTTTGAAACTTTCCCATTCGGTCTATGATAAAGAATTTCAATCTGGCTTTGATCTTTAGATTGAACTTGTATTTCAGCTGCAGGAAAAAAACCTTTTAATTTTCCTTCTGAATAGTCATCACTATTTGTTTCAACGAGAATGGGTTGCAGCCACTGATCTCCAAGATCACACAGATATCGGTTACCATTTTCGTCTAACGCTACAACTGCGACATGTGCTTCATCCGAATGAAAGTTTGAACCTATTGGAAAGGCTTTAATTCCATGTTGTTTAAATTCATCCAATAACCATAATGCAAGATCAAAGCAGTTTCCAGTATTACCGTATTGAATTCTATGCTCTTTCATCAACGATACATCTCGTTGTTTTTTTGCCGTCCCTTGATTAAAGTACCAAGCCTTCGTTAAGGTTTCCATAGGAAAAGAATCAAACTTCTTCCACGTTTCAAGAATATGATGTGATGGATGCATCTAAAATCCCCCCTTATCCTCATGCAATATATTTACAATTAAGTATATTATCACATATTTTCCTCATTAATTTTATAAGATAGATGGAGATCCTTCTTCTCGTCAGTACCCTTTTTTCTAACCTTATTCGTACAAACCTTCTTAAGACTAAGCACTTCTATTACAGGTATAAATAGTAAAAGAGATGAACTAGGCACTCAATTAGGGCTCGAACTTTTTTGTTTAACAAAAAAGAATTCAAAAAAGAGCTCCGGATTTCCTGAGCTCTTCATTGTTATTGTTATTTTATTGTTATAATTTTGTTGTTCTGTAACTTCCCAATACACGCACATCATGTCCGAAAGCTTCTAATATCGTGATGGCTTTATTCATTTTTTCTTCATGAAGGCCATTTTGAGCTTCTACAAAAAAATGATAAGTCCCAAGCTTCTTTTTCGTTGGTCTGGATTCAATCCAAGTCAAGTTGATCGATAGCGCTGTAAATACGTTCAAGATGGATGAAAGGACACCAGAATAATCTGATGTTGGTGAGATTAGTAACATCGTTTTTGAATTCTTTGGATTGACTTCGATATTTTCCTTGCTGATTACAACAAAACGGGTATGATTGTTGCTGTTGTCTTGTATCCCACTTTTTACAATTTCTAGATCCAAGACCTCAGCAGCGTATTTAGATGCAATCGCTGCAACATCTTTTCTTTCTTGATTTTTAACAGCTCTTGCCGCTGCAGATGTGCTATCATAATGCTTGCTTTTCACTTTTGCTTCTCTAATAAAATCTCTACACTGCGCGAGAGCTGGAACAATTGACCATACTTCACGTATATCTTCTAGTAAAGCTCCCTTTAATGTCAGGAGGTGCAATGAGACCGGGAAAATGATTTCAGCTTCCACAAAGAGATCATGTCTCAACAAACCGTCAGCAGTAATATTGATCGTGCCTTCGATTGAATTTTCAATTGGTACGATCCCTCTATTTGCTGTTCCCTCTTCTACTGCTTCGAGTACATCTACAATAGAATCACATTTATGCCATTCATTCTCTTGATCTGCAAAATAACGAAAGGCAGCTTCTTCTGAGAAACTTCCCTGTGGACCTAAGTATGCAACTTTCATAACTTCGATAACGCCTGCCTTTAGTTTTTCATATCAGTATACAACGATTAAGGAGTTACACCAACCTTTTTCATTAAAAAGGGTTCACTTATTTCACTTCAACGACGACACTACCGAACCGTTTCCCTCCAAAAAAAGTATCTAGTCGATAAACTCCCGGCTTGCTAAACTTCATATTTGTTGGAATTGAATGAATAGACCCTGTTTCTTCAATCGGTGTTAAGGGACTGCCTTTTATAAACTCATACGACCAAACCATCCGAGAATTTTGAACAAGAACTCTTTCTTGTTCCCCACTCTCCCTGTTCGTGGCTATTATCTTGAAATCACCTCTTGTTAAGGTGCTGACTTCATTAGTTCCTCCAAAAAAATGCCATAAAAACTTATCTGTTTTCCCAGCTATAAATGACGGTCCAGCTATTCCGATTTTATCTTTTTCTCCTAATAATACTTCAAAGGTAGATGTTGCAAATTCGGTTGAAAGTTGCCAATTTTCCTCACTCCCTTGAAGAAGTTTACCCTTATTATAGATCTTAAATGAATGAGCTAACTCAGCTGCGGTTTCTTCATTAAAGAAAGGTGTGTGAAAGTAAACATGATAATTCAGCTTACTGTGTGGTGAGTTAAAGTAATAATGGAGAATTTGCGTTACTTTCATCGTTTTTTGATGATCTAATATAAATGTTCCCGCATACCGATATCCCTCTAATTCTTCGTTAATAAAGGTGTTTTGAGACTGAATACTTTTAAGCTTTTCATCATCTGTTAACGCCTCGATTCCTCCAACTTCTACTCCGTCAGCTGTAAAGACCACGGAGCCATCCTTATTCTTCTTCAAAACAAAATCATCTTTTTTCTTAATCTGAAATGTTTCATCACCATGCAAGAAAAGCCCACTCCCTGTTGTATATTTTACAGCTTTTCCATCTGGTTGATTAATTGCGAAGTAGCTCACACTCACTAATAGAAAAAGAAGAACAATCATACTTAACAATGTTTTGTAAATATGAAATACTCTATGAGATTTTTTATTATAAGGCAACAGATTTAACTCGTTTTCTATCTCTCGTTTCTGATCATTATTCATTTTGTACGTTTTAAAATTCTTTAGTTCGATGATTACTTCTTCATTGGTTAATCGTTTCAATGTAATCACTCCACATTTCAGACGTAAGCTTTTTCTTTAGCGATTGAATAGATCGATGATAGGTAAGGTTAACTTTGTCTACTTTCCATTTCAAAATTTGAGAAGTTTCTTCAGGAGTAAAGTCGAGGATTCCCCTTAGAATTACAACATCTCTATAAGAAGTCTTCAAATCGTTGATAGCTTTATATAACTCCTGTTTTCGTTCGTCCTCCAATACCCAATCATGAGGAAGTTTACTTTTTTCAGAGAATATACTTCTTAGTTGAGAGACAAGAACATAATGCCTTTTCCTTTTCCGCATATGATCAATGGCAATATTTCTTGCAATGGAAATAAGCCAAGTCTTAGGATCGGAACGTTCTTCAAATTGATACATAAATTTAAATCCTTTAATAAATACTTCTTGAACCAGATCTTCAATGTCTTTTGTGCCTAAATAATAAATAAGAAAGTTATAAATATCATTGTGATACTCGTTAAACCAGCGTTGTATTTGTTTATGGTTTTTCATCGCTTCACTCCCTCTTCTAAGAGCCTTTCATGTATTAGACGTCTATGTTCAGAATTCCTTTCAACACAATTACAAATTTTTTTTTGCACACTTGTACAAGCCGTTTTCAACATAAACCATAATTAGAGAAAGCGATGGTGATTACTTGGCTAAATTTCTTTATTTATTAACGAGTCAAAATGCAAGTTATTCTAACTCGATTGCCTACGAATTACTGTAGCAAGCGCTCCCCCATGTAGAGTCAGCTTAATTAAATGTCAGCGCTGGCCCAAATATTAAGGTTGTCTTACAAGGTCCCTTACACTTTAGCTGTCGTTACTACTATAATGATTCAAATCGGACGTGGTACAAGCCCTAACTCTCCATGGTGTTTCCATCTGATATATAAGACAGGACAAATGTACATCTTAAATTTCAATCTTGATCTGTGTCCACCGGTTTTTTTATAAAATTAATAAAAAGTTTACAACAGAAGGTTTCCTAGCTAATGATCATGTGCTACGCTCTTATATAGGATAATATAACTAGATTAGGGTGTTTCAAAAGATGTGTGATGACCAAATCGTGATTAAAATCATAAAAAAACTAGGCCAATTGTTTGAAGAATATAAATGCTGTAAATGTGAAAAGCACAAAAAGAAGTTAGTACGCGACATTCAGCTATTGGGTGAAAAACTAGAAGAAATCTGAGACTGATCAAGCGGAGAAGCTCAAAATCTCATAAAATTTTTGAGCTTTTTTAGCTCTTAAATGTAAAAAGCCGTCCATATAATCTGGACGGCTCAGCTTGTAGACAAAGTA
>NZ_JARMFC010000039.1:0-1444 GCF_036213205.1 Fictibacillus nanhaiensis
GATCTGAACCCAAAAAGTTAGACATTAGGATCTTAGGCTGCCTTAGAGGTATGCGCCCGGTATTGAACCGGGCTCATGCCTTTTAATTTTGCCTTAATCCGTTTGTGATTATAGTAGTGGATGTAATCCTCCAGTTCATGCTTAAAGTGTTCCATGCTCTCAAACTCATTTAAATAAAGTAATTCTGATTTCATTACGCCAAAAAAGCTTTCCATGGCTGCGTTATCGAGGCAGTTCCCCTTGCGGGACATGCTTTGGGTGATTCCGTTCTTTTTAAGTGCGTGTTGATATTGCTTCATCTGGTAATGCCATCCCTGGTCAGAATGGAGTATCGGCGAGTCTCCTTCGTTCAGGCGTTCGAAGACTTGATCCAGCATTTTAGAAACCAGTGGATAAACAGGACGATGTTCCATGTTATAAGCGATGACTTCACCATTGTATAAATCAATGACAGGAGAAAAATATAACTTTTCTCCATGCAAGTGGATTTCCGTCACATCGGTTGCCAACTTCTCATGGGGCTTGGAGGCATAGAAATCGCGTTGGATTTTATCCGAAGCAATACGGCCTGCCTGTCCGCGGTAAGACTTGTACTTCTTCAACCGGACGAGGCTTTTCAATCCAAGCTTCCCCATGAGGCCGCGGACCGTCTTGTGATTAATACGGATGCCTTTGTTGCGCAGTACGAGAGTGATGCGGCGATACCCATAACGCCCTTTATGCTCGTGGTAGATTTCCGCAATGAGCTCTTTGATCTCCTTGTATTTATCTGGTCGGTTCATTTGTTTGACCCAGTAGTAATACGTGCTGCGCGGCATTTCAGCTGCTCTTATTAAATCCCTCACCATATGCTCTTGCCTTAACTCGTAAATTATTTGCGCTTTGTCTTGTTCGGTGATTTTTCTCTTTCTTGAATTAAGGCATGTAACTTTTTTAAGTAGGCATTCTCCGCACGCAGTCGTTCATTCTCAGCCTGTAATGCCTGTTCAGACCCCTCAGATGGTGCTGGCTTCTTTGGTTCCTGCGGTTTCTTTTTCATAGATGGACGCCCCTTTTTCTTTGGTTTCAAAGCGTCCAGGCCATCCTCCTCCAACTTCCTTTTCCATGAGAGGATAGTCGGATGAGAAGGAATCTTAAATACAGCTGCCGTTTGCATAAGGGACGCTCCAGTGTCGTTCATGTAATTGAGTACGTCCATTTTAAATTGAATATCATATTTTGTATAGGTGTAGAGGAGTCCTTGTTCTCCGTTTTCCCTATAGTGGTTTACCCAGTTTTTCAGAGAGGTGGAACTAACATTTAACTGTTTTGCGATCTCTTGGAAAGATGCCTTCCCCTCCAAATAAGCAAGGACAGCCTGTAATTTTGCCTCAAAAGAATATTTAGTCATAAAAAAACTGCACCTCCAATTGTTAATGATGTCTAACAATTGGGGTGCAGTTCA
>NZ_JARMFC010000040.1:0-13066 GCF_036213205.1 Fictibacillus nanhaiensis
AAATTCGGGGTGCAGTTCATGTGAAAGGCTCTTTTTTGCTGTTCTTTTGTCTTCTATGAAGGATAGAGCTACCTTTTTAAGGAATGTTTAATGTGACTATATTAAAACTAGGAGATTTACAGATGAATACGATTAAACACAATAGCAAGGCTTGGGACAAAAAAGTTGAAGATGGTGTAAGCTACACGAAGGCTGTATCGAATGAAGTTATTGAAAAAAGTAAATTAGGGGATTGGCATATTACAGTTACAACTGAAAAGTCAGTTCCTAGAGGTTGGTTTCCACAGTCATTAAATGGAGTTAAGATTCTTTGTCTCGCTTCTGGAGGAGGGCAACAAGGTCCTGTTTTAGCAGCGGCTGGCGCAGATGTAACGGTTATCGATATATCAAAGAAACAGTTAGAAAATGATATGAGGGTGGCAGAAGCAAACAACTTAAGTCTAAGAGTTATTCAAGGAGATATGTGTGATCTCTCCATGTTTAGTGAAGAGGAGTTCGACTTAATCGTCCATCCTGTGGCGAATGTTTTTGTAGAGGATATTTCACCCGTATGGAAAGAAGCGTCACGTGTGTTAAAAGACAGAGGCGTACTTATATCTGGTTTTACAAATCCATTGTTGTTTATTTTTAATGATGAAGAAGATCGAAAAGGAAATCTAGTGGTAAGTAACACTATTCCTTATTCAACACTCGATACAATGACAGAAGAAGAGAAAGCTTCATATCTTAAGGCTGATGAGACGATAGAATTCGGACATACGCTTGAAGACCAAATTCAAGGACAGATTGATGCAGGTTTTGTTATAACAGGACTATACGAAGATGACTTTGGTGGAAGAAGACCGATCGATACCTATATCAAAAGTTTTGTAGCAACACGTGCGGTTAAAATTCAACTTAATTAAAGAGGGAGAACTAGCTTAGAGGCAAAATCAACTAAGCTAGTTTTCTTCGTTTTTAAATAGATAATTTTTTGCTAAATAGTAAGCACTTACCGTAAACAACTGTGTAATTTTTTTATCTTCTATTAATTCTTCCATCTCATGAAAAGGGATAATCTTAATCATTAATTCTTCATTGTCATCTAAGTTTTGCGAAGATGACTGGAAAGCATCTAAGATTAGAAATGTTATAACCTTGTTGTTTTGGGTAGCAGGGTTCACCATGAATTCTCCAAGAAAGATCGGTTTTTTAATAGAAGTGAAACCCGTTTCCTCTTGAATCTCTCTTATAATCGCATCCTCATAGAATTCATCTTGTTCGACTTTCCCAGCTGGAACTTCTAAATAGTAGTCGTTACCGGGATGACGGTATTGTTCAACAAGTACAATCTGTTTATCTTTAGTTAGCACAACAGCATTCACCCAATCAGGATACTCATGAACATAATAGTTATCAATTTTCTGGCCGTTCGGTAGCTCACAGCAGTCTGTTCTTAAATGGCCAAAAGGCGTTTGGTAGATATATTGAGATGTTATGGTTTTCCATCTTGCCAAAGGTGCTGTTCCTCCTCATTGTTTTCTAATTGTTTGCGTAACAGTTCTAACTCACTTTTCAACATGGATAGTTCATTTCTTATTATATTAAGATTTTTAGAATCATTAATTCCAGTTCTCACCGCTACATAAATGACGAAAAATAAAATGAAACAACCTGATAGCGCTAAGATAATCTCCATGCTCTTATCCTCCTATTGTGGATGATTCCCACTCTTCTCGAAGAATGCCCATCCTGATCGAGTCGTAATATTCTCCGTTGTAATAGCGGCATTTTCTCATTCTGCCTTCCATTTTCATGCCAAGCTTTTCGCCAACTTTTATCATTCGCTCGTTCCCTGACCATGTTGTGTATCCAACACGGACGAGTGGCAGCGTGTTAAACAAGTGGTTGATCCATAGAATAATAGCTCTTGTTCCGTATCCACCGCTCCAATAGTTAGGATTGTAGATACCAATTCCCATCTCTAACCAGCGAGAAGGCTCGTGCTCCCAATAATAACTCACTGTTCCAACTAACTCACCAGCCACTTCTATCGCCCAGCGTTGATCATGGTTAACATAGTGATCTTTGTTCCACATAAACTCATCAAAAGGAATTTGTTTGTGTTCAAAATATGGAGCGTCCCACTGTTTCCATTCTGGTTCCTTGTCTTTATAAATCAGTTCCCAAAGCCTAGGGAGGTCACCGTCTATGATAGGTCTAATATGTAATTCGTTATCGTAATATGACATTCCATTCCTCCATATTTTATAAACATATGTTCTATTATTTATGATACCATTATTTGTAAAGGTAAACTTATTTAAATTTGGGGGAAATATGAAAATCAAAATCATACATACAAACGATCTTCACAGTCAATTTGATAACTTTGCAAAAGCAGTCACATTAATCAATCAGCATAAAGACGAAAACACTTTAGTCGTGGATGCAGGAGACTTTGCAGACTTTAAAAGCATTGAACTGCAGGGAACTAGAGGAATGGCGGCGGTTGAGCTTCTTAGTGCAGCTGGTTACGATGTATTAACGATCGGCAACAATGAGATGTTTAATGGGGCAGACACGTTAGAACATATGGCTACTCAAAGTTCAGTTCCGTTTATAAGCAACAACCTTTTCAAGAAACAAAGGACGACAATTCCTGGGGTTCATTCAAGTGTAATCCTCAACAAAAATGGACTGCGTATTTTCGTAACCGGCGCATCACCTGACTTAGGTGCTTTTAATGAGGGGCTAGGGTTTCATGGCGAAAACTACATTATCGCTATTGCCGATGAAATGGAACGTAATCGAGGAAAATACGATCTGTGTATCTTGCTGAATCATGTTGGAACGGTAGCGGATATAGAATTAGCAAAAGAAATTTCTGGCATAGATGTTATCGTTTCTTCGCATGATCACGTTTTATATAAAGAAGCACAGGTAGTCAATGATACGTTCATCGTAAGTGCAGGGAACTTTGGTGAACATATTGGCGTATTAGAATTAGAAATAAATGGGACACACAAAACGCTCCTACAGTCTGCCGTTTATAGCACAAAAGATTCTCAAGCAGATGAACAGATCGTATCCATTCTAAAAAGAAGTAAAAAAACAGCGATTGAGATCTTAGGAAAACCATTATACAAGATTGATAAACCATTATGGCACGATGTTATCAATGAAAACCCGATCACAAACCTTATCGCAGATGGTTTAAAAGACATGTTGAATACCGACATAGGGTTAATAAACAGTGGCATTGTTAACGCAGGGATATTTTCTTATGTTTCTAATAAAAAATTAATAGAGATCTGCCCATCACCGTTAAATCCAACATCCTTCGAGATTCAAGGTAAATACATATTAGAAGCTATTCAACAATCACTTGATGTTCAACACTGCTTACTTGATGGAAGAGGGCCTGGCTTTAGAGGAAAGTATGTGGGGGGACTTCATATTTCAGGTGCAGAAGTTGTATTCGATGGATTGAAAGTGGTTGAAATGAGAATAGATGGTGAACCACTAGTTGAAGAAAGATGGTATTCCGTTGCTTCATCAGATTATCTTCACAGGGGATCAGGCTATCCTTCGCTTGCTCACAATCGAAACGAGTTTTACCGAGCAGAAGAGATCAAAGAAATTATTAAAATTTATGCCAGCAAATACGAATTCGTTAAGAAAGCTTATGATAGTCGAATGACTGAATTGCAGAAAATTAAGGGGTGATCAAGGTGGAATGGGTTACATTTTGTATGGCTGCAACAGCGTTCATTATTGTGTTTCAGGAAATAGAAAAGCGGAAGAAAATTGAAAAACGACTTCAACAGTTAGAGAAACAACAAAAATAGAGCTTTAACGTGACTAGGGGCGGGACGTAATGAAAAGATCTGTGTATTTTAAGAATATGAGCTAAAAAAAACTCAGATGCTTTTTTAACAGAAGAGCTAATCGCAGTTGTTATGGGAGTGAATGCGATCGAAAAAACGGAATCAATCTTGTGCAGGTGCTGGTGGCTATGGCAGCTGAAATTAATCATGAAAAGAAGCTTTTTGCTCAACGGGAGGAGAGTGTTGAGGAAAAGCTTCTTTTTTACATGGGTGATGTCCATTTGAAGCTGACATTTTCATGGAATGTACGCACGATGCATACAAGAGAAAACGTTAAAACATATATCCACGGTAATTCCAAATAATTTCACGGTAAATGGGAATGTATTCACGTATAAGCTTGATAATTTCACGGATAGAATTTTTTATCCAATTTTCGACAAAACAAAACTCGCCACATTCTACACTAACGTCATAAATGTCCCAACATAGTACGCTACTCTGTAATCCCGGCCTGCGTAATTTCCACCTTCACTTTTACGTTGATTGGGATATCCGGATATTGTTCATCCCAACGTTTAAAATCAAATCCTCGTGTTCTGCTTCTCGCCAGATCGCCTAATCCAATCGTATCTACATTTGATTTTTGAAGCTTCTTAACAATCTTGTTTGTACGTTTGTTCATCGCTTTTTCTGCAGCACTTTCAAGCTGTTCAATAAGGGACGGATCGCTTACTGGTATCTTTGGCGCTTCACTCACTCGGCCTTTTACTTTAACAAAAATGTCGATTGATGGAGATCGTTTCACATCTTTAAAACGATATTCCACCTTGGATGACAGATTTTGGATTGTAAAGAATTGATCTTTTTTAAACTTCACTTCATATATGCCTTTTTCAAAGGGTTCCATGAGCAGCTTTAAAAGAAAAGAATCTTCGAGTTTCAAATGCCCGACCATTTTGTCGTCTTTTAAAAGAGCCGTACCTATTACTCTTATTCGATCTCCGTCTTTTTCTAAGAGTGGCAAGTTTGGATCCATGCCTTTTCCGTAATACGTATACAAAAAATCATGTAGGTTTGATTTTGGTATGTTCGCGCTCATATTTTGATTAAGAAGCTGAAGCAAATATTTAGAAGGCGTTTCACTTAGCGGGTATTGCTGTTTCAACAATGTTTTCGTACTTCCTTTAACAACCGCTAAATATAGGTCTCGACCTAAGGAAGGATCACGCTGTAGTGTGTCAACGAGATTGTAGATGCCTTTTTCAGCTAATTGATCATTATAAAGAGCGATTTCTAACCGGCCGATTTCAAAAGGTTTTGGAGATTCTGCTTGTTCCAATGCTCTTGCCATCTTGCTCGTATTGGTGGTTGCCGTAAAAACTTGTGAAATTGGAGGGACATCTTCACCTCGCTGTGGAATGGCAACCATCCCGTTTAACTCCACTTGGTTATTTGATTTATAATCATAACCAACTGCTGATACGAGTTGAACATCTTCTAGAATTTTTTTACTCGGAAAGCAGCCTGTTAATGTGATTAAAGTAAAAATGATAAGAAGTTTTTTGTTAACCATTTTTTGTTTTCCTCACTCTTCCTAAAGTCAGTTGGATAACAAATAAAAATGGGATATAAGCGTATAGGATATAAAATCCAATCTGAGAAACTTTTGAATTCAGTATGTCTACTTGCTGGCGGTCAACGACTAGGATGCTACATATGAAAATTACAAAAAGCATAGTGCGTAGCGCGCTTTTTTGCTTAATTTTATATAACCGGTGAATACCGCGGCTGACCGACCATAATCCAATACATAGATTTGGAAGAACAACGAAAAGCCAGAGAGCGATACCAGCATATTCGAAGCGCTGGGCAAACGGTAGATCGACTATTTTCCATAAAGTTAACGTCGCCCAAATCGTATGTTGTAACTGCTCTTGATTAAAATAGACAAAAGATACAAATACAGTGACGAGGTAAGTAAACATTGTAAATAAATTACCAAAATGAGCCCACTTTTGAGATTTTTCAGGTTGTTTTAGGAACGGTAAATATAATAGTATGAGCTCAAATCCTAAATAATCAAGAGTAACACCTTTTGTTGCTACCATCAGATCACTAAACGAATGGTCCAAAATGGGTAAAAGATTTGTATAGTGAGCATTTTTAAGTGCGTAATACTTTAACAAAAATAGAGGGAGGGTTAAAAAAAAGCCAAGTACTGAAAGTCCAGCCACAACCCGGATTCCTCCTAAGACGTAGGAGTATGCTAACCCCAATAGAATAATGGCTATAATTGGTGTACCCAGCTCAGGGAAAACCCAGATTTGAATCACTTCAATGTACGTTCTAAGTACTGTTAGAATGGTAGAGCTAAAATAAATCAAGAGAAGACAACTTAATGCACCGCCAATCCATCTGCCAAACAAGTTTCTATGTACGCCAATGATATCTGCATTCTCTTTCGAAAGAACACGATAGATCATCCAGATTAACACATTAAACGAAAGACCTCCGATGATTACCGATATCCAGGCATCATGACCTGCGGATTTAGCGATATAACGCTCAAACCCCAATATTCCTACTCCAATCTGCATCGTTGTAACCATATAAAAAGCCATATAAGGTGATATCTGTTTGTTTTCACTGATCTGAGACATACATACCCCTCGCTTTTTTAGTCTTCTATGTCATGCTTTTCTATTGCACGCTTCTTATTCATTTTTGCCTTATCTTGTGGTCGAACTGATGATGGGCGGGTGTTCTGCATACTGAACGGCATTCGTATTAGAGCATCTTTAAGATCATTAACACGAAGCGGATATAGCGGTGCGATGTAAGGTCTTCCGAGAGAAGTTAGTTTCAACAGATGTGAAATGATAAAAGCAAAACAGATGGCAACACCTAATACACCTAAGAATTGCGCAAACAATAAAAAAGGAAACCGAAGCAAACGAATCGTGTTACTCATCTGATATACAGGTGTTGTAAATGAAGCTAGTGCAGCCAAAGCCACAATAATCAAAAGAACGTTACTCGTTAAACCTGCTTGTACAGCTGCAGTTCCGATAACGATACCCCCAACAATACCGATCGTCTGCCCGACTTTAGAAGGTAGCCTAGCTCCAGCTTCACGAAGCAACTCAATAGAAAGCTCTAGTACAATAGCTTCTAAAATAGGTGGAAACGGAATATCGTTTCGAGAAGCCACAAGTGTAGCTAATAGATTTTCTGGAATCATCTCATAATGAAACGTTAATACCGCAACATAAAGTGGTGTAGACAATACGGAAAACATAACCGCCATCAAGCGGATCAATCGAAAGACAGAGGCAAGGGTCCAATTTAGAAAATAGTCTTCAAAAGCAGAAAAGAATTCTACGATGGTTGTTGGACCCGTTAATGCATGTGGAGATCCGTCAGCCATAATCGCTACTTTTCCTTCAGATAACACACTAGCTACTCGGTCTGGACGTTCTGTATCAATGAGCTGAGGAAAAGGAGAGTTTTCATTGTCTGAAATCATTTGATTGATATAAGAACTGTCTACGACATGATCATATTCAATGTCGTTAACACGTTGGATCGCGGTGTTCACATTTTCCTTATCAGCAATTCCATCAATATAGATAATCGCTACTCTTGTTTTTGAAAGTTTCCCAACCCTTACTTCCTTTACTGTAAATTCAGGAATGGGAAGTCTTTTACGAATCAAGTTTAGGTTGGTGTCTAAAGATTCAACGAATGCTTCCTTTGGTCCTACAACGCTGAATTCGGTTTCTGGAATCGAGATCTGTCTGTTTTCGGTCGATAAACTGGGAACGAGCAATCCTTCTGGGTCGTCTTTATTCATTTGAATGAGAATAAAGCCTTCTGTAACTTTGTTCGCGATATCATGAACATCACTGGTCTTAACCATTCCATCTAATGGGAGATGCTTTTCTATATCATCTAAGTTTTTCAGAGGGATTTCTGTTATATAAGGCAATAAATCACGATGAACAAATTCAGGATTTACAAGTGTTTTATAATAAGAGATATAGAAGGTACTAAGAGAAGATTGCTTAACAGTAGAAAAGTCTGCTGAAGCTGTTAACTTTTTCATAAGTTCAGGGAATGTCAATGTATCTTTTGTAGGATCAAAATTTGATCCAGTTTGTTTTTTCTTCTTCTTAAAAAATCTCA
Source organism: Fictibacillus nanhaiensis (assembly GCF_036213205.1). GTDB lineage: Bacteria > Bacillota > Bacilli > Bacillales > Fictibacillaceae > Fictibacillus > Fictibacillus nanhaiensis_E. Next base: position 7,998 of record NZ_JARMFC010000040.1, read on the forward strand.
TTGAAATCACCCGTTCTTTATTGCTTAATGAAAACTGCATTTTTTAGCATTTCCTCGTCACTTAATAATATTCTGAAAGATAGAATGTGCGGGTTTGATATTCAACATTGACAACAATCATCAAGTATCCTATTATTATTTTCAAATGAATAATCAAACTCTTATTCAGAGCAGGCGGAGGGAATTAGCCCTATGAAGCCCGGCAACCATCGGCAAAACACGAATTTGTTTTGACCGAAACGGTGCTAAATCTAACAGCAATTTTTGCTGAAAGATGAGAGAACGAACGGATTATAAGTATGGAACCGTGTTCTCTTTTTAGTGAACACGGTTTTTTGCGTTTATCATGCTGGAAAAGTGAATTTCAACAGAAAGAAAAGGAGTGTGTGATTTGGTTATGTCTGATTGTATATGGTGGAAGAGAAAAAAGCTGGCGCACACTATCCATTTTCCAAAATGGACTGGTGAAGGTGAAAAGAAGTTTCCGCTGATCATTATTTGCCACGGTTTTACGAGTACACGCATTGGAGTAGACCGTCTGTTTGTAAAATCCGCTCAAGCACTCGTTAAGCTCGGATTTGCTGTCTTGAGGTTTGATTATGCTGGCTGCGGTGAGAGTGAAGGGGAATATGGAGATAATGAATTCACCTGTTTTATCGATCAAACGAAGGAAGTGATTTCTTTTGGAAGCAGACTTCCTTATGTTGATCAAAACTCAATAATCTTAATCGGTCATAGTTTAGGTGGTGCAGTAGCGGTTTGCACTGTGGCAGATGATGAAAGAGTTAAGAATGTGATCACTTGGTCTGCAGTAGGAAATCCTTTTGCAGATATAAAAGAAATTGTTGGTTACAACGGAGAGCAACCTGTGATCGATCATCTAGGGTATGCGATAACCGAGGAATTTTTACTTTCGCTTCAATCATATTCACCGTTAGAAGACATCAGACATTTTCGTGGGAACGCACTGTTTATCCATGGCACGGGTGATCCAGTAATTTCTTCAAAATATTGCGCTCACTTTTTTGAAAAATCAAGAAAGAGGAAGAAAGGTGAAAGCTCAATCGTGTTAATTGAAGGTGCTAATCATACGTTTTCTTCTATTGTCCACTTCGATAAATTAATTTCTTCTACTTCAGAATGGTTATTGAAGAATGTGAATGAGTCTGTTCAGAATAATTTGAAAAAAAGTGTTTGACATTTTGTAGGAATATTGTAATAATACAAAGTAATTTGATAGGAATACTCTTATTAAGAGCAGGCGGAGGGAATTAGCCCGATGAAGCCCGGCAACCATTCATGTTGAATATTCAATATGAAAACGGTGCTAATTCTAACAGTGGTCACACTGAGAGATGAGAGGATTATCGGAAACGTTTTTCGAGAAGCCTTCTGTCTCTTTTATGAGAACAGGAGGTTTTTTTATACCACCTCTTAAAAAGAGCTTTTATCAAAGAATATATAGAAAATATGGATAGGGGATCAGATCATGAAAAGAATCATTCAAGTAATATTAACAAGTTTGGCAGTGTTTGTATTAGCGGCTTGTGGCTCGTCGACAAGTGGCGGAGAGAAAACAGAAAAGCTTGTTGTTGGAGCTTCAAACGTACCGCACGCTGAGATTTTGGAGGAAGCGAAGCCACTTTTAGAGGAGAAGGGTATTGAATTGGAAATCGTAAAATTCCAAGACTACATTTTACCGAACAAGTCACTTTATGAAAAAGAAATAGATGCAAACTATTTTCAGCATATTCCATATTTAACTCAGCAAGTGAAAGATAACCCGAAGTATAAGTTTGAAAACGCAGGTGCTGTTCACTTAGAGCCTATGGGTGTTTATTCAAAAAGACATAAATCATTAAAAGACATTCCAGATGGTGGAAAGGTAATCTTAAGTAACTCAATTGCCGAGCACGGGCGTATCCTTTCAATCTTTGAAGCAGAAGGACTTATCAAACTAAAAGAAGGAAAAGGCTATGAAGCTCAAATAAGCGATATTGTAGAAAATCCGAAAAACTTAGAGTTTGTGGCAGATATTGATCCAGGACTTTTAACGAAAGCGTATGAGAACGATGAAGGCGATGCAATTGTTATTAACACAAACTTTGCAATCGATGCGGATTTGAACCCGAAGAAAGATTCTATCGCACTTGAAGGGTCAGATTCACCATTTGCGAATATCATCACGGTTCGTGAAGGCGACAAAGATAAAAAATCGATTAAAACGTTATTAGAAGTCCTTCATTCTAAAGAAATTACTGACTTTATTGATAAAGAATACAAGGGTTCAGTGTTAGCTGTTAAAGAATAAAGAAATATGCTGTCTAGAAGGGATGTTCGGCTCATATAGACAGCTTTTTATTATGAATAGAGGTGGGTTGTAGCCAGCCAGGTGAGTGAGATAACAAGTAATTAAGTCTAGAAAAGAAAAATTAAGTCTTACCCAGAAAAATTAAGTCGTTATGGGCATCAATTAAGTCGAACTAGAAATCAATTAAGTCTAAATTCAAAAATAAAGGTCATTCGACAAATTCGGCATACTTAATCTCCAACAAAGTGCGATATGATATGATGAATACGGATAAATTCATCATAAATCAATGTGTTAAGCGGGTGGAGAATGTAATGGCAATAGATTTTTGGTCACCTGTCAAATTATCACTCGGCATAGCGGTGACAGCTTCATTGATTGTGATTCTTGCAGGTTTATTTTTTGGAAGAATCATGTCTCATCAGAGGTTTAAAGGGAAAACGTTAATTGAAACACTATTCCTACTTCCGCTCGTACTACCCCCAACGGTAGTAGGTTTCTTATTGATCGTGTTGTTCGGCCGAAATGGACCAGGGGGAAAACTAGTAGATTGGCTTTTTAACCAACCGATCTTGTTTACATGGTGGGCAGCCGTAATTGCGGCTGCAGTTGTTGCATTTCCACTCATGTATCAATCCGCCAAAGCGGGGTTTGAATCTATTGATGCAGATATCGAAAACGCAGCGCGAGTAGATGGGGCAAACGAGTGGGATGTATTGCTGAAAATTTCTGTTCCACTATCTCTTAGGGCCATCACATCTGGTGCTATTCTTAGTTTTGCTCGTGCATTAGGTGAGTTTGGTGCAACGCTGATGTTCGCAGGAAATATACCTGGAAAAACACAGACGATATCCACCGCAATCTATATCGCGATCGAATCAGGACAAATGGATCTTGCATGGATGTGGGTAGGGAGTGTTATCGGTATATCATTTTTGATGCTCATTGCTGTTAACCGCATAAGGACTTAATATGAGGAGAGAGCCCACCGGGTTCTTTTTTACTTTTTACATAAATAAAAACCGTGTGAGCAATATATCACTCACACGGTTTTTCATTGAAACTAGTTTTCTATTAAGGTTAGCTGACTTCTTGTTGATATTCCTGTGCTTTAATAGGATTGAATTGACCTTCCCATTTGGACATTACAACAGCAGCTAACGAGTTTCCTACTACGTTTACAGCCGTTCGCGCCATGTCGAGAATTCGGTCGATTCCCGCAATGAATGCTAGACCTTCTAATGGTATTCCAACTGTACCCAATGTTGCTAAAAGAACGACGAATGAAACACCTGGAACGCCTGCAATCCCTTTTGACGTTACCATTAGTACGAGCAATAACGAAACTTGCTCTGCGATTGTTATTTCAATCCCATACATTTGTGCAATAAATAAAGCGGCAATTGCTTGATAAAGTGTGGATCCATCTAGGTTAAATGAGTAACCAGTAGGAATGACGAAAGAAGTAATGGCTTTTGGACATCCGAACTTCTCCATCTTTTCCATGATTTTTGGTAATACCGTTTCTGAACTAGCTGTTGAGTAAGCTAGGATTAGTTCGTCTTTCAAAATTTTGATCAAAGTAAAGATGTTCACCTTGACCATCGCTGCTACAGCACCTAATACAACTATTACGAAGAAGAACATTGCCCCATAAACGACCAGAACGAGTTTACTTAACGGTACAAGTGATTCGACTCCAAATTTTGATACAGTAACTCCAATAAGTGCGAATACGCCGAATGGAGCAAGTTTCATGATTTGATTCGTGATGTAGAACATGGCGTCAGCTGTTCCTTGGAAAAAGGCTAATACCGGTTTACCTTTTTCTCCAATCGCTGCAATTCCAAGTCCGAATAGAACGGAGAAGAAGATGATTGCCAACATATCTCCTTCAGCTAATGATTCAAAAAGGTTCGTTGGTACAATGTTTAAGAAAGTATCTGCAAAGCCATGACTTTCAACAGATTCAGTTGTTTCCACATAGCTCGAAATATCACCTTTTGATAACGATTTCATATCCACTCCTGCTCCAGGCTGGAATATGTTAGCGATAAATAGACCGATTACGATTGCCAAAGTTGTAATGATCTCAAAATAAAGAATCGTTTTTCCGCCGAGACGACCGAGTTGTTTAATGTCACCAACGCTCGCAACACCAACAATAAGACTCGAAACAACGATCGGTACAACGATCATCTTAATCAATCGAATAAAGATATCTCCGATTGGTTGTAGATATCCTTGGACTGTTTCGTTTCCATAGAACAGCGCACCGATGAGAATACCAAATGCTAGTCCGATCAAAATTTGCCATGCAAGACTAATTTTTATTTTTTTCACATTAAGTCACCTTCTTCTTGATGTTAGTTATCTGAGTTGCCACATGAAAAACATTTTAGCGAGTTAAAGGGATGATTGTCAACGCAAGAAATTGGCAATGAATGAAGATACATAATTCAAGAGAAGATTATTAGAAATGTTAGAAAATTTTAATGTTTACAAAAATATTAAATGCTTGTAAAATTACAAAAGCGTCATTCGACTATTATCGACACTAATTTGGAGGCATTATGAACTTATTTAGAAAAAAGTTACTAACTACTAGTCAAAGCAGTGATCAATCTTTAAATCGTGTTCTTGGGGCAGTCGACCTTACGATGCTAGGAGTAGGGGCAATAATTGGAACTGGGGTCTTTGTATTAACTGGGGTCGCAGCTGCAAAATATGCTGGTCCAGCTCTAATCCTATCTTTTAT
>NZ_JARMFC010000041.1:0-6234 GCF_036213205.1 Fictibacillus nanhaiensis
AACTTTTTGGGTTCAGATCAGTTTTCTGGACGTTTTTTCATACGATTCTTTAATACCCAATATAATAGCGTATAGGATTTCGGTTCTCCGAAAGGAGCTGTTAGGATGTCGATCAAACCGCAGCAATTGCAGCAAGGCGACACCATTGGAATTGTTACATTGGGTAGCCCGCTCGAAGCAAACGTTATTAATCAAGGAATCACAATGTTAAAAAATATGGGTTTTGAAGTGATTGTGGGAGATTATGTATACGCAACAAATGGTTTCTTGTCAGGAACACCACAGCAACGAGCTTCAGATTTGATGAAGATGTTTCAGAACGATCAGGTGAAGCTGATTCTTCCAACTCGAGGAGGTGTGGGAGTAGCCAGCATTCTTCCCTTTCTCGATTTCAATATTATCAGAACCAATCCCAAGATCATCTCAGGTTACAGTGATATAACTATTCTATTAAATGTGCTGTATCAATTTACAGATCTCGTTACCTTTCAAAGCTTGTTGCTCTTGGATTTCCGACCTGGAACACCTACTTATAATTTCAACCAATTCTTTAATATTATCACGCGAACAACTGCACCTTGGCAGATCATGAATCCACCAAATATTCCGCTTATAAGTAAAGTTGCAGGCAACGTTACAGGAGTTATTGTAGGAGGAAACCTTACATCGTTCGTAGATTGTTTAGGAACTCCTTATGAAATTGACACGAAGGGTAAGATATTATTTCTTGAAGAAACTCATGAGCCCGTAAACACCGTTTACCGATATTTGAACCACTTAAAGCTCGCTGGTAAATTTGATGATTGTATTGGAATCATCATGGGAGAATGCACAAAGTGTGAACCTGCATATGGAAAGACTTTTGAAAATGTAATCAATGAGTTTCTTGTTCCACTCGGCAAACCACTTATGACGAATTTAACAAGTGCTCACGGCTATTATAAAGCCGCGATTCCTCTAGGTGTAAATGTGAACATGAATACGATGAATCGTACTTTGACTGTGATGGAGCCTACGGTTATTCTATAATAATCTCATCCGTTTTAGGGATATTACAAGTATAAGTGTTTTGAAAGTCAATATTTCTGACAGTCCCTACCATCACCTTCTATTTCATGAGTTTACCATTGTTAGAAGACAAAAAAACACAAGGCATTTTCCGAATGGATGTAGCCTTGTGTTTTTTTAATGTTCATATCAAAGTTAATTAAGTACAACAAGCTACTGCCTTTTTCATTTGATCTTCAGGGATGTAAAGATTTTCGTTTTTCACTTTAAAATCGATTCCGTTTTTGGTTAATCGTTTTATGTCAATCTCCGTTTTTTCTCCCTAATGAACATACTTTCTGTTTTCATCTTTTTGACAAGCAGCTAAGAACATAACACAAACCATTAGAATGAGTAGACTTCGTTTTATGATGGGACACCTCTCATTTTAATCACAAAACAACTCAGATTTCTCCAAATTCATCTTGCTATATGAAGTATTTAAAACACCTTTTTCAATACCATTGCCGTGATAATACTTTTCAACATACATAGCTTTAACTATACGTTTTACGTCGGAATTCGTTATTTCTTGTTTAGTTCGCTGTTTCATGAATAAATGAAGAGGCACATCTACGCCACCATCGTGTATAGGTGGCTGAAAATAAAGAAAATCCTCAACTTTATAAAAGCCGTTTTTCGTAAAGAATTTTGTTCGCTTTACGCAATCTTCCTTTTCTTTTTCAGTGTGCACCATCTCTTCGATCTCAGTCTCAAGAACGATTGTTTTCAATGATTTATACCCAGCATGAACACTATCTTGTTGAAGAACTTCTTCAATTTTTTGAAGGGATTTTGCCCCTAATCCCTTATTTCTTATTTTAGGGTTTGTTACAAGATAAACAATAAATCCTGCATTCACGTCAGCCAAATAGTGAGCCGTTACAATGCTAGTTAGCTCTTCATTTAGATATCCGGCTATGAAGTGATAGTTATTGAGCTTTTGCGTTTCAGCATATCGTAAACTTTGCAAGAAGACTGATTCAGTTTCCCTAACTTCTATTGGAAATGAATGTTTATAAAAAGAAAGGGCTGCCTTTAATTCTTTCGTCATTTGATTTGTGATTTCCTGCCATGTAATCTCTATTTTAAAAAACCGCCTTTATTTAACGAATGAATTTCTTGTATTTTTACTTCCACTTGTCTCTTTCTATTGCTGTTATTTCAAACGAAAAAAAAGTAATTGCTATCTCTGAAATTAATGATAAAGGACAACTTCAAGTTGCCCTTTTATTTATCCTCTGTTTATCTTTACAAACTTTCTTTTTCCAACTTGAACGATTAGACCATTCGATATAGCGACGATCAAATGAGAGTTCTCCACCTTCTCGCCATTAATCTTAATCCCATGATTGGCAATCATTCGACGAGCTTCGCTTTTGGATGGAAGAAGTTTCAATTTCACGACTAAATCTATTACAGAGATCTCATCAGTTCCTGCCCATGTCACGACCGGGATCTCATCCGGCAGTGTTCCTTGCTGAAAAACAGTAATGAAGTTTTTTTCAGCTGCACTTGCTGCATTTGCACCGTGGTACATTCGGACTATTGTACGAGCAAGAAGCATCTTTGCATCACGAGGGTGAAGCTTCCCTGTCTCCACATCTTTCTTAATTGTATCAATCTCTTCTTTGTTTAAGTCAGTTACCAGTTCAAAATACTTGATCATAAGCGTATCTGGAATGGACATTGCCTTTCCGTACATTTCATTCGGCGCTTCATCAATACCAATGTAGTTTCTTTTTGATTTCGACATTTTTTCAACACCATCTAATCCTTCTAAGAGAGGCATTAGGATAGCAACTTGCTTTTCTTTTCCAAACTTCTCTTGGTAATGTCTACCCATTAAAATGTTGAAGTGTTGATCCGTTCCACCTAATTCAATATCACAGTCTAACATAACAGAGTCGTAACCTTGCATGAGCGGGTAGAAGAATTCATGCAATGAGATCGGTTTTCCGGTTGAGATCCGCTCATCAAAATCATCCCGTTCTAACAATCTTGCCACTGTAATTTTACCAGCAAGGTTTATAACATCTTCAAAATTCAGCTTAGAAAGCCATTTAGAATTGTAGTGAAGCTCTACTTTTTCCATATCTATTATTTTTCCAAACTGTTCAAAATACGTTTTCGCGTTGTGCTCTACTTCTTCTGTTGTTAATTGTTTTCTCGCAACAGACTTTCCTGTAGGGTCACCAATTCTTCCCGTAAAATCTCCGATGATCAATTGAATAACATGACCGTTTTGTTGAAACTGTCTTAACTTATTCAACACCACTGTGTGACCAAGATGTACATCTGGTGCTGAAGGATCTAATCCAAGTTTAATTTTCAGTGGGGAATTCTCTAAAATGGACTTTGCCACTTTGGTTTCTAACTCTTCTGTAGGAATTATATCCTGAACGCCTAGCTTATAGATTGCCATCTGCCTTTTAACTTCATTTCTCTGTTTCTCTGTTAGTTGTTCTACAAACGGAATCATCGTTTTTCCTCCTCTAATTCATTGTTTTTAAAACTCAATCTCAAATAACAATAAAAAAAGACCACATCCCTATAACACAAGGGACGTGGTCTAAAATCACACGCGGTACCACCCTAATTGAAGAACAAATATTCTTCCACTCAAGTCAAATAACGGTTTTCCCGTTCTTCGTCATACAGATTTAACGAAGAAAGCTCTTGGAAATGTAATTCACATGATCTTTGTGCTGATTCACACCAACCACCAGCTCTCTAAAAACAGGGAGATCATTGCTACTGCGTTTCCTGTCATCGCATATTTATATAAAATTTAAAAGTCGTTTTCTCGAATAACTCTTCTAAGCAAGCCTGAAATTAATTTCTGCTCTTCAACGGACAAGGAAGAGACGACTTCGACTTCACCTTCGTGAAACCTTGGATACAGTTCTTCCATCACTTTTCTGCCTTTATCTGTTAAAACTACACACGTGATGCGTCGATCGCGATTATCTACCTTACGATAGCATAATTCTTTTCTTTCCAATGTATTCGTTATGTTACTTATGGTTGCTTTTGAAACACCAGCGGACAGCGCTAACTTTTTGGTTTCAACAGATTCCCATATCCATAGATCATACAGAAAAGAAAAAGACGTCCACGATAGCCCATGCTTTGCTAATACTTCTCGTTCCATTTTGTTGCGTAGACCTTGTGCCGCTCGATACAGATTTGTGACCACCGAAATTGAATGCATATTGAGAGATTCAATCGGTGCTTTAGTCAATTGATTGATGGTGTCCTTCTCTTCCGGCAATAACTCACCGTACTCATCAAAAGAATAGATATCATCCACTCCTTAACAATTTTCATAATCGTTAGCATTGAAACGATATTAACAAATAAAAATAATAAATGCAAGATGTTAATCTCTTCAAACTTATCTGCTTTTTTTATGTGCGCTTCCATACTTCACCAATACATGCCATAGAAGCTTCAACTCTTGTAGTACTTCTTTATGCGTACCTCTGTCACTCCAACACATTGGATTTCTTGATAAATCCATTACAGCCTCACCTATAGAATGTGCATCAATCACTTGATTTTTAGCGACTCTTTTTGCTAATGATGGCATTTCTGGTCCTCTAAAATCTGAAGGAACTTGGTCTACAGACATTTGAAATCCTGAATGATAATAAAGTTTAATATCATATTTTGTACAAAGTTTTGTCAGTGCATTCCCGACCTTCGTATCTTTAAAAGAAGGATCTGCAACAAGTAAATCTACATCGTCTTTTAATACAACATCACCATGAACTTGTGCTTCTATGTAATGATTTAGATTCCGATTAGCATGCTTTTTAGCTGGATCTTCAAAAGGCAATTCTATTTTTTGAACAAGCTGCCGAACCAAAGAACTAACCATAAGCTTAGGTTCTCCGAGCGCATAATCTCTCGTAAAGATCTCCTCAAATAATGCAGCAAGTATCATATCGAACTCTCCTAAAGTTCCTTTTTCTTTAGGATTTTGATGAGAATCGAGGTACGTAAAAGTTGCTCGTTTTGAAACTTCGGGCTTCAATAAGAAATAACATGATCCAAATCGGGGAGCTGGTCCATCTGCATGATTAAAGATGCTTAACGCACCATATTTTGTTCTTTCCTTAAGGGTCGCACCTTTTAACTGGTAAGCTCCTCCAAATAATTGTTCTTCCCACCGATCACGCAATCCTCCGGGGTATGCAGAAACACTGCCGTTTGAAAGCAACGTTTCAAACTGACTTTTATATATTCCTTCTTGATATAACGCTTCTGCAATACTATCCATCGATGAGTTTGGCCGATCTGGATGAAAGTGAAGTGCGATTCGAGCATGCTTTTTAAGCTTAGAGACCGCATTATGAAATACATCATCTGTTATGTTAGACATTCTTAATAGATGTTTAATCGTCTCTTGAGCATCGTCCTTATGTTTTAGAGCATAACGCTCAACGTATTCAATCGCTAATTGTTGCGCTTGAGTTAAATTCATAAAATACTCTCCTCTTCCGTCATCAAGTACAGTTATTCGAGAACCAATGAGGAAAACCTTCACACTTACGAGTAGTGGTTTTGCATTATTGAATATATTACTCAAAGGAGAAGATGACTATAATTTACAAAAAAAGAAAAGAATCACAGGAAATTTACAGATACCATTTAACACATCATAAATCTTCTTCTACTCGTTTGTTAGCAAGGGCAATGTATCGCTAAAGTGAAAAAGCCACCTCTATAAAGGCAGCTTTTCTATCTTACTAGTTCGTTCTATTTCGTTGTGTTTAAACGGCTGTGACGGTATCCATAACTAAAATAAAGAATAAATCCAATCAAAAGCCAAACGACGAAGCCTTTCCAAGTGAATGCTGAGAGCTGAAGCATAAGATAAACACAGAAAATGATCGCCAAGGCTGGAATCAATGGTACCCATGGTGTCTTAAAGCCTCTTTCGATGTCAGGTCTTGTCTTTCGAAGAACCGCAACTCCTAGTGAAACTGTTGCAAAAGCAAACAAAGTCCCAATACTCGTAAGTTCTGCTAGTTTATCTAATGGGACGAATCCAGCAAATAGTGCAACAAGTAATCCGGTTGTCCACGTACTAGGAAGTGGTACTTTTGTTCTTGGATGAACCGCTGACAATTTACTTGGAAGAAGCCCATCACGGCTCATCGCATAGAACAATCGTGTCTG
>NZ_JARMFC010000042.1:0-10234 GCF_036213205.1 Fictibacillus nanhaiensis
CAATTGGGGTGCAGTTCAATTGCATGGGCGTGTTTTCATATGAAATTTTTCATTAGCTTTGGAACTTTCTTCCTTATTGTGCGTATAACCGAATAAGGAGGGGATGTTATGAAACATGTAGTTAGCTGCATCGTAACGGTAATCACAATATTAGTTTTTAATTATGTGGTGGCAAACCTTTTAGGAGTGGCGTTTATTGACACATCGTTATTTATTGGTTTAATTTTTGCTTTCACTATTCGATTTTTCACTTCAAAGGGTGGACTTTCATCAAACATGGTTCGTATGCAAGCTCAGGCGATGACAGGTATTAAAATTGAAGAAGAAAAAGCTGCGTTCAAACCGAGTTATGCTTATTATACAGCTATTATTTATACGCTAGTTTCGTTAGTCTCCATATTGGTTTATTACAAAGAATATTTTATCTAGTAGATAGTTGATTTTTGATGTAAAAATGGCAACAATGGATATTGAACTAATTTTAAACAGGAGTGTGCCAATACATTGAATTTGCGTTTCGGTCGTTTATCATTATGGTTTTGCATAGCGGGAATTCTTCTTGCTGGCTGGCCATTCATCGTTCGAGATGATGTAGCTCAACAGGTTGCTATCTTTCTTTTTAGTGGAATCATGTTGTATTTTATCGGTGTGATTTTAAGCGTTGTAGCTATTGTCAAAAAAGAAGCTGGAAAATCGAAATTTTTCGGGTTGTTTTTCATTTTGTTCATGGCTTTGATCTCTATATTCGGTCTTCTATTGTTATCGTTTGGAATTGGTGAAAAGTAAGAGAAATACAGAAAAGCCTTTCCCAACGGGAGAGGCTTTTCTATATTCTACGCTTGTTTTCTTCCTTCTTCTACATCATCAAATGCTACATCTTCGTCGAAAGGTGTGTCGAATTCAGTTGAGATTGGAGCTGTGAATAAGGAAATACCCACTATACTAACCAATCCAGCTGACATCCCATATAGAATCGGATTCGTTGCTGTAAGTCCTTCAATAAATAACCCTGCTAGAACAACAACTGTAGAAATTAAAATGGCATAGAATCCTGAATTAGGAGTTGCTCGTTTCCAAAAGAAAGTCATAACAAGGGGAATGAAGATTGCTCCAGATAGAATGGCATAAGCCACATCAAGTGCAACGAGTACATCTTGGATCCATATGGAAAAAGTAATAGCGATCAAACCGATAACAAGTGTTGTGACTCTTGATGCTGTAATTAATTGTTTGTCAGTAGGAGATTTCAAGAAATATTGTTTTAAGATGTCGTTTGTAATCAGAGTAGAAGACGCAAGTAACGAACCAGATGCCGTTGACATAAGTGCTGAACACACACTTGCAAGCACAAGACCTAAAATACCAGTTGGTAAAATGGTAAGGGCCATCTCAGCAAACGTGTTCTGCGGATTATCCAGGGCAGGTAGTACTATGAATGCACACATTCCGATAATGCTTCCAGCAATCGCGTATGCAAAGCTATACACTCCAGCAAAGATAGAGCCATTTCTAGCAATTTTACTAGATTTTGCTGTGAATACTCGTTGCCAAATGTCTTGCGATACTACCATACCAAGTGCAAACAACAAGAAATATTGAAAGATCTGCTGATAACCGATGCCTGTGAAAGCTAAGTGAGATTCAGGAAGTTTTGTTAATAGATTTCCTAAACCATCTACTTTTGAAAGACTCATAGGAACCATAATGAAGAATATACCAACCGTCATTACAATAAATTGAATAATATCAGTAACTGTTACACTCCACATTCCGCCTAGGATTGTGTAGAAGAGAACAATGCCTCCTCCAACTAACATGGAAGTCGTTAAGCTCCAACCTAAGAGAACATTAATGATCGTTCCCATCCCGATCACTTGGGTAACTGCAATCATTAAAGTGTATATAGATGCCACGATGGCACTTAAAAGACGTGTTTCAGATTTGTATCGTTTTCCCAGAAGTTCACTAATCGTTGTCACTTTTAATGAATCGATCTTCTTAATAAATATAGTGCCTAAAAGAATAATGCCTAAACCAATCATTGATACAAACCAGATGCCAGAGATTCCAAACTGATAACCAAGTTTTGTCGTCCCAATCGTCGCAGCTCCACCTAAAATAACGGCAGACAAACAACCAAGATACATAAACATGCCAAGGTTACGTCCTGCTAATGTAAAATCTTCAGAAGTCTTTGCTTTAGTAGAGCCAATAATTCCTGCACCGATCAATACGGCAAAATACAAGAGAATAATAACTGTATCAAAAGTTTGCATAATAAAAACCCTCCCTTTTAGTGTAATGCTTTAATCAAGACTTTTACGCGTTTTGATAGTTTTCCGACAATTGAGCATGAACCTCAACCAAATATTCTTCAAGTGACTCTTCAAGGACAGCAAGACCTTGATCGATTTGTTCTTGCTTGATGGTAAGAGGTGGAATCATTCTGATTACTTCACCATGATTTCCGCAGAGATAAAAAAGAACGCCTTTTTCTAAACACTTGTCTAGAATATTCATAAGTGCATGACCGTCTGGTTTACCTGTAAATGGATCAATGATTTCTATTCCAATCATTAGTCCTACCGCACGAATGCTCCCGATTAACGGAGTCCGCTTCTGAAGTTCTTTTAATTTTAAGTATGCATATTTCCCCATGTTTTTTGAGTTCTCAATGAGCTTTTCTTTTGTTAGAACATCAATTGTAGCGAGTGCTGCTTCACAAGCAATCGGATTTCCACCAAATGTTGTACCATGACTACCGAGCGGCCATTTCTGCATCAGTTCTTTAGACGCAACCGTTGCACTTAGTGGCAGTCCAGAAGCAATTCCTTTTGCGATAGCCATGATGTCTGGTGTAACTCCAAATGTTTGGGCAGCAAACCATTCGCCTGTTCTTCCAAAACCCGTCTGAACCTCATCGAAAATCAGCAAGATGCCATATCTGTCACAAACTTCTCTTATCTTCTTCAGCCAGCCACTTGGTGGGACAATGTAGCCTCCTTCACCTAGAACAGGTTCTACAATCATACAGGCGACTTCCTCAGGAGTAACTTGATGATTGAAAAGTGTGTCAAAATCTTTTTCAAGTTTTTCAATTACGTATGTTTCAGGATTTACTCCGCTTGGAGCGCTTTTTACATCTGCATAAGGAACTTGATAGGCAAGACCGTTCGGCTGAAGAAACTTACGGTATTTACTTTTGGATGTTGTCACACTCAAAGCGCCTAATGATCGACCATGAAAGCAACCGGTAAAAGAAATAACGTAAGGTCTTTTTGTGACATGTTTTGCGAGTTTCAGAGCACCTTCGATTGCTTCAGTTCCACTGTTAGCAAAAAAGAAACAATCTAAATCACCTGGTAGAACATGAGCTAATTCCTTTGAAAGTTTCAGGATCGATTCATACATGATGACCCCAGATGGCCCGTGCATAAGGTGATCTGCTGCATCTTTGATAGCTTGGACTACTTTTGGATGACGATGGCCAGTATTTGCTGTTGCAATGCCAGAAGTGAAATCAAGATATTGTTTTCCATCCAATCCATAATAGTAGCAGCCCTCTGCTTTTACGACGGGTAGGTTTGGATGATCTTTTGCCATACTAGGAGCTAAAAGATTAGGCATTTCGGTTACAAGGTTACTCCAGTTGTTCATTGACACGTGTATTACCTCCTTGATATTCCATTCTCATGTTGTATAAATAATTTCTATATAGAATATCCATGCAAGTATCATGCCAAGTAACTAAATTATCTGAAATTTTTTCATTTTTCTTACGATTGAAGGCTGACTAGTACCGAGTGCTTCTGCCATCTTTATGGTTGTTCTGTATTTCTTTCTTGCTGCAAATAAGATTTGTTTCTCTGTTTCGTCTAACATTTCTTTAAGTGTTTGTTCTTTATTAATAGATGGTGAAGGTGTAGTTGCACCATGTTTTACGTGATCAGGAAGATGTTCATCAGTAATAAGAGTCGTAGGGGAGAGTACCACTAAGCGTTCCATGATGTTGATTAATTCCCGTACATTACCCCTCCAGTCATAGTGCAGAAGGTGATGAAGAACAGCTTCATCTAATTTTTTCTTCTTGTTATACTTTTCTTCAAATTGCTCTAAAAGCATATGTATGAGAGGTACGATATCTTCTGTTCTCTTTCTGAGTGGGGGAATCGTGACGGGTACAACATTTAGACGAAAATAGAGATCTTCACGAAACAGCTTCTCATTTATCGCTTTCTGAAGATCTTTGTTCGTAGCAGAGATCAGACGAAAATCTATTTTGATTGGTTTCGTTCCACCTACACGAAAAAACTGTTTTTCTTGAATGACTTTTAACACTTTTACTTGGTGCTGCAGGGGAAGTTCACCGATTTCATCTAAGAAAAGAGTGCCTTCGTTCGATAGTTCAATAAGACCAACTTTGCCTTTCTGATGTGCACCTGTAAAAGCGCCAGGTTCATAACCGAATAGTTCTGCTTCAAACAAAGAATCGGGAATAGCGCCACAGTTAACCTCAATGAAAGGTCCTTTTGAGCGATGACTCTTATTGTGAATAAATTTAGCTAACAATGATTTCCCAACACCAGATTCACCTAGAATTAAGGCGTTCACATCCACCTCTGATAGCTGAAGTGCTGTTGAGACTGCTTTTTTCATATCTTCACTTTTTGCGATGATTCCAGCATCATGAAGCTGTTTGCTTCTTAATAGGTCGAGCTCTGTTTTTACACGCTGCATTTCTTCTTCCATAGCAAACAAAAACTCTTTATATTGAGCCAGTTCTGTAATGTCGTGTGAATAGCTAACAATTCTATACAACTTGCCTTGTTCGTTATAAACAGGAATACCTGTAACAAGCAATTTTTTTCCTTTATTCGTTGTTTGTACAAACGTGATTTTTTTATTTTCTTTTACAACCATTGGAGTGAGAATAGGCGTAAATAAGCCTTGAGCTTCTAGATCATAGACAGATTTTCCGATTAAACTATCTGAATCAACTCCGTAGATCTTTCCTGTAACTTCACTCACTTTGAGGATTATTCCCTCTACATTCGTAACTAAGATGTCGTCTTTTAAAGAATGAAGAATTTGTTCATTTTCGTTCCAATCTTTAGATTGACTCATGTACATCAGTCCCTTTTTAGGTTGTTGAATATTCAATTCTGAATAATTATTTATTTATGAATAATTATACGATTGTTCACAGAGAATTGATATAGAAACTGAGAGTTTTTATATGTGAAAGAAAAAGATCATGAAAAAATCTAGTTGATGTGTTTTTTATATGAGAGGGGGGAGTATGAGAGAGAAAACAAATAAAAAAAAGGACCAAAATGAATGGTCCTTTATAGCTTTCATTATATAAGTTCAGTTTTTAATTCAACGTCAATGTTGCCGCTTGTTGCTTTAGAATAAGGACAAACACCGTGAGCTGTCTTCACTAATTCCTCAGCTTCTTCTTGTGTCACACCGTTAACACCTACGTTAAGAACTACAGCTAGTTTAAATCCACCATCCGTATCTTTTCCAATAGAAACTTCAGCAGTAACCTTTGATTCAATACGTTTTTTACTTTGGCGTGCAACTAGGTTTAGAGCTGAATCAAAGCAAGCTGCGTATCCTGCTGCAAATAATTGTTCAGGATTCGTTGCGTTCTCACTTCCTGACCCACCAAGAGCTTTTGGCATTGCTAACTCGTGATTTAGAACACCGTTATCACTTTTTACCGTACCTGCTCTTCCACCTTCAGCTGTAGCTTTTGCTGTGTATAATGCTTCCATTCTAAACACTCCTTTGTGTAAAATTAAATTGTGTGCAATTTAATAACTCGTAGTTATCATAACGTATACTTTTTATAGAGTCAAACAATTTAATTGTGTAAAACTAAATTGTGATATAATGCAAGTACCCTTTACAAAAAGAAAGGAAACATCATGAAAAGTGAAACTTTAAAATTAGAAAATCAAATATGTTTTAAAATCTATACAGCAGAGCGTGAGATCACAAAGCTTTATCGAGAGTTGTTAAAGGAACTTAACGTCACGTATCCACAATACTTAGTCTTGCTTCTTTTATGGGAAAAACATTCATTGTCTGTAAAAGAATTAGGGCAAAGATTATTTTTAGATTCAGGGACTCTTACTCCCATGTTAAAACGCATGGAGATCAATGGTCTCGTCGAAAGAAAGAGATCTGCACAAGATGAGCGAAGTGTTATTATTTCTGTTACTAAAAAAGGAGAAGCACTTAAAGAAAAAGCAGAGTGCATTCCGGATCAACTTGTAGAAAACATTTCGATGAAAAAAGAAGATCTATTACTTTTAAATAACTCATTGACCAGTATCCTAAATCAGCTGCAAAGCCATCAATAAAACATTCGAAGACGCTTAGAAAATTTTTCTAAGCGTTTTTCTTTTTCTATGAATACTATAAGAGTTACATATGAACAATAAAGAAAAATTCATTAGAGGGATAAGTATGTTCAAAAAAAGGCGAGAGAAAATAGCTGAGGAAAAGAAAAAAATAGATGAACATCCTAAAACTAACGTTGATGCGACCAATTGGGTAGAGGAATTTTCACTATCAAATGATTTTGTTAATGACCATACTTCCTCAAATCTAGCTGAGCCATTTTGTATTTCTTATTTTAGAACGCTCATTATGGGAGAAATATTACATAGAGATGTGGTACCTTACCTATCTGCACAACTTTCGATAAAAGAATTAAAAAATACAATTCCTATACAACAAATAGAAGTAACATCGGACGCAAAAGTAATAAAGGAAAAGTTATTGCAAGGATTTGCCGCAATTCGGTTATCAGATAAACATACAGAATGTTTACTAGTGAATGTCGCAAATTATAAGTTCAGAGACATCTCTTTTCCTATGATGGAATCTACAGCTCTTGGTCCTCAAGCAGGCTATGTGGAAGAGATTGATACAAATATTAACATGATAAGGAAACATTTGCCGTCTTCTGACTTACATGTAAAAGAAATGAAAGTAGGTAAATTATCATCAACAAAAGTCGCAGTTATCTTTATGAATTCCATTGCGAACAAAGATAATGTCGAAACCGTTCTGCAACGGATCGACGACGTGCAATACGATCATATCTCAGATAGTTCATATTTAGCGTCAATGATTGAAGATAATACAAATTCTCTTTTTCCGCAAATCATTCCTACTGAACGAAATGACAGAACCATTGCGGCACTAACAGAAGGGAAAATAGTAATCGTAGTAGATGGATCTCCTGATGTATTGATTGCACCCATTACATTAGCAGAATCCATAGTCGCTATGGAAGATTACTATGTACCTTGGTTGATTGCAAATTATTTAAGGTTGATTAGGCTATTTGGCCTTTTTGTATCTATTATTATTTCACCTGCTTATATAGCCGTTTTAACGTATCATTATGAGTTGATTCCAGCAAAGTTACTTGACTCATTAGTGGCTTCTAGAGCTGCAGTGCCTTTTCCACCTATTATCGAAGTCTTAATATTAGAAATCAGTGTTGAATTTATTAAAGAATCAAGTCTACGCCTTCCTACTAAAATTGGTACAACTCTAGGTATTGTAGGTGGGATTGTAATTGGACAGGCTATCGTTGAAGCGAAACTTACAAGCAGTATCCTTATCATATTAATCGGCTTAAGCACATTAGCTTCATACACCTCAGCGATCTATAAGTTCAATAACTCTGTAAGGCTTATAAAATATCCGATTATTGTAATGGCACAATTTCTTGGATTGATAGGAATTGTAATAGGTCTTAATTTCCTCCTGGCACATTTATTGCGTTTAACTTCTCTTGGTAGACCGTACATTGGGTTTTACCCGTTTCGTAAAAATATATTTAAAGATATGTGGATTCGATTGCCATTTTCTATGCAGAAAGAGAATCCGGATAACTTAAGACCACAAACGAAACAAAAATATTTATATGATGTTAAAAATCCAGGTCCAGCTTCCGATTTCGATGAATAACAGAAAGGAGATTCTGTCATGCAAGTAAATATCAGACATCAAATATCTCCATACTTTTTGTTCTTTATCATTGTAGGCGCACAAACAGGAGTAGGTATATTGGGCTTCCATAGAATTATTGCAAAACATGCTGGTTATGATGCATGGATAAGTGTACTCATTGCTGGAGCAATCATTCAGGACATTGTTCTATTAATGTTTCAAATGCTGTCTGCAGCAAGAGGAGATATTATTGATGTGCACAGCCAAATTTATGGTAATAAGGTTGGATCAATTTTTAGTGCAATAATAATGATTTATTTTTGGTTGGCTGCTGTAAGTGTATTGAGGGAATATATTGAGATTATACAAGTGTGGATGTTTCCAACTCTTCCAACATGGATATTGTCTATTCTTATTTTGGTGTTAAGTTATTACATAATTTCAGGAGGGTTTCGTGTAGTGGCAGGAATATGTTTTGTGTCTGTCATTTACACCATTCTTCTTTTCTTTAATCACTTTTACCTACCTAACAATTATATTCATATTGATAACATATTTCCCATCCTCGATCATTCATTCATTGATTTATTAAAGTCTGCTAAAGAAACGAGTTATTCGATGGCCGGTTTCGAGATAATACTGATGGTATATCCATTTCTAAAAGACCCTGAAACATCAAAAAAGTATGCCCAACTAGGTGTTGCATTTACGACATTATTCTATACGGTAGGGGCAATAACAACATTTTTATTCATTAGTGAGAAGCAAATACAGACTACGATTTGGGCAAGGATTAATATTAATGCTTTAGCAAAGTTTTCATTTGTTGAAAGGTTTGAGTATATTCTTCTATCGTTGTACTTAATAAAAATAGTGACAATTATTACATTGATGTTATGGGCGTCAAGTAGAGGTATTAAATTGATATCGAAAAAGAAGCAGAAAATTCCTTTGATCGTCTTAATGGTTTTAAGTATTGCTATTTGTCAAATATTAGATAATAGATATATTCTTAATTCTTTTTTGGAGATGATCGCAAAATTTTCTGTAGGGTTGTTCTATGTATACATCCCTATACTATGGCTAGCTTTTAACCTTATAAAGAAGAGGACTATTTGATGAAGTGTTATCTAATTCTTTTTCAAATATGTTTAATTACTTTGTTAACTGGTTGTCAGGTTATTCCTTCATTAAATGCAAATGAAATCAGTATTATTCAAGGGGTTGGCTTTGATATAGCTTCACAACATAAATTACTAGGGACGATTGTTTATCCAGAATATCAAGTGGATGAAACTTCAAAGATTGAAATAAAGAATGCAGAAGGAGAAACGGTGCGAGAGATCATCAATCGCACACAAAATGAAGTACAGTATCCATTAGTTAACGGCCAGCTTCGTATCGCTTTATTTGGTGAAAAACTGGCAAGAAAAGGTTTATTTCCTCTCTTAGATACCTTTAATAGATCTCCTGCAATTGGCAGTAAATTGCAGCTTGCGATCGTTGAGGGGGAAGCTTCTAAATTACTCTCTATAAAAAAGTATGGTAAAGAAAATATTGCTTTGTATCTTTCTGATATGATTTTTCAGAACGCAAAAACCGGAGAATTACCTTTATCAGACCTTACCATATTTTCGTTCAAGTTTTACGATGAGGGAAGTGATCCTTTTCTACCTATTCTAAAAAAAGAAAAAGATAAAATAAGAATAAGCGGGATTGCCTTGTTTAAAAATGCTCGTGTTGTATCTACTCTACCCATAAAGGATGCATTCACATTTAAGATGTTGTTGGAAAGATTTAAAATGGGAACCCATCAATATCGTTTAGACGAAAATGAACATGTTGTTCTGGGAAACATCAAATCCTTACCTCATTATAAAGTCAAAGTGAAAAATGGAAACCCTGAATTCAATATACAAATTAAAATGGATGCAAGAATTCAGGAATATTCAAGCAATACACAAAATGCTGCAAATCCAAGTAAAATAAAAGATGTTCGAAAAAAAATAATGAGAAATATAGAACAGGACACTATGAGAATAATTAAACAACTCCAAGAAAACGATGTTGACCCACTCGGTTTAGGTGCAAAATTTGAAGCTCATTATCGCAATTTTGAATTAGGGAAATGGGAAGAGCAATATCCAGATGTAAAAGTGAACGTCGATGTTGATTTAAACATTGTGCATTCTGGGATTATTGAATAAAAAAACTCACACCTTATTTTAAGGTGTGAGTCAGCTTGTAGACAAAGTAC
>NZ_JARMFC010000043.1:0-15937 GCF_036213205.1 Fictibacillus nanhaiensis
TTATTGGTTACAGTTCACTAAATCTGCTGAGTGTTCTTTTTTTATATAAAAAGAACAAGTTAACGGGGGATGTTAATGACTTATATATATAAGGTTATGACTCAGAAACAAGCAGAGGAGATTGCGTTTCAATGGCACTATGATGGAGAGTATTCATTTTATGATATGGAGTCAGATAGAGATGATTTAGAAGTATTTATTAACCATGAAAAGAGAGGGGACTCTGTGTATTCAGTCCTTAATAATAATGAACTAATTGGCTTTTTTAGCGTTAATAAAGCAGATGGACATATATATGATATCGGTTTAGGAGTAAGACCGGACTTAACTGGTAAAGGTGTTGGTTTCAAATTTCTAAAATCAGGTATAGAGTTTGTGAAAAGTGAATACAAACCCCAAAAAATAACATTATCTGTAGCGACATTTAATCAAAGAGCGATAAAAGTTTATGAAAAAATTGGTTTTAAAGAAATTAAGACTTTTCTGCAAGCTACAAACGGTAGTAAATTTGAGTTTATAAAAATGGAATACGAATGCTAATTTGTAAATCAAATTATTTCAGGGTGCATATCCTTCGTCTAAAAAAATCCTTACTGCAGGCTACTTCAGGTGGTCTGTTTTTTTATGTAAGCATTTGGTGTCCACTAACAGTTATGCTACAATCAGAAAAGCATAAGTGACAAAAAGGGACGATGACAATGACAAAGGCTGATTTGCCTGTTCATAAGAATGAAAGTTATGAAGTAGATATAGTGGATTTAACCCATGAGGGAGCAGGAGTTGCTCGTGTAAATGGGTTTACTTTATTTGTGCCGAATACACTGCCTGGCGAGCGTGCGAAGATTAAGGTTATTGGTGTGAAAAAAGGATTCGGGTTTGGTCGTTTAGAAGAGCTGATCGAAGAGAGTCCAGAACGTGTTGATCCGCCTTGTCCGATCTACAAATGGTGTGGAGGCTGTCAGCTTCAGCATCTATCCTATGAAGGACAGCTGGAGTATAAACGCAAGCTTGTGGAAGACGTTTTAACGAGAATCGGAAAGTTAGAAGACGTTCCAGTTCTCTCAACACTTGGCATGGGAGAAGAACCGTGGCGTTATCGTAACAAAGCGCAAGTGCCAGTTGGTGAACGCAATGGCCGTATCATCACAGGTTTTTACCAAAAACGCAGCCATGAGATTGTAGAGATGGATAGCTGTATCATCACGGGAGATACGAACGATGACGCGGTACAAGCTGTGAAGGAGATCGTGAATCAATATAACATCAGTGCCTATAATGAAGAAAAACATAAAGGCATCCTGCGTCATATCATTGCGCGATACGGTAAAACGACAGGCGATTTGATGATTGTACTCGTAACGAACGGCCAAGAGCTGCCACAGCGTAAGAAGATTGTAGAAGATATTCGAAATGCACTGCCTGAGATCAAATCCATTGTACAAAATGTAAACTCAAAACGTACGAACGTGATTTTTGGTGAAGAAACACGAGTGCTTTGGGGTGCTGAATATATTTATGATTTTATCGGCGACATCAAGTTTGCCATCTCAGCTCGTTCGTTTTATCAGATTAATCCGGATCAGACGAAAGTGCTTTATGATCAAGCTTTACAATACGCGGAACTAAATGGCGATGAGACCGTCATTGATGCGTATTGCGGAATTGGGACGATCTCCCTGTTCCTCGCACAAAAAGCAAAAAAAGTGTATGGCGTAGAAATCGTACCAGAAGCAATTGAAGACGCGCGCCGCAATGCGGAGTTAAACAGCATCCATAACGCTGAGTTTGCTGTTGGTAAATCAGAAGACGTGATACCAGAGTGGAAGAAACAAGGCGTCACGCCAGATGTGATCGTCGTCGATCCACCACGAAAAGGCTGCGACGAGGAGTTATTAAAAACCATTATCGAAATGAAGCCGAAGCGTGTTGTCTATGTGAGCTGTAACCCAGCCACACTAGCACGTGACCTACGCATTTTAGAAGATGGCGGATTCAAAACAGTAGAAGTTCAGCCAGTGGATATGTTTCCACAGACGACGCATGTTGAAGCAGTTGCGAAACTTGAACTTATTTGACGTTAAGAGCCTTGTTCCTTGTTGAATGAGGCTCTTCATTTTCCATAAATTATAAATTGTGCAGTGATTGAAATTCAGTTAGAAGTCATGATATAAGTGTAAAGAAATATTATTTTACCGGGATTTTGAAGTTGCATTATAGTGAGAGGATTTGAGCATCAATGATAGATAATTTTTGGCGTGATCTACCGCGTCCATTTTTTGTACTTGCCCCAATGGAGGATGTGACTGATGTTGTTTTTCGTCATGTGGTAAGTAAAGCTGGGCGACCGGATGTGTTTTTCACAGAGTTTACAAACTCAGATAGCTTTTGTCATCCGGAGGGATTAAAAAGTGTCCGCGGCCGTTTGACGTTTACAGAAGACGAACAGCCGATGGTGGCACATATTTGGGGCGATAACCCTGAATACTTCCGTCAAATGAGTATTGGCATGAAAGAGATGGGCTTTAAAGGGATCGACATTAATATGGGCTGCCCTGTGCCGAATGTAGCACAAAGAGGAAAAGGAAGTGGCCTTATTCTACGTCCAGATGTAGCTGCAGAATTGATTCAGGCCGCTAAAGCTGGCGGACTGCCAGTTAGTGTGAAAACTCGACTTGGTTTTAAAGAAGTAAATGAGTGGGAAGAGTGGCTTGGGCATATTCTAAAACAGGATATTGCGAACCTTTCAATTCATTTACGCACAAGAGAGGAAATGAGTCTTGTAGACGCTCATTGGGAGCTTATTCCTGAGATTAAAAAGCTGCGTGACCGAATTGCACCAGATACGTTGTTAACGATCAATGGAGACATTCCGGACCGTCTAGTCGGGCTGGAGCTTGCTGAAAAGTATGGTATTGATGGTGTCATGATCGGACGGGGAATCTTTAAAAATCCTTTTGCTTTTGAAAAAGAGCCAAGAGAGCACAGCAGCAAAGAATATCTTGATCTGTTAAGACTGCAGCTTGATCTTCAAGATCAATACGCGGAAGAAGTGCCGCGTTCCATTACAGGGCTTCATCGCTTTTTCAAAATCTATGTAAAAGGATTTCCTGGAGCTGCTGAATTACGAAATCAGTTGATGAACACAAAATCAACTGATGAAGTGAGAGCGTTGCTAGATAACTTAGAACTGTAATAACATATAAATTTTTAATAAACAGTATGAGACCAGACGTGTTTCATACTGTTCTTTTGTTCTTGTAGTCCGGCATTTAACTAGAGGAAGGTGACAGCTTCTGTAGAATTATAGATACATTCATGGAAAAGCAAGGAGGAGTTACGTTATGAAATTACTGCTCACATCTGGAGGCGTGATTAACAAAAGCATACATGAGGCGCTCGTTGATATGTTGGACAAGCCAATTGCTGATTGCAACGCCCTTTGTATACCTACTGCCATGTACGGACATCCCTGGGTGGGACCAGGCGTGAAAGCTTGGGAGTTCATCATCGGGAAAGAGGAAAATCCTATGGTTAACCTAGGTTGGAAGTCAGTTGGTGTGCTCGAGCTCACAGCGCTGCCAAGCATAGACAAAGAACGCTGGGTACCCCTCGTAAAGGAGACCGACGTCTTATTAGTTTCGGGCGGAGACGCTCTTTACCTGTATCATTGGATGCAGCAATCGGGGTTAGCAGAGCTATTACCATCTCTTCGCGCAGTATATGTGGGAATGAGTGCAGGAAGTATGGTGATGACACCTAAGATTGGGGAAGATTTCGTTGGCTGGACTCCACCGAGCGGTGAAGATAAAGCACTCGGTTTAGTCGATTTTTCAATCTTTCCACATGTTGATCACGAGATGCTGCCGGAAAACACCATGGCAGCTGCAGAACAATGGGCATCAGAGATACAGGGACCAGCCTATGCTATCAACGATGATACCGCCATCAAAGTGATCGATGGAGAGGTCGAAGTGATCTCAGAAGGACATTGGAAGCTGTTTTAGTTACGACTGCTTGATGTCATTTGCGCATCTGCTTTTTTTATTAAATAAAATAAGAATAGAGGTTTTGATATGGAGGCCAATAAAACATGGCTTTCTATTCCTAAAGAGATTAGAAGTCGGCTTATTAATAATGTTTTTTGTACGAATTGTTCAGGTGTTACAACAATTGAAAGTTTTACAATAGAAGATGCTCGGTTTGGAGTTGTTCTAAAAGGTAAGTGTAAGAAGTGTGGACATGAAGTAGCAAGGGTTATTGAAGCTGAGTAGTATTCTTATTCAACCCCATTGAACCTCATTTATAGTTAGTCACAGTTAATTTGGCTTGGATGAGTTCAGTTTGAACTATTAAACCGTTAATAGGAAGTGTAACCCTCAGGAACTTAATCCTGAGGGTTTATTCTAGAAAAACAAGTCCGTAAACATTATCAAAACATTCTAATTATTACAACTTTTATAAATACATTGTAATATGTCGAAATACTTACTATAATACTATTTATTAGAAAGACAATTGTATTTTCCAGGTGGATATTTTATAAAGTGATTCGATTTTTCTACCTGTTAAAGGCGTATCTTGTTACAGGTTTATTCAGATGAACAGCTTTACAATTCTAACTAGATTGGTGATGACATCTATGAAACGTATACTGAAAAAGTGGAATCAGTTAAGTCTTGTTAAACAGATCTTTATCGGATTAATTGTAGGTATTATCTTAGCTTTAGCGATTCCGCAAGCAGCAAAACCTGTTGTTATTTTTGGAACATTATTTGTAGGTGCACTAAAAGCAATTGCACCTGTTTTGGTATTATTCTTAGTTATGTCGGCGATTGCTCAACATAAAGCGGGCCATCAGACGAACATGAAAGCCATTATTTTATTTTATCTTGTAGGTACATTCTTAGCTGGATTAACAGCTGTTATTGCAAGCTTTCTTTTCCCTGTAGGTCTGACTCTTGGCAAGGGGGCTGAAGGGGTAACCCCTCCGGGTGGTGTTGTTGAAGTACTAAAAACGTTGTTGATGAACGTTGTTGATAATCCATTCAACGCTTTGGTTAACGCGAACTATATCGGAATCTTGGCATGGGCAGTACTTTTAGGTCTTGCTTTAAGAAGTGCAAAGGAAACGACAAAAACGATGCTTTCAAACGTTTCTGATGCTGTAGCTAAACTTGTAACATGGGTCATTAAGTTTGCACCGCTTGGAATCATGGGATTAGTTGTTGAATCGATTACGTCAAACGGTATTGAATCATTATTGGGTTATGGCAAGTTGCTAGGACTTTTAATTGGTTGTATGGTATTTGTTGCGTTGGTTGTGAATCCAATTATTGTGTATTTGGCAATTAGACAAAATCCTTATCCGCTTGTTTTTAAATGTTTAAAAGAAAGTGGAATCACAGCATTCTTTACACGCAGCTCTGCTTCTAACATTCCTGTAAACATGAAGTTATGCGATAAGCTTGGTTTGGACAAGGACAATTATTCTGTATCCATTCCACTAGGTGCGACAATCAATATGGCAGGTGCTGCGGTTACGATTTCTGTTTTAACACTTGCCGCTGTTCATACACTTAACATTCAGGTTGACTTAGGGACTGCTATACTTCTAAGCGTTCTATCCGCTGTATGTGCTTGTGGCGCTTCAGGGGTTGCTGGCGGATCGTTGTTGTTAATTCCTCTTGCGTGTAGTTTGTTCGGTATACCTGGTGATGTGGCGATGCAAGTAGTTGGTGTTGGCTTTATCATCGGTGTTTTACAAGATTCTTTTGAAACAGCACTAAATTCATCAACAGACGTACTCTTTACAGCAGCAGCCGAGTACAAAGAGTGGCGTAAAGATGGAAAAGAGATTAACATTCAAAAAGCAGCATAAGTAGATAGATGGCACCTGAAACGTTGTTTAAGCGTTGATGGTGCTTTTTTGTTGGCGTAATTTTCTTTTTTAAAAGGAATTATGTCGAATTGTATGGAATTACATAATTGGGTTTATTATAAAAAATCAGGAGGTTACTCATGGGCAGATTAGTTCATTTTGAAATTCATGTGGATGACATGGAGCGAGCAATGAAGTTTTACGGTGAGGTGTTTGGCTGGTCGTTTCAAGATTGGAGTGAATTTGCTGGAATGCCTTATTACGGTGCAGTGACTGGGGACGACAAAGAAATGGGGATCAACGGTGCTTTGATGCAAAGACAGAGCCCGCCGCCTGAACCGAACCAAGCATTAAATGGATATGCATGTACGATGGGTGTTGAAAGCTATGATGAAACAGAAGCCAAGATTTTAGAGCAAGGCGGAAAAGTAGCGATGCCGAAGTACGCGCTCCCAGGAATGGCTTGGCAAGGATACTACATAGATACAGAAGGCAATATTTTCGGCATTCATCAGCCTGATGAGAATGCGAAATAGATATTAGTAGATAAGACAACGCCGGTAAGATGGCGTTGTTTTTTTTGAGGGAATTTACGGTACGTGTTTTTATATCTGTTACGCTTTCGCACACTTTACAACGATTTACACACACTTTTCGGTAGAATGCGCACATTCCATCACCAACTCTGCTCATTTCGACACAAATATCGCACACATCACTCCAATTTACACACATCAGCCAACGAACGGACATCTTGATATCTCTAAACGCTACTTTAAGTATGCTAAAAAATACCCCTTTGTTAAAAAAGTACAGACGATGTTAAGAAAGTGCTAATGATAGCGCTTTCAAACTCTCTTTTTTCGTAGCTATAATTACCTTGTAAGTACTATTAAAGGGGGAACTAATGATGAAGAAAAGTAAATTCGTATCTCTGATGCTTGCTGTTGTCATGCTTATGCTTGTTGCAGCTGGTTGCAGTGACAGCAATAGCGAGGTAAGCGTGGGAATCGTATTACCTACTAAAGATGAGCCAAGATGGGTGCAGGATGAGCAAAGATTTAAGGATGCTTTAAAAGGAACAGATTACACGACTGAGATTTTGTTCAGTCAAGGATCTTCTGCAAAAGAAAAAGAAAACGTTGAAACATTGATCAACAAAGGAATCGACGTTCTTATTATTTGTCCGCAAGATGGCGATGCAGCAGCTGCAGCAGTTGAAGCAGCGAAAAAAGATGACATCACGGTTATCGCGTATGACCGTTTGATCACGAATACAGATGCAGTTGATTATTACGTAACATTTGACAGCTTGGCAGTAGGTGCTGCACAAGGTCAGTACTTAATCGATAATGCTAAAGGATCGAACACACCGCTTTACTTATATGCTGGAGCGGCTTCTGATAACAATGCATTCCTATTCTTCGAAGGAGCTTGGAAAGTACTTCAACCTAAGATTGCTGACGGTACATTCAAGATCGCTAACTCTAGTGAAGCAGAAGCTTTAAAAGACAAAGCTGAACTTTCTCGTGATGAGCTGAGCAAGATCATCGGCCAAGTAACAACGAACTGGGATGCAAACGAAGCGAAGAACAAAGCGCAAACACATTTAACGGCTGCTAAGGCAGACTTAAAAGGTGATGTTGCGATTCTAGCTCCAAACGACGGAACAGCTCGTTCGATCGCGGATGTATTTGGATCAGACAGCGCGGTTTCTAGCTACCTCGTAACAGGTCAGGATGCTGAGAAAGCTTCCATTCAATATGTCATTGATGGCAAACAATCGATGACTGTCTTTAAGGATGTTCGTACACTTGTTAAGGATGCAATGGGAATGGCGGTTGAGATCCTGGATGAGAAGAAGCCAGAAACAACAGGTTCTTATGACAATGGAAACGTTGAAGTAAAAGCAAAACAAACGAACGTAATCGTTGTGAACAAAGACAACGTTAAGAAAGAACTTATTGAGTCTGATTATTATAAAGCCGACGATTTTACAGGGCTCCAATAAGAAAATAGCAGGACGAGAAATAGTGATAGATCCTATGTCTATCACTATTTTTCACAATGAACTTAGTGGAGTGGCTAATTGGAGGGATCATGATGAGCGAATATATTTTGGAGATGAACGAGATCTCCAAATCGTTTACCGGAGTGAAAGCGCTCAGCAACGTAAATTATAAAGTAAGAAAAGGCGAGATACACTGCTTGATCGGAGAAAATGGAGCAGGGAAAACAACGCTGATGAAGGTGCTGAGTGGTGTCTATCCTTATGGAACGTATGAAGGAGATATTGTATTTGAAGGCAGTGTTCAGCAATTCAATAAGATTAGTGACAGTGTTCAAACCGGCATTGTTATCATCTATCAGGAGCTAGCGTTATTTCCGGATCTCACAGTATTTGAAAACATTTTTGTTGGTAACGAGGTAAAACGAGGAAACTTGGTGGACTGGAACCAGACGATTGCTGAAGCAAAGAAAATGCTGAAGCGGGTGGGACTTGACGTGAATCCTGAAACACTTGTAAAGGACTTGAGTGTAGGAAAGCAGCAGTTGGTCGAAATCGCTAAAGCGTTAAGTAAGGACGTTAAGTTGCTTATTTTAGATGAACCGACCGCCGCACTGAATGAAGACGACAGTGAGAATTTGTTAAAACTTTTAGGTGAGCTCAAGAAACATGGCATTACGAGTATTATGATTTCCCACAAGCTGAAAGAAGTCATTTCCATTGCTGATCAAGCGACGGTACTGCGTGATGGCAAAACAATCTGTACGCTCGATGGTTCTAACGGAGAAATCTCAGAGAACAAGATTATTAAAAATATGGTTGGACGCGATATTGATGATATTTATCCGAAGAGACCGGATAAGAAGATCGGTGAAACGATACTAGAACTGAACAATTGGTCTGCTTATAGTACCGAGCTTGGCAGACATGTGTTAAAGGATATCGATTTTCATGTAAAAAAAGGAGAAATCGTTGGAATCGCCGGACTCATGGGCTCTGGACGAACCGAGCTTGCACTGAGTGTGTTTGGTAATCCGAAAAATTACAAACTAGAAGGTCAGCTTAAAGTCTCAGGTGTGGAAAGAACGTTCAAGCACACTAGTGACGCGATTAAGTCAGGCATCGCTTATGTAACAGAAGACCGAAAAGGTGACGGGTTATTTCTCATTCAAGATATTAAGAACAATATAACAGCGGCAAATCTTAACGAAGTCGCTGATAAGGGCATCATCAACGAGAATGAAGAGGTAAAAAGAGCAACAGAATACAAAAGGTCCATGTATATAAAAGCATCCTCACTAGAGCAAACGGTCGGTAACTTGAGTGGAGGAAATCAACAGAAGGTATCACTCGGAAAGTGGCTGTTCGTTGGGCCAAAGCTATTGATTTTGGATGAGCCTACTCGTGGTATTGATGTAGGTGCCAAATTTGAGATCTATACGATTATGAACCAATTAATCAGCGAGGGCATGAGTATTATCATGATCTCTTCTGAACTTGGTGAAGTACTTGGAATGAGTGATCGTGTCTATGTTATGGCTGAAGGAAGAATGAAAGGGCAGCTGCCGATTGAAGAAGCAAATCAAGAAAACATCATGCAGCTTGCAACGCAATAGGGGGTTAACGCAATGGAATTTATCAATGAAGCAAGAACGTTAGTGAAAGAGAATATCCGTGATTATGGGATGTATATCGCTTTGTTTGTGATTATGCTTACCTTCTCCATCATGACGGATGGGCTGTTCATGTCATCTCGTAATATTAGTAACCTATTAGATTCTACTGGTTATATCGCTGTACTAGCAGTAGGAATGACACTTGTCATCGTTATTCGTCATATTGATTTATCTGTAGGGTTCGCAGCAGGATTTCTTGGTGCGATCGCTGCCATCCTTTTAACAAAGATGGGATTGCCTGTTTATGTGACAATTCCGGTGATCCTTTTGCTTGGAATCGTTATTGGTCTGTTTAACGGTTTGTTGATCGCAAAATACGCCATCCCTTCGTTCGTTGCTACGCTTGCGGGAATGTTGATCTTCCGCGGTGCGCTATTGCAAGTAACGGAGAAAACAGGAACAATTATTATCAAAGACGATGCGTTCAACGCGATCGGAAACGGATTTATTCCTTCCCTTATGATTGTAAACGGTCTGCATCTTTTATCTCTTATTCTAGGTTTACTATCGATCTTATTTTATATTTACAGCGAGATCTCTACGCGTCGGAACAAGATTAAATATCAGTTCGATGTTGTCTCTAAAGGGATTTTTACTTTTAAACTCATTTTTGTCTCAGCGATCATTGCTTATGTAACTTGGATTCTAGCAGGTTATAACGGCTTTTCTTGGACTGTTGTTATTATGCTTATTGTCGTTGTAGCCTATCATTTTTTAACGACGAAAACGGTGCTTGGCCGTCACATATACGCGGTGGGAAGTAACCCAGAAGCTGCACATCTAAGTGGAATCAATGTCAATAAGATTACGTACATGGTGTTTGGTTCTATGGGAATGCTTGCTGCGCTCTCAGGAATTCTTTTTACTTCACGACTTCAATCCGCTACGACAACAGCAGGAACGCTTTTCGAGCTTGATGCCATCGCAGCTGCCTATGTGGGCGGTGTGTCTTCAGCGGGTGGTGTTGGAAAAGTAACGGGTGCCATCATTGGTGCCATTGTTATGGCTTCTTTATCAAGCGGGATGAACCTTCTTGGCGTTGGGGTTTCCATGCAGTACATGATTAGAGGTGGCGTGTTAGTTGCCGCAGTATTGTTTGATGTAATGACGCGTAAAAAGAGAGGATAAACGTAAAAAGTGGAGACATCGCGCTATAAGATGTCTTCACTTTTTTAACTCTTAAACACCTATTATATTCCTATGATTGGTAAAGAGGTTAACGTCTCGTTCAAGTTTCTTATGATAAAATAAGAGTAGTAAATTAACGGAAAAAAAGGGG
This sequence comes from Fictibacillus nanhaiensis, assembly GCF_036213205.1. Lineage (GTDB taxonomy): Bacteria > Bacillota > Bacilli > Bacillales > Fictibacillaceae > Fictibacillus > Fictibacillus nanhaiensis_E. Next base: position 10,842 of record NZ_JARMFC010000043.1, read on the forward strand.
ATACTTCACTTGCGCAAAGCTGGGTTAATCTTATTGATTCTTATATGTATCTTCCTAAGTTATTTCACGTTTATAACGGCACAAAAAGCGTTTCGATCTGATTGGAAACTGCCTGCAGCTTCTACTCAGAAAAAAGATTCTTTCCGTATTGTTCTTATCACTCAAGAATTGGATACCCCTTTTTGGGATAAAGTTGGAAAAGGTGCGGAACAACAAGCTCAAAGAAACGGAGCAAGCCTTGAAGTATGGGGAAGTTACGGCAAGAACCAAGATGATTTTTTGAAGAAGCTTGAGATTGCTATACAGTCAAAGGTGGACGGCATTATTGTACAAGGCCTTGATACAGATCGTTTTAAAGAATTGACGAAGGTTAAAGCTGCGTTTTATGGCATTCCTATTATTACCGTAGGAAATGACGTGCCCAAAGCAGAAAGTCTCCGAAAAACATACGTTGGGTCAAATCAGCACCTAGCTGGAATGATGATTGCCAAACTCATGTTGTCTGATATGGGACAAGAAGGACAAGTCATTTTATTAAGTGATAACCAAAAAGAGTATTATCAGGAGGAACGACTTGCAGGTATTAAAGAGGTGCTTCAAAACTTTCCGAACGTAAAAACGGTTTACACAGAAACACCTGAGGCGAGAGAGCAAGTTATCGCCAATACTAGAGACCTTTTAAATCAGTACCCAGATGCGGATGGATTTATTGCTGTAAACGCTAATATTGCAGGTGCTATGATTCAGGAGATTGGTAGACGTGGACAGGTGGAGCCTTATTTTATTTATTCTTTTGATGATGGATCTGAATCGCTCGCATTGCTTAACCAAAAAAAGTTGGATGGTGTGATTGAGCAGTCACCTGAGATGATGGGGAGCAAAAGCGTTGATGTTATGATGCAATGGCTAAAGAACCAAACCGTTCCTCTTGATGCGGATGGTTATTTAAGTGAAATTCGAATGATAAAGGCGATGGACGAGAGATGAACAGAATACAGAAAAAAATATGGATGCTCGCATCAGTCGTTCTGATCATCATGGCTGTTATTTGGATAGCGCTTACATACTATAATCAAATTACGCAAAATCAATATAATGAAGTCTTGCAACGTTATTTAAGCATGAATGAGGTAACGAACACCAGTCAACAAGTGGTGACAAATCTTAATAACTACTTGCTTGAACCGTCAGAGAACCATTTAGATAACCTTAATAAAAGCAAAGATAAACTAAACGTGGCAAAAGGGGATATTGCGAAACTAAGAAACTCAGAAAATGAATTTGCACTCATGAATTATATGAATCTTATCGACAGTTTGATCGAAACAACAGACCGTTCTCTTATGTTTTATGCGGAATCTGACGCTGAAACCTCAAACAAAGAATTCGCCGAAGCGACTCGTCTTTCAAAATATATTTCAGAAATGACACTGACATTAATCGATACAGAGCTGAAGACTTACGACGTTTTTTATAGAGGTATAATTGATCAGTCTGCTGAATTTAAGAAACTAGGAATTTGGCTGATGCTTCTCATTACACTTTTGTTACTCGTAATTACCTATTGGTTTAGTTTAAGTATCACAAGACCTGTGCAACAGTTGACGCGTGCAGCGAACGAGCTGTCTGCAGGAAAATTTGACAAAGAGATCAAAGTTGAATCAAATGATGAAATCTCATTTCTTGCTCAAACTTTTAACCGAATGCGCATTAATATCAATAATCTGTTTCAGGAAATACAGCAGAAGGCGCAGCTTGAGCACGAACTGCAGCAAAGCAAGCTTCTTTTACAAGAAAGTCAACTTAAGAACCTGCAAAGCCAGATCAATCCGCACTTTTTGTTTAACACGCTAAATACGCTCTCGAAAAAGGCCTATTTGGAAGGATCAGAAGAAACGAGCGATTTACTTGTAAGTGTGGCTGGTCTCTTGAGGTATAACTTAAAGTGGCTAGACAAATCCGTCACGCTTCAAGATGAAGTGATGGTGATCCAGCAATATATGAACATTCAAAAAGCAAGGTTTACTGACCGTCTGACGTTGCACCTCGAGATGGATCAATCATGCTTAGACGTGCAGATTCCTGGCCTGACTTTGCAACCGATTATTGAAAACGCAGTGATCTATGCGGTTGAGCCAAGAGAAGAGGGTGGGCAGATCTGGCTACGAATTATAGATGACGAAAACATGGTGAGAATTGAAGTGGAAGACGACGGACCAGGAATACCTGAGAATATTAGGTTACAGATTTTAGATGGAGAATTAATTGAGACGAACAGCGCTTCAACAGGAATAGGGTTTACGAATGTTGTGAAGCGACTCCGACTATTTTATAGTATGGAAAACGTGATGGATATTGAAAGTGGTATCGGTATAGGTACCAAGGTGGTAATAAGAATTCCTAAGACGAGGGGGATTGAACAACATGCTCAAACTCTTGATCGTTGATGACGAACAGATTGAACGAGAAGGGCTGCAAGTTATACTGCAAAAGGCATTTCCTCATATCGAGATTTATCAGGCGAGGAATGGAAAAGTCGCAGTTCAAGTTGCGGCGGAAGTAAAGCCTGACTTAGTGATGATGGATATTCAAATGCCAGGAATGAACGGACTAGAAGCGATCCAGCAGATTACATCTACGAATCCTTTTATTAAGTTTGTGATGATTACAGCTTTTGATATGTTTGATTATGCTCGTCAGGCGATCAAATTAGGAGTGAAGGATTATTTATTAAAACCTAGCAGAGTGAGTGAGATTGAGGAGACGGTCGGAAAAGTCTTAATGGAAATTACAGAAGAGCGCAGATCTCTAAGAGTTCTCGAGAGTACGTTACCGCTCGTGGAAACAGATGTTGTCACCCAGCTGTTGTTCGATCATGTACATGATGTTCATTTGGATATGCTTGTTGATATGCTCGACATCTCTTCCACTCATGAACCATTCGTGATGAGTATTCTACTTCCGCAGGGTGAAGAAAACCTTTATTCGTTGATCAAAGAAAAGGTCAGGAAATCGACTAGTGGGTGGATTGGTGCCTTGTATGGCCGTCAGCTTCCTATTATCGTCTTTCGTAAACCGGGCTATTCGTTTCGTTCTCAAGCGGTTTCTCTTGCAAAAGATATTCTCTCCCTGAGAAAAGCAAGGTCTGATGATGGTTGGTTTATAGGAATTGGAAATTTATGTCGTTCTTTAGATCAAGTTCGGCAGTCCTATCAAGAATCACTTATTGCTACGATGGACTCCTCCTTGCCTGTTAAATACCGCTTTTATCAGGATGTTCCAGTGCTTGGGAGTACAGAGAACAGACCTCAATCCCAACAGCGGGAAAAACAGTTTTTAGATGAAATCAGGCTAGGGAAATGGGATGAAGTTCATAAAAATGTATTGAATCTCATACAACGTTGCGAGAATGAAGGGACAGATCTGCTCCAAACGCAGCAGCGTGTTCTTGAACTGCTCTGGGTCGCTGCAAGAGTGATGAACGAAATGGGAATGGAGACTGAAACGCCTTTCTTTTCTTATCAAACTCAAGACTACCGTCAGCTTCGTTCTGAATCAGAACATCTATTCAAACAGATGCGGACTTCATACGAAGAACATTATGAACAGCTTGAAGCCGATACGATTCATCAGATTAAACAATATATCGTAGAGCATTCTCATGAAGACATCTCTCTTGAGGCGTTAGGAAGAAAAGTAGGTTTGAGTCCGATCTATATTAGTAAGATGTTTAAAGAGAAGCTAGGAATCAACTATATTGATTTTCTGACAGAATGCAGAATTGAAAAGGCGAAGAAACTGATGGCAGATCCAGAAAAAAGCTTAAAAGAAATCACGTTTGAGGTCGGTTATCACGAACCCAATTATTTTAGCAAAGTGTTCAAAAAAATGGTTACGCTTTCACCTACAGAATATCGTAGGACTGTTCTTGGGAAAAAAGGATGAAGGTAAGTAAAGGAGCATCATTCATGAGAAAATTCATAAACCGTGTAAGCCTCGTCCTGTTATTTATAGTGTTAATATGTGCTTCAGGGTGCGACAAAGACAGTACGAGTAATGAGACACTTGGAAAAGCGATTCCTCCTAAAAGTGAAAAAGTGGATGGCGGGACACTGAAAAAAGAAAAGATTAAGATTGGCTTTTCCATGGATACTTTGTTGGAAGAACGTTGGCTTAAAGACAAAGAGCTCTTCAAAAAAGCCGTAGAAGATTTAGGTGCAGAAGTAGAAATTCTAGCTGCCAATGGTGATGACTCTTTGCAGATTGCACAAGCTGAAACGCTAATTCACAATGAGGTCGACCTTCTTGTTGTTGTTCCTCATAACGCTGAAGCCATGGCGACGATCGTCAAGAAAGCACACTCAGCAGGAATTAAAGTCATGGCATACGACCGTCTAGTCAAAAATGCTGACCTTGACATGTACGTTTCTTTTGACAACGAAAAGGTAGGCGAGCTTCAAGCCCGTGCGATAACAAAGCTTGTTCCGAATGGAAAGTACGTATATATAGGAGGAGCTGAAACAGATAACAATGCTCATCTGTTCAAGAAAGGGGTATTCCGGGTTCTACAGCCTTTAATTGATAAAGGGGTGATCACGGTCGTTTACGATCAATGGTCCAAAGACTGGACGCCTGCTAATGCGTTTATAAATATGGAGTCGGCGTTGAAAGCAAACAAAAATGAGATCAATGCTGTAATTGCAGCGAACGATGCCACTGCGGGTGGTGTCATACAAGCTCTTGAAGCACAAGGACTCGCGGGAAAGGTTCCGGTAGCCGGACAAGATGCGGAGCTTGCTGGAGTGCAGCGTATCGTGCAAGGAACTCAAGTGATGACGGTGTATAAACCGATTCAAACTTTATCAAAAAAAGCGGCAGAATTGGCAGTCGAGATGGCAAAAGGTAAAACGATAAAAGTGGAACGAAAGATTAACAATGGCAAAGTTGAGGTTCCCTCTGTTTTGTTGTCTCCGATCGCGGTTGATAAAGGGAATATTGAAAAAACGATTATTAAAGACGGATTTCATTCTAAAAGTGATGTTTATCAGAATCAGCAATAAAACAGCCTCCGTGATCTAATTGAACTGTAACCCGAA
>NZ_JARMFC010000044.1:0-2909 GCF_036213205.1 Fictibacillus nanhaiensis
TTATTGGTTACAGTTCAAATAGCATAAAAGGTTCTCTTTTGAAGGAGAAAACTAGAAAAAACAAGCCAAATCGCATAGTAAATAGCACTATAAACCGCAACGTAATTGGTTACATTTTTTTCATTGATATATAAGGGTTTTGGTGAAGGTGAACCATTGCCTTAATCAGCACCCTAATTCGCATAGGTTTTAGCAAAGTGACAATAACTACTGTCACGCTGCGATTTGGTATGATAATTTACTTGCTTAAAGTCTTACCAATTTTAGCGAAAAAGGATTAAGAAACGATTAAATTGAATATATAATGAGGGTTTAAATATGGGATTCCTTATTCAACAAACGTAGCAGGATTGTAGAATAAATTGGAATGTATTTATTGAGCATGATTTATAGACCAAAATGGGGGAGAATTATGGACAGGATATTACATGAGATAGCCAACCGAATAAACAGTAAAGATAAAAAAATCGTCATTGGAATTTCGGGTCATGGTGCTTCTGGAAAGACAACGTTTGCGAATCAACTTATGAAGCTTCTGGGACAATCTAATGTAAATTACATGAATACTGATCCATATATCGTTGGGTCTAATCTTAGGAAGTATACGGTTATCGATTATGACTATAACAATGAGAAACATCATTATAAAATGACAGCATGCCATCCTGCGGCTCATAATATATTCGCTTTAGAGCGGGACATGAATATGATAAAAGATGGTTTAGATTTTTATTCAATAGGAACTCATTTTACGGAAAGCACATTAATTTCTCCACGAAAAAAAGTGAGTATAGTAGAAGGAATGAGTGTAGCATTTATAAATCCAAATTTATTTGATTTGAAAATTTACTTATATACGGATGGAGAAACCGAGTTTACGAGAAGAGGGATTCGTGATTTTTCTGAAAAAGGCAAAGATATAAATGATCTAATACACTCTCACGATGAGCGTAGAATTCAATATCAATTGTTTATGCATCCTTATCATCGAAATTTTGATATTGTTTTAAGAAATTCCAATCAAGATTTTTTCATGGAAAAAGGTGATTATTGATCAAGTTTTTTTAATAAGGCTTAAGTGATCTTACTTTAACGATTGGGTGCTTTTCTTTAAGAAGGAGTTCAATGATGATATCTAAAGGAAATCTTTTATTAAGAACTATGTCAGTTAATGATTATAAAATCATGGCTAAATGGCTATCGGATGAGAAAGTTTTGAAATACTATGAAGAACCTTCTTCTGATTTAGAAATGGTGATTAAAAAGTATGAGCCAAGAATAAATGGAAACCATTATGTTACTCCGTGCATAGTTGAGTATAAAGATAATCCAATTGGTTACATACAGTTCTATAAGGTTAATAAAGAAGAACTTGCAGAGTACGGATATAAAGCGAATCAATTACCCTTTGGAATTGATCAATTCATTGGTGAAACTCACTTATGGGGAAAAGGTATAGGCACATTAATGATAGGACTAATTCTAAAATATCTTGAAAATATCGAATCCTCAGCTAGTGTTATTTTAAACGTGAAGAAAAATAATGAAAGAGCGATAGTTTGTTACATGAAATGTGGATTTGAAAAAATCAAGAATCTAAATAATGAATTTTTGCTAATGGTGTATACACCTAAGAATAAGTTAGAATAGTTATTCCACAATCGGTTGCTTTAATTGAATAAGGGCATAAAAAAACGACCAGACAAATCTGGTCATTTTTAATGTCATTTACATATCCAATTATAGTGCTATTTAATACGCTAAAAGGCTTGTGAAATACGATTTTCTCCTCCAAAAGAGAACCCGTTAATAAAAGCCTGCCACTTTTTTTAGAATATAAATAGTTTTTCATATGATAAAGTAACAGATACAACAGCTATATGTTCTTTAAGAACTTAAACATGGTTGGATATTGATGCTCTGGAATGTACTGATTAAAAAAATGTGTAGCTACCAAAACTATTACAACCGTAAGAATGCTAAATATTATAGTTTCTTTCATCTGTGTTATCTCCTTTTCTTTATTCAAGTAGAATTAATTAATTCATACTAGTAAAGGGTCAGAGATAACTCGATTGATAGAAAAAAGGGCTAAGAAACAGGACTCTCTTTTGAGGATATTCAATAGTAGGTTCTACATTGAGCTTGTTTTCTACTTGAACACTTCTCACACTTTTATGCTGAAAGCAATTTTTAGACGTTTGGACCTTTTTACTCTCTATGATGTTTTTAGCCATGATGATAGAAATATCGTCTGAAACGAATGTGAGTACTTTTAACTCATTTTTTTGTTCCAATGACACATTTCCGGTTTGCAAGTAATTAGGTACCAAAGATATTTTTAAAACTACGCATAATAAAACCAAAAAAGAGAATATCCGCATTTCTTAACCCTCCCCTCTCTTAAAAACTACGTTAAGTGTAGCACAATACATAAGTTTACAAATACATAAAAAGCCACCTATTCTACAGGTGGCTTTAGATCGTCATTTAGATTCATTTAGTTTACTGTTTCGATATCCATAACTAAAATAAAGAACGAGTCCGATCACAAGCCAAACAGCAAAGCCTTTCCATGTGAATGCTGAGAGCTGAAGCATGAGATACACACAGAAGATGATAGCCAACGCTGGAATCAATGGTACCCATGGTGTCTTAAAGCCTCGTTCGATGTCAGGTCTTGTCTTTCGAAGAACCGCAACTCCTAGTGAAACTGTGGCAAAAGCAAACAAAGTCCCAATACTCGTAAGTTCTGCTAGTTTATCTAACGGGACGAATCCAGCAAATAGCGCAACAAGTAATCCGGTTGTCCACGTACTAGGAAGAGGTACTTTTGTTTTTGGATGAACCGCTGACAATTTACTTGGGAGAAGCCCATCACGGCTCATTGCATAGAACAATCGTGTCTG
>NZ_JARMFC010000045.1:0-815 GCF_036213205.1 Fictibacillus nanhaiensis
GCATAGAACAATCGTGTCTGACCGAACATCATGACGATTAACACCGTTGTAATACCTACAATTGCTCCCAATGAAATGAAACCTGCTGCCCAATCTTGACCGATAAATTGCAGAGCAAAAGCTACAGGATCTTTTACATTAAGCATGTTATAAGGAACAATCCCTGTAAGAATGAGTGAAACGACGATATAGATCACTGTACATATGGCTAATGCAGAGATAATACCAATTGGTAAGTTTCGTTGGGGATCCTTCACTTCCTCTGCAGCTGTGGATACTGCATCGAAACCAAAATAGGCAAAGACAACAACTGCTGCTCCCGTCACTACACCTGAGAATCCAAATGGTACAAACGGCTCCCAGTTAGCAGGTTCCACATACCAAACGCCGACAGCGATGAATAAAAGAATAACCGCTACTTTTACGATTACCATAATGGAATTGAATTTAGCAGATTCTTTAACGCCTCTTGATAGAAGAAGTGTGACGAGTAAAATAATCATAACTGCAGGCAAATCAATATAAGTTCCCTTTGAAGGATCAAAAGCACTTGTAACAGCTGTAGGAAGATGTATACCGAAGCCGGTTAAAAGGCTTTGAAAATATCCTGACCAACCACTCGCTACAGCTGATGAAGCGAGCCCATATTCTAATACGAGATCCCATCCTAGAATCCAAGCAAAAATTTCCCCGAATGCTACATAACTGTAAGTGTAGGCACTACCCGATTGCGGAATCATTGATGCGAATTCGGAATAACAAAGTGCCGCAAAAACACAGGCAAGCCCTGCAATAATAAAAGATAGGATTAGAGC
>NZ_JARMFC010000046.1:0-28496 GCF_036213205.1 Fictibacillus nanhaiensis
GGCTCCGTTCTACTCGACTGATCCAAGATGGATTAACGCCTTTTTTATGAAACTTATTGAACAAACGTGCAGGATTGTTCAATAACAAGAAAAAAGTGCTAATTTAAAAACCGCTAAAATAATTGCGGTTTTAATAAAGTGGTAGTTTATTTAGGGAAAGTTGAATTTCCAACTTCAATGAGATCTTGTTCAGAAGGCTTGTAACTTTTCTCACCTTTAAGGCTAACAATGTATTTCAAATCTTCATGGAGAAGTGTAAGTTGATAACCATTCGTAATATTCTCTAAAAATACTTTTTTTCCATTTTTTAGAGTGAATGATGTGTTCGTTCTGTTAGTGTTTTCTAATTTAGTATCAGAATAAGACGTAACCTTGAATTCCAATCTGCCGTTTGATTTGTTATTCGCATAATACCATGATGCGTCATTTTGATTTACACTACCTTGAACATGTGTGACATCGAAAGGGAAATAAGAAGGGACGAGTATTTCCTTATTAAACTTTTTTCTAAAATCTTTAACTGGTTCATTCATAAAGGGATTAGAACCATCGTATACCACATTAATACTTGTTATTTTATCTTTAGAAACGGTTAATTCCCAAATAAAAGCGATCCTTCTGTCAGTGTCTGCTGTTTCTTCAAAATCTCTTTCAAAATAACTAATGATGACCTTTTTGTTTTTTTGGGGAGAAGGTAAAACTTGCTGTCCTTGAAGCGGTGTATTTTCCCTGATTTCTGGAATCTTAGTAGTATGTTCCACCATGGAGTTTGCGGTTTGTTCATCTTTTTTTACAATTGCCATCATAAATTCACCAATTGTATCTTTAGTTTTCATAGAGGGTTCTGCATGAATTAATCTTGGGTCAGCAATCAAGCTAAACATTAACATGATTATCAATATCTTAGTTTTCAGATGAACACCACCATCTAGAAGATTTTTTAGTTAGTTTTCCGATTGGACAATTATTCATACATGCTTTTGTATGCTGCACCTATGTTATTCCACAATCATAGCAGGAATGTGGAATAACATAATTATTTTAAAAGTACGGTGTTGCACCTTTCATGATTTGCAACAAAATAGACCCTAAAAGGGTCTGGTGGTCTAATCCTTATCTGGTGGATTACCATGTTTATATTCTGCTAATTTTATTGCATGTTTGCCTGTATTACCATGAATGAATAAATTAGGATTAACGTTAAAGGTAATAGTATCTTGACCAAAAACGTGGGGATCATTTTGAGAATCTTTACCACCTTTTTGGGTAATAACATTAAACTTAACCATAAATGTAAACTTATATTCTTTATTTGGACGGTTATACTCTTTGATCTCAATAACTTTGTACTTAGGGTTATTCCAATCAAATGCTAAACCATTAATTCCATCGTCATGATAGTAATTCCTAGCCGCTTCCATGATTTCAGGTGAAAAAAGATCTAGAATAAAATTGTTATAAGTAACTTCTTGAGTAATGCCATTTACAAGTTTCTGTTTCTCTTCTGCACTAACCATATTAATGGGTAATAAAAGAGATAAGAGCAATAATACAATAACACTACATTTAAACTTCATAATTTCGCCTCCTATGAATAGATTTTGTTTTTCGATTAATCTTTATTCATAGGAGTAAAATGAAAATACTAATGTGCATTTCGTTGGTAATACACATTAGTATTCATAAATCCTTATTCAACAAAACGTGTACATTTTTTCAAGAAGGAGCGATGCTTTTTTTTATATTAATGCTAGATGAGATTGCTAACAGCAGTGTTTTGTGTATATTTAAATAAATGGATTGAGTTGTAGTTTGATTAGCCAAAAGAGAATCTACTAATATGAGGTCTACCTTTCCGAAATTGATTCAAGAACATGGTGAATCAACTGTATTTGAATCAACATATCTTCTTTTAAAGAGGGATCGGTACAACGCAAAACGTCCTTCTGCAAGCGGTTTAACTCTCTTTGAAACAACAAACTTTCATAATCCAGTAACACGTCATGTCCCTCCCAGAAAATTCAATCCCTTTACCATACCCCATTCCATTAAACGTAAACGAATCTCTTTTAGACTCCGTGACTAACCATATAGGAACGAAATACTTACAGACGCAAATTCTTCAAGTTGACCTTTTTCTAGATCCGTTCAACCCCAGTAAAAGATCCTTATTACGCAATGAAAGGAAGAGCGCTTTCTCCCTCTTTGTATATAAGTTAAACAATTGTTTAAGTAATAGGTTCCAAGTAAGACCACCATCTTTTCCTCTTTGTTCTCTTCATTGTAAGTCTTCACGCATAAGAGAAGTAAAGGGATGCTTTCCGTCCCTTCAAGCAAATTTTGTGAACTTTTTTATGAAAAAACTTGCACAAACTTCAGAGTCCCTTGACTTTCTTTTCGTAAAGAACTTTAACGCTTTCTCAAACAAAGAGAGGAGCTGTTAAAGCTATGGAGAAAATGTACGAAATTCAACAGATCAAGCAAGTAATCAAGGAGGTGGAGGGAAGTGAGAAACACATGGTACGCTCACCCATCGACGCCGCTGTCGTTGCAGCAGAAATCATTGGAGATGAAGACCGTGAAGTGTTTCTCGTGATGTGTCTCAATACCAAAAATCGAATCGTCGCGGTCCATCGATGCCATGTAGGGTCACTAGCTGCAAGTATCGTTCATCCGCGGGAGGTATTCAAGTCAGCCATACTTAACAACGCGATGTCGATCATCGTGTCTCATCAACATCCTTCAGGAGACACGACCCCTTCAAGAGAAGACATCGAAGTTACAAGACGCTTGGTCGAAGCAGGGAAAGTACTTGGCATTGAAGTACTAGACCACTTGATCGTGAACGCACACGCTGAATACACAAGTCTAAAAGAAAAGGGCTATCTGTAACTCCTACGAAGAGGAAAGAGCGAACTTCGTTCTTTTCTCTTTTTACATACTATCAATATCATTGAAGTATAAAATAATATATATGTTGACATATACAACGTTGTATATAAAAGCGAAGAAAACAAGCTGAGTTACAAGGCGGTTCATTCTATTTTATGCAAAAAAAAGAAAGGTTTTTGTGATATAATGAAGAGAACAGCTACATATGCAGGGTGGGCAGTGGCAATCCCCTAAGAAAGGGGGTGTCGCTGATGGTTACTGTTTCTGATACACTAACACTCATGATCTCTTTTGCAACACTGATCGTTGCAGTAATCGCGGTTACGACAAAAAAGTAACCCACCCTGCTGGCCGCTGGTGATAGGTTACTTTTTTGTATCTCTATTTACTTAAAGCCACTGCACTTCTTGCAGAATAGCTGTTATGGGGGTATCGGTTGGTGGCCGATGCTCCCTTTTTATACTATGTTCTTTATAGCTCTATTATAAACCTTTAGTCCAACTTTTTCAATCAACCTATAGTATGGGGTGCATTATAAAAGCATCTAACCTCTTTCATAAGCATGTAAGAATACTTTTATATCATCCTAGACATCATACAAAGAGTTTTATGATTAGACAGGCAAAATGAATTAATTATTTATTGATTGATTCGAAAGCATGGTGAAGACTAGCGTAAGTGGACAAATCTTTGAAGTTTATCCCTAATAACACCATCGTTTGAGCAATCTCAGAACGAATACCTGATAAATACACCGTTATCCCAATCAATCTTAAAGCTTCCATCACTTTGAAAATCTGATCGGCTACCATCGTATCAATGACCGGCACACCAGATAAATCCATAATCACGTGTTCCAGATCATACGCTATGCTCTGCGTTAGTGCTTTATCCATCAATTCATTCGCTCTTTTCGTGTCGATATCACCTACAAGAGGTATGACACCAATTGATTCAGTGATCTTAATTACAGGTATGGATAGTTCAAGAGCAGTTGCTTCTGCAGCACCAATACGAATGGAATACATGCGGTTGTATGAGAGACTCAACCAATGAACCGCACGGTCGACCACTGAATCAAAACGAGTCAACACTTCATACAAGAGCTCGAGTGAAAAGTTCTGAGAGATGGCTTCATCTTTGATGATCTCTCCGATAGTATTTCGATAAAAGCGAACTTCTTCTATAGCTGTATCTAATGGGAGTGACATCTCTACAAGTAGATTTACAGTGTCATTGCCCCATTCCTTCAAGTTTTCATAAGAAGTCTGAATGTCTTCTGATATAGAATCCGCATAGATTTTAATGAGTCTGATACGCCACAAAAGGAGTTTTTCGTTGTTGATCTTGGAATAAACGTTTTCATCTGCGATAAAACGTTGATCCGCTAGCACTTCCATCTGTTTAAAGATACGATCGGTGATGCAATTTAATTGTTCATAGTACAGTGAGGTGCTCAAATCAACTTCCTCCTAAAACTTTATTCATTTCATTTATTCTATCATAGATTGTTAAACAGGCATAAATGAAACATTAATTATGTGTAATAGTGGATGATTTACATTAAAGAGTACCACGACAAAAAGACAAAGAAGGCAGGAACATGCTCCTGCCTTCTTTGTCTTATATATGAAATAGGGGGTCAGACCTAACATGATTCGTGTGACTCACTAAGAAAGTGTGTGTCTTGATAAGATTTTTTTGGCTCATGACTTTTAGAAAAATGACCATTTGTTCAAACAGGTGAACATAATTGCACCAAAAGTATATGATAGATAGTCTCTTTAGAGACATCAAGGAAGAGGTGTATATTTGAAGTTATACTTTTGGTTTTTCTTATTGATATGCACTTACAACGTATTGTGGATTGATATGAGCGATGTTCGAGAGCTGATTGAACTTGCTATAACTACGATTGGTCTTTTAGGGGTGTACGGTTATGTGTACAAAAAAGAGATCTTTCGAAAGATCTTTTGGAAGATATTCTTTGTGTTTGATCTTCTTTACACCATCCGTTTTGCATATGTGGTATCAAGAGAGAAGTTAATGATTCAATCACATGTTGAAATCTTATATCCTGCTCTGGTCGTATTCATTTTTCTCTTCATCTATTTTAGAACTCTCTATAAGTATGCATTCAAAGAAAAAGGTAGATAACAAAGAATGAAGAGTACCAGGCTTCGGTACTCTTTCTAAAGTTTGTAAAAGATATGAGATTATGAACCATTCAGTTTATTCAGCAGATTATTAAAGGTATGTATTTCTTCTTTCGTTAAAGGGTCTTCTATAGTGCTAATGATCGTATGTTGTTTTTGTTGTAATTCACGTGCAAGTAATCTGCCGCTCTCAGTGAGGCTAACGGTGACAACACGTCTGTCTAGATGGTTGTACGTTCTCTTTATCAATTCTTTTTTTATGAGCTTATCAGTTAGTGCTGAAACAGAAGGAGGTGAAACATTCATTTTATGTGCGATCTCTGTTATGCTCATGTTTTGATGTTTTAAAAGGACCAACAACGTATCAATTTGCTTAATCCCGAGTTTTTCTCCCTCTGTGATAGCCCCTTTAATGCTTTCAACAAGTTTATATAAAACAAAAAGATCGATGGGCTCCTTCTTCAATGCAATTCCTCCTTACACATATGACTCCTGAAAAAAATATTACGTATTACGGTATATTATAGTTCAACTAAGAAAGCATGTGTTGTATTTTTAAGATTTACAGATTTCAGGTCATAAAACTTTCCCAAGTAAACCTTTTAACCCAATAATTTATAATGATTCTTTATCTATTTTTATTACTAATTCATCGCCGATAGTCAGGTATCGGCGATGAATTAGGTTATTCCTGATGTCAATTTTAAACTTGTAGACAAAGTATCTCTCTACAAGTTTAAGTTTTTTTGTACTTTAAAAAGGTAAACTGTTCAACTATACCAGTGGTTGAAGTGGATTCGTCCTTTTAAAAAAGGTGAACTTTAATTAAAAAATTTTTGAATGATTTTAATATATACAAACGTCAAATACATTGAAAGGAGATATCTGGAAATTGATAAGTGCCGAGTAATACTTTTGCAGTATTAACATTACAAAGTTGAATATTGGAGGTGTGAGATGTATTTTTCTTTCCGTAACTATACAAAACGGTTAAGTTCAACTTTCCTGGGAATTCTGCTTATTAGTTTTCTTCCTTCTCTTTTATTCGGAGTGAACACTCACATGCAAGAGAAGGTATGGGTGTACACGATGTATACACAACAAGGAAGTCCGATGAACCGAGATGTTTTCCCTGAAATCTTCAACAAATTCTTTTACTCTATGACGATTTTTTTTGTGGCACTTGTTGTTGGATTGATGGTCGCTCTTGTTCTAACGTTCTCAACTACTATGCTTCCGAAAGCATTCCAGCGTTTCATTCAAAGTTTTTTGTCCTTTTTAGAATCGTTTCCTGACCTTTTCATCGTGGTTGTCTTACAAGTGTTATTCGTATACATCTACAAGAAGACGGGAATTTTACTTTATTTTTATAACGACTATGACAACCCGATCTATATCCTTCCTATCCTCGTTCTCTCTATTGTACCGACCATTCAATTGTTCAAGCTCTCATTGCTGTTGATGAAAGAAGAACAAGACAGGTTGTATGTAACAGTAGCACGCTCAATGGGTCTAAGTAAGTTTTATATCTTACTAAAACATGTATTTAGAAACATTCTGACGAGTCTTTTGCAATATTCAAAAACCATCTTTGTCTTCATGCTCTCAAATTTGTTCATTGTGGAATATGTCTACAACTTAAATGGAATCATGCATGTCCTGCTTTATATGAAAGGCCTTGTCTTCTTAGTAACCGCTTTAATTATTGCTCTACCTTTTTCCGTGCTCTTTGAAATTTCCGATAACTATAATGCCAACGTAAGACAACGGATCCAAAAAGAGGCAGCATAAAAAATGTGAGGTGAGGAATTGATGTACTTTTCCATTCATAGCTACTTTAAAAGACTTAGGGCCACTATCTTAGGAGTTCTTATACTAAGTATCCTTCCACCACTTGTATTTGGAATAAATACACAACTAGAACCGGAAGTATGGTTGTATACAATCATTGGATTGCCAGAGCCATATCCTATTTTTCCGGAGATTTATGAAAAGTTCTTATATTCTATGACCATTTTCTTTTCTGCTTTACTTCTCGGGCTGCTAAGTGCAATGATCCTAACCTTTACTACTTCGTTGCTTCCTCGTTTTATTCAGCGTATGATTACTCATCTTTTGACTATTTTAGAGTCTTTGCCGGATTTATTTATCGTGGTGGTGCTGCAAGTTTTTGTTGTATATCTTTACAAGCAGACGGGAGTCGTCATCTATTTTTATAACGATTACGAAAATCCGATCTATTTACTGCCCATTCTGGTACTGTCATTCGTGCCAGCTATCCAGTTGTTTAAGATTACATTCTTATTAATGAGAGAAGAACAGCACAAATCCTATGTGACGGTAGCTCGAGCTCTGGGGCTTGGCCGTTTTTATATCATGATGAGACATGTCTTTCGAAACGTGTTGTCAAGTTTATGTCAGTATTCAAAGACCATTGTCGTGTTTATGCTCTCAAACCTGTTCATCGTTGAATATGTATACAATTTAAACGGTCTCATGTATCTATTAATGAACACTAAGGGCGGTGCAGCTTTTTTAGTTACTGCCATGTTTATTGCGATCCCTTTTTCTGTTCTTTTTGAGTTGGCGGATAACTTCAAGATGGCGAGTAATAACGATAATAAGGAGAGTGCGGCATGATTCTTAAACTAGTAAAACAACCGCAATTTGTCATAGGGTTCCTTTTTATACTAAGTTTATTGTTCCTGAGTTTTTATTGGCCAAGTCTTTTTAATGTAAATAAAGCAGAATCTTTAAAGCTAATGGAATTTATGTATGATGAGAATGGAGCAATCACGGGCAGTATACCCTTTTCTCCTTCTGAGGTACCCCCGTTCGGGACCGACGTAACAGGTAGGCAACTTTTTTATCAGATTCTTGATGGAGCTAAGTACACGCTGATCATAACTTTTGGCGTCGCCTTCTTTAGGATTTTTCTTTCAGTCGTTATTACTTTAATAAACCCAAAAGCGAACTACTCCTTTTTGAACGATCTTGTTTCCGCGACACTCACAATCCCTACAACAATATTAGCTTATATATTTATGACTTCACTCATGATGAAGAACACCATAGAACCCATGGGTTTAACAAAATTAATCATTATTCAGGGTTTAATCTTAGTTGGAATCGGCATACCACCTTTAATTTCAACGTTTTCAGGTGAGATTAAATCGATTCTGAATTTAGATTATATAAAAAACACGTTCGCGTTAGGAGCAAAAAAACCATATGTCTATTACAGACATGTACTTCCAGAGCTCTCAACCCGATTGATTCTTTTATTCGCACAACAGATGATACAAGTTTTAATACTCCTTGCACATCTGGGTGTATTGTCCATATTCATCGGAGGTGCACAAACTTTGATGTTAGGAGATATCTTTAATCTGACACCCAAAGATATCCCGCTCGCCGGTGAATGGTCTGGCATCATAGGGATGTCATTTACAAAACTACAAACTGCTCCATGGGCCATCTTAATACCTCTTTCCTGTTTTGCTGTAACAATCTTCGCCCTTAATCTGATCATTCAAGGTGTTCAACACGGTGTAGAAGAAACGCGTAAACTTTAAGTGGAGGTGCTCAAATGAACCAGCATATTCTAGAGATCGAAAAGTTAAAAGTGTCATTTAAAAAGAAGAGTGAACAACATATAGCGGTAAACGAAGTAAGTCTACAAGTAGAAAGAGGTCAGACGGTAGCTCTTATTGGAGAATCTGGTTCAGGGAAAAGCATCACATCTCTTTCTGTTCTAAACCTCTTACCTGTAAACGGGTTCGTCGAGAGTGGATCTATACGCTTTGACGGCAAAGAGTTGCTCACCTATTCCGATAAAGAAATGAGAAAAATTAGAGGTAACGAGATATCTATGATTTTTCAAGACGCCATTGCGTCTTTGAATCCAGGAATGAAGGTCGGTATACAAATAACAGAAGGCCTCAGATATCATAATCTCATACCTAAACCTGATCTTAAATCTGAAGCGCTACAACTGCTCGAGCAAGTGGGTTTTAATAATCCTGCTCATGTCTATCATCAATATCCTGAACAACTCTCAGGAGGAATGAAGCAGCGTATCTTAATCGCAATGGCGATGTCATGTAAGCCAAAACTCATTATAGCTGATGAACCAACTACGTCACTCGATGTTACGATACAAAGGCAAGTTCTTGATCTAATCGATCAATACAAAACTGATCTAAGTGCCTCAGTCCTCTTGATTACACATGACTTTGGTGTTGTAGCAGAATATGCGGATTGGGTTTATGTGATGTTAGGTGGGCATATCGTAGAGTCTGCAGATGTTTATACCATTTTCAAAAATCCTATGCATCCATACACAAAAGCGTTGATCGGAAGTATTCCGAACCCCAGCAGTGGTCAAGAACGTTTAAAAAGTATCCAGGATTATCCGTTGGAAAGTGTGAGTAATGACGGTAGGAGATTTGCCCCTGATACCTACACCAAGGAAAGTAGTTTCTTTGATACTCCTTCTTCTTTAATTGAAGTAGAACCGCTTCATTATGTTCGTTTTTATGATGAAGAAAGGAAGGTAACTGCTATTGGATAATCTACTTTTAAAGGCTCAAAATCTATCAAAATATTTTACAGACAGCTCAGGGATTCAAAAAGCAGTGGACGGTGTTTCTTTAAATATTTACAAAGGTGAAACTCTAGGAGTTGTTGGCGAGTCAGGTTCAGGAAAAACAACGCTAGGCAGAACAATTATGCGATTATATAAGCCGGAGCACGGACAAATTTGGTTTGAAGAAAAAGAGATAACTAGACTTAATGAAGGAAAGCTTCGCCCTTATCGAAAAGACATTCAAATGATTTTTCAAAACCCATACGAATCGTTAAGTCCTCGTATGACCGTTGGTGAGATCCTTGAGGAACCATTGTATATCCAAAAGATAGGAACAAAAAAAGAGCGAACAGATAAAGCACTCAGCATGTTAGAAAAAGTAGGACTCCCTAGAACTTCGTATAATAAAAGAATCCACGAATTCTCTGGTGGGCAGCGTCAGAGAATCGGAATTGCTCGTGCATTGATGCTCGATCCTAAGTTCATTATTGCAGATGAACCTGTCTCCGCACTCGATGTATCCGTTCAAGCACAGGTGTTGAATCTATTAAAAGATCTTCAGACTGAACTAGATCTAACCTGTTTGTTCATCTCTCATGATCTTGGCGTTGTTCATTATATGAGTGACCGTGTAGCCGTCATGTACCTTGGCCATCTGATTGAATTGGCCCCAAAAGATGAATTGTACCGAAATCCGATCCACCCTTATACGAAATCTCTTTTATCATCCATTCCGATCGCAGATCCTGAGCGCCGGAACGCATACAGAGAACCGATCATTCTGCCAGAGAAACCGCTCTATCCGCCACAGTTGATACATGTTGGTAACGAGCATTACGTATCTGCGAACATGATTAACATTAAAGAATTCGAAATCAATAAAGATGAAAAGTTAATGCGTATTTAAAGGTAAATTAAATCTAAAACATACTATAATCAAAGTTAGTTTCAGATAAAATATTGCTTGTAAAGGGAAGCTGCCTGAGAGGTGGCTTTTTTCAGTAAAGAACGTATTCTTGTTAAAGGATAGGGGGGGATTTTGTTCTCCTAAGTAATCCAAACTTACTAAAATTTCACATCATTTAGGAGTAAAAATTCCAAAAGAAACGTTCCAAACGGTATAATCAACACATGAATTATCGGAGGTGGAACATTTTGAATGCAAAAGATCTGCTAGTCATAAATTTGAACGAAGTAAGAAGACGAAGTATTAAAGTCTGGACGTCAATTCCTCAAGAAAAACTCCATTGGAAGCCAGATGAAGAAGCGATGAGTTGTATAGAGATGATACGACATGTGCTTGAAAGCGAGCATTACTACCACCTGGCTATTCAGAACAGAGGAAGTATAGCTATCTTCGACTCTCCGTTTGAAAACAGACCCTACACCAATGTGATGGAAGAATTGGTTTTTGCGGAGACTTACCGAGATGAATTTTTACAAACGGTACAGTCCTTTTCTGAAGAAGAGTTATCTGAGATAAAGATTGACCGTTCTGAATCAGGCTATATACGAGAGCTAGGGGATATGCTGCTCAGGATCGCTTATCACGAATCTGTACATACCGGTCAATTATTGGATTATTTAAGATCAGCGGGTGTAAAACGAGTACGTATATGGGATTAGAGTAATAAGGATATGTAGAGAAAGATGTAAGTGAATTAAAACAATTGTTTAACTAACCAGTTGAGGTAAATTATTTATGGTTGAAATTTGATGTTCAAATCAAGATACGTAAAAGAAAAAAAGTAGATACATCTCAAATACTCACCATCAAAACCTCAAAGTCAAAAGATATCGCTCCCTCTTTGTCCATTTAGTGTAATCATTTACTCATGAGAAGCGTAAAGGGATGCTTGCCGTTACTCTTTAAGCAAACTTTGTGAACTTTTATAAAGCGAAAACTTACACAAACTTCAAGTCCCTTGACGATTCTTTTCGTGTAATGATTTTCTCTTCTTTAACAAAGAAGGGAGAAGATCAAATGAAGATTACAGTTCATGAAGTGAAGATGGAGAATTATCAACATCTAAGTGATGAGGTGTTACTACAGAGAAGTAGAGAAATTACACGTAAGCTCACTTATCTGCTAGGGTTAAGCTGGGATTTAGACGGGCAAGAAAGACAAAACGTAGAAGTTGAGATGGAAAGACTAAACCTCGAAGATATGAAGATTCATGCGGTGCTTAGCGCGAGAGAAAATCGACCAGATACAGAACATCGTTATTAAGAAAGCGGCAGGGATTCTTATGAATCCTTGCTGTTTATAGAGTTACTTAAAGCATCCTGTTTACATGTTCTCCAAAGGGTTAATAAAGAAGCGTTTAAGCTATTGATGACTTATTGGACGAGAAACCAATCTTAACAATAGAAGAAAAGAAAGATATCTTGATAAGGTGAAAAACCTGTTAAAAAAGTAGATAATAGAGATTATTGTTTGGATCTCTAAAAAAAACTCAGTGTACTCCGTGATCAAACGAGTTTGTTCGTGGAGTACACTGACCCCGATGGGGGTGAATCATGTAATGAGAGGGGGAGAGCGTATTCTCACCCTTTTTTATCTGTGTTTAACAGGTGTTTAAGCAGTTGGTAGTACCAAGTAAGAACCTCAACTCGCACTTTTGTTCTCACATTGTAAGTCTTTATTGATCAGAGGAGTAACCAAAAAGTAACTCGCCCTGCTGGCTGCTCTAATGAAAGGTTAATTTTTGTATGTACTTTTACTTAATGCCGCTGCATGTCTTGCAGAATTACTTATGGCGGATCGGTAAAGTGCCTATGCGCCTTTTTATACAATGTTCTATTTAGCTAAAAGATAATTTTTTTCGAGTAAGGGTTAAATAATCTTATCAGACTTAGACATTTCTGTATTTTGATTTCTACTTAATTAAAATGATGAGCTATGCCGTTTGAACAAGGAAGTACACAGAAGATTGAAGGTGAAATTATTTTATTGTTAAATATCGCTTTTACAAATATTGAAAAGGGGTATACTTGGAATATTAATAGAAGGGAGGTAAAAGTCATGGCACAAGATGTATTATGTGAAGTAAATAACTGTGTATATAATGAGAAAGGTAACAGATGCGGTGCTTCTCAGATTTATGTAGTTAGTAACACGGGAAATAAAGCGGACTCTAGTGATGAAACAGATTGCAAGACATTTAAGCGACAATAATCATTAAGGATAAAACAGCCTCTAGCCAGGCTGTTTTTATTTTCATACACTGTCATCCGCCGAGAATGATAATCACTTTCAATTACATTATATCCAATTTTGATTTTAAATACAACCCATTATATTGTATCTATGTTTAAAAGATTGGGCTTGATATAGGTCATTCAATCTAAGCATTTCATCCAACCTAGAGTTACTAACTAAGTTATTGAAATTTTAAAGATAATCAATTAAAATGAAATTGATAATCATTATCAATTAGGTGGGTGATAACATAAATACTGCAGATTTTTCACATAGCTCACAATATAAAGAGTATATAATTGCGACATTGTTACAGCTGGGTGTTTATAAAAGAGATGGAAAACAGCTATACGAGCTTTCTTTTAGTGAGCTTGAGGAAACATATATTAATGAACTGGATAGATTAGATGTCTGTAAAATATAAAAAGGTGTTATAACGATGATCAAGAAAACGGATAATCTTTAAAGGGAAAACATGAAAAACACCACAAAGATAAAAAACATTCGAGGTATTGAGTTATGTTTAGAGGTAACACATACATTCAAACAGCCTATCATTAAAAATAAGAAAAGATTAAACTTCTTTAAAAAACAGGCTCTTCACGATACATGAAGAGCCTGTTTATTAATGTATTTTGAATTTTTTTCTCGTTTTCTCTGTATTCTGATTTGTAAGATGCGTATGTGCGGCTAACAAATTATTAAGGATATAGCCGTATTCAGTGTCTATATTTTTATCCTGTTTTTGTAGATTTAAGATCATGATCATATTCCTAAATAGCAAGTCACATGTGAATTTTAGATCGTGTTTATCAGAAGTTACTTTCCCCATATATATATGGTATTGAAGTTCTTCACACAATTTTGAAAGTTTATCAAGTTTATGGTACTTGTTCATATTTTCACCTCCTTGTGTAATGAATATGAACAGGTGATCGTTTTCATTATTACTTTCTTATTTACAATTTTGCCTATGAGGTATTCTCTCGTGAGCTTCATGGGGTTTTTTATCAATAGGTATCGAGGAAAGAATAGCTGACATATTAACTGAAAAGTAAAGGGGTATAAAGTTGTAAGAAGGAGTATTGTACTTTTTTCTTGAATATTTACTAGGCGGGATATTAAATGCGAGGATATTACTTTCTAGATTCATAGATGCACGGTGAAAATGGGGAGACATTAGGATATCTGGAGCAAGATTAAAAGATAGTGTAAAGGAGTTTTTTTATTGCAACAAGCTTTATTAGTTATTGATGCGCAACAAGAGTTAATTGAGGGTAATGAAAATGAACAAAGTGTTTTCAACAAAGAAGAACTTATACAAAATATTAACTTGGTTATCAACAAAGCAATTACATCTAATTCTTTAGTGGTATTTATAAGAGATAAAGACGTAGCTGAAGGCAGAGGTACAGGATTTCAAGTACATAAGGACATTAATGTGCCTACTGATTCGATAATCTTTGATAAAGAAGCAACAAATTCATTTTATGGAACGCCATTGTTAGAGTATTTGAAAGAAAGAATGATTGAACACTTAGTGATTATGGGGTGTAAGACAGAACACTGTATAGACACTGCGGTAAGGACTGCAACCGTAAATAACTTTGATGTCACTTTGGTTCAAGATGGACATTCGACGACTGATTCTTCAAGTTTAGGAGCTGAGCAGATTATCAAGCATCATAACGAAATACTTGATGGTCATTTTAATGTTGATCATTTTTCGGATGTTAGAAGTGCTAACGATGACTTATTTTCACCTAGACATAATAGTTATCGATAAGTGAGCTCCATTCTTCTACACAATTTGGAGCAATCACAGAGATTGATGGATGTAATTTGCAGCAACATACGATCAGACCGTAATAAAATAATTACTGAATCGTGGCATGGAATCGCTGTTTCAGCTTGTAGACCAAGTATCATGTCTACAAGCTTTTTTATTGTAGCTTGAAAAAGGTAATCCATTCCAATACACAGGGTATCAGTACGAAAACGTAACAGACTACTATTTGAAGAGGCGTTTCTATCATTCTGAACAAGAAAGTATTCTATCTTCTATTGAATAGTGTACGAATAGGTTTATTAGTATTGAAAAAAGTAGAAGGTTTATTTAACAAAAAAAGAGATACGAATATTGAGGTTTTATACATTCAATTTGATTTTTAATTGATTTGAAATAATACTTGGGAAAATTAACTTTTAAGTACACACTTTATCAGGTTGTTTTTGATACTATTTTCCCAAGTACTTAACTTTCAATAATAGGTATAATTAATTATAAATACTTTACAAACTAGTAAATATGAATTATTTCTAACGTAATTATTAATGAATTTGAAGGTGAAGCTATGAACTCAAAACCATTAATCTCTGAAAAACTGTTATTGCAATGGCATCCCACAAAAAATAAAGGAATAGAATCACATCAAACAACGTATGGCAGCTATGAGTACATCTGGTGGATCTGTTCTAGAGGACACGAATGGGGTGCAACCATTCGGGAGCGTTATAAGAAAAATCTTGATTGTTCGGAATGTTTAAGGGAAGAGAGAGCTCTTAAGAGAGGAAATAGGACAGGAGATTTTCAAACCACTTATTTAAGTGAAGTTGATCCTGAACTCGCACTTCAGTGGCATCCTACGCTTAACCTCAAAAACACCACAGACAAAATAGACGCTTATGAAGATTGGCCCAAAAGATGGTGGATGTGCAATAGAGGACACGAGTGGGAAGAAACGGTTAAAAATCGAGTACATAACCTTAAAAATGTTTGTGTATATTGTTCAGATAAGAAAGCAAATGAGGATAACTGTTTAGCTACTATCCACCCGGAACTCTCTAAAGAATGGTTTACTTCAGTTAACAAAAAGAGTGCTTCTGAGGTGGTTCATAACTCGAACGAAGAGGCAACTTGGAGATGTGAAAAAGGGCATATCTGGAGTGAGAGGGTACGCCAAAGGGTAAAAAATCAATCAAAGTGTCCAGAGTGTACAAAGTTTTACAACTCTCTTTATAATTTGTATCCAGAAATTTCAAATGAATGGCATCCCACTCGAAACACTTTTCTTTTTTCTGAAAGATCTAATACACCAAAGGAGGTTTCCGTTACTTCATTTAACAACGTATGGTGGTTATGTGAAAAATGCGGGGAGGAATACACGGCTAGGGTACGAGACCGAGTAAATGGATTAGGGTGTAAGGTTTGTTTAAAAGGGAATTACCGATAGGTATGAAGTTAATACTGTAAGGTCTTAGAACTTCTTGAATAGTAATACAGAATTCATACGAAAGAAAATAGCTTGTGAAGTAATTGTGTTGTCTCTTACAAAAAACTAACTATTTTAGAAAGCGCTTACCATTAAAAAGGTACTAATAGATGAACGATAATTTTAGGTAATAACCATTTATAGGGAAGGATTTAATTTATAGATTTACAAGATTTAGTTTTTATAATGCTTTAATTGGAATAAGGAAATGAGTCTATCTAATTCTTGGCTTTTACGTACCAATTCAGGATCTGATAAACAATCCATGTTGTATGATATATTTATCAATTCATCTCTTAAATTATCAATTTTTCTTATTAACTGCTCACATGTATACATTTTATCATCCAATCTATATGAAACTAATAAAAATGATTATACAAGGAACCACAAAATTTGGAAATAGGCAACAAGTAAGTTATAAAATTCAGATTTTTAGGGGCTTTAGAATAGAAAAAATAACATGAGGGATTATGAATCATCATTTTTCCCTATAAGTTATTAATAATAAGTGAATGTTGTATAAGAGGGTACGAGTTTGGTGAAAGTAATGATAACACTATCATTTTTTTAGGAACTGAAATGAAAAAATAGACTGTGAAGTTAAGCGGATGTATTAGAAAATATCATTTTGATTTTATTACCTTTATAGATTGATCCTCATTATCATATAAGATCCTTTACTTCACGATTAAATATACGAGCATTTATTTTAATTCAAATGGTAGGTAGCCTTTGTGCTACCTATTTTTTTACGAATAATTGAAGGAGTTATATTCCAATAAGTATTGATTAAATCCAAGGATTTAGTCTTCATTGCATTACAATCATACTAGTAGAAAAATAATATTAATTATCAGTGCTGTATTCTCTCTTTTTAGGGAATAGAAAATCAATGTTAATTATCAATTTAATCTATGTTGCGACTAACGTAGGGAGTGAAGCCTAATGAACTTGAAACTTATTGATATTTTTCGTATGGAATTTCAATTTAGTTGGAATAAAGAGACTTGGTTTTTACCCTTAGATGCTGCTCTACAGGGTTTGCATGAAACCGATGTGAGCTGGCAACCTCCTGGAGGAGGTAATACCATTAGGCAGATAGTAAACCATCTCAACTTTTATAATAATCTGCTTATTCAACAACTCATTGACACTTCGCCAAAAGAAGCGTCATCTTTTAACAATGCTTCATTTGGAGATATCGGAGAAACAGCTGATTCTAAATGGAAGGCACTCATGGCTGTAAATTCATTCGAAGAAATTGGAGAGTCAAAAGATTGGAAGATGATCTTGTCAGAAACTAGCCTTACTTGTGAGAAATTAGGAGATACATTATCTGGTTTTGACAACAGCAGCCTTACCGACGAGCATGTAGGTCTTCTTTCTCGTCAAATTTTACACAATGTGTACCATGTTGGACAAATTGTATACATTCGTAAACTACAAGGTTCTTGGCCAAAGGAACGCCAATAATCAAGTAGGGTAGTAGGAAATTAATTACTTTAGAGTGTGTAAATTGAAAGTCTTCAACGAAACTAATTTATGTCTAAGATAGAAGTGAAATCGATTAAAGAATCAATTAGATTGTCAAGAGGATTTGATTATACTGGAGCAAGTTACTATAAAATCCTAACTTAATGGGTTTACTTATTCATCTCTTACATAGTAAATTCTACATCAATCTTCAACGTCACTCTTACCTACTGTATCCCTTATCTCCCAATTGGAAATATACACTTTCTGCTCGTTCAATATTGAAAAAGGGATTTATATACATTACAGAGAAAAAGTTATAATCGCGATTTTCTTAGAAAGGTGCAATTGGGGGTGTTATTCCGCAATCGGTTGCATTATTAAAGTAAAGAAGTACATGGTTATAACATAGTATGTAAGTACGTGAATGCATTCTTCGTTTTAAAAAAGAAAGAGAATAAGTGTAAAATTTAATAAAGAAGGTGCAGACAACAAGCGGTGGAACTGTAAATTACGGAATTCAGAATAGTTTTTTTAACAAGACACAGTACATCTCAAGTTCTGGTCTGATAGACTTGTTTTCTAAAAATATAAGAGGTGTAACAAATGGCTATATGGACTAAAGAAGGTTTTTCTATTTCTACTAATAAAGAATTTTTAGATATAGATCTGATTTTTCATTTCTTAAGTTTAGATGCTTATTGGTCAAAAGGCATACCGAAAGAAACTGTGATTAAATCTATCATGAACACCCACTTATGTTTTGGGGTTTATAAAGGTGAATTGGGTAAGCACTCTGTTGAACAAGTTGGTTTTGCTAGGGTAATAACCGACTTAGCCACATATGCTTATTTATGTGATGTGTTTGTAAAGCCTGATTATCGTGGGCTAGGATTATCAAAATGGTTAATGAATATCATTACTGCCTATCCCGAACTCCAAGGTATTCGCAGGTTTATGTTAGCTACAAACGATGCACATCTGCTATATCAAAAATTCGGATTTGAGCAGATAAATAACCCAGAACTATTTATGCAGAAAGTTCATAAAGCTCCATATCAATAATTATGTTACACGCAATAATGATTTATTAAAGGAAGTCTCTATAAACTTAGTTAGGTAGAAGTGGTAATGGATTAATTTTAGTTTGAAAAATTCAGGGGACAGGTAAAGAATGTATCTGTGTAGTTCAAAGGGTACGATAACAAGTTATATATCATAAATGCACATCTGATTATATGAAAATTCTTTAATTTACACCTGTTGGTGAGTGATAGGAAGTTACAAGAAAATCTCGTATACATATACAACTGCAATAAATACAACTGGAATTAAATAGATAAAGCCAATAATGAGGTAATCCCATTTATTCAAACAAAACACCCTCTTTTTTAATTAGGGTAGTTAGTATGTATCTAGTAATACTATTATATTCGCAGTTGTGGGGAGTAAATGAAAAGCCAATAAAAAAGCCAGAGCAAAGCTCTGGTCAAAGGGGTAAAGAGGCTGTCCATATAGACTTCGAATAACTAAAACTGAATAGGGGGATTGTTAGGAATTGATTTATGTTCAAGCTCCCAGAAATTCTTAATTATTTTCTAAGCATAGCATATGGGCTATGCTTTTTTTATTTGTTTCTAACAAACTATGGTCAGATGCTCTATATGTAGTAATGATAATTTAGAGAAAGTGAGTTGGAGCAATTGCCTGTTAAGAAAAAAATGGACTCAGTTTTAAGGTTCTTAGACATATAAGCGTTAAAAGGATAGCAAGATAACATTGAAATATATGTCATTATTAACATATATAATAATATATAATATAGGCGTGGTTAAAGGTTCCTCCTATCATGATCTTTGTGTATTCAAGGTTATTAATACGGGGAGCGATGAGTTGATGCTTTACGCTTGGGTAAAGATTTTTAACTACCTATACAAAATATGACAGATGTTTGATATGGAAATATTGGGCACACCGAATGTTGGAGCTAACACATAGTGGAGTACGAGATGGATTTGATGTATTTTTCTTCTCAATGTCGAAAGGTAACAGGTCAAATTCTTCACAGTGGGAAATAGAACAAGTTGTTACTTGAATGGATTGTCATAATAACTAAAATTATGTATAATTGAGAATGAATTTCAATTTCAATTGAAACACTTTCATATTTAAATCAAATCAAACAGTGGAATGTACATCAGACATTGTAGCTAGAATTAAGAGTAAAAAGAACAACACTTTATGAAGGGTTGCATTACTTCTTTCTGATTCATCTGATTCAATGAAAAATGGAAAGCTATAGGAAAATCCCCTCTGTTATAAGAAAATGCTGCTAAAATCTCTACTTAAATCATGGTTGTGAACACGTATAATCAGGAGCCTCATATCCAAGGGAATCGATAGTAAAGCAAATAGTATGCAGTCAAATTATAAAATGAACACCAGTGGGGAAAGGGAGGAAACATGGAAAGTAAGCATATTGAAGAAATGGGATTTGGAAGCGAGAGCGTAGCAAAAATTATCCGAGAAAGGCGGTCAATCAAAGAGTTTAGACAGGACGCATCCGTCTCCACTGAACTTATACTGAAATTGTTAAATGATGCAGTTTGGGCTCCTAATCATGGTTTAAGAGAACCTTGGAGGTTTATCTTATTCCAAGAGGATGGACGCAAGACTCTTGCAGATGCGATTATCAAAGAAACATTCTCTAAGGAAGAACAAGAAAAAAAGGCAGAGCATTTCTCCACCTATATCATGAATATTCCCGCTCATTTACTAGTGGTCATGAAGGCGGATCCGAGACCAAAACAGTGGGAAGAGGACCTTTGTGCAACGTCAGCACTGATTCAAAACTTCCAGCTCTTAGCATGGGAAAAACAACTTGGGGTCATTTGGAAAACAAACAACTACAACTGGGACCCTAGGTTTCATAAAGCGGTTGGGATTGAACCAGGTGAAAAAGTAGTAGCAACATTACACATTGGGTACTTTGATAAAGTCCCAAAACCTAGACCTAGGACTCCTGCGGAGGAAAAAACAAAGATTATCCTCACATACTGATCAAACATTTCTAAGAATTCATTACAGTTAAGAAAAAGGAAAAGCTCTTCAATAAGATAGGTTTTTTCTGCCACATGTGTTCAAGTTCACTTGAGTGCATGTTTTATTAATTTACAGGAATATTACTGTTCCTTAAACCAATCGTTACTCATGTTACTCCCTTTGAGATATCATCTGGTATTGATAAAAAGAAGCCAAGGTATGCATGCATACCTTGGCTTCTTTTTGACAATTACATTGAAAAGGATACTCTTGTTGTGGAATATAGGTGTAATAATAGTATGTTCTGTTGAAGATGATTTTATTCAGTATCTTTCAATTAAAAAAGTGCAACAGTTAGCCTTATCCTCAATTTCTATAAAATAACTATTACTTTTTAATACATTTTTTGAATTTAGCACCTACACATAATCTATAAAGTTGCACAGTTACTCAAACCTTGTTCGTTCAACTATGGAAATGATAGAATCTACTAACTCCTCTGTATCGCCAGAGAATAAATGGAAGTTTAAAGAGTTATTTAAATGTTCTTTTTGAATAGCGATATGATCGATATCTTTAAACTCAGCTGACCAATGAAGGTCAGGAATGGCAACGATAAAACGTTTGTCACTTGTTTTATGTAAGAAGACTTCAGAACTTTTGTTACCTGAGATAGTAAGTACTTTGGAAGTAGTTATAATAGAAATCCTTCCCTTCATAAAGAATTTTTAAAAAGGATACATGAAAAATGATTGTCAGCGAAAAGTACAAAGATATATCAGCACAAGTCGATGAACTCTAGACCAAAGAAAACGCCATTAAAGTGTTATGGGTGTTAATAGGATCTTTTCATCTGTTTGGATAACAAATACATTATAGAGTTTAGATCCTAGTTCTTGCCGTAATTCTATCGGGATTGTTATTTTCCCTTTGTCAGTTACCACTCGAGTATATTCTCTGTCTTCTCTCTTATCGATAATCACAATATTTCCAATAAGGTCTATTCCTAATGCAACGCCGCAATCCATTTTAAATTCTTCACGCCAAACAAATGGAATTGTTAAATTTCCAATCTTATTGTTGTATTTTTTCTTTGTTAGTAACACTTTAACATTCCACCAACCATTTCTTTATAGAGTAATAAATCTGTTTATTAACTTATTACACTAAAGAGTTAAAGTGAAACTGGGTAATCTTTCTCAATTCACAATTCTAACATACGAGGAATAATATGTATGAGCTGTTTATCAGCTATCCCCCTAGGCGGTCTCTTTTAAGAGATCGTCTATTTTCATGCCCTGTTAAAAATATAATCATTGTGCACTAGGTACATATTAATTGTAGTGAGTGCTTACAGACACCATAGGTTGAGTGAAGGGTGCATGTTGTTTTAAAGGAGCATTCTCTCTACAAATGGAAGAGGTAAACGGGGAAATGTTATATACCGTTTGACTTTAAACGGTAAAGCCAACTTTAATCAATCACGTTTGAAATAAACTACTTTTATTTTGATTATGGTCTATTTATTAAAATTTAAGAAGGATTGTCACATTATGAGCATTGTATGGGGCTTAAAAAGGTATAAATGAAATTTTATAGAAAGAAAAGAGGAAAAGAAGATGAAGATGCCAGGTTGATGAGGTAACAAAAAAATTTCTAATAAGCCATTTATCCTTTTGGCGTAGATCAATTTTAAAATGAGGGCTAAAGTATTACAAGTCAATACCTATAATAATCAAAGGAGGAATTAGGAGATGTTAGTTACCATGCAATTGGAGATCCAAGCACCTGTTGAAACAGTATTTACATATTTAGATGATCAAGAAAAACAAAAGGAATGGATTAGTGGACTTGAAAGTACAGAATTTGTGTCACCATTAGATCCAACGAATCCAGTCGGTACTAAGTTTAAACAGCGTCTCAGAGAAGGAGGCCGTATACAGGAGTATGAGGGACAAGTAACTGAGTACAAAAGAAACAATCTTTTAGGAATTCAGCTTCAACACTCGGCATTTCTAGTCGAAGTGATTTATCGCATCGAAGCACTGACGGATAAAAGCTGCAGGTTACATTTGACTGAAAAAATAGAAAGTAAAACTTTATTTGGTAAACTCATTAATATTCTTTTTAGCGGGATTATTAAACGGACACTAAAGAAACAAATGACGCTCTTGAAAAATAGTGCGGAGATGTCATCCCGTTAACATCGTCTTTTTTAGTAGTCCTCCTTTTTGTTCACCTATTTTAATGTTATGGGTATCAGAATTAATAGGAATGGATGGTAACGAATAAAATAATATCAAACAATTTTATTGCAGATTGGCTAACGGTGATTTGGTCATTGTAAAAATCCTTTTTAATAGGCTCAGCTGATTAAGAATTATTACGAATAACAGTACACATACTACTCCTTGAAGGTTTTCTGAGTCAGGAGGAATAAAAGTTGAAAAAATGTATATTCCTGCTTCCAGCTATAATCTTTTTAACAGGGTGCTGGGATCAACATATGTTAAGTCAGACTAAATTGATTACAGCAGGCGGCATTGATTATACAGAAGACGGTAAAGTCGTTACGACAGTATCTGTCCCACAAGCATTCTTAGGAGATTCCGGCCGAGGGACGGTGATTAATCAAGTGTTTTCAGGTGAAGGGCAAACCGCCCGTCAAAGCCGGCTTAGGTTAGATAGAAAAGTAAGTGAACAGCTAGATGCGACTAAAAATCAAGTTTTGGTACTAGGAGAAGAAGTTGCTAAAAACGATATTTATCCGATTCTGGATGTTTTTTATCGCGATCCGAAATCTGCATTAAACGCAAAAATGGTAGTCTCTATAGGAAGTGCATCTGAGGTAATTAATTCAAAGTATACAGAACCAATAAAAACTATTGGTATCGGGGAATATTTAAAAGAAATAATTACGAGCGCTGAACGAGATGCTGTTATACCTACCGATAATTTACAGACGATTTGTCCAGTTATGTTTGATCCGGGGCAAGATTTTGTGCTTCCTTTATTTGAACCGCTTGAAAAAACAGTAAGGGTTGCTGGACTCGCTTTTTTCCATAAAAGCAAAATGGTAGGAACGATTAAAGAACCTTTATCGGTTTCTTATATTCTACTCACTGGTGAAAAACCTATGAAAGAGTTATCAACAACTGAAAGAATCAGCAGTAAACATGAAAATAACGTATGGAATTTCATAAGTGTTAAAGTGAAAAGAAACAAACGAGATTTTACGGTGAAAGTAACTCCTTCTGGTAAGATTTCTGCTCATATCAAGTTAAAAACAAATGTCGTTGTAACAGAATACCCACTTGATAACTTGGATTCACCTGCTGAGATAAAAAAACTTGAGAACCAGTTGTCTAAAATCTTCACCAAAAACACCCAAGAAGTAATCGATAAAATACAGGAAATGAACAGCGATACTTTTGGAGTCGGTAGGAAACTAATGGCTTTTCACTATCCTACATGGGAAAAGCTAAATTGGAGTAAGGATTATCAGAAGGTTGATTTTTCAAGTTCTGTAGATGTACAAATAGATGGGAACGGGATTATTGAGTGAGTGCAAGAGAGTAATTAGTAAAAAGCCCTTTGTATGCATTTTTCATCCTGACCAATCCTGTTGGAGTTTGGTGAAATTCAAGTAGCTTACTTTGCAATTGATCAAGATTGGGCAGTGGGTTTCATACCGTTGGGAGCAATTATAGATAATACAACGGTTTTAATCATCATGATGTTCGGTCAGACACGATCGTTATATGCGATGAGCCGTGATGGGCTTCTTTCAAGTAAATTGTCAGCGGTTCATCCAAGAACAAAAGTACCTCTTCCTAGTCCGTGGACAACCGGACTACTTGTTGCGCTATTTGTTGGATTTGTCCCGTTAGATTTCACTAGGAGTAGCGGTTCAACTAAAGACACGTCCTGATATCCAACGATGTTTTAAAACACCATAGATACCAGTGATACAAAACGAAATAGGACGAACTAGTTAGATAAAAAAACTACCTAAAAAGAGGTGGCTTTTTCACTTTACTTCAGAAACGCGTGGTTTCATGGTATTATTGAGGTAGTAAAAAAGAAAGGGGGGAGTAAGAAATTGCGGAAAATATCACTGTTGGCTTTATTGTATGTATTTGTGTTCACATCACTTTTTCCTAACTACAACATGGAAAATTTGTTCTCGCCACCTCATAATGACGTTTATGAACTATCCTCAGCGTCGATCGATGAATCCACGATTATTGGCGAATATCCAACCAAGAGTAAGAAGTTAAAAAAGTCCGTAAAAGCTGTTTATACGGATATCCAAACACCATTAGAAGAATCACATGATTATTTCGTTTTCCCATCATACAGCCAAGAGAACAATAAGATTGCACGTCTTACCCCCTATCAATTTCAATCGAATTACCTCTGACAAACAAAACAATCTCATTAACTTTAAAAAGCCTTTAACTTAAGGTTTATTTAGCAGAACCTTTATTTATAGCATCGAAAAACATGTTTCCGAACGTTTTTTCATTGTGCTTAAAAATACGAACAAAAGGAGATTGTTATGATCGTTAAAGAAACAGAACTACCTGGTATCGGTAGAAAGTTTGAAATAGAGATATCAAATAAAGATAAAGTCGTTGTAATTGTCCATGATGATGGAAGAAGAGAAATTTATCATTTTGATAAACATGATTATGAAGAAAGTCTTTCGTCAGTTACGTTAAGTGATACAGAAGCTCGACAGTTTGCTGCCATAATCGGTGGTATGATCTATCGGCCAAAAGCCCTTGAAACGATTGAAATGGCATTTGATGAGCTCATGATTGAATGGTATCGAGTTGAATCTAATGCGTTTGCGGTTGGAAGAACGATCGGAGAACTAGATATTCGTCAAAAATATGAAGTGTCAGTCATTGCCATCATCAAAGGAAATGAAAAAGTCTTGAACCCTGGTCCTGAAACAATGATCGACTCTGGAGATATGCTTGTTATCTCTGGCGAAAGACATGGTGTTAAACGAATCATTAAGGAGATGTTCTCAGCTGAGGTGAGCAGTGAATGACAAATCATCTTGTACTAGAAGTTGGTACAGCTCTAATCATCATCGCGCTGGCTGCTCTACTCGCAAATAAAATAAACTTCTCTATCATTCCGTTTCTCATCATATGCGGGATGATTGTAGGTCCACATGCCCCTGTTATTGGCGTTTTGGATTTTACGTTTATTAACAGCAACGAGATCATTACCTTTTTTGGTAGGATAGGTGTATTGTTTTTACTGTTCTATCTCGGTTTAGAATTTTCGGTCGGAAAGTTAGTACGATCTGGAAAAAATATCGCTGTTGGTGGAAGCATCTATATCCTAATCAACTTTTCATTAGGATTGATCTACGCTTATATGGTTGGTTTTCCTCTTTTAGAGGTGCTTATCATAGCTGGAATTATCACCATCTCTTCGAGTGCGATCGTTGCGAAAATCATTGTTGATCTCCGGCGTACGGCGAATCCTGAAACAGAACTGATCCTCGGAATCATCATGTTCGAAGATATATTCTTAGCTGTTTATCTATCGATTATTTCGGGGTTAGTGTTAGGAGATGCGACTTCTGTTTTAGGGGTAACCAAATCCATTTTAATCGCTTTTGGTTATATGATTTTGTTCTTTGTAATTGCAAGAACATGTACGAAGCATCTAAACAGACTGCTAAATATCACATCGAACGAGATCTTTATTATTGTGATTTTTGCCTCGTTGTTCTTTATCGCAGGATTTTCAGAAACGATCCACGTAGCAGAAGCGATCGGAGCTCTTCTGTTAGGACTTGTATTTTCTGAAACTCAACATAGTGAACGCATCGAAAAGATGGTTATACCGTTCAGAGATTTCTTTGGTGCGATTTTCTTTTTCAGCTTCGGATTAAGTATAGATCCGTTCACGTTAGGCGGAGCCGTTTGGCTGGCGCTAGGAGCTGTACTGATAACGATCATTGGAAATTTTGTAGCTGGAATGATTGCAGGAAGAAAAGCGGGACTATCTCATAAAGCCTCCTCAAATATCGGACTAACGATTGTTTCAAGGGGCGAGTTCTCCATCATTGTAGCGAACATTGGAATGGCAGGAGGTTTAGCTTCTGTATTAAAACCATTTTCCGCACTGTATGTTTTGATATTAGCGATACTGGGCCCTTTGCTCACAAAAGAATCGAAGAAGATTTATGGTGTATTAAATAGTATTTTCAAATGGAAGAAAGAAGAAAAGCTTCCATTGAAAAAGAAGGCAAATTGAAATTTGCACGAAGAAAACACAGCTTCTCTATTGAGGACTGTGTTTTTTACGGCTAAAGTACAGGTGAAATAAAAGGATACAGAGAATAACTTTTTTCAACACGTTTTGTCTTAAAGTTTTCCAAACGTACTAGCAATCTTTTCTCCTTTCCATTCACTCATTATTCCAAAATGAGGTTGAGTCCTTACGTTGCTCTATCGTTTCCTCATTATACACAAACCCTATAGTCAGGTTTCGTTTACCTTTAGTTAGATATTTGAATTAGCAGTACAAGAACTATAGCTGCTATAAATTTTATTAGTAATTCTATTTCTCGTTTATTCATTTTGCCTCACTTTCATTGTTTAAAACTATCTTTATTAGACCTGCTCATTAAAATAAATGGATAATCACGGCTATTAGATTAGAGTGCCGAAGGGCGTAAAAAATCTAAGTAACAAGAAACAAAATTCTATGGAGTTATGTGATGGTTTTAAAAGAAAATTGTATTTAATGGATACAAACAAAAAAATCGTTACGCTAAGCGTTCTACAATTCGTGAAGAGTGTCAGATTCACATTGGTACATATCGGAGCAAGCTGTTCTGAATAATTGTCAAACTAACATCCTTTTAAATAACACTTTCTAAGAGACGACTCAAGAACGAAATTGTGAAAAAATTCGTACCACCATGAATACTGTTTTAAGAGCTCTTCAAAGATTATAAGGAAAAGTTTTGGAATAGGCAAACTAAGCACTAATGGTTTAGCAGAAATGGGGGTGGTAAGTTTCGCATTGGTTATAGCCTGAAGACTTTATTATCATATAACCGGAAGCATTTAAGGAACTAAATTAGTTAAAAAACCTTTGTTTTATATCTAGCTCTTTAATATTTGAAAGTTGTGTAAAGTCATACTCTAAATATTCCTATTGTTCCTATCTGCTTTTATAATCTACATGGATCAACGACAACATTACATAGTAAAACAGATGTAAATATTGAAAAACCCGGTTAATCTTCTTATAGGAAGATCACTGGGTTTCAATACTTATTAGTTGGATATAATTTGGTTTATACTCCAAGAAGTAACGCTAAGAATTCACTCTGCAATACTCAATAAACGCTGCTGTACAATTTCTTGTAAGTTCGCAGATACTCCTTCCTCATGCAAACGAAAAGCGGAATGAAGAGCATTTACTGATTCAATAAGATCTTCTTTCTTAACGAGCGCCCAGATCGTAGTATGAGAATCTGCAGATTGTAAGATTTGAATGTTTCTGCTAGATAGTGATTCTACGATAGTTGCTGTCACACCAGGCGTTCCTATGATGCCGGCTCCAACTGCAGATACTTTGGCACAATCTCGGTTCACTTCTGGTTCGTACCCAAGCTCTTCTAATTTTGCTAAAGCCATATCTGTTTTGTCTTCCATAACCGTATATTCGACACCTTTAGGACTGATATTGATAAAATCTACTGAAATTTGTTCCTGTGCCATGGCTTTAAACACTTTTGTATGAAATTCATACTGACCATCATTTGCATACACTTTAATTTGAGTAATGTTTGAAACATGTGCAATACCCGTTATGATTGATTCTTG
>NZ_JARMFC010000047.1:0-2029 GCF_036213205.1 Fictibacillus nanhaiensis
GGTGCGTGTGCGGCCGAGCCTAGGTCGTATCATATAACGGGTGGGATTCCCGTCGAGTAAGAACTAGCCATTCGCTCGTAGCGAGTCTTGGAGGACTAGAGGTAACTTTAGTCTTTAAGCGTAGACAGTTAGGTAGCGGGCCGAAAGCCAACTGGTTGAAGGGATTGAGCTCCATAATGATTGTAAATCGAGAGGGCTGATGCTGTACGCACTGCAGAAAGCTACATTTTATCCTTCGTTAAAGGCAAGAAGGGTAAAACCTCTCTGGAGTCATAGACCTTGGCACGTTATACACTGATATGATACGGCAACTCGGGAGACCCTACCGGTCTTTTTCTTTTTTTTAGAAGAGTATGGTGTACAAGCGATAACAAGCAAGGAAACCAAATGCCGATGTAGGGAGTCGGATAGCAGCGTAGTATCAATGAAGTTGGGTAATGCCGATGGAGAAAAGGCTGCTACCTAGTTATCACCCTTGCTAGGGACACATTTACTACACACAGAGGTAGGTATTATAAATGGAAACAAAACTACTAAGGATAGCAGAAATAGCAAAGTCTGACCCTAAAATGAAATTTACATCTCTTGCACATCTATTAAATAAACAAACACTAAGTCAATGTCATCATGAACTATCCAATAGGAAAGCCACCGGGATTAACGGTACGACTAAAGAGCAGTACGGTGAAAATTTAGAAGAAAACATAGAGGAGTTAGTAAGTAGGCTTAAAAACAAAAGCTATTGTCCAGTTCCAGTAAGAAGAATGTATATTCCGAAGCTCAATTCAAACAAGAAAAGACCACTAGGGATACCGGAATACGAGGACAAGATTATTCAAAAAGGCATTACAAAGATACTAAATACCATCTATGAAAATGACCTCCTAGACTGCTCCTTTGGGTTTCGTCCAAACCGTAGTTGCCATGATGCCTTGAAAATACTGAACTTTTATATTGAAAAGAGAACAGTAAATTATGTTGTAGATGTTGATATTAAAGGGTTCTTTGACAACGTTGACCATAAATGGATGAGGGAGTTCTTAAAACTGCGAATTGCCGACCCCAACCTACTAAGGCTAATTGGTAGGTTTCTTAAAGGTGGTTACATGGAGGATGGAAAGAAATACACAACAGACAATGGCACACCGCAAGGTGGAGTGATATCTCCGATACTAGCCAATGTATACCTTCATTATGTCCTCGACTTATGGTTTGAGAAAAAGGTGAGGAATCAGTGCAAAGGACAGGCGTACATTGTGAGGTATGCAGATGATTTTGTGTGTTGTTTCCAATATCAGAGCGAAGCGCAGGAATTCTTCAATTCATTGAAATTGAGATTAAAGAAATTTAACTTGGAAATTGCCGAGGATAAAACCAAAATTATTCCCTTTGGGCGGTTTGCGGGAAAAGTTGCAAAACAAAAGGGAAATAGTAAACCGGCAACCTTTGATTTCCTAGGTTTTACTCACTATTGCAGTAAAAGTAAACAAGGGAAATTTAGAGTGAAACGGAAATCAAATCGAAAGAAAGTCCAAGGTAAATTAAAAGAGTCTAAAGAATGGTTGAAGAAGAATAGGAATAAAGATATTCATATGATCATGGATAGATTTAGACGCTCGCTTATAGGTTATTACAACTATTATTGCATCACTGATAATATCCTAAATGTCAGCAACTTCAAGTGCAAAATCGAAAACTTACTGTTTAAATGGCTTAACAGAAGAAGTCAAAGAAAGTCCTTTACATGGGATAAATTCAGACTATTTCTTGATAAATATCCACTACCTTCACCAAGAATTAAAGTGAATATATATGAATTAAGAAAAGAGATTAACTATATTCTGTGAATGATGATTAGGAGGAGCCGTGTGCATTAATAGTGCAAGCACGGTTCTGTGAGGGGATGGAGTACAATTTACCGCAAGGTAGAAAGGCTCCGTTCTACTCGACTGATCCAAGATGGATTAACGCCTTTTTTATGAAACTTATTGAACAAATGTAACAGAATTGTGGAATGAATTACTAGTTG
>NZ_JARMFC010000048.1:0-5469 GCF_036213205.1 Fictibacillus nanhaiensis
CAATTGGGGTGCAGTTCAAACAAGATCTGGACGTTTTGTTATATAGTCTATTTTTCTTTAGAATAGGGTTTAGGCTGGTAAAAATAATTAGGTTTTACGATATCATTTTTGTACGGTTTATGAAAAATGTGTGTTGTCGCAGGACTCATAGGTGGAATGAGCCACACCCAGTTACCCGTTACATTTCTGCCACTCTCTGACTCTTTTTCTTCAAATTTTTTGAACTGCTGAGCTGCGGTATGATGATCTACGATACTAACACCATCTTCTCGGAATGAATGCAGCACTGCGATGTTCAGTTCAACGAGCGCTTTATCTTTCCATAAAGAGATCGAGCTTTTCGTGTCTATGCCCATGCATGAAGCAATCTTTGGAAGCATATTGTAACGATTTTCATCCGCTAGATTTCTTGCGCCGATTTCAGTCCCCATATACCAGCCATTGAATGGAGCTGCCGTGTAACGGAGCCCACCGATCTCTAAAGCCATATCAGATATGAGGGGAACACCGTACCACTTTAGCTTTAAATCTTGAAACCAATCAAACTCAGGATGACGAATCTCTACTTCAAGCGTTGAAGACTTTGGCAGTTCAAATAACTTAGGAAGATTATCGTTTACTTGTATTACAATGGGCAAGATATCAAAATTTCCGTATTTAGGTTCCCAACCAAGCTCTATGCATTTTTCTGTAAATTCAATGGATGCTGGATCTCCGATAATTCCGGTTTCCATCTGATATCCAGCATATCGAATCAATTGATGATTCCAGATACTCACATGATGTTTATTGGATTTAGGAGGAAAAATGGTTATCGTCGGGCGAATACGTCCATGGTTAGTTGCATATTTCATGTGATCTACGATTGCCTTAAAGATTTCTTCCTCTGTTTCAACATGTCTTTGATCAAACGTGTTCATCTGATCCCAAAACAATCTTCCAATACATCGATTGCTGTTTCGCCATGCTACTTTTGCGCCATAATCAATCTCAAAAGATAGGTGATTGTATGTACCATTTAATTGAATTTCTTGTGCGATTTCTGAAATTCGATCATCAATCTCACTCTGCGTTCTATTTAATTCCTGATAACAGGAAGTTATAAATTCTGTTGCTTCTTGTAAAAGATTCATTTCCAAAATAAAGCCCCCAACAAAAATAAGTGTATTATTATAATAGCCTAGTTTTCAAAGAATTACCGCTTGTAAGTGTTACAAAAATAGAACATGAAGGGGAGGAGAAGATCGCATGAGAGCAGCTTACCAAGTTCTGGTGATTCCTTTTATAAGGAGGAAGCACGGTATTGAATATGCTATTTTAAAACGTTCGGATATGAATTATTGGCAAGGAATTGCTGGTGGCGGGGAAATGGGAGAGAATCCTGAACAATCAGCAAGAAGAGAAGCTCTCGAAGAAACAGGTCTAGGTGAGGGTTGCCGGTTAATTCAATTAGATTCGGTAACTTCTTTGCCAGTCGTACACGTAGTGGGTCACTTTCTTTGGGGTGAAGAAGTGCTCGTCATACCGGAATACTCATTTGGTTTAGAAATCTATGATCAGACATTGAATATATCGAAAGAGCACACTGCCTACAAGTGGGTTAGTTATGAAGAAGGTGTCTCCGAGTTAAAATGGGACAGCAATAAAACAGCACTATGGGAACTACATACGAGATTAAACCTACAAAACAATTATAAGGAAAATTATGTTAAAATATAAAAGTTCAAGGAGGTTATAAGAATGACTCATACAGATTGTTTAATTTGTCAAAGGATTGAGATGATCCAGAGCGAAACAAATCCTTATTTTGTTGCTGAATTGGAGACGGGTTACGTCGTGATTGGAGATCATCAATATTTTAAAGGGTATACGCTATTTTTATCAAAAGAACATAAGAAAGAACTGCATTTGTTAGAAACCGAAGTGAAGAAGACATTCTTAAATGAGATGAGTATCGTAGCAGAGGCGGTTTATAAGGCATTTAATGCTGAAAAATTAAACTATGAACTATTAGGAAATGGGGATTCTCATCTTCACTGGCATTTGTTTCCTCGAAGAGAAAACGACTCACCAGTAAAAGGTCCTGTATGGTGGGTAGATAGAGAAGAAATGTTTGCAGATAGCATAAAACCGTCTCAAGTTGAGTTGGAAGATATGAAGAACCGTTTGTATGTTGAACTAAATAAATTGATTTCTGTGACCATTCGTTAAAAAGAAAAGCATGAATGTGATGATTGAAACGGATCATTTAATTCTAAGGAAAGGTAACTCTGGATGATGCGACGGATATGTATTCTTGTCTTCTCATTGCTTAGACTAAGTTAAAATCCGAACATTTAAACGTAATTTAATTAAAAATGTTAAGTTTTATGTTGAAAACGAAAGGAATTATTGTTATATTATCAAAGTAACATACATAAAAGCGAATTACTCGTATATGCTCGGTAATATGGTCTGAGTGTTTCTACCCGGTTCCCAATGAAAGAACTGGACTACGAGTTAAAGTAACAGGTTGAGAAGTTATACTTTTGAAAAATAAGTATATCATCCCTTGATTTAGCAATATTACTTTGCATAATGATACTTTGACTCCGTTAGTCTGAGGTAGAATCTATCTACATTTTCTAGGCTATTTTTATTGAGTGAATTCGTGTAATTCGTGATATCTGGAGGGTAAAATACAATGAAGAAATACGGATTATTAGCAATCGCAGCTGTATTGTTTTTATCTGCATTAGCGGGGTTTAATTTCAATCAAACAGCATCTGGAAAAGAAAAAGCAAAACGACCAATCATTATTCAAGGACCAATGCCGATTGAGGCTGAGAATTTTGCAAAACGTTTAAAGAATGTTAAAGAAGAAAAGTCTGGAAATTTTGTTTTCTACAAAGGAACACTGAATAGCTATCCGGTCATTGTAACCAAAACAGGTAAAGGCATGGAGAACACGGCAGCAGCTACTGCTATTGCAATAGAAAAATATAAACCTGTGGCAATTATTAATCAAGGTACATCTGGTGGTCATGATCCAAGTTTAAACGTATTTGATATCGTACTAGGAAAAAGAACAGTTAATCTTGGATCTTTAAAGACACCTCACAAAGAAGCAGAAGAAGGGATACACCCTAAATCATGGATTCCTATGGACTTGATGGCATCAGAAGGAAGTGCTGGGGAAGATCCGAACGCGGAAAAAGCGCGTTACTTTGAAGGAGATGCAAAGCTTTTAAAAGCGGCTCACGCTGTGAAAGATACGTATACAAAAGGAAAAGTTGTTGAGGGTACAATTGGTTCTGCAGATGTTTGGAACAATGAAGTTGACCGTATCAAATGGTTCCATGAGAACTTTGGAACTTCTGTTGAAGAGATGGAAGGTGCGTCAGCTGCACAAATCTCTAAAGCTTATGAAGTGCCATTCCTCGGAATCCGCGTACTTTCAAACAACAAAACGAATGGCGGCCAATATGATCCTACAACAGCAGCTGCTAATCAAGATTATGTATTCGAAGTGGTTAAAGAATAT
Organism: Fictibacillus nanhaiensis; assembly: GCF_036213205.1. Classification (GTDB taxonomy): domain Bacteria; phylum Bacillota; class Bacilli; order Bacillales; family Fictibacillaceae; genus Fictibacillus; species Fictibacillus nanhaiensis_E. The sequence continues at coordinate 3,524 of NZ_JARMFC010000048.1, forward strand.
ATATCTATGAAAAAAGGTAAATAAGGATAAGGAAAACCCCGCTAATCTAGCGGGGTTTATTTTTCTAAAATGGCTTTATTAAATTTCTTCAATAGATGACCAAACTGTTGGCGTTCTTCATCTGTCCAATCGTCAGTTAGCACTTTAAAACGATCAAGCCGAGCTTGTTTGTATTCATTAAAATCTTCTGTCCCTGATTCTGTTAACTGTAGAAAGTAAGCTCGACGATCCACATGGTCTGGAACTTTGTAAACATAACCTTTTTTCTCGAGTGATGCAGCTTGTCGACTGACTGTAGACGTATCCAGCTGCAAGTTATCAGCGAGCGTCTTCACTCCAAGAGGCCCATGAACAGACAATTGATGCAGAAGGAGATAGGCTGATCTGTCTAGATTACCGATTTTATTTTTGGATGTGATCGAAGTGACACGCCTTACAAGCACGGCCATCTCAAGTTCGATCTTTTCAAGTATGAAGTTTTTCATCGAATATTTGCCACCTTTGTTTACAAAACTCTACCAATATAATAACCGATTAGAACACGATTCAACAACAGAATGTGAGTTTGACAGTAAATTAGTTGTACTATACAATTATATAGTTGTATTATACAATAAGTTATAGTGATAATTAAAATGAAGAGGAGATGTGAGAATGTCATCAAGCACACAAAGTGTTGGCGGCGCGAAGGTTTCAGGAGTTACGCTTGATAAACAAAGTTTATTTCATCAGCCGATCTCCGTATGGGCTGTTTTTTTCGCTTGTATAACTGCATTTATGGGGATGGGGTTGGTGAATCCAGTCTTACCGTCCATTGCTGAAAATCTACAAGCATCACCAAGTGAAGTAACGTTACTTTATACGAGCTATAATGCGGTGATGGCTTTTGCGATGCTGATCACTAGTACCGTTTCGTCAAGACTAGGAAATAAAGGGACATTATTAGCTGGAGTATTTATTATCGCGACAGTATCCGCACTAGGGGGATTTGCTGATAACATATGGACACTAGTCGGTCTTCGCGCAGGTTGGGGACTAGGTAATGCTCTGTTTGTAGCAACTGCATTAGCTGCCATTGTATCCCTTTCAAGCAGCGGGACAGTGAAGGCTATTATTCTGTATGAAGCTGCAGTAGGATTAGGAATCTCAATCGGACCTTTGCTCGGTGGTACATTAGGAAGTATTTCGTGGAGATCTCCCTTCTTAGGAGTATCTACTCTTATGATCCTTGCATTTATGATTCTCTTCGTATTGATGCCTAAACTGAAAAGGCAATTAGACGTGAAAAAGAAAAAAATGCCTTTATCTGCTCCGTTTAAAGCGATGAAGCATCGTTCAATCTTAGTGCTTGGAATCGTTGCGGCACTATATAACATTGGATTTTTTACGATCATGGCTTACGCTCCATTCGTTCTTGGGTTACATCCGAAGGGACTAGGTTATGTGTTCTTAGGTTGGGGCACTTTGCTAGCGATCACATCGGTATTTATGGCCCCAATGCTTGAAAGAAAGTTTGGAACGGTAAAATCTATCGCAATTATGCTTTTCTTATTTGTAGCAGATCTTGTAATCATGGGGTTATTCACTTCGACTCAATGGGTGATTATTTCAGCGATCGTTTTTGCTGGAGCAATATTGGGGAATACGAATACCTTAATTACAACAGCTGTTATGGAAGCAGCACCTGTTGAGCGATCGACAGCATCAGCAGCATATAGCTTTTTGCGGTTCTTAGGAGCGGCGATCTCTCCTTACATGGCGGCAAAACTAGCTGAGATCTTCAATCCACATCTACCGTTCTATGTAGCTGCCGGATTCGTGTTTTTATCAATCATTTTCATCGGTTGGAACTACAAACATCTAGCGCACGTAGATCGAATGGATACTGCGCATTAAGAATAGTAGAAAAAAAGCCTGCTCCTCGACTTTGAACTGTAACCAATAAT
>NZ_JARMFC010000049.1:0-620 GCF_036213205.1 Fictibacillus nanhaiensis
AGCCTTGTAGGAGATAAAAATAAAATATCTAACAGAGAACAAGATCTCTTGTTGTCTTGCGGAGAAATCATATCATCCGTCGTATTTTCTGGATTGTTAAATACAACTGGTCTTTCATCTGTAGCCTTAACAGGTCCCCAAGCAGGGTTCAGAACGAACGATGACTACTCTAATGCTAGAATTGTAGATATGAAAGTAGATCGGATAAAGTCAGAACTTGAAAACCATCAAGTAGTAGTCGTTGCAGGTTTTCAGGGACAATCCCAATCTGGGGATATCGCAACACTTGGTAGAGGTGGAAGCGACACAAGTGCGTCGGCATTAGGTGCTGCTTTAGAAGCTGAGTTTATTGATATTTTTACAGATGTAGAAGGGGTGATGACTGCTGACCCTAGACTTGTTAAAGATGCAAGACCGTTATCTGTCGTAACATATGCTGAAATCTGCAACATGGCTTATCAAGGAGCAAAAGTCATTCATCCTCGTGCTGTAGAGATTGCCATGCAAGCCAAGATCCCGTTACGAATTCGTTCAACATATTCAGATCTTCCAGGAACGCTTGTTACATCAGCGGTTAAAGGACCTGCTGGTAAAGACGTTCAAGAATCAATCATAACGGG